>NZ_CP102950.1:2400000-3600000 GCF_024741795.1 Arthrobacter sp. CJ23 | reverse complement strand
TGATTGGGCCACGGGCGCCTGCCTAGCAATACCCAAGGATCTATGGGTTGCGGTTGGGGGGCTAACTGAGCGTTGGTTCATGTATGCCGAGGACATAGAGTTCTGCTACCGGGTCGTGTCGGCCGGCTACAAGATACGCCTGCTACCTGGGATTCAGATTAGTCACGCAGCAGGGACAGGTACCTCTGAGCCGAAATCAATGAAGGCGGACTGGATTGTAAACCTTTGGCACTTCTATGATCAGGATTTAAGCCAAAGCAAAGCCTCCAGCGTAGCTTGGAAGCTAGTGGTGGCTCTGGGGTTGATGTCCAGGGCTGGATATTATGCGCTTAGGGGAGCCACTTCAGAAGACAAACTTGCTTGGCGGCATGAGTCACGTAGGTTTAGGGCCTTCAGTGCCGCAATTCTTCGCGCCAAATGAAGATAAACAATCCGTCATTCGGGACGCTTATTCTAGGTTTTCTTGGGATTTTTATCGCCCTTGTGCTCTTTGCCACCAAGGCGACCGAATCGTCCGAGATCTATTTGGTGATTCTTGCTGTTGGGCTTCTTCTTGTGGCATGCTCGGGTATGGTAGCGAGCTGGGTCGTCGTCTTCCTGGGTGCAACCGTCAATGGGATCTCAATTAATCTTGGATTTCTTACCGTTCGACCGGAGCATCTTACTGCGGCTGTCTTCTTGATTTTGATTTATCACATGAGGCTGTCAATTCCGGCTGCGGTCCAGAAGTCCCGCGTTCCTCTCATATGCCTGGCTTCAGGGTTTATTCTGTGGGCTGCAGTGGTTTCTCTGGGTAGCCCCAATCCAGCAGCCAGCCTATGGATAGTTCTGCAATACGCTCTAGGTATCGTGTGGCTTCTTCCCTTCGCCACTGTTAGTGATGCGAAGCTCACGTTAGTTAGAGCAGGCACCTACATTTTCGCCTGTGTGACGCTGCTGAGTTTGATCAGTTATGCCGCTCGGACGCTCGGATCCGGCTCCTTGCTAGGTGTGAGCCCGGTTAGTGGACGTTTACAGGGGTTTTCTTTTGAACCCAATATCTTCGCGAGTCAAGCGGTTGTGTGGCTGGGCGTCCTGTACTTCTGGCGTAGCTCTTTGTGTCGATTGGATAAGATCGCATCGGCAGTGATTGTGGTGGGAGTGCTATTTGCCGGTACTCGATCCGCTTGGTTGGCTGCGGTGGCTGTGGTGGCCCTTGGGCTACTGAATGTCCTCAGACGCGGTTCAGCTCGGTCTGTACTACTAGGCGGAGTCATCGGTATTGTTGGCGTGGCCGCACCGTTTCTGATTTCGACGCTGGCGGCGGCCGGCGTCCTTGGAACAGAGATTACCTACCGGTTGCAGAATCTCCTGGAATCCGACAGCGGAACCGGGGCATACAGAATCGACAATTTTGAACTTGCCTTCGGTGACCTTAGCAGCTGGGATGCTTGGTGGGTTGGCCTAGGAGCTAATTCCTTCTCGCAGTATCATGCCATTGATTCGACCGGAACGGGTCCGGCGTATCTCGGCTCGCTTTGGATCACATTGGTGTACGACTCAGGGTTTATCGGACTTGCCCTGTTCTTAGGGTTGTTCTTCGCACTGTGGAGACTTACGGAACGGCGTCCCGAAAGTTTGGCCGTTTTCGTGGCGATCGCTATTTGCGCCGCATTTACGAATTTTCTATGGTTTCAGTACGCGTGGTTATCGCTCGCGATGGTCGTCGGCAGGGCTGACCAAACTGATTACCCGAAATTTGACGATAAGCTTAATTCAACAATCTCACTCGGAGGTCGACAGTAGTGAAGGCACTTGTTCTTTGGGCAGATGAAGAATCGCCCAATCTCGGTGTTAGGGTGTTGGCCAAGGGAATGGAAGTTCTGCTGAAACGGGCCTTCCCTGGGATCACCGTGGACAGCCTGGCCGACGCAACCAACGACGACGGCGTTGGGCTTTCTGGACGCCATCTTGCCAAAGAATTGGTCGGCGCCCGTGGGCCATTGGCAAGCTTCATCAAGCGGTACGACGTCGTCGTGGACATCGGTGGAGGCGATAGCTTTAGCGATATTTACGGGCTGAAACGGCTCGCGCTCATGCGGCATGTTCACCTCCTTTGTCGCAGGACGGGAGTGCCCCTGATCATAGGGCCTCAAACGATCGGACCGTTCTCTTCTCGGGCCGCGAAGTGGATGGGCCGGTCTATGCTCCGTTCGAGCGCTATGTCAGTCGCGCGTGATTCTAAGAGCGCGGAGTACTCCAGCGCTATTGGTGCCCCGGTAAGCGTGACGGCCACTGACGTTGTCTTCGCGTTGGATCGACCATTGCAGGAGCCTCGAAAAGGGGTCGTGGTCAACGTTTCGGGACTCTTATGGGATTCGAGCAGGCACGGTGATTCGTCTAGCTACCGCACGTCCGTTCAGAAATTGGTCGATCAGCTTTTGGCCGACGGACGCTCTGTTTCTTTCTTGGCTCATGTGCTCGACAGCCCGTCGGCGGACAACGACTGCCGAATCTTCCCGTCTTTGCAAGAGCTCTACGGCTCCGACGCAACGTACATAATCCCTCGGGGTCTCGTGCACGTTCGACAGATTCTTGCCTCGGCAGAGGTGGTTGTCGGCTCAAGGATGCACGCTTGTTTGAATGGTCTTTCTGTCGGAACGCCAGCGATCGCATGGGCCTATTCACGGAAGTTTGCGCCGCTCCTCGACGATCTTGGCTGGAACCAAGTCGTAGATTTGGCGACTTCGAAAGACCCTGTCGCCGCGACGCTCGATTACATGGACGTTAAGGACACGAGCCGCCAGATTGCTGCACTCAACGAGCGAGCTGAGGTAAAGCTTGGGGCAGTTGTCGAAGGCCTGCAGATGGGGTGGACGTAGGTGAGATCCTCAAGATTAGAGCGGGCGGTATCAAGCGTCGCTAGCAGCGGTCGATGCAGCGGATGCGGCGCCTGCACATTGATTGATTCGTCGATCTCTATGGGCTTGACAGACGAGGGCTTTCTCAGGCCGACTGTTGCGTCCGGGCCGCAGGCCAGCGACGACAGACGACTTACCGCGGACTTTCGACGAATTTGCCCGGGAGTCGGCGTCGATGCACGACGATTGAGCGCTCCGATGTCGCATCCTGTTTTTGGAAGCTACTTCGGGGTTTGGACCGGCTTTGCCACTGATGATGAAGTTCGATTCAGCGCCAGCAGCGGAGGCGTGCTAACTGCACTGAGCGTTTGGTTGCTTGAGTCCAGGCGAGCAACGCAGGTCACCGGCGTTGGCGCTCAAGTCGACGCACCCTCGCGAAGTGTCCCGGTCCGTATTATGTCTAGGGAAGAAGCCGTGGCTGCCTCGGGTTCACGGTATGCACCTGTTGCGAACGCCAGCCAGTACGATCACCAAAACAGCAAAAGCGTCTTCGTGGGCAAGCCTTGTGAAGCCTATGCCGCCTCACAGTTCGGGGATGCTCAGGGACAAGATGGACCCGTGCGGCTCTCGTTCTTTTGTGCAGGTACCCCGAGCCAGCTTGCCACTGACCGCCTTATTGAGAAGATGGGTGGCAATCCGGACGGTATCAAGTCACTCCGGTACCGAGGCAATGGATGGCCCGGCTATTTCAGATTTGAGGATGAAACCGGTGAAGTCAGCCAGGTTTCATACGATGACTCGTGGGGCAAACATCTTGGGCGTGATCTTCAGTGGCGTTGCAAGGTGTGCGTCGACGGCACTGGTGAATTCGCCGACATAGCCGTAGGTGATTACTGGGAAACCGACTCTAAAGGCTATCCGTCTTTTAGCGATTCGGAGGGCAACTCCGTTGTTATTGCCCGCACCGCGCGTGGCCTCAACATTGTGGAGGAAGCGGTTTCTGCCGGTGTCCTCATTCTTGCTCCGGCGAATATGGATGCTCTGATGACAATCCAACCGCTTCAGAGGATTAGACGAACGACTATGGTCGGTCGACTAGCGGGCCGCATCCTAGGCGGGCGCCCAGTCCCAATTTATCGAGGCTTTGGGTTGCTTGGCCTAGCCGTTGCATCTATCCGGCAGAATACGCGCGCAACGGCTGGCACTTTTCTGCGCACAGTTCGTGGCAAATGACCTCCAAGTTCTCTCGCTGGAACACTCCCAGCCTCATGGCGATTGGGCGGTTAATAGCGACCGCTCTGTCGTTTGTGTCGGTGCCACTGATTGCTAGGTTTTTGGGACCGGTAGGAAGAGGGGAGACGGCCACCGCAATCGCCGTCTTCGGCCTCGCACCCGTGCTTCTCTCGTATGGCCTTCACCTGGGTGTTCGTCGTATTGCTGCAGTCGGAGACGAGGAGAGCGTTGTCCGCTCTGCACGAGTACTGTGTCTTATCCTCTTCATACCGGCTACGTTGCTAGCCCTAATTTTGCACTTTACTTTGTTTTCCAGCTTTACCCCAGACGTATTGCTCACTGCTGACATAGTAGTTTTGATATCGCCACTGGCCATTTCATGGATGGTTGATGTCTCAATTTTTGTCGTCCGGTCGGACTACTTTGGCGTGATGCTAGTATTCCTCACCCAGCCTTTGGTGATGGTGGTTGGTGTAGTAACCGTCTGGAGCGTCGGCCTGATTTCCTCGGCAACCGTCCTAGCTGTCTACGGATGCTCAACCATCCTGACTGCGTTGCTCTCCTGGCACCGTCTGCGGATAAGTCTGCGCGGACCACGTCTCGGGCTCAGAATCGTGGTTCGTGAGAGTCGAGAGTATGCGGGCAGCACTGCTGCCGAAGCCGGCCTCAGAAGACTTGATCAGGTTCTTATGCTTCCGCTGTTAGGCGCTGCGTCCGTGGGACTGTATTCGGTAGCCGCTTCAGTTGTGACGGCCCCTCTTTCGCTCAGCCAGGCACTGGCCGCCAGCTACTTTGGGTCAATCGCCAACACTGCCAGGCGGGGCCAACGAGCCCTGATCGGAGAGGCTGTCCGCTCAAGCTGGATTCTCGGAATTGTGTCGAGTTTGGCGGTCGTCGCCCTTGCACCGCTCTTCGTAGAGTTCGTTTTTGGTTCCGAGTTCTCCGAGGCTTCCATTCTCGTTTTGTGGCTTGCCCCGGTGGTAGCTCTGGGAGTTGTTGCATCTGTTCAGGCAGGAATTCTCAATGCTATGGGTCGCGGGCGGGTCATGTTCCTCGGACATTCGATAGCTTTGGCGATTATCGTTGGGGGCTTTGCTCTGGCCCTACCCGTATGGGGAATGGCCGGCGCGATCGTGGTCGTGATTGTTGCGAATCTGATCCTCGTGATCATTACGGCGTCAGGCCTGGGAGTGGGCCTCACCCGGATGATTCCTGGTTTTGGCGACATTAAGCGAACTGTACGCATCTTCTTCGGAAAGTCCTAGGAGTCCTACATGATGAAATCATCCATTGTTCACCGGTTCGCTAACCGCCTCGGACCCGGAAGATGGGGGCGCTTTCTCCTGGCGGTGGCAGTGCGGCTTGAAGGCGGACAGATGACGTCACTCTCGCTTAGGGGTTACTTAGCAGGACGACACGACGTTGTGGTGGGTAACTATAGCTATGGGTCTCTTCTAGTGCCCGGCATGTCTGACGCTGGGCTAAAGATCGGAGCATACGTGTCCATCGGTCCTGACGTCCGCAGATTTGGCGCCGCCCATCCTTTGGGCAGCCTTTCCCTACATCCCTACTTCTACAATCCTCGGCTGGGCCTAGTAGGTTCCGAACGCGATGTAGAACGGACCACGTGCGAGATAGGGGACGACGCATGGATCGGTGCTGGTGCACTCATTCTTCCAGGGTGCAGAAGTATAGGAACCGGCGCTGTAGTGGGAGCCGGTTCGGTTGTGACCAAGGACGTGCCGGATTTCAGTATCGTTGTGGGAAATCCAGCGCGCATCATCGGCCAGCGCTTGACCGAGCAAGAGCGGGACGTGGTCAGCGAGAAAGCCTTTTGGTTACGTCCGCCCGAAGAGATCCTTCACGACGTGGCGGCCGAGAACGTCTAGAAACCGCCCCGATATTCTGCGGACGCTGATAGGAATGCCTTCAACCGGAGGAAGCTTCAAGCCCGCCTGACAAGCTTCACCAGGTCTGGTACGTGGACGGTTGCTTTCGGACAGCCAGTCGCTGACGGAACACACCCATGTCATGCATGGTCGACGGCATCGCCTCAGTAGTTAATCTCGTCACCAAGTTGCCAGTGTTCTGATGCAAATGGCCCCGCCCTCCCTAACACGGAAAGGTGGGGCCATTGTGCTATCGGAGCAATCACGCCAGTACAGGTAGTTCCTACTACGGAAGCGGCCGGATAAGTTCATTCAGCGCCGGCGCAACTTTTTCCCCGTACCAGAGGGTCATATGCACCTGGTCGAGCTTCACGGGCGTCTCACCTACAAAGGCTGGGCAAATGCCGTCGGACGAGCAGAACAAAGGTGTCGTGTTCACATATTTGGCACCCGCGTCCTCGAAAGCTCGCCGTTCAGCGAAAGTGAGGTCCGTATACCAGCTGTTGACCACGCTCACACAGTCGCGTGGCGCACTTCCTGGCTTGTAGCATTTTTGAACGTCTTTGTCGTGGGGCGGAGACGACAGAACGACGGTGGACTTCGCTCCAGCTTTCGCCAGGATCGCGGTTCCGCCCCTCGCCCATGCTGGCGCGTCACCCGAGTCAGGGTAGTTGTTCGCAACGATCAGCAAGTCTGGCTTGATCTGCTGAACGTCGCTGATTGTGGCTTGCTTGTGCTTCGCGCAGTCGGCGGTCTCATTCTTGGCTGCCCGTTCGGCGAACGGGCAGCCAAACTGGGCACGCATGAGGAGTTTCCAGTCGCCCTTGGCGTATGTTCCCATCAGGGCCGGGACCCAGGCGACGCCCACAGAGTCCCCGACGACCACCGCGGTTTTCGGTGCGTCTACGTCGCCCCACACGCAATCGGTCAGGGAAGGTGCAACGGTCTTTCCGCATTCGGCGACTCCCGCTGGTGCTTCGTGGTTGCCGACGGCCTCATCCATGGTGGGGATTAAGTTCTCAGGCCAAGAAGTTGCAGAGAGCGCGGTTGCGATTTGCCTTTGTAAGGCTGTCACTTCGGGCCCGGCGGTCGGCGTTGCGGCAGAAGCCGTCGGATTAGGCGCGCTAACCGCTGCGGGCTGTGCGAGGGAGCCTTGTTCCACAGGAGGTTTGGCCACCATGGCCGCGCCCACGACAATGGCAGTAACAGTCGCCAGAGCAGCAAGCGCCGTGACTTTGTAAGAGTCGGGAACGCTGACGTGACGGAGCCAGTGCCGTTCCCCGCTCAGCCAGCGAGACTTGCGGATGGGATCCTCGACCAAGTGGTACGCGAATACTGACAACAGAAGCATTGCCGTAAAGGCAGCCATGTTATGGAAGAAGCCTTGCTTATCAGCGTTCAAAGCACTGGCAAAGATGATCACCGGGAAATGCCAGAGGTACAGCGAGTATGAGACATCCCCGATGTAGCGCGACACGGGGTTCGTTAGCGGCCAAAGGAACTTGTGTTCTGAAGTGCCTGTGCCTGCTGCAATTACCAGCGCCGTCGAGAGGACGGGGAGGAGGGCCGACGGGCCAGGGAAATTCTTCTGCGGGTCGATCAGGAAGAGTGATGCGACCATGCCCGCGATGCCGATCCAGGCGAGGAATGGCCGCCAAGATGAGCGCATCCGGGGCAAGATGCTTGCCGAGCACGCCAGCAGAGCACCGACTCCGAGTTCCCATGCGCGGGAGAAAGTTGAGAAGTAGGCGACGCTTGGGTTCGTCGCTGTGTCCCAGATCGACCAAGCGAGCGAGCCCAGCGTTAGGACTGCCATGGCCATTCCTGCGACGACTCGCGGGTTTGCGCGGCCCTTATATAGGCGACCCGTCAGGGCGAACAGCGCCAGCATCAGCCAAGGCCACACGAAGTAGAACTGTTCCTCTACAGCAAGGGACCAATAGTGCTGGAGCGGCGAGACCGGGCCTCCAGCGGCGAAGTAATCAGTTCCGACGACCGTCTGTCGCCAGTTAGCACCAAAGAGGAATGCCCAGATCCCGTCCCAGAATGTGTTCCAAGCCCTAACCTTGTTGAAGATGAAGAATCCAGCGATCACTGTCCCGACGAGGACGAGGACAGCGGCTGGAAGGATTCGCTTAATGCGGCGCCTGTAGAAGCTGCCAAAGGCGATTCGGCCAGTCCGTTCGTGCTCACGTAGGAGCAGGCCTGTAATCAGGAAACCTGAAATGACAAAGAAAATGTCGACCCCGACGAACCCTCCGCTGGGCCACCCAAGGAGATGGTCGAGGATCACAGCCACGACGGCAAAAGTACGTAGGCCTTGAATATCAGGACGCAGAGATGTCTTACCTAGACTGGGTGATCGTCCGACTGTCCCAAATGGAGATACACGCCGTTTGGGCGTGAAGTTACGCAGCAGCGCGATAGGCATGAATTTCCCCCAAGAGTATGACCGAGATGCGGCAATCCGACGAAGGTGTCAGAGGGCCTGCTGCGGTGTGTAACAAAGGCCTCAAGTTCTGGGTGGGCGGTGTAAGCGGTCTTGGCTGGATGGCTTAGGCATCCCGTCTTATGTCAAAATGCGGAAGTATCGCGGTACCGGTACCGGTACCGGTACCGATATCAGTGCCAGAAACCAGGCCGGCCCATGTCGGCATGGCATCGAGAGTTCATTGCATTGGTCGAAAGTCAGCGTTCCCGGCGGAGGCCAGTAGAGGAAAGCTGCTGTGGGACTAATGTGCCCAGTCGGAAGAGCAAGATAGGACCGGCTATCCTCACCAGCGCCGTCCGGACGGCGGCACAACACACATCAGGGAATCCCTTTCCCGGGACCCATGCGCCTCGAAACGCCGTCGCCCGGGTCAGGATGCCGAAGCGTCCCCAATCAACGCCCGGAGTCCCGTTGCGTCGACTGTTTTCGACGACACACCTTCGGCCTGAAAAGCTGCGGCCGTTCCCCCGGACAACTCCCATGGACGAGGAGTGTTACCTGCGCCCACCGACATGTTCTCCAGGGAAGACCGTGGCAGGACGGATCCCTGACTGCGCTTCTGACGCCTCTGCTGAACGACGACGGGTCTTCTGGTTGGCGCCATTTGAGACCTCCGAAGGCTTGAGGTGCATCTCGTCGTGGCTGTAATAGGTGTAGGAGTACGAGTCCGGTCCTTTGGCTGGGATCCGGTTTAGTACTACGCCAAGGACATTTGAACCAACCATCGCAAGTGCTGCCAAGGACTTTTCAAGATCTTGGTAGCGGAGTTTTTGCGACCCGGCTACGATTACGACGCCTCCGACGTGTTGTGACAGCACAGCGGAATCGGTAACTGGGAGCAGTGGGGGAGCATCGATTATGACCGTATCGAATGCCTGTTCAAGGCGGGTAATCAGTTGCTTCATCTCCTCTGACCCAAGCAGCTCACTAGGGTTTGGCGGGATTTGTCCGGAGGTAAGCACGAAGAGATTGTCATCGCTCCACTGCTGAAGCAGATCGTTGACATCCGAAGTACCTAGAAGGGCGGTGGTAAGTCCCGCATTGCGGTCGAGTCCGAGATACTCATTAACCATGGGCCGACGGAGGTCAGCGTCGACGAGGCAAACTGAAAGCCCAGCTTGCGCGAGGGCGATTGAAAGGTTCGTTGCAGTAGTACTTTTTCCCTCACCGGGTAACGAGGAAGTAATGAGGACTGATCGTGCGTGGCCAGATACATTGGCGAACTGCAGGTTAGTTCGGAGCTGTCGAAAGGACTCGGACCGGGGACTTTGTGGAGCACACTGAGTGAGCAGTGGCCTCTTTGAGGCGTCTTGATCGAACGAAATACCGCCGAGTAGTGGGGCATCCGTGACACGCCTGAGGTCGGCCTCGTTGCGAATCCTGCTGTCCAGGGTCGACCGCAATATTGCAGCTGCAATTCCCATGGCCAGACCGATGACCAAACCGGCCAAGAGATTCATCCGCGTGTTCGGCGCGGACGGCGCGCTTGGAGCTTTCGCGGGCTTAATTATTGACAGGCCCACTGGGGAGGAGCCGCCTGTTTTTGGCCGCTCAAGTGAGTCGATCGTGCGGATCAGGCTATTCGCGACTGCCTGAGCTATTGCGGCTGCCTGAACGGGTGACTGGTCCATCACAGCGATCTCGATGAGAACAGTGTTGATTTCCGAGCTAGCCTTCACACGGGCGGCGAGCTCTTCCGCTGTAACATCGAGCCCAAGATCATCGATGGCCGGCTGTAGCACGGCCGGTGACCCGACGGTCTTTACGTAAGACTGCACGCGAGCTTGACTGAATGTGTTGCCCTGCTGCAGCTCCTGGACCGAACCTGAACTTTGTATGGCTACAAATAGCTGTGTATCCGCAGTGTACGTCGGTTTGGTGAGAACGGACGACGCTCCACCGGCAAGCAACCCAATCAAAGTTAAGGCTACAACTAAAATCCAATTGCGCCGCAGGACGCGCAAGTAGTCACGTAGGTCCAAACTAGTGTTCCCCCTGAGTCATGGTCCAAAGTCGCCTGGTGGCACGTCCCTAGGACTGGCAATATCGATGGCTAGCCTTATTGTACTCGGCCCCGGACGTTCGCCCGGTGTGCCGTAACAAGCGAGATGGATCCCGTCTCCAAACGGCCACCTTGCGAAACATAGGTCTAGCGAAGCATGCGAATCCCGACGCGGAAGTCGTTCCTCACCATGCCTACCTCGTGTTAGATAGGTAAGTCGAAACGAACGGATAGAAGGTAGAAGATTCAACTTCAACCCGCTATATCAATGCACTGCTAGTCATTCTTCCAATATCTTTCAGTTCGACCTCTTGGCTGCCGACTACTTCTAACCATGCGGAGCATCCCGGCCAGGGAAAAATAGCGGACTGTGGTTGCGCAAAACGCATCCACTGGAACGGCCGCGCCCGCTAGCCAGAAACAGCTTCACTCCCTATCCGCTGGAGAAGCTCCTATCAGCTGGTCTGTTGGACTGATTGATTGGCGCCAGGCATCGGGTAGTTTATGGCTTTTGCGGGAACGCCGGCGTACAGCGTATGGGGCTCGCAGTCCCGCGTCACGACTGAGCCGGCCGCGATGACAACACCGTCCCCGACAGTGACACCAGGGAGGATGACAGCTCGCGCTCCGATCCAAACACCGCTGCCAATATTGATGGGTGCTGTTTTAGGGGTCCCGGCCCTGCGCGAAGGGCCGCCCAATTCGTGCGTGCTTGTTATGAATGAAACATCCATGGCAATGTCGCAGTCGCGGCCGATCGTAACGCCGCCCGCAGTGTTGAACACGCAGCGATAGTTGATGAACGTTCCGGAACCGATCTGGACATTTCGGTCACCCATCCACACATTAGGGCAGATTCGAGACTTCTCAATTCGCATGCCGAGGAGACTGTAGAACTTCCACCGGAATACGGTCGGTATCAGGACGGAACTGAGCACGGTATTCAGGACGATGTCGCGAGAGAGCGTCGGCCAAAGCCTCTTTAGGATCCCCATGCCTCAATGTTAGTTGTCCGTGGAGCTGTCGTGATTCACGGACGGACTCTAAGAAGGCAACCTTGACCAGCTGAACGTGCTGGGCACGGAAGCCGTTACGCGGCGCCCAAAGGTCCCTCCTCTCATCCACCCGGCGTCCCACCCCGAGTAACTCAGCAAAAGCCGCAAGCGTCGTGCAGTATGCGGCTCACCTCAGAGACGATCCGCTCTTCGGCTGTGCCAATCCGTGCCACAGTTCCGGCTTCAAGGCCTTCGGGTCATTCGGTGTCGAAGATCGCAGTTCCCCATTGACTCCTACCTTGTAGTAGGGGGTGACATGTACGCGCTGAGCGTCGTCCATTTTGCTTGTGGCGCGGCCCGATCATTTGTCGGTCTCATGGCCTCGGTACGCAATTCTGAATCCCAAATGTCAGCAGCTTCAACGTCGTGGAAAACCAAGCGACCGCCTACTCGATCCGTTCCGAGTGCTCCGAGCAGCGGACGGTGGCTACGAGTTGCCCGCAGTCCTGTTTGCTGTAGGTGGTGATGTGCCTGGTCGCGATGCCGCACTTGTCGCAGAATGTGTGATGAAATTTTGTCCCCATGGGCTGATCCTAGCCAGCCAACGATTCGGGCCCGTAAACGCAATGTAAATTGAGGCTGCATCCGGCGTCGCATTGCTTCAACCCACTTACCGCGTATCCACGTCCTCGAACACCAGGAACGTCTGGGTGTCCACCACGCCGGGCATGGACTGCAGCCGGTCGAAGATGACGCGGCGCAGGTGGACGTTGTCCGTGGCCCGGACCAGCAGGATGACATCGAAGCTGCCGCCCACCAGGGCAATGTGTTGCACCTCGGGAATGAGCCGGAGCTGCTCCCTGAGCTCGCGCCATGAGTGCTGCTGCACCTTGAGCGTGACATACGCCGAGGACTTCAGCCCTGCCTTGATCGGATCCACCAGGGCCGTGAACTTGGTGAACACGCCCTCTCCCGTCAAGCGGGAGATCCTCGAATAGGCGTGCGCCCGGCTGATGTGGACGTTCTCCGCCACCTGCGTCACGGACATCCTGCCGTCACGCGTCAGCTCCGCGATGATGTTCCGGTCCACCTCGTCCAGGGGGACTTCCTTCTGCTCGGCATCGGCCTCTGGCATGGCTCCTCCAATTCGTCCACGGCCAGGCCCGTTACCCAGCTCACATCTGCAATTCGTCTTCCAGAATAGTCATCTGCTGAAAGCTTTTCCACGATTCTTGGCGAAGGTGGATACGAAACTTCTCCCAGATCCATACTTGAGGCAAATAGTGGATACAGAAGGACGGACCAATGACGATCTCCGCAGACCAGGCCTCCGAGGTGCGGCGCAAGTTCGGCATCAGCGTGGAGGATTACATGCTGCCGGCCCGGCACCAGATCCAGATGGTGAACCCGGACGGCACCCTTCGCCCCCACGATGAGCAGGGCACCGAACCCGGCCACGAGTACCCCACCCCCGGCGACGCCGAGCTGATGGCTGCCTACGAGCAGCTCGTCGTCGGGCGCCGCGTGAACGACCAGAATTCCGCCCTGGTGCGGCAGGGCCGCATGGCCGTCTACCCGTCCAGCCACGGCCAGGAGGCCTGCCAGGTGGCGGCCGCCCTGTGCCTGAGCGAAGGCGACTGGCTGTTCCCCACCTACCGCGACGCCGTCGCGGTCATGGCCAAGGGAGTGGACCCGGTAGAGGCCATGACCATCTTCCGAGGCGACTGGCACGGCGGCTACGACCCCACCAAGCACCACGTGGGCATCCAGTGCACGCCACTGACCACCCAGCTGCTCCACGCCGTGGGGGTGGCCCACGCGGCCAAGCTGCGCGGCGAGGACACCGTGGTGCTGGCCATGTGCGGTGACGGCGCCACCAGTGAAGGCGACTTCCACGAGGCCCTGAACTTCGCCGCCGTCTTCCACCTGCCCGTCATCTTCTTCGTACAGAACAACAAGTACGCCATCTCCGTGCCGCTGAGCCACCAGTCCGTGGCACCTTCCCTGGCGCACAAGGCCGTGGGCTACGGCATGGCCGGTGAGCGCGTGGACGGCAACGACCTTGTGGCACTGCTCGCCGTGCTGGACCGGGCCGTGAAACTCGCCCGGGAAGGCTCCGGGCCGCTCCTCATCGAGGCCCACACCTACCGCATGCAGGCCCACACCAACGCCGACGACGCCACCCGCTACCGCCCGGACAGCGAAGTCGCCGAATGGCTGGCCAAGGACCCGCTCTCGCGCATGAAGACATACCTTACGGACAAGAAACTGCTGGACGACGCCGGCAGCGCCCGCATTGCCGAAAAGGCCGAGGCGGTGGCCACGCAGCTGCGCGAAGGCCTGGGCGAGGACGTTCCCGTGCAGCCGCTGGACCTCTTCAAGTACGTTTTCTCCACCCCCACCCCGCAGCTGAAAGAGCAGTCCGCACTGCTCGCCGGCGAACTCGCCCGCGCTGAAAGCGCCGAAAACAACGGAACGGAGAGCGCAAAATGACCGTCACCACTTCCGTCAACGGCAATGTCAGTGCCGCCACGGCCAGCGCCGCCGCATCGGCCGCGGCCACCGCCGAGGCCAGCGGCCCGCAGAGCATCACCATGGCCAAGGCCCTCAACACCGCCATGGCCGACGCCATGCGCGCTGACCAGTCCGTCCTGGTGTTCGGCGAGGACGTCGGCATGCTGGGCGGCGTCTTCCGCATCACCGACGGCCTCATGGCCGAGTTCGGCGAGCAGCGCTGCTTCGACACCCCGCTGGCCGAATCCGGCATCGTGGGCATGGCGGTGGGCATGGCCATCAACGGCATGCGCCCCGTGATCGAAATGCAGTTCGACGCCTTCGCCTACCCGGCCTTCGAGCAGATCGTCAGCCACGTCGCCAAGATGCACAACCGCACCAAGGGTGCCCTCAAGATGCCGCTGGTCATCCGGGTTCCCTACGCCGGCGGGATCGGGGGAGTGGAGCACCACTGCGATTCCTCCGAGTCCTACTACGCCCACACCGCCGGCCTGAAGGTCTACACCCCGGCCACCGTGGCCGACGGCTACCGCATGCTGCGCGAGGCCATCGACTCCGATGACCCCGTCATGTTCATGGAACCCAAGAAGCTCTACTGGTCCAAGGACCAGGTGGACCTGGACGCGTTGCGCGCAGAACACTCTGCGAACGTTTCCGCAGGCAAGAGCACCGAGGGGCGCGCCGCCGTCGCGCGTCCCGGCACCGACGCGACGCTGATCGCCTACGGCCCGTCCGTCCCCACCGCGCTCGCCGCCGCGGCCGCCGCCGCAGAGGAAGGGCGCTCGCTCGAAGTGATCGACGTCCGCTCGATCGTGCCGTTCGACGACGAAACCGTCTGCGCCTCCGTCCGCAAGACCGGCCGCGCCGTGGTCATCGCCGAGGCGCACGGTTTCGCCTCCGTGTCCTCGGAAATCGTGGCCCGCGTCCAGGAACGCTGCTTCCACCACCTCGCCGCTCCCGTGCTGCGCGTGACCGGCTTCGACGTCCCGTTCCCGTCTCCCAAGCTGGAGCACTACTATCTGCCGAGCGTCGACCGCATCCTCGACGCCGTCGACGACCTTCAATGGGAGGACTGACCATGAGCTCAGATATGCAGGTATTCCTGTTGCCGGACCTGGGGGAGGGCCTCACCGAGGCCGAACTCGTCAACTGGCTCGTCGCCGTCGGCGACGAAATCCGCGTGGACCAGCCCATCGCCGAAGTGGAGACCGCCAAGTCCATGGTGGAGGTGCCCTCGCCGTACGCGGGCACCGTGGCCGTGCTGCACGGCGAACCCGGCCAGACGCTCGACGTCGGGAAGCCGCTGATTTCTGTGGCTCGTGTTGGGGCTGTGGTTCCGGCTGTTGTGGCTGGCTCCGCCTCCGCGGATGATGCCGCCCCCGCCCCTTCGCTGGACGGCGATGCTGCAAGCAGCATCGCGTCCAGCTCCGACAGGCCCGATGCCACTCCCGGGGCGGCATCATCCGCTGCGGCTCAGGCGGGTTCGTCACCGGCGGTGTCATCCGGTGCTGCTTCCGGGAGTTCGTCACCTGCCGCTGCGCCTTCGGCGTCGGCTGCGGGGGAGACGTACCGGACTGAGGAGAAGGCCGGGTCGGGGAACGTTCTTATTGGTTACGGGACGCCGGGCGGGGGGAAGGCTGGGCGGACTCGGCCGCGGAAGAGCTTTGCGTCTGTGGCTGCGATGGAGCCTGTTGTTTCGGTGCCCTCCGTGGCCACGCGCGTGCCCGGGAAGCTTTCGGCCGTCATTTCTCCGTTGGTGCGGAAGATGGCGCGGGATCACGGGGTCTCCCTGGATGCGATCAATGGTTCGGGGGCCAGTGGGCTGATCATGCGCCGGGACGTCGAAGCGGCGATTGCCGCGCCGCCCGCTGCGCCTGCGGTCCCGGTGGCCGCACCAGCTGCAGCTGCGGTTCCCGCCGGGGAAACCGACGGCCGTACGGGGCTCACTGTTTCTGCACGCACCGCCGTCCGCGGTGTCCGC
The DNA here is from genome assembly GCF_024741795.1 of Arthrobacter sp. CJ23. Lineage (NCBI taxonomy): Bacteria > Bacillati > Actinomycetota > Actinomycetes > Micrococcales > Micrococcaceae > Arthrobacter > Arthrobacter sp. CJ23. The sequence continues at coordinate 3,584,055 of NZ_CP102950.1, read as the reverse complement.
AAAGCCGTGGCGGCGAACATGGCGCGCAGCCGCTCCGAGATTCCCGAGGCCACGGTGTGGGTGGATGTGGATGCTACGGCCCTGCTGGACATGCGGGCAGAGCTCAAGAAGCGCACCCCGCACGATACCCCCGGGCTGCTGGCGTTCATCGCCCGGTACGTCACGGCCGGTCTGAAGAAGTACCCGGCGCTCAACACGCGGTTCGTCACCACGGAGGACGCCGCCGGCGGGGAGAGCCAGGAGATCGTCTCGTTCGACGGGATCAACCTCGGCTTCGCGGCCCAGACCGACCGCGGCCTGGTGGTTCCCTCGGTCCGCAACGCCCACCTGCTCAGCGCCCGCGGGCTGGACGCCGAGATCCGCCGGCTCACGGCCGTCGCGCGTGACGGCAAGGCGACCCCGGCAGAACTCGGGTCCGGCACGTTCACGCTGAACAACTACGGCGTGTTCGGCGTGGACGGTTCAGCGGCGATCATCAACTACCCGGAAGTCGCGATGCTCGGCGTGGGCCGGATCATCGACAGGCCGTGGGTGGTGGACGGCCAGCTGGCCGTCCGCAAGGTCACCGAGCTGACCCTCGCCTTCGACCACCGCGTGTGCGACGGCGAAACGGCGGCCGGCTTCCTGCGGTACGTCGCGGACGCCATCGAGAACCCGGGCACGGCGCTCGCGGACCTGTAGGCGCCGCGCCCCGGGGCTCGACTTCTTTTGCAAACGTACGATTTACCCAAACTTAACGGTCACGAATCGTTTGACCGGCAAATCGCTTCGCCAGGTGCACCTAGGCTCGGCGGTATGGGGAAAAACGAATACATTGGCGACAGCAGATCACTCCGGCGCGAGGCCTGGCGACGGCGCTGGCGGGTGGTTTCCTTGGCGGGCCTTGCAGTCTTGGCCGCCGGCACTGCGGCGGTGGTGTTCATGGCCCTGGGGCGCGTCGGGTAGCGGCCGGCGGGCTTCCCGCCTACTGAAGCTTCATCAAGTTGTGCGTCGCCGGACCCTCCAGCAGCTTGCCAGCAGCCGAGTAGCGGGAGCCGTGCAAGGGGCAGTCCCAGGATGTCTCGGCGTCGTTCCAGTGCAGGATTCCACCCAGGTGCGCGCATTCCGCGGATAATCTGCACACAACGCCATCCACAGTGCTGACAGCCGCTGGTTTCCCATGGAAGAGTCCGGTGACACCCGTGCCCTCGGCGGGGCTGGTTTCCTCGGTGATGGGCGGGAGTTTTTTCAGGGCCGCCTTGTCACGGATATTCTGCCGGGTTGTGTCGAGGTTGTGCTGCACCGTGGAGACCGCGCCCCGGGGACCCGTGGTGCGGCGGTGGATGGTGCGTGCCCACGCGGGCTGGCCGCTGCCCAGGATGTCGGCGGCGATGTCCAGCGCCGCCGCGGTCCCGTTGCTCATGCCCCACTTGTTGTAGCCGGTGCCGAACAGGATCTTGCCGCGGCCGCGCGGCAGCCGCCCGAAGAACGGCATGAGGTTGGTGGCCTGGTAGTCCTGCGCGGACCACGTGTGGGTGGGCTCGGCCCCGGGGAAGTGTTCCACGGCCCAGGCGAGCAGCTGCTCCAGGTGCGCCTGGGGCGACGGCGCCCGACCACCCGGGTGACCGAACCCGCCCACCAGGAGCAGGCCGCCGTCGGGCGTTGGATGGTCCCGGATGGAACGGGTGGGCGGCTCCGCGGACAGGTACATTCCGGGCGGCGGTTCCATGCCGTCCGGCAGGCGCAGCGCGGCGGCGTAGGAGCGGTTGGGCCGCAGCTTGGCGAAGTAGAGCCCACGGTTCAGCGTGGGCGTGCCGGTGGCCAGCACTACCGTGCGGGCGCGGATTTCGCCGCGCCGGGTCAACACCGTGAGGGGATCGTCCGCACGGACATTCATGACCCGCACGCCCTCGATGATGCTGCCGCCCGCGGCCTTCACGTCCGCCGCGAGGGCATCCAGCACGTCCAGGGGGTTGAACTGTGCCTGGCGGGGCAGCCGCAGCGCGCCTTGGACCTCGAACGGCAGCCCGGTCTCGCGCGTGGACTCAAGGTCCAGGCCGGCGGCCAGGGACACCTGCAACTCCGTGCGGAGGCGTTCGGCGCCCGGCGCCGTGGTGGCGAAGGTGTACGCATCGCGGTACTGGAAGGGCACGCCCCGGTCCTCGAGGTAGGTCAGGAGCCAGGCCTGGCCTGCCCGGTTGGCCTCCACGTAGGCGCGCACCTGCGCCGGCGGGTACACGCCGCGGAGCGCGGACAGGGCCGTGCCCTGGAGCAGGCTCAGCTTGGCCGTGGTGTTGCCCGTTGCTGCGGCTCCTACCTGGCGGGCTTCGAGGACCAGCACCTTGGACCCCGCCCGGGCAAGCATGAGGGCCGTGGCCAGGCCGGTGATGCCGGCGCCAGCCACCACCGTGTCGTAGCTGCTGCCGGGGACGAATTCCCCCGTGCTTGCGGAGGCCGTGTCCTGTGCGCGAAGGTCAAACCATAGGGAAGACATGCCGGGTCCCTTCTCCTCAGATTCAGGGAATCAGAAGGCGGCCCGCAAAGCAATGGCCAGCAACCGCCGTCGGGAAACCCCATCTGGGGCACTGCCCGCGCTCTTCAGCCTTTTGCCAGCGGGGCGTGGGTAGAATCGAGGCCTGAACACCCCCGGAACGCGTCTCGATACGGAGAATCAATGTCAGGATGGCTCGAAGCAGGCCCGGACAACTACGTGCTGGAAACCGAGGGATGCCTGCTCAACACGGGCCTCGTGGTCGGCACGGAACGCGCCATGGTGATCGACACCGGCTGCGGCCCCCGGCAAGGCCGCCAGATCCTGGCCGCCGTCCGCGAGAAAACCCAACTGCCCCTGGTGGTGGTCAACACCCACGCCCACTATGACCACTACTTCGGCAACGCGGTCTTCGCCGACGACGGCGTCACGGAGTTCTGGGGGCACGTCAACTGTGCGGCGGCCATCGACGACGACGGCGACCACCAGCGCCGCTTCGTCACCGCCACGGAACCGGAAATGGCCGCGGGGAAGGGCGACGCCGTCGAGATCGTGATCCCCAACGCGATCGTCAAGGACCAGCCCGTCCTGGTGGACCTGGGCGGCCTGACCGCCACCCTCTTCTACCTGGGCCGCGGGCACACCGACGGCGACCTCCTGGTGGGCACGCCCAGCACCCTGTTCGCCGGGGACCTGCTCGAACAGGGCGCCCATCCTTCCTTCGAGGACTCGTACCCGGAGGAATGGGCCGACGTCCTGCGGCACATCTCGGCCCTGCGGCACCGCTACGAATTCCTCATCCCCGGGCACGGCAAGCCCTGCAGCGACCAGTTCGTGAAGACCATGGCCAACACCATGTCCACCGCGGTGCGCCAGGGCCTGCAGTCCATCCGGGACACGCCGTCGGACGCCACCAAGGCGATCCCGGTGCTGCCGTACGGGCCCGAGCAGTCCCGCTGGTTCATCAAGCGGCTGCAGGAGACCCAGCCGGGGCACTAGGGGAGGGCGGGCCCGTCCGGGCGCGGCGCTGGCCGCGTGCCGAGCCGCCCTAGGATGAAGGGGATGACAGCCACCAGCACCTCACAGTCCTTCAGCCTCCGGAGCATCGCCCTGCCCGCGTTCGGGCCGGCCGTGCTCTTCAGCCTCGGCGAAGGGGCCGTGCTTCCGGTGGTGGCCCTGTCCGCCCGAGAGCTGGGCGCTTCGGTGGCGGTTTCGGCCCTCGTGGTGACGCTGATTGGCCTGGGGTCCTGGTTCTTCAACCTGCCCGCCTCGCTCATCACCATCAGGTTCGGCGAACGCTGGGCCATCGTCGGGGCCGGGCTGGCCGGCGCCCTCGCGCTCGCCGCCGCAGGCTTCGCGCCCCTGATCCCGCACGGCATCTGGCTCCTCGCCGCCGCCGTGGCCGCGGTCGGGATGGCCACCAGCGTCTTCAACCTGGCCCGCCAGAAGTACCTCACCGAGGCGGTCCCGGTGCAGTTCCGGGCCAGGGCCCTGTCCACCCTGGGCGGCGTCACCAGGATCGGCATTTTCATCGGCCCGTTCGTGGGTGCCGCGGTGATGCAGTTCGCGGGCATCAGCGGCGCCTACTGGGTGGGCGTTGTGGGCATGGCTGCCGCCGCGGCGCTCTCGCTCACCCTCCGCGAGCTGGCCGTGCCGGACAGGCCCGACGGCGGGACTCCCGTTCCGGAGCCGACGCTCCGCGGGGTGGCGGTCTCGCACGCCCGGGTCTTCCTGACGGTGGGGATCGGCATCATGCTGCTCAGCGCCCTGCGGGCCTCCCGGCAGGTGGTGATCCCCCTGTGGGCCGACCACCTGGGCATGGACGCCACGCACGCCTCCCTGATCTACGGGCTCTCCGGGGCCATCGACATGCTGGTGTTCTATCCTGCCGGCAAGCTCATGGACCGCAAGGGCCGCCTGTGGGTTGCCGTGCCGTCCACGCTCATCATGGGCATCGCCCTGTTCCTGATTCCGCTCTCCGCCGGGTTTGTGGGCCTGCTCCTGGCGGCGCTCCTGGTCGGCTTCGGCAACGGCATCAGCTCGGGTCTCATCATGACGCTGGGGGCCGACTTCTCGCCGGACAGCGGCCGCGGGCAGTTCCTGGGCCTGTGGCGGTTCATGGCCGATTCCGGGGCCACCGGCGGGCCGGTGCTGCTCTCCGGGCTCACGGCCCTGGTTTCGCTGGCGGCGGGGGTCTGGGCCACCGGCGCACTGGGCCTGGCCGCGGCGGCCGTGTTCGCCGTCGCGCTCCCCAAGCTCAGGCACCGGCGCAACTACTGACGCGTTCCCAACTAGGTAGCGCTAACTGTCGTTTTGAGGGCTCAAAACGACAGTTAGCGCTACTTACTTGGGTGGAGTGCGGGACGTCAGCCCCGGCGTCGGGCGGCCCAGGAGAACAGCCAGACGGCGGCCAGCATGGCGAAGTAGCCCGTGCCCGCGATCATGGCCGTCCCGGCCCAGAAGTAGCTGCTGGTGCTGTCGGTGAGCTCCATGCCCAGGATCACTTCCCGCAGGGCGTAGGCCGCCACGGCGGCGGAGGCCACCACCGCGATGCCGGACAGCCGCACCCAGAGCCGCGACGACGCCCAGTGGCCGCCGTAGCCGTCCCAGGCATTCCAGCCCTTGCCGGTGCGCAGTACCAGCCAGCCTGCCGGGAGCATGATCGCGGCGACCACCAGGAAGGCGGCCATGACGTCGGCCGGGCGGTGCCACTGGTTGATGAGCGTGGACACCCCGGAGGCGACGGCGAACGTGCCGCCCAGGAAGCCCACTAAGGGCCGCCACCGCGGGGACACCATGAGGAACACTGCCGCGGCTGCGGAGGCCGCGAGCGTGGTGTGGCCCGAGGGCAGGGAATTCAGTTCCAGCGTCTGCACCCCGCGGTACGGCCTGTCCGGGAACCACTCCTTGAGCAGCTGCGTGGCCAGGTTCGCCACCACGCAGGCGGCCACGGCAATCCCCGCGGCGGTCCAGCGGCGCCGGACGATCGTCACGAACAGGACCACGACGGCGGCGATCACCAGCGAGGTCACGGGAAGCCAGTCGAGGAACTCCGTGCTTGCCCGGCCCGCCGGGCCGCGGATGGTGTCCGCCTGCACCAGCGCGGACTCGTCGATGAACTGGCCCGTGGTGGTGCGGACGAAGAAGTAATAGGTGGCCGCCAGAGCCAGCACGCTCACGATGGTGGCCAGTGCGAAGAGGAACGCCGTTCCCGCCCCCGTGCCTGGGCCCCGTGTGTCTGTCTGCTGTGCCGCCCGGGGGCCGGCCTTGTGGAAATTCATCCTCTTCAGCCTCCCACATTACGGCCCGGCAGGCGCAGGCTGGTGGTGTAGGCAGTCCTGGGATTGTGACGCTTGACACGTGTTAGGTCGGTGATTTAGGCTACCTCACACGTGTTAGGAAGGAAATAGACATGACTGGTGCCACAAACGGCCGCCTGCGCGAGATCTCGCGCAGGACCGCCCTGGGTGCCCTTGGCGTGGGAATTGTGGGGGCAACCGTGGCGTCGTGGCCGCGGCTCTCCGGAACCGACATTCCCGGGCGGGGAGACAACAGCCTCAGCATTGCCATCATGGGAACGGCCGCAGACGCCGCCGCCCGCCAGCGGGCCATCGATGCATTCACCCGGCTCCACCCGGAGATCCGGGTCAAGGTCCAGGCCATCCAGGCCGTGGACTGGAAGGACTTCTTCACCAAGATCCTCACCATGGTGGCTGCCGGAACGCCGCCGGACGTGGTCTATGTGGCCACGGAAGGTGCCCAGCTGTTCGCGGACAAGCTGGCCCACCCCCTGGATGAGTACCTGCGCCGCGATGCCGCGGACATGGCCGAGTACTTTGACGACGTCCACCCCAGCCTGGTGGAAGCCTTCATGTACAAAGGCAGCCTGTACCAGCTCCCCATGGACTGGAACGCGGCCAACATGTACTACAACACCACGGCCTTCCGGCAGGCGGGCCTGGACCGGCCGGCGGACGACTGGACGCACCTGGACTTCCGCGACAGCCTCGTGGCCATGCGCAAGGCCCGCCCGGCGGACTTCACCCCGTACTACTGGACCAACCGGCTCTTCGGCGGCGTGGTGCCCTGGCTCTACGCCAACGAGACCAGCTTCCTCAAGGAAACCAAGTCCAGCGGCGGCGACTGGCTCTGGGACGGCTTCTACGCGAAGGACCCCTCCCGCAGCCTGCGCTCGGGCGGCTACCAGTGGCTGGAACCGAACGCGGACGATCCCCGCGTCTTCGAATCCTTCGACTACCTGCGCGGGCTGGTCCAGGACGGACTGGGCGTCCGTCCCGAGGAAGGCGGCGGCAGCTCCCTGGTGGGCCTGTTCGCATCCAACCGGATCGGCACCACCCCCGCCGGCGGCTACTGGGTGCAGGGCCTCCACGAGGCCGGCATGAAGGAGAACGACTACGACGTCCAGTTCTTCCCGAAGTGGAAGAGCCAGCGGCACCAGTTCGGCACAGCGGGCTACGCGATCATGAAGACCGCCAAGGACAAGGACGCCGCCTGGGAATGGATCAAGTACAGCGCCAGCCGCGAAGCGATGGAGCTGATCTTCCCGAACCCGATCACCACCCCGGCCCGGCGGTCCATGGTCAACGAACAGCTGTACGCGGGCAAGGGCCCGGCCCACTGGAAGGTCTTCTACGACACCCTGGACAAGTACCCCACCACCGGCCCCATTCCGGCGCCGCCCCAGCAGGCCGCCGTCGAAACGGCCCTCATGAAGAACGTCTCGCTGGCCGTCAGCGGCGATGAACGCCAGCTGAAAGAGGCCCTGGCCTCCATGCAGCGCGATCTTGAACTGGCCCTGAGGAGGCAGTCATGAGCACCACCACCCGCCACCGGGCCCAAGCGGCAGGCAGCGTAGCGCCGCCGGCGGCCCACGCCAAGGCCGGACGGCACAGCCAGCCCTGGCTCGCCTGGCTCTTCCTGGCCCCCACCATCCTTGGCATGGGGCTGTTCACGCTCCTGCCGATCGTCGCCTCGCTGGTCCTGGCGTTCTTCCGCTGGGACATCATCTCGGCGCCCACCTTCGTGGGCTTCGACAACTTTGCCGAAGTGGTCCAGGACCCCACCGTCCGGGTGTCCTTCCTGAACACCCTCGTGTTCGTGGTGGTGGCCGTGGCCCTCCAGCTGGGCCTGGCGCTGGCCCTGGCCATCATGGTGCAGGAGAAACTGCCGGCCTGGCTGCGGACCTTCTTCCGCTCCGCGTTCTTCTTCCCGCTGATCCTCTCGGCGGCGTCGGTGTCCATCTTCATGCGCTACCTCTTCAACGAGCAGTTCGGCGTGGTCAACTGGGCCCTGTCCCTGGTGGGCATCCCCGCGGTGCCCTGGCTGACGACGCCCGGCGGCTCGGCCGCCGTCGTGATCCTGGTCTATGTGTGGCAGAACTTCGGCTTCTCCTTCCTGCTGTTCGTCGGCGGGCTGGCGTCCATCCCCGTGGAAACCTACGAGGCCGCCTCGCTGGACGGTGCCACAGGCTGGCGCAAGCACGTCCACGTCACCCTGCCGCTGCTGAGCCCCACCACGCTGCTGGCCTCCGTCATGGCCATCATCAGCGCGCTGCAGGTCTTCGACCAGCCGTACGTGCTGACCCGCGGCGGCCCCGGGGACTCCACCCGCACCGCCGTGATGGTGATCTTCGAGTCCGCCTTCCAGCGCCTCGAGTTCGGCCAGGCCTCGGCGATCGGCGTGATCCTCACGCTGATCATCATGGCCATCACCGCCGCGCAGTTCCGGCTCAGCAAACGATTCGTCTTCTACCAGTGAGGCCCGCCATGACCACCATCTCCGAGCGCACCCAGGCCCCGGCACCCGCCGCGGCCCGCCGGAAGACGAACTGGAACACCGTCCTGCGCGTCGTCCTGCTGCTTATTGCCGCCGCCCTGACCCTGGGGCCCGTGCTGTGGACCCTGTCCACCTCGCTGCGGTCGCCGTCGGAATCCTTCAAGCTTCCGCCGTCGTTCTTCCCCTGGAACCCCGACTTCACCTCCTACGCCCAGGTCTTCCGGCAGCTGGACATGGTCATCCTGGTACTGAACAGTGCCCTGGTGACCGGGCTGATCGCCGTCGGGCAGATGGTCTCGGCCGCCATGGCCGGCTACGCGTTCGCGAACCTGAAGTTCCGCGGCCGCGGGGCGCTGTTCTCGATCGTGCTGGCCACCATGATGGTGCCGGTGCAGGTGACGATCGTGCCCGTGTTCATGCTGATCCGCGGCATGGGACTCTCCGACACCCTGCTGGCGCTGATCCTGCCGGCCATCCCGACGGCGTTCGGCACCTTCCTGATGCGCCAGTACTTCCTGGGGCTGCCCGCCGACCTGGCCGAGGCCGCCGCGATCGACGGCGCCTCGCCGTGGCGGACGTTCCGCTCGGTCTACGCGCCGCTGGCCGTTCCGGGCATGGCGATCGTGGGCATCCTCGCGTTCAACTTCCACTGGAACGAGTTCTTCCGCCCGCTGATCCTGACCATCTCGGAGAAGAACTTCACCCTGCCGCTGGGCCTGGTGTCCCTGCAGGGCAACATGGGCACCGGCAGCATCTCGGTGGTCCTGGCCGGCGTGGTCCTGTCCATGATCCCGGCCCTGGTGGTCTTCATGTTCGGCCAGCGTGCCCTGCAGGCAGGCCTCACCGCCGGCACGGGCAAATAGCTGTTTCTACTACTTGAAAGGGGTTCCAGTGACCCACCTTGCAGCATCCGCTTCCTCCCTGGCGGCGGCCACGCACCCGGACCCGGCGTTCCCGCGCTTCCACCCGCGCCCGGCCCAGGGCTGGATCAACGATCCCAACGGCATCAGCCACATCAACGGCCGGTACCACGTGTTCTTCCAGTACAACCCGGAATCCGCCCGGCACCACCGCATCCAGTGGGGCCACCTTAGCTCCGCCGACCTCCTGCGCTGGGAAGAGCACCCGGTGGCCTTGAAGCCGCAGGACGGCGGGCCGGACGAGTTCGGCTGCTGGACCGGTGTAGTGACCGACGACGGCGGTGTCCCCACCGCCGCGTACTCCGGCGTGAGGGGCGGCGGCGGCCACTCCCAGGTGGTGGTGGCCCGCGGTTCCGCGGACCTGCTGTCCTGGACCCAGGATGGGCACGTGGCCGTTTCGATGCCGGAGGACCCTCTGGTGACGGCCGTGCGCGACCCCTTCCTGTTCCGCTTCAACGGCAAGCGCTACGCCATGCAGGGCGCCGGGCTCGCCACCGGGCAGGCCGCGCTGCTGCTGTACACCGTGGAGGACATGTCCGACTGGAAGTACCAGGGGATCTGGCTGACATCGGAGAACGCGGTGGCCGCTGCCCACACCCCGGCCGAGATCTGGGAATGCCCGCAGCTGGTGCGCGTTGCCGACTCCGGTTCGGGTTCCGCTTCCGGTTCCGGTTCCGCGCGGGACGCCTGGGTCATGATGTTCTCCCTGTGGCTCTCCGGCGATGACCACGAGCACGCCAACGGCGTGGGCCACCTCATCGGCTCCCTGCGTGAGGACCCTGCCACGGGCCTGCCCGTGTTCGAACCCCGCACCGGCGGGAAGTCGGATCTTGGCCGCGACTTCTACGCCCCGCAGATTGTCCAGCTCGAATCCACTGCTGCCGGTGAACCCAGCTCCCTGCTGTGGGGCTGGGCCAACGAAGGTCCCGGCCGTGACGGACGCCGCGGCCGCAGCCAGGAGGAGATCGACGCCGCCGGCTGGGCCGGCGTGCTGACGTTCCCGCGCGTCCTGTCCGTCGTTGACGATGCCCTTGCCGTGGCGCCTGCGCCCGAGATCGAGGCGTACCGGGGTGCCGCCCCGGCCACCGGTGCCTCCGGGACCGTCTCCCTGCCTGCGTTTGCCGAGGCCGTGGTGTCCGGCGGACCGGGCGTTTCGGGCGAGGTTTCGCTGGTGCTCTCCGGTGCCGCCGCTTCGGGTGCGGCCGGCGCCGATGCGTCCGGTGCCGAACGCCAGGTGGTGTTCCGTGGCGAGTTGGGGGCGGGGCTGCGGATCTTCGTGGACGCGTCCCTGGTGGAGGTGTACCGCAACGGTTCCGTGGCCACTACCCTGCGCGCCTACCCGGCAGCCGGCGAGGAGTGGCGGCTGGAGCTGCCTGCTGGCGCCTCGGCCGAGGTCTGGGAACTCGAACAGCCGGCCGGCTGAGTCAGCGGCCCGCGGGCACCGGGCCCGTTGACTCACGGATCATGAGGCGGCAGGGAACCATCGTTTCCAGGACCCCGGCGCCCGAAGCCCCGGTGCCCGCCGCGCCGGCGGCCGGGTCCTCAATCTGCTGCAGCAGCATGGTCATGGCCGCCGCACCCATTTCCCGCAAGGGCAGGGCCATGCTGGTGAGGGCGGGAACCATGGTGTTGGCGATGCGGAATTCGTCGTCGTAGCCCATGACCGAAATGTCGCGGGGGATGCTGAGCCCCAACCGGGCGGCCGCCAGCACCACGCCGATGGCGAGGCGGTCGTTCGCGCACATGATCGCGGTGGGCCGCCCGCCGGGGGACACGCCGTCGAGCAGTTTCATGGCGCCGTGGAAGCCGTCGTCGATGTCCCAGCCGGCCCAGCTGACCAGATCCTCCCGCACGGGCAGCCCAGCGCCCGCGAGGGCGTCCCGGTAGCCGCGCACGCGCAAGGGTGCGGCCGGCGAGCTCTCCAAGCCGGCCAGCAGGGCGATGTCCCGGTGGCCCAGCTGCAGGAGGTGCTCGGTGGCTTCGCGGCCGCCGGATACTTCGTCGGGGATGACGTGGTGCAGCTGCGGCTCGGGGCTGTTCTCGTAGCAGTTGGCCAGGACCGAGGGGACGCGCAGCATCCCGGGCGGCACATCGAGCGGTTTCAGGCCGACGGTGACGTACATGAGCCCGTCCACCTGCCGGTCCAGCAGGGTTTCCACGGCGCCTTCGTCGCGGGAGGCGTCCAGCTCGGTGTCCATCACCACGGTGACGAAGCCGCGGCTGCGCGCGACGTCGTCGGCCCCGCCGATGATGTTGCCGTCGAACGGGCTGGTCACCACCTCGTCCGAGACGATGCCGATCACCCGGGAGCGCTGGTTCCGCAGGCTCAGGGCGATCGCGTTGGGGGAGTAGTTCAGCTCGGCGGCGGCCTGCCGGATGCGGTCCTGGCTCTCCTTGGCCACGTTGCCGTCGCCGCGGCCGTTGAGCACCAGGGAGACGGCGCTCCGGGAGACGCCGGCCCGCTTGGCAACGTCGAGTGCTGTGGCCTTGCGGTGCATGGGCGGATCCTCCTGCGCTCGGGACTTTTGCAGTAGTCTACCTAACGCGTGTGAGGGGGTGCCTGCGGTTGCGTGGAGGCTAGCCCAAGTAGCTCGCATTAGTGGTTGTTTTGAGGGCGCAGAACAACCACTAATGCGAGCTACTTGGGCGGGGCGTGGGTGCGTCAGACGGCGAGGGAGTAGCCGAACTGGGAGTACATCGACGTCATCATCACGGAGACCTTGATGGCCGTGATGGTGAAGGCGAGCACCACGGTGGCGATGAGGATCCAGATAGGCCACAGCCCACGGTCCGGAGCCACCTTCCGGACGATCACGGTGCGGCCAATGACGTAGACGGTGCCGCTCAGGAAGCACCAGGCCCAGTGGAACGGACGCACCACACCGGACTGCGCCAGCCGCTGGTGGTCGAAATACGCGAACAACACGGACAGACCGTAAGTAAGGAAGCCCGAGGCCATGAGCAGGAAGTAGCTCGGCGAGAAGATGGACGTGGGGTCCATGGTCCTCATGCCCCGAGGGGTGGTGATGACTCGGAACTCGGGGTTCCACGTCAACAGCAGCAGGGCCGGCAGCACGGGAAGCAATGCGATCGTCCAGATGAACGCGTTGTACACCGGTGTCTGGTTGCTGATGGGGACGCGCTGCTGAGGCATGGACTGCGCGGTGGCCGGTGCCAGGTGGGCGGTCCACCGGGCGCCGTCCCACCACCGCATCTGCCGCGGATCGGACGGGTCCGGGTACCAGCCCGGAGGCGTCGTCGAACCGTTCGTTGGCTGGGTCATGTGTCCCCCGGTGGTGAGTGTCGATTCAGAGGGTAGCGCTCATACAATCATGCGCCCAAAATCCTTGAGGCGCTCTGGGAAGTGGCGGTAACCTGAGGGCCACGGGGCCTCACAGAAGGAAGCGGTCATGAAGGCTTGGCAGTTCGTCACCGAAAACCACCCGCTCGAGCTGCATGATGTTCCCGATCCGGTCCCTGGACCGGGGGAGCTGGTGCTGGACGTCAAGGGCGCTGGCATCTGCCACAGCGATGTCGGGTTCCTCGACGGGACCCTCTCGGGACTCCTGCCCAAACGGCCCATCACCCTCGGCCATGAGATTGCAGGCGTGGTCTCGGCGGTCGGACCCGAGGTCACCGGGTTTGCGGTGGGCCAGCGTGTGGCAATCCCTTGCGATATCCCCACGCCCGGCACCAGCTTGGATGGCGGATTCGCCGAGAAGGTCCTCACCCCCGCCAGGTTCGTCATCCAGGTGCCTGAGGGCGTTCCCTTCGATCAAGCGGCTGCGGCCACCGACGCCGGCATGACGGCGTACCACGCCGCGATCACGGTTGGCGGGGTGAAGGCCGGCGACAAGGTTGGCATCATCGGCCTGGGCGGGCTCGGTTCCCTGGCCGTCCAGGTCTGCGTCGGCGCCGGGGCCGAAGTCTACGCCGCCGAAATCAACGAGAAAGTGTGGGACCTTGGCACGGAACTCGGCGCGACCGCCGTCGCAAAGGACATCCGCGAGTTCGCCGACAAGGACCTTGACGTCATCATCGACTACGCCGGCTTTGGCACCACCACGGCCGGAGCGATTGAGACGGTCCGCCCGGACGGCAAGGTTGTCCAGGTGGGGCTTGGGCGTCCGGAGGGCACACTGAATCTGCAGCGTCTGACGCTGTCGCGGCTGACCCTCGTCGGGTCCCAGGCCGGTACCCAGGAGGACTGCGCAGCCGTGCTGAAGCTCATCAGCGAAGGCAAGCTCAGGGCCAACGTCACCAACATCTCCTTCGACGAGATCGGCGAAGGAGTGCAGAAACTCGAGCGCGGCGAGGTCATTGGCCGCCTGGTGGCCGTCCGGCAGTAGTCTGCCTATGACGCCTGAGGGCCCCTTTCCCAACTGACTGGCAGTAGTGGTTGTTTTGAGCGTCCATAACAACCACTAATGCCAGTCAGTTGGGCCGGCAACGAGCCCCGGTACAGTGGGCACCATGCCAGCCCCGCACCAAGCCCCGCAGCACGAGCTTCCATCCCTCGAGGCCCTCCTTGCCACCGCCCACGTGGTCACGCTGCCCATGCGCGTGAAATTCCGCGGGATCGTGGAACGCGAAACGCTGCTGCTGCGCGGGCCCGCCGGCTGGGGCGAGTTCTGCCCGTTCCCGGAATACGACGACGCCGAAGCCTCCCGCTGGCTCGCCGCCACCATCGAGGCCGGCTGGCTCGGCTTCCCCGCACCCCTGCGGGACAGCATCCCGGTCAACGCCACCGTTCCGGCCGTCCCGGCGGACCGCGTGCCCGGCGTCCTGGCCCGCTTCGGGCGCGTGGACGCCGTCAAGGTCAAGGTCGCCGAGCGCGGGCAGTCCCTCAACGACGACGTCGCGCGCGTCCAGGCCGTCAGGGAAGCCCTCCCGGACGCTGCCATCCGGGTGGACGCCAACGGCGGCTGGGACGTCGCGGAGGCGGTCGAGGCACTGACCCGGCTCTCCGGCGTCGGGCTCGAATACGCGGAGCAGCCGGTGCCCACCATCGAGGGCCTGGCCGAAGTCCGCGCCCGGCTCGCCCGGCAAGGCACCCCGGTGCTCATCGCCGCCGATGAGAGCGTCCGCAAGGAGGATGACCCGCTCAAGGTGGCCCGGGCGGGTGCGGCGGATCTGATTGTGGTCAAGGTGGCGCCGCTCGGGGGAGTGCGGCACGCCCTGGACATCGTGGCGCAGGCCGGGCTCCCCGCCGTCGTCAGCTCCGCCCTGGACACCTCGGTGGGCATCCGTGCCGGGCTGGCGCTCGCGGCCGCACTGCCGGAATTGCCGTACGCCTGTGGGCTGGGGACCGTGTCCCTCTTCGCCGCGGACGTCACCCGGGATCCGCTGGTGGCCGACGACGGCGCCATCCGCCTGCGCGACGCCGCCGCCGATGAGGGGCTGCTGGAGCAGTATGCGGCTCCCGCGGAACGCCGTGACTGGTGGCTGGACCGGCTGCGCAGGGTGCACGCGGTGCTGGCCGCCTCCGCCGTCGCGGGCTGACCGCCTGACTGACGGTCAGCCCGACCGGACGCACGTTCACCCGAACTTAACCAGAGTGACCTCTCGGATTCGCTTTGCGCTGAAAGGGTGGCCGGGACCCGATCGTCATCCTGGAGGCACCCCTTGTCTGAAACGACAGCCCGTAAATTCCCCCTGCTGCCCATGCTCGGCCACACCAAAGGCAAGCGCAGCGCCGTCACCTGCGCACTGAAGTGCGACAACGCCTGCGCCGGTGACGTCTGCAACACCAGCTCCAACAGCTACTTCCGCGATATCGCGTCCGCCACCATCTCCCGCCGCGCCGCCCTGGGCTTCGGCGCCGCCGGTGCGCTCGCCGTCGTCCTCGGCTCGGCCGTGACGTCCGCAGAGCCCGCGACGGCCGCCGGTCTCTCTCCCGCGGCGAAGGAGGGCTTCACCAAGTCCAAGCTGAAGTTCACGGCCATCGACTCCATCGCCGCCGACGTTGACGCCATGACCGTTCCGGCAGGCTTCACCTGGCAGCCCGTGATCCGCTGGGGCGACCCCATCTTCAACGGCGCGCCGGATTTCGACCTGAACAACCAGACCGCAGCGGCCCAGGAAAAGCAGTTCGGCTACAACAACGACTACTCGGACATCCTTGAGGTTCCGGGCAGCAAGGGCCGCCGCGCGGTGCTCTTCGCCAACCACGAATACACGAACGAGAACATCATGTTCCCGGCCACCATGCCAGCCGCCGAGGTGCGCGCTGTGGGGGCAGCCGCACACGGGCTCAGCGTGGTGGAGCTTGAGCGCAAGAACACCACCAAGCCGTGGAGCTACGTCAAGGGTGCCCCGCTGAACCGCCGCTACCTCAACCACACGGCCTACGAACTGACCGGTCCCGTTGCCGGTTCCGCGCTGGTCAAAACCGTTGCGGACCCGTCCGGCCGCAAGATCAATGGCACCCTGGGCAACTGCTCCGGCGGCACCACCCCGTGGGGCACCATCCTGTCCGGCGAGGAAAACTTCAACGGCTACTTCGTCTCCCCGGGCACGTCCGCCAGCGACAAGCGCTACGGTCTCACCAACAAGCCCACGGCACGCCAGTGGGAACTGGACGACCCCCGCTTCGACACCCGCAACGCCGGCTACGAGAACGAGGCCAACCGCTTCGGCTGGATCGTTGAAGTGGACCCCTTCGATCCCACGTCCACGCCGAAGAAGCACTCCGCGCTGGGCCGCTTCAAGCACGAGGGCGCCAACGTGATTGTGGCGGAATCCGGTCACGTGGTGGCCTACTCCGGCGACGACGAGCGCTTCGACTACCTCTACAAGTTCGTCTCCAAGGACAAGTACCGTCCCGGTACGTCGGCTGCCGACCGCGCGCACAACATGACGCTGCTGTCCGCCGGCAACTTGTACGTGGCAAAGTTCACCGGCAACTCGCCCGCCGCCGAGATCACCGGAACCGGCGCCGTGCCGGCCGACGGCGGCTTCGACGGCATCGGCGAATGGCTGCCCCTGGTGGTCGGCGGGGCCTCGGCCGTGCCCGGCATGTCCGTGGAAGAGGTCCTGGTCTACACCCGCCTCGCCGCCGACAAGGTGGGCCCCACCAAGATGGACCGCTGCGAGGACGTGCAGCCCAGCCTGCACACGGGCAAGGTCTACGTGGCCTGCACCAACAACTCGGACCGCGGCAAGGTGGGCAAGGAAGGCGCCACGGAGGTCAACCCCCGCAACGCCAACCGCGACGGCCACATCGTGGAAATCACCGAAACCGGCGACCAGACGTCCACCACGTTCACGTGGAACCTGCTGATGGTCTGCGGCGATCCGGCCCAGGGCGACGTCACCTACTTCTCCGGCTTCCCGGTGGACCAGGTCTCGCCGATCTCCTGCCCGGACAACCTCGCCTTCGACTCCGTGGGCAACCTCTGGATCTCCACCGACGGCGCCCCCTCCGGCATCGGCCGTGCGGACGGCCTCTTCAAAGTCACCCTTGAGGGCACCGAGCGCGGCAAGGTGGAGCAGTTCCTGGCCGTGCCGCGCGAAGGCGAAACCTGCGGGCCGATCGTCCACGACGAGGAGCGCACGGTGTTCGTCTCCGTCCAGCACCCGGGCGAAGAGGGTTCGTTCGCGGACCAGCACTCGTACTTCCCGGACTACGTCCCGGCAGGCGCCACGCCGGCCGCCGGCCAGGCACGCGCGCCCCGCCCGTCCGTGGTCCAGGTGTACCGCACCGACGCCTAGCCTCTCCACCGTCACTGCAACGCGGGGTCACTTCGCGCCCATGTTGGGGCCCTGCATGGGCGCTATCTGACCCCGCGTTGCTTGAAACGGCAAATAGACTGGGACGGTGACTTCCCAGGACTCCTTGACCTCGCTCGCTGCCGCCCGGACCGCCGTGGCGGCCTTGCTCGACGGCGGTGTGCGGCATGTGGTGGTGGCGCCGGGTTCGCGCTCGGCCCCCGTGGCGTACGCCCTGGCGGAGGCCGAGGCCGCCGGCCGCGTCCGGCTCCACGTGCGGATCGACGAGCGCTCCGCCGGGTTCACGGCCCTGGGCCTGGCCCTGTCCACCGGCTCACCGGCGGCCGTGCTGACCACCTCGGGGACCGCCGTCGGGAACCTGCTCCCGGCCGTGATGGAAGCCAACCACGCCGCCGTGCCGCTGGTGGTGATGTCGGCCGACCGCCCGGCCGAACTGCAGGGCACCGGCGCCAACCAGACCACCATCCAGCTGGACCTGTTCGGCGACCACGTCCGCTTCGCGGCCAACGTCCCGGCGGGCGACCACCCGGAACGTGCCGTGCAGACGGCCCTGTACGCAGCCACCGGCGCGCTCGAGGACACGCCGCCCGGACCCGTCCAGCTCAACCTCGCCTTCCGCGAACCGCTGGTCCCGGAGGCGGGCGAGGCGCTGCCGCCGCAGGCGGGACACGGCGTGTTCCACTACGACGCCGGGCCCCTGGCCTTCGACCTCCCGCCGGCAGCGGCGGCACTGCCCGAGCGCCGGACCGTGGTCCTGGCAGGGCACGACGCCGGTCCGGTCGCCGAGGCTTTCGCCCGCGCCCACGGCCTGCCGCTGCTGGCCGAACCGTCCTCGAACGCCCGTTTCGGGCCGAACGCTGTGGGCCCGTACCGGCTGCTGCTGGAGCACTTCGGCCCGGACTCCGCCCTGCCCATCGAGCGGGTGGTCCTGTTCGGCCGGGCCACGCTGTCCCGGCCGGTCGCGACGCTACTGGCACGTGAGGACGTGGCCTCGGCGATCTACCAGCCGGTCCCGGTGGCCTGGTACGAGGCTGGCCGCCGCCGCGAGACCCCCTTCGAAACGCTGGCTGAACTGGCGGAATTTGCCGGCCGCGGCCCTGCCGAATGGCTGGACGCCTGGCTCCTGGCCGGCGCCGCGGCCCAGCACGCCCTCGACGGTGTCCTGGCGTCCGGGGGCAGCGCGTCCGGGGCGTCCGGGGGCAGCGCGTCCGGGGCGTCCGACGCCGGCGCGTCCGGGGCAGCCACCGGGCCGGCCGCCGGCGCCGCGGTCTGGGCGCACGCCCGCGGGCAGCTGGTCCTGGGCTCGTCCAACGGCATCCGCGACGTGGACCTCGCCGGCCAGCCCGCGCCGGAACCCGTGGCCACCGTGTACGCTAACCGCGGCCTCGCGGGCATTGATGGCACCATTGCCACCGCCACCGGCATCGCCCTGGGCGGCGGCCGCGAAACCACCCTGTTCCTGGGCGACGTCACCTTCCTGCACGACGCCGGCAGCCTGCTCCTCGGGGCCGGGGAAGCCGTGCCGGACCTGCGCATCGTGGTGCTCAACGACGCAGGCGGCGGCATCTTCGGACTCCTCGAGCACGGCGCGGTGGAGGACGGCGGCGGCTACGGCACCGCCGTCGAGCGCCTCTTCGGCACCCCGCACTCGGTGGACATCGCGGCACTCGCGGCGGCCTACGGCGTCGGGCACCGTGCGGTAAGCACGACGGCGGAACTCGCCGCCGCGCTCAAGTCCCCGCTGAAAGGCCGCAGCATTGTGGAGGTGCGCACGGACCGGGCCGGCCTGCGCCCGCTGCATGCGCGCATCAAGAAGGCCGTGGCCGACGCCGTGGCAGGAGTCCTGGCAAGCTAGCCCCACCCTTTAAAAGCAACGCGGGGTCACTTACGGCCCATAATGCAGTGCAGAATGGGCCGTAAGTGACCCCGCGTTGCTTTGATCAGAGGACGCGGCTGAGGGTCGGGACGGAAGCTAGTCCTCCACGACCTCGATGTGCGTCGGGTCCAGGACGCGGCGCAGGAACTCCTTGGTGCGGGGCTGGGTGGGCGCGCCGATGACCTGTTCGGCCACGCCTTCCTCCACCACCACGCCGCCGTCCATGAAGACCACGCGGTCCGCCACTTCGCGGGCGAAGCCCATCTCGTGCGTGACCACCAGCATGGTCATGCCTTCCCTGGCGAGGTTGCGCATGACGGCCAGGACGTCACCCACGGTCTCGGGGTCCAGGGCGGAGGTGGGCTCATCGAAGAGCATCAGCTCGGGGTTCATGCTGAGGGCCCGGGCGATGGCCACGCGCTGCTGCTGCCCGCCGGAGAGCTGGTCAGGGAAGCGGTCGGCCAGGTGCCCCAGGCCCACGCGTTCCAGGTTGCTCCGGGCGACCTTGTCGGCCTCGGCCTGCGAACGGCGCAGCACCTTGGTCTGTGCCACCGTGCAGTTCCTGAGCGCGTCCAGGTGCGGGAACAGGTTGAACTGCTGGAACACCATGCCCACCTTGCGGCGCATCTTGTCGATGTCCACGTCCAGGTCGGTGGCTTCGAAGCCGCCCACGTGGATGGTGCCCTCGTTGGGCTTCTCCAGGAGGTTGACGCAGCGCAGCAGCGTGGACTTGCCGGAACCGGAGGGACCGATCAGGCAGACAACCTCGCCCGGTGCCACGTCAAGGCTGATGCCCTTGAGGACTTCGTTGCTGCCGTAGGACTTGCGGAGGTCCTTCAGCGAGACTCCGGCGGCCTTTACGGTGCCGCGGGGGTTGGATTCGACGTCGTTCATGACTGTCCTGCCTATCGCTTGGTCCGCGCGGTGCGGCTTTCGAACTTCCGGGCCAAGAGGCTCAACGGGATGGTGATGATGAGGTAGAAGGCACCGGCCACCAGGAGCGGGGTCAGCCCGGCTCCGAGGCTGGAGATACCGTCGCGGCCGAACTTGGTGAGCTCGTACTGGGAGGTGGTGAGGCCCAGGACGTAGATCAGGGACGAGTCCTTGGTAAGCAGGATGATCTCGTTGGTCAGCGGAGGCAGCACGATCTTGAACGCCTGGGGGATCACGATGGTGACCATGGCCCGCCACTGCGGCATGCCCAGGGAGCGGGCGGCTTCCATCTGGCCCTTGGGGACGGCCTGCAGGCCGGCGCGGAGGGTCTCGGCGATGTAGGCCGAGGCCACCATGCCCAGAGACACCATGACCACGATGTTGACGTCCCAGGAGACGCCGAAGGCCAGCGGCACGCCGTAGCCGAAGGCGATGAACACCAGCAGCGCCGGGATGCCCCGGAAGAACTCGATGTAGGCCGTGGCGATCCAGCGGTACAGCGGGAACGAGGACAGTTTCATGAGGGCCAGCAGCAGACCGCCGGACAGGCCCACCACAAACGCCAGGGCGGTGTAGATGAGGGTGTTCTTCAGGCCGGTGACGAAGATGCCCGGGAACATCGGCCCGATCTTGCCGAAGTTGAAGACGCTGTTGCCGATGGTCTTCCAGTCCGCGGCGAGGATCAGTGCGGCCACGGCCACCACGAAGATTCCGGCTTGGACGTACAGGCTCACTCTGGCGCGTTGACGTGCGGTCATTGCCATGGGGTTCTCACATTCATGTTGCGCAGTAGAGGCCCCGCTTGGACTGCTATGCAGATCCGCACGGGGCCTCCGCTGTGTTGGTATCAGGCCGAAGCGCTGGGTTACTTGGCTGCCTCGCCGAACCAGGTGGCCTCGAACTTCTTCAGGGTGCCGTCGTCCGTGAGGCGCTTCAGGGTCGCGTTGACCTGGGTTGCCATGGCCGAGTTGCCCTTCTTGATTGAGATGCCCAGCTTCTCGCCCGTTGCGTAGTTCTCAACGCGCTTCATGGTGGTCTCGTCCTTGATGGCGTAGGCCAGGACGGACTGGTTGCCCAGGGCGGCGTCGATGGTGCCGGCTTTGAGGGCCTGGATCAGGAGTCCGGAGTCCTCGAACTGCTGGGCGTCGATTCCCTTGTCCTTGGCGTACTGGGCGCCGGTGGTGGCCTGCTGGACGCCCACCTTCTTGCCCTTGGCGCTGTCGATGTTCGTGATCCCGGACGCGGACGTTGCCACGAGGGTGAGGTCATCGTCCATGTAGGGGGTGGAGAAATCCATGACGTTCTTGCGGACGTCGGTGATGGAGATCGAGGAGATGGAAACGTCGCACTGGGTGAGCGCGGTGCCGGTCTCGATGGCCTCGAAGGAGCTGTCCACCACGTTCAGTTCGGCCTTGAAGTCCTTGGCGAGTTCGGCGGCGATGTCCATGTCGAAGCCGACGTTCTTGCCGTCCTTCTGGAATTCGAAGGGCTCGTAGGGAATGTCCGAGCAGACGGTGAGCTTGCCAGCGTTGATGAGGGACACGCCTCCCGTCGTGGCAGCCGGGGTGGGGCTGCCGCCGCAGGCCGTGAGAACAAGGGCTCCTGCGGCGAGGAGGGCTGCTGCTTTGGCCTTGGGGTTGCCGAGGAAGGAACGGGAGATCTGCATGTCTTTACCTTTTGTTGCAGGGGATGCGGAACCGAATCGGTTTTAGTGTAGCGCCGAACAAGAGATGTGCATCACAGGAAACTTAGTTTCACTATTGGATAACCGGATTGCCCAAAAATCAAGGGCCTCCGGCGGGACCCCGTCTGGGATCCCGGATTCAACTGCGGATGCCCAGCGATTCGAGCATGGGGCGGAATTTGGCCCAGGTCTCGGCGAGCTCCGCCTCCGGCAATGAGCCCTCCACCACGCCGCAGCCGGCATACAGCCGGACCGTATGGGAGTCCTCGATCACGGCGCCGCGCAGGGCGATGCCCCACTCGCCGTTGCCCGCGCCGTCCAGCCAGCCGACGGGCCCGGCGTAGGGTCCGCGGTCCATGTGTTCGAGGCGGCGGATCAGCGCGCCCGCCACCAGGGTGGGCGTGCCGCACACCGCTGCCGTGGGATGGAGGGCATTGATCAGGGCCAGGCAGGTGGGCACATGGCCCTCGATGTCCGCCAGCTCCGCCTTCACGTCCGAGGCCAGGTGCCACACGTTCGGGAGCTCCAGGATGAAGGGCTCGCTGTGCGCGTTCATTGCCTCGGAGAAGGGCGCCAGCTGCGTGGTCAGCGACTGGATGGCGATCTCGTGCTCGTGCCGCTGCTTCTCGGAGCCGGCCAGGACCCGTTCGGCATACGCCATGGGGGAACCGTCCACGCCCTCGGCGTCGCGCCGGTCCAGCGTGCCGGCCAGCACGCGCGCCTGCGCCGTGCGTCCCTCCACTTGGATGAGCATCTCCGGCGTGGCGCCAACCAGGCCGTCCACGCCGTAGGTCCAGCATTCGCGGTAGCGTGCGGCCAGTTCGCGGAGCACGCCGGACGCCCGGACGCCGTCGGGGATGGTGGCCACAACGTCCCGCGCGAGCACCAGCTTTTCAAGCTTTCCGGTACGGATTTCCGCCACGCCGTCCGCCACGGCCTGCATCCAGTCAGTCTCGCTCAGGGAGCCGCTCGCCAGCGATGCCTGCCGCCCGGAAAGGGACTGCCCGACGGCGGTGCCCCCGTGCGCGTCAGCGGCCGGGTCCGCGGCGGCCAGGGAGCCGGGGGCCGGGTCCGCCGGGGCCGGGTTGCCCGAGGGAACCCAGCGCCGGAAGGCGGCGAGGGCGCCCTCCTCGGTGAGTTCGGCGTCGTCGAGCGTTAACTGGGTGAGCCAGGCCCGGCCGTCACGGATGCCCACCACGATTTCGGGAAGGATCATCCGGGAAACATGCGCGGAGGTCTTGGAGAAGGCGAAGGAGCCGAAGGCCACGGGGCCTGTGCCGGGGATTTCGAGGGCATCGGTGATCTCGGCCTCGAGGATCAGGTGGCGCCACCAGATGTCGGCTTCGAGGAAGCGGTCCGGGCCCGTGGCGGTGAAACGCGCCAGCTCGCCGAAGCCCACCAGGCCGTTCTCGCGGCGGGACCAGCACAGGACGTCGTCCCGGACCAGAAACGACGGCAGCCCCCCGGAAGCTGAGTCAACATCGAGGGGGACTGTCAAGGTCTTCAAAGTGCTGGTGCGGAGCGTGCTCGTCATGATGGAACAACAGTACTCCCGCGCGGGTGTGGAGCCGTGTTGGGCGGATCGGCGGAGCCGCAGCCTCCTGGCCCGGCGCTTCGTCGAAAGTTCTTCCCAAGTTTGTCTGAGACAATTGGATGGTGAACCGAGCATCCTTGGAAAAGCGTCCGGACGAAGTTGCGACGATGTTTGACGATGTCGCCCCCAAATACGACGTCGTCAATGACGTCCTGTCGATGGGGCAGACGCGGCGCTGGCGCCGGATCGTGGTCGAGGCCATGGACGTGAAGCGCGGCCAGCGGGTCCTGGACCTGGCCGCCGGCACCGGCAGCTCGAGCGAACCGTACGCCGACGCCGGCGTGGATGTGGTGGCCTGCGACTTCTCCCTGGGCATGCTCAAGGTAGGCAAGCGCCGCCGCCCGGACATCAACTTCATCGCCGGCGACGCCACCAACCTGCCGTTCGCGGATGACTCCTTCGATGCCACCACCATCTCCTTCGGGCTGCGCAACGTCAACGAGCCCCACAAGGCGCTGGCGGAGATGCTGCGCGTCACCAAGCCCGGCGGCCGCCTGGTCATCGCCGAATTCTCGGCCCCCGTGGTGCCGCTGTGGCGCACCATGTACACGGAATACCTGATGCGGGCCCTGCCTGCCATCGCCACCAAGGTCTCCTCCAACCCGGACGCTTACGTGTACCTCGCCGAATCCATCCGGGCCTGGCCGGACCAGGACCACCTGGCCGCCTGGCTGCAGGAAGCCGGCTGGACCGAGGTCAGCTACCGGAACCTCAGCGGCGGCATCGTGGCCGTGCACCGCGCCCAGAAACCCCCGGTGGAGCACTCGGACAGCGTTCCGGTGGCCAAGCTGCGCCGCCAGGTCAAGCCCCGCCAGGCCAACGACCAGTCGCGCTGAGCCGGCTGAGCTGACTAGGACGACGTGAACGTACTGATCGTCGGCGCGGGCCCCGCCGGGTCCACCGCCGCGTATTACCTTGCCCAGGCCGGCATTGCCGTGACCGTGCTGGAGAAGACCAGTTTCCCCCGCGAGAAGGTCTGCGGCGATGGCCTCACCCCCCGCGCTGTCCGCGAAATCCAGAAGCTCGGTCTGCCGCACGCAGAGTCGGAGGGCTGGCGCCGGAACAAGGGCCTGCGCCTGATTGCCGGCGGCCGCACCATCGAACTGCCCTGGCCCGAGGTTGCGGACTTCCCCACGTACGGGCTCATCCGCACCCGCCTGGGCTTCGACGAGGAACTGGCCCGGCACGCCCAGGCCGCCGGCGCCGTCGTGCTCGAACGCCACTCCGTCACTTCTGCTTTGCAGGCGGAGGACGGGCGGGTGATCGGCGCCCGCGCGTCCATCCTTGACGAGTCCGGACGCAAGACGGGCGAAACACGCGACTTCCATGCCGACGTCGTGCTCGCAGCGGACGGCAACTCCACCCGCACCGCCGTCTCGCTCGGCATGCACAAACGCGACGACCGCCCGCTCGGCGTGGCCGTGCGCACCTACTTCACCTCGCCGCGCCACGAGGACGACTGGATGGAAGGCTGGCTGGAGCTCCCCGGCAAGTCCGGCAAGCCACTGCCCGGCTACGGCTGGGTGTTCGGCGTGGGCGACGGCACCTCCAACGTGGGCCTGGGCATCCTGAACTCCTCCAAGGAATTCGGCAAGCTCGACTACAAGCAGGTCCTGCGGGAATGGACCGCCGGCATGCCCGCCGACTGGGGCTTCACCCCGGAAAACCAGGTGGGCGAGATCCGCGGCGCCGCGCTGCCCATGGGCTTCAACCGCACCCCGCACTACTCGCCCGGCCTGCTCCTGCTGGGCGACGCCGGCGGCATGGTGTCCCCCTTCAACGGCGAGGGCATCTCCTACGCCATGGAGTCCGCCCGGTTCGCGGCCGAGTTCCTTGTTGATGGTGCAGCGCGTTCGCGTTCCGCCGGGTGGGGCTCCGACGACGCCGATGCCCACCTTTCGCGGTACGCCGACTACGTGCGGGAGCAGTGGGGCTCGCACTTCACGCTCGGCCGGATGTTTGCCGCGCTGATCGGCAAGCCCGCCGTCATGAAGCTCGCACTGCGGACGGGCATGCCGGTTCCGATGCTGATGCGTTTCGTGGTGCGGATGCTCGCCAACCTTACGGACCCTTCCGCAAAGGGCTTCGAGGACCGCGTGATCCGCGTCCTGGAGATGCTGGTTCCGGCCACCTCCAACACCACGTCTCCTGCCGCTTCCACGCGCGCCGGCACCGAATCAGCGGTTTCCGCTGCGAAAAGTTAGGGTTAACCCGTGACACACTCTGCCGAACACAGCTGGACGCATGCCGGGCACGGCCTGCCGGACTCTGCTGAGCCTGCCCCCAACACCACCGCGATCGCCACGGGCCTCCAGCTGCCCGCCGGTTTTGCCGCCATCGCCGGCGACGCCGAACTTGGCCCCGCCATCACCACCAACCTTGCCCGGGTGGAGAAGCAGCTCCGCGAAGCGATCTCCAACTCGGACCCGCTGGCTGACGCAACGTCGCGTCACCTTGTGGAAGCCGGCGGCAAGCGCATCCGTCCGCTGCTGACGCTGCTCTGCGCGCACCTCGGTGACGCCTCCCGCCCCGAGGTGGTCCAGGCCGCCGTCGTGGTGGAACTGACGCACCTCGCCACGCTGTACCACGACGACGTCATGGACTCAGCGCCCTTCCGCCGCGGAGCCCCCACGGCGCACGAGGTCTGGGGCAACTCGGTGGCCATCCTCACCGGCGACCTCATCTTTGCCCGCGCCTCGATCCTGGTGTCCGAGCTCGGCTCGCGCGCCCTGGGCATCCAGGCCCGCACCTTCGAGCGGCTGTGCCTGGGCCAGCTGCACGAGACCGTGGGCCCGCGCGAGGACGAGGACGCCGTGGAGCACTACCTGTCCGTCATCGCTGACAAGACCGGCTCCCTGGTGGCCGCCTCCGGGCAGCTCGGTGCGATCTTCGCCGGCGCCGACGAAGCCTTCGAGGACGTGTTGGTGGAGTACGGCGAGAAGGTGGGCGTGGCCTTCCAGCTTGCCGACGACGTCATCGATGTCACGGGCGTCAAGGTGAAGTCCGGGAAGTCCCCGGGCACCGATCTGCGCGAAGGCGTGCCCACCCTGCCGGTGCTGCTGCTCCGCCGCGATGCGGCAGCAGGCGACCAGTCCGCCGTCGAACTGCTGGAGCTGGTGGACGGAGACCTGTCCTCCGATGAAGCACTGGCCGCCGCCGTGGCCGGGCTGCGCGAGCACCCCGCCACCGCCGAGTCCTGGATGATTGCCCGCCAGTGGTCCGCCGAGGCCATTGCCGCGCTGAAGCCGCTGCCCGAAGGCGTGGTCAAGACCTCCCTGACCAACTTCGCGCACGCCGTGGTGGAGCGCGCCAGCTAAGTTTTCTTCCGTTCCCCGCCCAACTGGCTCGCAGTTGTGGTTGTTTTGGACGCTCAAAACAACCACTAATGCCAGTCAGTTGGGCGGGGTTGGCGTTTAAGGCGGAATGGGCGCTTAAGACGGGAATGGCCCCGGTTCTTTGCGGCGTTACGAGTCATACGCTGCAAGGAACCGGGACCACAGTCTCCGTTCGCATCGGACCTACCGGAGGCATTTAGTAGATCCGTGAATAGCATATGACAAATTTGTCACAAGCGCAACAGGCCAAGTCAACCGGTTTTCCAGCTGGCTGTGTGCTGTCCCCGTGCCGTCTTGGGGCACTTTGGCGGCCCACGTGCCCTCTTGGACCTGATTCGGCGGCGTGTTCGTGTCAAAGTGCCCCGGTTTGGACGGCGGCTTGTCCACATATGCCACATGGTGCCTGTTGCGAGCCGGCCTTCAACTGGGTTGATGAGGACATGGACATCTCCTCATTCCTTGCCAGACGCGGCGGTGTGGCCAGACGCAGCACCCTACTGGCCGCCGGGATCACCAAGGCGGACATCGAATCGGCCTTGAGCGCGGGCAAGGTCCTTAGGCTGCGCCGCGGCATCTACGCCGTGCCGGGGGGAGCGAGGGACATCAGGCACGCCCAAAGCTGCAATGCGCTGCTGACGTGCGTCTCGGGGGCGCCCCACTACGGGCTATGGACCTTGAACCCCGCGGCCGGGCTGCACCTTAGCGCCGGCCACAAGCCCGTCCCGGAAGATTCCACCAGGCATGGTCCTTGCCGCCATCCCCGTCATCCTTGGTTGCCTGTGGCAGGGCTTGCGGACGTCTTGATTCATGCGCTGCATTGCCTGCCGGAGCTTGAGGCCCTGGTGATGGTGCAGGCCGCCATCAGCCAAGGCAACATCAGCCAGGGATTTCTGGCCGGCAAGCTGCAGGGCAACCGCAACGGGGCGGCCAGAGGAATCCTCGATCTGGTCATTCCGCGGACCGACTCCCTCCTGGAAGTCCTGGCGCACACGCACTTCGTGCGGGCCGGGCTCAAGGTGTGCATGCACGTGGAGCTGAATGGCGTGGGGGAGGTGGACTGTGTGGTGGAGGACTGCCTGGCGGTGGAGCTGGACGGTGGCACCCACCTTGAGCCCCGGCAGGCCAAGAAGGACCAGCGCCGGAACAATGCCACGCTCAAGGGAGGGCGGCTCCCCTTGCGCTACTACTATGACGACGTCGTGCACCACCCGGAGCGCATGGCGGCCGAAGTCTTGGGGGTTCTGGAGTTACGGCGAAGTGGAGCCTTCGATGCAAGGTGACAGCCGCCGTCGTGGGCTACATTGCCGCCTCAGCGGCCGCTGAACGCCAGAATCAACGGCGTGTCCGTGTCAAAGTGCCCCAGGATGGCGCAAACGACGGGCGCGCCCAGCGAAAGGAGCTAGTCCTCGTCGTTGAAGGCCCACTCGAACATGTCGAAGACGAACTCGGAGAAGGTGCCTTCTTCGCTCTTCCACTGGCCGCGGGCATTGTTGCGGCGGTACACGATGGGGTCCGGGACGCCGAGGTCGGCGGTGCGGAAGCCCCAGGTGAACTGCTCTTCCTCGTCCTCGAGGAACATCAGGAAGCCGTCGTCGTCCACCTCAAGCTCCTCGGGGTCCCAGAAGTAGTGGTAGGCCTCCATGAGGTCTTCGCAGCCGCCGATGGCCAGGTAGAACTCCCGCAGGACCAGCGGGACGGTGAACTTGTGCTCGGCCAGGGCGGAGTCGAGCTCCTCCGGGGTGAGGCCGTCTTCCTGCTGCCATTCATCCTCAAGATATTTCGGGACCAGCGCGCGGAACTTCTCGAGGAACATGTCAGTCATGGTTCCATCCTAGCTAATCGCGGCCGCGCGATTCCCCGCCCGCAGCTGCACCCGAAACGCCCCCGGCACGGTGCCAGCCGCGCACCGCCAGGGGCACGCGCCAGCCCCGGCGCCACGCGGTCACCCGGAAGGCGAAAACCACCGCGGCCACGAGTCCCGCGGCCAGGCCGCTGAAGATGCCCAGTTGCCACAGAAGGGCGGTCAGCCCGGCCCCGGTCAAGGCCGGGAGCGCGTAGATGTCGCGGGCGTCGAACAGCCCCGGAACTTCGTTGGCCGTGATGTCCCGCAGCAGGCCGCCGCCCACCGCCGTGGTGACCCCCAGCAGGATGGCGGCGACCGGGTTCATGCCCGCAGTGAGGGCCTTGAGCGTGCCCGTGATGCAGAACAGGGCCAGCCCGCCGGCGTCGAACAGGGTCAGCAACGAGGTGTAGCGCTGCACGTTGGAAAAGAGGAAGTAGACCAGCACGGCGGCCAGCAGGGGAGGGATCAGATAGACCGGGTTGGTGAAGGCCACGGGCGGGCCGGCACCGATGATGATGTCGCGGATCACGCCGCCGCCCAGCGAGACCATGCAGGCCAGCAGGATGGAGCCGATGAAGTCGAACTGCTTCCGAGCAGCGAGCAGGGACCCGGAGACAGCGAAGAAGAACACCCCGGCGAGGTCCAGCCAGACGAGCACAGCGTCAAAAGGGAACAAGTCAAACGAAAACAAGTGGACCCGTTACTTTCTGCCGGCGGCTCTCCATCGATGTGGGCTCAACGTTACGCTAGCTCCCATGAACAGCCCCGTCTTGATCGCCTGTGCCCACGGAACCCGGAACGCCGAAGGCCAGGCCGCCATCCGCCAGGTCCTCGCCGACATCCAGTCCCTGCGCCCCGGCCTGCAGGTCCTGGAGGCCTATGTGGACGTGCAGGAGCCCGAGCTCTCGGCCGTGGTGGCCGGACTCCCGGAAGGCACGCCCGCCGTGGTGGTTCCGCTCCTGCTGAGCACCGGCTTCCACGTCAAGGTGGACGTCCCCAAGGCCATCAAGTCCCGCCCCGAGGTGACCGCGGCGCCGCCCCTCGGCCCGGACCCGCGCCTCGCGGAACTGCTGGCCGCGCAGCTGCGCGCCGCCGGGCTGGAAGAGAACGACGGCGTGCTGCTCGCCGCCGCCGGCTCGTCCCTGCCGGACGGCTCCGTCGACTCCGAGGAACAGGCCCGCCAGCTCGCGGAGCTGCTCCCCAACAAGGTGCGCGTCGCCTATGGGGCCAGTGCCGAACCCAACGTGCCCGACGGCGTAGCGGCCCTGCGTGCCGAACTCGCCGAGGACGGGGGGACCGGGCGCGTGCTGGTGTCCTCGTACCTGCTCGCCACCGGCTATTTCCACGACCAGCTGTTCAAGGCCGGCGCAGACATTGTGACGGCCCCGCTGCTGCCTTCCATGGTGCTCGCGGAGATCGCGCTGGAGCGCTACGACGCCGTGCTGGGCGGGGCCGACTGATCCTTCCGGGAATGCACAGCGGGGCACTCCGGACAAGGGCCACGGCGTGTTCGTGACGAAATGTTTCCCTAGGTGACTCAGCGTTTCCGCCCCTTTGTGGGGGAAATCTGGCCGGTCCTACAGTCTTTGTATGACAGATACAGCTGTAGCCGGACCGTCCACGGACGCCGCAGTCCCCGCGCGCCCGGCACGATCCGCACGCCCTGCCGCGAAACCCCACGGCCAGTGGAAGGTCGACGGCACCGCGCCGCTCAACGGCAACGAAACCTGGAAGCAGGAAGACAACGGGCTGAACGTCCGCGAGCGCATCGAGTCTGTCTACTCAAAGCACGGCTTCGACTCGATCGACGGCACCGACCTGCACGGCCGCTTCCGCTGGTGGGGCCTCTACACCCAGCGCAAGCCCGGGATCGACGGCGGCAAGACCGCCACGCTTGAGCCGCACGAGCTCGAGGACAAGTACTTCATGCTGCGCGTCCGCATCGACGGCGGCGCGCTCACCACCGAGCAGCTGCGCGTCATCGGCCAGATCTCCGTGGACTTCGCCCGCGGCAGCGCCGACCTCACGGACCGCCAGAACATCCAGCTGCACTGGATCCGCGTGGAGGACGTGCCCGAAATCTGGCGCCGCCTCGAAGCCGTCAACCTCTCCACCACCGAGGCCTGCGGCGACGTTCCCCGCGTCATCCTCGGCTCCCCGGTGGCCGGCATCGCCAAGGACGAGATCATCGACCCCACGCCGCTCATCCACGAGCTGGCCGAGCGGTTCATCGGTGACCCGGAGCTGGCCAACCTGCCGCGCAAGTACAAGACCGCCATCACCGGCCACCCGTCCCAGGACGTGGTCCACGAGATCAACGACTTCGCCCTGGTGGGCGTGGTCCACCCCGAACTCGGTGCCGGCTACGACCTCTGGGTGGGCGGCGGCCTGTCCACCAACCCGCGCCTGGCCGAACGCCTGGGCGTGTTCGTCTCCGCCGAGGTCGCGGCCGAAGTGTGGCTCGGCGTCACGAGCATCTTCCGTGACTACGGCTACCGCCGCATGCGCACCAAGGCACGCCTGAAGTTCCTCATGAACGACTGGGGCCCCGCCAAGTTCCGCCAGATCCTTGAAGACGAGTACCTCGGCTTCAAGCTCCCGGACGGCCCGGCCGCGCCGAAGCCCACGGCTCCCGGCGACCACATCGGCATCCACGAGCAGAAGGACGGCAAGTTCTTCATCGGCGTGACCCCCACGGTGGGCCGCACGTCCGGTGAAGCCTTGGTCCAGCTGGCCGATACCCTCGAGGCCCACGGCTCCTACCGCCTGCGCACCACCCCGCACCAGAAGCTCGTCATCCTGGACGTGGCCAAGGAGCAGGTGGAGCCCCTGGTGGCCAAGCTGGACACCCTGGGTCTGTCCGCCCGCCCCTCGTTGTTCCGCCGCGGAACCATCGCGTGCACGGGCATCGAGTTCTGCAAGCTGGCTATCGTGGAAACCAAGGTCACCGCCGCCACGGCCATCGCCGAGCTGGAGACGCGCCTGGCCGACCTCGTCGAAACCAAGCAGCTGCCGCAGGCACTGTCCCTGCACATCAACGGCTGCCCCAACTCCTGCGCCCGCATCCAGACCGCGGACATCGGCCTCAAGGGCATGATGCTGCCAACGCCCGACGGCGATCCCACCCCCGGTTTCCAGGTCCACCTGGGCGGCGGGCTGGCCAACGTCGAGCGCGAGGAAGCCGGCCTGGGACGCACCGTCCGCGGCCTCAAGGTCACGGTGGAAGACCTGCCCGACTACGTGGAGCGTGTGGTCCGCAAGTTCGTCGCCGTTGGCGCCGAGGGCCAGACCTTCGCCGAGTGGGCACTCTCCGCAGACGAAGGGGACCTGCAATGACCGATCCCCAGACACTCGCTGATCCCGCAAGTGCGGCAGCACGGCCCGCCCTTCGGTCACACGAAGAGCTCAAGGCACTGGCCGAAGCCGGCGCCGCGGAGCTCGGCTGGAACGCTCCCGCCCGGGACGTCATCGCCTGGGTGGCTCGCAACTTTGAGCTGCCCGCGGTGACGGTGGCCTGCTCCATGGCCGACGCCGTCCTGCCAGCTTTGGTCGCGGACCAGCTTCCCGGCGTCGACGTCTTGTTCCTGGAGACCGGCTACCACTTCAAGGAAACGTACGAGACCCGCGACGAAGTTGCGGCGAACCTGCGCGTCAACGTAGTGGACGTCCTTCCCGAGAACACCGTGGAACAGCAGGACCGCCTGCTGGGCAAGGACTTGTTCGCCCGCGACCCAGCCCAGTGCTGCGCCCTCCGGAAGGTCCAGCCCCTGCGCCGCTCCCTTGGCGGCTATGAGGTGTGGTTCACCGGTGTCCGACGCGACGAGGCGCCCACCCGCACGAACACGCCGGTGGTCACCTGGGACGAGGGCTTCGGCCTGGTCAAGGTGAACCCGATGGTCGACTGGACCTTCGACCAGCTGGTCGAGTACTCCGAGGACAACATCCTTCCCGTCAACCCACTCCTGAGCCAGGGCTACCCGTCCATCGGTTGCCAGCCCTGCACCCGCAAGGTGGCCCCGGGTGAAGACCCCCGCGCCGGCCGCTGGGCAGGATCCGACAAGACAGAATGCGGACTACACACATGAGCACTTACACAACTGAGGAGCCCACCCAGGTGACTGACGCTGCTGTTTCCACGCGCCTCTCCAGCCTGGACACCCTCGAGTCCGAGGCCATCCACATCATCCGCGAGGTGGTGGCCGAGTTCGAGAAGCCCGCGCTGCTGTTCTCCGGCGGCAAGGACTCCGTGGTCATGCTGCACCTGGCCACCAAGGCCTTCTGGCCGGGCAAGGTCCCGTTCCCCGTGCTGCACGTGGACACCGGCCACAACTTCCCGGAGGTCATCGACTTCCGCGACCGCACCGTGCAGCGCCTCGGCCTCAAGCTCGTGGTGGGCTCCGTCCAGGAGTTCATCGACCGCGGCGAACTCGCCGAACGTGCCGACGGCACCCGCAACCCGCTGCAGACCGTCCCGCTGCTGGACGCGATCCAGCGCAACAAGTTCGACGCCGTCTTCGGCGGCGGCCGCCGCGACGAGGACAAGGCACGCGCCAAGGAGCGCATCCTGAGCCTGCGTGACGAGTTCGGCCAGTGGGATCCGCGCAACCAGCGCCCCGAGCTGTGGAACCTGTACAACGGCCGCCACACCGTGGGCCAGCACGTCCGTGCGTTCCCCATCAGCAACTGGACCGAGCTGGACATCTGGCGCTACATCGAGCGCGAGAACATCGAGCTGCCGGGCCTGTACTACGCCCACGAGCGCGAGGTCTTTGCCCGCGACGGCATGTGGCGTGCAGTGGGCGAGGTCTCCCAGCCGCTGCCGCACGAGGAAGTCATCACCAAGACGGTCCGCTACCGCACCGTGGGCGACATGTCCTGCACCGGTGCCGTTGAATCGGCCGCAGCCACCGTGAGCGACGTTGTGATTGAAGTTGCCGCCTCCACCATCACCGAACGTGGCGCCACCCGTGCAGATGACCGCATCTCCGAGGCAGCCATGGAAGACCGCAAGAAGGATGGGTACTTCTAAATGAGCACCGAAACCGCATTCCTGGACGCCGGACTCGCCTCCGCGCCGCTTCCGTCCACGCTGTTCCGCTTCGCCACCGCCGGTTCGGTGGACGACGGCAAGTCCACGCTGGTGGGCCGCCTGCTGCACGACTCCAAGGCGATCCTCGCCGACCAGCTCGACGCCGTTGCCCGCACCTCCGCCGACCGCGGCTTTGGCGGGGAGAAGGGCGGGATCGACCTCGCCCTCCTGACCGACGGCCTGCGTGCCGAGCGCGAGCAGGGCATCACCATCGACGTCGCGTACCGCTACTTCGCCACGGACCGCCGCAGCTTCATCCTGGCGGACTGCCCCGGGCACGTGCAGTACACCAAGAACACGGTGACGGGCGCGTCCACTGCGGACGCCGTCGTCGTTCTCATCGACGCCCGCAAGGGTGTCCTGGAGCAGACCCGCCGGCACCTGTCCGTGCTGCAGCTGCTGCGCGTGGCACACGTGATCGTGGCCGTGAACAAGATCGACCTGGTCGAGTTCAGCGAGTCCGTGTTCCGCGACATCGAGGCCGACGTGCAGAAGGTCGCCCGCGAGCTCGGCCTGGGTTCCGACGGCGTTGCGGACCTGCTGGTGATCCCCGTCTCGGCGCTCGACGGCGACAACGTGGTGGACCGCTCGGACCGCACCCCCTGGTACACCGGCCCGGCCCTGCTGGAGGTCCTCGAAACCCTTCCGGCTGCCGACGAGCTCGAAGCCGAGCTGGAAAGCTTCCGCTTCCCGGTCCAGCTGGTCATCCGCCCGCAGGGCGCACTGGCGCCTGACGCCGTGGCCGCAGGGCTCGACGTCGAGGCGTACCGCGACTACCGCGCCTACGCCGGCCAGATCACGGAAGGCTCGGTCAGGCTTGGCGACCAGGTCACCGTGCTGAGCCCGGGCCACGAGCCGCGCACCACCACGGTGACGGGCATCGACTTCGCGGGCCGCGAGCTTGAGGAAGCCGCAGCCCCGCAGTCCGTGGCCATTCGCCTGGCCGAGGAAATCGACATCGCCCGCGGCGACACCATCGCCGCCGCCGGGACCGTCCGGGAAAGCACCGCGGACCTGTACGCGGCCCTGTGCTGGCTCTCGCCCAAGCCGCTGCGCGAAGGCGCCAAGGTGCTGGTCAAGCACGGCACCCGGACCGTGCAGGCCCTGGTCCGCAACGTCACGGGCAAGCTGGACCTCGCCACCTTCAACGTGGAGCCGGCGTCCAGCCTGGAACTCAACGACATCGGACACGCCCAGCTGCGCCTGGCCGCCCCGCTGCCGCTGGAGAACTACCTGCACCACCGCCGCACGGGCGCGTTCCTGGTGATCGACCCGATCGACGGCAACACGCTGGCCGCCGGCCTGGTCAAGGACCACCCGGGCGACCACGAGGACGAGCGCTACGTCATCTGACGCCATCTACGTCACAGAACCGCGGCTTGTTCGCGATTCCGCGCCTTCAACGGCCGGAATTGCGAACAAGCCGCGGTTTTTTGCATGGTGGGATGAACCGCCCCGTACAGCTTGGAGAACACCATGCCCCAGAACACCGCGCCCCGGACCATGCCCCGGAACACCGCGCTCAGCACGCTGCTGGCCTCGGGCCGGGACCTCGTCATTGACGGTGCCCTCGCCACGGAGCTCGAAGCCCACGGCTGCGATCTGGAGGACCCATTGTGGTCCGCGAAGGTCCTCCTGGAGCAGCCGCAGCTGATCAAGCAGGTGCACCGGGACTATTTCGACGCCGGCGCGTCAGTCGCCATCACGGCCAGCTACCAGGCCACGCCGCAGGGCTTCGCGCGGCGCGGGATCGGTGAGGAAGAGGCCCTGGAGCTCGTGGCCTTGAGCGTCCGCCTGGCAGATGAGGCCCGGCGCGAGCATGCGGCCGCCAACCCGGAGGGGAAGCCCCTGCTGATCGCCGGATCCGTGGGCCCGTACGGCGCCTACCTGGCCGACGGCTCGGAGTACCGCGGCGACTACACGCTCAGCCGTACGGAATTCATGGACTTCCACCGGCCGCGCATCGCCGCACTGGTCGGCGCCGGCGCCGACTTCCTCGCCTGCGAGACCCTGCCCTCCTTTGCCGAAGCGGAGGCCCTGCTGGCCCTCGTTGCGGAGTTCGACGTCGAATCCTGGTTCTCCTTCACCCTCCGGGACGGCGGGCACATCAGTGACGGGACGCCCTTGGCCGGGGTGGCGGCGCTGTGCGGTGCCGAGCCGCGCGTGGCCGCCGTCGGGGTGAACTGCGTGCCCCTTGAGCTCGTGGCCCCCGCGCTTGCTGCCCTGGGCGCGGCCGCGAGCACCCCGCTGCTGGTCTACCCGAATTCCGGGGAACACTATGACGCTGTCACCAAGACCTGGGGACCGTCGGGCGGCGGAAACGCCGACGGGCCGGGCAACGGGCAGCCCGCGGGCCTTGCCGGACTGGCCGGTACGTGGCGGGAGCTCGGCGCCAGGCTGGTGGGCGGGTGCTGCCGCACCACGCCCCACGACATCGCCGCCCTGGCCGCCCTCTGACACAAAGCGAAATATGACGTTGCGTGAACGTGCGTGACCCCCGGTTTCCGCCCTATTGAAGCGGAAATATGACAGTCCCTACTGTGAGTCCATGACCTCTTCGGACTGGTCCTTCCTTGCCCTGCCGGGGCGATGTCACAGGGCCTGAATTTCAGCCCCACGACTCGCAACGCAAAGGACCCCATCATGGCAAGCACCCCAGAGACCCCCAACACCGGAACCCAGGCCGGCACCACGCGCATCGTCGCCGGTGAAACGGCCAAGCCCCGGCGCCGCCGCACGCTCGAGATCGGCCTCGCCGTCGGCCTCGTTCTCCTGATCGGCGCCGGCGCGGCCGTGGCCTCGGCGGTCTCCCGCAACAACGAAAGCCAGCCCGCACCGGCAACGTCCGCGGCCGCCGAACTCAAGCTCGGCTACTTCGGCAACGTGACCCACGCCCCGGCCCTGGTGGGCGTCAGCAAGGGGATCATCGCCAAGAACCTCGGCGACACCAAGCTGAGCACCCAGGTCTTCAACGCCGGCCCCGCCGCCATCGAGGCCCTCAACGCCGGCGCCATCGACGCCACCTACATCGGCCCCAACCCGGCCATCAACTCCTTCGTCAAGAGCCAGGGCGAATCGGTGAGCATCATCGCCGGCGCCGCAGCAGGCGGAGCCCAGCTGGTGGTCAAGCCGGAGATCGCCACCCCGGCGGACCTCAAGGGCAAGATCCTCGCTTCCCCGCAGCTCGGCGGCACCCAGGACGTGGCACTCCGCGCCTGGCTCGGCCACCAAGGGTTCAAGACCAACACCGACGGCAGCGGCGACGTCAACATCAACCCCACCGAAAACGCCCAGTCGCTGAAGCTCTTCCAAGACGGAAAGCTCGACGGCGCGTGGCTGCCGGAGCCCTGGGCCTCCCGCCTGGTCCTCGAAGCCGGGGCCAAGGTCCTGGTGGACGAGAAGGACCTCTGGGACAAGGGTGAATTCACCACAACCATCCTGATCGTCAACAAGAAGTTCGCCGCAGAGCACCCGGAGACCGTCAAGGCCCTCCTCAAGGGCCACGTGGAATCCGTCAACTGGCTGAACTCCGCACCGGCCGCCGAGAAGGCCAGCGAAATCAACGCGGCCCTCAAGGACACCGCAGGCAAGCCGCTCGCGGCCAACATCATCGAGCGTTCCTTGCAGAACATCACCTTCACCATCGATCCGCTGGCCGGAACGTACAAGAAGCTGCTGCAGGACGGCGTGGATGCAGGAACCACCAAGCCGGCCGACCTCAGCGGGATCTTCGATCTGCGGGCCCTCAACGAGGTCTCCGGCAAGAAGACCTCCGCGGCCGGGCTCGGCCAGGACTAAGCACCAACAGGCTGGTCCGTCCCACCCGGGACGGGCCGGCCTTTGGCCGCCACCGGGAACACCCGGCAGCGCACAGGCAACATCAGCTCTACCGATCAACACGAAGGACGGGACCATGCCAGTCGTACTGGAACACCTGGGTAAACGCTTCGGCGACGGCGCCCCGGTGCTGGACGACGTCAACGCCAGCATCGCGAAGGGCGAGTTCGTCGCGCTCCTCGGTGCCTCCGGCTGCGGCAAGTCCACCCTGCTGAACATCATCGCCGGACTGGACCAGCCGACGTCGGGCGCCCTTGAGGTGCCCAGCGACGGCGCCGCGTTCATGTTCCAGGACTCGGCCCTGTTCCCGTGGCTGACGGCCCGGGGCAACATCGAACTCGCGCTGCAGCTCGCGGAGAAGAACACTGGCAAGGCCGGCAGCAAGGCCGCGCGCAGCGCCCGCGCCACGGAACTGCTGGAGCTCGTCCACCTGGGCGGGGCCGGGGACAAGCGCCCGCACGAACTCTCCGGCGGCATGCGCCAGCGCGTGGCCCTGGCCCGCTCCCTGGCACAGGACCGGCAGCTGCTCCTCATGGACGAACCCTTCGCCGCCCTGGACGCCATCACCCGCGACCTCCTGCACGACGAGCTGGAACGGATCTGGAAGGAAACCGGCCGGACCATCGTGTTCGTGACCCACAACGTCCGCGAGGCCGTGCGCCTCGGCCAGCGCGTGCTGCTGCTGTCCTCCCGCCCCGGCCGCGTGGTGGCCGAATGGGACGTCACCGAGGAACACCGCACCGATGCCGGCCGCGCCGGGGAACTCACCGCGACCATCACACGCCGCCTGCGCCAGGAGATCCGCCGCCATGCCAACTGAACAGGACGTCCGCCCCGTGACCGAACCCAGCGAGCACATCACTTCGCCCGCTCTCAAAGGCAACCCCGAGGAACTCCGCGACCTCGAGGCCGGCCTGGACAACCTCCAGTCGGACATCCAGCGCAAGGCCGGCATCGACTGGAAACGGGTGCTGCTGCCCGTTGCCGCCCTGGTGGTGTTGGTTGTCGTCTGGCAGTTCTACGTCTCCCTTGGCTTCAAGCGCCGCGACCAGGTTCCGGGCCCCCTAGATGTGTTTGCGCAGATGGCCACGCTGTGGGGCGAAGGCAAGGTCCAGGAATCCGTGTGGACCTCGCTGCAGCGCGGACTTGTCGGCTTCCTCATCAGCGTGGTGATCGCCACCCCCGTGGGACTGCTGCTGGCCCAGGTGGCGCCCCTGCGCCGTGCGTTCGGGCCGCTGATTTCCGGGCTGCAGGTCCTGCCGTCCGTGGCCTGGGTTCCCGCCGCCATCATCTGGTTCGGCCTGACGGACGCCACCGTGTACTTCGTGGTGTTCATGGGCGCCATCCCGTCCATCATCAACGGCCTCATTTCGGGCGTGGACCAGATCCCGCCGCAGTACCGCAGCGTGGGCAAGGTGCTCGGCGCCAACCGCCTGCAGATGGCCCTGCAGATCGTCCTGCCCGCAGCGCTGCCCGGCTACCTCGGTGGCCTCAAGCAGGGCTGGGCCTTCTCCTGGCGTTCGCTCATGGCCGCCGAGATCATCGCGAGAGGCGGCACCATCGGATTCGGCCTCGGCTCGCTTCTTGATGAGGGCCGCGTCCTCGCGGACATGTCCGTGGTCATGTCCTCGATCCTGCTGATCCTGGCCGTGGGCATCCTCGTGGAGCTGCTCATCTTCGGGCCCATCGAGAAGCGGCTCCTGCAGCGCCGCGGCCTGCTGGCCGGCAGCACCCGCTAACCGCCCCCTTTCCTCGCTTCGTCCCCATCGGGACCCAAATCTCGCTGCGCTCGATTCGGGTCCCTCGCCGATGTGGGCCCCTCGGCCAGGTAACCCTGCCGGCGTGGCCCCAACACCCAACTTGAGGCCAGGGCCCGACGGCGACCTTCCGCCGTCGGGCCCTGGCGTTTCCTCTTCGCACCAAACCGGGGCACCGGGCCGAACCGGGGCACTTTGACACGGACACGCCGCTGAGTGGGCCGGAACCGTCCCTGCAGGGAGCCAAAGGACCCCGCGACGGCGGTGTGCCCGGGATCATGGCCCGGCCGCGCCCGGACCCGGAATGCCCGGGGGCCGCGCGCTGTTGTGCCGGACATGACTCAGACGCACAAGAAACGGATCGGATTCCTCTCCTTCGGGCACTGGGCGCGGGTCCAGGGTTCGCGGGTGCAGTCGGCCCGCGAGGCGCTGCTGCAGGGCATAGACCTCGCCGTCGCGGCCGAGGAACTGGGGATCGACGGCGCGTTTTTCCGGGTGCACCATTTCGCTCGTCAGCAGGCCTCGCCCTTCCCGCTCCTCAGCGCGATCGCCGCACGGACAACCCGGATCGAGATGGGCACCGGCGTGATCGACATGCGCTACGAAAACCCGCTCTACATGGCAGAGGAAGCCGCGGCCACGGACCTCATCAGCGACGGCAGGCTTCAGCTCGGCGTGAGCCGCGGTTCACCCGAACCGGCGCTGCACGGTGCCGCGAACTTCGGCTACGTCCCGGCCGATGGCGAGGACCCAGGAGACATGGCGCGCCGTCACACAGCGCTTTTCCGGAAAGCCATCGCCGGGCACGGTGTCGCACAGGCAGACCCGACGTATGCGGGCGGGGCCACCGGGCTGCTGCCGATCCAGCCGCTTTCGCCTGGGCTTCCGCAGCGGATCTGGTGGGGTGCCGGCACCCGCAAGACGGCGGTCTGGGCGGCGGAGCAGGGCATGAACCTGATGAGTTCCACGCTGCTGACCGAGGACACGGGCGTGCCCTTCGACGAACTGCAAGCCGAGCAGATCCGGATGTTCCGCGAGGCCTGGGCCGCTGCCGGACACGATTTCGAACCACGGATTTCCGTCAGCCGCAGCGTAATCCCAATCGTCGACAGCGAAGACAACCACTACTTCGGCCTCCGCGCCCAAGCAGACAGCAAGGACCAAGTAGGAATTCTCGACGGCGCGTTGTCCCGTTTCGGCAAGGGCTACATCGGGGAGCCGGACGCCTTGGCGGAAGAACTCGCTGCCGACGCAGCCGTCCAAGCCGCCGATACTGTGCTGCTGACCGTCCCCAACCAGCTCGGCGTGGACTACAACGCCAAGCTGCTGGGCAACGTCGCCAAGTACATCGCACCGGCCCTCGGCTGGGAACCGAACCTCGCTTGGCAGGAGGCCTCCCGCGAGGCATGATGCCCGTATGACGGAGACGCCCACGGCCGCCGGGTTCCTTGCCCGCCTTGATGCCCTGCAGTCCGACGAGGAGCAGGCCAAGTACCGGCGCTACTTCAAGACCGGTCCGGGCGACTATGCCGAGGGCGACATCTTCATGGGCGTTCGCATGGGCGAGGTCTTCACGCTCGGCAAGGAGTTTGCCGCCATGGAGCCGCCGGAGATCGAGAAGCTCCTGGAGCAGGACGTCCACGAGGCCCGGGCCGGGGCGGTCAAGATCATGGCGCTGCAGGCCGAGCACAAGAAGACCACGGAGCAACGCCGCGGGGAACTCTACGGCCTGTACCTCCGCCGCCACGGCCGCATCAACAACTGGGACCTGGTGGACCTCGGCGCGGGGCGCGTGGTGGGCGGCTGGCTCGTGGACAAGCCCCGGGACGTCCTCTACGAACTGGCCGGCTCGGCGGACATGTGGGAGCGCCGCACGGCGATCGTGGCCACGTGGGCGTTCCTGCGCCACGGCCAGCAGGAAGACACCTTCGCCATCGCGGAGCTCCTCCTGGCGGACAAGGAAGACCTGATCCACAAGGCCCTGGGCGGATGGGTCCGCGACGCCGGCCGGAGCAACCGCGAACGGCTCCTGGCCTTCCTCGACGCCCACGCCGCCACCATGCCGCGGACAGCCTTGCGCTACGCCATCGAGCACCTGGACCAGGATCAGCGGGCCTACTACCTCGGCCTGAAGAACGCCCCGCCCGCTGGCAAGGGTTACGCGGCAATGTGACGCAGGATTACCCAGCATTAACGGGTGTTTCCGGCCCTTTGATGCATGTTACGGGGCGGCCCTACAGTTTTTTCATGGCAATACAGGACATTTACCCCACAGCACTCCGGCTGCTCGGCCGCCCCGTGCTGGTGGTGGGCGGCGGACCCGTGGCAGCGCGCCGCGCCAAGGGACTGCTCGACGCCGGTGCCAAAGTCACCGTGGTGGCCCCCCTTGCCTCCGCCGACCTCCGCGGACTCGCAGACGCCGGGCTCCTCGCCTGGGAACCGCGCGAATACCGTGCATCAGACCTCGACGGCGTCTGGTTCGTCCAGACCGCCACCGGCGTCGCCGCCGTGGACACCCGGGTGGCCGCCGACGCCGAGGCCCAGCGCCTCTGGTGCGTCAACGCCTCGGACCACGAAGCCTCGGCCGCCTGGACGCCCGCCGTCGCCGTCGTGGACGACATCAAGATCGCCATCAACGCCGGGGGAGACCCGCGCCGCGCCATGGCACTGCGCGACGCCGTCGCCACCGCCCTGGAAACCGGCGACCTCCCCCTGCGCCGCCACCGCAAGCCCGGCACCGTGACCGGCAAGGGAACCGTTGCCCTGGTGGGCGGCGGACCCGGCGATACCGGACTCATCACCGTCCGCGGACGCAGGCTCCTGGGCCAGGCCGACGTCGTGGTGGCAGACCGCCTCGGCCCCCGGGAACTGCTCAACGAGCTCGCCCCGGACGTCCGCATCATCGAGGTCGGCAAGACCCCCGGCCACCACCCCGTCCCGCAGGCCGAGATCAACCGAATCCTCGTCGAGGAAGCCCTCGCCGGAAACCATGTGGTCCGGCTCAAGGGCGGCGACCCCTACGTCCTGGGGCGCGGCGGCGAGGAAGCAGAATTCTGCAGGCAGCACGGCGTCGAGGTCGAAGTGGTGTCCGGCGTGACGTCGGCGATTTCCGTCCCGGCCGCCGCCGGCATCCCGGTGACGCACCGCGGCCTGGCGAAGGGCTTCAGCGTGGTCA
Organism: Arthrobacter sp. CJ23; assembly: GCF_024741795.1. Taxonomy (NCBI): domain Bacteria; kingdom Bacillati; phylum Actinomycetota; class Actinomycetes; order Micrococcales; family Micrococcaceae; genus Arthrobacter; species Arthrobacter sp. CJ23. The sequence goes on along the minus strand of NZ_CP102950.1, from coordinate 3,542,015 downwards.
CCGGCCACGAGGAACTCTCCGAGGTCCCCGCACGCCCCGACCACACTGTGGTGTTGCTCATGGGAGTGGCCCAATTGCGTGATTCCGCGGCCGCCCTGGCAGGGGCCGGTCTCGCACTGGACACTCCAGTAGGTATCGTGGAGAACGGGTATTTGCCGGACCAGCGCGTCACCATCGGCACGCTGGGGACCATCGCGGACCAGGCGGAAGCCGTTGGCGTGGCCAATCCTGCCGTCATCGTGATCGGCGATGTGGTCCGCGTCAGCCCGTTCGCACCCCAGCATTTCAAGACCGCCGATTACAGCACCATCACCCCGAACAAGCCCCGAGTCGCCACCATCTAGCCCCCACCCAACTAGGTAGCGCCAACTGTCGTTATGAGCCCTCAAAACGACAGTTCGCGCTACCTAGTTGGGTCGGACCGAAGAAGAAGGAACACAGCCGTGTCAACTAGCACCCCCGTAGGTTCTCCGGAGCGTCCCCTGCGCGTCGCCGTCGTCGGCTCCGGCCCGGCAGGCGTCTATGCCGCTGACATCCTGACCAAGAGCGAAGCCGTCAAGAGCGGCGAGCTGACTGTCAGCATCGACCTCTTCGACCGCTACCCGGCGCCCTACGGCCTCATCCGCTACGGCGTTGCCCCGGACCACCCCCGCATCAAGGGCATCGTCAACGCCCTGCACAAGGTCCTGGACCGCGGCGACATCCGCTTCTTCGGCAACGTGGACTACGGCACGGACATCTCCATCGAGGACCTGCGCACCCACTACGACGCCGTCATCTTCGCCACCGGCGCCATCAAGGACGCGGACCTGAACATCCCGGGCATCGAGCTCAAGGCCTCCTACGGCGGCGCCGACTTCGTCTCCTGGTACGACGGACACCCGGACGTTTCCCGCGAATGGCCGCTGGATGCCAAGGAAATCGCGGTGCTCGGCAACGGCAACGTGGCCCTGGACGTGGCCCGTGTCCTGTCCAAGCACGCCGATGACCTGCTGGTCACCGAAATCCCGGACAACGTCTACGCCGGCCTCAAGAACTCCCCGGTCACGGACGTGCACGTCTTCGGCCGCCGCGGCCCGGCCCAGGTGAAGTTCACCCCGCTGGAACTGCGCGAACTGTCCCACTCCAAGGACGTGGACATCATCCTCTACGCCGAGGACTTCGAGTTCGACGAAGAGTCGGACCGCCTGATCCAGAGCAACAACCAGGTCAAGACCATGGTTGGCACGCTCACCAACTGGATCGCCGAGCAGCCGGAGGACCTCTCCGAGCTCACGGCTTCCCGCCGCCTGCACCTGCACTTCCTGCACAACCCGGTGGAGATCCACGACGACGCCGAGAACCCCGGCCGCGTCACCGGCATCAAGTTCGAGCGCACCGAGCTGGACGGCACGGGCAACGCCCGCGGCACCGGCGAGTTCCTCGACTACCCGGTCCAGGCCGTCTACCGTGCCATCGGCTACTTCGGTTCGGCCCTGCCGGACATCGAGTTCGACCACAAGAAGGGCGTTGTCCCCAACGCCGGCGGCCGCGTGCTGGACGCCTCGGGCGAGCACGTCCCGGGCATCTACGCCACCGGCTGGATCAAGCGCGGCCCCATCGGGCTGATCGGCCACACCAAGGGCGACGCCCTGGAAACCGTGACGTACCTGCTGGAGGACCGCGAAAACCTGCCGCTGGCCGCCGTTCCCGCGGCAGACGCCGTCGTGGAGCTGCTCGATGCCCGCGGCGTGAAGTTCACCAGCTGGGAAGGCTGGCTGGCGCTCGACGCCCACGAGCTCGCGCTCGGCGCCGCAGCCACCGAGGCCGGCACCACGCACGGCGTGGAGGTCCAGCGCGAACGCGTCAAGGTGGTGGCCCGCGAAGACATGGTGGACATCTCCCGCGACGGAGTAGCTGCACAGGTCTAGCTTCCACCTCCTCAAAGACAAGGCGGGGTCACTTAGCGACCATCCGGGACACCGGAATGGGCGCTAAGTGACCCCGCCTTGCTTTAACCTGAGGTATGGACGTCGTCGTCATCGAAACGCCCCAGCTGGGGGACCGCAGCTACCTTGTCCACGACGGCATCGTTGGCCTGGTGATTGACCCGCAGCGGGACACCGGGCGCGTTGAAGCAGCCGCGCGCGCCGCCGGCGTCCGGATCACCCACGTGGCCGAAACCCACTTGCACAACGACTACGTCACCGGCGGCCTCATCCTGGCGAAAGAGCACGGCGCCCAGTACCTCGTCAACGCCGCCGACGCCGTCGCGTTCCACCGCGTTCCTGTCTCCGACGGGCAGCTCATCCAGGTGGGACGGCTCACCGTCAAGGTGGTTGCGACGCCAGGGCACACGCACACGCACCTGTCGTACGTGGTCCGGGAGGACGGGCCCGACGGCGGGCGGCAGGCCGTGTTCTCCGGCGGCAGCCTGCTCTATGGCTCAGTGGGCCGGACGGACCTCGTGGCCGAGGCCGAGACCGCAGGGCTGGCCCACGAGCAGTACGCCTCGGTGCGGCGGCTGGTTTCGGAGGCCGATCCGGACGCGGCCCTGTACCCCACCCATGGCTTCGGCTCGTTCTGCTCCATCGGCCCCGCGAGCAGAATCCCGGCGTCCACGATCGGCCAGCAAACATGCTCCAACCACGCCCTGACTGATCCGGACGAGGACCACTTTGTGGCCGAGTTGCTGGAGAACATCACGGCCTACCCGGCCTACTACGCCCACATGAACCCGCTCAACGCGGAAGGTCCCGGCCCGGCGAACCTGGGCGTCCCGGATTCGGTGGACGCTGCGGAACTGGCCAGGAGGCTGCGGTCGGGGGAGTGGGTGGTGGATCTGCGCCACCGGGTTGCCTTCGCGGACAGTCATCTCCATGGCAGCGTGAGCTTCGAATACGGAAGCGGCTCCAACTTCACGAGCTACCTCGGCTGGGTGATCCCGTGGAACCAGCCGCTCACCCTGCTGGGCCCGTTGGACGAAGTAGAGAAGGCGATCCGTGACCTGGCGAGAATCGGCATCGATAGCCCGGATGCCGCCGTGGGGACCGAACCGGGAGCCCTGGCACCGGACACTCCGCTGGCCGGTTACCCCCACGCGGACTGGGCCGGGCTCGTCAAGGACAGAACGCCGGACGACGTGGTCCTGGATGTCCGCCGCCCCGACGAATTCGCGGCCTCGCATGTCACCGGAGCCCTGAACGTACCGGTGTATGACCTGTTGCAGCACATCACGGAGCTGCCCGAAACGAGGATCTGGGTGCACTGCGCCACGGGCTACCGGGCGAGCGTCGCGGCGAGTCTCCTGGACCGGGCCGGAAGGGATGTGGTGCTGATCGACGCGAGGTTCCGGGACGCAGCCGGAGCCGGGGTGGAAACGAGCTAGCTACGGCCGAACCTGGTCCGCGCAGTAGTCCAGGTTCCGGTACACGCTGGCTACTGCGGCATCGGGATCATGGGCCTCCACGGCGTCCACCAACTCGTCGTGGCCCTCGCGGGGGATGCCGTTGAAACCACCCTTGCGTTGCTGGCGGAGGAGGTCGTTGTGGAAGACGCCGCCGAAGGAAACGTAGAGCTGGTGCAGGAGCGGGTTCCCTGACGCCAAGGCCACACGTTCGTGGAAGTCCCAGTCCGCGCGCGCCCACGTGGGGTAGTCCTCGGCCAGCCAGGCGTCGTGACGCAGCGCAAGGAGCCGGCGCATCTCGGCAAGATCCTCCACAGTGGCGTGTTTGGTGGCCAAGCGGGCAGCCTGGGTGTCCAGGCCGAGCCGTACTTCCACGATGTGTTCCTGTGTGTGTTCCTGGTACATGCGCTGGGCTGCGCCAGACATCTCGCTGTTGGCCCTCACATACGTGCCATCCCCCCGGCGGACTTCGAGCATGCCGGAATGCGCCAGTGCCTTGATGGCCTCGCGGAGGGTTCCCCGCGAGACGCCAAGGCTCGCCATGAGCTCAGGCTCGGCCGGGATGCGTTCCTGGAGCGGCCATTCGCCGGACGTGATCATGTCCCGCAGCTTGGCGGTGATCTCCTCGGCGAGGGCCGGGCGATGCGAAGGGGTCAGGGTCATGCTGTCCTCTGTCCGGTCTTGGATGCAGTGCGCTTGCTGGTAAGCAGGTGGCAGGTAACCATGAGCGCCACGGCCACGATGGACAGCAAACTCAGGGGCAGTACCCAGCCCCCGGTGGCGCTGTGGAGCAGCCCCATGCCAAAGGGGCCAACTGCCGCAATCAAGTATCCCAGCGATTGGGCGATGGTGGAGAGTGCGGTGGTTTCCGCCGTCGACCGTCCGCTGCGGCTGATGATCACCAAAACCAGCGGGAAGATGCCCAGGCCGAAACCGAACAGCACGGCGGGGACCACCGCCAGCGACGTCGGCAGCCAGATCATGGTGGCGATGGCCACCAGGGTGGCGCTGCTTGCAAGGTAGAGGGCGGGGCGCAGCATGCCGGGCCTGGAGCCGAAGGCGAGCAGGATCATGCCGGCAGCGACGGAGACCAGCTGCATTACGCCGAACTGCAGGCCGCTTTCGGAAGCGCTGAGTCCCTGCGATGTGAGGATGTAGGCGAACCAGCTCATCACGGCATAGGCAAGGAAAGCCTGGAAGGTGAAGATGGCGGTGATCAGGATCCCCAGGCGGGTGCGCAGCAGCGGCCACATGGAGACGCGGGCCCGGTCCGTCTTGGTGGCGTTCCGGTGCGAGTGCAGGACAACGGGCAGGAAGCCGAGCAGTGCGGCCACGCCCAGCAGTCCCCAGGCCGCAAGACCCAATGACGGCGAGCCGAGCTGCTGCGCGAGTGGAACACTGACGGCCGCAGCGAACGTGGCGCCGCCGGACATGGTGAAGGTGTAGACGCCGGTCATCATCGAGGTGCGGTCCGAGTAGTGCTCGCGGATGAACGACGGCATGGCAACGTTGCACACGGCGAGGCCGGACATCGCCAGGACCGTACCGCCCAGCAGCGCACCCGTGAACGGAACGCCGCGGACCAGCAGGCCGCCGGCGAGCAGCGCGAGGGCGATGGCGATCGCCTTCTCAACCCCCACGCGCCGGGTCAGCCAGGACGTTCCCAAGCCGGCAACGGCGAAGCACAGGAGCGGGATCGATGGCAGGATCGACGCCACCAGGGCGCCATAGCCCAGGACCTGCTGCAGTTCGTGGAACAGCGCAGCGGAGCTGGTGATGCCCGCGCGCAGGTTAAGGCCAATGAGCACCACGGCAATAATGCCGACGACGGCGACGACGCGCGTCTTGGGTACTGCCTTCACCGTGTGGGCTGTTGCCACGTTGGCGGGGGCAGTTTGTGGGATGTTTCCTGTGGTCGGGGTGTAAGGGGTCGTCGCAGCCATATCTAAAGGTTAGACGTTTGACGTCTAATGTCTAGAGTTTTGTGGTGAACCTCTCCAGCGGTCCGGCCCGGCTTCCCTAGCGCGGGTGGCGCGCCCCCAGTCGCTGCACGGCCAGGGCGAGCCACAGCTGCACCCGGTCCTGGGTCTGGGCGGGGTCGTAGCCCGTGAGCTCGGTGATCTGCGCCAGCCGGTAGCGCACGGTGTTGCGGTGCAGGGTCAGCGCCTCGGCCACCGCGGCCACGGAGCCGTTGTGGTTCAGGTAGCTCTCCAGGGTGGCCACGAGCTCGGCGCCATGCGCGGCGTCGAACTTGCGCAGAGGAGTGAGCGATTCGCTCGCCATGTCCGCCAGCGGCACGTCCTCGCTCGCGAGCAGCAGCGACGTCAGGCTCAGGCGTTCGGGCTCGTTGACCGGCAGGCCGTGCGCCAGGGCGTCGCGCGCCTCGAAATAGCTCCAGCGAAGGCCGTTCGGCTTCGTGTAGGCGCCGCCGATCCCCACCACCGCATGGATGCCGGCCTCCAGCAGGTGGTCGCTGAGGCTCTTGGCCAGCGCGCTGGCCGAACCGCCGTCGTCGTTGATCGCCACGATCAGGTCCTTCCCGACGACGGCGCTCACGCCGCCGTCGAGCGCCTGCGGCAGTGCGATGCTCACAAGTTGCTTGTGGTGGGCTTTCGATTCGGCCAGCAGGACCACGTTCTTGCGCGTGCTGTTGATCCCGACGCCGGCCAGGCGGCGGGCTGCCTCGATGGTCTCGAGGGTGCCGTGGATGACGTCGTCCAGCACCTGCCCGGCCATGGCGCGCTGGGACTGGCGCTGCTTGACCATGTTGTTCAGTTCCACGCTGATCAGGTTCTGGGCGTAGCTGATGATCCCGGTATCGGTGAAGGGCTGCTTGAGCCACAAGGTGCAGGCATCGCGGCGGCCTGTGGGGATGGGGTAGGAGGACCAGTTCTCGGCAGAGGGCGCCGTGTTCAGTGGGGAGCTGTTGTAGAGCTGCGCGCTGAACTGGGTCAGGACCACATCGGTGCGCAGCATGCTGCCGAGCTGCCTGAGCAGTTCGCCGAGCCCGCCGCCGGTCAGCAGGGCCCGGGCCAGGATCTGGTGCCCCGCGATGAGCCGTTCCAGATTGGCGTAGTGGTCCGCGGATTGGGAGTCGGCCACAAGCTTGCCGATAGCGATGAACGGGGTTTCATAGGCCACCTCCACCAGGGGGAGGCCCCAGCGGTTGGCCTCGGCGATGAGGGCAGACGGAACGGCCTCGTGGGTCAGCCCGATGCCAAAGCCGATGCCCACTGCGCCCGCGCGCTGGACCTGGCGGACAAAGCGCCGCTGTTCCGCGGCGCTCTTGAGGCGCATGCCGGTGGTCAGGACCAGCTCGCCGCCATTGAGGAAGCGCTGCGGATCCTCCTGTTCCGTGACCGCCACCCAGTGGATGTCCTGGTGCCAGGTGGTCTCCGCAAGGCCTGCTTTGCGGAGCTTGAGGGAAGGGACGGCGACGAGCGCGGCGAGGGACATTGCCATGCTGAAAAGGATAACCCGGCGCTGGTCAACCGCACTAAGAGGGTGGTTTCCGGCTGTGCGGCTGTCTATTCCATGCGAGGGGGTGCTGGCATAGGCTCTGAACAGCTGAATCCACCATCCAGACATCGAAAGAGGGTTGCACACCGTGGTTCAAACCTTGCAGAACTTCATCAACGGCGAATTCGTCACTCCTGCCGGCACGGGACTTCTCGACATCGTGAACCCCACCAACGGCGAGGTTGTGGCCCAGTCGCCCATTTCGGTGCAGGCCGACGTCGACGCCGCCATGAACGCGGCCAGCGACGCCTTCAAGAGCTGGAAGCACGCCACCCCGGGCCAGCGCCAGCTCATGCTGCTCAAGCTCGCGGACGCCGTCGAGGCCAACAGCGAGGAACTCGTTGAAGCCCAGCACCGCAACACCGGCCAGGTCCGCTCCCTGATCGCTTCCGAGGAAGTTGCCGCCGGCGCCGACCAGCTCCGTTTCTTCGCCGGTGCCGCACGCATCATGGAGGGCAAGTCAGCCGGCGAGTACTTCGAGGGCCACACCTCCTACGTGCGCCGCGAACCCATCGGCGTCGTGGCCCAGGTGGCGCCGTGGAACTACCCCTTCCTCATGGCCATCTGGAAGATCGGCCCCGCCCTGGCCGCCGGCAACACGGTCGTCCTGAAGCCTTCGGACACCACTCCGGAATCCACCCTCGTCCTGGCCCGCCTGGCCGGCGAGATCTTCCCGGCCGGTGTGCTCAACGTTGTCCTGGGCACCGGCGAAACCGGCGCCATGATGGTGGAGCACAAGGTCCCCGGCCTGGTCTCCATCACCGGCTCCGTCCGCGCCGGCATTGCCGTGGCCAGCGGGGCAGCCAAGGGCCTCAAGCGTGCCCACCTGGAACTCGGCGGCAAGGCTCCGGCCATCGTCTTCAAGGACGCCGACATCAAGAAGAGCGCCGCGGCCATCGCCGAGTTCGCCTTCTTCAACGCCGGCCAGGACTGCACCGCCATCACCCGCGTGCTGATCGAGGACTCCATCCACGACGACATGGTTGCCGCCATGGTGGAGCACACCAAGACGCTGCACACCGGTTCGCAGAACGACGACGAAAACTACTTCGGCCCGCTCAACAACGTGAACCACTTCAACGCCGTCACCTCCGTGGTGGAGCACCTGCCCGCCAACTGCAGGATCGAAACCGGCGGCCACCGCGCCGGCGAGAAGGGCTTCTTCTTCGAGCCCACCATCATCACGGGCGCCAAACAGAGCGACGACATCGTGCAGAAGGAGACGTTCGGGCCGGTCATCACCGTCCAGAAGTTCAGCACGGAGGCCGAAGCGCTCGAGCTGGCCAACGACGTCGAATACGCGCTGGCTTCCAGCGTCTGGACCACCGACCACGGCACGGCCATGCGCATGAGCCGCGACCTGGACTTCGGTGCTGTCTGGATCAACACCCACATCCTGCTGACGGCGGAGATGCCGCACGGCGGCTTCAAGCAGTCCGGCTACGGCAAGGACCTCTCCATGTACGGCGTCGAGGACTACACGCGCATCAAGCACGTGATGTCTGCGCTGGACGCATAACGTACGCACACCTGGCTTCCCAGAAAGGCAATTTTGCTATGACCACCACCGCACACGAACTCTCGTACCGGATCGAGCAGAAGCGCAGCATCAACGCTGAGTTCCCCGGCCCCAAGTCGCAGGCACTGAACGAGCGCCGCGCCGCCGTCGTCGCTGCCGGCGTCTCCTCGGGCGTGCCCGTTTACGTTGAAGACGCCGACGGCGGCATCATCCGCGACGTCGACGGGAACTCTTTCATCGACCTCGGCTCCGGCATCGCGGTCACCAGCGTCGGCGCGTCCGACCCCGCCGTCGTGGCCGCCGTCCAGGAAGCTGCCGCGCACTTCACGCACACCTGCTTCATGGTCACCCCGTACGAGGGCTACGTGGCCGTCGCCGAGCAGCTGAACCGCCTCACCCCCGGCGACCACGCCAAGCGCACCGTGCTGTTCAACTCCGGCGCTGAAGCCGTGGAGAACGCCGTCAAGGTTGCCCGCCTGGCCACCGGCCGCGACGCCGTGGTTGCCTTCGACCACGCCTACCACGGCCGCACCAACCTGACCATGGCGCTCACCGCCAAGGCCATGCCGTACAAGACCAACTTCGGCCCGTTCGCGCCCGAGGTCTACCGCATGCCCATGAGCTACCCGTTCCGTGAAGAGAACCCGGAAATCACGGGTGCCGAGGCCGCCAAGCGCGCCATCACCATGATCGAGAAGCAGATCGGCGGCGACCAGGTGGCCGCGATCATCATCGAGCCGATCCAGGGCGAGGGCGGCTTCATCGTCCCGGCCGAAGGCTTCCTGCCGGCACTGTCCGCCTGGGCCAAGGACAAGGGCATCGTCTTCATCGCCGACGAGGTCCAGTCCGGCTTCTGCCGCACCGGCGAATGGTTCGCCGTTGACCACGAAGGTGTTGTCCCGGACATCATCACCATGGCCAAGGGCATCGCCGGCGGCCTCCCGCTGTCCGCCATCACCGGCCGTGCCGACCTGCTGGACGCGGTCCACCCGGGCGGCCTCGGCGGCACCTACGGTGGCAACCCGGTTGCCTGTGCAGCCGCACTGGCTGCCATCAGCACCATGGAGCAGCACGACCTCAACGCCCGTGCCCGCCACATCGAGGACGTCGCCACCGCGCGCCTCCGCGAGCTGCAGGCCGAGCTTGCCGCGTCCGGCACCGCCGTCATCGGCGACATCCGCGGCCGCGGCGCCATGCTGGCGATCGAGCTGGTCCAGGCCGGTTCCAAGGAGCCGAACGCCGACCTCACCAAGGCCGTGGCGGCCGCCTGCCTCAAGGAGGGTGTCATCATCCTCACCTGCGGCACCTACGGCAACGTCATCCGCCTTCTGCCGCCCCTGGTGATCAGCGACGAGCTGCTCATCGACGGCCTCGACGTCCTGGCAGCGGCCATCAAGGCCAACGCCTAGCCACTGATCTCCAGACGACAACAACGTCTGGCCTCGCAAAAAGAATGGACACGGTGATCCCGTGTCCATTCTTTTTGCCCTTATATCCGCTCGCCGGAGGCCCCGGCGAAAGGCCCGACGGCGGAGCCGGCCTAGGTGCCGAGCGTCAGGTTCTTCTGGTGGCCATGTCCGTCGAGCTGGACGTCGATGACCAAGGGATCGGTGCCCACCAGGGCCACCCCGGCGTCGGCCTGCACCAGGCTGCGCCACGCGGTGCCCGGGAGGGTGACGCGGACACTGGATTGCGTGCGGGAGGGATCGGCCACAGACACGGCAAGCGCGTCCCCGGACTGCCGGATGGCGACGGTGCAAGGACCGCTTGCTGCGTAGCCACCGCCCGTGCCGGTCGCGAAGAAGTTGGCCAGGACCAGCTTCTCCTTCGCGATGTCGACCATCTGGCAATCCGCCGAATTGGCCAGCACCTTCACCCCGGGGTTCGCGGACTGCGAGAACGTGGTGTCATGGGACGCGGCGGGCAGCACCATGTAGGCGTAGCCGGAATCCGCCGGGTCCACACCATGGCGGTGGGTGACGGTCACGTAGTCCCGGGTGACGGGATCTTTGGATCCGCCGGTATCCGCTCCGGAGTTGACGTCGAACCAGCTTCCCGTGCGGCGCACCACGGCAACTTCCGGCGCTCCGGAGACACCGGGAGCGTCCAGGAAGACGTAGCCTCCGTGGCCGTCCACGTGGACGGACCGTTGCACGGCCACGGCTGCGTCACCCGCGGCCAGCCTGCGGTTCCGGGAATCAGTCCGAAGGTCCGGAACCGACCCCACGGCAAAGGACCTGTTCTCGACGGTCGTCTGCACCGATGCCCCGCCCGTGCCGGTGATGCCTGCTCCGAGGCAGACCACGGCATCGTCCAGGAAGAACCAGGACTTCCGGCCGGACAGGGTCTTGTTGTGGTTCAGGTGGTCCATGCCGACGACGCCCCAGCGGCTGTCCATGGTGAGGCCGCCGGCGAATGCCTGGAAGGCCCGCGGAATACCCGTGCCGGCAGCCCCGGCCCCGCTGGCCCGCGCCTGGTCGTTGACGGTTGTGCCGGGAAGGCCATAGGGATCCACGGTTGGCCAGAAGTCGGCGCTGAACTGGGCCGGGTCCTCCCGCGTGTAGACGAAGGTCATGCCGTCGCCCTGGTACCAGCCCAGGTTGTTCTCGCTGTTTCCCCACTCGTAGCGGCCGATCCGCTTGGACGAGAGGTTCACGGTGCAGCCCCACTGAGGGCGGTGGTGGACCAACCTGTCCTGGTCGGCGAACATCCGGCTGTAGACGGGCGCCGGGGCGGGGGCCACCGAGGCGTCGGACAGGGCGCTGAGGGACAGCAGGGACTTCGCCAGGCTTTGGCTCGGGTGGCCCACCAGCTTCTGGTCGGCGCAGCGTTCCAGCCAGCCCTTGGCCAGGGACAGGAACCGCGAGCGGTACGGTTCCTCGCAGCCCGGGGCCAGCAGCAGCACGGCGGAGATCAACCCGAAGCCGCTGACGTAGTCGGGCTCGCGCTGCCGGGAGACAGCCCGGCCACGGACCGTGTCCATGATCCGTCCGTCCCACACGAAGGGCGCATAGGTGTTCTCGATGGCGTCCAGCAGCACCGAACGCTTGGGGTCCGTGACGGCCCACGGGCTTCCGCCCAGCATGGCGAAGATCTCCGCAATGCCGGCCAGCGCCACTACACCATACGTTCCGGCGTAGGGAAGGTACGTGTGCTGCACGTATGAGCCGTCGGTGTAGAAGCCGTCCCCGCCATTCACGTAGCCAAAGACACTGTTGATGCCTCCGCGGACAGTATCGCTCAGCGCATCACGGCCGAGGGCGGCTTCGTCCGGATTGTTGTCGAGGATGCCCCGCATGCAGCAGGCCAGGGACTTGTCCACGCGGTTGGCGCCCGTTTCGGCGAACGATGTAGCACGGCCGCGCCAATTCGGGTTGGGAGCGAACCAGCGGACGGCGGCCAGCAGCGAGGTGCGCAGGGCTTCCGGGACCTCGGCGTGCAGGAGGGTCAGGATGTCCACCGACTTGCGCGGGGCGCCGATCTCCCAGAACCACCAGTTGCCCGCGGCCTTCATTCCCGGCTTGTAGGCCGTCTCATTGAGGAATTGCAGCGCTGCCACAAGATCTGCGGCCAGTCCGGCACTGGCGAAGTGGGGGCTGCCCTGGACCGAGTACCCCAGGGCCATGTCGTAGATGCGGTTGAAGTGCAGTCCCATGTTGGCCGTTGCCGTGGCGGATTGGCCGATACCGGTCAGCGGAATGTCATTCCAGAGGGACGTCCGGGCCGGGGTCTTGTCCATGGACTGCCACCACTTGTCAGTGGTCTGTCCCAGGCCCGCCAGTTGGGCCGCGAGCTCGGGGACTCCGGCAGCGCCCGGGCCGCCGGTGAGGACGAGGCGCCTGCGCTCGATGAGCGCCTGCACCCCGTTCTCAGTGGCGGCGAACGCAGGCCCGGTTTGGGAGAGGAGGACACCGGCGACGGCGGCCATGCCGGCCGTGCGGAAAAGGGTCCTGCGGCTCATCTGGGATCCGTTCCAGACTGCACTGTTCAAAACTGCACTGTTTGAAACTGTTCTCTTCAAAACTGCTCCGTTCAAAATCTGTTGCCTTCAAACTGATCGCGGCATGGCGGGGTGGACGTGGCCACGGAAGGATTCCGTAACCTTATATCCGGCGCCCGGCCCCTCAATGGAAATGAACAAAAGTGCTCACAATTTGTGCGGAGGCAAACAGAGTCCCGGATGACGCCAGGGGAACGCTGACAGTGGTGACGCGCGGCCTGAGTTCACTGGCCGCGGAGCTGCTCAACAGGGTGCCGGCGGGCCTGAAACCGGGCGGCAAGGCCTCTGGGCAGGACGGGTGGAAAACCGTAAAGTTCACACTACATATGGACTGAAACGCCACCCAATGAGGGGTAAACACATGCGATATGTAGTTGGCTACACGCCCAACGAGCGCGGCGCCGATGCCGTTGCCCTGGCCTCTTCCCTGGCCCGGGCGCAGGACGCCGAACTGGACCTGGTGTACGTCGTGGACGAGCACACCCCCTATTCCGGCCTGTACCCCGAGGGCGACGTCGCAACCCCCGCGGAACGGGCCGTGTTGGACGCGCGGGCCAGGGGCCTGGCCCTGGTTCCCGTCAACGTCCGGGCCACCTTCCGCGCAGTGCCGGCCGCTTCCTTTGCCTCCGGCCTGATCCAGTCCGCCGGGTCCGATGCCGGCCTGATCGTGGTGGGCGCCGCCAGAAACGGGCTGTTCAAGCGCTACACCGTGGGCAGCGTGGCCAACGGCCTCCTGCACGCCTCACCTGTGCCGGTGGCCCTGGCGCCGCGCGGCTACAACCGTACGGGACCCGTCACCCGGTTCACCCTGGCCACGGGACAGCGCGCCGGGGCCGATGCCGCGATCGGCGCCGCCATCGGCGCCGCCAACCGCCGCGGTGTGCCGCTGCGGCTGGTGTCGCTGGTGACCCTCGACGCCGGGACGGACGACGGCGGCGAAGCCACCAACGCGGCCCACCGGCACGCCAACACCGTGCTGAGTGATGCGGCTGCCCGGCTGCCGGAAGGCCACGACGTCACGGTGGCCGTGGCGCACGGGCGCAGCATCGAGGAAGCAATCGACAGCCTGGAGTGGCTCGACGGCGAGGTCATGGTGATCGGTTCCTCGCGCCTGGCGGTGAAGAACCGGCTCTTCATGGGCAGCACGGCGAACAAGATCCTGCGCGCCCTGCCGGTGCCCATGGTGGTGGTCCCGCGCGACTACGAGCGCGTGGACTCGATGCCGATCTAGGGTTTCAGGAGCCGGGCGCTGTTGATGAGAGCCTTGCCCTTTTCCTGATGGCCGAGTTCCTGCGTGCGTTCCGCAGCATGTCAACGGTCAGGAGCAGCAGGGCCAGCCAGACGATGCCGAAGCCGATCCAGCGGTCCAGGGTCATGGTCTCGTGGAAGGCTACGAGGGCCACGATGAACTGCAGGACCGGAGCGAAGTACTGCAGCAGGCCGATGGTGGTCATGGGCAGCCGGCGTGCGGAGGCGCCGAAGAACAGCAGTGGGACGGCGGTGATGATGCCGGACGACGCAAGCAGCCAGAAATGCCCCGGGCCGTTGCTGCTGAGGGTCGCCGCGCCCGTGATGCCCAGGACAATCATGGTGGCGCCGGCCAGCGGGGCCAGGACCACGGTTTCCACGGTCAGGCTGGTGAGGGCATCCACCCGGGGGCCGACGCGCTTCTTGACGAAACCGTAGATGCCGAAGCTGAACGCCAGGACAAGGGCGATCCACGGCAGCTTGCCGTAGGACACGGTCAGGACGCCGACGGCGATGAAGCCGATGCCCACGGCGGCCCACTGGAGCGGACGCAGCTTTTCCTTCAGCACGATGACGCCCAGCAGGACCGAAACGAGCGGGTTGATGAAGTACCCCAGGGAGGCTTCCACGGCATGGCCCGTGGTGACGCCGTAGGTATAGGTGAGCCAGTTGACGGCGATCAGCCCGGCGGCCACCGCGAGCGGGACCATGACGGTGCGGTCCTTCATGGCTGCGCCGAGTGCCTGCCAGCTGCGCGCGATGGTGATGAGCAGCGCACAGAAGAGCAGCGACCACACCACCCGGTTGGCCACAATTTCCACGGCTCCGGCGGGCATCAGCAGCAGGAAGTACAGCGGCAGCAGCCCCCACAGCCCGTAGGCGCCGATGCCGAACAGCACGCCCGTGGTCGTCTCGCTCCTCGCGGGGCGTTTGCGCGCGGTGGCAGCTCCCGACGACGGCGGCTCGCCGCCGGGACCGGCTACGGACAGTGCGGGTGCGGTTTGCTCGGCTGAAGACACAATGTCAACAACACCACAGGCCGCGGGGGTATTCCTGACCGGACGGCCGGAAAGGGCCGTGTCCTTACGCTTTTTTGTGTGTGACTCCCGCCATGAACGGGCCCCGACTGTGGGGCCCGACATTTAGAATGGAGAATTGCGCGCTACAAAGAATTGCGCGGCTTCCCGCTTCAGAAGGGCTCCCGGTGTCCAACTCAGCCGAATCCACCTCAAAACGTCCGCTGCGCATCGCCATCATCGGCGCAGGCCCGGCCGGCGTCTATGCGGCGGACATCCTGACCAAGTCCAATGAGGTCAAGGACGGCGACGTTGAGGTCAGCATCGACCTCTTTGAGGCCTACCCGGCGCCCTACGGCCTGATCCGCTACGGCGTTGCCCCGGACCACCCGCGCATCAAGGGCATCGTCAACGCCCTGCACAAGGTCCTGGACCGCGGCGACATCCGCTTCCTCGGCAACGTCACCTACGGCCGGGACCTCACCCTCCACGACATCCGCGCCTTCTACGACGCCGTCATCTTCTCCACTGGTGCCGTCAAGGATGCCGCGCTTAACGTCCCCGGAGTCGAGCTGGAGGGCTCCTTCGGCGGCGCCGACTTCGTCTCCTGGTACGACGGCCAGCCGGACGTCCCGCGCGACTGGCCGCTGGACGCCAAGGAAATCGCCGTGATCGGCAACGGCAACGTGGCCCTGGACGTGGCCCGCATGCTCGCCAAGCATGCCGACGAACTCCTGGTCACCGAAATCCCGGACAACGTCTACCAGGGGCTCAAAAACTCCCCGGTCACGGACGTGCACGTCTTCGGCCGCCGCGGCCCCGCCCAGGTGAAGTTCACCCCGTTGGAACTGCGCGAACTGTCCCACTGCAAGGACGTGGACATCGTGCTGTACCCCGAGGACTTCGAGTTCGACGAGGCCTCGGACGAGGCCATCCGGAGCAACAACCAGATCAAGACCATGGTCAACACCATGACCAACTGGCTGGTGGAGGAGCATGCCGAGTCCGAGCAGCCCTCGTCCCGCCGCCTGCACCTGCACTTCCTGCACAGCCCCGTGGAGATCGTTTCGGAAGACGGCAGCGGCAAGGTGTCCAGCATCAAGTTCGAGCGCATGCAGCTGGACGGCACTGGAAACGTCAAGGGCACGGGCGAATTCATGGACTACCCCGTCCAGGCCGTCTACCGGGCCATCGGCTACCACGGTTCCCCGCTGGATGAGCTGGAATACGACGCCAAGCGCGGCGTGATCCCCAACGACGCCGGCCGTGTCCTGGACGCCTCCGGCCAGGCCGTTCCCGGCATCTACGCCACCGGCTGGATCAAGCGCGGCCCCGTTGGCCTGATCGGCCACACCAAGGGCGACGCCCTGGAGACCATCGGCTGCCTGCTGGAGGACCGGCTGACGCTTCCCCCGGCGGAGAACCCGGACCCGCACGCCATCATCGAACTCCTCGAATCCCGCGGCATCGAATACACCACTTGGGAAGGCTGGAACAAGCTCGATGCGCACGAGGCAGCCCTCGGTGCGGCATGGACCGAAGCCGAAGCCGCTACCGGCGTCGTGCGTGAACGCGTCAAGGTCGTCCCGCGCGAGGAAATGATCGAGATTTCCCGCGGCTGACACCCGGCCCGCGGCTGATCCGGGACGGCGACTGCACTTCCCGCCGCGAACCGCCCGGCCTACCCTGACCATATGGACTCCACGGTCTGCGATGTCAGGCTCCGCACCGGCATCACCGTGCCCTGTTTCGTTGACGGCGGCAATGCTCAAGGCAGCCTGGTCGACGGCCGCGCGGACCGCCCACCGCTGCTGTTGCTCCACGCCTGGGGCGAGTCGCGGCACTGCTTCGACCGCCTGATTCCGCTGCTCCGCCAGGGCATCGGCGCGCCCACCATCATCGCCCCGGACCTGCGCGGACAGGGCGAGGCCGCGAAGCCCGCAGACGGCTACTCCCTGCCGGAGCAGGCCGAGGACGTCGCCGCGCTCCTGGAAGCCCTGGGTGTCCCGCAAGCGTATGTGCTCGGCTCCTCCAGCGGCGGCTACGTCGCCCAGCAGCTCGCCGTTGCGCACCCTGACGCCGTCTCTGCGCTGGTCCTGGTGGGTTCGCCGCTGAGCCTGAGGGGCCATCCGGCGTTCGCGGACGAGGTGGACCGGCTCACCGACCCGGTGGACCCGGACTGGGTGCGCGAGTCCCTCAGTTGGTACCGCCTGCTGCACACCGTTCCCGCCGGGTACATCGAAGACCGGATCCGGGACGGACTGGCCATGCCCGCCCATGTCTGGAAGGCCATCCTGCACGGGCTGTGCGAGGCCGTGCCGCCCACCGAGGCCGGCACCATCGACGTCCCCACGCTCATCCTCTGGGGCGCGCACGATACCCTGCTGCCACGCCGGCACCAGGAGGCCCTCGCGGCGCGCATCCGCTCCTCCCGGCTGACGGTCTACGAATCCACCGGCCACTTGGTCCTGTGGGAAGTCCCGGAAAGAGTCGCCGAGGACACGGCCGCGTTCCTGGCCGGGCCGAGGCAGGGCTAGCGGGGCTGACCGGGCTCGGCCAGGGCTAGGCAGGGGCCGCTCACGCCGTATCCAAACGCCGGAGACCGGGCTAAACTTTCCGGAGGATGCTGCACCGTGCCATGGGAGTTCGATGAGGAACCTGATCCATCCGTCAGCCCCGGGCGGCCACACGCCGGAGCTGCTGCAGAGCCATGCCCGGGCCGGCCACGAACTCCTGGATTCCCGCCGCCTCGTCCTGCCTGAGTCAAGAGTCCTGCCGGACTCCGCAGTTTTGCCGGACCCGGATGTCCTGCCGGACGCCGTCGAGCTGCCGGGGTTGCGGCGCCTGATCCGCGAATCCTGGCAGCGCTCCGTGCGGCACCATGCCAACCCCGATGCCGCCGAGGCACCCCTTGCCATGGACCGGGACGAGCTTGAGGAGTACCGCCGCCGGCATCCGCTGGCCACCATCATGCCGGTCATCCGCAAACTGCTCGTCCTGCCCAGCCATGACAGCGGGCTGCTGGTGGCGGTGGGGGACGACGTCGGGCGGCTGCTCTGGGTGGACGGCGATCCGGTCCTGCAGCGCCGGGCCGAGGGCATGATGTTCGTGGAAGGCGCCGACTGGTCCGAGGCCTCCGTGGGGACCAGCGCCCCCGGAACGGCGCTTGCCCTGGACCGCAGCATCCAGATCTCGGGCGCCGAACACTACACGCGGTCCGTGCACCCGTGGAGCTGCACGGCGGTGCCCTTCCATGACCCCGATTCGGGAGCCCTGCTGGGGGTCGTGGACATCACCGGCACGGAAACCGCCGTCGCCCCGCACACCCTGTCCCTTGTCGAGGCTACGGTCGCGGCGGCCCAGGCCCAGTTGCGCATCGAGCGGCTCCAGTCCGCGGCCTCCGCTCCCAAGGCGGGTGCCCGACGCCGGAGCCCGGCTACGGTGCCCGGCGGCACCTCGGGCGCGCTGTACCGGAACAGCCTGCAGCTTCTGGGCCGTGACCAGGCACTGCTAAGCATCGAGGGCCGGACCGTGGCACTGTCTGCCCGGCACAGCGAAATCCTGGCGCTGCTGGGCAACCACCCTGCCGGTCTCAGCGCCGAGGAACTGTCCGCGCAGCTGTACCCGGGCGAGGGGTCCACGGTGACGCTGCGCGCCGAGATGGTGCGGCTGCGCAAGGTCATCCAGCAGCTCAGCCCGGCGGCCGTCCCCGAATCCCGGCCTTACAAACTTCCCGTGGAACTCTTCCCCGACTCCGCCCAGGTCCTCAGCTGCCTGCAGCGCGGCGCCCACCGGATTGCCCTGGAGATCTACAAGGGTGCAGTCCTGCCGCGCTCCGAGTCGCCCGGCATCGTGCAGCTGCGCGAGCGCGTCGCCATGCTCCTGCGCGAGGCACTCCTCGCCGATGGCAGCGCCGAATCGCTGCTGCGGTACGCGGAGCTGCCCGAGGCAACGGACGACGTCGAGGTCCGGCGAGCCGCCCTGCGGCTCCTGCCGCCGCGCTCGCCCAAGCGGGCCGCCGTCGTCGCCGATCTTGAACGGCTCGAGGCCGAACTCTCGGCCTGAACTGCCAATCGACTGAACTGGAACTCAACAACAGGGGGACACAACATGGGCGCCATCGCCACGATCGAGGACTACAACGCGCAACTGGCCGAGCCGCTGGCGGCTGTGGCCGGCAAGCTGGAGCCGCTGCTGCGCACGGCTCTGGCCGGAGCCGAGGGCAAGATGTGGCACGGGCACCCCGTCTGGCTGCAGGACAATGAACCGGTGGCTGGCTACAAGGCCTATCCCAAGTACGTCACGCTCCTGTTCTGGAAGGGTCAGGAGTTTGGTGGCGACACCGGCGAATTGCAGCCCGGCACACGCAGCATGGCGAGCGTGAAGTTCGCCGATCCGGAGGAAGTGGACGAGTCCGTGGTGGCCGAGTGGGCCGTCCAGGCCGCCCGCCTGGCTGCGAAGTAGGGCAAGCGTGGGCTGACTCTCCCGATCTGCCCCCTCGCCTCGCAAGTCCCTACCGGCTCCCGGCCTTCGCAAGCTCAGGCCGGGGCCCTCGTCGGTTTGGGCCCCCGGCCAGGAACCCGGCAGGCGTGGCCCCAGCGTTGCAACCTGCTCGCAACCTCCCCGCTCCTAGGCTCGGTGCATCAGATGCCGTAGCAAAGGAGCTAGCAATGACCGTTTACGCACAGCCCGGTACCGAGGGTTCCAAGGTCACGTTCAAGGACCGCTATGAGAACTGGATCGGTGGCGAGTGGGTTGCCCCGGTCAAGGGCCAGTACTTCGAGAACATCACCCCGGTCACCGGCAAGGCTTTCTGTGAGGTTGCCCGCGGCACGGCGGAGGACATCGAACTGGCACTGGACGCCGCGCACAAGATCGCCCCGTCCTGGGGCAAGACCTCGGCCACCGAACGCGCCGCCATCCTGAACAAGATCGCGGACCGCATCGACGAGAACGTCGAGCTGCTGGCCGTCGCGGAGTCCTGGGACAACGGCAAGCCGGTCCGGGAGACCCTCAACGCGGACATCCCGCTTGCCGCGGACCACTTCCGTTACTTCGCCTCCGCCGTCCGGGCCCAGGAAGGCAGCCTGACCCAGCTCGACGAGGACACCACGGCGTACCACTTCCGTGAGCCGCTGGGCGTCGTGGGCCAGATCATCCCCTGGAACTTCCCCATCCTCATGGCCGTCTGGAAGCTGGCCCCCGCACTTGCCGCCGGCAACGCCGTCGTGCTCAAGCCCGCGGAGCAGACCCCCTCCTCGATCCTGGTGCTGATGGAACTGATCGGCGACCTCCTGCCCGCCGGCGTGGTCAACGTGGTCAACGGCTTCGGCGTCGAGGCCGGCAAGCCGCTCGCCTCCAGCCCGCGCATCCGCAAGATCGCCTTCACCGGCGAGACCACCACGGGCCGGCTCATCAGCCAGTACGCCTCCAACAACCTCATCCCCGTCACCCTGGAGCTGGGCGGCAAGAGCCCCAACATCTTCTTCGACGACGTCGCCGCGCAGAACGATGCGTTCTACGACAAGGCCCAGGAAGGCTTCACGCTGTTCGCCTTCAACCAGGGCGAAGTCTGCACCTGCCCGTCCCGCGCATTGGTCCAGGAGGGCATCTACGATTCGTTCATGGCCGACGCCGTGGCCCGCACCAACAAGATCATCCAGGGCAACCCGCTGGACACGGACACCCAGGTGGGCGCCCAGGCCTCCAACGACCAGCTGGAGAAGATCCTCTCCTACATCGACATCGGAAAGCAGGAAGGCGCCAAGGTCCTCACCGGCGGTGCCCGGGCCGAACTCCCCGGAGACCTGGCCGGCGGCTACTACGTCCAGCCGACCATTTTCGAAGGCCACAACCGCATGCGGATCTTCCAGGAGGAGATCTTCGGCCCCGTGGTTTCGGTCGCGAAGTTCAGCGACTACAACGATGCGATCGGCCTCGCCAACGACACCCTGTACGGGCTCGGCGCCGGCGTCTGGTCCCGCAACGGCAACGTCGCATACCGCGCCGGCCGCGAAATCCAGGCCGGCCGTGTCTGGATCAACAACTACCACGCCTACCCGGCGGGTGCCGCGTTCGGCGGCTACAAGTCCTCGGGCATCGGACGTGAGAACCACGCCATGATGCTGGACCACTACCAGCAGACCAAGAACCTCCTGGTCAGCTACAACGAGAACAAGCTGGGCTTCTTCTAAACCAAGCCCATCGACCGGCGGGACGGGCCGTCGCTGGCCCGTCCCGCCTATCCAGAGGAACACCCCAACCCGCACCAGCCAAGGAGAATCGCCAATGACGACGATGAACGCAGCAGTAGTCACGGAATTCGGCCGTGAACTGCAGATCCAGGAAATTGAACGGCCGACGCCGGGTCCCGGCGAGGCGCTGGTCCGCCTCATCACCTCGGGCGTCTGCCACACGGACCTCCACGCCGCCGAGGGGGACTGGCCCGTCAAGCCGACACCGCCGTTCGTCCCCGGCCATGAAGGCGTGGGCGAAGTGGTGGAACTCGGCGAAGGCGTCACGGACCTCGCCGTCGGGGACCTTGTGGGCAACGCCTGGCTGTGGTCCGCCTGCGGCGAATGCCAGTATTGCCGGACCGGCTGGGAGACCCTCTGCGAGGCCCAGCAAAACGCCGGCTACAGCGTGGACGGATCCTTTGGCGAGTACATGTTGGTCAACACCCGCTTTGCGGCCCGCATCCCGGCAGGCTCGGACCCCGTGGAAGTCGCCCCGGTGCTGTGTGCCGGCGTGACGGTCTACAAGGGACTGAAGATGACCGAGGCCAAGCCGGGGCAGTGGGTGACGATCTCCGGCATCGGTGGGCTCGGCCACATCGCCGTGCAGTACGCCGTTGCCATGGGACTGCGCGTGGCCGCCGTCGACATCGCCGATGACAAACTCGCCCTCGCCAAGCAGCACGGCGCCGAAATCACGGTGAACGCCCTCCACGAGGATCCGGCCGAGGCCATCCAGCGTGAAACGGGAGGCGTCCACGGCGTCCTGGTCACGGCGGTCCATCCCTCCGCGTTCGGCCAGGCCATCGGCATGGCACGCCGCGGCGGGACGATCGTCTTCAACGGGCTCCCGCCGGGAGACTTCCCCGCACCGATCTTCGAGATCGTCCTCAAGGGCCTCACCGTCCGCGGCTCCATTGTGGGCACACGGCAGGACCTCGAGGAGGCGCTGGACTTTTACGCGCAGGGCAAGATCCACCCCACGGTCTCCACCCGCGAACTGTCCGAGGTCAATGCCGTCTTCGATGAAATGAAGCACGCCAAGATCGACGGACGCGTGGTGCTGAGGTTCTGATGCCCCACATCAGCTTGGAAGCCGCGGTGACGCTGCCCGGGGAAGGATTTTCCCGGGTGGCGCTCACCGCGGCCGCCGCGGACCTGCTCGGCACGCTCTGGGCCAGGCACGGCCCGCTCATGTTCCACCAATCCGGCGGCTGCTGCGACGGCTCCGCGCCGATGTGCTACCCGGCGGGGGAGTTCCTGACCGGCGGCTCGGACGTGCTGCTGGGACGCTTCGAACTTGGCGGCCCCACGGACCCTCGCCCCCTGGAGTTCTGGATGTCCAGGGAACAGTTCGCCTACTGGTCGCATACCCATCTCACGGTGGATGTGGTCCATGGGCGCGGCAGCGGCTTCTCGGTGGAGGCGCCGGAAGGCAAACGGTTCCTGATCCGGTCCACCCTCATGGACTGGGACGTGCCCGGCGGCTGACCGGTGGTTCTGAACGGTGCTCCCCGAACTCGGACGAGCATCGCGATTCGCCCGGGCCCCTCCCGTCCCATACGCCACCACAGTCCCGGAAGTATCACGCCGAGCCTGCGTAATCTCACTATTTGGGATAATTGTGGCCGTCCAGTGGGTGGACTCTATCCTTGATGAGTCCTATACCATCCCCATCAAGAATGTGGCATATTCATGAACATTTTCCGGACCAAGTCGATCGAGCAGTCGATCGCCGACGCCGATGAACCCGGGCGCAAGCTCAAGCGCACCCTGAGCACCTGGGACCTGATGATCATGGGCGTCGCCGTTGCCGTCGGTGCCGGGATCTTCTCCGTGGGTGCGAAGGCCGCCGCCAACTTCGCCGGCCCGGCCGTCACGATTTCCTTCGCCGTTGCCGCCGTCACCTGCGCCCTGGCGATCATGTGCTACGCCGAATTTGCCACGGCCATTCCGGTGGCAGGCTCGGCCTACGTCTTCACCTATGCCACCATGGGCGAGGTGCTTGCCTGGATCATCGGCTGGAACCTGATCCTGGAGCTGTTCACGGCCGCTGCCGTCATCGCCAAGTACTGGGGCATCTACCTCAGCAAGGTCTTCGCACTGATGGGCGTCGAGATGCCTCCGTCCATCAGCATCGGCGGGGTGGACCTCTTCTGGGGCGCCTTCCTCATTGTCGCCATCTTCACGGTGCTGCTGGTCCTGGGCACCAAGCTGTCTGCGCGCGTGGGCAACATCTTCACCATCATCAAGATCGCCGTGGTGCTGTTCGTGATCGTGGTCGGCTTCTCCTACGTGAAGTTCGCCAACTACGCACCGTTCATCCCTGCCTCCGAACCCACCGCCCACGGCGCCGGAACCGATGTCATGAAGCAGTCCTTCTTCGGTTTCCTGACCGGCGCGGTCCCGGCCCAGTACGGCACGCTCGGCATCTTCGCCGGCGCTGCCCTGGTCTTCTTCGCCTTCATCGGCTTCGATGTTGTTGCCACCTCCGCGGAGGAAGTCAAGAACCCGCAGAAGACGCTGCCCCGCGGCATCTTCGGCGGTCTGGCCTTGGTGACCCTGCTCTACATCCTCGTTTCCCTGGCCCTGACCGGCATGGTCTCCTACAAGGATCTGGCCGCCGCCAAGAACCCCACGCTGACCACCGCGTTCGAAGCAGTGGGAAACGCGGACGCCGCCAAGGTCATTGCCTTCGGGTCCCTGGTGGGTCTCACCACCGTGATCATGGTCCTGCTCATGGGTCTGGCCCGCGTGGTCATGGCCATGAGCCGCGACGGCCTGCTGCCGCGTTCGCTCTCCAAGACGAGCAGGAAACGTGCCACGCCGGCCCGCCTGCAGATCATCTGCGGTGCGGCCGTGGCGCTGGTCGCCGGCCTGACCAACGTGGACCTGCTGGAGGAAATGATCAACATCGGCACGCTCTCCGCGTTCGTGATGGTCAGCCTGGGCATCCTGGTGCTCCGCAAGAAGCGCCCGGACCTGAAGCCGGCCTTCCGCGTCCCGTTCGGCAAGGTAGTGCCCTGGATCTCCGCCGTCCTCTGCCTGTACCTGATGACGAACCTGGCTGTGGAGACGTGGATCTTCTTCGGCATCTGGCTCGCGATCGGCATGGCGATCTACTTCGCCTACGGCCAGCGCCACTCCCGCCTCAACGAGAAGTTCGCTGCGGCCAAGGCTTCCGTCAATGGCACGTCTGAGTTCGCCCCGGCTGCCAGCGCCGCCGCAGGCACCGAGCCCAAAGACGATGAAGACGAGGACTCGCTCAGCAAGGTCTGACAGTCCCACATCCACATCGTTGGAAGAGCGCCCGGGAACCGCACGGTTCCCGGGTGTTCTGCGTCCGGACCGGCTACGGTGCGGCGTGCTCGCTGACCCACTCCACGAGCGGCCGGAGTTCCTCCCAGCGGGCGGCGATCTCTTCCTTGGCCGCCGGCGTCGAGACCCAGCCGGCTTCGCCCACCTCCACGCCCGCCGAGAGGGATTTGTGCTTGAGCAATTCCGCCCGGGGATGCTCCTTGTCGAAGCCGCGCGGGACGGTCTTGAGTTTCTCGCCCTCGATGTTGAAGCCCGACGCCGCAACCTTGTCCACGATCTGCTGCAAGGTCTCGCCGCTGGCCGGGGCATCCACGGCCGCCCGGAACCGCGCAAGTTGCGCCGGTGTGTGCGAGTGGTAGCCTCCGCCGATCAGCAGGCCGTCTGCGTTGATCTGGACGTAGAAGCCGCATCCTTCGTCCTTGGCCGCAAACGCGCCCTGGGCGGTCTTATAGGGTGACTTGTCCTGCGAGAAGCGGATGTCACGGTTGGGGCGGAAGATCTTGGCCGGGCCGAACTGCGGCTCCAGCTCGGAAAGAAGGAGTTGCAGCGGCTCCTTGATGGCGGCGTCGTAGATGCCCTTGTGCGCCAGCCACCACTCGCGGTTGTTGTTTGCTTCCAGCTCGGCGTAGAACCGGAAGGCCTCAGACGGGATGCCTGCGAATGTGTTCATGCAAGGAATCCTAGGGAGCAACCCACGTGCGGGACAGGGGCCGGTCCGCCTATGTGGACAATCGACAAGAAAGCCAGGAACCCCACCACGGGAGAATCCGTGACGGGGTTCCTGGCTCAAACGGCTCCGGCCGGGGCCGGTGCGTAATTAGCTGCCCAGGTTGGCGCGCAGCTTGGCGCCGAGTTCGGCGTCCACGCTGGTCCAGTACTGGATGGCGCGTTCCTTGATCTCGGCGTTCTTCACGCCGCCCACGGCACCGGTGATGGTGTCCAGCAGACGGGACTTGGCGCCGTCGTCGTAGACCTCGCGGTACAGCGCGCCGGCCTGGACGAAGTCGCCGTCCTCGGCGTGCAGGGAGTGCGCGGCGTGCGTGAGCTCGCCGTCGTTCTCCCAGCCACCTGCGGGGGAGGCGGGCTCAACGGCAGCCGGGCCGCCCACGGAGTTCGGTGCGTACACCGGAACCGAGGGGGCGTTGAACAGGTAGCGTCCGGCGCCGTCCTGGCTGTAGTTGTTGACCTGGTTCTTGGGCTGGTTCACCGGGATCTGGGCGTGGTTGGTGCCCACGCGGTAGCGGTGTGCGTCCGCGTAGGAGAAGATGCGGGCCTGCAGCATCTTGTCCGGGGAAGCGGCGATGCCCGGCACGAAGTTCGACGGCGCAAAGGTGGCCTGCTCGATCTGCGCGAAGTAGTTCTCCGGGTTCTTGGTCAGCTCCATGGTGCCCACGTGGATCAGCGGGTAGTCCGCGTGCGGCCACACCTTGGTGAGGTCGAACGGGTTGAAGCGGTACGTCTTGGCGTCCTCGTACGGCATGACCTGGACGTGCAGTTCCCAGGAGGGGAAGTTGCCGGCGTCGATGTTTTCCTGCAGGTCGCGGATGTAGAAGTCCGCGTCGGAGCCGGCCAGTTCGGCAGCTTCGTCGCCCGTGATGGTCTTGACGCCCTGGTTGGACTGGAAGTGGTACTTGACCCAGAAGCGCTCGCCCTCGGCGTTGATCCACTGGTAGGTGTGCGAGCCGTAGCCCTGCATTTCACGCCAGGAAGCCGGCAGGCCGCGGTCGCCCATGAGCCAGGTGACCTGGTGTGCGGACTCGGGGGACAGGGTCCAGAAGTCCCACTGCATGTCGGCGTCGCGCAGGTGGGTGCCCGGGAGGCGCTTCTGCGAGTGGATGAAGTCCGGGAACTTGATGCCGTCGCGGATGAAGAACACCGGGGTGTTGTTGCCCACGAGGTCGTAGTTGCCCTCGGAGGTGTAGAACTTCACGGCGAAGCCGCGGGGATCGCGCCAGGTGTCCGGGGAGCCGTTCTCGCCGGCAACGGAGGAGAAACGGATCAGCATGTCCGTCTCGACGCCCGGCTGCAGGAAGGCTGCCTTGGTGTACTTGGAGACGTCCGAGGAGGTCTTGAAGGTACCGAAAGCGCCGCCGCCCTTGGCGTGCACTACACGCTCCGGGACGCGCTCGCGGTTGAACTGTGCCAGCTTTTCGACCAGGTAGTGGTCGGTCAGGATGATGGCGCCGTCAGCGCCGACGGACTTGGAATGCGCATCCGAGGTAACGGGTGCGCCCGACTGGGTGGTCGAGATGTTCGCGGTCATCGTTCTCCTATTTTGTGGTGGTTGCTTGCGTTTGAGTAGGAAGCTGTTGTTTGGACTGACAGTCCTGGCAGATGCCCTGGTACAGGACGTCGGCGATCTGGATGGTCATCGGCTTGGAATGTTCGTCCCAGTGCGGGGTGAGGCAGGGTGCATGGCCCACGGCGCAGTCCACGTCCTCCACCCGGCCGCAGCTGATGCACACGGCGTGGTGGTGGTTGTCGCCCACGCGGGTTTCATACAGTGCGGGGGAGTGCGGGGGCTCGAAGCGGCGCAGCATCTGCAGGTCAGTCAGGTCGCTCAGCACAACGTAAACGGACTGCGCTGTCAGTTCAGGGAGTTCCTTGCGGGCTGCGGCCAGGATGCCTTCCGCCGGGGAATGCGGGTGATGCTCGACGGCGGCGAGGACTGCCAGCCGCTGCTTGGTCACGCGGCGGCCATGGGAATGCAGGGCTTCTGCCCATGCTTCCTGCTCTGCCGTGTGACCTGTCATGCATTCAGTGAACCACTTATTATGAACAGATCATAATAAGGTGATGCTAACTTCGGGCAGCCTAAGGGCGGCGGCGGCGGCGCGGTGGGGTGCGGGAGCTGGGCTCCGCGGTAGCTAGGGTTGGACGGTGGCGAAACTACTGGCAGACATCACCCCTCTCAAGGAGAGCCCGGCCTTCCGCCGGCTGTGGATGGGATCCTCGGTGGCAGCCATCGGCTCCCAGCTCACCTTGGTGGCCGTGAGCCTGGAGGTGTACCGGCTGACGCAGGAGAGCCTCTACGTGGGGCTCCTGAGCATCTTCGCGCTGGTTCCGCTGGTGGTGGCCGGCCTGTTCGGCGGCTCCATTTCGGACGCCTACGACCGCCGCAAGGTGGCCATGGCGGCCTCCCTGGTCCTGTGGGCCACCACCGCCTGCCTCGCCCTGCAGGCCTGGCTCGAAATCGGCAACGTGTGGATCCTGTACGCCTTGGTCGCTGTCCAGAGCGGGGCGCAGGGGATCAACGGCCCCGCCAGAAGCGCCATCATCCCGCTGCTGGTCCGCAAGGAACTCCTCCCCGCGGCCAATGCCCTGAGCATGCTCACCTTCGGCCTGTCCATGACGGCCGGTCCGCTGCTGGCGGGTGTCCTGGTGGCCTCCATCGGCTTCGGCTGGACCTACACCATCGACGTCCTCAGCTTCACGTTCGCGCTGTGGGGGCTGCTGAAGCTCCCTGCCCTGCCGCCGTCCAAAGACGCCTCGCGGCCCGGGCTGCGTTCCGTCGTCGAGGGCTTCCGCTTCCTGGGCACGCGCCCGAACGTGCGCATGACCTTCATCATCGACCTCATCGCCATGATCTGCGCCCAGCCCCGCGCCCTCATGCCGGCCATCGGCGCAGTCATGGTCGGCGGCGGCGAGACCACCGTGGGGGTGCTGCTGGCAGCGTCGGCGGTGGGGGCCTTCCTGGCCGGGCTCTTCTCCGGACCGCTGGGCCGGGTCCGCCGGCAGGGCAGCGCCGTGGTGTGGTCCGTGATGGGCTGGGGAGCCTCGATCTCGGCCTTCGGCCTGGTGGTGCTGCTGGCGGGTGACTCCGGCCGCGGCGGTGTGACCCCCTGGCTGGTTCCGGCTGCCCTGTGCTGCGCGCTCGCCGGCATTGCCGACTCGGTCAGCGCCGTCTTCCGCACCACCATCCTGCAGTCCGCCACGCCGGACCATATGCGCGGGCGGCTGCAGGGCGTGTTCATCGTGGTGGTGGCCGGCGGCCCCCGAGTGGGGGACATGCTGTCCGGCGGCCTCACCCAGTTCCTCAGGGAGGGCTGGGTGCTGCTGCTGGGCGGGCTGCTGTGCATCGGGCTGGCGTGGTTCGCCTCGCGCCGGCAGCCCGGTTTCGTGCAGTACGACGCCGCGCACCCGCTGCCCTGAGCACCGGAACAGGACGGCCGCCGTCGACGTTTAACCCCTAAAGCCACCACCCCGTGAAAGGACCACAGTGCACAAGCACAACAACGGCCTCAAGACCGCAGCCCTGTTCGGTGTGCTGTGGGCGGTGCTGCTTGGCCTGGGCGCCGTGATCGGTGCCGGCATGCGCAGCTCCGCGCCCATCTGGATCTTTGCGCTGATCGGCGTCGCCACCACGGCCTACGGCTACTGGAACAGCGACAAGATCGCCATCCGCTCCATGGCCGCCTATCCGGTGACCGAGGCGCAGGCGCCGCAGCTCTACCAGATCGTGCGCGAACTCTCCGTGCGGGCCAACCAGCCGATGCCGCGGATCTACGTCTCGCCCACCATGACCCCCAACGCCTTCGCCACGGGCCGCAACCCCAAGAACGCCGCCGTCTGCTGCACCGAGGGCATCCTGCACCTGCTGGACGCCCGCGAACTGCGCGGCGTGCTGGGGCACGAGCTCATGCATGTCTACAACCGCGACATCCTGACCTCGTCCGTGGCGGCCGCCGTCGCCGGGGTCATCACCTCGGTGGGCCAGATGCTGCTGTTCTTCGGCGGCGGGGACCGGCGCAACGCCAACCCGCTCGCGATGATCGCCATGGCCCTCCTTGCGCCGTTTGCGGCCTCGCTGATCCAGCTCGCCATTTCCCGGACCCGGGAGTACGACGCCGATGAGGACGGTGCGGAGCTGACCGGCGATCCGCTGGCGCTCGCCTCAGCCCTGAGCAAGATCGAATCGGGCGTCCGGCAGGTGCCGCTCCCGCAGGACCAGCGCCTCGTCAACACCTCGCACCTCATGATCGCCAACCCGTTCCGGGGCGGCGCCATGACCAAGCTGTTCGCCACGCACCCGCCGATGCGCGAGCGCATCGCTCGCCTGGAGCGGATGGCCGGCCGGCGCTGAGCTGACGACGCCGAATCCCCTTCGACGCGCAAAATCCCTGACGACTCCCGAATACGGGCGTCCTCAGGGATTTTGCGCGTCGAAAATGCTTAGCTGCGGAAGTTCACGAACTGCAGGTCGGCCTCTTCGAACTTCTTGAGGATGTTCATGGTCTCCTGCAGGTCATCGCGGGACTTGGAGGTGACGCGGAGTTCGTCGCCCTGGATCTGGGACTTGACGGACTTCGGTGCTTCGTCGCGGATAATCTTGTTGATCTTCTTGGCGAGGTCCTGCGCGATGCCTTCCTTGATGGAGCATTCCAGGCGGTACTCCTTGCCGGAAGGGAACGGCTCGCCCTGGTCCAGCGACTTCAGGGAGATGCCGCGCTTGATGAGCTTGGACTGGAAGACATCCAGGACGGCCAGGACGCGGTCCTCCGAGTTGGCCTTCATCAGGATCTTTTCGCCGCTGAAGTCGATCTCGGCGCCTACGCCCTTGAAGTCGTAGCGCTGCGCGATTTCCTTCTGGGACTGGTTGAGCGCGTTGGCGACTTCCTGCTTGTCTACCTTGCTGACGACGTCGAATGTGGATTCGCCTGCCATGACTCTCCTTAGATTGGGGGCCCTGTGAAGGGCGGGTTTGTCTGCCATCCAGCCTAGTACGGAAGCCGGGGATTGGGGCCGCCCCCGGTCTTCACAGTTCGCTCACAGCACACGCCCGGCCGGAACCTAGCCGGTGCCGGGAGAGTTGTACCTGTTGGAGCAGCCCATCTTCGGAGGTAAATGTGAGCAACAAGGCCGTCCACTACGTCACCAAGTCCGCCAGCGCCGCCGCCGGTTCGATCGGTACTGCCGCCGTGGCAGCAGCCGGCGCCGTCGCGGCCGCAGCCGTCGCAGCGTCAATCGTCCTCAGCCCCGTGCCCAACGCCTCGGCGCGGATGGAGGGCGTGCACCTGGACCTCCAGCGCGCAGTGGAACTGAACCAGATCACCTCCGAGCAGGCAGCCCGTTTCGAGGCTAAACTGGCCGGCAGGATCCTCGGCGAGGCCTGAAATCCGGGGATTTTGGACCCTTCCGGGGCTCGATTCGATTCTTGGCGAGAAGTTCTGTAAGGTTGTCTTGCTCGCGGTTACCGGAACGAATTCGAATCGGTGGCTGTGAGTGATCTTCTTTTGAAGTTCGGCAGATTACCCGAGCGGCCAAAGGGGGCTGACTGTAAATCAGCTGGCAACGCCTACGGGGGTTCGAATCCCTCATCTGCCACCCAAGGGAACATCCCCGGAACCATATGGTTCCGGGGATGTTCTCGTTTCTACGCATGCTCCGGTTCCGGCCCCTCCTGCCCCCGGCGGAGCTCAGCGATTTCGCGCCGGAGTGCGGCAACCTCGGCCAACAGCTCGGCTAGCTCGACGCGGACGGGTTCCTCAGCGGCGGCCACCACGTCTTCGTTGTTTTCCTCGATGCGCTGGACCAGCCAGGAGGCAATGGAAGCCGTGACCACACCAAGGACTGCGATGCCGCTCATCATCAGCGCAGACGCCACGATCCGCCCCAGGGATGTCACTGGGTAGAGGTCGCCGTAGCCCACCGTGGTGATGGTGGTGATGGCCCACCAGGCGGCATCGCCGAAGTTCAGGATCTTGGCGTCGGGGGAGTGCTGCTCCACATCCAGAACGGCCAGCGCCCCAACCAGGACCAGCATGGCGGCGGACCCCGCAACGTAGGTGGCCACGCGTCCACGGAGCGTTTCCCCCACCGTGCGCTGCAGCACGGACAGAAGGGTGACCAGGCGCAGGAGGCGCAGCGGCCGGAAGAACGGGAGCGCCACGATCAGGAGCTCGTGGAGGTTCCACAGGAACCAGCGGCCGCGGTTCTTTGCGAGCCAAAGATTCGCGACGTAGTCCAGGACGAAGATCCCCCAGGTTGCCCACATGGCAATCTCGAAAGGCTCGGCTTCGGGGCCCTCCAGATGGCCGACCACCTGCCAGGCGTAGGCAGTCAGGAAGACGAGGGCTGTGGCCATGAGCGGCCATTCGGCGAGATCCCGGTAGCGTTCTTGCGTCATAACCGAATACTAGGCCGCAGGTGACGAACCCGTCCCTACCTCAGGCGGGTACCCAAACCTCCGGGACGGCGTCATGCTGTTCGTATCCGCGAATCGCGGGCTGTGAATCCAAGAGCGCATCCAAGGAGCATCCCTCGTGTCGATCACCTCACTCCCCGCCAAGCAGTTGGAACAGGCCGCAGCCCTTCGGAGCCGCCCGTGGCCTGCCGGATTCCTTTGGGGATCGGCGACGGCGGCCGCGCAGATCGAGGGCGCAGGCCACGAGGACGGCAAGGAGGACAGCATCTGGGACGCCTTCGCGCGGGTCCCGGGAGCAGTGGTCAACGGGGACACTCCGGAGGTTGCCGTGGACCATTACCACCGTATGCCGGAGGACGTGGCGCTCATGAAGAGCCTGGGGCTCGGTTCCTACCGTTTCTCCACGAGCTGGGCGCGGATCAAACCCGGGGACCGCACGGTCAACCAGGCCGGGCTGGACTTCTACTCGCGCCTGGTCGATGAACTCCTCGGCGCGGGCATCCTTCCCTGGCTGACGCTCTACCACTGGGACCTGCCCCAGGCCGTCGAAGAGCAGGGCGGCTGGGCCAGCCGCGACACTGCACACCGCTTCCGGGACTACGCGGACACGGTGTACGGGGCGCTCGGCGACCGTGTGCAGCACTGGACCACGTTCAACGAACCCTTCTGCTCCTCGCTGCTGTCCTACGCCGCCGGCATCCACGCTCCCGGCCGGATTTCCCGCGAGGATGCCCTGGCCGCCGTGCACCACCAGCACCTCGGCCACGGGCTCGCCGCCGGCGCACTCCGCGAGCTGGGGGCCGGCAACGTCGGCATCACCCTCAACCTGTCCAACGCCATTCCCGCGGATCTCACGGACGAGGCGGACCTCGACGCCGCCCGTCGCTTCGACGCGCTGCAGAACCGCATCTACCTGGAGCCGCTCCTCCTGGGCCGCTACCCGGAGGACTTCCTGCACGACGTCGCAGGGCTCGGTTTCGAGCAACTCGTCCACGACGGCGATCTGGCGGCCATCTCCGCTCCCCTTGATTTCCTCGGCGTGAACTACTATCACGACGACAACGTGTCCGGGCACCCGCTTCCGGAGGGCGACCCCGGGTTCGCAGCGGCCACAGACCGGGAGGTTGCGTCACCGTTCGTCGGCTCGGAACACATCACGTTTCCCACGCGCGGGCTCCCGCGCACCGGCATGGACTGGGAGATCAACCCGGACGGACTCCGGCACCTGCTGACGAGGCTCGGCGCGGAGTACCCGGACCTCCCGCCACTGTACGTGACGGAGAACGGAGCAGCCTACGACGACGAGATCACCGCCGGGGGCCGCATCCACGATGTCGAACGGACACAGTTCGTGCTGGACCACGTGGGCAGCGTTGCGGACGCGATCGCCGAGGGCGCGGATGTCCGCGGGTACTTCCTCTGGTCCCTGCTGGACAACTACGAATGGGCCTGGGGCTACGGGAAGCGCTTCGGCATGGTCCACGTGGATTACGAAACCCTCGTCCGCACCGTCAAGGATTCCGGGCTTGTCTATTCATCCCTCATAAGGAATGCACTGACGGGCGCATAGCGAGCCGCACATGTACCGCCGGGCATAAGGCCGGCAAGGATCGAATCGGCGGGACCGAACCGGCGGGAACTAGCTGGCGGCGTTTTCCAGCCAGTAGCCGTCCTGGTGGTGCACCAGCTGCCGGCCGAGGCCGCCCGTGAGCTGGATCCACAGCGTGCTGCGGTCGTTGGTCATGCCGTCCAGGGTTCCGACGATCCTGTTGCCGCGGAGGTCCTGCAGGACGAGCTGCTGGTGCAGCTGAAGTTCGGGCCATACTTCGGTGTGCGGCTCGAGGGACTGAATGGTGCTCACAGGGGTCTCCTTGTTCGCCGTGGTCATTTGTTCCAGACATTCTGCACGGGATTTGTGAACCGGCGGTAAACGTTTGTGCAATCGTTGGACATAAAGTTCCGGCTACCGCATCAAGTTACTCGCGGGTAACATTGCTGCCATGCATCTGCTCCTGCGCACGCTCCTGCTTCTGTTCACCTCGTCCCGGCGTTCACCCCTCGGTGTCTGGGAGGCATCCTCCCTGCCCCTGCGCGTGCTGCCGACGGATATCGACATCGCGATGCATGTCAACAACGGCATGTATTTCTCGCTCATGGACCTGGGCCGTTTCGACCTCATGGTCCGCAGCGGCATCTGGCGCAGGATGCGCCGGCGCGGCTGGACTCCCGTGGCGGCGGGGGAGACCATTTCCTTCCGCAAATCCCTGCAGCTCTGGCAGCACTACACCATTGAGACCAGGGTCATCGGGCTGGACACCAAGGCCATCTACTTCGAGCAGCGCATGGTGGCGGACGGGGAAATCTATGCCCGCGCCCACATCGCCACGCGGCTGCTCGGCAAGGGTGGTCCTGTCAGCCAGGAGGAGATCATCGCCGAATTCGGCGCACCGCCAGCCGATCTTGAGCTCCCGGAGTGGATCCACGAATGGCGCGAAAACAACGCCCTGCCCGGCGCACGCCGGCCGGCCCCGCACGTGTGGGCCTGACTCCCCGCGCCTAGCTCCCCACATCCCTCCGATGCAGGGCTGTCGCTGCCAGGGCCACCAGGGCCGCCGAAATGCCCAGCAGCCCCCACGCTGCTCCCCAATCCGCACCGTTGGTGACGGGGGAGTTCCCGTACGCCCAGTGGTACGGCGAAAGCCCCAGCAGCCATTCGACGTCGGGGCTTTGCCGTCCCAGCGCGTTGAAGACATAGCCGAGCACGGCGACGGCCGCGCCGGCGGCAACCGCGTACACCTTCCGGCCTGTCAGTGCTCCGACGAAGAGCGCGGCGGTGCCACTCAGCAGGGCGAGCCCCGCGAAAAGCACGACGGCGCCGGCCAGGTGCCCGGCCTCGATGCCCAGCTGCGCGGGCCCGTTAAGCGCCAGGACCAGCACCAGGACGAGCATGGAGAGCAGCGCCGTCCGCGCCGCCATGGCCAGCGCCCGTTCCAGGACCACCTGTATGCGCGTCACGCTGTGCGCCAGTGTCAGTTCCAGGAGCCCTGACTCCTCGTCGCCGGCTACGGCCGCCGCGCCCCAGCCCACCGAGGCCAGGGACATCAGCAGGAAGCCGATCAGTCCGAACAGGGTGGCCTGTGTGTAGCCGGGGCCGGTGGCGATCTGGTCGTAGTTCAGGGCCTTGGTCATTTCCGGCGGGAGCGCGTTGATCAGATCCTGCATCTGGGCGCTGCCGCCGATGGACGGGTAGATGGGCAGGTACAGCATGATGGCCGCCGCGAGCCCCAGGGCCCAGGCCAGCGTGGACCGCCAGGAGTCGGCCAGGGCCTTGGTGAACAGGGGCAGCGGCCTAGCCATGGCGGGCCGCCCCCCGGGGCAGGGGCGACTCCTGCTGTGCAGCCCCGTCCGCCTCCTGCGTTGAATACAGTTTCAGCACCGCGTCTTCCAGGTCCGGTTCCTCGAGCACCAGGTCCCTGAGCTGCAGGCGCGCCAGGGCCTGGACCAGTGGTTGCACGGCGCCGGCCAGCGTTGCCGAGGTCTCGACGGCGGTTCCCGGCGCGCCGGCGCCGTCCGGCAGTTCCCGCAGCCCCACATTGGCGACGCCTGGAACCGAGGCCAGCAGCGCTCCGACGTCGGGCGCTGCGATCCCGGACGCCGTGAAGTTGACGCGCCGCACGGCCGCGGCACGCAAGGCCTCCACCGTGGACACGGTGACGATGCTGCCGTCGCGCAGGATCGCCACGGCGTCGGCGGCCTGCTGGACCTCGCTGAGGACATGGGAACTCAGGAACACGGTGGCGCCGGCGCCGACGGCCTCGCGCACCATGGCGTGGAACTTCTGCTGGACCAGGGGGTCCAGGCCGCTGGTGGGTTCGTCCAGGACCAGCAGCTCGGGATCGTGCATGAACGCCTGGAGGAGGCCGAGTTTTTGTTTGTTGCCCTTGGACAGGCTGCGCGCTTGCCGGTCAAGATCCAGCTCGAGCCGTTCCGCGAGTTCCTCCGCGCGTCCGGGTTTCACCGGCCCGCTGATGGCCGCAAAGTGTTCCAGCATTCGCCGGCCGGTGGTGCGGCCTTCGAGGAACAGCTCGCCGGGCAGGTAGCCGATGCGGCGGCGCAGGGCCGGGCCAGCTGTCCGCGGATCCTGCCCTAGGACCGATACCGAGCCGGCGGTGGGCCGGATGACGTCCAGGAGGCAGCGCATGGTGGTGGTCTTGCCGGCGCCGTTGGGGCCGATGACGCCGAACACGCTGCCCCGCGCCACGCTGAAGTCGATGCCGTGGAGGACCTCCCGGCGGCCGAATCTCTTGCGCAAACCGGCGACGGCGATTGCCGCGGTGTTGCCGCGTTCCGGCTGGCCTTCCGGGTTCCCGTTCGGGGAATGCATGAGGCCAGCCTAGGCCTGTGGGGAAAGGCTGTAAATGATCCGGAGGAGGGTGGTCGGTACGGTTCAGAGGCACATCAGACTGCATTTTTCTGCTTAATTTGACGTTAAACCAATCATCTATTGACAATTCTTGTCAACGTTGAAAGGGTGATCGGCATCACTCGCAAACACGTCGGCGATACCTGCGCCCGGCCGCCAGCAGGCCTGAAGCGCACGCCAAGGAGGAGTTGCAGCATGGTTGAATTTGGGGTCACTTCACGACGAATGGTGCTCGGAGGAGCACTTGCCTCCGGGCTCATCGTCGCCACGGCAGGCGGGGCGTTCGCCGCTCCGCGCGAGCCAAACCGGGACAGAGGCCAGGCCACCATGATCGGCCAGGCCTTCGAAGCCCACGCCGAGGTCAGGGTGGGGCTCATCGGCCTGGGCAACCGCGGCATGGGCATGCTGGGAGGATGGGCCTCAGTTCCCGGGTGCAGGGTCACGGCCGTATGCGACATCCGTGCGGACCGCGCCAAGAGGGCCGCCGACCAGATCGCCGCCAAGGGCAAGCCTCGTCCGGCGGAGTTCGGCGGCGCGGCCGATTCCTACAAGCAGATGCTGCAGCGCGACGACATCGACTTTGTGTACATCGCCACGCCGTGGGAGTTCCACTACGAGCAGGGCAAGGCATCCCTGCTGTCCGGACGGCACGTGGGCGTCGAACTGCCCATCGCCACCGAGCTGGCGGAGCTCTGGGACCTCGTCAACACCTCGGAAAAGACCCGCAAGCACCTGTTCCTGATGGAGAACTGCAGCTACGGCCGCAACGAACTGGCCATGCTGAAGATGGCCCACGAGGGCGTCTTCGGCGATATCACCAACGGCCACGGCGGCTACCTCCATGACCTGCGCGAGCTCCTGTTCGCCGACGGCTACTACACGGACAGCTGGCGCCGGCAGTGGCATACGCGCAGCACGGCCAGCTTCTACGCCATGCACGGGCTCGCCCCCATCGCCGCGGCCATGGACATCAACCGCGGCGACCGCATGGCCACCCTGCAGGCCACGGCCACCGAGCCCAAGGGGCTGGCCGACTACAGGGCACGCTTCATGCCCAAGGGCCACCCGTCCTGGCAGGAAAACTACGTCAACGGAGATCTGGTGACGTGCCTGATCTCCACGGAGCAGGGCAGGATCATCCGGGCCGAACACGATGTCAGCTCGCCGCGGCCCTACAGCCGCATCAACAGCCTTGCCGGAAGCCGCGGCATCTTCGAGGACTACGCCGGCGGCGATTCCACCGGTGCCCGCGTGTACGCCGAGCCCTTCCATGGCGGCCACAGCTGGCGCGGCTTCTCGCAGATGCGTGGCGACTTCGACCACTGGCTGTGGAAGAAGATCGGCGATGACGCCGCCAACAACGGCGGCCACGGCGGCATGGACTACGTGCTGCAGTGGCGCATCGTCCAGCAGATGCGCACCGGCCAGGTCCCGGACATCGACGTCTATGATTCGGCGACCTGGTGCGCGCCGGTCCCGCTGAGCGTCACCTCCCTGGCCGACGGCGGCAAGCCCGTTGCCGTCCCGGACTTCACCCGGGGCGATTGGACGAGGCCGCGCATCGGCCTCGACTCCGTGGAATCCGACATGCCTCCCGTGGCCTAGGAAAGGACCGACCATGCGCAACATCACCCGAATCCTCGGAACGCTCGCCACCGCCCTGCTGCTTGCGGGCGGCACCGCCGCCACCGCCGGACCTGCCATGGCAGCCGGTCAGGCGGTGGACGTCTCCATCGCCGAAGTCAGCCTGGCCGGGCCCGCCGTCGTGCCCGTCAAAGTCACCGTGCAGAACAACAGCCCTGCAAAGCTCAGCAGACTTTCCGTGCGGCTGGCGGGGCCCGTCGGCTGGACGCTCTACCCCGCAAGCCAGGACGTGAAGAAGGACCTGGGCGCCGGAGACTCGGTGGTGCTGGACTACCAGATCCACGTGCCCTCGCAGCCGGCAGGATTCACCCTGCGCCAGTTCACGGCAACCGCCAGCTACAAGGGCGGTGACGGTGCCGGAACCGCAAGCGGCGTCCGCAACCAGTTCTCCGGGGACGCCCTGCCCAACCTCGCGGCGGCGTACAACAACGTGGGGGTCACCAGCCTGGCCAGCATCCCGGCCGGAAACTTCGACGGCGAACGGAACAGCTTCTCGGCGGAACAGCTGGCCCTCAAGGGCGTGACCCCGGGCAGCACGGTTGAGGCGCTCGGGGCAAAGTTCACCTGGCCTGCGGTCCAGCCCGGGGCGGCGGACAACGCCGCCGGCGGCGGCAAGACCATCAGGCTGCCGGGGCAGGGCAGCAAGCTGGCATTCCTCGGTTCCGGAATCGGTTCCGCGGTAGGAACCGTCACGGTCTGGTACTCCGACGGCTCCAGCAGCACCGGGAACTTCGGCTTCCCCAACTGGTCAGTTGAAAATGCCACCAACCACAACGCCACCCTGGTGATCGCCACCGACGGACGCAACACGCCCGCCGGCTACGCCAATGCGAACTACCAGTACCGCGTCTTCGCCAACTCCATCGCCATCGACCCCGCCAAGACGGTGGAGATGGTGACCCTGCCGTCCAACGGCGGTGTTCACCTCTTCGACGTCGCCTTCGTGAAGTAGGCGGCGCCGGGCAAGCGATGAAACGCCGACGGCGGCCGTCCCTCACGAGGGGGAGGCCGCCGTCGCGCGCTTTATTCCCGGTTTACCGGGGAGCGAACATCGCCTTCATCGAAGGGACTTCCTGCGGCGGGTCGCGTACCGTGGAAGCATGGCTACAGTTGACATCACCGGCGAACAGTTCGCATCGACCATCGAGGGCAATGACATTGTCCTGGTGGATTTCTGGGCTGCATGGTGCGGCCCGTGCCGCCAGTTCGCGCCCACATACGAAGCTTCCTCCGAGAAGCACGGCGACGTCTTCTTCGCCAAGGTGGACACTGAGGCCGAGCAGCAGTTGGCCGCCGAGGCCGGCATCTCCTCGATCCCCACGCTCATGGCCTTCCGCGAAAAGGTCCTCGTCTTCTCGCAGCCCGGCGCGCTCAACGGCCCGCAGCTGGAGCAGGTCATTGAAGCCGTGAAGGGCTTGGACATGGAAGAAGTCCACGCCCACGTGGCCAAGCAGCGCGCCGAGGCCCAGGAAAGCTAGAGGCGGACGAGCTGGACGGGCTCGGCGAGCAGGGCGCTGAGGGACTCTTCGAGGTCCTGCACGGCGATGCCCCTGGAGTGCTTTTCCAGGTCTTCCTGGGAGGCCCACTGCTCGGTCAAGACCAGCTTCTCCTCGGTGGCTTCCGTGAGCTCATAGCGCAGGCAGCCGGGCTCGTTCACAACCTCTTCGATGGCGATTTCCAGGGCCAGCTTCACGCGGAAGAACTCGCCGTTGTTGGGGATGAACGTGGCCTGCAGGTCGATGGGTGCACTCATGGAAATCACCTTACCGGGGGAGCGTCGGTCGGCCGAAAATAGTTAATAGGACTTCCTAGCAAAAGTCTTCTCTTGCGCCCGTGCAATTGGTAGCGTGCCCTCATGCTTTCCTACACCGCCGGAGACACTGACGTCTCCCTGCTCGACGAGACCATCGGGGCCAACTTTGAACGCGTCGCCGCGCAGTTTCCCCTCCGGGACGCGCTCATCGAGGCGGCCAGCGTGCCGGGCGGGGATGCCCGCCGCTGGAGCTACCAGAAACTGAACGACGACGTCGACCACCTAGCCCGCGCCCTGCTCGCCCTGGGCGTCGCGAAGGGCGAGCGGATCGGCATCTGGAGCCCCAACTGTGCCGAGTGGACCATCCTGCAGTACGCGACGGCGAAGGCCGGCGCCGTGCTGGTGAACGTCAACCCCGCGTACCGCAGCCACGAACTCGAATTCGTGGTCAAGCAGAACGCCATGCGCACCCTGGTGGTGGCGCCGTCGGACAAGAACAGCGACTACGTCGGCATGGCGCGGCAGGCCCTGGCCAACTGTCCGGAGCTGCGTGAAATCGTGTTCCTGCCCGGTGATCCGGCCATCGGACTGACCCCCGGCGTCCCGGAAAGCAGCCCCGAACTGACGTACGGCGAGCTGCTGACCCACGCTGACGGCGTCGGGCCCTCCGCGCTCCGGGACCGGATGGCGGAACTCGACCCGCACGATCCCATCAACCTGCAGTACACCTCCGGCACCACGGGCTTCCCCAAGGGCGCCACGCTGACGCACCACAACATCCTCAACAACGGCCACCAGATCGGCCGGCTCCTCGGCTACACCGAGCACGACCGCGTGGTGCTGCCGGTGCCGTTCTACCACTGCTTCGGCATGGTCATCGGGAACCTGAATGCCCTCAGCTTCGGCGCCGCCACCATCATTCCCGGCCGCGGTTTCAGCCCCGCCGCCGCGCTGGAGGCGGTGCAGGACTTCGGCGGCACCTCGCTGTACGGGGTGCCCACCATGTTCATCGCCGAGCTGGCGCTGCCGGACTTCGCCTCCTATGACCTCTCCACGCTGCGTACCGGCGTGATGGCCGGATCGCTGTGTCCCATCGAGGTCATGCGCCGCGTCATCGACGAGATGAACATGCGGGATGTGGCCATTTGCTACGGCATGACGGAGACCTCGCCCGTGTCCACCATGACGCGGGCGGGCGACACCTTGGAACAGCGGACCACCACGGTGGGGCGCACCATGCCGCTGCTTGAATCGAAGATCGTGGATCCCGGCACGGACGAAGTGCTCCAACGCGGCGGGATCGGCGAATTGTGCACGCGCGGCTACGCGGTGATGCAGGGCTACTGGGGCCAGCCGGACAAGACGGCCGAGGCCATCGACGCCGAGGGCTGGATGCATACCGGCGATCTCGCCCGCATGGACGAGGACGGCTACGTGGTGATCGAGGGCCGGATCAAGGACCTGGTGATCCGCGGCGGCGAGAACATCTACCCGCGCGAGATCGAGGAGTTCC
Organism: Arthrobacter sp. CJ23; assembly: GCF_024741795.1. Taxonomy (NCBI): domain Bacteria; kingdom Bacillati; phylum Actinomycetota; class Actinomycetes; order Micrococcales; family Micrococcaceae; genus Arthrobacter; species Arthrobacter sp. CJ23. Next base: position 3,501,300 of record NZ_CP102950.1, on the reverse strand, counting down.
TGTACCAGCACCCCGCCATCCAGGACGTGCAGGTGATCGGCGTCCCGGACGCCAAGTACGGCGAAGAGCTCATGGCCTGCATCATCCTCAAGCCCGGGGCTGAACCCCTGGACCTGGAAGGCGTGCAGGAGTTCTGCCGCGGCCGGCTGGCCCACTACAAGATCCCGCGCTACGTGGACATCCGTGAGACCTTCCCCATGACAGTCTCCGGCAAGGTCCGCAAGGTGGACATGCGCCAGGAAGCGGTGGCCCGCCTGGGGCTCTAGTTCGTGCTCCCGACTCCTTCTACTGCAACGCGGGGTCACTTACGGCCCATCCTGGCCACCAACATGGGCCGTAAGTGACCCCGCGTTGCTTGAAGGGAAGTCGGCCTGTGGATAACTCAATATCCCCCGCGTGGCATAGACACAATGGTGCACATGGTCCGCATCACGCCCCTTCCGGAGACACTCGCCACCCGGCCGTTCACGGTCCATGAGTCCCGGATGCTGGGCATCGCGCCCAAGCGCCTTCGCGCCAAGGACGTGTTCGACGGCGGACGGCTAATCCACCTGCCTGCCGGCCGCGAGTTTGCGTTTGCCGAACGCGCCCGTGTCCTGGCGGCGGCGACGCCGGGAGCCTGGGTTTCCCATGAGAGCGCCGCGCTGCTCACGGGGCTTGGCCTGCCGCCGTGGCAGGGAAACGAGGAAACGATCCACCTCAGCAAGCCCCATGAACTACCCAGGGTCAGGGGCGCCGGGGTGACAGGCCATCGTGTGCGGGTGATCCCGGGCGAGGTCGTGGAAATCGACGGCATCCCAGTATCGGTCCCATCCCGGACCTGGCTTCAGGATCGCCGTGCAGTATGACGGCGCCCCTCACCTGACACGGGATCGTCAGACGCGGGATATCCGCCGGGACGAAGCCTTCACCAGCGCTGGCTGGTCCTACTTCAAGGCCAACGCAGACGATCTCGCTGAAGGATTCACCGGCCTCATCGCCAAGATCAAGAAGGCGAAGCTCCGTGCCCTCTGAAGGACAACGCGGGGTCACTTACGGCCCATGTTGCTAGGCTCGGATGGGCCGTAAGTGACCCCGCGTTGCTTTGGCTCAGTGGCGGCGGTGGTCCTGGATGGTCATGCGCGGGCCGAAGGCGGGCTTGCGGAAGCCGCTGAGGCCGAGCATGCGCACCACGCGTTGCCGGTGCCCCCGCCACGGTTCCAGCAGGGCAAGCATGCCGGCGTCGTCGGTCTTGCGCCCGGTCAGGGCGTAGCCCACGTACGAGGCGAGGTGGTAGTCGCCCACCGATACCGAATCAGGGCAGCCATGGGTCCGCTGCACCACCTCGGCGGCGGTCCAGATCCCGATCCCGGGGATCGTCTGCAGCTTGGCGCCCGCTTGCCCAGCGTCCAGCGCGGCCAGGCGTTCAAGCGCGACGGCGGAGCGCAGCGCCCGCATGACGGTCGCGGAACGCTGGGGCCCGACGCCGGCCTTGTGCCACGCCCAGGACGGGATGGCCAGCCACTGCGCCGGGGTGGGCGCGACGAGGAGCCCGGGCGGGGTGAGCGGCCCGGGGGCCGGGGTGCCGTAGCCGTACATGAGGTAGCGGTAGCCGCGGCGGGCCTCGATGGTGGTGACCTTCTGCTCCAGGATGGTGGGCACGAGGGAGTCGACCACCCGGCCTGTGGAGGGCAGCCGCACGGCCGGGTTCCGGCGTCGGGCCTCGGTGACCAGGCGGGGGAGCGTGCCGTGGAACGCCGGCTCGTCGAAGGCCGACCAATCGTCGTCGGCGCCCAGCAGGCGCGGTACGCCGGCCACGGCCGGGCCGGCGCCGGGACCCCACGCCTGGGCATCGACGTGCGTGTCCGTGCCCGTTCCGGCCGCGGTGAGCCGCAGCGTGGCCGGGCCTTCCGGCGTCGTGAACGCCATCCACAGCCCGTCCGGGCGGGCAGCAAAGGAGGGATCGCCGTTGCCGCGCATCAGTGTGCCGAGGCTCTGCAGGAGGTCGAACGGAGCGCCGGCATGCCAGCGGACGGCTGCGTCGGCCGCGGCCGCTGCAGCCGGCGGGGCGTCGGCGATGGTCATCTATTCATGGTCCCATGAGCGTGCGACAGCGCGGCGTCCGGTGCCCCTTACGGTCCGCAGGCACCCGGGTTAGACTCCATCGTGTGGCGCGGGGCGTCCGTGCCTTCCCTACCGCAATCCAAGGAGAACGCAGTGGCTGGAGTGGTGCATTTCGAAATCCCGGCGGACGACCAGGGCCGGGCCAACAGTTTCTACGAAGGCGCCTTTGGCTGGACGCTGAACGCCATGCCGGAAATGGACTACACGATCGCCATCACCACACCGTCGGATGAGACCACGGGCATGCCAAGCGCCCCCGGAGCCATCAACGGTGCCCTGTTTCCGCGCGAGGGCGATCTGAAGACCCCCATCATCACCGTGGACGTGGAGGACATTGACGCGTCCCTGGCACAGATCGAATCGCTGGGCGGCACCGTGGTCAAGCCCAAGGATTCGGTCCCGGGAATGGGCTTCTACGCCTACTTCAAGGACACCGAGGGCAACATCCTGGGGCTGTGGGAGAACCTTCCGGCCGGAGATGCCGGGGACACCGGCACTGCATAGGAGACCGGCGCCACGGACACGGTGCCGCTTCGCGGTAGCTTTGTACCTATGAAGTACGCCCAGTCCGTATTGGACCTCATCGGCAACACGCCGCTCATCAAGCTCAACCACGTCACGGAAGGCATCAAAGCCACCGTCCTGGTCAAGCTGGAGTACGTCAATCCCGGCGGATCCATCAAGGACCGCATCGCGGTGAAGATGATCGAAGAGGCCGAACGGGAGGGCAAGCTCCTGCCGGGCGGCACCATTGTGGAGCCGACCTCGGGCAACACCGGGGTGGGCCTGGCGCTTGTGGCCCAGCAAAAGGGCTACAAGTGCATCTTCGTGGTGCCGGACAAGGTGGGCGAGGACAAGCGTGCGGTCCTCCAGGCCTACGGCGCCGAGGTGGTGGTGACCCCCACCGCCGTCGCCCCGGACAGCCCGCAAAGCTACTACAGCGTCTCGGACCGGCTCGTCGCCGAGATTCCCGGCGCTTACAAGCCGGACCAGTTCTCCAATCCGGCGGCCCCGGGCAGCCACTACGAGTCCACCGGCCCCGAAATCTGGCGCGACACGGACGGCACGGTCACCCATGTGGTGATCGGTGCCGGCACGGGCGGCACCATCACCGGCACCGGCCGCTACCTCAAGGACATCTCCGCCGGCCGTCCCGAGTCCGACGGCGGCCGCGTCAAGGTGATCGGCGCCGACCCGGAGGGCTCTGTCTACTCGGGCGGCACCGGCCGGCCGTACTTCGTGGAGGGCGTCGGCGAGGACATGTGGCCGGCGAACTACGACAAGTCCGTGCCGGATGACGTCATCGCCGTGAGCGACGCCGATTCCTTCTCCATGACCCGGCGCCTGGCCCGCGAGGAAGGCCTCCTGGTGGGCGGCTCCTCCGGCATGGCCGTGGTGGCCGCACTGCAGACCGCCCGCGATCTGCCGGAGAGCGCCGTCGTGGTGGTCATCCTCCCGGACTCGGGCCGCGGCTACCTGGCCAAGATCTTCAACGACCAGTGGATGCGCTCCTACGGTTTCCTCTCCGGCGGCGAGGAGCAGTCCGTGGGCGAGGTGCTCAAGTCCAAGACCGGCGAAATGCCCGCCCTGGTGCACATCCACCCCAACGAGACCGTCCGCGACGTCATCAACATCATGAACGAATTCGGCGTCAGCCACATCCCCGTGCTTTCGCAGGAACCGCCCGTGGTGATGGGCGAGGTCCTGGGTGCCGTGGACGAGCGCACCCTCACCACCCGCCTCTTCCGCGGCGAAGCCAAGCTCACGGACAAGATTTCCCAGCACATGGGCGAACGGCTGCCGGTGATCGGCTCCCTCGAGACCATCTCCGCCGCGCGTGAGCTGCTCTCCGACGTCGACACCGTGATGGTGACATTCGTGGGCGCCCCCGTGGGCATCCTGACCCGCCACGACCTTCTCGCCTACTTGAGCCACTGAAATAGGAGCCCCCATGTCTGCCAACAACAACGCCGGCTTCAACACGCGCGCCGTCCACGCCGGACAGGCCTTTGAACCCCGCACCGGCGCGGTGGTCCCGCCGCTGCACTTCAGCTCCACCTATGCCCAGGACGGCATCGGCAATCTGCGCGACGGCTACGAGTACGGCCGCGGCGGCAACCCTACCCGCGATGCGCTGCAGGAACAGCTGGCGGCCCTCGAAGGCGGCACGCACGCCTATAGCTTCAGCTCCGGCCTGGCCGCGGAAGACTCCCTGATCCGGGCCATCGCCCGCCCGGGGGACCACATCGTCCTCGGCAACGATGCCTACGGCGGCACGTACCGGCTGATCAACCGCGTCCTGGGCGGCTGGGGCATCGGCAACACGCCCGTGGACATGTCCGACCTCGACGCCGTCGCCGCGGCGGTCGCGGCGAACAACACCCGCATCGTGTGGGTGGAGACCCCCTCCAACCCGATGATGAAGATCACCGACATCGCGGCCCTCGCCGCCGTGGCGCACGACGCCGGGGCCCTCCTGGTGGTCGACAACACCTTCGCGTCCCCCTACCTGCAGACCCCGCTCGCCCTGGGTGCCGACGTGGTGGTCCACTCCACCACCAAGTACATCGGAGGCCACTCCGACGTGGTAGGCGGCGCCATTGTGGTCAAGGACGTGGAACTCGCCGAAAAGATCGGCTTCATCCAGTTCGCCGTCGGCGCCGTTTCCGGCCCGATGGACGCGTTCCTGACCACGCGCGGCCTCAAGACCCTCGGCGTGCGCATGGACCGGCACAGCGACAACGGCCAGGCCGTGGCCGAATGGCTGCTGCAGCGCCCCGAGGTGGAGGCCGTGCTGTACCCGGGCCTGCCCAGCCACCCCGGCCACGAGCTCGCCAAGAAGCAGATGAAGAAGTTCGGCGGCATGGTCTCCGTGCAGTTCAAGGGCGGCGAGGCGGCAGCCCGCACCGTCGCGGAAAACACCTCGGTGTTCACGCTGGCGGAGTCCCTGGGCGGCATCGAGTCCCTCATGAACTATCCCTCCGAAATGACGCACGCCTCCGTCAAAGGCACCGAGCTGGCCGTCCCGGTCAACCTCATCCGTCTCTCCTGCGGCATCGAGGAAGCCGAGGACCTGATCGCGGACCTCGAGCAGGCCTTCGCCAAGATCAACAGCTAGGAAGCAGTGACTTCACCCACCCCTCCGGCGGCATCACGCCTGCCTTCGTCTGCACGGCCTTCATCACCCCTGCGCGGCTGGCTCGCCACGGCGGCCGGCGCCCTCGCCGTCGTCGTTGCCCTCTGGGTCCTGTACTCCGCGTACATCCCGCTCATGAACGACTTCGAGGTCTACTACTACGGCGGCACGCGAGTGTTGCAGACTGGCGAAACGGGTGCCGGCGAGCTCTACGCTCCGCGCGATGGCCTGCCGTTCACGTATCCGCCGTTTGCAGCGCTTTTGTTCGCCGGGCTGGCCATGTTCAGCTTCGGTGCCAGCAGCCTGATCTTCATCACGACGGCGCTGGCCGGGGCTGCCGTGGTGGCCGCCTGGCTGGCGCGGCACTACTTCGCCCTGACGAGCTGGCGGGCGGCCTTTGCGGACTACCGTTTCCGGACCACCGCCCTGGCGGGCACGGCGGCGATCCTGCTGCTGGGACCCTGGCGCGACACCTTCGACTTCGGGCAGATCAACATCATCCTGATGGGCGTGATCCTGGCCGACTTCGCCCTCTACGGGAAGGCCCGGGCGGGGCAGATCCGCTGGCCGGCGGGCCTGCTGATCGGCCTGGCCGCCGGGATAAAGCTCACGCCGCTGGCCTTTGGCCTGTACTTCCTGGTGCGGCGCGATTTCAAGGCCCTGGGCTGGATGGCGGCCGGCTTCTTCGGCTCCATCGCCGTGTCCTGGGCCATCCTGCCGCAGGCCTCGCTGATGTTTTGGACCAAGATCCTGCCGGATACCGGGCGGATCGGCGGGCCGGCCTACATGGACAACCTCTCGGTCAAGGGTCTGCTGCTGCACCTCGGCATGCCCGACTCCGGCCTGACCAGCGTGCTTTGGCTGGTGCTGTCCCTGGCCTTGGCTGTCCTCGCGGCGCTGGTGATCAAGTGGGCGCTGGCTGCCGACGAGAACTTCGTGGCAGTGTCCGCCACCGCGGTGCTGATGCTGCTGATCAGCCCGGTGTCCTGGTCCCACCACTGGGTGTGGATTGCCGTGGCGCTGCCGAGCATGGCCTTCGCGATGCACCGGGTGCCCTCGCGCAACGGCAGGATGCGGGTGGCCGGCTGGATCGTGGTGGCCATCTCCGCCGTCGCGTTCTACCTGACGCCCAAGTACCTGGCCGTCTGGGCGGGCGCCGCCGAGTGGGGCAAGGATCCCCAGACGCAATGGCAACTGACGGCCTCCAGCCTGGGCGTGGTCTGCGGCATCGCCCTGCTGGTCTACTGGGCCCTGGCCTACCGGCCCTCGCGGACCGGTCTCAGGAGTGCGGGAAGCACTCCCGGGGCCGCGCGCGGCTAGCCAGGTCCCACGAACGAACTGACGATGAAGCGCGGGGAAACCGCCGGGGGCGCTGCTTGGCACCCCCGGCGGTTTCTCTTTGCCCTCAGTTGAGGGCGATCACCAACATCTGGCTGGTGCCCGGAATGCACGTCTGCAGGACAGCCCGGGGGAAACCGCCAAAGACGGCAGCAACGTTGTCCGTGGTGCCACCCAAGGGAACCTGGCCTCGTGCTGAAACGGTGTATGTTCCGTAGCCGGCAAGAGTGACTGTTTGTCCTACGCCGATGCCCGAGAAGCGGCCCCAACCTCCGCAGAAGTCGTGCTCGGTGATGAACAGCGAGTAGGCGTCGGTTGGCGTGAAGTGGATGGGGCCGATGCAGGCATCCACCAGCGCCTGGCCTCCGGAGCCGGCCACGTAGATGGTCCAGCCGACCGGTGCGGGCGCTGCCGCAGGTGCCGGAGCTGCGGGTGCCGGGGCGGCGGCCTGGGCTGCAGGGGCTGGTGCTGCTGCAGCAGGGGCCGGAGCCGGCACGGGATCGATGAGCGGGATCGCCGGTCCGGTGAGCTTCAGCGTTTGTCCGGGCACGATGACCGAATAGCCGCCCAGGCCGTTTGCCGCGAGCATCGCATTCATGTCCACCCCGAAGCGGGCTGCGATGGCGCCCACGGTATCTCCGGGGACCACCGTGTAGAGGTTACTGTCCGGGGCAGGTGCCGCCGGTACTGGTGCTGCTTCAACAGGTGCGGCTGGAGCGGCTTCGGCGGGAGCAGCGGGGGTGGCTGCTTCCGCGGCACTCGACTCTACGGGCTGGGCAGATGGCGCAGTGGCCGGAACTGAATTGGCTGCTGCGGGCGAGGCAGGCGGGGCGCTTTGCTCCGTGGCAGCACCAAGGGAGTTGTCAGTGGACATCACCGACGCCAATGAACCCACCCAATTGATTCCCACAAGGAGCAGGATGACGGCCAGAATTGCGATTGCCGATAATAGGAATTTTGGCCCTTTCCCCATTTGCGGCCAGTGGGGTCGCCTTCCTTGGAGTAAGGAGGTTTCTCTGATTTCTTCAAATGTGTGCATTTTTATCGGATCCCTAGGTCTCCATGACGTTCAGCCTTTCTTCGGGGGGCGGGCAGCCTGGAAGCTGGCCCGCGAGGGCAATGCGCAGCTGAAGGCAGAGAGCAGCTGGGACGTTAATTGCATTACCGCTATTGCGAATGACGCGCCGCCGCCGGTGCTGGCGGCGGCACGCACATTCGGGAACCCTAGGGAATTCGATTCTAGGAATTGGCCCTTGCTTGCCGCACGAGTAAGCGATACCTGTCTTTTTTCGGTGGGCGGTCTTTTGCAGGTAGGTATTACTCAATTCAGGGCGCCGCACCACTTGCTTCAGGTACCGGGCCCTGTAGCCGGTTCGGCCCCAGAAACATGGCTTTCTTTAGGAAAGTCATGTACGGTGGGGCCATGCCTTTGCGATCAGACTGGTCCGCCCGCACGTGCAGCCTCGCGCGCGGCCTCGACGTTCTCGGCGACCCATGGGGCAGCTTGGTGCTGCGTGAGGTCTTCTTCGGCAACGGACGCTTTGACGCCATCAAGAAGCGGCTCGAAGTCGCGGACAACGTCCTCAGCAAGCGGCTCGGCTGGTTGCTCGAAGCCGGGCTGCTGGCCCGGCGCCCCTACATGGACGGCACCCGCACCCGGCAGGAGTACGTCCTCACACCCAAGGGCGAGGACGCCCTCCCCGTCTTGAACGCCATCATCATTTGGGCCGAGAAGCACCTGGACGCCCCCAACGAGGTCTCCCACATGAGGGTCATCCACACCGAATGCGGACAGCCAAGCTCCTCGGCCGATACGTGTACTCACTGCGGCACACGCCTCACTGCGGCAAACACGAGCTGGCACAGCCTCAAGCGCAGCGAGCATCCGATGCCACTGGCCGTCGCGCCCGCTCAAACCAAGCAAACAGACCCCACTGCTTCCCCTGAAATGGAGATCCCCGCATGACCGCTCCCGATGTCACCGAGGTCCCCACCGGCAAGCGTCCCCGCCGCAGGCTCCATCCCGCCTGGATCGTGGCGTCCGTGGCCTTCCTCGCGCTGGTGGGGGCGGCCGGTTTCCGCGCAGCGCCCGGCGTGCTCATGGTGCCCTTGCAGGAAGAATTCGGCTGGTCCACCACTGTGCTGTCGCTCGCTGTCAGCATCAACCTCGTGCTGTTCGGTCTGACGGCACCGTTCGCCGCGGCCCTGATGGAACGCTTCGGCATCCGCAGGGTCACGGCGCTCGCCTTGTGCCTCATAGGCCTTGGTTCGGCCTTGACGGTGTTCGTGAACCAGTCCTGGCAGATCCTGTTAACCTGGGGCCTGCTGATCGGTTTGGGCACCGGTTCCATGGCCCTCGTGTTCGCCGCGACCATCGCCAACACCTGGTTCGCCAAGAGCCGTGGCCTGGTGATCGGTGTGCTGACCGCAGGCAGCGCGGCAGGCCAATTGGTGTTCCTGCCCTTCATCGCTGCCCTCGCCCAGAGCCCCGGCTGGCGCGGCGCCTCCCTCCTCATCGCCGCCGGCGCGCTCGCGGTGGTACCGCTCGTGCTGCGCTGGCTCCGGAACTCACCCGCCGACGTCGGGGTCCTGCCTTATGGAGCCGAAGAGCCTGACGCCGGCGCCGCCGTCGCTGAAAAGAATACGACGGCGGACCCCCAGCTTGCGTCGTCACAGCCCGGTTCCGTGCCTGCCAAGGCGGATTCGGCCAACGCCGCGGTCCGGGCACTCCAGGTCCTCAAACGGGCCAGCAAAGTGCGCACCTTCTGGGCGCTCGCTGCCGGCTTCGCCATCTGTGGCGCCACCACCAACGGGCTGATCGGCACCCACTTCATCCCCTCGGCACACGACCACGGGATGCCGGAGACCACAGCGGCGGGCCTGCTGGCCGTCGTCGGGATCTTCGACATCCTGGGCACCATCGCCTCCGGCTGGCTGACCGACCGCTTCAACCCCAAGATCCTGCTGGCCGCCTACTACCAGTTCCGGGGCATCGGCCTGCTGGTGCTGCCGCTGCTGCTCGGCTCCACCGTGGAACCGAGCATGATCATCTTCGTGGTGGTCTATGGCCTGGACTGGGTGGCCACCGTGCCCCCGACGGCGGCCATCTGCCGCAAGGTGTTCGGCGCCGACGGTTCCGTGGTGTTCGGCTGGGTGTTCGCCGCGCACCAGCTGGGCGCGGCCGCCGCAGCCCTGTTGGCCGGCTACATCCGCGATGCCACCGGCCACTACACCTACGCCTGGATCGGCGCCGCGGCCATGTGCACCGTGGCCGCCGTCATCAGCGCCACCATCCGCAAGGACGCGGGCACCAAGGAACCGGTGCCGGTAGGGGCCGCCTGACGCGAGCAGCCTCCCCAACTAGGTAGCAGCAGGTGTCGTTATGAGCCTTCAAAACGACGTTAACTGCTACCCAGTTGGGGTTCCCACTGCGTTTCTGGACGTTACCCGGCCGTCCCGATGCGCAGGGTCAGCGTGCGGGCCTCCGGGCGGAGCATGAAGTCCGGCCAGACGTCCGGGCCGCACGCCCGCGAGCCCAGGCCGTGTTGGGCAGCGTCCAGGTACAGGTAACTGTGCTTGCTCGGAGGCAGCTCGTGGGGATGGGCCGCGGCGCTGACCTCCTGTGCCGTGTGGCGGGCCAGCGTGAACCCGGGCCGGCGGCCGCGGGCATCCGGCACGGTGTCGATCCGCAGCCACGGAGCACCCGCGTTGTCCAGCTCGAGCGAACGCACTGCGCTGCGGTGCCCGCTCTCCTGTGGCTTTGCATACGGCACCGTGAGGTCCCCGATTGCTGCCGAATACCGCCCGATCATTGCTGCGTGCATGCTGTCCGGATACGATTCCCGGGGCCCGGCGCCAAACCAGCTGGCGCGGTCAACGGATCCGGGCAAGTCGAACCTGACGCCGAGGCGCGGCCAGACCATGTCCCATCCGGCGCTGGGAATCATGTCCAGGCGCAGCCACAGATCGCCGTCCATCAGTTGCCACTGCTCGTCCACCGTCACCGATTCCGCCCGGTCGGCCGCGGCGTACCGCGTCCGGACCAGGACACCTTCGGCGTCCGCCGAGACCGTCTCCACGCGGGCAGTTAGCCGGTCGAGCCCTGCCTGGCGCCACATCGCGGCCGACGCCGCGCCGTCGTTGTCGGTGGGTGCGCGCCAGAGTTCCAGGCGGGGGCCGGCCACTGACACGCCGCCGAGCGACACCAGCCGGCCATCCTCGAAGACCGCTGCTCCGAGGGTCACCGTTCCGGCGGCCAAGGAACCGGCGGCCGCCCCGGCTTCGACACGGCCGGAAGCCACTGGCCGTGGCCCGCGAACCGCCGGTGCAGGTACCGAGAGATCCAGCTGGGCGGACGAGATGACGTGCCCGGCCGGAGCCCAGCCGGTGTGCTTGCGGAGCACCACTTCAACGGTGAGCCAATGCTCCCCGCTGCCCGGGGCAGCGAACGCCGGCAGCTCCAGCCGCGCGGATTCGCCTGCGGCCAGGGCCTTGCCGGAGGCGCCGGAGACCGCCAGTTCGCCAGATTCGCTGCGGACACCGTCCACCTCGGTCCGCCAGCGAAGCACGACGTCGGACGCGTCCGCTGAGTGCCGCAGATTGGCGACGGAGACGAATCGCCGGGCACCGCCGTCGGACGCTTCTGTTTCGAAGCCCAAGCGGAGGGGGGCCACGATCTGCTTGTATTCAAAGAGCCCTGGGCTCGGCGTCGAATCGGAGAGGACCATGCCGTCCATGACGAAGTTGCCGTCGTGGACCACCTCGCCAAAGTCGCCGCCATAGGCAAAGAACTCGGTTCCGTCCTCCGTGTGGGTGCGGATGCCGTGATCGCGCCATTCCCAGACGAAGCCGCCGTGCAGCCGCGGGTAGCGGTCCACGAGGTCCTCGTACTGGTCGATGGCACCCGGGCCGTTGCCCATCGCATGCACGTACTCGCACAGGATGAACGGCTTGCTCCGCTGGCGTGCCGACTCGGCGGCGGAGCAGCCGAGCAGCAGCGAGCCGGAATCGTCCCGTCCGATGGCCTCGGTCTCGGGCACCGAGGAGTACATCCGCGAATAGACGTCCGTGTAGGCGCCGGTGTAGTCGCCTTCGTAGTGGACCGGACGGCTGCTGTCCCGGGCATGGGCCCACGCGGCCATGGCTGCGAGGTTGGCGCCCGTGCCGGCCTCGTTGCCAAGCGACCACATGACGATGGACGGGTGGTTCTTGTCGCGTTCGATGGTGCGCTCGATGCGGTCCACGAAGGCGTCGCGCCAGGCGGGATCGTCGCTGGGATTGCCAACCCAGTTCCGGGCATGGAAGCCGTGCGTTTCGAGGTCGCATTCCAGGATCACCCAGAAGCCCATTTCGTCGGCCAGGTCCAGCAGCCGCGGGTGCGGCGGGTAGTGGCTGGTGCGGATCGCGTTGACGTTGAACCGCTTCATGAGGGCCAGATCTGCGCGGGCAAACTCTTCGTCGAAGACGCGGCCCCGGTCGGGATGGGTCTCGTGCCGGTTCATGCCGTGGAACACCACACGCCGTCCGTTGATCAGGAAGCGGTCGCCCACGATTTCCACCGTGCGGAAGCCCAGGCGGAGGGAGATCGTCTCGGCGGCGCTGCTCACCGTTGCGTCATACAGCCGGGGGATCTCGGCGGACCACGGTTCGACGGCGGCGATCACCACCGGGGCGACGTCCGCGGCCGAGTTCCACGTGACGTCCACGCCCAGTTCCGGAACCGAGAGCGTCACGGGGAAGGCGCCGCCGCCGGCTGTGATTTCCGGCTCGATCCTGCCGGTGCCGGAATCACCGGAGCCGCTGAACGAAGTACGCAACCAGACGTCGTCGACGCCGCCTGCCGGCCGCGCCTGCAGCGTCACGTCGCGGAAGATGCCCGGCAGCCACCACTGGTCCTGGTCTTCGACGTAGCTCGACGCCGACCACTGGTGCACGCGCACCGCCAGCACATTTGCTCCAGGGCGCACGGCATCAGTGACGTCGAACTCCTGGGCCAGCCGGCTTCCGGTGCCGACGCCGATCGGAACGCCGTTGAGCCACACTTTGTAACGCGATTCGACGCCGTCGAACCGCAGCAGGATCCGCTCGGCAGCGGTCCATGATTCCGGCAGTTCGAAGCTGCGCCGGTAGTCGCCGGTGGGGTTCTCATCGGGGACGTGGGGTGCATCCGTGGGGAACGGGAACTGGACGTTCGTGTAGATCGGCCGCCCGTAGTGCCCATCGCCTTCCAGCACCCAATGGGCCGGAACGGGGATCTCGTCCCAGGACGAGTCGTCGAAAGCCTCTTCGGCGATGCCCTCCACGGCTTCGCCGGCGGGCAGGACGCCGCGGCCACCGGGGGTGCCGGGCGCGCCGGGCAGGAGCCGGAAGCGCCACATGCCGTTGAGTGACTGCGTGGGGGCATCGCTGTGCAGCCAGGAACGGGCGGCGCTCCGCCTGCCCGAGCCCGGTCCGCGGCTGGTGATGTAGGACGCATCGGCGGAGTCTGCCGGGGATGGGGTCATGTTGTGACGGCTCCTTCTATGGAACGGGGGGCTCCGGGTGTGACAACGCTAACATAAAATTCGAGTAAGAACTCTGGTTTCAAAGAAATGGGCTCTGCCCGCCTGTACACTGGCTTGCCATGACCACAAAGGACGCGGGCCGCACCGGGCGGAGGGGGCCGTACGCAAAATCCGAGGAACGGCGACGCACCATCCTTGACGCCGCGCACGCAGTGTTTGCCGCCCGGGGATACCGGGGCGGGTCCCTGCAGGATGTCGCCGACCGCGCCGGAATGAGCCAGACCAGCCTGCTGCACTACTTCCCCTCGAAGAGCGATCTCCTGATGGCCGTCCTGCAATGGCGCGACGAAGTCAGCGGCCGGGCGAACCCTGCCGAAGCGGAGGAATCATTCGTGGACGCGGTGATCCGCACGGCGCTCTACAACGAGGACATCCCCGGCGTCATCGAGCTCTACACCGTGTTGTGCGCGGAATCCGTCACGGACGGCCATCCGGGCCGGGCCTACTTCACTGAACGGTTCGAACGCCTGCGGCGGAGCTACGCGCGCCGCTTCGCCGAGTTGGCCGAGGCAGGCAGGCTGCGCCCCGGTGTCGATCCCGGGCAGGCGGCAACGTCCCTGGTTGCTCTGTGGGACGGCATCCAGACCCAGTGGTTGCTCGCGCCGGACACGGTGGACGTGGCGCAGTGCCTGCGTAGCTACTTCGAGCTGGTTATCCTGCCCGCGGAAAGCTAAGCCGCGCAGCTCGACGGGGCGCGGCTACCCCCTGAAAGCCGGAATTCCCGTGATGTGCTGCCCCAGGATCAGGGTGTGGACCTCGTCGGTGCCCTCGTAGGTGCGCACCGATTCCAGATTGTTGGCGTGGCGCAGGGGCGAGTAGTCCAAGGTCATGCCGTTGCCGCCCAGGATGGTGCGGGCTTCGCGGGCGATCTTGATGGCCTCGCGGACGTTGTTCAGCTTGCCCATGGAGATCTGTTGCGGCTGCAGGTGTCCGGCGTCCTTGAGCCGTCCCAAATGGAGTGCCAGCATGGTCCCTTTCTGGATTTCCAGGAGCATGTTCACCAGCTTCTCCTGGGTCAGCTGGTAACCGGCCAGCGGCTTGCCGAACTGCAGGCGCGTCCCTGCGTACTCAAGTGCAGCCTCGTAGGAATCCCGGGCGGCCCCCATGGCGCCCCAGGCGATGCCGTACCGCGCTTCGTTCAGGCAGGAGAACGGGCCGCGGAGCCCCTGCGCGCCCGGGAGGAGGGCGTCCGCCCCCAGCACCACGCCGTCGAACACTACATCGCACTGGATGGAGGCACGCATGGAGAGCTTCGGCTCGATGGGAGTGGCGGTGACGCCCGGCGTTCCGGCGGGGACCAGGAAGCCGCGGATGCCGTCCTCGGTGTTCGCCCACACCACCATGACGTCGGCGATCGAGGCCAGCCCGATCCAGCGCTTGGCGCCGTCCAGGACCCAGCCGGCGTCCTCGCCCGAGCCGTCGCGGCGGGCAAAGGTGGTCATCGACGACGGGTCCGAACCCGCCGTCGGCTCCGTCAGTGCGAAGCAGCCGATCAGCTCGCCGGCGGCCATCCGCGGCAGCCACTGTTCCTTCTGCGCCTCGGAGCCCCACTTGTGGATGGCCGTCATGGCCAGGGAGCCCTGAACCGAGACGAAGGTGCGGATGCCGGAGTCGCCGGCCTCCAGTTCCATGGCGGCCAGGCCGTATTCGACGGCGGAACGGCCGGGGCAGCCGTAGCCCTCCAGGTGCATGCCGAGCACGCCGAGTTCGCCGAGCTCGGGGACGATCCCGCGCGGGAAGACGGCGTCCTCGTACCAGCGGGCGATGTTGGGGCGGATCCGCTGCCGGGTGAAATCGCCCACCCGTTCCCGGAGCGCCAGTTCCTCCTCACTCAGGAGGGAATCGAGGGCAAGGAAATCCGAGGGATTCGTCGTTGAATGGCTCATGCCAGCATCCTACGGCCGTAGCCCGTGTGGCCGTCCAAGCCGCCCGTTTGGCCGCTTAAGTAGTATGTATTCGGGGGCCGGACCGTTCCCCGCTGCAACATCCGGAATATTGGGGGATACGGAATGGCACTGCCTGACGTCGATTTACGCGCCACGGCGGATGCCGCGGCACCGCGCACGGCCACATCAAAAACCGCTGCGCTTCTCCGCTGGCTGCCGCTGGCCGCCGTCGCCTGGCCACTGTGGATGCTGCTTGCCGACTGGGGCAAGCAGGGGATCGACTTCAGCGTGTACTGGTTCGGCGGGAGCATCCTGAACGACGCCGGTGCCTCGCCGTCGGATCTCTACGGCCCCAGCGTTGACTGGGCCGGCGGACCGAACCTCCCGTTCACTTACCCGCCCTTTGCAGCGCTCATCTTCGGCCTGCTGGCCCGCTTGCCCCAGCCCGTGGCACTGATGCTGTTCAATGTGGCCGGAGTGGCTGTGGCAGCCTGGGTCGGCGTCACCATCGTGCGGTACTGGGAGTCGAAGTCGAGCCTGCGCGGTGCCCTTGCATCGGCCCGGAACTGCTGGATTGCTGCCGCGCTGTTCCTTGCTGCCCTGTTCCTGGGGCCCTGGCGCGAAACGCTGGCGTTCGGCCAGATCAACATCCTGCTGATGGGCCTGATGGCCGCCGACTTGCTGGCGCGCAGTCCGCGCTGGCAGCGGGGCATCCCCGGCAGCGGCTTCCTGGTGGGCATTGCCGCCGGGATCAAGCTGACGCCCCTGGTCTTCGGCCTGTACTTCCTCATGCGCAAGGACTGGCGCGGGCTCGCGAACATGTCCATCGGCTTCGCTGGAACGGTTCTGCTGGGCTGGCTTCTCCGGCCGCTCGAATCGTTCCAGTTCTGGCTGGAGATCCTGCCGGATACGTCCCGGATCGGCGGGGCCGGGTATGTTGACAACCTTTCGATCAAGGGTGCGCTGCTGCACTTCGGCGTCCCGCAGGACGCCGTGACGCTTCCGTGGCTGGCATTGAGCCTCGCCGTCGTGGTCCTGGCCGCTGTCCTGATCCGTGCGGCGAGCGCCCAGGGCGCACGTGTCGTGGCGATGTCCGCCGCGGCGCTGGCCATGCTGCTCATCAGCCCTGTGTCCTGGTCCCACCACTGGGTGTGGATGGCCGCCGTGCTGCCGGCGTTCGCCTGGACGCTCCGGGAAACGCCGCGCCGCTACCGGGCCGGCAGGCTCACCATGGCCGCGGTCCTGTTCGTGTCCACGGTGGTGTTCTTCTTTTCGCCCAAGACGATCGGCACTGCACTGGGTGCCGCCGAGCTGAACGTCCAGACCCCGGGGCTGTGGATCATGGCCTCCAGCGCCGGCGTGTTCTGCGCCCTGGCGATCATGGCGTGCTGGCTTATTGCCCTGCGGCGGGGTGCACTGCCTGCTTCTGCGTGAAGTAGCCGCGCGTTGCCGGGGCGAAGCGGCACACCACGGCCAGGACCACGCCCAGGGCCAGCAGCACCACGCCGCTCACGAAGGCACCGCCGATGCCGGCGATCTGGGTGTCGCCGTATTCCGGGTCCCACATCTGCACGGCCGAGATGAAGAATGCCGCCGTCAGCAGCAGGGCACCCAGGAACGGCAGGATGCCGCGGAACCAGAGGTTGCGGGCGGAGTCGCGCAGTGTGCCGCGGAAGTACCAGGCACAGGCGAAGCCGGTAAGCGCGTAATAGAAGGCGATGAACAGGCTGATGGCGCTGATGGAATCGGACAGCAGGTTCTCGCTGAGGAAGCTCATGGCCACGTAATAGGCCGCGGCGGCCACGCCCATGACCTGGGTGGAGAAGCCGGGGGTCTGGTAGCGCTGGTGCACCTTGCCGAAACGGGCCGGCAGGGCGCCGTGCACGCCCATGGAAAGAGTGCCGCGGGCCGTGGGCAGGATGGTGGTCTGCGTGGAGGACAGCACGGAGGCCAGGACGGCCACCACGATCAGCCAGCCCCAGGGGCCCAGCACCACGTCCTTCATGGCCAGGAACACGTCGGCCTGGTTGGCCTCGTTGCCCAGGCCGATCCCTTCGGTGCCCACGTTGGCGTACATCATCACCAGCAGCGCGACGGAAACATAGATGGCCACCAGCACGAAGGCCGAGATCACGGCACCGCGGCCAGGGGTCTTGGCCGGGTTCTCCGTTTCCTCGTTGAGGGCCAGGCAGGTGTCCCAGCCCCAGTAGATGAACAGGGCCAGGAGCACGCCGTGCACCACGGCGCCAGGATCGGCAAAGGCCCCCGCAGGGTTGAACCATTCAAGGGCGAAGGCCTGGCCGCCCGCCGCTCCGCCCGTGGCGATCGCCACGATGACCGCAACGCCGAAGATGCCCAGCGAAATGTACTGGATATACGTCAGGGTGCGCTGCACGTGCTCGCCGAGGCGGATGCCGCGGTGGTTCACGTAGGTCATGAAGGCGATGAAGACGACGCCGGTGCCCGTCACCAGCCAGGTGTTCCCGGCCAGGGAACCGTCGCCGATCAGCAGCCAGAGGTACTGCCCGGCCACCTGGGCCAGGTTGGCGAGGACCACGATGCCGGCCAGCGCCACGCCCCAGCCGCCCAGCCAGCCCGCCCACGGGCCGAAGGCCCGCCGCGCCCACGTGAAGGTGGTGCCGCAGTCCGGCATGGCGCTGTTGAGCTCGCGGAAGGCGTAGGCGATGAACAGCACGGGGATGAAGCCCAGCAGCAGGATCAGCGGCGTGTAGTTGCCGTTGACCGCCACGATCAGGCCGAGGGTGGCGGCCAGCGAGTAGACCGGCGCAGTGGACGCCAGCCCCAGCATGACGGAGTCGCCAAGGTCCAGGATGCCGGCGTGCAGGCCCTTGGAAGGGACCGCACCGGCCCCGGGGCCGCCTGCCGGCGTCGACGTTTCTGTGCTCATAGCGCGGCTCCGTTGTTGGCGGCAGAGGTGGTGGCGCCGTGCGGCGCGGGGGCATCGATGGTGTTGGGGACGAAGCGGCAGAAGTAGTCCGTGACGGGGCCGTCCGATTCCCGGATGCCGCAGCCCACGGATTCGCCGTCTACCACCCACAGCCCCAGGACCGGCCGGTTGCCGTCGAAGTCCGGGAGTGCGTGGAACTGCTGGTAGCACCAGCCCTCGCGGCCGTAGTCGCCGGGCTGTTCGATCTCGATGCCGGGGGCATGGATGCGGATGTTGTCGCCTTCGCGCCCGTGCAGCGGCTTGGCCACCCATTCCTTGAGCGGCCCGGGGTTGTCCAGGTAGGCCGGCAGCAGGTTCTCGTGGCCGGGGAACAGGTGCCACAGGGCGGCCAGCAGGGCCTTGTTGGACAGCAGCATCTTCCAGGCCGGCTCCACCCAGCGCGGGTTGTGGGCGCGCTCCAGCAGCCGGTGCCCGAACGGCTCCTTCATCATCAGCTCCCACGGGTACAGCTTGAACAGGGTGCTGATCATGAAGTTGTCCAGGTCCACGAAACGGTTCAGGTTCGGGTCCCAGCCGATGTCCGACATGTTGATGCCGATGGTGGTCCAGCCGCCCTGGCTGGCGACATCGCGCATGTACGCGGCGGTCATCCAGTCCTCGCCGGATTCCTCCGCCTCCGAGTGCGCCACGTGCAGGGTGCTCATGCCGGTGCGGTACTGCAGCTTCTTCCACTGCCGAATCAGGGCCTCGTGGATGCCGTTCCACTGGTCCTTCTCCGGGAAGACGTCCTGCAGCCAGAACCACTGCGCCACCGCGGCCTCGATCAGCCCGGTGGGCGTGTCCGCGTTGTACTCAAGCATCTTGGCGGGGCCGCCCCGGCCGTCGTAGACAAAATCGAAGCGGCCGTAGATGTCCGGGTCGCCCGCCTGCAGCGACTCTGCTGCGAGTTCAAGGGCCTGGGGGCCGATGCCGATCCCGCCCATGGCCCCGGTGGCCAGGAACTTGGCGGCCTCCAGGCACATGAGGTGCATGTCCTCGGCGGTCTTCTCGAGGGTTTCCACCTCGTCCATGGTGAATTCGTAGTAGGCGGATTCGTGCCAGTACTCGATCTTCTTGCCGTCCGGCATGGTGGTGGTCGAAAAGACCAGGCCCTGTTCCTCGATCTTCTGCTTCCAGTCCGGGCGCGGCACGGAGGGGTATCGCTGCACGCCTAGCCTCCCGAGCTCTTGCCGCTGCCGCCACTGCCACCGCTGGTTCCGCTCTTGGAGCTGGTGCCGAAACCGCCGCGGCTCACGGTCCCGCCCTTGGTGCTGTACCCGGCGGAGGTCTTGGCCCCTGGCGGCACCGTGGTGGTGTAGCTGGGGTAGCTGGAGCGGTTCTGCCCCACGGCAGGCACGCTGGCGCCGCGGGAGTAGAAGTACCAGGCATAGAGCGCGGAGCTCCGGCCGGCGGAGCTGTTGCAGTTGGTGTCCTCGACGCGCTCGCCGGTTTCGTCGTTGAAACAGACCTGGGCGTAGTCGGCCTCGGCCTCGCTGCTGGCCACGACGGCGGTGATGGTGCCGGCCAGCAGGGCGGTGACGCCGAGGCCCACGACGACGGTGCGCCGCTGCGAGCGCTTCTTGCGCGCCACCGCCTGGGCTGCCTCGTGTTGGCGCTCCTTGGCGAAGGGATCCACGGTGGGGAGGGGCCCGGCCTCGCCCTGCTGGAGGAGTTCGGGGTGGAGCTCGGGCTTGGGCACCTGCCAGGGCGGGGGCTTGGGCTGGCCCTGTGGCTTCCCGGGGTCCTCCGGGCCCGGCGTTGCTGCACCGCCGGGCTGGTGGTTCGCGTTCATCTGCGTCCCCCTGACGTGGATGTGATCTTGACTGTGATGAGGTGCCCGGCCCGCTGCCGGACCGGAATCCTGAAGCAAGCCTAGTCCCTGGGGCCGACACCCGGCACTGGCTGCGGGGCAGGAACGCCGCCCGTCCAGACCGTGCAAAAATGAAGCCATGCCCGCCCCTGACGAGAACAGCCTCCATCTGCAGCTGCCACCCGTCAGTGGCATCGGCCGCGGCCGCGTTGCAGCCGGGCTCGTGCTCGCCGTACTCCTTCCGCCCGCCGTGGAAGTCCTGGTCACCGTGGCCGGCTACCGCAACTTTTCGATGATCATGCTCCTGCAGCTCGCCGTGGCCGTGGCCATCGCCGCGATCGGCGGACTCTGGCCCGCCGTCGTCGCGGCTGTCCTGGGCAGCTTCCTGCTGAACTACTTTTCCGCGGAGCCGGTGGGGTCCCTGTCCATTGCCGACCCCAGTACCCTGTTCACCCTGGTCATCTTCCTTGCCGTGGCCTGCGGGGTGGCGCTCGCCGTGGGGCTCGCCAGCCGCCGCGCCCAGGAAGCCGCGCGGTCCGGGGCGGAGGCCACCGCGCTGAGCGAGCTGTCCTTGCGGATCCTGCGTTCGGACGGCAGCCTGGAGTCCTTCCTGGACAAGGTCCGCGCCAACCTGGGCATGGACGCGGTCACGCTGCTGGCCAGCACGGGCAGCACGCCCGGCGGCATGCAGAGCGGCGGAGGCACCCGCCTGCCGGCCACGCCCGGCTGGCGGGTCCTGGCCACGTCCGGCCCGCAACCGCCGGTGACGCACGCCGCCGCCGACCATGCCGCCGTCGTCGATCCGCAGTACACGCTGCTGCTGCGCGGCGGACCGCTGTCCGCGCAGCACCGCCGCCTGCTGGCCGCGTTCGGCGCCTATGTGGTGGCCGTGCGCGAGCGGCAGCAGCTGGTCAGGAGCCGGCAGGACAATCTGCGGCTCTCCGAGGGCAACAGGATGCGGACCTCCATCCTGCGCGCCGTCTCGCACGATCTCCGCACCCCGCTGGCCGGGATCAAGCTGGCCGTCAGCAGCCTGCGCCAGGAGGACGTGCAGTTCGCGCCGGAGGACGAACGCGAGCTGCTGGCCACCATCGAGAACTACGCGGACCGCCTGGACCATCTGGTGGACAACCTGCTGGACATGTCCCGGCTGACCGCGGACGCCGTGAACCCGCTCCTGGCCGGAATCAGCTGGGCCGAGGTGCTGCCCGAGGCACTGCGCGGCGTGCCGCGGGAGCGGCTGCGCAACGAGCTGCCCGCCAACCTGCCGGCCGTGCAGGCCGACGCCGGCATGCTGGAGCGCGTGGTGGCCAACATCGTGGAGAACGCGGTGAAGTACGCGCCCGGCTCGGACGTCGTCTTGACTGCCCGGACCGGGGCGGGCATCACGCTGGGGGACCGGCCCGCCGGCGAGCTGCGCGTGGTGGACCACGGCCGGGGCGTGGACATCGCCGAAATCCTGGACATGTTCCGCCCTTTCCAGCGGCTCAGCGATTCTGCGGCAGCCACGGGGACCCAGAGCGGCATCGGGCTGGGGCTGGCGGTGGCCAAGGGTTTCAGCGAGGCGATGGGCGGCACCCTGGTGGCGGAGCCGACTCCGGGAGGCGGGCTCACCATGGTGGTGACCCTGCCGCTGTGGACCGGTTACGGGAGCAACGGAAGTGGCATGCAATGACGCTGGTGCTGATCGTCGAGGACGAGGCCCAGATCGCCCGGGCCATGCAGATCAATCTCCATGCCCACGGCTACCAGGCCCTGACAGTGTCCAACGGCGCCGAAGCCCTCCGGGCCGCGGCCCAGCAGCCCGTGGACATCGTGGTCCTGGACCTTGGCCTGCCGGACATGGACGGCGTGGACGTCATCCGGCGCATCCGGGGCTGGAGCAGCATGCCGATCATCGTGCTGTCCGCCCGGCACGCCTCCGAGGACAAGGTGGAAGCGCTCGACGCCGGTGCGGACGACTATGTGACCAAGCCCTTCGGACTCGATGAGCTGCTTGCGCGGCTGCGCGTGGCGTCCCGGCGCGTGGTCCCGGACGATGAGGAGCCCACCTTGGCCACGGCCGACTTCATGGTGGACCTCGCCGGAAAGAAGATCGTCAAGGACGGCGCCGAGGTCCGGCTCACCCCCACCGAGTGGAACATCCTGGAACTGCTGGTCCGCAACAAGGGCAAGCTGGTCAGCCAGCAGCAGATCCTCACCCAGGTGTGGGGCCAGGCCTACGCCAAGGAAACCCAGTACCTCCGCGTGTACATCGCCCAGCTGCGGCGCAAGCTCGAACGGGATCCTGCCGTTCCTCGCCACCTGCACACCGAAGCCGGAATGGGCTACCGTTTCGATCCGTAGACGCGCTGCCGCCGATCCGTAAACTGGTCCCATGGACACCGCCTCATTGATCGCAGTCTGCCGGGTACGCCAGCTCTTGGAAGACGGCGAGAGCCGGGTGGGCGTGACCGCCATCGACAAACAGCCCCTCGAAGGTCCCGTGAAGGTCCACAAGCTGGGCGTCCACGGCGATGTCCAGGCGGACAGGGTCAATCACGGCGGCGAGGACCAGGCCCTGTACGCCTACTCGCAGGACGATGCGGACTACTGGGTGGCGGAGCTCCAGCGTGAGATGCCGCCCGGGATCTTCGGCGAGAACCTGCGTGTCTCCGGCATTGCGACCACGGGCGCCGTGATCGGCGAGCGCTGGAAGATCGGCCTCGACGTGGAAGTGGAAGTGACCTCTCCCCGGGTCCCGTGCAGCACCTTCCAGCGGCGCATGGGGGAGCCCCATTGGGTCAAGCGCTTCACCGAGGCCGGCCGGGTGGGCACGTACCTGCGCGTCGTCAAGACCGGCACCATCAGCGCCGGGGACCACATCCACCGCCTGTTCGTGCCCAAGCACGGGGTGACGGTGGGTGCCTGGTTCAGTGATCCGACGGCGGAAGCCATGCAGATGCTGCTCGACGCCGAGGCCGACGGCGAGATCCGCCTGCAGCCCGAATATTACGACGAGTTCGAGAAGCTCAGGCGCCGCCAGGGCGCCTGAAACACAGGGCCCGCGGTGCTTGTGTGGGCAAGCTCACCGCCGCCGTCGACAGTTCTGTCACCAGGGCGCTAATCTGTGCCCTACAATTGAAACATCCCCCACTCCGGAAATCCCTTTATCCTGCCCAATTTTTGAGGCAGGACTGGTAAGTGTTGGGGCCCGCAAAATGTGTGCGGGCATTTTCATAGGGAGAGCCGGCTAAAGAAAACGCTGTACAGACTGCTGGGATAGCAGCCAAGAGATGCAGCGGGAAGTCCTGCCATGGGATTGCGACAGCGCCGGACTTCTTGCGAGCAGCAGAGCAACATCTGCCCTGCTTCTTGCAACGCGTACTGCGGCCAAGCCCAACCGGGCCGCGCCGACTGCCCTATGGATGAGGAATTCCCCTATGCCCGAAAATCTCAACGATCCCTTCGTCACCGAAAACGCCGAGTCTGCCGTTGTAGCAGAGACCGCCGTCGAGGTCATCGAAGCTGAAGCCCCGGCCGCTGCCGAGGCCCCCGTCGAGACCGCTGCCGCTGAAGCCGCAGCACCCGCCCACACCGACGCTCCTGCCCCGAAGGCGGAAGAAGAGGAAGAAGAAGGCGTCCGCTTCGTCGATCTCGGCATCGACGGCCGCGTTCTGGCCGCCCTGCAGGATGTCGGCTACGAAAAGCCGTCCCCCATCCAGGCAGCCACCATCCCGCTGCTGCTCGAAGGCCGCGACGTGGTTGGCCTGGCCCAGACCGGTACCGGCAAGACTGCAGCCTTCGCTGTTCCGGCCCTGTCCCGCCTTGCCGAACTCCACGACCTCAACGGCCCGTCCCGCAAAACCCAGGCACTGGTCCTGGCTCCGACGCGTGAACTGGCCCTGCAGGTTGCCGAGGCCTTCACCTCCTACGCCAAGCACATCGACGACTTCACGGTCCTGCCCGTCTACGGCGGCTCCGCCTACGGCCCGCAGCTCGCCGGCCTGCGCCGGGGTGCCCAGGTTGTTGTCGGTACCCCGGGCCGCGTGATCGACCACATCGCCAAGGGTTCCCTGGACCTGTCCGAACTCCAGTACCTCGTGCTGGACGAAGCTGACGAAATGCTGCGCATGGGCTTTGCCGATGACGTGGAGCAGATCTTCCAGCAGACCCCGGAGACCCGCCAGGTTGCCCTGTTCTCTGCCACCATGCCGGGCCAGATCCGCCGCATGTCCAAGCAGTACCTGAACGACCCCGCCGAAATCTCCGTGAAGTCCAAGACCTCCACGGGCACCAACATCAAGCAGCGCTACCTGCAGGTCATGGGCCCGCACAAGCTCGATGCCCTGACCCGCATCCTTGAGGTTGAAGAGTTCGACGGCGTCATCGCCTTCGTGCGCACCAAGATGGCCACTGAGGACCTCGCCGACAAGCTGAAGTCCCGCGGCTTCCAGGCTGCCGCCATCAACGGCGACATCCCGCAACAGCAGCGCGAGCGCACTGTTGAGGCGCTCAAGGAAGGCCGCATCGACATCCTGGTGGCCACCGACGTCGCGGCACGCGGCCTTGACGTTGAGCGCATCAGCCACGTGGTCAACTACGACATCCCGCACGACACCGAGTCCTACGTGCACCGCATCGGCCGCACCGGCCGTGCAGGCCGCGCCGGCGATGCCATCCTCTTCATGACCCCGCGTGAGAAGTACCTGCTCCGCGCCATCGAGAAGGCCACCCGCCAGCCGGTGGAGCAGATGCACCTGCCCACCGCCGAGACGGTCAACTCCCTGCGCATGGGCAAGTTCGCCGAGCGCATCACCGAGACCCTTGAGTCCGAGGACGTGGCCCTGTTCCGCGACCTCATCGCCTCCTACGAGGAAGAGCACAAGGTCCCGGCCGCGGAGATCGCAGCCGCACTGGCCGTCATGGCCCAGGGCGGCCAGCCGCTGCTCGTCAAGGAATTGCCGGCCGCGCCGGAATTCCAGAAGCGTGAGCGCTCCAAGGACGGCTTCGGCTCCCGTGGCCCCACCCGTGCGCTGACCGAGGGCAACGCCACCTACCGGATCGCCGTCGGACGCCGCCAGCGCGTCATGCCGGGCTCCATCGTGGGCGCCATTGCCAACGAAGGCGGCATTTCCTCCGCACAGATCGGCGGCATCGACATCCGCTCGGACCACTCCCTCGTGGAGCTCCCGGCAGACCTGAGCCCCGAGCAGCTGCGCGCCCTGTCCCGCACCCGCATCGGCGGCGAGCTGATCCACCTTGAACTGGACAACGGCCGCAAGCCGTCCGGCGACCGCGGTGGCTACTCGGGCGACCGCGGTGGAGACCGTGGGGGTTACTCCGGCGGCAGCCGTGGCGGCGACCGTGGTGGTTACTCCGGTGGCGACCGTGGCGGCAACTTCAAGGGCAACGGCGGCTTCAAGAAGGAATTCCGCAAGTCCGAGGGCGACCGTGGCGGCTACGCCGGCGGCGAGCGCTCCTCTGCCGACCGCGGCGGCCGTTCCTACAGCGACCGCAGCAGCGCCGGCGCCGGCAGCTACGGCGACCGTGACCGCGGTGCCTCCTACGGTGACAGCGACCGCGGCCAGGCCAGCGGTTCGCGCTTCGGCGGCCACGGCGACGGTGCCCGCAAGCCGCGCAGCGGCAGCGAAGGCGGCCACCGCGACTTCAACCGCAAGGGCAAGTGGTAAACAGCCCGGGTAACTGATCTACCCGCTTTTCGGCCAGGGGCCGGCTTTCGAGCCGGCCCCTGGCTGCGTTTAACGGCCGTTCACGGCGCTCCGTGCCATGTGAACGATCCTTGTCATCCATGTGAAATCCTGTCACGCCATGCGACTAATGCCTTGGAACGGCCGGTATGCGGCTTTACGATCAAGGGGCTACGAACGGCGTAGCTGCGGAACAGCACTGGACCGCACGCAGATGGAGGAGGGTAGTCCCATGGGATTCCTCGATGACTTGAAGAAGAACCTCGGGTTCGCCAAGGCCGGGCAAAAGCACACGGACGCACCGGCCGAAGCGCAGCCGGAGGCCCCTGCCGATACCTCCGTGGACGCAGGCGTCGACGCCTCCGCAGACACCGTCGCGGAATCCGACACGGCAGCCGCCGATGCCGCGGCCGCCGAGGCGGCCGAGAAGGCTGCGGCAGATGCTGCAGCGGCCCAGGCGGCCGCTGAGCAGGCCGCAGCGCAGGCAGCGGCCCAGCAGGCGGCGGCGGACGCCGCAGGCCAGCAGGCAGCCGCTGAGCAGGCCGCAGCGGCGCAGGCAGCAGCCGCCCGCGTGACCGAAGTCGTTGTGGAGCCGGGCGATACCCTCAGCGGCATCGCCGTGCAGTTCGGCGTGGACCTCGGCGCGCTCATCGCCGCCAACGCGGACACAGTGCCCAACCCGGACCTCATCTACCCCGGCCAGGTCCTGCGCCTGCCGTAGTTTCCGGCCGGTTCTAGATCAAGGATGCGGCGCCGATGCAAATTGTGTCGGCGCCGCATTTCCCTGCCTGGCGGCCGATTTGTAGCTTCTGAAAACGTCCGGTAGAGTATTTACTCGTTGCCCCCCTAGCTCAGTGGTAGAGCGCGTTCTTGGTAAGAACGAGGTCACCGGATCGATTCCGGTGGGGGGCTCTGAATGAGGGCCTGTGTCAAGGCGGTTTTTGACCGGCTTGACACAGGTTTTTCTCATTCGTGGCGGTGTAGCTCAGTTGGTTAGAGCGCACGACTCATAATCGTGAGGTCGGGAGATCGAGCCTCCCCACCGCTACAGGCTAAGCCCCTGGAATCCCCGAGATTCCGGGGGTTTTTCTGTCTTGGGTGACGGCTCATCTATGAGAGGCGTCTCTTAGATTATCCCAAAAACCCCATATTCTCCGAGGAGTGGCTGTTAAATGGCTGCTCCTGGCGCTGGGCGGGGCTGGTGTGGCTGCGTGAGCCCCTCAGTAGCCCTCTGCGGCCCCCATCGTCCTGGCGCAGCCTGATCCTACTTGTCCTCGCGTGATCGCCCCTAGATCGCCTGGAGCGGCCACTAGGAGGCCATGGTCCCCGGCTGCAGTGCCCGTCGGCCGCGGTTCGAAGTAGAACATTCGTCTGAGAATCGAAAGGTCACCGGATCGACGCCGGTCGGAGCCATCAGCTAGAACCCCGCAGTTCCCAGTTTTTTCAAGGAAGCCTGCGGGGCTTTTCGCTTTCTGGTGGACGGGGCGACTTTGCATCATCAGCTGGGATCAGCCGTGTTCTGGTACAGACCCTTGGTATTCCCTTGGTAGGGAAGCCGACCTCGGCAGCCGGCGGACCGCTGGTCCTCGGCGTCTGAGGCTGACGTCCCTAGCCGGCGGTGAACAGGGCTTTCCGGGAGTTTGGACGGCCGTGTCGTTGTCGAACGGGGAGTTAATCTTGGCGAGCCACGGGCACAGGGGCCGGGTGCCGCGAGGTGACCATGAGGGTTACTCCTTTCTGGCCCTGGCCTTCGCCGAATCTCATTTCCGCCAGTCCCGCGGCGTCGGCATCATTGATCAACGCTGAGGTTTGTTCGGCGTGACCGGTTAGGAAGCTGCCGGCGTCGAAATCGCGCCAGGACTGATCGATGTTTGCGGCTGTCCGTGCAGCGCTGTCATGGACGACTGCCCGGAGGGTGACGCCTATTGCGTGGTGGCTTGTGCCGTTTGACCCTGACCGTGCTGCGTTGCGAATGACCGACCGATGGCCTCAGGCGTTGACGGGTGTGGGGTCAATTCATGGTGGCGGCTTCCGTGGAGCTGCCCGTGGTGACGTCAACCAGGCCGAATTTGATCGCGTGCCGCCGATGTCGAATCCAAAGTAAAGGGTGCCGCGGTCGAAGTAAGGCACTTCATTCGGTTGTCCGTCTCTGGTGCGGTTGATTCATCCAGCGCTGAGTATGCAGCGCTGGATTGCTACGGATGCCGCTCCTCGAGCCCAGAGCATGGGGTCGTCCTCGATAACGCGGACATCGAGTGGTGCCGCTGCCGGAATTCGGCTCTGGCTGATGCCTTCCTGCAGGCGTTTCCACCCGGTTCGGGCTAGCCGGATCCCCTCCCCGGTAATGAGAATGCGTTCGGGCAGGGCGATATTCGCGACAGCCGCGATCAGTGTGCCGAAGGCCCTGGCGGCGTTGCCGACAATCTGGTCAGCCATCGGATTGTTCTCTTCGGCCAGGTCAAGGACTTCGTCGTAGGTAACAGCGCGTCCCAATGCGAGGGACGCGTTCAGCCGGATCGAATCCATCGAGAGCATGGCGTTGGAGCATCCGCGGTGCCCGTCGGGGCAAGCCGGACCGGACGCATCCAACGGGAAGTGCCCCAGTAACCCCAGGCCTGAGTCCCTGCTGGTCACCAGCTTGTCGTGCACAACCAGCCCTCCACCCACGCCGACGCCAATCGTGAGCACCGCGAAATTGCTGACGTCCCGTCCGTCGCCGAACCAGTTCTCTGCCTCGGTGAGGGCCTCCAGATCATTCGAGAGGACGGCCGGCACTCCAAAACGCTGCATGAGAAGGTCAGCGAAGGGAACATCCTTCCATCCGAGAAAAGGTGCCCGGGTAACGTGGCGGTAGTCGGCTACGGAGCCGCCGAGTCCGACGCCAATGCCTGAAACACCACCCCCGGCCGCTTTCATTCGGTCCACCACAACGCCGAGAGCGTCGATGATCTGCCCGGGCCCGTGGTCGGAAACTTCAATTGCAGCGGAGTCCTTGATGTCCGCGCGTAGGTTGGTCCGCACTACGTACGCGTGCGTGCCGGTCAGTTTGATGCCTACAAAGCTCTGGAAATCTGGATTAACGTCGAGGGGCTGGGGCGGCCGTCCACCTAACGCCACCCCCTTCTCGGGAACCTCCAGGAGCAGGCCCATGTCCAGCAATGGCTTGGTGAGGCGGCTGAGGCTGGCGGTCGAGAGCTGGAGCCGCTCCGCCAAGTCTTTGCGGGCAAGGGGCCCGTGCAAAAGCACTTCCATGCCCACCAGGCGGGTCGTCTCCGACAATGGTGCCCACTCTGTTGGGCCTACGACGGTTGTCATGCAGTTCTCACCCTTCTTTGCGTGACTTAGTTTTACAGCAGTATATATGACGGACGCGCCCTCGGCAGGCTCAAGCTAAAAATAAGGGTTGACAACGGAAGCTCGCAGCTGACTTAATGTTGCTACAACGAAAAGTCCCATGGGTCGATGGAGATCCCGCCCGACGGCTAATCCCCGTGGCGGCCACCAGATTTTCCCTCAACAGCCATGACGACGAAGTCGCAGATCGGGAGAGTGTTGACATTGGTAAGAAATTCAATCCGGGCAATCAGTGTGGCGGCAGCGGTCGCCTTTGCCCTTGCAGGCTGTTCGGGAAGCAGTTCTTCCCAGAGCACGGGGAGTGGCGTCGGCGAAGCCGGTGGAAAAATCTCCGGAACGGTCACCTTTTGGCACGCGTACAGCGCGGACTCAGCTGAGCTGAAGACCCTGGATCAGGTGCTCATCCCCAAGTTTGAGAAAGACCATCCGGGTGTGAAGGTGGAATCTGTCCCCATCCCTTACGACAACCTTCATCAGAAGCTCGTCACTGCCGTCGCCGGCGATGCTCTTCCGGACGTGGTCCGCTCGGACATCATTTGGGTGCCTGAACTGGCAGACCTGGGAGCGGTGGCACCTTTGGATCAGGAGATGCCGGACTTCCAGAAGTACGCGGATCAGATGTACAAGGGCCCCCTTGCCACAAACAAATGGAAGGACCACTACTATGGCCTTCCGCTGGACACCAATACCCGCGTCCTGATGTACAACCAGAAGACCCTGTCCGCGGCCGGTATTAATCAGCCGCCGGCAACGTTCGAGGATCTAAAGGAAGCCGCTCCCGCACTGAAGGAAAAGGGCGCCTTTACCTTCGCGGACAGCAACACCCAGGGCTGGAACGTTCTTCCCTGGATCTGGAGTGCCGGCGGTTCGATTACTGACGATGACGCCAAGAAAGCCACAGGACACCTGAACAGCCCTGCGTCCGTCAAGGGCATCCAGTTGCTGGTCGACCTTTACAAGCAAAATGCCATTCCTGAGCTCATCCTTGGAGCCAAGGGCGGAACCCCGACCTCCGACGGGTTGCCGGGTGGCAATTACGCCACCATTCTGGACGGCCCCTGGATGTTCCCCATTTTTGAGAAGCAGTACCCTGACTTTGACTTGAAGACTGCTCCGGTACCAGCAGGCGACGGCGGCAGCGTCTCGGTCGTGGGAGGGGAATCCGTAGTCCTCACACAGTCCTCGGACAACAAGCCCGCAGCGGCGGAATTCATGCGGTTCCTCGTCTCCGAGGAAGCCCAGTTGGAGATGGCCAAGGTCGGCCAGATGCCCGTCCTGAGCAGCCTCTCGGACGAGCTACCCAAGATTCACGAGTACTACGCCCCGTTCGTCAAGCAGATCGAAAACGCTCGTCCCCGCACACCAACCCCCGCCTGGCCGCGGATCGAAGAGGTCCTGCGCACCCAGGTGCAGCTCGCACTGCGCGGTGAACAGAGTGCCCAGCAATCCATGGACCAAGCAGCAGCGGAGATCGACAAGCTGCTGGCCCGATACAACAAGTGATCGGATTAGCCGTGACCTCCACAATGCCCCGGCCCACACGGCAAGCCCCGTCGGCGGCCGCCGGGCGGCCCTCCCCTTCTCGGAGGGCCGCCCGGCGGGGCGCCGCAATAGCCGGATACGCCTTTGTCCTGCCAGGCTTTGCGGTCTACGCACTGGTGATGCTCTACCCTGCTATGCAGGCCCTGCTGATAAGCCTGCGCGATTACAAGATAACTCCGGGAGCGGTCAGCCCCTGGGTGGGGCTGGATAACTACATCAGGGCGGTCCAGGACCCGGTGCTGCAGCAGTCCTTCGTCAACGCAGGGTTCTACATGCTCGCCACCGTGCCGGCACAGATCGTTATCGGTCTCTTCATCGCGGTGCTCCTGGACAGCAAGCTGCCCGGGCGGACACTGTTCCGTGTCCTGTTCTACATCCCGGTCATCACGAGCTGGGTTGTCGTCTCACTCCTGTTCCAGTACCTGTTCTCCTCCGACCGCGGCGTGGTCAATTGGTTCCTGGTCGATTTCACCGGACTGCTTGGCGAGAACGTCAACTGGCTGGGTGAGCGCTGGCCGGCCATGACTGCCATTTCAATTCTCGGCATCTGGAAAGGCGTCGGCTGGTCGATGCTGATCTTCCTGGCCGCTCTGACCGGCGTTCCCCGTGACCTGCACGAAGCTGCTGCCCTCGACGGCGCCGGCGCGTTCCGCCGGTTCCGCTACGTGTCCTTGCCCTTCATCCGCGGAACCATGACCACCGTGATGATTCTCCTGGTGATCGGCGGATTCAACGTCTTCACCTCCGTCCTTCTGATGACCGGCGGCGGCCCGCTGGACCAGACACAGGTGCCGCTGACCTACATGTACCAGCAGGCGTTCACCTTCCTGGACTTCGGCTACGGATCCGCGGTCTCATTCCTGCTCACACTCGTCGTCCTGGCCATTGCAGGGCTGCAGTACTGGGTGACCCAACGAACAGCCAAGGAAGGCACACCATGATCCAGGGAAACGCACGGCAGCGATACACGGCCGGCGCGGTCCGCTACGGGCTGCTGATACTCGGGGCGGCCATCCTGATCCTGCCGTTCATCTACATGCTCTCCACCTCGGCGAAACCGCACACCCTCCTACTGGAATATCCACCCAAGCTCATCCCCGATGAGCCAACAGTCGATAACTATGTCCAGGCCTGGAGCGCCAACAACTTTGGCCTCTACTTTCTCAACTCCACCCTCGTGGCGGTAGCCACGACGTTCTGCACGGTCCTGCTGTCCGCCATGATGGCCTACAGCTTTGCCCGATTCAGGTACCGCGGCAGGAGCGTCCTGTTCGGCGCAGTGATCCTGGGACTGACCATCCCGACGATGCTGCTGATCATCCCGCAGTTCCTGCTCGCCAAGGACCTGGGCCTGCTGAACTCGCTGCCCGGCCTCATTCCCTTCTACGTAGGCACCCAGCTGGCCTTCAGCACATTCCTGCTCCGCGCTTTCTTCGAACGCATCCCACTGGAACTGGATGAGGCGATGATCATCGACGGGGCCGGTCCCTGGCGGAGGTTCTGGAGCCTGGCCCTGCCGCTGGCGAAACCTGCCCTCGCCACCTCCGCGATCTTCACCTTCCTTGGCAGTTGGGACGAGTTTGTATGGGCACTGACCGTCATCAACGACGTGGCTCAACGCACACTGCCGATCGGGCTGGCCCTCTTCCAGGGGCAGCACGCCACGAGCTGGGGACTGGTTTTCGCCGGCTCAGTCATCGCGGTGGTGCCGGTCATCATCGTCTACATCGTTTTCCAACGCCAAATCGTCTCCGGTCTGACCAGCGGCGCCCTCAAATCGTGACCGGTTCCATACTGCCTTGACCTATCAATCCGATCTTGGAGACAGCATCCCCATGCCCATCGCCACGCCCCACCCTGTGCCAGACCTGATTCCCGTACGCAGCCTTTACCTGCCCTCGGAAGAGGTCACCGTCGAATTACGCGGGTGCACCCCAGGCTCAATGCTTCGAACCTGGCATCTCGGCGAACTTCTGAGCGAAGTCACGCCCGCCGACGACGGGGTCCTTTCCCTGGGTCCGCTCCCTTCCGGGGGATACGGCATCGAACTGACCACGAGTACCGGAACCGCGCGTACCGGGGTCCTCGTCACCGACAATCCCCGAAGCCGGCTGCGCTACGGCTTCGTCGCTTCCTACACACCCGACCGGGACATCAACGCC
This sequence comes from Arthrobacter sp. CJ23, assembly GCF_024741795.1. Classification (NCBI taxonomy): domain Bacteria; kingdom Bacillati; phylum Actinomycetota; class Actinomycetes; order Micrococcales; family Micrococcaceae; genus Arthrobacter; species Arthrobacter sp. CJ23. Next base: position 3,468,769 of record NZ_CP102950.1, on the reverse strand, counting down.
GTGCTGGAAAACGTTCGCCGTCTTCACCTGAACGGCATCCAGTTCTACGACTGGGCCTACCGTCACGCCGACCTGCTCGGCGGGGGAGAGGACTACCGTGACGCACTTGACCAGCCCGTATCCCTTGCCACGGTCCGGAAGCTCATTGAAGAACTCGGCAACACCGGTACGGACGCCATTGGATACGCCGCTGTGTACGCAGTCGGGCCGCAGGAATGGGACCAGTGGAAGCACGCGGCCCTCCTTCAAGCCGACGGCCAGCCGTACGGACTTGGCGACTTCCTCAACATCATCGACCCAGCCGACCCCCAGTGGATCGAACACTTCGCCAAGGAACTGAACAGGTCCGTCGAAGAAGTAGGATTCCACGGCTTCCACCTCGACCAGTACGGCTACCCCCGCCGTGCGGTTCTGCCCGACGGCAAGGAGGTCGACCTGTCCGAGTCCTTCCCGACCGTTATTGACGCTTCCAGACGGGGTGCCCCGGGCGCGCGACTGGTCTTCAACAACGTCAATGATTTCCCCACCTGGGCAACGGCCGCCACGGACCAGGACGCGATATACATTGAAGTCTGGGCGCCCCACACCACGCTGGGTTCCCTGGCGAAGGTCGTCACGCGTGCCCGCGCCGCATCCGCCGAAAAGCCCATTGTTATCGCCGCGTACCAGCACGTCTACGACTCAGCACCGGCAGCCGAGAGCGACACCGCCACCGCCTACACGATGGCCACCCTCTTCTCGCATGGAGCAACCCAGCTCCTAGCCGGAGAAGCAGACAGGATCCTCGTCGACCCCTACTACGTGCGCAACCACAAGACGGCGCCGTCGACGCAGTCCCTCCTGCAGCGATGGTACGACTACCTCGTCGAGCACGATGAACTTCTTCTGAACCCCGCCACCGTCGAGGTCACCGGGGCCTGGGTCGGCGACTACAACGAAGCCCTCGACGTCCACTTCGAGGACACCCCTGTCACGGAAGAACCCACCCCCGGAGCCGTATGGCGCCGCGTGACCGAAATCGACGGCAAACTCGTCCTTCACCTCATCAACCTCGCCGGGCAGGACCACACGCTCTGGGACGCAGCCCGTCCCGCTCCCGCACCCATCGGCTCAGGCACCCTCCGGCTCCGGACCACCGGGAACAGGCTTCCCCGGGTCCGCGTGGCGGACCCCGATCGCTGCGCGCGCCTCACCGACGTGCACGTGACAGCTGACGGCGAATACGCGATCGCGCACCTCCCCGAACCCCACATCTGGCAGACCGTCCTGGTCGAGCCCTAGCACCCGCCCCCAGAAAGAAGGAGTATCACTTTGCGATTCGCCAAACCAAGCCGGCTCGCCGCAGCGGCCTGCGCCCTGGCGGCGGCAAGCCTGGCCCTTGTGCCGGCCGCTCCCGCCGTCGCCAGCGGAGAGGTCGACCTGCTAGACGCCTACACCGACTTCGGCCGATACCAACCCGGGCAGAAGGTCACGGTAACGGCCAAGCTCACCGCCCACACCGCATGGTCCGGTCCCGTCACCTTCACCCTGACCCATCTCGGAGTCCAGGTAGCCACCGGGACCGTTCAGACCCAGGTGCAGGCCGGCGAGGAGAAGACCATCACCTGGGACGTCACGCCGCCAGCCAAAGACTTCAGCGGATACCTGGTTGAGGTCAAAGCCCCGGGCGACGCCACAGCCACCGCGCTGGATGTCTCCAGCGACTGGACCCACTTCCCCCGCATGGGCTACCTCCACGACTACGGGGCCGACGTAAGCGACCAGGAACGCGGGAACGTCGTCACCGAACTGACCCGCAAATACCACCTCAACGCCCTGCAGTTCTACGACTGGATGTGGCGGCACGAAAAGCCAGTCGAACGCAATGCCGACGGAAGCCTTGTCGACAGCTGGACCGCCTGGAACGGTGACGTTATCGCACCCTCCACCGTCAAGTCCTACATCGATGACGCCCACGACAAGAACGTTGCCGCCCTGCCGTACAGCATGAGCTACGCGGCCCTGGAGGGATTCCAGGAGCACGGAGTCAGCCCGGACTGGCGCCTGCAGTACGCCGACAGCGGCAGTGACTGGAAATTCCAGATGATACAGAACCGGCCCGAAACCAACCTGTGGATCATGAACCCGGCCAACCCCGGATGGCAGGACCACATCACCGCCGAATACGTCGACCAGGTCAAGACCATGGGCTTCGATGGCACCCATCTGGACCAATTGGGCAACTGGGGCAAGAACGCGCCCGGCGGAGAAGTCGACGGCGGCATGCAGGACATCAACGGCCAGCGGGTCAACCTTCCTAATGCCTTTGCAGACCTCGTCGGCAAAACCAAGAAGGCGCTGAAGAAGACCGACGGAAAAGTTGTCGGCTTCAACGCCGTGGACGGCTTCGGCGGCGACGCTTTGGCCGCGTCCGAAAGCGACTACCTCTACTCAGAACTGTGGGAAAACCACGAGAGCTATGCCCAGGTCAAGGCCTACCTGAACGGGCAGCGGGAGCTCTCCGGAGGAAAACCCGCCATCATCGCCGCCTACGAGAATTACAACAGCAACACCGGCGACCGCTACGAAGCCGAAAACGCCGCCCTTGCCGGCGGAACCAACACCAACAACAACCACCCCGGCTACACCGGGACCGGTTTCGTGGACGCCTTCGGACAGCCCGGGGACTCCGTCACGTTCACCGTCAACGCCACCGAATCCCGCCGATACGGCCTCGTCCCGGCCTACACCAACGGCACCCCCACCACGGCGACCCGCACCGTCACCGTTGATGGTGTCGTGCTGGGCAAATTCAGGATGCAAAGCACAAACGGCTGGGACGACTACAAGCATGACGCCTCGCTCTTCACCCACCTCGACGCGGGCCAACACACCGTGAAGATCTCCGTGGAGAACGACGACGCAGGCTACATCAACCTGGACAGCCTGACCCTGGGTACCTTCGACACCCCCTCTGTTCAGCTTGCGAACGCGGCAATTGCTGCCAATGGAGCGACCCAGATCGAAATGGGCCAGGACAACCAGAAGCTCGCCGCTCCCTACTTCCTGGATCACTCCAAGCAGATGAGCGTCGAACTCGAAGAATGGATGAACACCTACTACGACGTCATCACCGCCTACGAGAACGTCCTCTACGGGCCGGATCTGAAGCAGGTCGATCCTCAGACGAACCCCGTCACCATCACCGGAAAGCCCACAAGCAACGACGGAACCGCGAACGCCATCTGGACCAACGTCATGCGCAACGGCAACACCGATGTCATCCACCTGATCAACCTCCTGGGAAACAGCGGCACTTGGAGGGAAGGGCCGAAGAGCACCATCCCGACCCAGGCAAACCTTCCCGTCAAGTACTACATCGGGGCCAATGCCGATCCCAGTTCGGTGAAGATCGCAAGCCCTGACCACAACCAGGGAGCCAGTGAAACCCTCCCGTTCGTGATCGGGACCGACGCCGGCGGACGCTACGTCAGCTTCACCGTTCCACAGCTCGATGCCTGGAGCTTCGTCTACCTGGAGCAGAACGGGAAGCCCGGCAAGGACAAGCCAACCAAGCCGCACGCTGGGGCGTCGCTTGAGCCCTACCGGCCGGAAGAATTGCTCCAGTAACCCGCGGCACTGCCAACAATCCAAGCAACGTCAGCGTGGTGTCCCCGCCCAGGCCGGGACACCACGCAAGCTACAGAAAGAACACGACATGTCCAGCATCGAATCCGTCGCCGAGGCCACGGCATTTCACCCAGCGTCGACCAGCAGCTGGTGGAAATCGGCCGTCGTCTACCAGATTTATCCCCGAAGCTTCGCGGATTCCAACGGCGACGGAATCGGAGACCTCAAAGGCATCACTGCAAGGCTGGACCATCTGCAGCTGCTTGGAGTCGATGTCATCTGGTTGTCGCCCATCTACCAGTCACCGCAGGCCGACAACGGCTACGACATCAGCGACTACCGGGCCATAGACCCGGCATTCGGCACGATGGAAGACTTCGAGGAGCTGCTATCAGCCGTCCATGACCGTGGAATGAAGCTGGTCATGGATCTGGTGGTCAACCACACATCCGACGAACACCCCTGGTTCAAGGAGTCACGCTCCTCCAAGGACAACCCGAAACGAGACTGGTACTGGTGGCGCCCTGCACGCAACGGAACCACCCCTGGCCAGCCAGGATCCGAACCAACGAACTGGCAATCATTCTTCTCAGGACCCACCTGGAGCTGGGACGAGACAAGCCAGGAATACTACCTGCACCTCTTTGACCGGAAACAACCCGACCTGAACTGGGAGAACCCCGAAGTCCGGCGCGCCGTCTACGACATGATGTCCTGGTGGCTCGACCGCGGCGTTGACGGCTTCCGCATGGACGTCATCAACTTCATCTCCAAAGACGTCGCCCTCCCGGACGGCAAGAAGAACGGGGACACCTACGGCGACGGGTTCCCATACTTCGCCAGCGGACCCCGCATTCACGAATTCCTTCAGGAAATGCACCAGGAAGTATTCGACGGACGGACCGGAGAATACCTCACCGTTGGCGAAATGCCGGGCGTCACCTGGCAGGACGCCATCCTCTTCACAGACCCGGCCCGGCGAGAAGTGGACATGGTGTTCCAATTCGAACACGTCTCCCTTGACCATGGGACCAACAAATTCGACGTCCAGCCCTTCGACGCGAAAAAACTCAAAGCATCCCTCAGCCAATGGCAGACCCAGCTCGGGCAAAGAGGCTGGAACAGCCTGTACCTGAACAACCACGACCAGCCCCGCGCCGTGTCCCGCTTCGGCGACGACCTTGACCACTGGGAGCGATCCGCCAAGGCCCTGGCAACCATGCTGCACCTGCAGCGCGGAACCCCCTATATCTATCAGGGAGAAGAGCTGGGAATGACAAACTACCCCTTCACCTCGATAGACCAGTTCCGGGACCTCGAATCGATCAACCACTACCGGGAAGCCTGCCAGAACGGAGCTGACCCGTCAGCTGTCTTGGCCTCACTGCGCAGCATGAGCCGCGACAACGCCCGAACACCCATGCAATGGGATGCCACGGCCAACGCCGGATTCACCACGGGTACGCCCTGGCTCGCAGTCAACCCCAACCACGGGCGGGTCAACGCTGAAAGGCAGTATTCCGATGCCGATTCCGTCTTCAACTACTTCCAGAAGCTGATCCGTGTCAGGCACAGCCTGCCCGTCGTTGCGTACGGAGATTTCACACCGCTGCTCGAAGACCATTCCCATGTCTACGCCTACACCCGCGCGTATCAAAACGACCAGCTTCTCGTCCTATCCAACCTCTCCGGCCAGAACCAGCAGGTTGTTGTCGGCACGGAATGGAAGGACGCAACACTGATACTTGGCAACTACCAGGAAGCCAGCAATGCGACAAAGGAACTCCGCCCCTGGGAGACCCGTGTCTACTCGCTGGAAACGTCTCTCTAAGACAGCTTCCGTCCAAGGCACCGACCTCAACAGGGAAGCAATTATGCGACAACAAATCGTTGCCGACATCATCGTCACGAACCCAACCCAACGGGACATTGAATTGAACATGGCCGTACAGATGGCTGCAGAATGTGCGGCGGAGGACAAACGCCAAGGGATCCTGGTCACGCGCCACGACTTTTCGAGATTTACGGTGGCGCTCACACCGGATGTTCCGTTCGGTCTCATCCGTGAACGCGATCTTGCGGCCACGTAGTCCATCGCTGTCGCTTGCGCCTAAGAAGGAGTGAGCGGAGCCGGCCTCGCGTGCGGCTATTCGGAGAAAAACTACTTGGAGGTCCGCCAGTAGCGGGCTAAGTCCTTCTCGATGATCCGCCGGTCTCTCCACCGTCCCAATAGGGCGCTAACCGCAATCGGCACCGTACTGGATCCAGAACACCCTGAAGGTCGCCGCCGGGGTGCGTTTGACGATGCCCAGCTCTTCGCGGACGATGCGCAGTCGTCAGCCAAGGTGGTGGGCTACAGGGCAAGACCCCGCAGATTCTTCTGCGGGGTCTTTTTTGTCGTCGCCTGCTGCCAGAATGTGGGCATGCCGAAAATTGCGATCATCGGAGGCCACGGCAAGGTGGCCATGCTTCTGTCCAGGATCCTCAGCGATGAAGGACACTCCGTCACCTCGTTCGTCCGGAATCCCCAGCATGTGCCGGATGTCACTGCCACCGGCGCAGCCCCGGTGGTCCTGGACGTTGAAAACTCGACGACGACGGAGATCGCCGCTGCGCTCGGCGGCCAGGACGCCGTGGTGTGGAGCGCCGGTGCCGGCGGCGGGAATCCCGCCCGGACGTATGCCGTGGACCGGGACGCCGCCATCCGCTCCATGGACGCCGCGGCGCTGGCCGGCGTCGGGCGGTATGTCATGGTGTCCTATCTGGGCGCGGGACCCGGCCACGGCGTCCCGGAGAGCCACAGCTTCTTCGCCTACGCGGAGGCGAAGGCGGCGGCCGACGAATACCTCCGCGCCACCGGCCTCGACTGGACGGTGCTGGGGCCCGGGACGCTGACCGGGGAGCCGGCAACGGGGCTCATCGAGACGGATCCCGAAAACCCAGGCAACGGCACGCAGACGTCCCGGGCGAATGTGGCCCTTGTGGCCGCGGCCGTCCTGGAACTCCCGGAGACCGTCCACCGGACCATCACCTTCAAGGATGGAACTGTGGACGTGGTGGAGGCACTCACAGCGGAGTGACACCCACCCCGGGATATGTTGGTAGAGCACGTCCCGGGGCCTGTGCCGCGGCGTGGCCACTACGACGTCTGGGGAAAACGGGAACATGGACCAGTTGGCGCTGATTGTTGGATTGCTGCTTGCCACGGTGGTGGCGGTGGGCCTGGGGGACCGGCTCCGGCTGCCGTATCCGGTGTTGATGCTGCTCCTGGCCGCGGCCCTGACGTTCATCCCCGGCTTCCCGGAGTTCGAGATTTCCCCGGAGCTGATACTGCCGATCTTCCTGCCGCCGCTGCTGTTCGCCACGGCGCAGAAGAGTTCCTGGGCCGTGTTCAGGGTCCGCTGGCGCACGCTCCTGCTGATGGCCGTTGCCCTGGTGGTGGTCTCCACGGCGGTGGTGGCCGGTGCCGCTTGGCTCATGATCCCGGGCATCGGGATCCCGGCGGCGATCGCCCTGGGTGCCATGGTGGCCCCGCCGGACCCGGTGGCCGTGGAATCCGTGGCCGGCCGCGTGCACATGCCCCGCCGCCTCATCACCGTGCTCCAGAGCGAGGGCCTGTTCAACGACGCCGCGGCCATCGTCATCTTCCAGGCGGCCGTGGCAGCCACCGTGTCCGGGACGCGCGTGGGCCCGGACGTCATCTTCCAGTTCGTGGTGGGCGCGGCCCTGGCCGTGGTCATCGGCATCGCCATGGGCTGGTTGACCAAGCTCATCAACCGGCTGGTCACGGCCATGGTGGCGCGCAGCGCGGTCACCCTGGTGGTGCCCTTCGCCGCCTACATCCTCGCGGAAGAGCTGCACGCCTCAGGCGTGGTGGCCGTCGTCGTCACGGCGCTGGAACTGCAGCGGCACGCCCGCCCCCAGGACGCCGCCGAGCGCATCACCCGCACGGCCTTCTGGGACGTGGTGGAGTTGCTAGCCACCGGCCTGGCCTTCGGCCTGGTGGGGCTGGAGATCCGCCAGGTCATCCGGGACGAAGGCACCGCGATTTTCGGCATGCTCGGGGTGGCCGTGGTGGTGTGCGTGCTGGTCTTCGTGGTCCGCTTCCTGTGGCTGGGCCTGCTGGCGCTCACGGCGCGCAAGCGCAGGAACCTGCTGCAGCCCACCTCGCCCACGGAAGTGCTGATCCTGACGTGGTGCGGCATGCGCGGCCTGGCCACGCTCGCCCTGGCGCTGGCCCTCCCGGTAACGCTCACGGACGGCAGCGACTTCCCGGCCCGGCACGAAATCCTGGTCATCTCCTGCGCCGTGCTGCTGGCCACCCTGGTCCTCCCGGGCCTGACGCTGCCGTGGCTCATGCGCGTCCTGAAGGCCTCCGAGGACGGCTCCCATGAGAAGGATGCCGCCCGGCTGCTGGCCCGGCGCGCCCAGACCGCCGCCACTTCGGCGCTGAAGGACCACGAGCTGATGAAGGAGCTGCCGGCGGAGAAGGTGGCGCTGGTCAAGGAAAAGATGCGGCGGCTGCACTCCGAGCTGCTGGACGGGTCCCTGAAGAACGAATCCGCGGCGGAGAAGCGGCAGCGCGGCCGGGAGTTGGCCATTGCCGTGCAGACCATCGCGCTGGACGCCGCCCGCCGCGAGGTCCTGGACGCGCGCAGCGAGCCGGGAATGGACCCTGAGGTGGCGGACCGGGTGCTGCGGCAGCTGGACCTGCGCACCATGTCCATGCCGGACTAGAAAACTCCATGCCGGACCAGAAAACGGCCCCGTGCATCAGCTGCTGGCTCGAGCCTCTGATCGTGCGTGCCAGATATCCAGCGCGTGGTCCTTGGCCAGCAATCCTGCGGCGGTCACCGCACCTTGTACAACCACGTCGGCTCCGAGTTCAGAGACCATGATGTCCGGCGCCGGGAGGTGGAGGTCGTCCGGAAGGGCGCGGCGGGCTGCTTCCACTATCGAACTCACACCCGCCGAGACCGCGCCGCAGATGATGACCCGCTGCGGATCGTACATGCTTCCGAGCACGCTCACCACCCGGGCGAGCATGGCTCCGACGCGCGCCACGACGCGTCCGGCGTCGGGGTCGCCCTGCGCGGCCAGCTCCAACACGGCGCGGCCGTCAAGGGACTCGGGCGGCACCTGGGCCATGGCGCCGTTCGGATCGACGGCCCCGGCGGCGATCGCGTCGCGGGCCCATTCAGCGGCGCGGTGCCCAAGACCGTGCGCGGCTCCGACTCCGACGACGTGGTCGAAGGCGATCATTTCCCCCACGCCGCCGTGGGCGCCGCGGAGGAGGCGGCCATCGACCACCACGCCCGAGCCCAGACGGGCGCCTGCCAGGAGGGCAACGTAATCGTTGCACCCTGCGGCAGCACCCGATTTTCCCTCGGCGACCGCCGCCAGCGATGCGTCGTTGTCCACCCTGACGAGAGGCGCCCATTCGGCAAGAAGATCAACCAGATCCGGATTCATGCGCCCCCAGAAGCCATCCGGATGAACCGGCGACCGCCCGTGACGGTCCACCGGAGCCGGCACCCCGGCGCAGATGGCGAGGACCTCGCTGCGGGACCGGCCCGCCTGGCTGAGCGCGGCACCGACCGCCGCGTCGATCTGGCTTCGCCGTTCTTCGGCGGAGTCGTGCTCGGGGTCGAGAGCCTGCCGAAGCTGTGAGAGCTCGGTGCCGCCGAAGTCCGCGACTTTGACTGCGAGGTGTTCGCGACCGGCGTCCACGCCCACCACGACGCCCGCTGTGCTTCGCAGGCAAAACCGGCGCGATGGCCGCCCTGTTCGGTACTTCCCGGCAACTCGGGCGTTCGGGAGTTCCTTCAGCAGGCCGATCTCCACCAGTGCGTCGAGGGCCTCGATCGTGGTTGAGCGGGTGAGGCCCACATTCTCCAGGGCCTCGCCGGCGGTGAACTCGCCGGCGTCCCAGGCATAGGCAAGGACGGTGTCACGGCTCGATGGGCGCCCAGCGACATCAGGAGCGTATTTCGACACGGGTATTGCCCTTTCTCCGGCTCTCATGCCAATATTACTCATCGAGAGTTTATTCGGAGCGAAAATTTACTCGACATATAAACGCGGCTGTCGAGGCCGCATGACGAAGGGACAAGGGAGTCTGTGAAACTAACGCACGCCATGCGCACTGCAGCGATGGGTCTCGGTCTGGTCCTGCTCGCCGGTCTCCTCTCGGGCTGCACAGTGGACTCGGGCAGGGAGACCATCCGGTTCACGTTCAGCAAGCGGGAGGCCATCGGTTTCATGACGAAGCTCGTCGCCGACTACAACGCCTCGCAGGACAAGACCACGGTTGTCATGGACACCTCAGGGGTCGACGTTGTCTCCGCGAGTTTCGTTCGCGGCAACCCGCCCGACATCGCACTGGCGAACTACAACATGGAAACCTCCCGGTTCGTGCAGCGCGGTGCCCTGAGTGACCTGTCGGGAACCGATGCCGCCGGCCGTGTCCGTCCGGACCTGAAGCCGCTGATGGAGCAGTACGGGTCATATCCTGGCCGAACCAGCGCCTTGCCGTATTCGATCATGGCGTCCTCCGTGATCTACAACAAGGAGATCTTCGACGCGCACGGCATCGAGGTACCGAAGACCTGGAGTGAGTTGATCGCGGCGTGTGACAAGCTGCAGGCCGCCGGCGTGGCACCGTTCTACGCCACGTGGAAGGACGACTGGACGATCGGCCAAGGGTGGTTCGACTACTCGGTAGGTGGTCAGCTCGACACCATCGATTTCTTCAAGAAGCTCACCGAGGAAGGCACGAAGGTCGGGCCGGACTCGGCTGTGTCCTTCCAGAAGGACTTCGAAGAGCCTGTCGGGAAGATGCTGAAGCTCGCAGGCACCTATGTCAACAAGGATGCCTCGAGCCGAGGCTACGCTGACGGCAACCTCGCGTTTGCGCAAGGCAAGGCCGCCATGTACCTGCAGGGCCCTTGGGCGTTCGGCGAGATTGCCAAGACGTCTCCCGACCTCAAGCTTGGAACCTTTCCGTTGCCGATGACCGATGATTCCAACGACTTGCGCGTACGCGTCAACGTCGATCTCGCGGCGTGGATTCCGGAGGCATCCAAGCACAAGGACGCCGCGCACGACTTCCTTGAGTACCTGTACCGGCCGGAAATCATCGACGCCTACAACGCGTCGCAGTTGGGTTTCACCCCGACGGCGGACGCCTCAGGTGCCACGGACCCCCGGGTCCAGGGGATGGTTGAGTACTACCACAAGGGCCAGGTCTACCAAGGTCCCTCGGTGCTGGTGCCCCGCACGATCCCGATCTTCAACTACACGCAGGCGGTCGTGTTCGGCGCTGATCCTGCATCCACCCTTCGCACACTCGACGCGGACTGGGCTCGGCTGGCGTTCCGCCAGTAGAGCAGAAGAAGGAGCCAGACACATGTCCACCACCACATCGATCAGACCAGGAAGGGATCGCCAGGTGCGTCGCAGCAAGCGGCGGGTCGAACCGATCTACTACCTGTTCCTGCTGCCCAGTCTCGTGCTGTTCACTCTTGCAATCACGATTCCCGGCATCATCGGCATCTTCTTCAGCTTCACCGATTCAATCGGGATCGGTGACTGGGAGTTCAACGGCCTGACCAACTACATTGCGATCTTCAGCGATCCCGCGATTCTGCAGAGCTACTTGTTCACCTTCGGATTCTCGATCGTCACCGTGCTTGTGGTGAACGTGATCGCATTCCTCCTCGCAATCGGACTCAACTCGCGCATCCGGATGAAGACGGGCCTGCGGGCAGTCTTTGTCATTCCAATGGTGGTCTCCGGCATCATCATCGCGTACGTCTTCAATTTCCTCTTCTCGAACTCTCTGCCCGCGGCAGGCGCGGCCGCCGGCATCCCGTGGCTGGAGACAAGCCTGCTGGCCAACCCCAACCTCGCGTGGATCGCAATCGTGATTGTCACGGCCTGGCAGGCGGTGCCCGGGGCGCTGCTTATCTACATCGCAGGTCTCCTCTCGATTCCCGCCGACGTGTATGAGGCCGCGGAGATCGATGGTGCAGGCAAGTTCCAGCAACTCCTGAAGATCACAGCGCCCCTTGTAGCCGGCTATGTAGTCATCAACATCATTCTCGGCTTCAAAGGGTTCCTCAACGCGTACGACATCATCGTCGGCCTGACAGCCGGCGGCCCGGGAACGTCAACGCGAAGCATCTCAATGACGGTCATCTCAGGCTTCAACGGCGGCGACTACGCCTACCAGATGGCCAACGCGACCATCTTCTTCGTCGTCGCAATCCTCATCTCTCTCCTGCAGCTTTCGCTGACTCGCGGACGGAACGCACTCTGATGACCCAACAATCCACCCTCGCCGCCGAAGACCTCTCCACCCCCTCGACCGTCACCGCCGGACGCGGGCGACGACCGTCGAAATCGAAGATGGAGCGGGTGAACTGGTCCGGCACCACCATCCTTATCCTGTGTTCGGTCACTGTGCTCCTTCCGCTGTACGTCACGCTCTCCATGGCCTTCAAGACCCAAGGACAAGCGGTCGACGGCAACGCCTTCTCGTTCCCCGCACCATTCAGCATCGACGGTTTCGTGCAGGCCTGGACGCTGACGAACTTCCCCGTCGGCGCCGCCATGTCACTGCTGGTGACCGCCGGGACCGTCGTCGCGACAATCGTTCTGGCCGCATTCGCTTCCTACGCGATCGTGCGCAACTGGGAACGCCGGCTCTTCCGCTACTCGTTCTTCTACCTGCTCGCCGCCATGTTCATCCCGTTCCCGGTCGTAGCGCTGCCGCAAATCCAACTCACCGGTCGCTTGGGCCTGGACAACCCTATGGGCGTGATTCTGCTCGCCACGATGTTCCAGCTGAGCTTCAGTGTGCTGCTGTTCACGGCATTCCTGCGCTCGATCCCCATGGAGCTGGAAGAGAGCGCCCGTATCGACGGCGCGACGACCTGGCAGACGTTCTGGAAGCTGATCTTCCCGCTGCTGGCCCCCATGAGTGCAACAGTCGGCATCTTCGCGTTCCTCTATGCCTGGAATGACTTCATGATGCCTTCGCTCATCATCTCCGACCCGGCACTGCAGACCCTTCCGGTACGGCAAAACCTGTTCCAGACGCAATTCAGCAACAACTACCACGTGTCCTTCGCGTCCTACCTGATGGCAATGTCACCGGCCATCGTCGCCTATCTGTTTACGCAGCGCTGGGTCATGGAAGGCGTCACGCAGGGCGCCGTCAAGGGCTGATCCGGAACATCCGGCATCCGGGCAACACAATAACCATCCGAACTCCCACTCGAGAAAGAAGCATCTTCTTGTCCACCACCGCCCACCTGGCACACCCCACCGACTCCGAGCGCATGGCCGATCCCAACTGGTGGCGCCAGGCCGCGGTCTACCAGATCTACCCGCGCAGCTTCTCCGACTCCAACGGCGACGGCCTGGGCGACATCAAGGGCATCACCGCCAAGGTCCCGTACCTGAAGGAACTGGGGATCGACGCCGCCTGGCTGAGCCCCTTCTACCCGTCAGCCCTCGCTGACGGCGGCTACGACGTGGACGATTACCGTAACGTGGACCCGAAACTCGGAACCCTTGAGGACTTCGACGAGATGGTGGCTGCCCTGCACGCCGCGGGCATCAAATTGGTGGCCGACATCGTCCCGAACCACTCCTCGGACCGGCACGAATGGTTCAAGGAAGCCCTCGCCTCGCCGAAGGGCTCGGCCGCCCGTGAACGCTACATCTTCCGCGACGGCAAGGGCGCCAACGGCGAACTGCCGCCGGCCGACTGGGAATCCGTGTTCGGTGGCCCGGCCTGGGAGCGCATCACCGAGCCGGACGGCACACCGGGCCAGTGGTACATGCACATCTTCGCCAAGGAACAGCCCGACTTCAACTGGGCCAACCCGGAGGTCCGCGAGGACTTCCTGAAGACCCTGCGCTTCTGGTCCGACCGCGGCGTGGACGGCTTTCGCATCGACGTGGCCCACGCGCTGACCAAGGACCTGTCCGAGCCGCTGCCGAGCACGGCCGAGCTTGAGGCGAAGAGCGCCGGCGGCGACGGCTTCGTCGACGGCTCCCACCCGTTCTGGGACCGCAACGAGGTCCACGAGGTCTACGCCGAGTGGCGCAAGCTCTTCAACGAGTACAACCCGCCGCGCACCGCGGTGGCCGAGGCCTGGGTCCATGAGAGCCGCCGCGCCCGCTACGCGAGCCCCGAAGGGCTGGGCCAGGCGTTCAACTTCGACCTCCTGCAGGCCGACTTCGAGGCATCCAAGTTCAAGAAGATCATCACTGACAACCTCGTGGCCGCCAAGGACACGGGGGCATCCTCCACCTGGGTGTTCTCCAACCACGATGTGGTCCGCCATGCCACGCGCTACGGACTGCCCAAGGGCAGCGGCACGGCCGCCCAGGGGACCAACGCCGCCCAGGACGTCACCGCGAAGGAACCCAAGGGCCAGGACGGCAAGGCATGGCTGCTGGCCGGCGCCCCGGCCGAGGAGCTCGACATCGAGCTCGGCCTGCGCCGCGCCCGGGCCGCATCGCTGCTGATGTTCGCCCTGCCCGGTTCCGCCTACCTGTACCAGGGCGAGGAACTGGGGCTGCAGGAGGTTGCCGCGATCCCCGACGCCGAGCGCCAGGACCCGTCCTTCTTCCGCAACCCGGGCGTGGAGATCGGCCGTGACGGCTGCCGCGTGCCGCTGCCCTGGACCACGCACGGCGCCTCCTACGGCTTCGGCGAGGGCAAGGCGCACCTGCCGCAGCCGGAATGGTTTGCAGGTTATTCCGTTGAGGCCCAGGACGGCGTGGACGGCTCCACCCTGGAGCTGTACCGCAAGGCCCTGGAGCTGCGCTCGGAACTGCAGGCCGCCGAGGAACTGGAATGGCTCCCCACCGCCAGCGCGGACGTGCTGCACTTCGCCCGCCCCAACGGCTGGCAGTCGGTGACCAACTTCGGCACCAAGGCCGTGGCACTCCCGCAAGGAACCGTCGTCGAGAGCAGCGGCCCGCTTGAGGCCGGCAGGCTGCCGGCCAACACCACGGCCTGGCTGCTCGGCTGACCCTTCCCTACGAGACAACAAAGCGTGGCGGCGCCCTTGACGGGGCGCCGCCACCGGCGTGTCCGGCGTCATGCAGTGACTCGGACGGCATCAAGTGAAAGAGTTCAACAATGACTGCACACAGCGAACACGCGTCCGGCCGCCTCATCTACGGGTGCATGGGCCTCGGCGGCCCCTGGGGCACCGACGGTTACGGCGCGGCCGAGGTCGACGAGGCCGCTGCCGCCATTGATGCAGCCCGGGCCATCGGCATCGCCTTGTTCGACCACGCCGACATCTACCGCGGCGGCAAGTCCGAGGCCGCCTTCGGCGAGGTCCTGGCCAGCACGCCCGGCCTCCGGGATGCCATCCAGCTGCAGACCAAGTGCGGGATCCGGCTCGGTGAACGGGGCCTGGCCACGCACTACGATCTGAGCCGGCACGGCATCCTGGAGCGGGTGAACGGCAGCCTGCAAAGGCTCCGCACGGACTACGTGGACATCCTGATGCTGCACCGCCCGGATCCGCTCTTGGACGTGCGCGAGGTGGCGGGCGCCGTCGGGCAGCTGATCGCGGAAGGCAAGGTGCGGCAGCTGGGCGTGTCCAACATGTCCGGAGCCCAGATCGGCTACCTGCAGGACCACCTTGGCGTGCCGATCGTGGCCAACCAGCTGGAAATGAGCCTGTTCCGCCGCGCCTGGCTGGAAAGCACCGTGCTGGTCAACCACGACGACGGCCTCGCCCACAGCTTCCCGCACGGGACGCTGGAGCACTGTCAGCGGGACGGGATCGAACTGCAGGCCTACGGTTCGCTGGCCCAGGGCCGGTACTCCGGCTCGCCGTCGGACAGCCCGACGGCGGCCGACACCGCCACCGCTGCCATGGTCGCCGCGCTGGCGGCGGAGAAGGGCGCCACGGCCGAGGCGGTGCTGCTGGGCTGGCTCATGAAGCACCCGGCGCGCATTTCCCCGGTGATCGGCACCTCCAACCCGGGACGGATCGCGGCGTGCGCGGACGCCGAGGCCGTGGCCTCGGCCATGACCCGTGCCGAGTGGTACGGGCTGTGGATCGCGGCGCGCGGCGGCGACCTCCCCTAAGCGCCGTTTAACCCAACTGGGTCGCATTTGTTGTCGTTATGAACGCTGAAAACGACAACAAATGCGACCCAGATGGGAAACGGGAGCTGCTACAACAACACATGTGTGCTAAATCCGCCCGCTACGCGGCTGCCGCAGCCGGCGCCGGGACCGTTGGGGAGTACGTGGTCGAATCGCCCTTGAGCGCCTGGCTCGGCTTGCCGTCCACGCCCACGGGGATGTCGCCGGCGATGGTCACGCGGTTGAGCTTGCGCGGCTGGCCGTCGTAGTTGTCCGGGGCGTAGTGCTGGGTGATGCGGTTGTCGAAGAGCACCAGCTGGTTGGGCTCCCAGTTCACGCGCACCACGTTCTCGGGACGGGTCACATAGGCCTGCAGCAGCCGGATGATGTCCTTCGATTCCGTGTTGGACAGGCCCACGATCCTGAGCCGTTGCGCGAAGCCCCCAATGAACAATCCGCGCTCTCCGGTCAGGGGGTGGACCCGCACCACGGGGTGGGCGGTTTCGAACTTCAGCCGGGTGAATTCCTGCCGGCGCTCCTCGGCGTTCTTGTGCTCAAGGTTCTTGGGCACGGAGTAGTCGTAGTCGTTGGTGTGGATGGCCCACAGGGTGTCCGCGAAGTTCCGCAGCTCCTCCGGCAGGTCGGCGTACGCGCCGGCCGAGGACGCAATCAGGGTTTCGCCGCCGTAGGCGGGAAGGTCGATGCTGCGCAGCGTGGAGGCCTGCGGCGGATTGACCACGAACGTGACGTCCGTGTGCCAGTTGTTGGCCGAACCGTTCTCGCTGTCCACGGGCAGGACGTTCTCCTCGCCCTCCACGGACGCCACGGTGGGGTGGGCCTTGGTGAGCGGGCCGAAGTGGCTGGCGAACGCCACCTGGGCTTCGTCGGAGCTGATGTTGGCCTCGCGGAACACCAAGGCCTTGTGCTCGTTCAGGGCGGCCCGGATCTGGGCGACGGTGTCCTCGCTGAGCTCTCCGCTGAGGTCGAAGCCGCGGATTTCGGCGCCGATGCGGGAGCCGAGCTTGGCGAATTCGAGCTTGGTTTCGGTAGTGACGGACATTGTTCTTTCCTTACTGTTGTGATGGTTGCGGCGGGCGCCGCGGGGAAACCGGGGAAAGCCGGGGAACCGGGGAAAGCAGTGCTCAGGCGGCGTCGGCCCCGACGGCGGTCCGCCAGCGGGAGAAGTGCCGTTCCAGGGCGACCAGCAGGAAGTTCACGGCCAGGCCCAGCAGCGAGACCGTGAGGATGCCGGCGTACATGTCCGGGATCAGGAAGCTGCTCTGCGCGTTGACGATCAGGTAGCCGAGCCCGGCCTTGGCCCCCACCATTTCCGCGGCGACGAGCACCAGGATGGACGCGGTTCCGGCCATCCGGATGCCCGTGAAGATGGTGGGCACCGCCGAGGGCAGGATGACCTTCTGGAAGAGCCGGAAGCTGTTCAGGCCCAGGGATCGGGCTGCCCGGATGAGCAGCGGGTCCACGGTCTTCACACCGGCGATCGTGTTGAGCAGCACGGGGAAGAACGCCGCATAGGCCACGATGCTGATCTTGGATTCCTCCCCGATGCCCAGCAGCAGCGTGAACACGGGAAGCAGGGCCAGCGCCGCGGTGTTGCGGAACAGTTCCAGCAGCGGGTTGAGCACGGCGTTCAGCCGCCCGTACCAGGCAATGAGCAGGCCCAGGGAGACGCCGGCCGCCAGCGCCGCGCCGAAGCCGGTCACCGAGCGGGTGAGGCTCGCCGCGATGTGCCCCTGGATGGACCCGGTTTCGAAGAGCCTGCCCCACGCCGCGAGCACCTCATGCAGCGGCGGAAGGAAGACCCGCGTGGACGGGCTCGCCAGGTACGTCGGCCCCAGCTCCCAGAGCGCCAGGAAGGCCAGGATGGCAGCGGACTTCCACACGAGGGAACCCGCGCGGGCGGCGGCGGTCCCCGCGGCGGCAAGCACCGCCGTCGTGCGCTGCTGTGCGGGCCGGCCGGCCGGAGCGGAGGGCCCGACGGCGGCCGCCGCCGGGGGTGCGGCCGGTGCCTGGGGCTCGCGGATCAGTGTTGCGCTCATCAGGCGGCGCTCCTTTCGGGAAGGGATTCATGGGTGGCGGAGGACGGTTCGTCCGGGGCGGTGCCGTCCGGGAGGATCTTGCGGTGCCCGGCGTCCTGGGCCAGCCGGACCTCGTCGTGCAGCAGCGTCCACACCTTGTGGCGCTGCTCCACGAAGGCGGGGTGCGAGCGGATGTCGTCCGCGCCATCCCGGTCCGGGATGTCAACCTCCACGATTTCCTTGAGCCGGCCGGGACGGGCACTGAGCACTGCCACGCGCTGGCCCAGGTACACGGCCTCGTCGATGCCGTGGGTGATAAACACGACGGTCTTGCCTGTGGCCTTCCAGATCCGCAGCAGCTCGTCCTGCAGCTGTTCGCGGGTCTGGGCGTCGAGGGCCGCGAACGGCTCGTCCATCAGGAGGACATCCGGCTCATAGGCGAGGCTCCGTGCAATGGCCACGCGCTGCTTCATACCGCCGGACAACTCATGCGGGTAACGGTCCTCGAAACCGGCCAGGCCCACCAGCTCCAGGTACTCCCGGGCCTTCGCCGCGCGCTCGCGGCGGTTCAGCTTCCTGCCGTCCGCGCCCTTGCCTTCCAGCCCGATCGACACATTGGCGGAGGCCGTGCGCCAAGGGAAGAGCGCGTACTGCTGGAACACCACGGCCCGGTCCTTGCCCGGCCCGGTGACGGGCTTGCCGTCCACCAGGACCTCGCCCGACGTCGGGCTGGAGAGTCCCGCGAGCAGGTCCAGGAGGGTGGTCTTGCCGGAGCCGCTGGGTCCCACCAGGGTGAGGAACTCGCCGTCGCGCACGTCCAGGCTGAGCGACTCGATGGCGGTGAGGGTCGTGCTTGCGGTGGTCCCGGAGCGGGTCCCGGAACCCTTCCCGGGCCGGACGGTGAACTGTTTGCTCACGCCGCGGAGGCTGATCTTGGCGGTCATGGCTATCCCTTCTTCGCGTTTTCAGGCGCGAGTCCGTTGAACTTGTTGGTGTAGTACTTGGCGGTGCTGAGATCGCTCTTGACGATCCCGCTGGTCTTGAGCCAGGTGGCCCAGCGGGTGAAGTCCTGGTCCTGGATCACGCCGTTGTCCGGCACGCCCGGGCTCTTCCAGTACTGCAGGTTGGCGGTGCTTTCATTGCGGCCGCGGGCCTCGATGATCTTCTTGAAGCGGGCGATCACTTCCTCCCGCGGCGTTTCGGTCTCCCACTTGATGGCCTTGGCAATGGCCGTGGTAAACGTCCGCGCCGTGGTGGGGTTCTTCTCCAGGAAGTCGTTGCGGAGCACGATCTGGCCACCGGCGAATGATCCAAAGAGCTCCACGTCGCTGAACAGCGAGCGCAGCCCGCCCGCCTCGACGGCCCGGTCCTGCAGCACGCTGCCCAGGGTGCCCGCGTCCACCTGTCCGCGCCGGATGGCTTCCTCGGTGTCGTTGGGTGCCAGCGGCACCAGCTGGACCTGCTTGATCTCGTCCTGGCTGAGGCCGTTCTTGCTCAGGTAGCTGTTGATGACGGCTTCGTGGTGCGCGCCCAGGGTGTTGACGGCGATCTTCTTGCCGATCAGGTCACGGGGCGCCTTGATGGGGCTGTCGGCTTTGACGTAGTAGCCGCTGAAGGTCTTGGTGTCCGAGCCGTAGTAGTTGACCACGGCCGTGACCGGGGCGCCGGCCTCGATGAGCTTCACCACGGCCCCGGCGAACGCGCCGCCGATGTCCGTCTGGTTGGTGGCCGCCGACTGGATGTCCTGCGGGCCGCTGGTGGTGTTGCCCACCCATTTGAGGCTGACGTCGCCCAGGTACCCGAGGTCCTGTGCCAGTTCGGGGAGCGTAACGTTGTTGGCCGAACCCTGGTAGCGGAGTTCCTTGACCTCCGTGCCGGCCTGCGCGGCGCTGCCCGCCTCGGCAGCTCCGCCGCAGCCGGACACCGTCAGCGCAAGTACGACGGCGGCCGCGACGCTCAGCAGGGGCAGGTGCAGTTTCATGGGAGCTACTTTCCGGGGAGGGGATGTGGTTGGTCCGGTGCGGTTGTGCTTGCCGGTGGGAACGATGTAAGCGCATCCCGGGGGCGGCTGGGAAGCCCGCAAGTAACGCCCGGAAACCGCGGGAAATCCCGGGAAACGGCGGGAAACCGGGCGCCATCCGGGGCAATCTGATGACACATGTCGCGGTGCGGCGCCGTGCGTCGGCCGGGCTTCACGGGAGGTCTCCGAACGTCAGGAAAGGCGTCCCTCCCGGGTCTTCCCGGGGAGGTGCGGCTGTGTCACGATGGGCACCAAGCCGCCGGACCGCGGCAACGGGGATCGTGGACGCGGGCCGAGGGCTGCTTTGCTGCTCGATGTCCCTTCGAGAGTCAGGACCAGTGCCATGTCCCAGAAAGCGATCCGGGGAACCTTCCTGGACTTCATCGACGATCCGTGGAAGCACGTGGGACATGAGCAGGACGCGGCCCGCTTCTTCGCCGACGGACTCCTGGTCATCGAGGACGGGATCATCACCGCCTTCGGTCCGTATGCCGAACTCTCCGGGACGTACCGGGGCGTGGAGACCATCGAAATCCGGGACCGCGTCATCCTGCCCGGATTCATCGACGGCCACATCCACGTTCCGCAGACCCGCATCCTGGGCGCCTACGGGGAACAGCTGCTGCCGTGGCTGAAGAAATGGGTCTTCCCCGAGGAACGCAAGTACCGTGACCGCGGCTACGCGAAGGAAGGCGTTTCGCACTTCTTCGACAACCTGCTGGCCTCAGGAACCACCACGTGCCAGGCCTTCACCACCAGCACCGCCGTCTGTGCCGAAGAAGTCTTCGAGGAGGCCGCGCGCCGGAACATGAGGGTGATCACGGGCATCACCGGCATCGACCGGAACGCCCCGGACTGGTTCACCATTTCGCCCGAGGACTTCTACGCCGAAAGCACGGCGCTCATCCGGAAGTACCACGGGGCGGGGCGGAACCTCTACGCGATCACGCCCCGCTTTGCCTTCGGCGCCTCGGAGGAGCTGCTGGAGGCCTGCCGCAGGCTCAAGACGGAGCATCCCGGACTCTGGGTGCACACGCACATCTCGGAGAACCCGGCCGAGATCCGCGGCGTGGCGGCGATGTTCGGGGACTGTGCCGACTACCTTGCCGTGTACGAGAAGTTCGGGTTGGTTGGCCCCAGATTCACCGGCGGGCACGGTGTCTGGCTCACCGACGACGAGTTCCGGCGGCTCTCCGCCGCCGGTGCCGCGGTGACGTTCTGCGCCGGTTCGAACCTCTACCTGGGCAGCGGCCTGTTCCGCCTCGGCCGCGCCACGGACCCAGAGCACCGGGTGCTGATGACCATGGGGACCGACGTGGGCGGCGGGAACCGCTTCAGCCTCCTGAACACCCTGGAGGAGGCCTACAAGGTGGGCATGCTGAACAGCACCGTCCTGGACGGCAGCATCGATCCACGGCAGCAGGACCTGGCCGAATCGGAACGCAACAAGCTCTCGCCTTACCGGGCCTTCTACTCCATCACCAAGGGCGGGGCCGAGGCCCTGTACCTTGACCATCTGGTGGGCAATTTCGACGCCGGCAAGGAGGCCGACTTCGTGGTGCTCGACTGGAACGGCGGACCTCCGGGCACTGCCTGGCACATGAGCCTCTTCGCGGCGGACGGCGGCCCGCAGGACATCGCGACGGCGGCCGAACTGCTGTTCGGCATCATGATGGTGGGCGATGACCGCGCCGTCGACGAGACCTGGGTGATGGGCGAGCGCGCCTACAAGAAAGCTTCGTCTGGGAAAGCATCCCCATGACGGCGGCGGCAGCCGACGCGGTGGAGCCGGAAGCCCATGAACGGGTGCTCCGCTGGAAAACCGCCACCTGGCTCATGGCCGCACTGGCCCTGTGGCTGGCCATGGCGGAGGTGGACCGGCTCGTTGGCGGGCTGATCGTATCCGGCGAGAGCAGGCGCATCGCGGACGTGGTCGGGGCGGCCGCCTTCGAAAGCCGGGACAGCTGGGAGATCTGGAGCCGGCTGGATCCGCAGGACGGGCCGCGGCTGTCGGTCCTGATCCGCATCCATGCAAGCCTGGACCTCCTCTTCGCTGCCAGCTACGTCTGGCTTCTGTGGCGCCTGGTCCGGCCGCGCTGGCAACTGGGAACTCTCGCCGGGATCATTGCGCTCGCGGAGCTGGCCGAAGCAGGCCTGCTGTTCATCGGTGCCGCGGACGTGCAGCAACACCGCGCGTCCTGGGCCGGAGATCCCCTCGCGTGGGTGGCGCTCGCCAAATGGCTCGCGGTGATCCTCTTCCTGCTGTGCTGCCTGCTGGTTCCGGGGGTGCGGACGCGGATCCTGCGTGGGATTCGAAGGATCGCGCTGACGCTGCATTTCCAGCGTTTGTCGGCCGCCGTGGTGGCGTTGATCGCGGTCCTGGCACTGCTGCCCATTCCCGGGGTCAATGACCAGATGCCCGATTCCCAGCGGCTCTGGGCCGTGGAAGGGCCGTTCAGCCCCAGCTGGCTGAGCACGGCCGTTGTGGTGGTCGTGGTGACCATCGGATTGTTTGTCCTGGGCCGACGGCGTTCCGATCTGGCCTGGCAGCTGTGGGAGCTGGGCAAGGTTCCCAACGACCCGCCCAGCCGCCTGTGGTGGCTGATCGGTCCGGTGGCCGTCCTGGCCGGGATCATCTGGGCTACGGTCGGCAACGGGCAACTCGCCTGGTTCCAGATCCTGCTGTTCGTGCTTCCTCCACTGGCGCTGCCCGCCCTGTCCGTGTGGCTTCCCTCTCCGGCGCTGGCTCCCGTCACCCAGGACCGGGAACGCGCCCTGGATGCCTGGTGCGGCGGCGACAACCTCGCCGTCGCGCTGCTGGCGGTCGCGGGACTCGCGGGCGTCAGGTCCTTCGCCGGCCCTGTAGTGAACGGGCTGATCCAAGCGGACGTGCCGGCCCAGCAGGACAGTGCGCGCATCGGCTGGGCCGTGTTCTTCCTGGCCTTCGGCGCGCTCCAGGCCGTGGCGGCATACCCCTTCAAGGCGTTCGTTGTCCGGCGGATCATGAAGCGGGCACCATCCGGCAAAGGCATGGGCGCGTTGTCCGCATGGCTGAATCCGAGCGGGGGACCGCCGGACGCTTTCAGGAAGTGGCTGCTCGCGCTTTTCGTTCTCGCCGTGCTCTTCCTGACGGCCCTGGCCGTCCTGCCCGGACCCGTGACCGGCTTCATCGGAGTGTCCGCCACCGCCGTGGGAGGCGTGGGATCGTGGGCCCTGGTCCTCGGCTTCCTGATCGTCCAGGTCCAGGAGCAGAAGCCGCTCGAGATCTTCCAGCTCATGGGATTCACCGCCAACCCCGTCCTGACCCTCCTCGCAGTGATCCTGGCCATCGGCCAGATCAACGGGGGAAACGCGCAGGTCCATGCCTTGCGTCAGCCAGGGGAAGCGACGCAGGCCGTACGTCTGGACATTCAGGGCCGGTTCGCAGAGTGGCTGGGAACAAGCAAGCCCTGCGAGCAAGATACGGGCGGGGGAAAGGGCGTCAGGCCCATGCTGCTGGTCGCGTCCGAGGGCGGGGGCATCCGGGCGGCCAGCTGGACGGCCCGGGTCTTTGCCGAACTGGCGAACGCCGACGCCGGTTGCGGGCCCGTGGCCACGCTGGCTTCGAGCGGAGTCAGTGGTGGCTCCTTGGGGCTGGCCCTGGTGGACCTCTACGGTTCAGGACCCGACATGGTCCGGACCGTGGACGCCGTCGCGGCGCCCGATGCCCTGGCCGCAGGCGTGGCGGGGGCCATTGTGGGGGATCTGGTGGCCGGAGGTGTGGGCGTCATGTTGCCCACGGACCAAGGCGCCGGCTGGCAGTGGCACGACCGCGCGGGGCTGATGGAAACCATCTGGGAGTCGCAGGCAGGCAAACTGGGCGAACCTTTCGACGTTTCCACGCGTGGGCCTGCAGGGGCCCTTCTTCTCAATTCCACGGCGACAGGGTCCGGCTGCCGGCTGCTCGTCGGCCACCTCGATCTCACCGCGGCAACGCCGGATCCCCGGAAACCGGGGTGCACGGCGACTGAAGGCCAACCCGTCACCCTGGATCTCCTGGAAGCCGGGCAGTTCTGCAACACGCATCTCAACTGGTCCACCGCTGTGGGCCTGTCTGCCAGGTTCCCGATCATTTCCCCGGCCGGCAGGGTCTTCTACCCCGGGGACGGCCCCGCGGGTCAGAAGCCTTCATGCCCGGATGACCTGGGCCTTGCGTCGTCACTGCAGGCCATCGACGGCGGCTATGCGGAAGGATCCGGCCTGGGCACCATTGCCGACCTGTGGTGGGAGCTCAGAGCGGTGGTGGCGCAGCACAACAGGGACGTGGAACTCTCAACGCCATTGGCCCAGCGGCTCACCCGGGTGGAGGCGGCGCAGGACTCCTTCGTTGTTCCGATCTTCGTCTACATCCGCAACTCGCCGGGATCCGACGTCGCACGCGCCATCCCGAAGCCGGTTTCCGAACTCGCCGTCCCCCTGGCCGGGATCAAGGCAAAGGACGCGCAGTCCGATGCCGCCGCCTGGAAGCAGCGGCTCCAGGAGGGTGCCGGTGTCTGCGAGCTGCCCGTGCCCGCCACGGAACCCGTGCCGGCCGCACCACCCGTGCCGGCCACCGGAGACGACAACCAGGCTGGACCGGATTGCCTGGCAGCCACGTCGGCCCTTGCCGGCTTGCTGGGCACCAACAGGGTGGTCGAGGTCGCACCGAACAGCGAACCGGCCATCGACCCGCCGCTGGGCTGGACGCTGTCCAGCTTCTCCATCAATCGACTGGACACCGCCATGATCACCGAGAAGCACGCCTGCCAGCCGGACGGGTCAGGCTGCAGCGACTTCAGGAGGCTGCTGGATATCCTTGCCCGGTGAGGCGCGCTGAAGGCCGCCGGGAGCCGCTGAATCCCGCCGCACCCCGGTCATATCGCCTTTAGTTCGTATTGCTACTCACACGCGGGCCGATTTCTTCGGCGCGGCGGCGGCTGGGCGGATACGGTAGATACATGACGTCTAGCACCGCCGCCGCTTCTGTACGGCCTACCCGCAACATTCCCGCCGAAATCGCCCGCTCCTGGCTCCTCGTGAACGCCATGAAGACGGAACTCTTCGACGAATCGGCCAGCTCGCGGGCGGACGCCATCATCCTTGACATCGAAGACGCCGTGGACCCCTCGCAGAAGGACGCCGCGCGCCACAACGTCATCAACTGGCTGACCGCCGGCGGCAAGGCCTGGGTCCGCATCAACGATGCCACCAGCCCGTTCTGGGCCGATGACCTCGCCGGACTCCGCGGCACGCCCGGCCTGCTGGGCGTCATGCTCGCGAAGACCGAATCCGCGGACCAGGTCACCGAGTCCTTCCACCGCATGGACGGCAAGACCCCGGTGGTTGCCCTGGTGGAGTCCGCCCTGGGCATCGAGGAAGCCAACCACATCGCGCGCGCCCAGGGTGCCTTCCGCCTGGCCTTCGGTTCCGGCGACTTCCGCCGCGACACCGGCATGGCGGCCACCCCGGAAGCCATGGCCTACCCCCGCGCCAAGCTGGTTGTCGCCAGCCGCGTGGGCAACCTGCCGGGCCCCATCGATGGCCCCACCGTCGGCACCAACCACCCCATCCTGCGCGAGCAGACGGGCATCACGGTCGCCATGGGCATGACCGGCAAGCTGTGCCTGGCCATCGACCAGACCAAGATCATCAACGAGGTCATCAGCCCCACGCCGTCCGACGTCGCCTGGGCCACCGACTTCATGAACGACTTCGAGGCCAACGGCCGCGTGATCCGCGATGGCTCGGACCTCCCGCGCCTGGGCCGCGCCGAGAAGATCATGAAGCTTGCCGTGGCCTTCGGGGTCCAGCCTTCCCTGTAGCCATGGAAGCTGCAGAACTGCTGGTCCACGGCGTTTCCTGGAACGGTCCGCCGGACCAGGACGCGCCCGACGGCGGTCTGCCGGCGTTGCAGCTCCAGTCACCGTCCGGTGGACGCACCGCGGTTCCGCTGTCCGCGGCTTCCCGCCTTGGACTGCGCATCCTTCCCGGCCTGTGGTGCCTGGGCCATGTCAAGGTCCACGGGCCGGGGGAGCGCACGCACGTCCCGTGCAAGGACCGTGCACCGGCCGTCCGCGGCAAGCAGTGCGGCCCCTGCTTCGCCCGCGACGACTCCCGGCTCATGCATGACTTCCACCGGGGCGGCCCCGTGCCCGCCGGTCTGCGCGCCTACCTCATGCAGCCGCACTGGCTCTACGTTGCCACGTTCGCCGGCGGCGCCACCAAGATCGGCACGGCCTCGGCCCCGCGCAAGTGGAACCGGCTGGCCGAACAGGGAGCCGTCCACGCCTCCTACGTTGCCCATGCCGAGGATGGCCGGGTGGTCCGGGTGCTCGAGGACCTGGCCACCCGCGAGCTGGGCCTCGTCCAGCAGGTCCGCTCCGCCGGAAAGGCCGCCGCGCTGCTGGAGCCGCGTCCAGCCGTCGAACTTTCCGCCGTCAACAAGCAGGCAGCCGCCCGCGTGCGCGAGCTCCTTGCCGGCCTGGCCATGACAGGCTTCGCCGTCGTGGAGGAAGAGTGGCAACGGCCGGCCCTCGCGCGGGAACTCTGCGGCCCGGGCCGCAGGCTTGCCTACCCCGCAGCGTTCGACGGCGGCGGGCACGGCCTCGAGATCCGTTCACTCTCCGGGGCCATCGCCCTGGCCATGCTCCCTGATGCGGCCGGCGTGCCGGTGGAGGGTGACTTCGTGGCCGATCTCGGCGCCCTCAAGGGCCGCCGGATCGAGTTCGGGGACCACCACACCGAGATCCCGGCCCTGCAGGACTCCCTCTTCTGAACGCGGGAGTCCACACCGCACCAGTACACTTGGACGGTGCTGAACGAATTCTGGGCCACCGCGTCCACCGCCTACAAGACGCTGGTTTTCGGCGCCATGGGGCTCATCGCCGTCGGGATCATCCTCAACATCGTGGCCAACACCTCCCAGAACCAGGGCCTGGCCATGGCCTCGCTGGCCGTGATCGGAGCGGGCCTGGTGCTGCACGTCGTGGGCCTCGTGTACCGCGGGCAGCAAATCCGCAAGGGCTACAAGAAGTAACCGCACGCCACCCCGTGCCGCAGCGCCCCATCACGTCGCCGTGTCCTTGGCGCGTTCGTTTCTTCGCACATGGCTCCGGGCGTGTTCAACGGCTGGCTCCAGTTCTGCGAACAGATGCTTATGGTGCCGGAGGGACCTGATAACCCCCACGTTCGTGACCAGTGACAGGTGCTCGGCCTGGATGCCCTTGATAAGCACCGTGATGCCGCGCAGCTCCAATGCCGAGACAACATCCACCAAGGCGTGCGCCCCCGTAGCATCCAGCATCCTGAGCTGTGACAACCTGATGATGGCGACCTCTATGTCCCGGACTTGGCTGATCTCCTGCAGAACGCGCTCCGCTGCTCCGAAGAACATCGCGCCGTCCAGCGTGAACACCGCGATGTGCTGATCGCCGTCCACGGGTGGCCCTTGGATCTCTTCGCGCCGCACCCCGGTCAGGGAGGCCACCTTGCGCAGCGTCAGCACCGCGGCCGCAGCGAGGCCGATCTCAATGGCGATGATCAGGTCAAAGGCGACCGTGATGATGGCGGTGATGACAAACACGGCGGCGTCAGAACGGGTGGAGCGCAGGATCGCTGAGATGGTTCGCGTCGACACCATGCGCGCCGCCGTGACCATGAGGATCCCGCCCAGGGCTGCCAGCGGTATCCGTCCCACCAGGCCGGCAGCGAGGTAAATGATGGCCAGCAGCACGATCGCATGGACGATGGCCGACACACGGGTCCGGGCGCCGGAACGAACATTGACTGCGGTCCGGGCGATCGCGCCGGTGGCAGGCATGCCCCCGAAGAATCCAGCGGCGATGGAAGCCAGGCCCTGCCCCGTGAGCTCGCGGTCCGGACTGTAGGGGCCGGTGGGCCTGCCGTCCGGGCCCATCAGGCCAGTGGCGACCCGGGCGGACAACAGGGACTCGATGGCAGCCAGGGCGGCCACCGCCAGGGCGGGCATGAGGAGGCTTCCGAAAGAGGCCAGGTCAAAAGACGGGATGCCGGGCACCGGAAGGGAATGCGGCAGGCTACCGATGCGCGGGATGTCCAGGCCAAGGAGTTCTGTGGCCGCGGTAGCCAGGACGACGGCGATGAGGCTCGCCGGGAGCGCCCTGTGGAGGCGCGGCACGGCGAGCATGATTCCGGCCACCACAGCGACAACGGCCAGTGTCTGAAAGACGGCCGGGCCGCTGGCACGGGCTCCTGCTTCGAAGGCGGCCAGAAGGGTATTGTGGCCGGGAATGGCGGCCGTGCCCGTGGCCAAGGGAACCTGCTGCAGGAAGATGATCGCGGCGATGCCCAGGGTGAACCCTTCAACTACCGGCCAGGGGATGAGCGAGACCGCCCGGCCCAGACGGCTGAGGCCCAGGACGCAGACCATGATCCCGGCCAGGACGGACACCACGGCCACGCTTCCCGCCCCGTGGGCGGCCACGATGGGGGCCAGTACCACCACCATGGCGCCGGTCGGTCCGGAGACCTGCACATTGGATCCACCCATCACCGCGGCCACCAGTCCTGCCACCACCGCTGTAATCAGGCCGGCTTCTGCGCCGACCCCGGAACTGACGCCGAAGGCCAAGGCCAGCGGCAGCGCGACGATCCCCACCGTGACGCCGGCCAGCAGATCACTTTTCCACGAGGATCCCAGTGCGGAGTAGTCGGCCCGCGCTGGCAGGAACCGGCGGAAAAGGGCCATGTTCACGATGCGCTCTCCGTTTGCGCGTCGTGGGAGGACGACTTGGCGGGCGCCGGGCCCGTGGCGACGACGCCAGGCAGTTGCTCTGCCAGCTGCAGCTGTTCGCGAGACTCGGCCAGGCTGTCCAGCAGGAAGGTGCGGGCGATTGCAAGAAGCTCCGCGATGAGCGGGTGCGCCAGGCTGTAGTTCACCGAGTTGGCGGTTCGGGACGACGTGACCACCTTGTGCCGGCGCAAGGTGGCCAGATGCTGTGAAAGGTGGGAGGCCTCCAGCCCCGTTTCTGCCAGGAGATAGCTCACGGGGGCGGTGGTGCCGGGTGCCGCCGCCAGCAGTTCGAGGACCCTGATCCGGGCGGGGTGCGCCAGTCCCTTGAAAAGGTTGGCTTTGATCTCGTACAGCGGTGCTTGGGCTGCTGAAAACACGGCGTCCTTGCCATCCTTGATTTGACGATATGATGGATTCATCATATCAGCAGCCATGTGTCCCATGTCATCCCGGATGCCGGACAGGCGACAGCGCTGCTGCGGTCCGGGCAGCTGGGCCGATAGGGTTGGACCATGAGTATCAATCCGGACCTGCAGGGCCGCAGCTACCCTGCCGCAGAGGTTTACGACGTCGGCCGTGAAAAGATCCGCGAGTTCGCCCGGGCCGTGAAGGCCAGCAACCCGGCGCACTTCGATGTGGAGGCCGCCAAGGCCCTCGGCCACAGGGACCTCGTGGCCCCGCCCACCTTCGCCATCATCGTGGCCCAGCGCGCCGACGCCCTGCTCGTGGAAGACCCCGAGTCCGGCATCGACTTCTCGCGCGTGGTCCATGCAGACCAGCGCTTCACCCACCACCGCGCCATCGTCGCCGGCGACCAGCTGGTGGCCGAACTGCACGTGGACGGCGTCCGCGCCATGGGCGGCGGCGCCATGATCACCACCCGCTCGGAGATTTCCACGGTGGCAGGCGAGAAGGTTGCCACCACCACCTCGTCCATCCTGGTCCGCGGAGAGGGACAGTAACCATGAGCCCCACCCTTGCAGAACTGGCAGTCGGCCAGGAAATCGGCACGCGCAGCATTGAGGTCACCCGCCAGGACCTCGTGAAATACGCAGGCGCCTCCGGCGACTTCAACCCGATCCACTGGAACGAAGCCTTCGCCACCGGCGTCGAACTTCCCGGCGTCATCGCCCACGGCATGTTCACCATGGGATCCGCGGTGCAGCTGGTCAGCGACTGGGCGGGCGATCCCGCCGCCGTGGTCGACTACCAGACCCGCTTCACCAAGCCCGTCCTGGTCGCCGACACCACAGGCACCGGCGAGCCCGGCGCGGTCATCGAGGTCACCGGCGTGGTGGGAGCGCTCGACGCCGACGCCGGCACCGCGCGCATCGACCTCACGGTGGTCTCCGCCGGCCTGAAGGTGCTCATGAAGTCCCAGGCCGTCGTCAAGCTGCCTTGAAAAGCACGTTGAACCACGGCAAGGGCGCCACCTCAGCAGAAATTGCGAGGTGGCGTCTTGCTGTCATGGCAGCCTACGGTGCCAGTGGAATCGCGGCGGCAACGTGGGTCTCCCGGCTTCCCGCCGTGCGGAACGGGCTCGATCTCACCCCGGCCACGGTGGGGCTCATGCTGTTGTGCCTGACGGCGGCATCGTTTTCCTCGGTGTCCGTCTCGGGGCTCGTGGTGCTGCGCCTGGGATCAACCCGTGTGGCCAGGATTGCCGGCGTCCTGAGTGGCAGCGGACTGTTGCTCCTGGGCCTCGGTACCTCGGTCCTGTCCAGCCTTGTGGTTGCCGCCGGCGGTCTCGCCCTTCTGGGCCTGGCCAACGGTTGCTACAACACGGCGCTCAACGTGGAGGGTGCCGCCGTCGAGCGGGCCCTGGGCAAGCACGTCATGCCATGGCTCCACGGCTCCTTCAGCCTGGGCACCGTGGCCGGTGCCGCCGCGGGCGCATGGGCGGCGGCAGCACAGCTCTCCGTTGCCTGGCACCTGGGCTTGGTGGGCGCCGTGGCGATCTCCACGGTGATGACTGCCAGCCTGTCCTTCCGTGCGGACCGGGATGGCACACGCGGAGGCAAACCGGTGCAGCACCGCAGGGCAGACACCTTCGAGGACCCATCCACGGGCCCCTTGCCCGTGATCAACCCGGCCCTGGCCTCGGAATCGGCGGCCTTGCACGGCAAGCGTTTGGTTGCCATGGCGTGGCGCGAGCCACGGACCCTCTTGCTGGGCCTCCTGTTGCTCGGCCTGGCGCTGTCCGAAGGCGCTGCCGGCGACTGGGCCGCCCTGGCGCTGACCGACGGCCACGGACAAACCGAGGCGGCGGGTGCCGCCGGCTACGGCGTGTTTGTGACGTTCATGACCGTGGGCCGTTTTGCCGGGACCTTCCTGCTGGACCGCTTCGGCCGCGTCACCGTGATGCGTTGCTGCGCGGCGCTGGCCTTTCTGGGCGTGACAACCTTCGTCTTTGCGCCGGCCGCCTGGATCGCGTTCGTTGGACTCGGCATTTGGGGCCTGGGCACATCCCTTGGCTTCCCGGTGGGAATGTCCGCCGCGGCCGATGATCCCGTCCATGCCGCAGCACGGGTCTCCGTGGCATCCACCGTCGCGTACGGGGCATTCCTGTGCGGCCCGCCCGTCCTGGGCTTCCTCGCCGAACACGTCGGCATCCTCCACTCCCTGCTTTTCGTGTTGCTCTTCCAGGCGCTGAGCTTCTTCCTGGCCCCGGTGCTCCGGAAACCGGTCCACGGGCACGGTGGCGGGCGCCGCGGGCACGACGGGCACGAAGGACCAGGCCGAAAGCTTGCAGGCTCCGGCACCCCGTAAGCTTGTTCGGTGACCCAGATGATGCTCTCCGAACTGACCACTGCCGCCGTGGGCGGCCCCGCAGGCAACTACGTGGTGGCCGGAACCGAGGCCGAAATCATCGAGGCCGTCCGTTCCGCCGACGCCGCGGGGGAGAAGCTGCTCATCATCGGCGGCGGGTCCAATCTGCTGGTGTCCGACGACGGATACCCGGGCACCGTCCTGAAGGTCGCCTCCGAAGGCTTCACCGTCACGGCCGAGGACAGCTGCGGGGGAGTCTCTGTGGTGGTCCAGGCCGGGCACAACTGGGACGCCCTGGTGGAACACTCCGTCCTGCACGCATGGTCGGGACTTGAGGCGCTTTCCGGCATTCCCGGGGCCACCGGCGCCACGCCGGTGCAGAACGTGGGCGCTTACGGTGCCGACGTCTCGCAGACCATCGCGACGGTGCGGACCTGGGACCGAGAACGCAATGCCGTCCAGACCTTCACCAGCTCCGAGCTGAAGTTCGGGTACAGGGACTCCATCCTCAAGCAGACCACGGTGGAAGGTTCGCCGCGCTACGTGGTACTGACGGTCGAATTCCAGCTCCCGCTAGGCCGCATGAGCGCCCCCATCCGCTATGCCGAGCTGGCCCGGGTCCTCGGCGTCGAAGCCGGCAAGCGCGCCTATGCCAACGATGTCCGCCGCGAGGTCCTGCGCCTGCGCGCGTCCAAGGGCATGGTCCTGGACGCCGCAGACCGGGACACCTATTCCACGGGATCCTTCTTCACCAACCCCATCGTCACCACCGAGGCAGCCGCCGTGCTGCCGGAGAACGCGCCGCGGTACCCGGCCGGGGCCGACGACCTCGTGAAACTTTCCGCGGCCTGGCTGATCGACCAGGCAGGTTTCGGCAAGGGCTTCGGGATCGAGCCCGGCAGCGTCTCCGGCGGCCGGGCCTCGCTCTCCACCAAGCACACGCTGGCCATCACCAACCGCGGCTCGGCCAGCGCAGCTGACATGGTGGCAGTCGCACGCGCGGTGCGTGCCGGCGTCGTTGAGCGTTTTGGCATTGAACTGCACCCCGAACCGCTGCTGATCGGCGTCGCGCTCTAACGCTGCGCGTAAGCGGCTGGCCGCCCGCTGCCGGGACCGCCCAACCGTCAGGGCAGCGGCGTCTCGCGGTCCGCCTGGGGCAGCACCTTGTTCAGGAGCACGAACGTCAGGCCGCAGCTCACGGACCCCTGCAGGAAGATCTGCGTGAACGCCAGGCTCTGCGGAGACGGCCCGCTGGGCAGGAACAGCCCTGCGGCCGCAAAGCCGGCCAGTCCGAGCAGCAGCACGATGGCTCCCAGCAGGAAACTGCGGACCTGCGATGCGGCGGCCGGGTAGGCCCACGGCTCCGGCACTTCCTCGGCGCCCGCGGTGGGCTGGCATGCCGCTCCGAGGCCGATGAGCAGGGCCGAAGCCGCCGTGGCAATGAGCCCTGCTGTCTGGACCAGCTGCATCCCCGGGGGCAGGCTCACGCCCGTTCCAAGCGCCACGGCCAGTCCGGCCGCCAAACCTGCAGCCGTGAAGCACCAGCCAGCGGTCGCCAGACGCCGGCTCAGGGGCCGCAGGAGCGGGGACAGGTCACCGAAGAGCATGCCACCACTGTAGTGACGGCTGCTGCGAGGTGGCTGGGAACCGCGTGTGCGTAGACGGGATGGGACTCCACCGCTCCGGCACCGCCGGCAATCAAGGACACCAATGGTCCGCATGGGCCCCTAGGATGGGGCCATGGCAGCTTCCGCGAAAGTCCATGTCACACCCCAGGTCATCGGCCGCCTGCGGCTCGCCAGCCAGGGTCTGCAGGATGGTTTCGGCAGCGTGGCTGAGTGCGTCTCGAAGATGGGCGCGATGCAGGCGCAGGACCTGGCCTCGGCGTTCTGGGCGGTGGGTCAGCGCGTGCCCGGATCGGGGTTGTCGGACGTGTTGGAGGCGCTGGAAAACGGAACCGTGGTCCGCTCGTGGCCCATGCGCGGCACGCTGCACCTGGTGCCGCCCGGAGAGCTGCGCTGGATCCTGGCCATCACCACGGAGCGGGCCATGCGTTCGGCCACCGCCCGCCACCGGGACCTGGGCATCGACGCCGCAGACATCGCGATCTGCCGGGAGCTGGCCCTTGGACATGTCGCCGGAACTCCCGGTGCCACCCGCGAGGAGCTGTTCAAGGTCTTTGAAGGGGCCGGCCAAGGCACCAAGGCCCAGCGTGGCATCCACCTGCTCTGGATCCTCTGCCAGCATGGCTGGCTGGTTCAGGGGCCGCCGGCCGGCACGGCGGGCAGGGCGCTGGGACAGCAGCTGTTCGTGGCTTTCGACGAGTGGATCCCCGAATCCCGGACGCTTGACCGCGACGAGGGAATCGCCGAGTTCCTGCTCCGCTACCTGCGCAGCCACGGACCCGCCACCGAACGCGACTTTTCCTGGTGGAGCCAGATACCCCTCGCGGAAGTTCGGAAGGCGCTGGCCGCCGTCAGCGGGCAGCTCGTGGAGCTCGTTTTCCGGGACACCAGCTATTGGCTGTCTCCGGAGGCCGCCGCAATGCTCGACGACGGCGTGCCCGGTTCCCGCACGCTCCTCGCCTTGCCGGGATTCGACGAATTCCTGCTCGGCTACCAGGACCGGAGCCTGGTCCTGCCCCCGGAACACGCCCAGAAGGTGGTGCCCGGCGGCAACGGAGTCTTCAAGCGGATGATCGTCTCCGGTGGCCGGGTGGTGGGTACGTGGTCGCGGGAAGGAACGGGCAAGGGCACCGCCGTGGTGCCCGAACCGTTCGAGGGCACCCTGGGCCCGGCCGCGCAGCGCTCCTTCGAACTCCAGGCCGCCAAGTACCTCGGTTTCCTGGGACGCTGAAGGGCCGCAGAAGCGCCGAAAGGCCGGCGGGGCACTGGAAGCGGTGATTCCCGGGCTCGTAGTATGGAAGCGAGGGAGGCTTCCGTGCTGGGCGGGGGTCTTCCTCCTGCTTCGGCCGGCGTCCCGGCCGGCGTCCCGGACGGCGCACCAACGCCGCGCGCCCCGGACGCCGCGCCAAGCCGGCGCACGAACGAAATCGGCCCCGGTTCCCACGCTTTTCAGCGGTGGAACCGGGGCCGGTTGCGCGTGTTGGCTAGAGCTTGCCGGTGGCGATGTTCAGCATGCGGCGCAGCGGCTCGGCCGCACCCCACAGGAGCTGGTCGCCCACTGTGAAGGCGCTGATGTACTCGGGGCCCATCTCCATCTTGCGGATACGGCCAACCGGGATTTCCAGGGTTCCGGAAGCAGCCACAGGGGTCAGGTCCGCCATGGAGGCTTCCTTGGTGTTGGGAACCACCTTGGCCCATTCGTTGTCCTCGGCCAGGAGCTTCTCGATCTCCGCGACGGACAGGTCCTCGCGCAGCTTGAGGGTCAGTGCCTGGGAGTGGGAGCGCATGGCGCCGATGCGGACGCACAGGCCGTCCATGATGATCTGGCTGTCGCCGGAGGTGCCCAGGATCTTGTTGGTTTCCACCCCGGCCTTCCACTCTTCCTTGGACTGGCCGTTGCCCAGGTCCGCGTCGATCCAGGGGATCAGGGAACCGGCCAGCGGCACGCCGAACTGCGTGGCGTCGATGTCGGTGCGCTGGTGCGCCAGGACCTTGCGGTCAATCTCGAGAATGGCCGACGCCGGGTCGTCCAGTTCGCTGCTGACCTCGTTGTTGAGGGTGCCGAACTGGTTGAGCAACTCGCGCATGTGGCGGGCGCCGCCGCCGGAGGCCGCCTGGTAGGTCATGGAGGTGCCCCACTCGACCAGCCCGTTCTTGAACAGGCCGCCGAGGCCCATCAGCATGCAGGACACGGTGCAGTTGCCGCCGATGAAGTCTTTGGTGCCGTTTGCGAGGCCCTTGTCGATGACGTCGCGGTTGATCGGGTCCAGCACGATGATCGAGTCGTCGTTCATGCGCAGCGTGGAGGCGGCATCGATCCAGAGGCCGTCCCAGCCACGGCTGCGGAGTTCGCCGTGGACCTGCTTGGTGTAGTCGCCGCCCTGTGCGGTGACAATAATCGGCAGCTTCGACAATGTCTCAATGTCGAACGCGTCCTCGAGCTTGCCTGCCCCATCGGCGAAGGACGGGGCGGCACCTCCTGCGTTCGAGGTGGAGAAAAATACCGGGTTGATGTTGGCGAAGTCGTTCTCTTCCTGCATGCGGTGCATCAGGACGGAACCGACCATGCCACGCCAACCGACCAGTCCAACGGACGGATTAGCTGCTGTAGTCATTGGACCAGTCTAAACTTTCGGAGCGAACTGTCGCCGTCGGTTACGTCACGCAGGCAAATGCACGACGACGGCCCTCGCCGAAGCGGCCGCCGCATCGTTCCGCCGCTCAGGCTCTCGCTCATACACCATGGTCGGTCCTGGGGCTCTGTGAGCGTTCCCGCAACCATCGCCGACGCCGTCCGGCGATGACGAAACCCCACACGGCGAAGAGGAGGAACAGCGCAGCCACAATGATGCAGGGGGCCACCATGCCAGGGTCGGATTTTGCCGCTACGAAGGCTCCAAAGATTGGTGCACCCGTCATCAAGACCAAGATGACGGCCAGAACCGTGATCGCCGTGGGACTTTGCAGGGGAGTAATGGCGGCCATCGAGTAGCCCCCCGGTACACCTCCTGGACCGTACTGCTCCTCGTATTGGCGCACATTGAAGCGGCTTGGGTCGTATGGTGTTCCATCGGGTCGCCGGAAGGCGGGACGATCAGGTGTCATTCGCTTACTCCTGGCCCAGTAGTTGTTCACCCAGCAATTTTTCGACACTCAGCAAGCGTTGTCCTGACAAGTGACTCTAGCCTTGGCCACCGTTGTCGCGATACGGAGTTTGCCGCTTGTGGATAACCATCCACCAGTCGCAACAGGACTACTAGTGCGAATGGCGGCAGGGGAGGCACCCGCGGCCCGGTCAGAAGCCGATCCCGTCCCCGGAGCCCTTCGGGCGTTCAACCGGGAACGCGTAGGTGCTGGCCGGGAAGTTCTCCCGGGTGATGTCCACGGTCCCTGGGTGTGCCTCGAACCACCTGCGCGCTTGGTCGTCAGTGACACCGTACCGGGGCTTGGGCAGGCCCTTGGCACGGCGCAGCTTGCGCGCCTTCGACTCACTTCGGAGGGAACCCAGCCCGACGAACCAGCCACCCGTGAACAGCACGGTGCAGACAAGGAACAGAAGGAATATTCCCAGATTCAAGGACACGGCTCCGAGGACCATCATCACCGGAGCGAGAATTGCCGGCACTGTCAGAAGCACCATGACAACCACCAATCCGATGGGGCTGCGGGTGGTGTAGTTCCCGGATGGCAGGTTTCCGCCCAGCCCCCACTCTTCAGGCTTGTAGGCACGAATGACGTCGTCCATCGCTGTGGCATAGAAGTATTCACGGCGAGGACCCCTGCGAATGGAGGTCTGCGGCTCAGTCATTGGAACCAAGGGTTCCCGAGCGGAAGCCTGCCAGTACCTGAAGAAGATCCGCATCGCCGTGAACGGGAATTTCCGCCCCCACGGTGTCGCCGTCCACGGCGGCGCACACCCAGCCCCTGGTGTCTTTGCGCACCACGAGCTGGAAATCGCCTTCCGGGCCGCTGGTGCGGAGCCGGACACCGCCGTCGGCGTGTTCCGTGAGGTGTTCGCGGACCAGGAAGGCCTCAGCGGCCTCAGCCGAAATCGCGGGGTCCTGCGGCAGCGCGAACCACGCCTGCATGGTCCTCGGCTGAAGCAGGAGCTTGGTTTTGTCGGACTCGACATGAAGGACCGTGTCTCCGAGCTCAGCGCTCTGCAGGAGATCGATCTGCGTCCACCGCGCGGCGGCCGCAAGGGTGTAAGCGACCACGTCCACCCGCTGGTCAAAGCTGATCTGCCCTTCTTTGTCGACGCTCGCGAGGCCGCGGGCGATCAGGGAAGAGAGGCCGGCGCGGATGAGGTCATGGTCTTCGGCTTCGTCGCCCAAGCGGAGCCAGCGGGTGCTGGACACACTTGCCGGCGTGCTTTGAAGCTGGAGGATGTATGCCATCTCGGCAATGCCAAAGCCGAGTGAAGTGTCTTGACCTTTGGTCAGGGTAGCCACGAGGTTCCTTGCTCTAGTGCTGTCAGAAGCCGAAGAAGTTCTTGACTCCCTCGCCGATGTCCTTGGCTGTGTCTTCCGCAAAATCGCCAACGGCATCGAACGTGTCATCGATCGCGTCCTTGGCGCCGGGGATCAGTTCCACGGCAGCCCAGGCGCCGCCGATGACCATGCAGGTCACGCCAACGGGAGGAGGCAGGAATGATCCGACTCCCAGGGCAGTTTTGAGTCCGGATTTGATGGCGTCTCCGGTCTCACCGTCCATGACGGCGTTGACGGTGTCCAAGCCGTCCAAGGCGACACCGAGTCCGCCCAGGACATGGCCAGCGGAATTGAGGCCAAATTTGCTCAGGCCGCTCAGCGGGGCCGCGTCAGCTCCCCGTGCCGTCTGCGCGAAGTCACCGAAGTTGCCGGTGATGAGGTCGGCAGTGCCTGAGAACGCGCCGCGAAGGCCGTCGGCCCTTTGCGAGACGTCCCAGAGCTGGGAATTGAAAGCTGTCCTCAGCGCGCCGAGTTGGTCACCGCTCCGCCAAAGATCGCGGATTTCGTCGCCGAACATCCCGGCAAAGTGTGTGATGTCGCGGAGGCCGTATGGCACGGTCTTGAGCCCGACCACGCCGTTGTAGCCATCCCAGCCCTGACGGAACGGAGAGTCCTCATCGGCCATCCACTCGGGCCCCCAGAGGCCGTTGTCGCTCGCTCCGCCGTTGCCGCCCGGTCCGCCGGACGGAATCGGTCCGCCACCTGATCCAGGCGCAGCATCGCTGGCCAGCTCCTGCTGGTTGGCGTCCTCAAGAAGCTTCTTGGACCCGGCCATGAGTTGTGACGCCGTTTGCATCAAGAGAGCACGGTGGCTGCTGTTCCATTCAGACGTGAACCGGGCCGCATCGTTGCCCTTCCATGCAGGATTGTTGTTGATCTGGTTCGACAGCTGCGCCGACTGCTGAAGCAATGCGTCGGAGGCTTTGGCGAAGTCCTGCGCCAGTCTGCGCAACTGCGCGACGTCGGCGCCCCACAAGGTGCCTGTCAATTCATCCCCCAAAATGGTCAAGCTTCATTCTGACATCCGACTTTAGCTTCCGGCCGTCCCCGCCGCGATGGGGAGTTCTGCCGCTTGTGGATAACGGCAGCGCCCTTCACGAAAGGGGCCGCACAGCGGAACTACTCCCCGGTGTCGGGCCCCTGCAACAGGGCGGTCTTGCGCGCGCGCAGGGCGAAGAACGCTCCAAAAGCGAACACCTGGGTGATGACCACCAGCACGATGATGCCCATGATCTTGTTGCCGCCCAGGATCATGGTGAGGCCCACGATCGCGGACAGCAGCGCGAACAGCGGCAGCAGCATGTAGCCCAGCACAAAGAGGGTTTCGGGTTTCTTGAGCATTTCTTTTCTAGCCTTCCGCCCGGCGCCACGAGGTGAACCGGTAGTTTGTGCCGTTCTTGGCGGTGAGCCAGCCCTGGGCCGGCACCATGGTGTCGAATGTCCAGTTTTCGTCCAGCTCGGGGGCGAAGGTATCGCCGTTGCTTTCGGAATCGATGATGGTCACCACGGCGATGTTGGCGATCTCCATGGACTGGCGGAAGATCTCCCCGCCGCCGATGATCCAGACCTTTTGCCCACCGGGGGCGAACTGCGATTCGAGCAGCGCTTCATCGAGGGAGCGGACCACGATGGCGCCGCTCGCTTCGGGCGACTGAGCCCAGTCTTTCTGCCGAGTGACCACGATGTTGGTCCGGCCCGGCAGGGGGCGGTACTTCGCCGGGAAGGACTCCCAGGTCTTGCGGCCCATGATGACGGGGTGGCCGGTGGTGAGCTTGCTGAAGTGCTTCAGGTCCTCCGGCAGGTGCCACGGCATGCCGCCGTCCTTGCCGATCACGCCGCCGCTGGTCTGTGCCCAGATCAGGCCGATGCCCGTCATGGAGGCGGCCGTTGCTTCGGTGAAGATGAGCTCCGGGAGGGCGCCGGGCGTGGAATCGTCGGGGGTGCTCATACGGCGATCGGTGCCTTGATGGTGGGGTGGTGGCGGTAGTCGACCACTTCGAAGTCTTCCAGCGCGTAGTCGAAAATGGAGTCCGGCTTGCGCAGGATCTTCAGCTGCGGGTACTCGTACGGTTCGCGGCTGAGCTGTTCGCCCACCTGCTCCACGTGGTTGTCGTAGATGTGCACATCGCCGCCGGTCCAGACGAACTCGCCCGGCTGCAGGCCCAGCTGCTGGGCAACCATGCAGGTCAGCAGGGCGTAGGAGGCGATGTTGAAGGGCACGCCCAGGAAGGTGTCCGCGGAGCGCTGGTAGAGCTGGCAGGAGAGCTTGCCGTCCGCCACGTAGAACTGGAAGAACGCATGGCATGGCGGCAGTGCCATGTCCTTGAGCTCGGACACGTTCCAGGCCGAGACGATGTGCCGGCGTGAATCCGGGTTCGCAGCCAGGTTGGCCATGAGCTCGGCGATCTGGTCTATGTGGCCACCGTCCGGGGTGGGCCAGCTGCGCCACTGCACGCCGTACACCGGGCCCAGTTCGCCGTCCGCGTCCGCCCATTCGTCCCAGATGGAGACGCCCTGTTCCTGCATCCATTTCACGTTCGAATCGCCGCGCAGGAACCACAGCAGCTCCACTGCCACGGACTTGAAGTGCACCCGCTTGGTGGTGATGAGCGGGAAGCTCTCGGCGAGGTCGAAGCGCAGCTGGCGGCCGAAAACGCTGCGCGTGCCGGTGCCGGTGCGGTCCGACTTGTGCGTGCCGTTGGCCATGACGTCGCGCAGGAGGTCTTCATAAGGGGTGGGAGTGCTCACCCCTCCAGCTTACTTTGTCCGGCCAGCCTGCCGCGGAGCAGGTCGATGACCGTTTCGTCACCCACTCCGGCAGCGCGGGCCGTGCGGATCAAGCCGTCGACGGCGGCAATCACCTCAGCGCCCGGTGCGGCAGCGGTGCTGCCGGGCTCCGCAGGGTGCCCGACGACGATTGTCCCGTTCCGCCGTCGGGATTCGATCAGTCCGGCCTGCTCCAGTTCCTTGTACGCCCGCGCGACGGTGCCGGCGGCGATGCCGAGGTCCGCCGCGAGGCTGCGGACGGTGGGCAGGCGGCTGCCCGGGGGCAGCACCCCGACGGCGAGCAGCGAGCTGATCTGGCCCCGGATCTGCTCGTAAGGCGGCACCGCCGAGCTGAGGTCGATGGAGATCCGGGCACTCACCGCGACGCTTCCTCGCTCCGGCTTCCGGCCGGCGCGGGGAGGTCCCGGAGCAGGCGGCGGACGGGGGTGATGGCGATGGCCACGGCCACGGCGGCAAGCACCGCGCCGGCCGCAATGGCCGCTGGTGCGTCCTCGGGAACGAAGCTTCGGGGGTCCCGGAAGAGCGGCGGCAAGGCGTGGCTGGTGGTCATCAGCACCAGGCCGGCCTGGAACAGGCAGTAGGCGGCGAGCGTGCGCACAATGCGGTACATGGAGATCGCGCGCAGCGCCCCGTCCAGGCCGTGGCCGCCGCCTGCATCCGGGACGCCCCGGCGGAACCGGGCCGCCAGCAGCGCGACGCCGCCGGCCGCCAGGACCACGGCGGTCACCCCCGCGACGGCGGGCCAGACGGGTGCCTGGTACAGGGCATTCTGGCCCACGGCTGTGATGACCAGGACGGATACCAGCAGGAACGCCGCCACGATGGCCGTGGCCAGCAGCCCCCGCGAGACGGGCTGCGCAGGCCACTCGACCGGTGCATCCGCCTTTCCGTAGTTGGCCCTGATCACCAGCTCCCCGGCCGCGATGGCGAGCAGCAGCAGCGCGGCGACGAAGGCCACCATGCCGGGCAGGCCCCACGCGCCGGCGGCTGCCAACGCCGGGATGAAGAACAGTCCGGCCAGCAGCGGCATCCCGGCCACCACGCCCAGGCCCACGCCGATGGAGGCGGAGAGCCGCGCCGCAGGATGGGCCGCGGGATCGTGGCTCAGCGGCGTACCGCGCTCCGCGGCCTTGGCGGCGGCGAGCGACGGCAAGTCGCCGGCATGCCACCACCACATGGCCAGCAGCACCACAAGGTTGACGAGGACCGGGACGTTCAGCCCGGCCAGCGGGAGTCCGGGTCCGTCCGGGAGCACGCCCGGCGGCGTGGCAAGGGCGAAGTTCCCGGCGACGGCGGCGAGGCCCGCCGCGATGGTGGACACGGTGCGCAGCAGCCGGTTCATGGCGATGGTGCGCAGGGCCCGGTTGTCCTCGCCGTCGAGGGTTTCGAGGTGCCGGCGCCGGGCGATGAGCCACAGCACCAGCCAAGTGCCGGCCGCCAGCACGAGCAGGGCCCCG
This sequence comes from Arthrobacter sp. CJ23, assembly GCF_024741795.1. NCBI lineage: Bacteria > Bacillati > Actinomycetota > Actinomycetes > Micrococcales > Micrococcaceae > Arthrobacter > Arthrobacter sp. CJ23. The sequence continues at coordinate 3,427,061 of NZ_CP102950.1, read as the reverse complement.
CCGAGCCACGCGGCGAGTACGGCGCCCGGGATCCGGCCGTCGCGGCCGCCGTTGGCCGGGCCGCCGGTGAGGGGCCCGCCTGTGGCAGGCGTTGGCTGCGGCTCCGGCAGCACAGGGTCAAAGCCTGGCAAGGCCGAGATCTGCACCATGAACAGCAAAGACACCACAAGGATGCCGGCCGTGGTCCAGGCAAGCTTCCTGGGCAGGAAGTCGCGGATCCTCCGGACCGCCAGTTCCGCATGCCTGCGCGCCTGCTTCGGTGCCGGGTAGCTCAGTTGCCCGATCGCATGGACGGCCAGCGCGGCCAGGACGGGCCAGCCCAGAAGCTGGACCAGATCGGCTGCCGTGGAAGAGCCGCTTGCCAGGTTTGGATTGGCCGGGATCTGTCCCGCGCGGACGGCGCCCTGGAGCGAGCTGGCCATCCACCCGATGATTCCTACCCAGAGGGCGTGCTGGGAGACCGTCGCGGCGCTGGCCCCGACGCGAGGGGCCCACACCACCCAGCGCAGGAAGAGGTAGACAACAACGGCCCCGCCCAGCGGGGCGAGCAGAGCCAGCGGCGGCAGCTCAAACGACATGACAATGACCCCCAAGTCTTTGTATCAATGTACTAAGTATTTGATACAAAGGCAGGGCGGTCAACGCCGGATTCCCGGTGGGGGCTGGTGCCGGATTCCGGGGCAACTGCGGCGCGGCGCTGCCTCGTTGCGCGCCGCCGCGGGTTAGTGAAACGTTTTATTCACCTTGTGCTCACCGAACGGCCATTCGGGATACCTAAGGTCTCACAGGAAAATGCCCCGCAATCCTGGGGCGGAAACGAGAAGAGGAATCCGTGAGCAGCAAAGCAACCACCTTCGACCTCAGCCGCAGGGCTGCCCTGGCCACAGCGGGCACGCTCGGTGCCATGGGGATCATCGCCGCGAGCGGCGGCCTGGCCCAGGCCGCGCCCAAGCCGAAGGCCCCGCGCCCCACCCTGGCCTTCCGTCCTGACGGGAAGTTCAAGGTGGTCCAGTTCAACGACACGCAGGACGACGAGAAGACCGACCGGCGGACCATCGAGCTGATGGAACGCACCCTGGACCAGGAAAAGCCCGACTTCGTGGTCATCAACGGCGATGTCATCAACGGCGACTGCAACACCGAGCTGGAGGTCAAGGAGGCGCTGAACCACGTTGTGCTTCCGATGGAGCGCCGCGGCATTACCTGGGCCGTGACCTTCGGCAACCACGACGAGGACTCCGTGTCGCGCACCGGCATGACCGAGGCGAAGATGCTCGAATTCCTGCAGAGCTACGATCACAACGTCAACGCGGACTCCGTCCCCGGCCTGACGGGCACGTCCAACACCCAGCTGCTCATCCAGTCCTCCACGTCCAAGGACCCGGCCTTCGGCCTGTGGCTGATCGACACCGGTCGCTATGCACCCAAGACGATCGATGGACAGGACTTCGCCGGCTATCCGACGTGGGACTGGGTACGTGCGGACCAGGTCACTTGGTACCGGAACCAGTCGATCGCCACCGAGCAGAAGTACGGCAAGAAGATCCCGTCCCTCATGTGGGGCCACATTGCGCTGCACGAACACCGCAACATGTGGTTCTCAAGCCTCGATTCCCGCACCGCCGCCGACCACACCCGTGCAGTGACCAAGCACTCAATCGTGGGCGAGCGCAACGAAGCTGAGTGCCCGGGGCCCATCAACTCCGGGCTGTTCAGCGCGTTCCTGGAGCGCGGTGACGTGCTCGGGTACTTCGTGGGCCACGACCACGTCAACACCTACGTGGGCAACTACTACGGCGTGCAGCTCGGCTACGCGCCCGGAACGGGCTTCGGCGCCTACGGCCTCAGCGGCGCGGAGCGCAACCGCCTCCGCGGCGCCCGTGTCTTCGAGCTGGACGAGAACCAGCCCAAGGTCTACACCAACACGCGCCTGGTGTTTGCCAAGGACTTCGGAATCGACCTGACGGCCAACGACCAGCCGATCGTGCCCCTGCCGCTGGACCCCGCCCAGCAGTAGTCAGCCGGCAGCAGCCGGCCCGGCAGGAGTCCCGGTGCATGGCCGGCGGTCGCAGGACCGCCGGCCATGCACGGAAGTGGAACTAGTCGTCGAAGGGCTTGACCTGTTCGACGGCCACCACCTTGCGGGAGCTGCCGCGGACCACATGGCACACGATCACTTCACCCGGGATCAGGTACGGGTCAACCGTGGGCAGCAGCTCCCGGAGAACGGGGGACATGTGCTGGCCAAGCTGCTTCAGGACCGTGGGAAGAGCCGGCCGGTGGGTGCAGAGGGCGCTGGGCTGCTGCTTGTCGAACACGGACTCGACGGCGGCCGCGGTCTTCTTCGGCGAACGGTGGTGGTTGTGCTCGGTGAGGGCATCCACCAGCTTCACCTTGGCCCCGCTGGCCTTGGCATACGGTGCAATCGTGGCCACGCAGCGCGTCCAGGGGCTGGTGACGATGCGCTGCGGCTTCCAGACGTCCAGCAGGCGCTGGACGGCCATCGCTTGGCGGAGTCCCGTGGCCGCGAGCGGCCGGTCACCCTCGGCCTTGGTCCACGAGGACCGCGGCTTGGCCTTCGCATGGCGGACCAGCACCAGCGGCCAGGTGTCCAGTTCGCCGCGGATGTGGGCCTTCTCCAGGAACTCGAGGGGCTCCACGTCGCTTGGATTGCTCAGGAAGCCCGCGGCCCTGTCGGGGCTGCACCACATGACGCTGTCCACTTCCTTGCCATCGGGGCGCAACGGCGTTCCGTTGACCTGGACGGCCCAGTAATGAACCACCTTCAAGCCGGCGGTCACATGGTAGTGGATGGACGGCAGCGGAATGCCAAGCGAGCCTTCGAAGCCGATCTCTTCCGCCACCTCCCGGACGGCGCACTCGGGGACCGTTTCGCCGGCGTCGAGCTTTCCCTTGGGCCAGGACCAATCGTCGTACCTGGGCCGGTGGATCAGAAGCACCTCGAGGGCGCCTTTGTTGAACCGCCACGGCAGGGCTCCGGCCGCGACGACGGCGACGGCCTCGCCGGGATGGTCGGTCTGGTCGGCTATGGGGGTATCGCTTTTCAAGGCTTCAGCCTAGCGCCGCGTGGCCGTGCGCTGGCGGGCCCGGGAGTCCAGCAGCCAGGACTGCAGATCCAGCAGCGGGCCGCCGTCCTCATCCTGGTGGTGCCGTGTCCAGATTCCCTGGTTGTCCAGGTGCCAGCTTGCCGTTCCCGGGTCCAGGTAGCGGCGCAGCAGGTCCAGGACCTGTGCGGTGTCATCGCGGTTGGACAGCTGCACCAGCGCCTCGACCCGGCGGTCGAGGTTGCGGTGCATCATGTCGGCCGAGCCGATGTAGACCACGGGGTCGTTGGCGTTGGCGAAGGCGAACACGCGGGAGTGTTCAAGGAACCTGCCCAGCACGGAACGGACCGTGATGTTTTCGCTCAGCCCGGGCACGCCGGGGCGCAGCGAGCAGATGCCGCGGACCAGCACATCCACCTTCACACCGGCCTGCGAAGCCCGGTACAGGGCATCGATGATGGCCTCGTCAACCATGGAGTTGACCTTGATCTGCACGCGGGAGGCGATGCCTGCACGGGCGTTCCGGATCTCGGTCTCGATCCTGTCGATCAGTCCCGAGCGCACCGAGCGCGGCGCCACCAGCAGCCGCTTGAACGTGGATTTGGGGGCGTAGCCGGAGAGCTGGTTGAAGAGCTTGGAAAGGTCCTCGCCCACCTGCTCGTTGGACGTCAGCAGGCCCAGGTCCTCGTAGTAGCGGGCCGTGCGCGGGTGGTAGTTGCCCGTACCGATGTGGCAGTAGCGGCGCAGCCCGTCGACTTCCTGGCGCACTACCAGGGAGAGCTTGCAGTGCGTCTTCAGGCCCACGATGCCGTACACCACGTGCACGCCGGCCTGCTCGAGCTTGCGCGCCCAGGAAATGTTGGCCTGCTCGTCGAAGCGGGCCTTGATCTCCACCAGGGCCAGCACCTGCTTGCCGGCTTCGGCCGCATCGATGAGGGCGTCCACGATCGGGGAATCGCCGGAGGTGCGGTACAGGGTCTGCTTGATGGCCTGCACCTTGGGGTCCGCCGCGGCCTGCTCCAGGAAGGCCTGGACCGAGGTGGAGAAGGAATCGTAGGGGTGGTGCAGCAGGATGTCGCGGCGGCGCATGGCGGCGAAGACATTGGCGGCCTTGGACGTCTCGGACTCGTTGAGGTACCGCGAGGTGTGCGGGACGTGCTTGGGGTAGTGCAGGTCCGCGCGGTCGATCCCGCCGATCACGGACAATCCACGCAGGTCCAGGGGAGCAGGGACCGAGTAGACCTCGGACTCCTCCACGCCGAGCTCGCGGACCAGCAGGGCACGGATGTTCGGGTTGATGTCCGTGGTCACTTCGAGGCGGACGGGCGGGCCGAAGCGGCGGCGCAGCAGTTCCTTCTCCAGGGCCTGCAGGAGGTTCTCGGCGTCGTCTTCTTCAACCTCGACGTCCTCGTTGCGGGTGACGCGGAAGGAGTGGTGCTCCAGGACCTCCATGCCGGGGAAGAGCTTGTCCAGGTGGACGGCGATGACTTCCTCGAGGGCGATGAAACGCGCAACACGGCCCGGGACGGCGCCGGCACGGGGGCCGTCGATCGAGATGAGGCGGGGGAGCTGGTCCGGCACCTTGACCCTGGCGAACAGTTCCTTGTCGCTGACGGGGTTGCGGACCACCACGGCAAGGTTGAGCGAGAGCCCCGAAATGTACGGGAACGGGTGGGCCGGGTCCACGGCCAGCGGCGTCAGGATGGGGAAGACTTTCTCCCGGAACATCGTGCTCAGCTGGTGCTGGGCGTCTTCATCCAGCTCGTCCCAGTGCATGAGGTGGATGTGCTCATAGGCCAGGGCCGGGCGGAGTTGTTCAGCGAACACGCGGGCATGGCGTTCCTGGAGTTTGTGGGCTGCCGCGCCGATCTGCTCGAGCACCTCAATGGGGCTCAGCCCGGCGGGGGAGGGAACGGCCAGGCCGGTGGCGATGCGCCGCTTCAGGCCGGCCACTCGGACCATGAAGAACTCGTCCAGGTTGGAGGCGAAAATCGAGAGGAAGTTCACGCGTTCCAGGAGGAACAGCTCAGGGTCCTCGGCGAGTTCGAGCACGCGGGCGTTGAACGCCAGCCAGCTGAGTTCCCGGTCCAGGAACCGGTCCGGGGTGATCTCGCCCTCCGGCTCCAGGTTCGGCGCAAATTCGGGGATGTCGATGCGGTCCTGGGTGGCACGGGCGGCCGGGACTTCGGAGGAACCGAAACGTGCGGGCAGGGCCGGGCCCTTCTCGTGGATTCGGGTGGTACCGACGGAGTCCGGTTGCATGGCGTCTCTCCTAAGCTCAGGACGGGTTTCCTCCCACATTACAAGCAATTTGCCCGCCCGAATCCCAGAAGTGCCCTGCTTTCGCGCCGCCCGCCGGGCAAGCTTAATGTTTGGTTAATGGACCGTACAAGACGTCAATATCCCAGCGGACAAATCCCAGCTTCTGGTATAGGGCAACGGCCGCCGTGTTGTCCGCGTCGACGTAGAGCATGACGGAGTGCAGTTGCTGTTCCTGCAGGTGCTTGATGCCCGCAACGGTGAGGGCTTTGCCCAGCCCCATGCCCTGGGCAGCCGGGGTCACGCCCACCACGTAGACCTCGCCAATCGCAGGGTGCAGGCCCTGCCGCGGATGCACCTTGGTCCAGTGGAAGCCCAGCAGCTCCCCGGCTTCGTTCACGGCCAGCAGGAAGCCGGCAGGATCAAACCAGTCCTCGGACATGCGGGCGTCCAGATCGGCCCGTGTCATGGCGCCCTGTTCCGGATGGTGCGCGAACGCCGCCCTGTTGGCGGCCAGCCAGGCGGGCTCATCCTGGCCCGGCACGAAGGCGCGCAGCACCACACCGTCCGGGAGGGCGGCGTCGGGCAGCTCCGAGGTGGAGGACATCAGCCGCATCTTCCACAATTCGCGGACCGGTCCGTAGCCGAAACGGGCTGCGAGCTCGGCGGCGGCCTCGTGGTTTCCATGCGACCAGGCGCTGAGCCCGGCGAAGCCCCTGGCCTCGCCCAAGGCGCCCAGCAGCCGGCCGGCAACTCCCTGGGTGCGGTAGGCGGGATGCACCGCGAGTTCCAGGACGCCGGTGCCGTCTGCTGCTTCCACCACGACGGCGAGACCCGCCAGATCCTGGGCGGTGGCGGGATCCGAGTCCTCGTCCGGGGCGTAGAGGGCCAGGGAGAGCAAGGAGTGGTCGCCGGCGTCCGCGCCGCGCAGCGTGACCATGGTCTGCTCGGACAGCGGGGGATTGCCGTCCGATTCCGCCGCAGCCGCGGCCAGCGTGCGGAAATCCCTCAGGAGCTCGTCGTCGACGGCGCCTCTGATGACGAGAACGGGCCAGTTATCCGGGTGCGCAGGACTCATGCTGCAAGGCTATACGCCCGCCGGGACTTTCGCCGGGCTGAATGCGGTGCCGATTTGCCGGCCGGTCGCCGGCCGATTTGAGGGCCAGCCATCCTGCCGTGTAAGGTCTATATCTCGTCCGGCTTTGCGAAGCAGGATCTGAGGGGGATCCACCATTGGGGTGGCCTCGATACGTTCGACCCGTATGTCCTCCACGCAAGCCGGCCAGCCGGTACAAGGAAAGGCCCGGATTCACAGGAATCCGGGCCTTTTCCTATTGCAGCTGTTCCTAGGCTTCCGAGAGCGAATCGTCGGGGAGCCGGACCAGTGTCAGGCGGTAGCCGACGTTGCGCACCGTGCTGATGAGGTTCTCGTGGTCCACGCCGAGCTTGGCGCGAAGGCGTCGGATGTGGACGTCAACGGTGCGCGTGCCGCCGTAGTAGTCGTAGCCCCACACCTCGGTCAGCAGCTGCTGGCGGGTGAACACACGGCCCGGGTGCTGTGCCAGGTACTTGAGGAGTTCGAATTCCTTGAAGGTCAGGTTAAGCGGCTGGCCGCTCACACGGGCGGTGTAGCTTGCCTCGTCGATTACCACGCCGGCAGCCCGGATTTCGCTCTGCTTTTCCTCTTCGCCGGGGACGGCCCGGGCCATCGCCAGCCTGATGCGGGCCTCCACTTCGGCCGGGCCGGCGGAATCGAGCACGATGTCGTCCACGGCCCACGCCGAGGAAACTGCGGCCATCCCGCCTTCCGTGAGGATCAGCATGAGGGGGGCGCTCAGGCCGGTGGCCTTGAGCAGCTGGGTGAGGGAACGGGCTCCCACCAGATCCTTGCGGGCGTCGAGCAGGACGATGTCCGTGGGATCGGTATCGAGCAGTGCAGTGGGCTCGGCGGCCAGGATGTGGACCCGGTGGTTGAGGAGTTCCAGGGCAGGCAGGATGTCCACCGACGAGCCGGTGCTGTTCGTCAGGAGCAGGATGTGCGACATGGTTCCTCCAGTGGGCTGTCCGCGCATCATTGGGCGTCTGAACCGGGTTTCCACCGGCCTTTAGCGGCATTCTGCGGCGCCCTGCCCTTGGTGGCGGGTGCGAACCACGGGAAGCGCCGTTGAAATCCGAGTATACCCACCAGGCCTTTGCACGTCAGGGATTCGTGACGCCCAAGCCCTCTGATTACGACATATTCGCCCCACATAGGGCAGGATTGGCAGGAGGTCGGAAGACACAGCGAATTGAGGTCGGCGCACAGTGAAGTCTTGGAGCATCGGGGTAATCGGCCTCGTGGCGCTCGCAGCCATCGTCGCCGGCACCTATGGTTCCCGCGAGCTCATGCTGGGCATCGGGATCGCCGCTTCCGCCGCCGTCGGGATCGGCTGGCCGCATTTCCTGGCAGTCCCCGCCAAGAAGACATTGGCCTCCGTCATCGGCATTGCGGGTGCCGGCTCTGCAGCCGCGGCCTACTTCGCCGCCGCGCCTGGGTTCCTGGATTGGGCCCCCGCCTTCATCGCCCTCGGTGTGATCGCCGTGTTCATCATCCAATTGGTCCGCGGCACCGGCCAGGCCCAGCGACTCGAATCCACCCTCGGCTGCAGCGCCGGCGTACTGCTGAACTGCATGGGTGCCGGCTGGATCGCCGCCGCCCGCTTCAACGGGGTCAAGGAAATGGTGCTGGTGGCCGGCCTGAGCGCCGCAGCCGCCCTGCTCGCCGGCATCATCCGGTGGCCGGATCGGATCGTGGCTCCGCTGGGCATTGCTGTTGCCGGACTGATCGGCCCCCTGGCCGGTCTGGTGTTCTCGGACATTGCCGTGCTTCCGGCGGCGCTGGTGGGCGTTGTCCTGGGTTCGGTGCTGGTCAGCTTCCGCCGGATGACCACCCTGCGGCGTGGCCGCCTCAACGTCGCTGCGGTGCTGGGCATGGGCGTCGCCCCTGTCTGGGCCGTGGGCGCCCTTGCTTACTTCATAGACAAACTACTCATCTACTAACGGTTAGGATGGCATCATGTCCGTACTTGCATTTGAAATCTTCTTCCTCGTCCTGCTCGGCATTGCCAGCATTTCCATGGCCTGGTTTGCAGGCTTTGTGGTCTACCGCCTTTTCAAGGGCCAGAAGTAGATCCTGCTGACCCTGCAGTCCACCTGAGGTAATTGCCGTGCCTATCGAAATTCCAACAGACCTGACGCCCGAACTCGTCCCCCTATCCTGGCTCATCGGTGAGTGGGAAGGCCGCGGCCGGCTCGGCAGCGGCGAGGAGGATTCGGAACACTTCGTCCAACACGTCTCCTTCACCCACAACGGCCTGCCGTACCTGCAGTACCGTGCCGAAAGCTGGATCAGCGACGACGACGGCGCAAAGTTGCGCCCGTTGACAGTCGAGACCGGCTTTTGGGCACTGGAGCGCAAGCTCCAGGAGGGCGACGGCGGACCCGGCCTGATCCCGGCGGACATCGTCCCCGTTCTCAAGACGGCGGACGAGGTCGAGGAACGCCGGAACAAGGACGGCGGCTTCGACATCTCCGTCTCGATCGCCCACCCCGGCGGCATCACGGAGCTGTACTACGGGCAAATCAAGGGTCCGCAGATCCAGCTCACCACCGATATGGTGATGCGCGGCGGCCACTCGAAGGAGTACACGGCTGCCACCCGCATCTATGGCCTGGTGGACGGCAACCTGCTGTGGCGCTGGGATGTGGCTGCGGAGGGCAAATCGCTCGAAGCCCACGCCTCCGCCTTCCTGCACAAGGTCTCCTGACCCGGTTTCCGGCCCGGTTCCCAACCCATCCGGCGCTACACCGCCTGGTCTCACTGAACGTCCCGTTTCGCAACGAAGAAGGGAACAGCAAGTGAATGCAGAACCGAAGCCCGGAAATTTTGGCGACCTCAAGGCCGTCTTCTTCAACGGCACCCTCAAACCGTCGCCTCAAGTGAGCAACACGGACGGCCTGATTGCCATCAGCCGCCGCATCATGGAGAAGCAGGGCGTTAGCACCCGCGTCATCCGCACGGTGGACCACAACATCGCCAGTGGTGTGTACCCGGACATGCGCGAACACGGCTGGGAAAGCGATGAATGGCCCGAGCTGTACCCGGCGGTCCTTGAGGCCGACATCGTGGTGGTGGCCGGGCCAATCTGGCTGGGCGACAATTCCTCGCAGACCAAGAAGCTCATTGAGCGCCTCTACGCCCATTCCGGACAGCTGAACAGCAAGGGCCAGTGGGCCTATTACCCCAAGGTGGGCGGCTGCCTCATCACGGGCAATGAGGACGGCATCAAGCACTGCGCCATGAACGTCCTCTACAGCCTGCAGCATGTGGGCTTCACCATTCCGCCCCAGGCCGACGCCGGATGGATCGGCCCCGTGGGGCCCGGACCCAGCTATCTGGACCCCGGTTCGGGCGGTCCGGAAAGCGACTTCACCAACAGGAACACCACTTTCATGACGTGGAACCTGCTCCACTTTGCCCGGCTCCTCAAGGATTCCGGCGGTATTCCCGCCTACGGCAACCTCCCCGAGGAGTGGAAAGCGGGCACCCGCTTTGATTTTGAAAACCCGGAATACCGCTGAGCCCCAAGGACTTGTACTGGATATGACTTACACGAGCCTTCTGTTGTCGCGCCCTGGCGCCGTCGAGGACACCGGCGCGGACGCCGGCGTCGCGGCCCACTACGGCGAGCCGTTGCGCGAGCAGCGCGCCCTGGCAGCGGGGACCGCCGTCGTCGACCTCTCGCACCGCGGCGTGGTGACGGTTTCCGGGCCGGACCGGCTCAGCTGGCTCAACACGCTTTCCTCGCAGCAGCTCACCAACCTCCAGCCGCACGTTTCCAGCGAACTGCTGCTGCTCAGCGTCCAGGGCCGCATCGAGTTCGACGCGCGCGTGGTGGACGACGGCGGGACCACCTGGCTGATCGTCGAGGCCGCCGAGGCCGCCCCGCTGGCGGAGTGGCTGAACAAGATGAAGTTCATGCTGCGGGTCGAGATTGCCGATGTTTCCGCCGACTGGGGCGTGCTGGGCTCCACCAAGGCCGTTGCGGCGTGGGCCGGGCGGCTCGTGTGGGAGGACCCGTGGCCGCACGTCGGCGCCGGCGGCTACTCCTACAGCTCTGTGGCCGAAGAATCGCATCCGGGGCTGGAACGGCCGTGGTTCGAATACCTGGTGCCCGTCGCCGAAGTCGAGGCCGCCGTCGGCGAATTGCCGCTGGCCGGCGCCCTGGCCGCCGAGGCCCTGCGCATCGCCGCCTGGCGTCCGCGGCTCGGCGCCGAGACGGACGACAAGACCATCCCGCACGAGCTGGACCTGCTGCGGACCTCCGTGCACCTGTCCAAGGGCTGCTACAAGGGCCAGGAAACCATCGCCCGCGTGCACAACCTGGGGCATCCGCCGAGGCGCCTCGTTTTCCTGCAGCTTGACGGCTCCCAGCACACGCTGCCCGCCGCCGGCAGTGTTGTCTTTGCCGGGGAACGCAAGGTGGGTACGCTGACTTCTGTGGCGCAGCACTTCGAGATGGGCCCCGTGGCGCTGGCCGTCATCAAGCGGTCCGTTCCGGCCGATGAGGTCCTGACCGTGATGGACGGCGAGGAACCCTATGTCGCGGCCCAGGAAGTGATCGTCGCCCCCGACGCCGGCCAGGTTGTCGGGCGTCAATCCGGATTCCTGAAGGGACCACACCGATGAGCCAGCCCACCGGCCCCGACGCCGCCAACACCGCTTCCGCCGTCGACGACGAAACGCTCGAACTGGCCCACCGGCTGTTCGACGCCGCCCGCGAAGGCGATACCGAGCAGCTCAGGAGCTACCTCGACGCCGGAGCCCCCGCCACCCTGACCAACGCGGCCGGCGACTCGCTGCTCATGCTTGCCGCCTACCACGGCCACGAAGAGACGGTGCAGCTGCTCCTGCACCACCGTGCGGACGCCAATGCGGCCAACGACCGCGGGCAGACGCCGCTGGCGGGTGCCGTCTTCAAGGGTTACACGGCCGTCGCCCGGGTGCTGCTCGATGCCGGGGCGGATCCCGACGCCGGATCGCCCACCGCGCGGGAAGCCGCCACCATGTTTGCCCGCCAGGAGATCCTCGAGCTCCTGGGCTAGACGCCAAGGCCCGGCCGCCGCTGCGTGAGGCAGCGCAGGCGGCCGGGCATTTTGCACCGCTAATGTTCCATGTGGAATAGTTGTGGTGGAATAGTTCACATGGAGGATCATCGAATGGCCCGAGCCGCCGCTCTCACACCCCTGGGTGTCGCTGCCCTTGCCCTCCTCATGGAGGCGCCCATGCACCCCTATGAGATGTACCAGCTCCTCATGGCCCGCCACGAGGACCGGCTCATCAAGGTTCGGCCGGGCACGCTCTACCACGCCGTCGGCCGCCTGGAAGAACACGGGCTGGTCGAGGTCTCGGGAACGGACCGCGCGGGCAACCGCCCCGAGCGCACCAGCTACCGGATCACCGGGGCCGGCAGGGAAGCCCTCACCCAGCGGTTGCAGGCCATGCTGGCGGAACCCGTCAACGAGTACCCCAGTTTCCCGCACGCCATCGCCGAGGCGCATAACCTGCCCGCCGGCGTCGTGATCGATCTGCTGGACCAGCGCCTGGCGGGGCTTGAAGAGCAGCTCGACTTCCTGCTCCGCGGCGAGGAAACCGTCACCGCCAAAGGCGTTGAACGCAGGTACTGGATCGACGTCAAATACCAACAGACCATGCTGCGCAGCGAAATCGACTGGATCCGCGGCTTCCAGGACGATCTCCGGAGCGGTGAACTGCCCTGGTAGCCCGCCCCAAACCCCTCAGCAACCCTCTTGCAGCAACACCCTCGCAGCAACCCAGCACAGCCAAAGGAAACCCATGGAAAACGTAGCCAGACCGTGGCCCGCACTGTGGTCCCTCGTCATCGGGTTCTTCATGATCCTGATCGACACCACCATCGTCTCCGTGGCGAACCCACGCATCATGGAGGGCCTCAACACGGACATCAACGCCGTCATCTGGGTCACCAGCGCCTACCTGCTGGCCTATGCGGTGCCCCTGCTGATCACCGGGCGGCTGGGTGACCGCTTCGGCCCCAAGAACCTGTATCTGATCGGCCTGGTGGTCTTCACCCTGGCCTCGCTATGGTGCGGACTCTCCGGCGACGTCGGCATGCTGATCGCCGCACGGGTGGTGCAGGGCATCGGCGCGGCCATGATGACGCCGCAGACCATGGCCGTCATCACCCGCATCTTCCCGCCGGACCGCCGCGGCGCCGCCATGGGCCTGTGGGGCGCCACCGCGGGCATGGCCATCCTCATCGGTCCCATCCTGGGCGGCGTGCTGGTGGACGGCCTCGGCTGGGAGTGGATCTTCTTCGTCAACGTCCCCATCGGCATCGTGGCCTTCATCCTGGTGGCCCGGCTCGTGCCGAAGCTCAGCACGCACAACCACAAGTTCGATGTCCTGGGTGTGCTGCTGTCCGCCGTCGGCATGTTCCTGCTGGTGTTCGGCATACAGGAAGGCCAGACGTACAAGTGGGGGACCGTGGCGGGGCCCGTCACGGTATGGGGCCTGATCATCGCCGGCATCTTGGTCCTGGCGGCGTTCGTGGTGTGGCAGTGGCTGCTGGAGCGCCGCGGCGGGGAACCGCTCCTCCCGCTGGGCCTGTTCAAGGACCGCAACTTCTCCCTCGGCAACACCACCATCATGGCCGTGGGGTTCACCATCACGGCGTTCCCGCTGCCCACCATCTTCTACTACCAGGTGGTCCGCGGGCTGACGCCCACCCAGTCGGCGCTGCTCATGATCCCCATGGCCGTGATTTCCGGCGTGCTGGCACCGTTTGTGGGCAAGCTGATCGACCGCGTCAACCCGCGCTGGTTCGCCGCCTTCGGCCTAGTCTGCCTGGCGGGGGCACTGTTCTGGACCTCGGCCCTGCTCACCACGCCGGACACGCCCATCTGGATGTTCCTCCTGCCCAGCGCCCTGCAGGGTGTGGCCAACGGCTTCATCTGGGGCCCGGTCTCCAACGCCACCACCCGCAATCTCCCGCCGCGCCAGGCAGGCGCCGGTTCCGGTGTCTTCAACACCACCCGCCAGATCGGCGCCGTCCTGGGCTCGGCAGCCATTGCGGCCCTCATCCAGGCCAGGCTCGCGGCGGAACTGCCCGCCGCGCCGGCCGGAGCCCCCGCGGGCGAAGCGGGCCTCACGGGCCGGCTGCCGGAATACCTGCACGCGGGATTCTCGACGGCGATGGGCCAGTCCGTCCTGTTGCCCGCCTTCGCGATTCTGGTGGGGGCCGCCGTGGCGTTGTTCTTCGGCAAGCCCAAGGCCGTCCAAGGCTGGGGCGGTCCGGCCAAGGCTCCCGCGGAAGCCGGAACCGGGACTGAAACCGAAGCCGGGGCCCCCGCCGCGAATCGGGGGTAGGCGTCAGCCGAGGCGGACGCTGGCGTGGATCCCGCCGGTGACGAAGCCCAGGCTCCGGGCGATCGCCAGGGAGCCGGTGTTGCTGACGTCGGCCTGCCACTGCAAGGTCAGCCCTGCCGCGAGGGCGTCATGGGCGGCCACTGAGGCCGCCAGGGAGCCGATTCCGCGGCGACGCCATTGCGGTGCCACCAGGACGCCCATGTCGGCCAAGAGACCTTCCCATTCGCCATAGGCGCCGCAGGCCACCGGCTCGGCATGCCCTTCGTCCGGGTGCATGATGGTGAAGCGGTGCTCCAGCCCGGACAGGCCCACCTCATTGACGTCGTCCGGCGGGCACAGGCCTTCGAGCTCGAGGACCTCCGGGTTGCCGCGGGAGATGGTCAGCTCCCCGGCTGCCTGCACCAAGGGCAGATCGTCTGCGAAGAACAGGGCCGCCGAACCCAGGCCGTGCCCGCCATGGGAGCGGGTGAGCGTCAGCAGGGTCACGTGCTGGGCCAGTTCCTCGTCGGGAATCCCGACGGCGGTGTCCAGGGCCCACTGCGGGCCCACCAGGGCGGAGACACCAAAGAGCCGCACGAATTCCACGGTTTTGGCGTCGTCGACGGCGAGTGTTATGCGTCCGGCCGTGTCCCCGGCATCGGCGGGGGCGCTGGCGAGCCGCGCCGCCGCAGCAGCGAAGGCGTGGTCGTCGATCCCCAAATGGCGGGCCCACGCCAGCTGGATGATGTCAGCGGACGTGGGCTCCAAAGTCATGGCTTCAGCCTACCGCCCCGTGGGGCGGCAAGCTGAGGACGCTCAGCCGAACAGTACCGAGGCTTCGTCGTAGCGGTGCTGCGGGACGGTCTTGAGCTTGCCGAGGGCCTCTTCGAAGCCGACGTGCGAGATGTCCGTGCCCTTGAGCGCCACCATGGTTCCCCAGCGGCCTTCCACCACGGAGTCGATCGCGGCCATGCCCAGCCGGGTGGCCAGCACGCGGTCGAAGGCGGAGGGGACGCCGCCGCGCTGGATGTGGCCCAGGATGGTGGCGCGCGTCTCGATGCCCGTGCGTGCTTCGATTTCCGGGGCCAGCTGGTCGGCGATGCCCCCCAGGCGGGGCCGGCCGAAGGTGTCCAGGCCGCGCTCGGAGTGCGGGGATTCCATGTGGTCCGGCACGAAGCCCTCGGCCACCACGACCAGGGGCGCACGGCCACGGTCGTGGGCTTCCTGGACCCATTCGGTGATCTGCTCGATGCTGGTGCTCTGCTCGGGGATCAGGATGGCGTGGGCGCCGGCGGCCATGCCTGCGTGCAGGGCGATCCAGCCGACGTGGCGGCCCATGACCTCGGCGATCATGCAGCGGTGGTGGGACTCGCCCGTGGTGCGGAGCCGGTCGATGGCCTCGGTGGCGATCTGCACGGCGGTGTCGAAGCCGAAGGTGTAGTCGGTGGCGTCGAGGTCGTTGTCCACGGTCTTGGGGACACCCACGATCTTGAGCCCGGCATCCGTGAGGCGCTTCGCCGCGGCCAGGGTGCCTTCGCCGCCGATTGCGATGATGGCGTCGATGCCGAGGCGGTCCATGTGGGCCTTGATGACCTCGGGCCCGCCGCCGTTTTCGAAGGGGTTGGTGCGGGAAGTGCCCAGGATGGTGCCACCCTGCTTGGCGATGCCACGGACCATGGTGCGGGGGATGTCGATGACATCACCTTCCACAACGCCGCGCCAGCCGTCGCGGAACCCGACGAATTCCTGCCCGTGGATGGCGATGCCCTTGAGGACGGCACCGCGGATGACTGCGTTGAGGCCGGGGCAGTCGCCACCGCTGGTGAGAATTCCGATTTTCATGTGTGCGCTCAAATCATGGCTTGGAGGAATACGTTCAGAGCGCCACGCTGAGCTCCCAATGATTGTAGGCAGCTATGTGGGGTGCGACACAAATGGTTACATCCGGACGGGCCGTGCGGTAATGGCAACGCGGCGGCAACAAGGCAACGCAGAAGCGCCCCGCCGGCAAGGGCGGGGCGCTTCGTGAGCCGTCAGGACCTGCCGGTCAGCAGGGCCTCGAGCTGGATCTTGTTGTTCTGGTCCGGAAGGAGCAGCCATGCCACGACATAGAGCACGAAGGCCGGGCCGGGCAGGAGGCAGAAGAGTAGGTAGGCCACCCGGACGTAGGCCACATCCACCTTGAGCTTGGCGGCGATTCCGCCGCATACGCCGCCCAGCCAGCGTTGCGGTCCACGCTTCAGGCCGAGGCCCCTGACGATGCTGAAGAACTTGTCCATGGCTACAGCCTTCCCTGTCGCGGCTGCTTTGTCACTTGCTGCCTGCCGTGCCGGCCGGATTGTTTCCGTTGCGGACGCTGCCCCTGGACCGTGCCGAGAGCAGGCCGCCGATCACCAGGGCGGCGCCCGCCCCGAGCATCAGCCCGATCAACACGTACGTGCCGTTGAGGGCCACGATGCCGAGCTTCGAGATGATGATGAGGGCGGCCAAGGCCACGATGATCAGGCCCCAGACCACCGTTCCGATGCGGGCCTGCGACGGTTCCTGCCGAGAGGCGTCGGACCCGGACGCCGTTCCCGGCGTGTACTGCGTTCCCCACTGGTTCGGGAAGACCGAAGGCTCCAGCGGCGGCGTGAGCGGGATCTGCTCAAGGCGTGGTGCCGCAAGGCGTTCCGTGGGCTGCTCAGGAGTGGACTGCCGTGCGGGCGTGGGCTCCTGTGCGGGAGTGGGTTCCTGCGTGCTCATGTCAGTTTCCTTCCTGGATGGTGACGTTGCTGAAGGTGGCGCTGACCTTGACGATCAGCTTGGCGCCGGGCTTGTCGGTGTTGTAGTTGCTGGTTCTGTTGTCCGAGAGCCCAACGCCCTGGGTGCCGTCCTGGTGAAGGTTTCCGAACGTCATGTCGGCCCGGACCTCCACCGGCACATTGGCGGGGATGACCACGGTGAGGTTGCTGGCGGTGGCGTCCACGGGGACCACCAACTCACTGGTGAGCGGGGGAATGATTCCCAGTTGGCGCAGGTCAACCGTGCCCTTGCCTCCGGTGATGTCGAAGCCGTCACGCGCCTGCTCGATGCTGATGGGCGTCCAGTCGGCGTCGCGCATCGTGAAACGGTCTCCGTTGGGGACCAGGTTGAAGATGCCGCCGATGATCAAGGCAACCACGGCCAGGAATCCCATGAAGCCAGAAGTGCGTCCGCGGAGGCCTGCCACCAGGATGCCCAGGCCAAGGACCGCGGCACCCGCCGCCCAGACCACCGCGTTGGCGGCGTCCCCGAGGTTGATGACGTTGCCGGCGTCGAGCGCCTTGAGCGCCCCTCCCGCCAGCAGCGCCGCACCGGCGGACACCGCTACCATCGCGGCACCCGGGCCGGGCCGCTTGGCATGCGGCGGGCGGCTGTGGGGCGGCGTCGGAACCGAAGGGACCGAGGGGCCGGACGGATTGCCGGGGCCGCCCGAACCGTAGCGGCCGGAGCCGTACGCACCGGAGCCGTACGGGCCCGACGGCGGTGCCGCACCGTACACGGGCAGGCCGCCTTCGTAGGAGGTGCCGTTGCCGGGGCCGGCCGATCCGCTCTGCTGAGCCGTCATGGGGGCGGCCGCGAACTGTTTTGCGCCCATGTTTCGTGCTCCGTTCCGCGCCTTGTTGCGCTGGACGAGGAAGTAGATCAGGTAGAAGACGCCGCCCATCCAGAACAGTGTCCAGAACAGGGCGGGCAGGCCGTTCCAGCCCCATCCCCAGAAGCCGCGGCCCAGGCCGGGAAGGCCGATGATGGTGGTGATGACGGCGCCGGTCATGCCTCCGGTCCAGCGGCCGGCTCCGGCTTCCTGGACGTGGATGCGGCCGTCGGGTTCGGGCAGGAGCGCCCAGCCGATGCCGTAGAGCAGGACGCCGATGCCGGCGAACAGGGCGAGGACAATGAAGATGCCCCGCACGATCAGGGGATCGATGCCGAAGCGGTGTGCGATGCCGCTGGCTACGCCGCCCACCCACCGGTCCTGGCCGCGGCTGACGCCCTGGCTGCGGATCCAGTCGAAGAAGTTCTGCGATGCTGCGGGCTGGAAGGGCGGAACAGGCCCTGGGGACGTGGGGCCCGGCTGGGATGGTCCTGGGGGAGTGGTTCCCGGGGTGGGCCGGGCGGGTTCCTCCGGTCCGCCGGCGCCTCCGGGCCGTCCGGATTCTTCTGGGTTCATGCTGTTCGGGTTCATACTTCGATCCTGCCGCTCCTGGCCCCTTGGCCTCTACTGGGGGATACC
Organism: Arthrobacter sp. CJ23; assembly: GCF_024741795.1. NCBI lineage: Bacteria > Bacillati > Actinomycetota > Actinomycetes > Micrococcales > Micrococcaceae > Arthrobacter > Arthrobacter sp. CJ23. The sequence goes on along the minus strand of NZ_CP102950.1, from coordinate 3,409,057 downwards.
CTGAACGATCCCTGAGAGACCCCCGAACATCGGGGATTTCGGGCCCGGGGAACCCTGATCCGTGTTTGGATGGAAGCATGACAACAGCCCTGCAGCGCCCGCCGCTGGTCCGCAGCAGCGACCGCATGATTGCGGGCGTGTGCAGCGGCCTGGCCGACCATCTGGGCTGGCCGGTGAAGTACATCCGTCTCGGCATGGTCCTTGCCTCCTTTGCCGGCGGCGCCGGCGTGGCCTTCTATGCGTGGCTGTGGACCATGGTTCCCACCGCAGACGAAAACGCCCGCCGCAGTGCCCGCCGCCCGGCGTCGCCCATTGCTCCTGCCGTGAGCCTGCCGGCTCCCGTCGTCCGGGAGGCCCCCCTCGGATCACCGCCGTTCGGACCACTGCCCGACGGCGGCGCCCCGCCTTTTGCCAGCACCGCACCGGCCGTGGCCGCCTGGTTCAAGACCCGCCGCATCCAGTATGGGAAGGAGATCCTGCTGGGTGCCGGGCTGCTCCTCGTCGCGGCGATCCTCATCGCCCGCCAGCTCGGCGTGGACGTTCCCCTAGGCACGCTGATCCCGGCGTCCGCGATCCTGGGCGGCGCCGCGATCGCCTGGATGCAGCTGGACGAAACCCGCAGGGCAGGCCTGGTGGACAAGACCAAGGCGGACCAGGCCGGCGGCTGGGTCCGCCTCGCCGCGGGGCTGGCCCTCGTGGTGGCCGGCGTGCTGGTCATGGTGTCCGGCTCGGGCTCCTGGGAACAGACCTGGCTGGCGCTGCTGGCCTCCGTTGCCGTGCTTGGCGGGGTGGTCCTGGTGCTCCTGCCGTGGGGACTGAAGTTCTGGAAGGACCTCGAGACCGAACGCGCCGGCCGGGTGCGTGAAACAGAGCGGGCAGAGATCGCCGCACACCTGCACGACTCCGTGCTCCAGACCCTCGCCTTGATCCAGCGCCGGGCCGGCTCCGAACAGGACGTGGTGCGCCTGGCCCGCGCCCAGGAGCGTGAGCTGCGCACCTGGCTGTACCGCGACGCCGCCAAGGACGCCGGACTCCTCGCGGACCGGATCAAGGCTGCCGCCGCCGAGGTGGAGGACACCCACGGCCATGCTGTGGACGTGGTCACCGTGGGCGATGCCGCGATGACGGAACGGCACGAGGCGCTGGTGCAGGCGGCCCGCGAGGCCATGCTCAACGCGGCCCGGCACGGCGGCGGAACGGTGTCCGTCTACCTGGAAAGCTCGGACGCCGGCAGCGAAATCTTCATCAAGGACCGCGGCCCTGGATTCGACCCTGACGCCGTCCCCGAGGACCGCCTGGGCGTCCGGGAATCCATCATTGGGCGCATGAAGCGCCACGGCGGCACCGCCGTCATCGCCAGCAGCCCCGCCGGCACCGAGGTCCGCCTGGGCCTGAAGGCCGCAGAAACCGCCGAGGCGCGGAACGGAGAAGAAAAACCATGAACGGCACACCAGAGGGAACCCCGGAACGCACGGTCCGGGTGGTGATCGTCGACGACCACGCCATCTTCCGTTCCGGTCTCAAAGCCGATCTCGACTCCCGGATCGACGTGGTGGGCGAGGCCGGCACCGTGGACCAGGCCATCGCGGTGATCGCCGAGGCCAGGCCGGAGGTGGTGCTGCTGGACGTGCACCTGCCCGGCGGCCTGGGCGGCGGCGGCCGCGAGGTCATCAGCGGTTCGGCCACCCTGCTGGGGAGCACCAGCTTCCTGGCCCTGAGCGTGTCCGACGCCGCCGAAGACGTTGTGGCCGTGATCCGTGCCGGAGCACGCGGCTATGTCACCAAGACCATCTCGGGGACGGAGATCTCCGATGCCGTGATGCGCGTGGCCGACGGCGACGCCGTGTTCTCGCCTCGGCTGGCCGGCTTCGTGCTGGACGCCTTCGGCACGGCTCCCGCTGATATTGCCGACGATGAACTGGACAGGCTTTCCGCCCGTGAGCTGGAAGTCATGCGCCTCATTGCCCGCGGCTACAGCTACAAGGAAGTGGCCAAGGAGCTGTTCATCTCCATCAAGACCGTGGAAAGCCACGTCTCGGCCGTGCTCCGGAAGCTCCAGCTGTCCAGCCGGCACGAGCTCACCAAATGGGCGGCCGAGCGCCGCCTCCTCTGACGCTCTCCCGCCCTTGGGGGCTTAAACGGAAATGCTCCTGCACCCTTTGAACTGGTCAACGGGTGCAGGAGCGTTCCGGAAAGAGGGTTACTTGGCCTTGCCCAGGAACTCCTGGAGACGGCGGACACCCTCGGCGAGGTCTTCGTCGCCCAGGGCGTAGGACAGGCGCACGTAGCCGGAGGGACCGAAGGCCTCGCCCGGAACAATCGCTACCTCAACCTCGTCGAGGATGAGCGCGGCCAGTTCGGCGGAGGTCGACGGCGTGGCGCTGCCGTCCGCCGTCGGGAATTCCTTGCCCAGCAGGCCGCGGACGTCGGCGTAGACGTAGAAGGCGCCGGTCGGCGTCGGGCATTCAACGCCCTCGATCGCGTTCAGGCCGGCGACAATCGCCTTGCGGCGGCGGTCGAAGGCCACCTTCATCTCGTCGACGGCGGTCAGCGGGCCGGAGACGGCGGCTGCGGCGGCCACCTGCATGATGTTCGAGACGTTCGACGTCGCGTGCGACTGCAGGTTGGTGGCGGCCTTGATGACGTCGGCCGGGCCGATCATCCAGCCCACGCGCCAGCCGGTCATGGCGTACGTCTTGGCCACGCCGTTGAGGATGACAACCTTGTCGCCGAGTTCCGGCGCGGCCGTGGCGATGGAGGTGAACTGCACGCCGTCGTAGGTCAAGTGCTCGTAGATCTCGTCCGTGACAACCCACAGGCCCTTGGCCGCGGCCCACTTGCCGATTTCGGCAACCTGCTCCGGGCTGTAGACGGCGCCCGTGGGGTTGGACGGGGAGACGAACAGCAGGACCTTGGTCTTCTCCGTGACGGCCGCCTCGAGCTGCTCAACGGTGACCAGGTAGCCCTGTTCCGGGCCGGCGAACACCTCAACCGGCACGCCGCCGGCGAGGCGGATGGCCTCCGGGTAGGTGGTCCAGAACGGGGTGGGGATGATGACCTCGTCGCCCGGATCAACCAGCGTGGCGAAGGTGTTGTACACGGCCTGCTTGCCGCCGTTGGTCACCAGGACCTGGGAGGCTTCCACCTTGTAGCCGGAGTCGCGGAACGTCTTGTCCGCGATGGCCTGCTTCAGCTCGGGAAGGCCTCCGGCGGGGGAGTAGCGGTGGTACTTGGGCTGGGCCGCGGCTTCGATGGCGGCCTTGACGATGTAGTCCGGCGTGGGGAAATCGGGTTCGCCGGCACCGAAGCCGATCACCGGACGGCCTGCAGCCTTGAGTGCCTTGGCCTTGGCGTCTACGGCAAGGGTGGCGGATTCGGCGATGGCAGAGATTCGCTGTGAAATGCGGGCGGCGGGTATTCCGGCAGACATTAAAGTACCGTTCTTCGCAGGCAGCTCAGGAGCTGGATGATGGGATTCGACGAGATCTACTTTATGCTGTTCTGCGGAGCTCCCGGGCGCCGACGGACGTTTGTGACAGGTGATCCTGACACAGCTTGTCCGGGGCTGGGAGATCCGAAAACGGGCCGGTTCGACTATCGCGAAATTCTTGCGTAGACTGGTTCACCGGTGTTGAAAAACGCCACAGGCTGAAGTGCGGCCTGAAACATGGATTCACATCCAAAGGGTAGTGGCGCAATTGGTAGCGCAGCGGTCTCCAAAACCGCAGGTTGCAGGTTCGAGTCCTGTCTGCCCTGCGCAAGCTGTTCCGGTGGAAACACCGGAACAAGCGCAGCAACCATGGCTCTGATCAGGGCCGGGTCAACGACGTTTGCATAGGTGAGTGAGGACCAGGTGACCGAAACAGCTGCAAGCAGCTCGAAGGGCCGTCCCGCCAAGAAGTCCGATTCCGGCTTCTTCGCTCGAATTGCACTTTTCGTCCGCCAGGTAATCGGCGAACTGAAGAAGGTCGTCGCTCCGACCCGCAAGGAACTGATCAACTACACGCTCGTGGTGCTGGTGTTCGTGGCCATCATGATGCTCATCGTCGCACTGCTGGACCTGGCCTTCGGTACCGGAGCCAGCTGGGTCTTCGGCGGCACAGGAGCCACGGACAGATAAAGCGGATCGCTCCGCAAACAGCGTGGAAATCCCCGGAAACAAAGGGATTTTGCGGGGTTTGCGGAATTGAGCCATTTAAATAGGCATGTTAGGCAATGAGGAAGCAGGAGACCAAGTGTCTGAGCAGGAGCTCGAGGTAACTGAGACTGAGCTGGATGAAACCACGGACGCCACGGCTGACGCCGCGGACGAGTCCGGGGTCGACTCTGCTGCGCCCGAAATTGCAGACGCCGAGGACGAGTCCGAAGAGGACGACGTCGACGACGAGTCTGACGACGATGCTTCCGAAGAGGACGAGTCCGACGACGACGCCCTGGCCGCCGCTGCTGCTGCAGCGCCCGCCGATCCGGCCGAGGAATTCAAGGCCAAGCTGCGCCGCCAGGAAGGTGACTGGTACGTCATCCACTCCTACGCCGGTTACGAAAACCGGGTGAAGGCAAACCTCGAAACCCGCATCCAGACCCTGGACATGGAAGATTACATCTTCGAAATCCAGGTGCCCATGGAAGAGGTTGTCGAGATCAAGAACGCGCAGCGCAAGGTCATCAACCGCGTTCGCATCCCCGGCTACGTCCTGGTCCGCATGGACCTGACCGACGCCTCGTGGGGCGCCGTCCGCCACACCCCCGGTGTCACCGGCTTCGTGGGCAACGCCCACAACCCGGTCCCGCTGCGTCTGGACGAGGTCTTCTCCATGCTCGCCCCGGTCTTCGAAGAAGAGCAGGCCGAGAAGGGCAAGCCGGTCAACAAGCAGAACCAGATGCCCGTGGACATCGACTTCGAAGTCGGCGAGTCCGTCATCGTCAAGGAAGGTCCGTTCGAGACCCTCCCGGCCACCATCTCGGAAATCAAGCCGGAGTCCCAGACCCTCGTGGTCCTGGTGTCGATCTTCGAGCGCGAAACCCCCGTGACCCTGGCATTCAACCAGGTCACCAAGATCTAGCTGATCCGAAAACTTCGCTCCTGTTCTGCCCGCTTAGCAGAACCGGAGCGGCCGGCCGCCTCGCCATGGCGGCCAAAAACCTGAGGCACGCTCCTGTGCCGCAGGAAGCTATTGAGAGAAGGACCTACATTGGCTCCCAAGAAGAAGGTCACCGGCCTCATCAAGCTGCAGATCCAGGCAGGTGCCGCTAACCCGGCTCCGCCCATCGGTCCTGCGCTTGGCCAGCACGGTGTCAACATCATGGAATTCTGCAAGGCGTACAACGCTGCAACGGAAGCCCAGCGCGGAAACGTTATCCCGGTTGAAATCACGGTCTACGAAGACCGTTCCTTCACCTTCATCACCAAGACCCCGCCTGCTGCAGAGCTCATCAAGAAGGCTGCAGGCGTCGCCAAGGGTTCGGCTACCCCGCACACCGTCAAGGTTGCCAAGCTGACCCAGGCCCAGGTCAACGAGATCGCCACCACCAAGATGGAAGACCTCAACGCCACGAGCCTCGAAGGCGCCGCGAAGATCATCGCCGGCACCGCCCGCTCCATGGGCATCACCGTAGAAGGCTAATAACAGCCTTCCACCGCCGGGCAACCGGCAACCAGAATCATTGAAATGTCGCAGGATCCTTGCCGGATCCTCGACTGTGGCAGGGCCCGCGCGGTCCGCAGACCACAACTGCACAAGGAGAAGTAAGCAGCATGGCAAAGCGCAGCAAAGCATATGAGGCAGCCGTAGCCAAGATCGAGGCAGACAAGCTCTACGCCCCGTTCGAAGCCATCAACCTCGCCAAGGACACCAACCCGTCCAAGTTCGACGCAACCGTTGAGGTCGCTTTCCGCCTGGGCGTTGACCCTCGCAAGGCCGATCAGATGGTCCGTGGCACCGTCAACCTGCCGCACGGCACCGGTAAGGTCGCCCGCGTCCTCGTTTTCGCAACGGGCGACAAGGCTGAAGCAGCAATCGCTGCCGGCGCCGACTTCGTTGGTTCCGATGACCTGATCGAAAAGATCGCAGCCGGCTGGACCGACTTCGACGCAGCCGTTGCCACCCCTGACCTCATGGGCAAGGTTGGCCGCCTCGGTAAGGTCCTGGGTCCGCGTAACCTGATGCCGAACCCGAAGACCGGCACCGTGACCGCTGACGTCGCCAAGGCTGTCAACGATATCAAGGGTGGCAAGATCGACTTCCGCGTCGACAAGCACTCCAACCTGCACTTCATCATCGGCAAGGTGTCCTTCGACGCCATCCAGCTGGCCGAGAACTACGCAGCTGCACTGGAAGAGGTCCTTCGTCTGAAGCCGTCCGCTTCCAAGGGCCGCTACATCCAGAAGGCCACCGTCGCCACGACGTTCGGCCCGGGCATCACCGTTGACCCGAGCGTCACCAAGGTTCTCACCGAAGCGTAAGCTTTCGGGAGCATTGGCTCTGTAAAAGGACCGTCCGGCATTGCCGGGCGGTCCTTTTCTTATGCCCCGGCACCTACCCGGATGTCGTCCCGAAAGCCGCCAGGGGAGCATTGTCCCCGGCGCGGGGCGGCCGTAGGCTGTGACGCGTGACGCCGACGTCGAACCCTCCACAACTCAAGGGCCTGGAGATCGCCCGCATCGCGATCCCCGCCGAACCGGATACTGCCGTTCCTGAGACCGCCGTCCCGGCGGCCTTCCGCGCCTTCCATGAGCTGAACCTCGCGGACGAGCTGGAGGTCTGGGGCAACCTGGACCGCTGCGCCACGCTGGCAGAGTCCTTGACGTACTGGCGGGGGAGCCCCTACGAGGAACGCCAGGCGTTCCTGGCAATGCTCGACGGCGTCCCGGTGGGCAGGTGCTCGCTGACCCTTCCGTTGTCGGAGAACACCGATGAAGCGGGGATCGGGATCCTGGTGGCCTCCGGCCATCGGAGGCAGGGCATCGGAACCGCCATGCTCGTACGAATGGAGGGCCTGGCGCGCGAACGCGGGCGGACGGTCTTCGACAGCTACCGCGGTGAACCGATCGGTTCCTTCCCTGCGGGCGCTCCGGAACTGGCGGCCAAATCGGGAACCGGCGGCGTCCCCTGCGACGCGGCTTCCACCGGCTTCGCAGTGCGGCACGGCTATTCCTTGGAACAGGTGGAGACCACCAGCCTTCTGCCGCTGCCGGTGCCGTCCGGGCTGTTGTCCACCCTTGATCGCGATGCCCTGGAACGTGCCGGAGGCTACAGCGTGTTGTTGTGGCAGGACCGCTGCCCGGAAGACGTCGTGGCGGCCTACGCGGCCCTCAAGAGCCTCATGACCACTGAAGTTCCCATCGCGGGCCTGGGCTGGGAAGGTGAGCACTGGGATGTGGCCCGGGTGCGCGCGGAGGAGGACACCTGGGGCAGGAGCGGCATCGAATCCCTGGTGGCCGTCGCCCGGCACGACACCACCGGCGAACTGGCGGCGTACACCGTGCTCAACCACAGGGAAGCCCTGCCTGGCATCGTCAACCAGGAGGACACCCTGGTGGCGCCGGGGCACCGCGGGCACCGTCTGGGTATGGTGGTCAAGATCGCCAACCTCCGCCGTGCCCAGCTGCAATGGCCTGGCGCGAAGTCCGTCATGACATGGAACGCCAGTGAAAACCGGCATATGCTGGCCATAAATATTGCCCTCGGTTTCAGGCCCGCCGGAATCGAAGGTGAGTGGCAGAAACGGCTGGAATGACTGTAGACGAGGCAAATACCATTCAGATCGAGCAGCTCTGGGTTCCGGATTCCCTGGACAATGCGGATGCGGCCGACTTTCTGGCCGCCGTCGAAGTGGGCCGCAGGGTCCGCATGCAGACCTGGGGTACCGACGATCTCGCCTATACCCCGCTGGAAAAGCTGCTGGAACTCGCGGACCCCTACGAACGGCAGATCATCCTGGTCGCCAAGGTTGACGGCCTCATTGTGGGAACCGCGGATATCGCCTTGCCGCTGACGGACAACATGGACCTGGCGGAATTCACGCTGGATATCCTGCCCGAATACCAGCGGCAGGGTGTCGGCCGCCAGCTCCTGGAAGCGGCCGAGCAACTGGCGCGCGCCGAGGGCCGCACCATGATCCTGGTGGACACCAACCACCCCGCCGCGTCCCTTAACACCCAGGCCGACGAGCAGCTCGTCCCCGGCAGCGGCCTGGGTTTCGTGCCGATCGCCAGCCGCGAAGTCGATTTCGCACAACGGGCCGGCTACGCGCTGCAGCACATCGAACAGTTCAGCTCCTGCGCCCTGCCCCTGGACTCGAAGCTGGTGGCCGAGCTCCAGGCCGAAGCGGAGGAGGCCAATGCTGGCAGGTACCGCCTGCACCACTGGACGGACCGCTGCCCCGAAGACTGGCTGGAAGCCGTGGCCGTGCTGGAGAACTCTGCCGGCGAGGTGGCGCCCGAGGACGAGGACGCCGGTTCCGGGCCGTCCGCGATGGTGTTCGACGCCGGCATCCTGCGGGAGGCGGAGGAAACCGCCGTGGCGCAGGGCCGCCGTACTGTTGTCACCGCCGTCGAGGACCTCGCCACCGGACGGCTGGCCGGCCTGACCACCATCAGTGTCCTGGCTCAGCGGCAGGACGTGGTGTTCCAGGACGACACCCTGGTCCTGCAGGAACACCGCGGCAACAAACTCGGGCTCCTCATCAAGGTCGCCAACATGGAACGGCTGAGCGAGCAGTTCCCGGACGCCCGGGTGATCTACACCTGGAACGCCCCGGAAAACCGCTACCTGCTGACTGTCAACAAGCAGCTCGGATTCACCACGGCGGGAGTCACCGGACTCTGGCAGAAGGAGCTCCCGGATATGGGCCCCAAGATGACCTCTTCTGAGTAGCGCAGTGCACGATTTGGTTTGCTGTTGCGCCTCCCGTAAGCTTGAACTACCAAAGACCGTCGGTTGATGGGAATCCACTCTTTCGGGCGCAGCTCAATTCTGCAGCCACGCACGGAAGGTTCAAGTGAATTCCCTGACGAAGGACCCTGAACATTGGGCGGCCGGCGCAGGTGAACGACGCAAGTCTCCGCAGTTTCTGCTGTGTTGAGCCAAGCCCCGTGCATCTGCGCGGGGCGTTTTTAGTTTTAGCTCTCTTGAGCGGGGACCCGGAAGACCGGCTTTATTCCCCGGAAGGAGGGTTATGGCAACGCCTAGCAAGATCTCTGCAGTAGCTGAGATCACGAACGATTTCAAGGAATCGAACGCCGCTGTCCTGACCGAATACCGTGGGCTCTCTGTTGCACAGCTCAAGGCACTCCGTGTTGCGCTCGGCCAGGACACCAAGTACTCGGTCGTCAAGAACACCCTGAGCGCCATTGCAGCCAAGGAAGCTGGTGTCGAAGCATTCGACGGTCAGCTTGCCGGCCCCACTGCAATTGCCTTCATCAAGGGCGACGCTGTTGCTGCTGCAAAGAGCCTGACGGACTTTGCCAAGGCTAACAAGCAGCTGGTCATCAAGACCGGTTACTTCGAAGGCAAGGCACTGAACGCAGCAGAGGTTGCCGCACTGGCAGCCCTCGAGTCCCGTGAACTGCAGCTCGCCCGTGTCGCCGGAGTCCTCAAGGCTCCTGCTTCCGCAGCTGCACGCATCATTGACGCTCTGCGCCTGAAGCTTGAAGAAGAGGGCGGCGCATCTGCACCGGCCGCTGAAGAAGCCCCGGCCGCCGAAGAGGCTGCTGCTGAAGAGGTTGCGGCTCCTGCCGAGGCCGCTGAAGCCGCAACCGAAGAGAACTAAGTTCTCCCCCAATCAATCTCCGGTGCAGGAGCGGGCACGGCCCGCGATGGCACCACCTAAAGGAAGGACGCCTAACATGGCGAAGCTCACCAACGAAGAGCTCATTGAAGCTTTCAAGGAACTGTCCATCATCGAGCTCTCCGAGTTCGTTACGCTCTTCGAAGAGACCTTCGACGTTACGGCTGCTGCTGTTGCTGTTGCTGGCCCCGCTGCCGGCGGCGCTGCTGAAGCTGCAGAAGAGAAGACCGACTTCGACGTCATCCTCGAGGCTGCTGGCGACAAGAAGATCGCAGTGATCAAGGAAGTTCGCGCCATCACCTCCCTCGGCCTCAAGGAAGCCAAGGACCTGGTTGACAGCGCACCGAAGGCTGTTCTCGAAGGCGCCACCAAGGAAGCTGCCGAGAAGGCAAAGGCTCAGCTCGAAGAAGCTGGCGCAACCGTTACCCTCAAGTAATTCGGTTTGCCTGGCAGTTCTTGCCAAGGAACCCCGCACGGATCCGTCCGTGCGGGGTTTCCTGCTTAACGCCCTCAACTAGGTAGCAGTAGGTGTCGTTCTGAGGCTCAAAACGACACTTACTGCGACTCAGTTGGGTTCGCTGATGTCCGCAACAACTGCGCCCAGGGCAGCGGTGAGGGCATCGGCATCCACGAAGGCGCTGTGGCCGTGCGCCCCGGCGCCCATGGAGATCCGCCGCCCCGCGATGCTGGCGTCCGCATAGACAGGCCACGGCGTAGTGCTCCCCAGCGGCGTGATGGTGCCGCGCTCATAGCCCGTCGCAGCGAAGGCGACGTCCGCATGCGGCAACGAGAGCTTGTTGACGCCCACCAGGGCACGCAGCTTGGGCCAGGAAATCTGCCGGTCGCCCGGGATCAGGGCGAAGAGGAAGCTTCCGTCCCGGTGCTTGACCACCAGCGACTTCACGATGTCGGCCGGAGTGATGCCCAGGATCTCCGCGGCCTCCTCGAGGCTCCTGGCCGCCGCACGCTCCACAAGCTGGACGTCCAGCCCACGGGCAGCCGCATCGGCCAGGAACCGTTCCGTTCCGCTCATCGGTGGCAGCCCATCAGTCCCGGTACAGCAGGAGTGCTTCGCCCTGGCCGCCGCCGCCGCACAGGGATACCGCGGCCTTGCCGGAGCCGCGGCGTTTGAGTTCATGGGCTGCGTGCAGCGCCAGCCGGGCCCCGGAGGCACCGATCGGGTGGCCCAGGGCGATGGCGCCGCCGTGGATGTTGCACTTCTCCAGCGGGTAGCCAAGGTCCTTCAGGGACTGGACGGCCACGGAGCCGAAGGCCTCGTTGATCTCGATGAAGTCCAGGTCGTCAGTGGTCCAGCCGGCACGGTCCAGGGCACTCCTGATGGCGTTGGACGGCTGGGAGTGCAGCGAGTTGTCCGGTCCGGCGACCTGGCCGGGCTTGCCCACCACTGCCAGGTAGTCCAGGCCGTTGTCCTCGGCAAACTTCCGCGAGGTCAGCACCAGTGCGGAGGCGCCGTCGGACAAGGGAGAGGAGTTGCCCGCGGTGATGGTGCCGTCGCTGGCAAAGGCGGCCCGGAGCGGGGCCAGGGTTTCCAGGGTGGTCTGCGCACGGATGCCTTCGTCGGCCGTCAGCACCACGGGATCGCCCTTGCGCTGCTTGACGCTCAGCGGAGCGATCTCGACGTCGAATACACCCTGTTCCGCCGCGGCGGCAGCACGCTGGTGCGAGGCTGCGGCCACCTGGTCCTGGGAGCGGCGGTCGATGCCGAGCGTGACGTTCTTGCTTTCCGTCGACAGGCCCATTGATTGGCCGTCAAAGGCGTCGGTGAGGCCGTCGTGGGCCGCCACGTCCAGCGCCTGGATCGCCCCGTAGGTCCAGCCCTGGCGCGAACCGGGCAGCAGGTGCGGGGCCCGGGTCATGGATTCCTGGCCACCGGCCACCACCACCGTGGCCTCGCCGCTGCGGATCAGGCGTGCAGCGTCGATCACTGCCGTGAGCCCGGAGAGGCAGACCTTGTTGATGGTCACGGCCGGGATGTTCCAGCCGACGCCCGCGGCGATGGCGCTCTGGCGGGCGGGGTTCTGGCCGGCGCCTGCCTGCAGCACCTGGCCCATGATGACGGCGTCCACCTTGTCGGCGGGGACGCCGCTCGCCGCGATGGCCGAGCTGATGGCATGGGCGCCGAGCTCGACGGCGGTGAATCCGGCCAGCTGGCCGTTCAGCCGTCCCTGCGGGGTGCGGGCTGCGGCCAGGATGACAACGTCGTTGTTGTCGGCAGTGTTGCTCATGATCTCTCTTCCGATCCGGTGTTGGTGTGCCTAGGCTACCGCGAGGAAAGTCGGCTATCCATTCAAACGTTCCGGACCGGGGCTCCATTCCGCCATAGGTGCCTGCGGCAACCGTGCTTGCATTCGGACGGGAAGTGGGGTAGACAGAGAGGCTGATTTGCCGTAACGTAGATATTTGCGTCTTCCCTGTTAACCTTCAGCCTTCATATAGCGGTGGGCTTTACCTCTCAGCTGCACCATTGACATGCCGTTTGATACGTGCAAGGAAGTGGCCAGACTGGGGCCGGGTCATATAGCGGAACCGGATAAGTGCGCTGCGGAGTCACTCTGCAGGGTGCAAACGGGGGAGATCTGAAAACGCCTGAAGGTCTGTGGAAGGATCCCTCTTGGTCGCCTCGAGCACCTCTAATAACGAAACCGCTAACACGGCAAGCACCGATGGTGCCACCCGCCGCCTCTCATTCGCAAAGATTCACGAACCCCTTGATGTTCCGAATCTTCTCGCCCTGCAGACAGACAGCTTTGACTGGCTGGTCGGAAACGAACGCTGGCAGGCGCGGGTAGCGAAGGCTGTCGAGGAGGGCGACCTGAGCGTCGCCACCACCTCCGGACTTGCCGACATCTTCGAAGAGATCTCCCCGATTGAAGACTTCCAGGGCACCATGTCCCTGAGCTTCTCGGAGCCGGAGTTCGCTGACCCGAAGTACACCATGGCCGAATGCAAAGACCGTGACGCCACCTACTCGGCACCGCTGTATGTCAAGGCCGAGTTCATGAACAACAACACGGGCGAAATCAAGCAGCAGACCGTGTTCATGGGCGACTTCCCCCTCATGACGGAAAAGGGAACGTTCGTCGTCAACGGCACCGAGCGTGTTGTTGTCTCCCAGCTGGTCCGTTCGCCGGGCGCCTACTTCGAGCGCACCGCTGACAAGACCAGTGACAAGGACATCTTCACTGCGAAGATCATCCCGTCCCGTGGTGCATGGTTCGAGCTTGAAATCGACAAGCGCGACCAGGTCGGTGTCCGCCTCGACCGCAAGCGCAAGCAGTCCGTCACCGTGCTGCTGAAGGCCCTGGGCTGGACCGAAGGCCAGATCCTGGAAGAGTTCGGCCAGTACGACTCCATGCGTGCAACGCTGGAGAAGGACGCCACCGAAACCCGCGAAGACGCGCTTCTGGACATCTACCGCAAGCTGCGTCCGGGCGAGCCCCCCACCGTCGAGGCTGCCCAGTCGCTGCTGGACAACCTGTACTTCAACTCCAAGCGTTACGATCTGGCAAAGGTTGGCCGCTATAAGATCAACCGCAAGCTTGGCATCGACCGCTCCCTTGGCGACAAGGAAGCTTCGGTCCTGCACGTTGAAGACATCGTCGCCATGATCAAGTTCCTGGTTGCCCTGCACGCCGGTGAGAAGACCCTCATGGGCAAGCGCGATGGCGAAGACCACGAGCTCCGCGTGGAGATCGACGACATCGACCACTTCGGCAACCGTCGCATCCGCGCCGTCGGCGAACTGATCGAGAACCAGGTCCGCACCGGCCTGTCCCGCATGGAGCGCGTCGTCCGCGAACGCATGACCACGCAGGACGTCGAGGCGATCACGCCGCAGACCCTGATCAACATCCGCCCGGTTGTGGCAGCCATCAAGGAGTTCTTCGGAACCTCCCAGCTGTCGCAGTTCATGGACCAGAACAACCCGCTTTCGGGTCTGACCCACAAGCGCCGCCTGTCGGCCCTTGGCCCGGGTGGTCTGTCCCGTGACCGTGCAGGCATGGAAGTCCGAGACGTTCACCCGTCCCACTACGGACGTATGTGCCCCATCGAAACCCCTGAAGGCCCGAACATCGGTCTGATCGGTTCGCTGGCTTCCTACGGCCGCATCAACCCGTTCGGCTTCATCGAGACGCCGTACCGCCTGGTTGCCGAAGGCGTCGTTTCCGACGAGGTCCAGTACCTGACGGCCGACGACGAGGCAGAGGTCCTGATCGCACAGGCCAACGCTCCGCTTGACGCCAACAAGAAGTTCGCCGAGGAGACCGTCCTCGTCCGTGCCCGTGGTGGTGGAGGCGAACCCGTTCTGGTTCCCGCCGGCGAGGTCCAGTTCATGGACGTTTCCCCGCGCCAGATGGTGTCCGTGGCAACCGCCCTGATCCCGTTCCTCGAGCATGACGATGCAAACCGCGCACTCATGGGTGCCAACATGCAGCGCCAGGCCGTGCCGCTGGTCCGTTCCGAGGCCCCGTTCGTGGGTACCGGCATGGAGCGCGCAGCCGCCGTCGACGCCGGTGACGTCGTCATCGCGAAGAAGGCCGGTGTGGTCACCGAGGTCTCCGCTGAACTCGTTGTCATGATCAACGACGACGGCACGGAAACCAACTACCGCATCAACAAGTTCGCCCGTTCCAACCAGGGCAACTGCTACAACCACCGTGTTCTGGTGAACGAAGGCCAGCGCCTTGAGGTTGGCGGCATCATTGCCGACGGCCCGGCAACGGACCAGGGCGAGCTTGCCCTCGGTAAGAACCTGCTCGTGGCATTCATGTCATGGGAAGGCCACAACTTCGAGGATGCCATCATCCTGTCCCAGCGCATCGTGGCCGAGGACGTTCTTTCCTCCATCCACATCGAGGAGCACGAGATCGATGCCCGCGACACCAAGCTTGGTGCCGAGGAAATCACCCGTGACATCCCCAACGTGTCCGAGGAAGTCCTGGCAGGCCTGGACGAGCGCGGCATCATCCACATCGGTGCTGAGGTCGAAGCCGGCGACATCCTGGTAGGCAAGGTCACCCCCAAGGGTGAAACCGAGCTGACCCCGGAAGAGCGCCTGCTGCGTGCCATCTTCGGTGAGAAGTCCCGCGAAGTCCGCGACACCTCCCTGAAGGTGCCCCACGGCGAGTCCGGTACGGTCATTGGCGTGCGCGTCTTCGACCGTGACCAGGACGACGAACTGCCCCCGGGCGTGAACCAGCTGGTCCGCGTCTACGTTGCAGCCAAGCGCAAGATCACCGACGGTGACAAGCTCGCCGGCCGCCACGGCAACAAGGGTGTCATCTCCAAGATCCTCCCGATCGAAGACATGCCGTTCCTTGCCGACGGTACGCCGGTGGACATCGTCCTGAACCCGCTGGGTGTTCCGGGTCGAATGAACGTCGGCCAGGTGCTGGAAACGCACCTCGGCTGGGTTGCCAAGACCGGTTGGAAGATCGAAGGCGAGCCGGAGTGGGTCAAGAACCTCCCGAACCTGCCCCGTGAATCCGGCCAGACCACCGTCGCCACCCCGGTGTTCGATGGTGCCCGTGAAGAGGAAATCACCGGTCTGCTCGACTCGACCAACGTGACCCGTGACGGCGACCGCCTGATCGATTCCTCCGGCAAGACCCGTCTGTTCGACGGCCGCTCCGGCGAGCCGTTCCCGGACCCGATCGCCGTCGGCTACATGTACATCCTGAAGCTCCACCACCTGGTGGACGACAAGATCCACGCGCGCTCCACCGGCCCGTACTCCATGATCACGCAGCAGCCGCTGGGTGGTAAGGCACAGTTCGGTGGCCAGCGCTTCGGTGAAATGGAAGTGTGGGCGCTCGAAGCCTACGGCGCTGCCTACACGCTTCAGGAACTCCTCACGATCAAGTCGGATGACATCCATGGTCGTGTGAAGGTCTACGAGGCCATCGTCAAGGGCGAGAACATCCCCGAGCCGGGTGTCCCCGAGTCCTTCAAGGTCTTGATCAAGGAAATGCAGTCGTTGTGCCTGAACGTGGAAGTTCTTTCCACGGACGGAACCACAATCGAAATGCGTGACTCTGATGACGCAGTCTTCACGGCTGCGGAAGAACTGGGCATCGATCTGTCTCGTGCAGAGCCCAGTTCCGTAGAAGAGGTCTAGCAGGCGCCCGACGGCGGGCCTCACCGCCCGCCGTCCGGCACCTCCCTCTTCCCGTAACCAAGACTTCAGAATTTAGAGAACAAGAGAGAACAGGGACCCTATGTCCAGCGAATCCTCCTTCGGCCTCATGCAGATCGGCCTCGCCACCGCGGAAGACATCCGTGGCTGGTCTTACGGCGAGGTTAAGAAGCCGGAAACCATCAACTACCGCACGCTCAAGCCCGAGAAGGACGGCCTCTTCTGCGAGAAGATCTTCGGCCCTTCCCGCGACTGGGAATGCTACTGCGGTAAGTACAAGCGCGTGCGCTTCAAGGGCATCATCTGTGAGCGTTGTGGCGTTGAAGTCACCCGCGCCAAGGTGCGCCGTGAGCGCATGGGCCACATCGAGCTGGCCGCTCCCGTCACCCACATCTGGTACTTCAAGGGTGTTCCCTCCCGTCTGGGCTACCTCCTTGACCTGGCGCCGAAGGACCTCGAAAAGGTCATCTACTTCGCTGCCTACATGATCACCAGCGTCGACGTCGACAACCGTCACGCCGAACTGCCGAACCTCCAGGTCGAGCACGACCTCGAGAAGAAGCAGATGGTGGACAACCGCGACAGCGACATCGCCACGATCGCCCGCGACCTGGAGGACGAGCTTGGCCGTCTCGAGGGCGAAGGCGCCAAGGCTGCCGACAAGAAGAAGGCCCGCGACTCCGCTGACCGCCAGATGGCCAACGTCCGCAAGCGCGCGGACGCCGACATCGAGCGCCTCGAGCAGGTCTGGGACCGCTTCAAGAACCTCAAGGTCGCAGACCTCGAAGGCGACGAAGGCCTCTACCGCGAACTGCGTGACCGTTACGGCATGTACTTCGAGGGCTCCATGGGTGCCGAAGCCATCAAGAAGCGTCTCGAGACCTTCGACATGCAGGCTGAAGCAGAATCCCTGCGCGACACCATCCAGAACGGCAAGGGCCAGCGCAAGACCCGCGCCCTGAAGCGCCTGAAGGTCGTCAACGCATTCCTGACGACCAACAACAGCCCGCTCGGCATGGTTCTGGACGCCGTCCCGGTGATCCCGCCGGAACTGCGCCCGATGGTCCAGCTGGACGGTGGCCGCTTCGCGACCTCCGACCTCAACGACCTCTACCGTCGTGTGATCAACCGCAACAACCGCCTCAAGCGACTGCTTGACCTCGGTGCCCCGGAGATCATCGTCAACAACGAGAAGCGCATGCTTCAGGAAGCTGTTGACAGCCTCTTCGACAACGGCCGTCGCGGCCGTCCGGTCACCGGTCCTGGCAACCGTCCGCTGAAGTCCCTGAGCGACATGCTCAAGGGCAAGCAGGGCCGTTTCCGCCAGAACCTCCTCGGCAAGCGCGTTGACTACTCTGGCCGTTCGGTCATCGTCGTCGGCCCGCAGCTGAAGCTGCACCAGTGTGGTCTGCCCAAGCAGATGGCCCTGGAGCTCTTCAAGCCGTTCGTGATGAAGCGCCTGGTTGACCTCAACCACGCCCAGAACATCAAGTCGGCCAAGCGCATGGTCGAGCGTTACCGTCCGCAGGTCTGGGACGTGCTGGAAGAGATCATCACCGAACACCCGGTGCTGCTCAACCGTGCACCTACCCTGCACCGCCTCGGCATCCAGGCCTTCGAACCCCAGCTTGTGGAAGGCAAGGCAATCCAGCTTCACCCGCTGGTTTGTGGCGCCTTCAACGCTGACTTCGACGGCGACCAGATGGCAGTCCACCTGCCGCTGAGCCCGGAAGCCCAGGCCGAAGCCCGCATCCTGATGCTGTCCTCGAACAACATCCTGAAGCCGTCCGATGGCCGCCCGGTGACCCTGCCTTCGCAGGATATGATCATCGGTCTGTACCACCTGACCACCAAGCGCGTCGGCTCTGCCGGCGAGGGCCGGATCTTCTCCTCGGTGGCGGAAGCCATCATGGCGTACGACGCCCGTGATCTGCACCTGAACTCCCAGGTCAAGATCCGCCTGGACAACTTCGTGCCGTATGCAGGCTGGGAAGCTCCGGAAGGCTGGGAAGCCGGTCAGCCGGCTCTGGTCCAGACCTCCCTCGGACAGGTCATCTTCAACGAGACCCTGCCGGCGGACTACCCGTGGGTTGAGGCTGTTGCCGACAAGGGCGAACTGTCCCGCATCGTCAACGACCTCGCCGAGCGCTACCCGAAGGTGGTCACCGCGGCAACGCTGGACAACCTGAAGGATGCCGGTTTCTACTGGGCAACCCGCTCGGGCGTCACCGTGGCCATCTCCGACATCGAGGTACCCACCTCGAAGCCGGCGATCCTCGCCGGCTACGAGACCATGGCTGCCAAGATCCAGGGCCAGTACGACAAGGGCCTGATCGACGACGACGAGCGTCGCCAGGAACTGATCGAAATCTGGAACAAGGCCACCAACGAAATCGCCCAGGCGATGCGTGACAGCCTCTCCCCGATGAACACCATCAACCGCATGGTGTCCTCCGGTGCACGTGGTAACTGGATGCAGGTCCGCCAGATCGCGGGTATCCGTGGTCTTGTGGCCAACCCGAAGGGTGAAATCATCCCGCGTCCGATCAAGTCCTCGTACCGCGAGGGCCTGTCGGTGCTGGAATACTTCATCGCCACCCACGGTGCCCGCAAGGGTCTGGCCGATACCGCTCTCCGTACCGCCAACTCGGGTTACCTGACCCGTCGTCTGGTGGACGTTTCGCAGGACGTCATCGTCCGCGAAGAGGACTGCGGTACCGAACGCGGCCTGATCACGCCGATCGCCGTGCCGGACTCCAACGGTGAGCTGGTTCTGGACGAGAACGTCGAGAACAGCGCCTACGCACGTACCCTGGCCGTCGACGTCGTCGACTCCAAGGGCAACGTGCTGGCCGCCGGCGGCACCGACTGCGGCGACGTCGTCATCGACCAGCTGCTCGCAGCCGGCATCACCGAGGTCAAGGTCCGCTCCGTACTCACCTGTGAGTCCAAGGTCGGCACCTGTGCGCTCTGCTACGGCCGTTCGCTGGCCACCGGCAAGACCGTGGACATCGGCGAGGCCGTTGGCATCATCGCCGCACAGTCCATCGGTGAGCCCGGTACCCAGCTGACCATGCGTACGTTCCACACCGGTGGTGCTGTTTCCGCCAGCGGTGGCGACGACATCACCCAGGGTCTGCCACGTATCCAGGAGCTCTTCGAAGCCCGTACTCCGAAGGGTGTTGCACCGATTGCTGAAGCAGCCGGCCGCATCAACATCGAAGAGTCCGAGCGCCAGATGCGCCTGGTCATCACTCCGGACGATGGTTCCGAAGAGATTGCCTACCCGGTGCTGCGCCGTTCCCGTCTCCTCATCGAGGATGGCGAGCACGTCAGCGTCGGCCAGAAGCTGATCCAGGGTCCCGTGGACCCGAAGCAGGTTCTGCGCATCATGGGCCCGCGTGCCGCACAGAAGTTCCTCGTGGACGAAGTGCAGGGCGTGTACCGCAGCCAGGGCATTGGTATCCACGACAAGCACGTCGAGGTCATCGTCCGCCAGATGCTGCGCCGCGTGACGGTCATCGAATCCGGCGACTCCGCCCTGCTACCCGGTGAGCTGGCAGAGCGCAGCCGCTTCGAGGACGAGAACCGCCGCGTTGTGTCCGAGGGCCAGACCCCGGCCTCCGGACGTCCGGAGCTCATGGGTATCACCAAGGCATCCCTGGCAACCGAGTCCTGGCTGTCGGCCGCTTCCTTCCAGGAGACCACCCGCGTTCTGACGCAGGCGGCCATGGAAGGCAAGAGCGACCCGCTGCTCGGCCTCAAGGAGAACGTCATCATCGGTAAGCTGATCCCGGCCGGTACGGGTCTGCCCCGCTACACCGAGGTCACCGTCGAACCGACGGAGGAAGCAAAGGCCAGCCTGTTCACAGGCCCCAGCGCTTTCACCGACTTCTCGTATGACGCCCTGGGCGGCGACGGAGCTCCCGAGTTCCACGCCATCCCGCTGGATGACTACGACCTGGGCAACGACTTCCGCTGAGGAGTCTGACGCGCTAAAGGAGGAACCCCGTACTCAATGAGTACGGGGTTCCTCCCGCTTAAGGGGGCCCACCACGGCGCAAGGCCCGACGACGGCGGCCGGCACCCGCCGCCGTCGGGCGCTTTTACACCCGATTAAGGCCTCAGATCAAGCCATGCTAGAATTTTGGTAATTGTTTTGTGTGGCAGTGGATGAAGGCCGCCGCAGCATCATTTCGGTTTTGTTCTCATGATGCTGGGTGGAGCCTGTTTCCGGGTTGCGGGCTACGTGCGCAACGAATGCCGCACTTTTGCACGCCCACGAGTCCTTCGGGACCCGAAAGCCGCATGGACAACGCCAAAGCTTCCACGCATATCCGGACTGACGTCCGGGCGCGGGGGCAGAGATCAAACCAACGGAGAACACGAAAGTGCCTACGATTAACCAGCTGGTCCGCAAGGGCCGCACGCCGAAGGTCTCCAAGACCAAGGCTCCTGCGCTTAAGGGCAGCCCGATGCGCCGCGGTGTTTGCACCCGCGTTTACACCACCACCCCGAAGAAGCCGAACTCGGCTCTGCGTAAGGTCGCACGTGTGCGCCTCAACGGTGGCGTTGAAGTAACCGCCTACATCCCCGGTGTTGGCCACAACCTCCAGGAGCACTCCATCGTGCTCGTTCGCGGTGGTCGTGTGAAGGACCTCCCGGGTGTCCGCTACAAGATCGTCCGTGGCGCGCTCGACACCCAGGGTGTCAAGAACCGCAAGCAGGCCCGCAGCCGTTACGGCGCAAAGATGGAGAAGAAGTAATATGCCTCGCAAGGGTCCGGCCCCGAAGCGGCCGCTAGTTTCCGATCCCGTTTACGGCTCCCCGTTGGTCACCCAGCTGATCAACAAGGTCCTGATTGACGGCAAGAAGTCCACCGCAGAGCGCATCGTTTACGGCGCACTCGAAGGTGCACGTGCCAAGTCCGGCGGCGACCCCGTTGCAGCCCTCAAGAAGGCCATGGACAACGTCAAGCCTTCCCTCGAGGTCCGCTCCCGCCGTGTCGGTGGCGCCACCTACCAGGTTCCGGTTGAGGTCAAGCCGGGCCGCTCCACCGCCCTCGCTCTGCGTTGGCTCGTGGGCTACTCGAAGGCCCGCCGCGAGAAGACCATGACCGAGCGCCTCCAGAACGAAATCCTGGATGCCTCGAACGGTCTCGGTGCCGCTGTGAAGCGTCGCGAAGACACCCACAAGATGGCCGAGTCGAACAAGGCCTTCGCACACTACCGCTGGTAAAAACTTTCCGGACGCCGCCGGCTCATTGAGCCGGCGGCGAACGTGTAGTCCATCCGAAAGGGAGACACCGTGGCACAGGACGTGCTTACCGACCTTAACAAGGTCCGCAACATTGGCATCATGGCCCACATCGATGCCGGCAAGACCACCACTACCGAGCGCATCCTGTTCTACACGGGTGTGAACCACAAGATCGGCGAAACGCACGACGGCGCTTCGACGACCGACTGGATGGAACAGGAAAAGGAACGCGGCATCACCATCACGTCTGCCGCCGTGACTTGCTTCTGGGACAAGAACCAGATCAACATCATTGACACCCCGGGTCACGTTGACTTCACCGTTGAGGTAGAGCGCTCCCTGCGCGTCCTCGACGGCGCAGTTGCTGTCTTCGACGGCAAGGAAGGCGTGGAGCCGCAGTCCGAGACTGTTTGGCGCCAGGCTGACAAGTACAACGTTCCCCGCATCTGCTTCGTCAACAAGATGGACAAGCTCGGTGCAGACTTCTACTTCACCGTAGACACCATCATCAGCCGCCTCGGCGCCAAGCCGCTGGTTCTCCAGCTGCCGATCGGTGCAGAGAACGACTTCGTCGGCGTCGTGGATCTCCTCGAGATGCGCGCACTGGTGTGGCCGGGCGATGCCAAGGGTGACGTCACCATGGGTGCCAAGTACGAGGTCCAGGAGATCCCCGCCGATCTCCAGGCCAAGGCTGTGGAATACCGTGCGCAGCTCGTTGAGACTGTTGCCGAGGCTTCCGAAGAGCTCATGGAGAAGTACCTCGAAGGTGAAGAACTCACCGTTGAGGAACTCAAGGCCGGCATCCGCAAGATGACGATCAACTCCGAGCTCTACCCGGTTCTGTGTGGCTCTGCCTTCAAGAACCGCGGTGTGCAGCCGATGCTGGACGCTGTTGTCGACTTCCTGCCGAACCCGCTCGACGTCCCGCCGATGATCGGTCACGATCCCCGCGACGAAGAGAAGGAACTCACCCGCAAGCCGTCTGCAGACGAGCCGTTCTCGGCCCTCGCCTTCAAGATTGCCGCGCACCCGTTCTTCGGTCAGCTGACCTTCGTCCGCGTGTACTCCGGTCACGTCGAGGCCGGCGCCCAGGTGGTCAACTCCACCAAGGGCAAGAAGGAGCGCATCGGCAAGCTGTTCCAGATGCACGCCAACAAGGAAATGCCCGTTGAGGGCGCTACCGCTGGCCACATCTACGCAGCCATCGGTCTGAAGGACACCACCACGGGTGACACCCTGTGTGATGCCAACAACCAGATCGTGCTTGAGTCGATGAGCTTCCCGGCACCGGTTATCTCCGTTGCCATCGAGCCCAACACCAAGGGTGACCAGGAGAAGCTCTCCACGGCCATCCAGAAGCTCTCCGCTGAGGACCCGACCTTCCAGGTCTCCCTCAACGAAGACACGGGCCAGACCATCATCGCCGGCATGGGCGAGCTCCACCTGGACATCCTGGTGGACCGCATGCGCCGCGAATTCAAGGTCGAGGCAAACGTTGGCAAGCCGCAGGTTGCTTACCGCGAAACCATCAAGCGCACTGTTGAGCGCCTTGACTACACGCACAAGAAGCAGACCGGTGGTTCGGGTCAGTTCGCAAAGATCCAGATCGCGATCGAGCCGCTGGACACCGCCGACGGCGAGATGTACGAGTTCGTGAACAAGGTCACCGGTGGCCGCGTTCCGCGCGAATACATCCCCTCCGTGGATGCTGGTATCCAGGATGCACTGAACGACGGCGTCCTGGCCGGTTACCCGGTTGTCGGCATCAAGGCCACGCTGATTGACGGCGCGTCCCACGATGTTGACTCCTCGGAAATGGCGTTCAAGATCGCCGGCCGTATGGCTTTCAAGGAAGCCGCACGCAAGGCGAACCCTGTTCTGCTCGAACCGCTGATGGATGTTGAGGTCCGCACCCCTGAGGAATACATGGGTGACGTTATCGGTGACCTGAACGCCCGCCGTGGCCAGATGCAGTCCATGGAGGACGCAGCAGGCGTCAAGGTTATCCGTGCGCACGTTCCGCTGTCCGGCATGTTCGGCTACATTGGTGACCTGCGTTCGAAGACCCAGGGCCGCGCTGTGTACTCCATGACGTTCAACAGCTACGCAGAGGTCCCGAAGGCAGTAGCCGACGAGATCATCCAGAAGAACCGCGGCGAATAGTCCTTACGGACTTTCACAGCGAGCAACTTGGGTGAGGTTCTGACACCAGAACAGCACCTTGTGCAGGTGGCCGGTTCCCGGTCCTGACCGGATTCCGGCCACCTGGACGAACAGGCTCTAGGGACTAGTATTGGTTCCTGAATCTGCAATTTCACCAAATCCAAAGCCCCCAAGTAGACTTGCTGGAGTTTCTGCCGCGAAAAGCGCGGCCGAGGAGCAACTCACTTGAAATCGTTCTAGGAGGAACCTGTGGCAAAGGCAAAGTTCGAGCGGACTAAGCCGCACGTCAACATCGGCACCATTGGTCACGTTGACCACGGTAAGACGACGCTGACTGCCGCCATTTCCAAGGTGCTGTACGACAAGTACCCGACTCTCAACGAGCAGCGCGACTTCGCGTCGATCGACTCTGCTCCGGAAGAGCGCCAGCGTGGTATCACGATCAACATCTCCCACGTTGAGTACCAGACCGAGAAGCGCCACTACGCACACGTAGACGCTCCGGGTCACGCTGACTACATCAAGAACATGATCACCGGTGCCGCACAGATGGACGGTGCAATCCTCGTGGTTGCCGCCACTGACGGCCCGATGGCTCAGACCCGCGAGCACGTTCTGCTCGCCCGCCAGGTTGGCGTTCCCTACCTGCTGGTTGCGCTGAACAAGTCGGACATGGTTGACGACGAAGAACTGCTGGACCTCGTTGAAATGGAAGTTCGTGAGCTGCTTTCCGCTCAGGGCTTCGACGGCGACGACGCTCCCGTTGTTCGCGTTTCCGGCCTGAAGGCCCTCGAAGGCGACCCGATCTGGGTCAAGTCCGTTGAGGACCTCATGGAAGCCGTTGACGAGTCCGTTCCGGACCCCGTACGTGACCGCGACAAGCCGTTCCTGATGCCGATCGAAGACGTCTTCACGATCACCGGCCGTGGCACCGTTGTAACGGGCCGCGCCGAGCGTGGAACCCTCGCCATCAACTCCGAGGTCGAGATCGTCGGCATCCGCCCGGTCCAGAAGACCACGGTTACCGGTATCGAGATGTTCCACAAGCAGCTCGACGAAGCATGGGCCGGCGAGAACTGTGGCCTCCTGCTCCGCGGTCTGAAGCGCGACGACGTCGAGCGTGGCCAGGTTGTTGTCAAGCCGGGTTCCATCACCCCGCACACCGACTTCGAGGCCAACGTCTACATCCTTTCCAAGGATGAAGGCGGACGTCACAACCCGTTCTACTCGAACTACCGCCCGCAGTTCTACTTCCGTACGACGGACGTCACCGGCGTTATCACCCTGCCGGAAGGCACGGAAATGGTTATGCCCGGCGACAACACTGAGATGACCGTTGCGCTCATCCAGCCGATCGCAATGGAAGAGGGCCTCGGCTTCGCTATCCGCGAAGGCGGCCGCACCGTTGGTTCGGGACGTGTCACCAAGATCATCAAGTAGTTTCTACTTGTAGATCGGTGAAGGACCGGCTGCCTGGCAGACGGTAACAAGCCAAAGAAGGACCCCGCCGCATATGTGGCGGGGTTCTTCTTTGACATGATTAATCTATCGATTGGATTAATTGTGTCGGGTGCATACTCCCGGCACCATCGGAACAGGGGGAGTTGCCATGCTGGGGTTCATGACCGCAATGGTCACGCTGGTCTCTCCCGGTTGTCCCAGCACAGCCTCGCCTGCCCGGCCTCGTTCTCCGGTCCAGCCCCTTCCAGGCCGGCAGGGTGCCCGCCTCCAGCCCGGTGGCTCGCCCGGTTCTCCCGACGCAGCCCGTGCTGCCTACGGTGCCCGTGCCTGTGCCTGCGCCTCCGCCGCCGCCTCAAGCCCGGCACCGCCCGCCTGGGGAGCTGTTCGCCGAGCGGGCGGCCCGGCGGGAGAAGCGGGACAAGCAGAACATCAACATCACGCTGTACGTGGCCAGCCTCTTGCTTGTTGCCGCTGCGGCCTTGTTCATCGGCACCAGCCTCCCGGCGGCCCTGCGCTTCGCGGGCGTCTGGGCGATCACCGCGGTCTTCTACGCCGGTGGCTTCGTTCTCCATGCCAAGGCGCCCAGGCTGAAGCCCGCCGCCGTCGCGTTCGCCGGAACAGGGCCGGCGTTGATTCCCGTGACCGGCCTGGCGATGTACAACTTTGCCTTGCAGAGCGGTCCCGCGGCGTGGCTGGTGACGTCCGTTGTGGGAACGGCGGCCTACGTTCTGGCAGCAGTGCGCTCGACAGCACGGTCCTGGTCTTCCTGTCGTTGAGCTTCCTGGCCATCTGGCGCCTCAACCGCAGCAAGCCGCCGGCGCCGCTGCCCTGATACGGTTGCCCTTGAGGATTGGAGCAAAGCATGGAATTCCTGATTTTTCTGGTGATTGCGGCGGCCGTGGTGGTGGCCGTCCTGTGGGGCAGGAAATACTTCCGCAAGGAAATCGACCGCGCCAAGCGCATCAACCGCGCCAACAAGGACAAGTAGCCCCCGGACAAACAGCACCAGGCGGAAGGGCCAAGCCAGGCAAGCTAGGGCCGGCGGCTCCGGCACAGCGACTGGTACCAGTAGAACGACTCCTTGGGAGTCCGCTCCAGGGTGTCGAAGTCCACGTGCACAAGGCCGAAGCGCTGTGAATACCCCGCCGCCCATTCGAAGTTGTCCAGCAGGGTCCACACGTAGTAGCCCAGCAGCTCGACGTCGTGTGCGATCCCGCCAGGGGCTGTGGCCTGCAGCGCGTGGCCGAGATGGTCTGCGAGGTAGCCGATCCTGTTGGCGTCCGGGACCGGGCCCTGCACATGCTCCGGTTCCGGGAAGCTCGCTCCGCTCTCCGTGATGTAGATGGGAGGCAGGGCCTCTCCATACCGGTCCTTCATTTCCCGCAGCAGCACGCCCAGGTGGTCCGGGGCAACAGGCCAGCCGAAGCCGGTGGTTTCGTACTCGGGGAAGGCGGCCAGATGGAACGGGAGCCGCGACATGGCCGAAGGATTGTCTGCCCTGGCCTCGGCGGGGTCCCGGCCGGAGGCGACCTTCATGGGGTAGTAGTAGTTCAGCCCGTAGAAGTCCAGCGGCTGATGGATGGTTTCCAGGTCCCTGTCCGGGATGTTGCCCAGGGCCCGGAACCAGGGCCGCACGGGCAGCGGGGGTTTGGGATACCGGCCCAGGAGGATGGGGTCGGCGTAGACCCGGTTGAAGATCAGGTCAAACGCCTGGGCCATGAGGCGGTCGGAGAGCCGTTTGCTGGCCGGACGGACCGGGGAGTGCATGTTGGACACGCCGATCTTCCCCGCGACGCCGGCGGCCCGCAGCGCCTGGACGGCCAGCCCGTGGCCGAGGAGCTGGTGGTGCGCGGCGGGCAGTGCGTCGAAGAGCAGGCTGTGGCCCGGGGCATGGACGCCCACGGCGTAGCCCTGCAGCGCAACCGAAACGGGTTCATTGAGGGTGACCCACTGCTCCACCCGGTCGCCGAACCGCGCGGCGGCCGCGGCGGCGTACGCCGCGAAACGCTCCGCCGTCGTGCGGTTCATCCAGCCGCCCGCATGCTCCAGCGGCAGGGGCGTGTCCCAGTGGAAGAGCGTCACCATCGGGGAGATGCTGGCCTGGAGCAGTTTGTCGATCAGGCGGTCGTAGAAGTCCAGGCCCTGCTGGTTCACGGGGCCGGTGCCGCCCGGCTGGATCCTGGGCCAGGAGAGCGAGAAGCGGTAGGAGTCGACGCCGAGTTCGCGCATGAGCGCGATGTCCTCGTCCGAGCGGTTGTAGTGGTCGCAGGCGACGGCGGGGGAGTGGCCGTCCACGATCGCCCCGGGCTTCTCCGCGAAGGCATCCCAGCTGGAAGGGCCGCGGCCATCGGCGGTCAGTGCCCCCTCGATCTGGAAAGCGGCCGCCGCGACGCCCAGCGTGAAGCCCGGATGCAGGCGGTTGGCGAGGTCCTCCGCAGCTCCCGCGTTCTGGACGGTCATGTCCCTATCATCTACAGGCCCGGCGGCGGTGGCAATGGCCCCGCGGCCCCGATTCGCATCTGCCGCCGAATTCCGGCATACTGGATGAGTTGTTCAAGCGCTTCTTCGTGTCCCGATCCGGATAATGCCGGGTGTCAGGGTCCAGGCTGAAGCCCAAACATAACCCTGAACCCCATGGATTGCGGTCGAGTTTGCGTGAAAATCGCGACACGCCCGACCGCGGGGGTCGGTGCACCGGCAGGTTGAGGAACCCGGATTGATCCGGATTCAGCTTGTGCGGTGGGTGGTGGTACAGCCTCAAACGCTTCGGCGGCCACATGCAACACAAAAGTAAACAGAGCAGCCCTAACTCAGAGCAGCACTAACTGAAAGAGAGTCAGGCGACATGGCGGGACAAAAAATCCGCATCCGGCTGAAGTCATATGACCACGAGGTCATTGATGTTTCAGCGCGGAAGATCGTTGAGACGGTCACGCGCGCAGGCGCAACGGTAGTCGGCCCCGTGCCGCTGCCGACGGAGAAGAACGTGTACTGCGTTATCCGCTCTCCCCACAAGTACAAGGACAGCCGTGAGCACTTCGAAATGCGTACTCACAAGCGTCTGATCGACATCATCGACCCCACGCCGAAGGCTGTTGACTCGCTTATGCGTCTCGACCTGCCGGCCGACGTGAACATCGAAATCAAGCTGTAGGGAGGTGCTGAGAAAACTATGACCGCAACCCGTAATGTAAAGGGCCTGCTGGGCACGAAGCTCGGCATGACCCAGGTCTGGGACGAGAACAACAAGCTCATCCCGGTAACTGTCGTCCAGGCTGACTCCAACGTCATCACGCAGCTGCGCAACGCAGAGGTAGATGGCTACGTCGCCGTCCAGATCGGCTACGGCCAGATCGACCCCCGCAAGGTCACCAAGCCGCTGGCTGGTCACTTTGAGAAGGCTGGCGTAACTCCTCGCCGCCACGTCGTCGAACTGCGTACCGCAGACGCCGCTTCTTACGAGCTGGGCCAGGAGCTTTCTGTTGAGCTCTTCGAAGCCGGCCAGAAGATCGACGTCGTCGGCACCTCCAAGGGTAAGGGCTTTGCCGGTGTTATGAAGCGTCACGGCTTCCACGGCGTTGGCGCTTCCCACGGTGCACACAAGAACCACCGTAAGCCTGGCTCCATCGGTGGCGCATCCACCCCGAGCCGCGTCTTCAAGGGTCTGAAAATGGCCGGCCGCATGGGCGCCGAGCGTCACACCACGCTGAACCTCACGGTCCACGCGGTTGACGTTGAGAAGTCGCTGCTCCTCATCAAGGGTGCCGTTCCCGGCGCCCGCGGACAGGTCGTACTCGTACGCACCGCCGTGAAGGGAGCCTAGTTAAATGACTAGCACTGTCAAGGTAGACCTGCCTGCAGAGATCTTCGACGTCCAGACCAACGTGCCGCTGCTGCACCAGGTCGTCGTCGCACAGCTCGCTGCTGCGCGCCAGGGTACCCACAAGACCAAGACCCGCGCTGAAGTTTCCGGTGCAGGCCGCAAGCCGTTCAAGCAGAAGGGTACCGGCCGCGCCCGTCAGGGTTCCATCCGTGCTCCTCACATGACCGGTGGTGGCGTTGTCCACGGCCCCACCCCGCGTGACTACAGCCAGCGCACCCCCAAGAAGATGATTGCTGCTGCACTGCGCGGCGCACTCTCTGACCGCGCCCGCAACGGCCGCATCCACGTTGTTGCTGAACTGGTAGCCGGCACCAAGCCGTCCGCCAAGGAAGCACTGGCAACGTTGGCCGGCGTGTCCGAGCGCAAGAACCTGCTCGTTGTCATCGAGCG
Source organism: Arthrobacter sp. CJ23 (assembly GCF_024741795.1). NCBI lineage: Bacteria > Bacillati > Actinomycetota > Actinomycetes > Micrococcales > Micrococcaceae > Arthrobacter > Arthrobacter sp. CJ23. Next base: position 3,379,955 of record NZ_CP102950.1, on the reverse strand, counting down.
CGCCAACGATGTTGCTGCACTGTCCGTGCGCAACCTCGAGAATGTTCACGTTCTGTACGCAGACCAGCTGAACACCTACGACGTGCTTGTCTCTGACGACGTAGTCTTCACCAAGGCTGCCTACGAGGCATTCGTTGCCAGCAAGGCAAAGAACGAGGAGGATGCCAAGTGAGTGCAGCCACCATCAAGGACCCGCGCGACGTCGTGCTTGCACCCGTCGTATCGGAAAAGAGCTACGGCCTGATCGATGAGGGAAAGTACACCTTCCTGGTGGACCCCCGCTCGAACAAGACCGAGATCAAGCTGGCCGTGGAGAAGATTTTCTCCGTCAAGGTCGAATCGATCAACACCATCAACCGTGCCGGTAAGCGCAAGCGCACCAAATTCGGATGGGGACAGCGCAAGAGCACCAAGCGCGCCATTGTCTCCCTCAAAGAAGGCACAATCGACATCTTCGGCGGTCCGCTCGCGTAGCGGAGACCACTTTAACGAGGAAATAAATTATGGGAATCCGTAAATACAAGCCGACTACCCCGGGCCGTCGTGGCTCGAGCGTAGCCGACTTCGCTGAAATCACGCGATCGACTCCGGAAAAGTCGTTGCTGCGTCCGCTGCACAAGACTGGCGGCCGTAACAACACCGGTAAGATCACCACCCGTCACAAGGGTGGTGGCCACAAGCGCCAGTACCGTCTGATCGACTTCCGTCGCCACGACAAGGACGGCGTCAACGCCCGCGTTGCAGAAATCGAGTACGATCCGAACCGCACGGCTCGCATCGCCCTCCTGCACTACGTTGATGGCACCAAGCGTTACATCATCGCCCCGAACAAGCTGTCCCAGGGTGACTTCGTCGAGGCTGGCCCCGACGCTGACATCAAGCCGGGCAACAACCTGCCGCTGCGCAACATCCCGGTTGGTACCACCATCCACGCAGTTGAACTGCGTCCGGGTGGCGGCGCCAAGATGGCCCGCTCCGCCGGTGCTTCGGTACAGCTCGTCGCCAAGGAAGGCCGTTTCGCCCAGCTGCGTCTGCCTTCCGGTGAAATCCGCAACGTTGACGTGCGCTGCCGCGCAACCGTCGGCGAGGTCGGCAACGCCGAGCAGTCGAACATCAACTGGGGCAAGGCCGGCCGTATGCGCTGGAAGGGCGTTCGCCCGACCGTCCGTGGTGTCGCCATGAACCCGGTCGACCACCCGCACGGTGGTGGCGAGGGTAAGACGTCCGGTGGACGTCACCCCGTCAACCCGAACGGTAAGCGTGAAGGCCGCACCCGCCGCCCGAACAAAGAGAGCGACAAGCTTATTGTGCGTCGCCGCCGTACTGGCAAGAACAAGCGATAGGAGCCTGGACACATGCCACGCAGCCTGAAAAAAGGTCCTTTCGTTGACCAGCACCTCTTTGTGAAGGTCGCACGGGAAAACGATAAGGGCACCAAGAACGTCATCAAGACCTGGTCCCGCCGTTCGATGATCATCCCCGACATGCTCGGACACACGATCGCCGTTCACGACGGACGCAAGCACATCCCCGTGTTTGTCACTGAGTCGATGGTCGGGCACAAGCTCGGCGAATTCGCTCCCACGCGGACATTCCGCGGCCATGTCAAGGACGACCGTAAGGGCAAGCGCCGCTAGGCGCCTGCACTTACGTCATAGACGAGAGAAGGAAAGCAATGGAAGCCAAGGCAATTGCGCGTCACATCCGCGTAACGCCTATGAAGGCCCGGCGCGTCGTCAACCTTGTTCGTGGTAAGCAAGCGAATGAGGCTCTGGCAATTCTGAAGTTTGCCCCCCAGGCAGCTTCGGAGCCGGTATTCAAGGTAGTTCAGTCGGCAATCGCCAACGCCCGGGTCCTCGCGGACCGCGACGGTGTTGCGTTTGACGAAGGTGACCTCATCATCAGCGAAGCGTTTGTTGATGAAGGCCCGACCATGAAGCGGTTCCAGCCGCGTGCCCAGGGTCGTGCATTTCAGATCAAGAAGCGCACCAGCCACATCACCGTGGTAGTCGCTACCCCGGAGAAAGAGGAGGCTCGCTAAGTGGGACAGAAAGTAAACCCGCACGGGTTCCGACTCGGCATCACGACGGACCACGTTTCGCACTGGTTCGCCGACAGCAACAAGCCGGGACAGCGCTACAAGGACTTCGTTCGCGAAGACATCAAGATCCGCCAGCTTATGTCCACGGGCATGGAGCGCGCCGGCATCGCCAAGGTCGAAATCGAGCGCACCCGTGACCGTGTCCGCGTGGACATCCACACGGCCCGCCCGGGCATCGTCATCGGCCGCCGCGGCGCCGAAGCAGACCGCATCCGCGGCGAGCTCGAAAAGCTCACCGGCAAGCAGGTTCAGCTGAACATCCTCGAGGTCAAGAACCCCGAGATGGAAGCACAGCTTGTTGCCCAGGGCGTTGCAGAACAGCTGACTTCCCGCGTGGCATTCCGCCGTGCGATGAAGAAGGCCATGCAGTCCGCACAGCGCGCAGGTGCCAAGGGCATCCGTATTGCTTGCTCGGGTCGACTGGGCGGCGCGGAAATGTCCCGCTCGGAGTTCTACCGCGAAGGCCGTGTGCCCCTGCACACCCTCCGCGCGAACATCGACTACGGCTTCTACGAAGCCAAGACCACCTTCGGCCGCATCGGTGTGAAGGTCTGGATCTACAAGGGTGACGTCACCGCCAAGGAACTGGCACAGCAGGCAGCTGCTGCTCCGTCCCGCGGCCGTGGTGCCAGCGACCGCCCGGGCCGCCCGGGTGGCGCTGACCGCGGTGACCGTCGTCGTCGTACCGACCGTCCGGCAGCTGACGCAGCACCCGCTGCAGCTGAAGCTCCGGCAGCTGAGGCAGCACCCGCTGCTGCAGAAGGAGGACAGGCTTAAATGCTTATCCCACGTCGAGTCAAGCACCGCAAGCAGCACCACCCGGGTCGTTCGGGCGCTGCAACCGGCGGCACCAAGGTCACTTTCGGTGAGTTCGGTATCCAGGCCCTCAGCCCGGCATACGTGACGAACCGTCAGATCGAGTCTGCCCGTATCGCGATGACCCGCCACATCAAGCGTGGCGGCAAGGTCTGGATCAACATCTACCCGGACCGTCCGCTGACGAAGAAGCCTGCCGAAACCCGAATGGGTTCCGGTAAGGGTTCTCCGGAATGGTGGGTCGCAAACGTCAAGCCGGGCCGGGTTCTCTTCGAACTCTCCGGTGTCAATGAAGAGGTAGCTCGCGAGGCACTGCGCCTGGCAATCCACAAGCTCCCGTTGAAGGCACGCATTGTGCGTCGCGAAGGTGGTGAATAGAAATGGCAGTAGGGTCGAAGGATCTCGCACCCGCACAGCTGGACGGTTTCGACAACGAGCGTCTCGTTGAAGAACTCCGCAAGTCCAAGGAAGAGCTGTTCAACCTGCGTTTCCAGTCCGCCACCGGACAGCTGGAGAACCACGGTCGTCTGCGCGCGGTAAAGAAGGACATCGCACGCATCTACACCGTTCTCCGTGAGCGCGAACTGGGCATTCGTGCCGAGGTTGCCGCACCGGTTGTGGAAGCCAAGGAAGAAAAGAAGTCCAAGAAGGCAGAAGCCAAGGCTGAAGCTGGAGAGGACTCCAAGTGAGCGAGAAGGAAACTGTGACGGAAGCAGCAGCCAGCGCTGAACAGCGCGGTTACCGTAAGACGCGTCGCGGCTACGTTGTCTCTGACAAGATGGAAAAGACCATCGTTGTTCAGGTTGAAGACCGCGTGAAGCACGCTCTGTACGGCAAGGTTATTCGCCGCACCTCGAAGATCAAGGCTCACGACGAAGAGAACACCGCCGGCATCGGCGACCTCGTTCTCATCGCCGAGACCCGCCCGCTGTCCGCTACCAAGCGGTGGCGTCTGGTCGAGATCCTCGAAAAGGCCAAGTAAATCCCTGCCGGGCGTGCCCGGCCTGGATTGACTGGAAAGGCCCGCGTTCCGCATGGAACGCGGGCCTTTCCCCGTTTCGGCTCTTGGGCCGGAACGTGCTAGGATATTGAGTTTGTATGGCGCCAATAGTGCGTTGTCCATTACCTCGTAAACAATCGTGCCCTGGCATACTGCCCCGCGCAGAGTTTTCTGCAAGGGAAGCTGATGCTTTTGGCACGGGCGTTTAGGCTTGCTCTGGCAAAATCCAGGCAAGTCAAGAGACACCCCGATCAACCGTTCCGCAAGGCTCATTCCGTATGCACCATTTCGGTCTGAGAACCGGCGCGACGCAAGGAGTAAAAATTGATTCAGCAGGAGTCGCGACTGAAGGTCGCCGACAACACGGGTGCTAAGGAAATCCTTACCATCCGCGTTCTCGGTGGATCCGGCCGTCGCTACGCAGGCATCGGCGACGTCATCGTCGCTACCGTCAAGGACGCTATCCCTGGCGGCAACGTAAAGAAGGGCGACGTCGTTAAGGCGGTCATCGTCCGTACCAAGAAGGAACGCCGCCGTGCGGATGGTTCCTACATCAAGTTTGACGAAAACGCAGCTGTGATCCTGAAGAACGACGGTGACCCCCGCGGTACCCGTATCTTCGGCCCGGTTGGTCGTGAACTTCGCGACAAGAAGTTCATGAAGATCGTTTCGCTGGCCCCGGAGGTGCTTTAGTCCATGGCTAAGATCAAGAAGGGTGACCTCGTTCAGGTCATCACCGGTGCCAAGCAGGAACGCGGCGGAGACCGCGGCAAGCAGGGCAAGGTCTTGCGCGTATTCACCGACACCAACCGCGTGTTGGTTGAAGGCGTTAACCGCGTAACGAAGCACAACAAGGTCGGTCAGTCGCAGCGCGGCACCACCACCGGCGGCATCGAGGTCGTTGAGGCCCCGATCCACGTTTCGAACGTTGCTCTCGTTGACCCGTCCACCAAGAAGCCGACCCGCGTTGGTTTCCGTATTGAGACCGTTGAGAAGGATGGCGTCGCAAAGACCGTCCGTATCCGCGTGTCCAAGGCTTCCGGGAAGGACATCTAATGACTGAGACTCTCGAGACTCCGGTAAAGATCGTTCCGCGTCTGAAGACCAAGTACGCCGATTCCATCAAGAAGTCCCTTCTTGAGGAATTCAAGTACGAGAACGTCAACCAGGTTCCCCGCCTGGTGAAGGTTGTTGTGAACATGGGTGTTGGAGATGCCGCCAAGGACTCCAAGCTGATCGACGGCGCTGTCCGCGACCTCACCCTGATCACCGGCCAGAAGCCGCAGGTAACCAAGGCCCGCAAGTCGATCGCACAGTTCAAGCTGCGCGAAGGCATGCCGATCGGTGCACACGCAACTTTGCGTGGCGACCGCATGTGGGAATTCGTGGACCGTCTGGTCACGCTGGCACTGCCGCGTATCCGTGACTTCCGCGGCCTCAACGGCCGTCAGTTCGATGGCAACGGCAACTACACCTTCGGTCTGACCGAGCAGGTTATGTTCCACGAGATCGACCAGGACTCCATCGACCGCGTTCGCGGTATGGACATCACGGTTGTCACCACTGCCAAGACCGATGACGAAGGCCGTGCGCTGCTCAAGGCGCTTGGTTTCCCGTTCAAGGCCGAAGACTAATCTAACTACGTAACAGGTCCTTCGCTGAGGCTTCAGGCAGCAGCGAGGAAACCAGTACGAGGAAGGGCAAGAGCCCACAATGACTATGACAGATCCTGTCGCAGACATGCTTACGCGTCTGCGCAATGCAAACTCGGCATACCACGACACCGTGAGCATGCCGTACAGCAAGCTCAAGGCACGCGTTGCCGACATCCTGAAGGCAGAAGGCTACATCGCTGCTTGGAAGGAAGAAGAAGCCGAGGTTGGCAAGAAGCTGACCATCGACCTGAAGTTCGGTCCGAACCGCGAGCGTTCCATCGCTGGCGTTCGCCGTATTTCCAAGCCCGGCCTCCGCGTTTACGCGAAGTCCACCAACCTGCCGCACGTGCTGGGTGGCCTGGGTATCGCAATCCTGTCCACCTCTTCCGGCCTCCTGACTGACAAGCAGGCCGGCAAGAAGGGCGTGGGCGGCGAAGTCCTCGCGTACGTCTGGTAACGGGAAAGGAAGAGAATAATGTCACGTATTGGACGTCTCCCCATCACCGTTCCTGCCGGCGTTGAAGTCAAGGTTGATGGCTCTGTCATCAACGTCAAGGGCACCAAGGGCGAGCTGAGCCACACTGTAGCCAGCCCGATCGAGGTCACCCTGGACGAGAACACCCTGACTGTCACCCGCCCGAACGACGAGCGCGCTTCGCGTTCGCTGCATGGCCTGACCCGCACCCTGATCGCCAACATGATCGAGGGCGTCACCAAGGGCTACGAGAAGAAGCTTGAAATCGTCGGTACCGGTTACCGCGTTCAGGCCAAGGGCGCTGACCTGGAGTTCGCTCTGGGCTTCAGCCACCCGGTCAACATCTCGGCTCCCGAGGGCATCACCTTCACGGTAGAGGGTCCGACCAAGCTCTCCGTCGCTGGTATCTCCAAGCAGCAGGTCGGCGAGGTTGCTGCCAACATTCGCAAGCTGCGCAAGCCTGACCCCTACAAGGGCAAGGGTGTCCGTTACGCCGGCGAAGTCATCCGCCGCAAGGTCGGAAAGGCTGGTAAGTAAACCATGGCCATCGCAATTAACAAGAAGCGTACGAACAAGAGCAAGTCTGCTGCACGCAGCCGTCGCCAGCTTCGTATCCGCAAGCGCATCACCGGCACGGCTGCACGTCCTCGTCTGGTCGTCAACCGCTCCGCACGCCACATGTTCGTCCAGGTTGTCGATGACAGCAAGGGTGTAACCGTGGCTTACGCTTCCACCCTGGAAGCGGACCTGCGTGCATTCGACGGCGACAAGACTGCCAAGGCCAAGCGCGTCGGCGAGCTCGTTGCCGCACGTGCGAAGGCTGCAGGCGTCGAGGCTGTTGTCTTCGACCGCGGTGGTAACAAGTACCACGGCCGCATCGCCGCCGTCGCTGACGGTGCTCGCGAAGGTGGGCTGGCACTGTGACCGTTGAGAATAACGAAAAGGACATTCAGGTGACTGAAGCTGTAGCTGCTGAAGCAACTGAGACCGCTGCCGCTACCGACGACCGCCGTGGCGCCCGTCGTGGCGAGCGCGGCGAGCGTGGCCAGGGCCGCGGCGACCGTGGTGGCCGTGGTGGCCGCGACGGCGGCCGTGAAGCCGAGAAGAGCCAGTTCGTAGAGCGTGTTGTAACCATCAACCGCGTTGCCAAGGTCGTCAAGGGTGGTCGTCGCTTCAGCTTCACCGCTCTGGTCGTCGTCGGTGACGGCAACGGCATGGTCGGCGTCGGCTACGGCAAGGCTAAGGAAGTTCCTGCGGCTATCGCAAAGGGCGTTGAAGAGGCCAAGAAGTCCTTCTTCCGCGTTCCCCGCGTTGGCAACACCATCCCGCACCGCGTGCAGGGTGAGGCAGCAGCTGGCGTAGTCATGCTGCGCCCGGCTTCCGCCGGTACCGGTGTTATCGCCGGTGGTCCGGTCCGTGCAGTACTGGAGTGCGTGGGCATCCACGACATCCTCTCCAAGTCGCTCGGTTCTTCGAACGCCATCAACATCGTTCACGCGACCGTTGACGCCCTGAAGCGCCTCGAAGAGCCGGCAGCAGTGGCAGCACGCCGCGGCCTGCCGCTTGACGAAGTTGCTCCTCCGGCACTGGTGCGCGCACTCCTGAACCAGAAGGCAGGTGCCTAGTCATGGCTAAGAACCTGATCCCCTCCGACGCCAAGTTGGAGATCACCCAGATCAAGGGCGTCATTGGCGCCAAGCAGAACCAGCGCGAGACCCTGCGGTCCCTCGGCCTGAAGCGGATCGGACACACCGTTGTCCGCACCGCCGACGCCGTGACCGTGGGCATGCTCAACACGGTTCCGCACCTCGTGATTGTAGAGGAGGCGAAGTAATGGCAGAGAACAAGACCGCCGCAGAGGCTGCTGAGAAGCAGAACGCTCTGAAGGTCCACCACCTGCGTCCCGCCCCGGGTGCCAAGACCGCCAAGACCCGTGTTGGTCGTGGTGAAGGCTCCAAGGGTAAGACCGCTGGTCGCGGTACCAAGGGTACGAAGGCCCGCTACCAGGTAAAGGCTGGCTTTGCCGGCGGCCAGCTGCCGCTGCACATGCGCCTGCCGAAGCTGCGCGGCTTCAAGAACCCGTTCCGGGTTGAGTTCCAGGTTGTAAACCTGGACAAGCTCAACGAGCTGTTCCCGGAAGGTGGCGTTGTCACCGTTGAGACCCTGGTCGAGAAGGGCGCCGTTCGCAAGAACCAGCCCGTCAAGGTCCTGGGCACCGGCGACATCACCGTCAAGGTTGACGTCACCGCTCACGCATTCTCCACCAGCGCAGCTGAAAAGATTGCAGCAGCAGGCGGTTCCACCACCGCCCTCTAAGGGGCTGGTGGGGCATCTGCCCGTTGTAGAAAAGACTCCCGGCATGCGGGGCTTCGGCCCTGGATGCCGGGAGTTTTTTTGTCCGGAGGGGTCCGTCGATTGTTCGCATGGCGCATCGAGCCGTTAGACTCGGGTGTTGGGTTTCAACGACCCCTTCAACACCCTTGAACTTTCTACTCAGGAGGACGCTTGCTAAGCGCATTCGGCCGGGCGTTTCGGACGCCTGATCTGCGACGCAAGTTGTTGTTCACGCTGGGAATCATCACAATCTTCCGCTTGGGAGCTTTCATCCCCTCGCCTGGTGTGAACTACCAGAATGTCCAGCAATGTTTGCGGAACGGCGAAACCCAAGAGGGCCTTTACCAGCTCGTGAACCTGTTCAGTGGCGGCGCGCTGCTGCAGGTCTCGGTCTTCGCCCTGGGCATCATGCCGTACATCACGGCCAGCATCATCGTGCAGCTGCTCCGGGTGGTCATTCCCCGTTTCCAGCTGCTCTACGAAGAGGGCGCTTCAGGCCAGTCCAAACTGACGCAGTACACGCGGTACCTGACCATCGCGCTGGGTCTGCTCAACGCCACCACGCTGGTATCACTGGCCCGTTCCGGCCAGCTGCTGCCCGGCTGTGCGCTGCCGATCATTCCTGACACGAGCATCATCACCACGATCCTGCTCATCATCACGCTGACGGCCGGTACCGGCCTCATCATGTGGATGGGCGAGCTCGTCACCGAAAAGGGTGTGGGCAACGGCATGTCGCTGCTCATCTTCACCTCGATCGCAGCCGGCTTCCCCCTTTCCTTGGGCGCCATCTGGAACTCCAAGGGCCCGGGCACCTTCTTCACGGTCCTGCTGATCGGCCTCGTCACCGTGGCCCTCGTGGTGTTCGTGGAGCAGTCGCAGCGCCGCATCCCGGTCCAGTACGCCAAGCGCATGATCGGGCGTCGGACTGTGGGCGGCACCAGCACCTACATCCCCATCAAGGTGAACATGGCCGGCGTGGTGCCCGTCATCTTCGCTTCCTCCATGCTGTACCTGCCGGGGCTGATCTCACAGTTCAACCAGCCCAAGGCCGGTGAGCAGCTGGCACCGTGGGTTGAGTGGATCAACAACAACCTCACCCGCGGCGACCACCCCATCTACATGGCGCTCTACTTCGCCATGATCGTGTTCTTCACCTACTTCTACGTGGCCATCACCTTCAATCCTGAAGAAGTGTCGGACAACATGAAGAAGTACGGTGGATTCATTCCGGGCATCCGGGCGGGTAAACCGACCGCGGACTACCTGCAGTATGTGCTTTCCAGGATCACCCTGCCTGGAGCCCTTTACCTGGGCTTCGTGGCGTTGATCCCGCTGGTTGCGCTCGTCCTGATCAATGCCAACCAGAACTTCCCGTTCGGTGGCACCTCAATCCTGATCATGGTGGGTGTTGGCCTGGAGACCGTCAAGCAGATTGATGCGCAGCTACAACAACGTCACTACGAAGGGCTTTTGCGATGACGAGAATGCTGATCATTGGACCCCCCGGTTCGGGGAAGGGAACGCAGGCGGAACGGATTTCCGGGCGCCTGGGCGTAGTCGCCATCTCCACCGGCGACATCTTCCGTGCCAACGTCAAGGGCGAAACCCCACTGGGCATTGAAGCCAAGAAGTACATGGACGCCGGCGACTTCGTTCCGGACAGCGTCACCAACAACATGGTGCGCGACCGCCTCAGCCAGGACGACGTCGAGAACGGCTTCCTCCTGGACGGTTACCCGCGTACCACCGCGCAGGTTGACTACCTCGACGAGATTCTGGCCGAAGGCCAGCAGGAGCTCGACGTCGTGCTCCAGCTGACTGCCGACGACGAGGAACTGGTTGCACGCCTCCTGGGCCGTGCCAAGGAAACCGGCCGCTCTGACGACAACGAAGCTGTCATCCGCCACCGCCTGGACCTCTACCACGAGCAGACCGAGGTGGTTGTGGCCAAGTACGCCGAGCGAGGCATCCTGACCCAGGTTGACGGCATCGGCGGCATCGACGAGGTCACCAACCGCGTCCTCGCCGCGATCGAAGCAGCCAAGGCGGTCTAAGTACCGCCGCATGACACTGCTGAAAAGGGTGTGTCCCGTACCATGGTGCGGGACACACCCTTTTTCGTTTTCCGGGGTAGCCTGCCGGCACGTGATGGGGCGGCCTGGACGTCAAGGCATGGACTGGATATCGGGGGAAGAAGCATGCTTGGAGCTGTATCCGGGACGAGCCGGATTGCCGGGCTGGAGGTCTACCTGCCGCCCGCCCGGCTGGACACCGCCGCCGTCGAGCGCCGCATCGGCGAGAAAAGCCCCGGCTTCCGGGTGCCCAAGGGACTGATCGGCCGCCTGACCGGAATCCGGTCCCGGAGCGTCATGGCCGACACCGAACAGGCCTCCGACCTGGCTGCCAACGCCGCGGCGAAGCTGCTCGCCGAATGCGGGCTCCAGCCCGCGGACGTGGACCTGCTCCTCTTCGCCTCGGCCAGCCAGGACATGGTGGAGCCGGCCACCGGACACATGGTGGCCGCGAAGCTGGGGCTCGGCTGCCCGGTCATGGACGTCAAGAACGCCTGCAACAGTTTCCTCAACGGCCTCGAAGTGGCCGACGCCCTGATCGCCACAGGCCGCTACCGGCGGGTGGTGATCGCCAGCGGCGAGTCGCCGTCGCGCGCTGTGCGCTGGCAGGTGCCGGACTTCGACACGTTCGCCTCCGCGTTCCCCGGCTACACCATGAGCGACGGTGGCTGTGCCGTGCTGCTCGAAGCCGCCGATCCGGCCGGGAGCCCGACGGCGGACAGCCCGACGGCGGGCATCCTCGCCATGGGCTTCACCGCCAAGAGCAGCCACTGGGCCGTGGGGACGCTGGCCGCCGGCGGCTCCGCCTTTCCCCGCGACCTGGACGCCACGTACTTCACCATGGACGGCGAAAAGCTCAAGGACGCCTTCCTTGACCTGGGCAGCGGCATCCTGGACGAGACCCTGGCCGGGCTGGGGCTGCAGTGGAGCGACTTCGCCGTGGTCTGCGTCCACCAGGTCAGTGCGCCTTACCGGGACGTCTTCGCCCAAAGCACAGGCGTGCCGGCCGAACTGCTGGTCCCGGCCGTGGAGGAGTTCGGAAACCTGGCCTCCGTGAGCCTGCCCCTGCAGCTGAAACTGGCGATGGACAGCGGACGCTGCGGCCCCGGGGACCTGGTGGCCCTGGTGGGCCTGGCCGGCGGGGTGAGCATGGGCATGGCGGTGGTGCGGCTGTGAACGCCCTGCACAGCACCGCCCCCACGCACCCGTTGAGCATCGCGGTGCCGGTGCTCAACGAGGAGAAGCTGATCCGGCAGACCCTGGACTCGCTGACCGCGCAGCGGAACCCGGATTTCACAGTGGTGCTGGTGGACAACGGATCCACGGACCGGAGTTGCGCCATCGTGGCCGAATTCGCCGCCGCCCATCCCGGGATGGACCTCCGCCTGGTCCACGAGGCCCAGAAGGGGACTGGCGCGGCCGCCGACACGGGCATGCGTTTCGGCGTGGACCACGGCGCCACCTGGCTGGCCCGCACGGACTCGGACTGCCTGGCCGCCCCGGACTGGACCGAGAAGATCATGGCCGCCTTCGACGACGGCTTGGAACTGGTGGCCGGGCAGCTGGTGCCCCGGCTTGACGAGGGCGTCTCGGCGGGCGAGCGGCGCCTGATGTTGCTCGCCGTGGAGGTGGCCTCCTTCTTCGGACGCATCCGCCCCGGCAACAAGGGGGAGGGCTACCAGGGCCCGTACCAGATGCTGCCGGGCTGCAACATGGCCATCACGGCGGACCTGTACCGGCGCTCCGGGGGGTTCCCGCGGACCCGGATCGAGGACCTCCACGAGGACCGGGCGCTCTCCAACCAGGTGCGGAAGCTGACGCGCAACTACGGGCTGCGCCGGAACGTCGTGGTGTACGGTTCCTCGCGAAGGGTCAAGGCCTGGGGGCTGAAGAACACGCTGGCCTGGTACGCGGACCACCGGTACCGACCGGAGAACGTGGACATCCGGTGACCCCGGCCGCCCTGTGGGAACGCCGCCTCCACCTGGGCGCGCACCCGGTCCTGTATCCGCTGATCCGTGGCCTGGGGTCGCTCCGGCCGGTGCTCCGGCTCCCGGGCCTGGGTGTGCTGGTCAGCGAGGCCTCGCTGGTGCGGCAGGTGCTCATGGACCAGGAACGGTACGTCAAGAACGGTCCCTCGGCCTCCGGCGGGCTCTGGACCCCGGTGGTGGGCCCGAAGGCGCTGGTCAACATGGACGGCCACGAGCACCTGGAACTGCGCCGCAGGCTCAACGGGCTGTTCACGCCCCGCTCCGTGGCCGCCATCGTGGAACCGGCCGCCGCGGGACTGCACGAGCGGCTGCACGCCGAGCTGCGTTCCGGCGGCACCGTGGAGCTGGTGGGTGCCGTGAAGGAGCTCGCGGGCGGGGTGATCTCGCGGCTGCTTGGCGTCCCGGAGGACGCGCCCGGCCGGCTGCCCAACCGTGAACTGTTCGACCTCGGCTCCTCCATTTCCTCGATGGTCCGGCTGGGCCGCCCCGCGCTCACGGCGCCGCAGATCGCACGGGGGAGGGCCGCAGTCGGGATCCTGGCCGGCCCGGCACGGACCGCCTACCGCGGCAGCGATCCGGACACCTTCCCCGGCCGGCTCCGCGGACTCGGGATGAGCGAGGAGGAAGCCATGGGCATCGTCAGTGCGTTCGTGATGGTGGGGACCGAAACGCTGGTGTCCTTCGTGCCCCGGCTGGTGGCCCTGCTGGCGGACAGCGGCAGGCTGCCGGAGCTCGCCGCGGACCGTTCCTGCGTGCCGGCCGCGGTCAACGAGGCACTCCGCTTCACCGTCCCGTCCCCGATGATGCTCCGCAATGCGACGGCGCCCGGGGAACTGGGCGGGGTGCGGCTCAGGGCGGGGGACAGGCTGCTGCTCTCGACCATCCACGCCGCCAAGTGCCTGGGCGGCTTCGACCCGGACCGCGCCACGCCGCCGCAGGCCCGGCAGCTGTGGTTCGGCGCCGGGGCCCACTTCTGCATCGGCATGCCCCTGGCCATGGCCGAGATCAACTCGACGATCGAAACCCTGCTGGACCGGTACGGGGAACGCCCCTGGCGGATCCCGGCCCGGCAGGTCAGCCGGGGCGTGCTGATCCCAAGCTACAAGCGGCTGGAGCTGGCCAATGTTGGTTGAACAGAAATGCGGGCTGAGTCAATGACAGCTGGACAGGGCGGGAACGACGGCGGCACGGACCTCATTGCGGCCGTGTACGCCGCGGCGGCGAGGTATCCGGACAGCCCGGCCATCACGGCGCCCGGCAGGCCCGCACGCGGTCGACGGGCCTTTGGCGGGCAGGTGTTTGGCGGGCGGGCGCCGCGGCCCGGACGCACCATCAGCTACGCGGAGCTCGTGGCCGGCATCGAGGCCACAGCCCGCGGCCTGCAGGCGGACGGCTTCGGCCCCGGCGAGCGGATGCTCTTCTCCGTCCGGCCCAGCCCCGCGGCCTTCGTCCTGGCGCTCGGGGCCGTCCGCGCCGGCGGCTCGATCGTGTTCATCGACCCCGGCATCGGCCCGGCACTTTTCAAGGACCGGGCCGGGCTCGCCGCGCCGCGCTGGGCCGCCGCCGAGTCCTTGCTCTACGCCCTGAGCACCTGGAGCCCCCTGCGGCCGCTGGCCAGGCGACGTGGCCTGCTGCTGCCGGACTACGGGGCCATGGACGTGCGGCACTACTACGCGGGCCCCTGGCTGACAGGAGTGCCGAAGGGCGCGACGCCGGTCAGCCGGCTTATGGCGTCCGGTCGGGTTCCGGGGGCCGCCGAGGTGCCCGGGATGGGGGCACCCGGGGCGGCTCCTGAACAGGAAGCCGTCATCATCTTCACCTCGGGCACCACCGGACATCCCAAGGGCGTGGTCCACACCCGCGGCTCGCTGGCCGCCGGTTTCGGGCAGCTCTCCCAGCGCTGCACCTTCGCGGCAGGGGACCGGATCCACTCCGAGCAGCTCATGATGGGCCTGCCCGCGCTCATCGCCGGCGCGCACTGGACCATGCCGGCGTACGGCTTCGCCGCCCACATCGATCCGCTGCGGCTGGCCGGGGAGCTGGGCCCGGCGTCGTGGAAGGGGACAGCGTTCGACGGCGCCACGCACCTTTTCCTGGTGCCGTCCCAGCTGGCGCCGATCCTGGACGCCGTGGAGGCCGGCCGCGTCCGGCTCCCGGACACGCTCCGGACCATCATGCTGGGCGCCGCTCCGGTGCTGGCGCCGTTCCTGGAACGCGCCATGGGCCTGCTGCCGGGCGTTGGCTTCAAGCTCATCTACGGCATGACCGAACTCCTGCCCATCGCCATCGCGGACGGCGCGGAGAAGCTGGCCTTCGCCTCGGGCGCCGAGGCCGAGTTCACGTCCCCGGACGGGCGCGGCGAGGGCGATTTCCTGGGCGCGCCGCTGCCCGCCGTCGGGATCCGGGTGGCAGGGGACTATGAGCTCGTGGCCCGCGGCCCCAACATGTGCAAGGGCTACCTGGGCCAGGGCGACATGCTGGAGCACGCCACGGGAGACCTGGTGAGGCTGGACCACGGCGGCCCGGACGGCACGGCACGGCTGGTGATGATCGGCCGGAAGAAGGACATGATCATCCGGGGCAAGACCAACATCTACCCGGCCCTGTACGAGCCCGTGATCGCGGGCGTGCCGGGGGTGTCCCAGGCTGTGATGGTGGGGGTGCCGGACGGCATCGGCGACGAGGCGGTCTGGCTTGCCGTGGTTGCCGCCGCCGGGACGGACGCCGCGGCGCTGAAGGTCCGCCTGGGCAGGGAACTGCCGAAGCTGATCGGCGAGTCCGCGCTCCCGGACGCCATCCGGGTGCTGGACGCGATCCCCGTGGGCGGCCGGCACCGGAAACCGGACCGGCAGGCCTTGCGGGAGCTGTTCGCCACGGCTGCAGCACCGGTACCTGTTCTGAAGGGCGCGGCCGCCCCCGGCGGAGCGCCGCACACATGAGGGTCGCCGTCACGGGAGCCACCGGCTTCGTGGGCGCGGCGGTGGCGCTCGCGGCCGAGACCCGCGGCTGGGAGGTGGTCCGCTTCGCCCGGAACCGCGGCCCGGGCCTGAGCTACTGGGACCTGGCGGGACTGCCGCCCGCCCGCCTTCCCGCGGCAGACGCCGTCGTGCATGCGGCAGCCCACGTGTCCGATTGGGGTGACCCGCGCACCTTCCACCGCGTCAATGTCCTGGGCACGCGCGCCGTGGCGGAAGCGTATCCGCGGACCCGGCTGGTGCATATCTCCAGTTCGAGCGTCTACCCGTGGTGGGAACCCTGCCTGGACCGCGCGGAGGAGGAGCCGGCGTCACGGCACCTGGGCGCCTATGGCCGGAGCAAGGCGCTCGCGGACGTGGAGGCACGCCGGCACGCCAACGCCGTGGCGTTGCGTCCGCATGCCGTCTACGGGCCGGGGGACCGGACGCTGCTACCCCGGCTGCTGGCCACCATCCTCAACGGCCGGCTCACCAGCGTGGGCCACTCCGGGATCCTGCACCAGCTGACGCACATCGACAACCTCACTGCGGCGGCGCTCGCGGCCTGCGAATCCGGGCTGAACAGCGCGGTCAACGTGGCCGACGCCGGTCCGGTGCCGCTCGGCGCGGTGCTCCGGCAGGTGCTGGACGCGAGCGGACATCCCGACGTCGGGATCCGGTACCTGCCCGGACCGGCGGCCATGGCGCTGGCCGGGGCGGCCGAGGCCGTCGCACGCGGAACCGGCAAGGCGCCGCGCCTCACCCGGTACGCCGTGAGCCAGCTCGGCAAGCAGCGGACCTACCGCCTGGACCGCCTCCGCGAGGGCCTGGGAATCGAGCCAATTTCGACCTCGCTCTCGGATGCGGGAAAATGGTTGGAGCACGGAGCCTGATCGGCTCCCACAGCACACACCCTGAGGAGAACATGGCGTTCGGTCAGCCCCGCATTGAATACAAGACCAACGAGCAGATGCGCAAGATGCATGAGGCCGGACTGGTCCTCAGCCGCGCCCTCGACGCTGCCGTCGCCGCAGCGAAGCCGGGCGTCACCACCCGGGACATCGACGCCGTGTTCGCCGCGGTCCTCAACGACGCCGGCGCCAAGTCCAACTTCCTCGGCTACCACGGCTTCCCGGCCACCATCTGCGCCTCGGTCAACGAAGAAGTGGTCCACGGCATCCCCGGCGACCGCGTGCTGCAGGACGGCGACATCATCTCGATCGACGGCGGCTGCATCGTGGACGGCTGGCACTCGGACTCCGCCCGCACCGTGATCGTGGGCACCGCGGACCCCGAGGACCAGCGACTCTCCGACGTCACCGAGGCCGCCATGTGGCACGGCATTGCCGGCCTGGCCAAAGGCAAGTTCGTGGGCGACATCGGCAACGCCGTGGACGACTACGTCTCCTCCGTCCCGGGCAAGCCGCTGGGCATCCTGGAGGACTACGTGGGCCACGGCATCGGCTCCGAGATGCACATGGCGCCCGACGTCCTGAACTACCGCACCAGCCACCGCGGCCCCAAGATCCGCCCGGGCCTGTGCCTGGCGATCGAGCCCATGCTGGTCCGCGGCGGCATCGAGACCGCTACCCTCGACGACGACTGGACCGTGGTCACCACCGACGGGAAGCGTTCCTGCCAGTGGGAGCACTCCGTTGCGGTCCACGAAAAGGGCATCTGGGTGCTTTCCGCGCCCGACGGCGGTACGGCGCAACTGGCGCCGCTCGGCGTCGTGCCCGTCCCGATTCCGTAGCGCTTCCGCTTCCGTACGACGCGCAAACCGCTGCCGACGCAGAAAATCCCTGTCGCTACCTGAATACCGGTAGCGACAGGGATTTTGCGTTTCTCAGGGCAATTGGCGCAGCGAAAAGCTAGGCCTTGAGCTTGGGCTTCACGTCCTTGGTGTAGATGCCCTCAAGCGTCTTCTTGAGCTCGGTCATGGTTGCCTGGACGTCGCCTTGCTGGGTCAGGATCTTGGCAGCTGCCTTGGCCATTTCCTGGTCGGCGCCGGGAAGGAAGACCCGGGCGTTGTCCTGGACCTTGGTGGCGGCCAGCTGGTCCATGGCCGTCTTGATCTGCGGGGTCTTGGCGAGGACCGCCGTCATGTCGGCAGAGACACGGGTGGGCATGTAGCCGGTGGCAGCGGAGAACGCAGCCGTGTTCTCTGCCTCGGTCATGAACTTCAGGAAGGTGGCCGCCGCGAGCTGTTCTTCCTTGCTGATCCCGCTCGGGATGCCGAGCCCTGCGCCGCCGGTGGGGCAGACCCCTGAGGCCACCTTGGGGCCGCCGGGAAGGAACCCGACGCCGACGTTGAACTTCGCCGACTTGAGGACGCCCAGCAGGGACCCCGTGGAAGAGATCGTGGAAGACGTGAGGCCGGCGGCAAAGTCGTCGGCCGCCTCCTTGGAGGAAACACCTGCCCATCCGTCCTTGTAGATGGAGTCCTGGGCCCACTGCAGCGCGGCCACGGACTCGGATGAATCGCAGGTGATGTCCCAGTCCTTGGACCAGCCTCCGCCCCAGCCCCACAGGTTGTTCTGCAGGGTCCAGCCCGCGTAGCCGGCGAGCGCCGGGTAGATGTAGGCGTACTGGGCGCCCGAGGCGGCCTTCAGCTGCGGCGCCCAGCTGGCGAATTCCTGCCAGGTGGCCGGGGCCCGGTCCGGCAGGCCAGCGGCCTTGAAGTGGTCCTTGTTGTAGTAGAACAGGGGCGTGGAACGGCCATAGGGGAGCGCCCACTGCTTGCCGTCGTACTGATAGTCACTGACCAGGGACTTCTGGAAGTCGTCCACCTTGATGTCCAGCTGCTTCACCAGGCCATCGAGGGGGATGATGTTGCCGTTGGAGAAGTAGCGGAACCACCAGACGTCGGAGAGGACAACCAGCCCGGGGAGACCGGACTTTGCGGCCTGCGAGGTCTGGAACTTCTGGGCGATTTCCTCGTAGTTTGCCCCGGCCGTCACCAGGTTGACCTTGATGTCCGGGAATTTGGCGTGGAACTTCTCGATGATGGACTTTTCAACGTCCTGGGACTTGCCGGGGTGGTTGGTCCAGAAGTCGATCTTTGCGGCCGGCTTGACGCCGGCGAAGTCCAGCTCAGCCGAAGTGCCGGCTGCAACCGTGCCCCCGGTGGACGGGCCGCCGCATGCGGCCAGCGCAAGGGCGCCGGCGCCAAGACCGGCGAGCCCCAGGAAGTTCCTGCGATCAAAATTCATTGCCATGGTGGATCCTCTCAGAGTTACAAAAATGTGGTTGCGATGGTGTGGAAGGTTTGGACTGCTCAGCCGGTGACGCTGCCCTGGGTGAGGCCCGCGACGATGTAGCGCTGCAGTGCTGCGAAGACCAGCAGGATCGGGATGATGACCAGGACGGCGCCGGCCATGAGGATTCCCCAGCCTGCACCGTTGCTCTCCGAGTTCTGGAGCAGGGTCAGGCCAACGGGGAGGGTCATGGTTTCGGGACGGTCCGTGATGATGAGCGGCCAGATGTAGTCGTTCCACTCACTGACCACGGTCACCAGTGCCACGGTGGCGATGGACGGGACGGAGACGGGGACGATGATCTGCCAGAGTCGGCGCCAGTGGCCGGCGCCGTCGATCTCGGCAGCTTCGAGAATGGAGCCCGGGAGGGTCAGGAAATGCTGCCGCAGGAGGAAGGTGCCGAAGGCGGTTCCGAGGCCCGGGAGGATGATGCCCCAGAGCGTGTTCTTGCCGCCCATGCCCGCGATCAGGATGTAGTTGGGCAGGATGGACACCTGGGCCGGGACCATGAGGGCCACAAGAATGAGCACGAAAATCACATTCTTGAAGGGGAAGCGGACAAAGACGAGCGCATAGGCGGTCAGGACGGCCAGCACCACTTTGATGGTGGACCCCACCACCGTGACCACCAGGCTGTTGAGGAAGAACTGGGCGAACGGAACCGTGGTCATGGCAGTCCGGTACGCGTCCAGGTTCAGGCTCTCGGGCAGGATCCGCAGATCCGTGGTCACGATTTCGCCGGGCTGCTTGAAGGAGCTGAGGACCATCCAGAGCAGCGGCAGGACGACCACCAGGGTGGCCAGGACCAGCGGAACGTAACCGCCTGCCACGGTCTGGAGGAGGTTGCTCCGGGAGAAGGGGTGCCCGCGGGTAACGGTGTTGCTCATGAGTAGTGGACCTTCCGCTCGACGAAGCGCAATTGGACCACCGTGATGACCAGGAGGATGGCGAACAGGACCACCGAGATGGCCGCCGAGTAGCCTGCGCGGTTGTAGGCGCCGAAGGCCTGGAGGTAGGCCTCGTAGATCAGCGTGCTGGTGCCGTTGCCCAGCGGGGTCATGATGCGGATCAGGTCGAAGGCCTGCAGGGAGCTGATCATGGTGGTGATCAGCAGGAAGAACGTGGTGGGGGACAGGAGGGGCAGCGAGATGTTCAGGAAACGGCGGAAGCCGTTGGCGCCGTCGAGCGCTGCAGCTTCCATGACGTCCTGCGGCAGCGACTGCAGGCCCGCCAGATAGACCACGGCGCAATAGCCGAGGTTCTTCCACACGTAGACGATGATCACCATCACCAGGGAAAGCTGGGGATCGTTGATCCATTGCGGGCTGTGCTGCCCGATCCCGCGCAGCAGCCAGGCGAGCACGCCGTAGCCCGGGTCGAAGATGAACAACCAGACCAGTCCCACGCCGACGCCGGACAGGACGTAGGGGGCGAAGACGGCGGAGCGCGCAAAAGTGGTGCCGCGGACCTTGGTGTTCAGGGCCAGGGACACCAACAGGCCCAGCACCATGGATCCGCCCACCGTGACCAGCGTAAAGACGGCGGTGGTGCCCAGCACCTTGCCGGCATCGGCGCTGGTGAAGAAGGTGACGTAGTTGTCCAGGCCCACCACTGTGGCGGAGGCCGATCCCAGGGTCCAGTCCAGGGTGGAGTAGTAGACGTTGTTGATGAGCGGCCAGTACGTGAACACCGCGATCAGGGCGAGGTTCGGCAGGGCCAAGGCAAGGAAAACCAGGAAGTCCCGCCGGGCCCGGCGGGTCCAGCGCGATCGCCGCGGGGGCCCGGGCACCTTGCTGCCCTGGACAGGCCTGCTTTGCGTGAGTTGTGAGGTCATGGGGTCTCTAACGGTTTGCAGATGGACGTCCGGCCGGACCCGGGGGTCGACGGCCGCTGCTCCCAGACCACCACAGCTTTGGGGGCGTGAACCCGGAAAACGGGCCCCTGGCAGGATTGTTGGCGAAGCTTTCGGCAGCCGTTTGCACGCCATTCCGTGGGGCATCGGCTCGTGTTCATTTCCGAGGCCCGACTCTCGTTTTCCGCACCCCAGCTAGGTAGCGCTATCTGGCGTTTTGAGCCGTCAGAATGCCAGATAGCGCTACTCAGTTGGGCGCTCCGCCCCGGAAACAAGATTCACAAAATTCACAGACATTCACAGGACGCCGTGGCGCAGAATGGTGCCATGGGAGCGATCACTGATGTGCCTGGAGTCCGGGTAGGACATGCCCAGAATTACGACGACGGTTGGCTGAGCGGGGTGACCGTGGTCCTGCCGCCGCCGGGAACCGTGGGATCCGTCGACGTCCGCGGTGGCGGCCCCGGCACCCACGAGACCGACGCCCTCGACCCCACCACGCTGGTGCCGACGGTGGATGCCGTTATCCTCACGGGCGGCAGCGCCTTCGGCCTGGTCAGTGCGCACGGCGCCCAGCGCTGGTGCGAGGAGCAGGGCCGCGGATTCCCGGTGCCCGGCGGCGTGGTGCCGATTGTCCCCGCAGCCGCCATCTTCGACCTCGGACGCGGCGGCGACTTTGCCGCCCGCCCGGACGAAGCCATGGGCTACGCGGCCGCCGCCGCTGCCCATGCCTCGGGCGACCACGCCGACGTCGGACGCGGCAATGTGGGCGCCGGCACCGGCGCGCTGCTGGGCCGCGGCCAGTTCAAAGGCGGATTGGGCACCTCCTCCATCACTCTCGACAACATCTCGCAGCAGGGCTCCGTGATCGTCGGAGCGATCGCTGTGGTGAATGCTCTGGGAATGCCGATGGGTCTGGGATCCGGCGCGTCCCCGACGGATGCGGCCCCTCCGGCACTCAACACAACATTGGTAGTCGTCGTCACCAACGCCGTCCTGGACCCCGCCGAGTGCAGGCGCACCGCCGGCGCCGCCCACGCCGGACTCGCCAGAGCCTTGAACCCGAGCCACACACTCGCCGACGGTGACACCGTTTTCGCGCTGGCGACAGGCGCCGTCGTGCTTGACCGGACCAGCGAGCAGGCCCGCCAGGTCTCGCTTATCACGCTGCAGAGCGCCGCGGCGGAGGCCGTGCGCCTGGCGATCCTGGACGGCGTCGCGCAGGCCCAAAGCATCACGACGCCGGCAGGCGAGTTCCCCGCGTACAGGCCCGCGGGGGAGTGACTGCGGGCCGCCCTTGGGCTACGATGAACGGATTTAACTTTCCCGCCGCTTTGGCGTAGAGTTGTCTGTTGGTTGTCTGTACAGCCACGCCCTTTTTGGTGTGGTGGCTGGTACGCGGCCAAACCAACAAAAAACGTCCGCAGGATTTTCGGTGACTACCGGAGGGCTGCGGCAAACAACAGTTAGCGGAGGATATGGCCAAGAAGGACGGGGTCATTGAGATCGAGGGCGTTGTGACTGAGGCGCTGCCCAATGCGATGTTTCGTGTTGAGCTCACCAACAAGCACGTCGTTCTCGCACACATCTCTGGGAAGATGCGTCAGCACTACATCCGAATCCTCCCTGAGGACCGAGTAGTGGTGGAGCTCAGCCCATACGACCTCACACGTGGTCGTATCGTCTACCGCTACAAGTAAATTGCTGGGCGGCCAGGGCTAAATGCCGGAGCCGCTCCAGCTGACCAACTGCAACACGCAAAGGAACGCCATGAAGGTCAAGCCGAGCGTCAAGCAGATCTGCGACAAGTGCAAAGTGATCCGCCGTAATGGCCGGGTCATGGTGATCTGCGAGAACCCGCGCCACAAGCAGCGCCAGGGCTAATTCCCGCCAGGGAAAAAGCGCCCGCAAGGGCAAACCTGGGCTGTGCCCACGCAAGTAAATAAGGCAGCACAAGCTGAATTGGGACGTATTGAGCCCGGACAGCTAACCCCCGGTCGGAGGCTGGGGCCGCACTGAACGTGCGGGTGTACTGCCTACGACCTCCGGTTTATACAAGGAGTACTGCCACTATGGCTCGTCTCGCTGGCGTAGACATTCCCCGCGAAAAGCGGTTGGAAATTGCGCTTACTTACATCTACGGCGTGGGCAAGACCCGTGCACACGAAACCCTGGCTGCTACCGGCATCAGCGCTGACGTTCGCGTCAAGGACCTGACTGACGCCGAGCTGGTTCAGCTGCGTGACTACATTGAAGGCAACTACAAGGTTGAGGGTGACCTTCGCCGCGAGGTAGCCGCTGACATCCGCCGCAAGGTTGAGATCGGCAGCTACGAAGGCCTGCGTCACCGCAAGGGCCTGCCCGTACGCGGACAGCGTACGAAGACCAACGCTCGTACCCGCAAGGGTCCGAAGCGCACCGTCGCTGGCAAGAAGAAAGCCGGCCGCTAGAAATAGCGCCCGCTTTCCCCCATAACTTTCTGTAGGAGAAATAATGCCCCCGAAGACTCGTGGCGCGGTTCGCAAGCCGCGTAAGAAGGACAAGAAGAATATCGCGCTTGGCCAGGCGCACATCAAGAGCACCTTTAACAACACCATCGTGTCCATCACGGACCCGAACGGTGCTGTAATCTCCTGGGCTTCCGCCGGTGAGGTTGGCTTCAAGGGCTCCCGCAAGTCCACCCCGTTCGCCGCCCAGATGGCTGCCGAAGCCGCTGCAAAGCGCGCCCAGGAGCACGGCCTGAAGAAGGTCGACGTGTTCGTCAAGGGACCGGGTTCCGGACGCGAAACCGCTATCCGCTCGCTGCAGGCCGCTGGCCTCGAGGTTGGCTCCATCCAGGACGTCACCCCCGCAGCGCACAACGGTTGCCGCCCGCCGAAGCGTCGCCGCGTCTAATTAGGTTTTGCCTGCCTGCCGGCCGGGCCTGCTGCGGGACAGTCTGACTGTCCCGCAGCATGGTCCGGCTGGCCAGGCTGGAAACCGAAGCCGATTTCCACCACCTGTGTTGCGTCATATAGCGGATGCTCGCCGAAAGGAAACCTAAGTGCTCATTGCACAGCGCCCCACCCTGTCTGAAGAAGTTGTATCCGAGAACCGCTCCCGCTTCGTTATCGAACCGCTGGAACCGGGTTTCGGCTACACCCTCGGAAACTCCCTCCGCCGTACCCTGCTCTCCTCCATCCCCGGTGCCGCTGTAACCAGCATCCGGATCGATGGCGTGCTGCACGAGTTCACCACGGTTCCGGGTGTCAAGGAAGATGTCACCGAGATCATCCTTAACATCAAGAACCTCTCCGTGTCCTCCGAGCACGACGAGCCGGTTGTTGCGTACCTGCGCAAGCAGGGCCCCGGAATCGTCACCGCTGCGGACATCGCTCCGCCGGCCGGCGTCGAATTCCACAACCCGGATCTGCACATTGCCACGCTGAACTCGAAGGGCAAGTTCGAACTCGAACTGACCATCGAGCGCGGCCGTGGCTACGTTTCGGCAGCTCAGAACAAGTCCGGCGACTCCGAGATCGGCCGTATCCCGGTCGACTCGATCTACTCGCCGGTCATGAAGGTAACCTTCCGCGTGGAAGCTACCCGTGTTGAGCAGCGCACCGACTTCGACAAGCTGATTGTCGACGTCGAGACCAAGCAGGCAATCGCTCCGCGCGACGCCGTTGCTTCCGCAGGCACCACCTTGGTGGAACTGTTCGGTCTGGCTCGTGAGCTGAACACCGCAGCTGAAGGTATCGAGATTGGCCCGTCGCCGACGGACGCTGCCCTGGCAGCGGACATGGCACTGCCGATCGAGGATCTGGACCTCACCGTCCGTTCCTACAACTGCCTCAAGCGTGAGGGCATCCACACCGTGGGTGAACTCGTTGCCCGCTCCGAGGCTGACCTGATGGACATCCGTAACTTCGGTGCGAAGTCCATCGATGAGGTCAAGGCAAAGCTGGTTGAACTGGGTCTGTCCCTCAAGGACTCCCCTCCCGGTTTCGACCTGGCAGCCCGCGCCGCAGCCATCGAAGAGGACGACGCCGCGTTCAGCGACGACGAGCTCTAACAAGCAGATCTTGGCCGCCGGTTCCACGTTTGGACCGGCACGGCCTACACAACAGGAGAAACAATTATGCCTACCCCCACTAAGGGTCCGCGCCTCGGAGGCGGTCCGGCTCACGAGCGTCTGATGCTCGCGAACCTGGCAGCTGCTCTGTTTGAGCACAAGCGCATCACCACCACGGTCACCAAGGCCAAGCGCCTGAAGCCGTACGCAGAGCGCCTGGTCACCTTCGCCAAGCGTGGGGACCTGTCCTCCCGCCGCCGCGTTCTCGGCCTGATCAGCGACAAGGGCATCGTCCACGAGCTGTTCACCGACATCGCAGGCGCAGTTGCCAACCGCGACGGTGGCTACACCCGCATCACCAAGATCGGCAACCGCAAGGGCGACAACGCTCCCATGGCTGTCATCGAACTGGTTCTCGAGCCGGTTTCCGCCAAGCAGGCCGTGGTAGCTGAAGCTACCCAGGCTGCTGCGAAGGCTGCTCCGGCTGCCGAGGTTGTCGAGGAAGAGGTCGTTGAGACCGAAGCTGTCGAGACCGAGGCTGTTGAAGCTGAGGCTGAGACCGAAGTTGCCGAGACTGAAGAAGCACCGTCTGAAGAGGCTCCGGCCGCTGAGGACAAGAAGTAATTCACTGAATTCTTCGCAGTAGACTTAAGTCTATGAACGAACAAAAACCCGCTGCCCCCGTTTTGGGGGGCGGCGGGTTTTTGCGTGTCCGGCTTGATCTTTCCTACGACGGCGGCCCGTTCAACGGCTGGGCCGTGCAGCCCGGGCTGCGGACCGTCCAGGGCTCCTTGGAGGAAGCCCTCGCCTTGATCCTGCAGCGTCCCGTCCGCGTTACCGTGGCCGGCCGCACCGACGCCGGCGTCCACGCCCGCGGCCAGGTGGTCCATCTGGACCTGACAGAGGCTGAGTGGCTGGGACTGCCGCGCGGGCACGAACTCGATCCCGCCGTCGCGCTCCTGCGCCGCCTCCGCGGGGCGCTGAGCCGCGGGCTGGGCGACCTGACGGGGGCCGTGGAAGTGCACGACGCCGGCCTGGCGCCGGAGGGTTTCGACGCGCGGTTCTCTGCCTTGTGGCGCCGCTACAGTTACCGCATCGCGGACGGTCCCGCCGGCTGGGACCCGCTCATGCGCGGGCTCACGCTCTGGCACAAGGCGTCTTTGGATGTTGCCCTGCTGAACGAGGGCGCCGCGCAGCTGCTGGGGCTGCAGGACTTCCGTTCCTACTGCAAGCCGCGTGAAGGTGCCACCACCATCCGTGAGTTGCAGCGTTTTGAGTTCGCCCGGGGGAGCGACGGCGTCATCACTGCCACGGTGCAGGCCGACGCCTTCTGCCACAACATGGTGCGCTCCCTGGTGGGTTCTGCGCTGCGCGTCGGGGAAGGGCTTGAGGCTCCGCAATGGCTCCACGAGCGCCTGCTGGCCAGGACGCGCGACGCCAAGTCCGTACTGGCCGCCCCGCACCCGCTGGTGCTTGAGGAGGTGGCCTACCCCTCGGATGCAGAGCTGCTGGCGCGGGCCGAACTCACCAGGGCCCGCCGGGAATAGCCGGACGTTTGGATGGCCCCCTCCCGGCTCTGGGTACCGAGAGAGGGCCTGTGTGGCCAGCGGCGGTTCTGGGTGCCGCGGCTGGCCGGTCTGTTGGTGGGTGAGGTGCCCCTAGCTGAAGGCCTCAATGATCTTCAGGACGGCCGGCCCAAGAAGGACTATGAACAGCACCGGGAAGATGCAGAACAGCAAGGGGAAGAGCACCTTGACAGGCAGCTTCATGGCCTTCTCTTCCGCATTCTGACGCCTTTTGACGCGTGCCTGCTTCGCCTGCACCCGTAGCACCTTGGCGATGCCGATTCCATACTTGTCGGCTTGGATCACGGCTCTGACGAAACTCCGCAAATCCGGCAATGATGATCGCGCCGCCAGGGCCTCGTAGGCTTCCTGGCGTGGGCGCCCAACTTGGATGTCCTGAAGCGTTCGGCGGAGTTCCAACGCGAGGGGTCCACCGCCGTACGAGGCGGCCCTGTCCATGGCGGATTCGAAGCCGAGACCTGCTTCCACTGAGATGAGCATCTGGTCCAAGGTATTGGGGAATTCCAACTGCATGGCTTCCTGGCGCTTGATGCCAGTGTTGTAAACCAGCAGGTCCGGAAGAAAATAGCAGAAGATCGTGATGAACAATCCGATTCCGACGCTGGCCGGAGTCGGATTGGAACTAATCAGCAAGAGGCCAAGCAGTGCCCCTGTCAGTCCCAGGACCGGTTTGACGGCGATCAGCCTTTCCAAGGGAAAGGATGCCGGCCGTCCCGCCAAGGCCAGCCACTCATCCAGTTTGGCCGCGTAGCCACCCGGCATCAACTTCTTGGAGAGCCCTACAAACGGAGCTGGCCGCTGAGTTGAATTGATGCCCCCCTGGGCAAATCCAGATCCCAGATTGGCTTGGATTGCCACGAGGGATTTCCGGTCCGTCGTCAGGAGCGACCACGTGAAGTACGCCAGTGGCAGTATGACAATGGCAATTATCAGCCATGCTATGGGAGTCATTGTTGGCCTCCTTAGAATTTGATCTTCACGATGCGGCTTAGCCAGAAGCCGCCGACCACGAAGAGGACGACTATTGCCACCAGCATCGCGATTCCGATGGGTGTCTCGATGAAGAGAGACATATAGCCAGGATTAATCATGGAGAGGATCAGACCGACAAGAACGGGCATGGCCATCAGGATGTAGGCCGACATCTTGCCTTCCGCGCTCAGCGCGCGCACATGGCCCTTGATTTCACTCCGTTCCCGGATGGTTCCGGCTACTTGTTCGAGTACTTCGGCCAAGTCGCCGCCCACTTCACGGTTAATTTGGATAGCTTGGCCGATCCAGCGGAAGTCCTCGCTGTCCATGCGTTCAGCAGAATCATCAATTGCCTGGCGTGAATCCTTGCCAACCCGTGTCTCGTTCACGATGCGCGAGAATTCCTCCGATGTGGGAGCGTCAGACTCGTTTGCGGCGGCCTCAATGGAGCGCATGACGCTGTGGCCAACGCGCAGGCCGCCGATCAGCATCTGAATGGTGTCACTGAGCTGAGCTTCGAATTTGGCCCGGCGTTTGTCTGTCAGGATCGCCAGGAACAACCTTGCAAGGAATGGCGTGGCCGCTGCCAGCAGGATGCCGATCACGACATTGACCAGAAGCATTCCTAGAATGCCCATGACCAACGAAGCGACAGCGACCGACACCGTGAAGTCCGCCGGTGCCTGTTTGATTCCGGCGTTGAAAAGCACACCGCGGTTGAACGGGCCGCCGGACTCACCGATTACACCATCGACCAGAGTCACCGCGGACTGAGACACCCGGCCGATCCCTGACTGGTCCGGTTGTGAACCAATGCGCCTACGCTCTGCCGGGATGGCGCCGTAACGAGGCTTGAGGACGACGAAGATGAGCAGCAGCAGTGCGCCCAGACAAAGGGTGACCGCCGAGGCGAAGAACAGAGGGGAGTCCATGGCTAGCGCCTGACTGACTGTGCCGGTGCGGCGCCGAAGACTCCCGGTGACAGTGAAATTCCGAGATCGGCAAAGCGGTCCAGGAACCGAGGGCGTATCCCGGTTGAGATGGGCTTCCCCAAGAACCTGCCTTGGCTGTCGAATCCTGCGGCATAGTCGAAGACGAACGCGTCCTGGAGGGTGACAATGTCCCCCTCCATGCCTTGGACCTCTGTGACGTGAGTGATGCGGCGGCTACCGTCGCGCAGGCGGGCAATCTGAACTATGAGATCCACGGCTGAGGAAACCTGCTCGCGGATGGCCCGCAGAGGGAGGTCCATCCCCGCCATCAGCACGAGAGTTTCCAAGCGCGAAATAGCATCACGCGGGGAATTGGCGTGAACGGTTGAAAGGGAGCCGTCGTGGCCGGTGTTCATAGCCTGAAGCATGTCCAGCGACTCTCCGCCACGTACCTCGCCAACGATGATGCGGTCAGGCCTCATCCGGAGCGAGTTGCGAACCAAATCACGGATGGTCACCGCGCCCTTCCCCTCAATGTTGGGCGGCCTGCTCTCCAGACGGACCACGTGCTGCTGCTGCAGCTGAAGCTCAACGGCGTCCTCGATGGTGACAATGCGGTCTTCTTCCGGGAGAAAGGAAGAGAGCACATTGAGCAGGGTCGTCTTGCCGGTTCCAGTGCCACCCGAGACGATGATGTTGAGACGGGCCAGCACACAAGCATGGAGCAGTTCGGCGATTTCCGGGGTGATGGATCCCCACTCAATGAGGTTGCGGACGGTGAGTGGAACGTGACTGAACTTTCTGATTGTCAGCGATGGCCCGTTCACGGCGAGAGGCGGAATGATGGCGTTTACGCGGGAGCCGTCCTCGAGCCGAGCATCCACCAACGGGGAAGACTCATCGATGCGGCGACCCACGCGGGACACGATTCGCTCGATGACCTTTCGCAAGTGGTCATCGGAGCTGAACTGTGCACCTGTCAGGGAAATGTGTCCATGCCGTTCGATGTAGATCTGGTCAAAGCGATTGACCATGATT
This sequence comes from Arthrobacter sp. CJ23, assembly GCF_024741795.1. Classification (NCBI taxonomy): domain Bacteria; kingdom Bacillati; phylum Actinomycetota; class Actinomycetes; order Micrococcales; family Micrococcaceae; genus Arthrobacter; species Arthrobacter sp. CJ23. The sequence continues at coordinate 3,350,863 of NZ_CP102950.1, read as the reverse complement.
TCCGTTACGGACGGATCTTCCAGTAGCCGCTGAAGTGGCCCGTATCCCATCACCTCGTCAGCGATTTCACGGATCAGGCGCCGCCGTTCCTCAGGGGAGAGCGGCACCTGCTCCTGGTCGATGATGGCGGAGAGCTCATCGACAACCAGGGCCCGCAGCTCGTCCTCGGACGAGGAAGCATCGCCGCTGCGAGTTCCCATCCGTTCGAACAGAGCCGAAGCCGCACGTTGCTTCAGGCTCGCCAAGGCGTCGACAACTGGGACGGCAGGAGCTCCACCAAAGGGTGACGGCGTCGCTGGCATCGCAGTCGACTGGAACGGTGCTGGCAATTCGGGACGCGGCGGAGCTGCCTGATCCGCAGACAAAGACTCAGTTGCGGAGCTACCCGAGACGCTGGTGCTTGCACCGGGCTGTGACTTGGAGAGACGGTCTGAGAGCTTCATGACACTACCACCCTTCGGTGCAATTTGTGGTGGGCTGATGATTCCCAAAGCGGATCAAAACGGTCCACGAGTTTCTTCAGGCCCTTTGCAGCCGAATCGCGTGGATTGCCCTGCAAGACGGGAACCCCTCGATTGGTGCTGAAGGGCAATGTCCGGGAACGGGGAATCACAGCGTCGATCGGAACACCTATGGTGGCTTCGACATCCTGGACGGAGATCCCACTCTTCCGGTCTGCAAAATTGAGAACTGTGTGCCGTCCTTGGGGCATGAGCTGCAGCTCCCTGAGCACGCTGAGGCACTTGCGGAGGCCTCGAATGCTGGGCACGTCCATCCCACAAACCCAGACACCATCGGTGGCCAGCTCAAGGGTTGCCAAACAGTGTTCTCCCAGTCCGGGCGCCGTGTCCACCACCACATACTTGAATTCACTGGCCAGCTGGTTCAGCAACCGGCTGACGTGGTCCGGGGTGATGTAATCCGAATCTGCTGGCCTCTCGGGGGCGCATAGGGCGTAGATGCCGGCCGGGTGCACCGACAGGAAGGCTTTGAGCACCATGGAATCGTCAGCAGCCGGCCCGTGGACGGCCTCTGTAATCGTGTGTTCCGGCTCCAGCAGCAACCCCGAGGCGACATCGCCGAATTGCAGATCCAAATCCACGATCACGACGCCCATTGGGGTCACTTGTCCCAAACCAACGGCGAGGTTTGTCGCCACCGTTGTCTTACCGACGCCGCCTTTGGGCGACATCACAGCGATGACCCGTCCACGTCCTTGTACGGACTCGGCTGCAGGAGCCATGCCTCGGCGCCGGCTGGCGTTGGCCAAGGCTGCTCTCTCCAGGAGCACGCGGAGCTCGCTGACCTCGATACCCGGAGCCATGATGTCCCGGACACCGGCATGCATGGCACGTAGCACCAGATCCGGGCTGGTTTCTGACACCAGCAGCACGCTCACCTCCGGGTACTGAAGGTCAAAGACGGTTGCCAGCTTCAGCGCATCCTCTGGATTCACGCCGGGACCCAGAATCAGGACTTCGAGGGGCTCGCCCGCGAGCTGCTGGAAGACACCGTCGGTGCCGCTGGCCAGGGCATCGGGACTTAGCGTTTGGAGCTCCCCATGAAGTGCCCCAGTGATAGCCTGGCGGACCCGCGCCTCAAAATCGCGGACGGCGGTGATGGCTACGAAGCGGCTCATTGGAACAGCCCTCCAAAGGTGGTGACCGGCGGATCGCCCTTGACTGTCGTATCAGTCTGCTTCGCGAGCCAGAGAGTACCGAACTCGGCGCCGAAGATCATCCTTGACGCGTTGGCGTCGCTCAAGGCGACGGTGACATAGGCGGAGCCGTTCGGCAGGGCGACGCCCTTGTCCGTTCCGCCGGATTGCTTCGTATCAGGAGCCGCCTGCTGGACGGCGGTCACCAAGATGTCGTGGTAGAGGAGTCCGGTGAACTCTTTCCAGCCCTTGACCTCCGCCGGTACATTGGCGTCGGCGGGCATGGCGTCGTCTGCTTTGAAGGACGCGAATACGGTCACCTTGTCTCCAGCAACCAGCCGGCCCCCCAAGATACGTTCGGGAGTAAGGACAAAGGTTGCTTCCTCCAAGCCTTCCGGCACCGGCACGGTACCGGGGCGGAATTCGCGGGGATCGACAAGCCTGGCGGCGAGGAGCTGCTCGCCGGGCTGCAGATCGACCGTAGTCACTTTGCCCTTTTGATCACCGAGTGCCTGCAGCGTCCCGGTGGGAACCGCTGACTTCGGCAGACTTTCGACCTGGACTTTGGATTGGAGATCTTCCGCCTTAGTGCCGGCCGGAACACGCTCCTTCATGACCAAAACATTTACAGGCTCCAGACCCTGTTGCGCACGCTTGTCGGCGCCCTGCACGTACACGACGAGCAGCACGACTCCAACGATTGCCAACAACAGCGCTGCAATGCCTCCCAGTAGGCGTGTTTTCACTTTCCCATCTCCTTAGTCTTGCTCCCAGATTGACCTGCTATTTGGTGAGGCGGATATCAAGCGTTCCAAGGTCTGCCCCGCCGCCCACGCCACCGACGGAATCGATGGACTGGAATTTGATGAATTGGCCGATGATGCACCGGTCGTTTCCACCAGAACAGGCGAGATGGGAATTCCCCAACGCCGCCGTTGTGTTGTGATACTCGTAAACACCGTTTTGGCCGAATTTCCAACCAACAATACTGAAAGTGGCAAAGCCAATAATGTGGAACGAACCGGTGTTCCCAGACCCTGTTGCGGTGTCAAAAACGGGGAATAGAACATTGACTTCGTCCCCGCTGTTGAGAACGTTGATCCATCCCTGCAGGATGGTGGCGCATTGTGTGGGCTTGTTGTTACCTGGATCGCTTCCAATCGCGTTGCCGAGACCTGTCACGGCATAGCAGTCGCTATCTGGGTCGTCCAACCATCCCCAGCCGCCCGGAATCGTATGACCGGAAGGATTGGTGCAGGTGACGCCAGGTTTCCACGAGATCTTTTGCAGCTGGCCCGTATCGACAGCTCCGCTCAAATCCCAGCATTTGTCGGAGAACGCCAAGGGGAAGGCACCGCCGCTTCCGGGCGGTCCCCAGGAGGCTTCTGCGATGGCGCCAACTTCGGTGGTCTCAAAACCCAGAATCCTGGCAAAGAACAATGAAAAGCTGTCTGCGTCCGTGTTGGCGTCACGCGCATTGGTCGCCACGCGAACGGTAGTTGCGTTGGGGAACGTAACTATGGCGCCACTTGAACCATCATTGGCGTTTGTATTGGCGAACTCGTCGCCCGTTGCCGCAAAGTCCCCGCAGGAACCTCCGGCGCAGTCGTCGGCTATGGCCAGGGCAGCTGAATCTGCCCCATTCTGGAGCTGGGCCTTTTCAGCGTAAAGGGCGCCAACATCCACTGCGATGGCTGCAGCCCCCATCAAGACCACCAGGAGCATCGCCACGATGATGGCGACAGCCCCTCGTTCATTGTCGGGGGCCCCGCTACCCCTTGGATGCATGATTGTCTGCCTGAGTTTCAGCCGCCGCATCTCATCACTCCAACTCCGTTTAGATTCATCGGGAATAGGCCAGGTGTGCCGAAGAAGCCGGCGTCAAGGAAACCGCTCATGGACGGCAACGAGACGCTCGTGGTGACCTCGACATCTTGGCCTGAGGCACAGTTGCTGGCATTGTCAGTTACGGTGACGCCCAGACCGTCCAGCGACGGCGCTGCAGCCAAGGCGGCAGCTGTAACATCCATGGTGCCGTCGTCATAGTGGATGGCAGCATGCCTGGCACCCTCCCGGGCCGCCTGGGTCAGGGACACTTGGACGTTGAGAACCCGCCCAAATTCAATAATTCCGATGAGAATAAGTAGCAGCAGAGGCAAAAGGATGGCCATTTCGACGGCCACAGCCCCGCGCTCTTTTGTATTTGATTTCAAGACCGACTCCCAGACCCAGATGCCCCGGTGGATGGTTCTCTCGAACTTGTGTTAACGAAGCGGTCGGCTGCATTGACGGCAAACTGCCACCAGCACAGCCGACCAGCCCGTCAGGGACTAAAGTTGTCCGGTGATGCCCTGGAACATGGCTTGGATCGCGAGGCCGAGCGGCCCAACAGCCACCATGACGATGACCGCGATCAGGGCGACCATGATGCCGTATTCCACCATCGTTGCGCCTTTCTCGGAGGTGAGCCGCTCCTTGACGCCGGCGATGAACGAAACAAGTGAAACCATAAGAGATGACATTGGAAAATCCTTCCCAGATTCTTGGAATGTGAATACGAATTCCAAGCCGCCCCCATTTCCTTCCCAGGCCGGTTCGGATTTCGATAGGACAAGAATTGCCTGTGAGGCCATGAATAGACAATGCGTAGCGGTACTCGTCTTTTTCCAGGCATCCAACCGGGGAATACTCAAGCCGAATGAATATGTACTCAGTTTTGTACTCAGGGGGTAGGGGCAGCTACTCGGAAAGCACAGCATGCTGATCATTCTCGGGCCCTCCAGGAGCCGGGAGGTGGCTCTCGAATGGCCTAGGAAAGGAGCAACACCACGCCCAGCGCGGCGGCGAACATGGCTGGCCCGTGGGCCGTTTCAGCAGGCTTTTCCGCGGATCGCAGGCGCAACATCAGTACCGTGAGCGCTCCGCCCATCACGAACCCCAGCATCATCCCGTAGAACACTTGCCCCCAGCCCAAGTAGCCCAAGTAGACCCCCAGTGGAGCGGCGAGCTTAACGTCGCCCATTCCGATGCCTCGGGGGGAGATCAGTCCCAAAATCAGGTAGACCGCGAAGGAAGCTGCCCCGCCGGCGGCCGCGCGCAGCAGCCCGGGCCAGTCCGGGGCCGTGGCCGCAGCTCCCACGAGCATCGCGAAGCCGGCCGAAAGCAACGCCAAAACCAGGGGATTGGGCAGGAGGTGGTGGGTAAAATCAATTCGGGAAAGCTGGACCGCAAGTAATGCAAGGAATAGAAATGCCGGCAATTCAGGGCCCGGCCCAAACCGCAGCGTAAGTAGGGCAAATAGCAAACCGGTGATTGCCGCCGTCGTCATCCTGATGCCCGTGGAAGGGAGCCCGCCCAGGCGTGGAAGGAATCTGGCGACGAGGATCTCGGTGACGGGGCTCAGCAGCAACCCAAGCAGGGCTATGGCAGCAAGCAGGTATGGCGGTGCGAAGTCAAGGGTCACGGAGTCTCCTCAGGTGCGGCTTCCTTGCGGCCCGACTGGCAGCCGATAACCCCATTTTGACCCCGGCACCCCGTTGGCGGTATTGTTTAGAGTCGTTGTGCGTGTCCTATCTCGATGACACATGCCCGCTCGGGGATCCAGTTGCAGGATCACTAACTCAGGTGGCATTTCGAGATTCTGGGATGACTGGTACATGGAGTCCTCACCTCTGCTCCGGTAGCGCATACATAGTAGGTGCACGTCTTATTGCGTGCCTCCTAAAACATGAACGCCAGAACAAGAACGAGGCAAAACCGTGCGTACGTACACCCCGAAGCCCGGCGATATCAACCGCCAGTGGCACGTCATTGACGCCACCGACGTTGTCCTTGGTCGTCTTGCCAGCCAGACCGCAACACTGCTGCGCGGAAAGCACAAGCCGACCTTTGCGTCCCACATGGACATGGGCGACTTCGTCATCATCATCAACGCTGAGAAGGTTGCCCTTACCGGCGCCAAGCTGGAGCAGAAGCGCGCATACCGCCACTCCGGTTACCCGGGCGGCCTGACCTCCGTCAACTACGCTGAGCTGCTGGAATCCAACCCGGTTCGCGCTGTTGAGAAGGCCATCAAGGGCATGCTCCCCAAGAACTCCCTGGCTGCACAGCAGCTCGGCAAGCTCAAGGTCTACCGCGGCGCTGAGCACCCCCACGCTGCACAGCAGCCCAAGACGTTCGAAATTACCCAGGTCGCCCAGTAGTCCTGGCCACCAAACAACTTTTCATTACAAGGAGAACCGTGGCTCAGAACGAAGAACTGACCGCCGAGGCCGTTGAGGCCGAGGAAACCCTCACCAGCTACACCTCGGAAAGCACGTCTGTTGAAGACGCGCCGAAGAAGGAGCGCCCGGCACTGACCGTTGCCGGCGCAGCTGTTGGCCGCCGCAAGGAAGCCGTTGCACGCGTTCGCGTTGTGCCGGGCTCCGGCAAGTGGACCATCAACGGCCGCGAGCTGTCGAACTACTTCCCGAACAAGCTGCACCAGCAGGACGTCAACGAGCCCTTCAAGATCCTTGATCTCGAAGGTGCCTACGACGTCATCGCACGCATCCACGGTGGTGGCCCCTCCGGCCAGGCCGGTGCACTGCGCCTCGGCGTTGCTCGCTCGCTGAACGAGATCGACGTCGACAACAACCGCGCCACCCTGAAGAAGGCCGGCTACCTCACCCGTGACGCACGCGTCATCGAGCGTAAGAAGGCTGGTCTCAAGAAGGCACGCAAGGCTCAGCAGTACTCCAAGCGCTAAAACCGCTTGCGGTCGCTTCGGCGGCCACTCGGAAGCCCGCTCCGCCGTTTCGGCGGGGCGGGCTTTCGCCGTTTTCGGGGAGTCCTATGGCGACTTTGGGCCGCCCACGGGCGCATCTGAACCGGAACCGCAGCGGCCGTCGTCTAGACTTGACCCGATGTCTAGATTATTTGGAACAGATGGCGTGCGCGGTCTCGCGAACGGATTGCTCACCGCTGAGTTGGCTTTGCAGCTCGCCCAGGCCGCCGCCGTCGTACTCGGCCATGACCGCACGCCCGACGGAAAGCGGCCCCGCGCCGTGGTCGCCCGGGACCCCCGCGCCAGCGGCGAGTTCCTGGCCGCGGCCGTGGAAGCCGGCCTTTCAAGCTCCGGGATCGACGTCTACGATGCCGGCGTCCTGCCCACCCCGGCCGCGGCCTACCTGGTGGCTGACCTCGACGCCGACTTCGGCGTCATGCTCTCCGCCTCCCACAACCCTGCGCCGGACAACGGCATCAAGTTCTTCGCCCGCGGTGGCCAGAAGCTGCCCGACCACGTCGAGGACGCCATCGAGGCACAGCTCGGCAAGGAGCCGGAGCGCCCGCTCGGCGGCGACGTCGGCCGCATCCAGCGCTTCTCCGATGCAGAGGACCGCTACATCGTCCACCTGCTCGGCACCCTTCCGCACCGCCTGGAAGGCATCAAGGTGGTCCTGGACTGCGCCCACGGTGCCGCCAGCGGCTGCTCCCCGCAGGTCTTCAAGGACGCCGGCGCGGACGTCGTGGTGATCGGAGCCGAACCGGACGGCCTGAACATCAACGACGGTGTAGGCTCCACGCACCTGGGCCCGCTCAGGGAAGCGGTTGTGGCCCATGGCGCCGACCTTGGCATCGCCCACGATGGCGACGCCGACCGCTGTCTGGCAGTGGACCACGAGGGCAACGAGGTGGACGGTGACCAGATCATGGCGATCCTGGCCCTGGCCCTCAAGGACGCCGGCAAGCTCAAGGACAACGTCCTGGTGGCCACGGTCATGAGCAACCTCGGCCTCAAAATCGCCCTGCGGAACGCGGGCATCAGCATCCGCGAAACGGCAGTGGGGGACCGCTACGTGCTCGAGGAAATGCGCGACGGCGGCTTCAACCTGGGCGGCGAGCAGTCCGGCCACGTCATCTTCTCCGACTACGCCACCACCGGCGACGGCGTCCTGACCGGGCTCCAGATCGCCGCGCAGATGGCCAAGACCGGCCGCACCCTGCAGGACCTCGCCACCGCAATGACCAAGCTCCCGCAGCTCATGATCAACGTCAAGGACGTGGACAAGGCCCGCGCCGCCACGGACGAGGGCGTGGCCGCAGCCGTGGCTGCCGCCGAGGCCGAGCTGGGCGACACTGGCCGTGTGCTGCTCCGTCCTTCCGGCACGGAGGCCCTGGTGCGCGTGATGGTGGAAGCCGGTGACATGGCGACGGCGGAGCGGATCTGCACCAGCCTGGCCGCCGTGGTGAAGACGCGTCTCGGCGCAGGCAGCGAAGTTGCTGCCTAGCCCAAGCAAGCAAGCTTAGATGGCTGTGGCCCGTTTCCCCTTGGGAAGGCGGCCACAACTGCCTTGCGTTGTTGGCTGGATTACTCGGTGCGGGCCTAGAGGTAGTCCGGCGCCGCTTCCAGCCCGAAGTACTCCTCCAGCGTAGAAATTCCGCGCTGCACCATGTCCGTGGCGGCCTCCACGCCGATGTAGCGCAGGTGCCAAGACTCGTAGTAGTAACCGGTGATTTCGTGGAATTGGAGCGGATAGCGCACCACGAATCCGTACTTGTGGGCATTGCCCGCCGCCCAGGTGGCAGCCGGCTGCCCGGCAAAGCATGGCTGGAAACTGCAGGCCCCGCCGCCGTCGGAAATGTCGAAGGACCAACCGGTCTGGTGCTCGGAATGGCCGGGGCGGGCGGAAGCGTGGTCAGCGCCCGCCTGTCCCATGCTGCCGACGTAGCCGTTGTAGGTGGCCGCCTGGGTTGAGTAGGAACGGTAGCCGGAGGCCAATGCCATGATGACGCCCTCCGCTGCTGCCGCGGCGAACAGTTTCTCCGCGGCAGCCGCCGTCGTGCTGTTGAGCAGTGCCGCCTCGCCGCCGACGGCCAGCCGGATGCCCGGCTGCACCAGGTCCGCCGGGGCAAACTGCGGCGGCTCCAGCGGGCGGTGCTTGTTGACCAGCACCCACGGGCTGGTGGGATCGCTCAGGGAGTGCTGTGCAGACATAGCGCTCGACGGCGGTGCCGCCACACTGCTTTCGGGGCTGGCAGGGGAGGGGGACACAGACGCGGGGTCCGTCGTCGGGAGCGTGGTGCCCGTCGTCGGCGAGGGTGTGTGACCGGCGGAGACGCTGCCAGACGGTTCGGAAGGCGCGCAGGCGGCCAGGACAGCCATGCCCGCGCCGGCTGCCAGCAGCGTGGCGAATGCCCTCCTGCCGGGCCTGCAGTCAATGCACACGCGCGGCTAGACCTTCCTCAGCAGCATGCGGCGGATCGAGTGGTCCGCATCCTTGGTCAGCACCAGCTGGGCGCGGCCGCGCGTCGGGAGGACGTTGTCCTCGAGGTTCGGCTCGTTGATGCGCTTCCAGATGCCGCGGGCCGTCTGCTCGGCCTCCTCGTCGGAGAGCGTGGCGAAGCGGTGGAAGTAGGACTCGGGCTGCGCAAACGCCGTGCTCTGGAGCTTCCGGAACCGTTCCACGTACCACTCCTCGATGTAGGAGGTCTTGGCGTCCACATAGATGGAGAAGTCGAAGAAGTCGCTGACGGCGAGCCCCTGCCGGCCGTCGTGCCGGGGCGTGGCCGGGGCGAGGACGTTCAGGCCCTCCACGATCAGCACGTCGGGCCGGCGGACCACCACTTCCTTGTCCGGCACGATGTCATACGTGACATGCGAGTACCAGGGGGCGCGCACTTCCTCGGCGCCGCCCTTGACGGCGGAGACGAAGCGCAGGAGGGCGCGGCGGTCGTAGGACTCCGGGAAGCCCTTGCGCTCCAGGAGGTGGCGGCGCTTGAGCTCGGCCAGGGGGTAAAGGAAGCCGTCCGTGGTGATGAGCTCAACATTCGGCGTGCCGGGCCAGCGCCGCAGCATTTCGCGAAGCACGCGGGCGATGGTGGACTTGCCTACCGCCACGGAACCGGCGACGCCGATGACGAACGGCGTGCGCTGTGTCTGCTCGCCTAGGAAGGTAGTGGTGGCAGCGTGGAGCTGGTGCGAGGCCTCCACGTACAGGTGCAGAAGGCGGGACAGCGGGAGGTAGACCTCCCGGATTTCCTTCAGGTTCAGGGGGTCGCCGAGGCCACGCAGGCGGAAGACGTCCTCTTCATTGAGGGGCTGCTCCATCTGCGCTGCGAGACGGGACCAGGTCTGCCGGTCCAGTTCGACAAAGGGGGAAGTACTGTCGCCAGTAGCTTCATTGCGTTGCAAAGTCACTCTCAAGATTCTGCCCCTCGTCGGCTCGATCCGGAAATATGCGACGGCGGCGGGCAGATTATGCGTGGTCTTCCTCACCGACGCAAGGGCCGGGAAGGGCCTGTTCTGGCGGAATAGGGCCTTCCATGATAGGGGATGTCCCATGTCCACTGTATTGGGTAGCCGCTAGGCTAGTACCCATGTGTGGAATCGTAGGTTATGTAGGTAGTTCGTCCCGCGCGGCTGGCGCCGGGCACACCGCCCTCGACGTGGTCCTTGAAGGACTGCGCCGGCTCGAATACCGCGGATATGACTCCGCCGGTGTCGCCGTTCTGGCAGAAGGCTCCATCGCGTCCCGGAAGAAGTCCGGCAAGCTGAGCAACCTCCTGGCCGAGCTCGAAGCGGCCCCGCTGCCCGAATCCCTGACCGGCATCGGCCACACGCGCTGGGCAACCCACGGCGGGCCCACCGACCGCAACGCCCACCCGCACCTCGCCGACGGCGGGCGCCTGGCCATGATCCACAACGGCATCATCGAGAACTTCGCCGAACTCAAGCAGGAACTCCTGGGCAAGGGCGTGTCCTTCGAGTCGGAAACCGACACCGAAGTGGCCGCGGCCCTGCTGGGCGACATCTTCCGCAACCAGCTCAACGGCGACTCGGGCAAGCTCCAGAAGGCCATGCAGCTCGCCTGCCAGCGCCTTGAGGGCGCCTTCACGCTGCTCGCAGTGCACGCCGACCAGCCCGGCGTGGTAGTAGCTGCCCGCCGCAACTCCCCGCTGGTGGTGGGCCTGGGCGACGGCGAAAACTTCCTCGGCTCCGACGTCTCCGGCTTTATCGACTACACGCGCCGCGCCGTGGAACTGGGCCAGGACCAGATCGTCACCATCACCGCCGAGTCCGTGGAGATCACGGACTTCTTCGGCGCCCCCGCCGAGGGCAAGGAATACCACGTCGACTGGGATCCGGCCTCCGCGGAAAAGGGCGGCTTCCCCTCCTTCATGGAGAAGGAAATCCACGACCAGCCCGACGCCGTGGCGCAGACCCTGCTGGGCCGCTCGGACGTCAACGGCAAGCTCACCCTGGACGAACTGCGCATCGACCCTGAACTGCTCAAGCAGGTCGACAAGATCATCGTCCTGGCCTGCGGCACGGCCGCCTACGCCGGTCTCGTGGCCAAATACGCGATCGAAAACTGGTGCCGCATCCCCACCGAGGTGGAACTTGCCCACGAGTTCCGCTACCGCGACCCGATCGTTGACGCCAACACCCTGGTAGTCTCCATCAGCCAGTCCGGCGAAACCATGGACACGCTGATGGCCGTCCGCTACGCCCGCGAGCAGGGCGCCAAGACGATCTCCATCTGCAACACCAACGGCTCCACCATCCCGCGCGAGTCCGACGCCGTGCTGTACACCCACGCCGGCCCTGAAATCGCCGTCGCCTCCACCAAGGCCTTCCTGGCACAGATCACGGCCGCCTACCTGCTCGGCCTGTACCTGGCCCAGCTGCGCGGCAACATCTTCACCGGCCAGATCAAGGACGTCCTGGCGGACCTGTCCAAGATCCCGGCCAAGATCCAGAAGATCCTGGACAACGCAGGCCCTCTGCGCGAGCTCGCACGCAGCATGAAGGACGAGAAGTCCGTGCTGTTCCTGGGCCGCCACGTCGGTTTCCCGGTGGCCCTCGAAGGCGCACTGAAGCTCAAGGAAATCGCCTACATCCACGCCGAAGGCTTCGCCGCCGGCGAGCTCAAGCACGGCCCCATCGCACTCATCGACGACGGCCAGCCGGTCTTCGTGGTGGTCCCCTCCCCGCGTGGCCGCGACTCCCTGCACTCCAAGGTTGTCAGCAACATCCAGGAAGTCCGCGCCCGCGGCGCCCGGACGCTGGTCATTGCCGAGGAAGGCGACGAGTCCGTCAAGGACTACGCCGAGCACGTGTTCTACGTGCCGGAGACCCCCACGCTGCTGATGCCGCTGCTCACCACCGTTCCGCTGCAGATCTTCGCAGCCGAGCTGGCCGGGGCCAAGGGGTACGACGTGGACCAGCCGCGCAACCTCGCCAAGAGCGTGACCGTAGAATAGCCGCATGATTGTTGGCATTGGCGTAGACGTAGTAGACATCGAACGGTTCGGGCGGCAGCTGGAGCGCACCCCGGGCCTCCGGGACCGTTTGTTCGTGCCCGCCGAGCGCGAGCTGAACACTCGTTCGCTCGCGGCGCGCTTCGCCGCGAAGGAAGCCGTGGCCAAGGTCCTCGGAGCCCCCGCAGGCATGAACTGGCAGGACTGTTGGATCGGGCTGGACCAGCACGGTCCCACCATCCAGGTCAAGGGCACGGTGTTGGCTGTGGCCGATGCCAAGGGCGTCAAGCGCTGGCACGTCTCCATGAGCCACGACGGCGGCATCGCCACGGCCACGGTCATCGCCGAAGGCTGACAGCCGAACGCCATGATCAGCGCCTTCACCGGAACAGACATCAGGGCAGCGGAACAACCGCTCCTTGACTCCGGTGGGGGCGCTGTTCTCATGCAACGGGCCGCACACGGACTGGCCGCCGCCATCGTCAGCGAACTGCGCGCCCGCCGGCATCGCTTCGCCGGATCCTCCATCACGGTGCTCGCCGGCAAGGGCAACAACGGCGGGGACGGCCTGTTCGCCGCCTCCTTCCTGGCCCGCCGCGGAATGCGCACGACGGCGGTGCTCACCGCCGCATCCGCACACCCTGAGGCCCTGGCCGCCTTTGCTGCTGCCGGGGGCCGGGTGCTTGTCCTGGACTCCGGCAACGCCGAGGAACTTGCTGTGCTGTGCGCGGGGGACGATGTGGTGATTGACGCCGTGCTGGGGACCGGGGCGCGCGGCGGACTGCGCGGTGCCGCGGCCGAGCTGGTGGCGGCCCTGCAGGAGCTGCGGCCGCGGTTCGTGGTGGCCTGCGACGTCCCCAGCGGCGTGGATGCCGATACCGGCGAGGTCCACTGGCCCGTGCTGCATGCCCACCTCACCGTCACGTTCGGCGGCATCAAGGCAGGGCTGCTGGCGGACCCCGGCGAAGGCTGCGCCGGGCGCGTGCAGCTGGTGCAGATCGGGATCGAGTCCCTGTTGCCGGCCCCCGTGTTGCGGCGCTTCTCGACGGCGGACCTTGCCGCGCTGCTGCCCTCGCCCGGTCGGCGCGCCCACAAGTATGCGCGCGGCGTCCTGGGCGTGGTGGCGGGCTCCGAAAGATACGCCGGGGCCGCGGTCCTCAGTGTCCACGCCGCGGCAGTGTCCGGGGCCGGGATGGTCCGGTACCTGGGGCCCGAGTCCGTAGCCCGGCAGGTCCTGGCGCGGACCCCGGAGGCGCTGTGGGAAGCCGGCCAGGCGGGCCGCGTGCAGGCCTGGCTGCTGGGCCCCGGCCTGGACGGTGCTGGTCCCGGCAACACCGGTCCCGATGCGGGAGCGCAGCTCCAGCGTGCCCGTGACGGGCTCGCCGCCGCGCTGGACGGCGGCCTGCCCGCCGTCGTCGACGCCGGCGCCTTGGACCTGCTCCCGGACCGCTGTCCGCCCCACTGGATCCTGACCCCGCACGCCGGCGAGTTGTCTGCGCTTCTTGGCCGCAGCGAAATGCTGGTCACCCGGGAGGACGTCGAGTCCCGCCCCCTGCATTTCGTGCGGCTGGCCGCCGAACACACCGGCGCCACCGTTCTGCTGAAGGGCGCCACCACACTGGTGGCGTCGCCGTCGGGCGCTGTGTTCAGCCAGTCCGAAGGCTGCCCGTGGATGGCGACCGCCGGCAGCGGCGATGTGCTGGCCGGGATCCTCGGCGCGCTTTTGGCGCAGCGCACCGGGCCGGGGATGGACGACGACGGCGCGTTCGCGGCGCTGGGCATCGCTCCGGAGGACCGCTGGGCTGCCTTGGGCGCCGTGGCGGCGAGCCTGCACGGACTGGCGGGATCGGCGGCGTCGGGCGCTACTGGCCCGCGTTTCGGGGGAGCGCCGGTGACGGCGCTGGGGATTGCCGGGGCAGTGTCAGGGGTGTGGGCTAGTGTGATGCGCGAGGGCGGCTGACAGCCGGGTGACCCTTACTGGCGCACTGTCGAGGAGGACGCGTGGAGACCACAGCAACGGAGGTCTGGCCGGGACGGGCCTACCCGCTCGGGGCAACGCACGACGCCGGGGGCACCAACTTCGCCGTGTTCAGTTCCGTGGCGTCCGCCGTGGAGCTTTGCCTGTTCGATGACCACGGCGCGGAGACGCGCATCCCGCTCACGGAGTGCGACGCCTCCGTGTGGCACGGCTACGTCCCCGGCATCACTGCGGGGCAGAAGTACGGATACCGGGTCCACGGGCCCTACGACCCCCACCAGGGCGCCCGGTGCAACCCCGCCAAGCTGCTGCTGGACCCCTACGCGAAGGCCGTCTGCGGGAAGGTGAGCTGGAACAGCTCGCTGCGCGGCGACAGTCCGGCGGACTCGGCGGACAGCACCATGGTGGGCATCGTGGTGGACCCCGCCTTCGACTGGGGAGACGACGCCCGGCCGGGAACCCCGTACCACCAGTCGCTCATCTACGAGGCCCACGTCAAGGGGCTCACGGCGCTCCATCCCGCGGTTCCCGAGCGCATGCGGGGGAGCTACGGCGGCCTGGCCCAGCCCGCCGTCGTCGAACATCTCCGAAGGCTCGGCGTGACAGCGCTGGAACTCATGCCCGTCCACCAGTTCGTCAACGACGGCAGGCTGGAAGAGCAGGGACTCGCCAACTACTGGGGCTACAACACCATCGGATTCTTCGCCCCTCACAATGCCTACAGTTCCTCCGGCGACTGCGGCGAACAGGTCACCGAATTCAAACAGATGGTCAAAGCGATGCATGCCGCCGGCATCGAGGTGATCCTGGACGTGGTCTACAACCACACCGCGGAAGGCAACGAACTCGGCCCCACCCTGGGCTTCCGCGGCCTCGACAACCAGGCCTACTACCGGCTGGTGGACGACGACAAACAGCACTACATGGACTACACCGGCACCGGAAACTCGCTCAACGTGCGGGATCCGCGCTCGCTGCAGCTGGTCATGGACTCGCTGCGCTACTGGGTCACTGAAATGCACGTGGACGGCTTCCGCTTCGACCTTGCCTCCACCCTGGCCCGGGACCTGTACGAGGTGGACCGGCTGTCCAGCTTCTTCGACCTGGTGCTGCAGGACCCCGTGGTCTCCCAGGTCAAGCTCATCGCCGAGCCCTGGGACATCGGGCCCGGCGGGTACCAGGTGGGCAACTTCCCGGCGCAGTGGTCCGAATGGAACGGCAAGTACCGCGACACTGTGCGCGACTTCTGGCGCGGCGAACAGTCAGCCTACGGTGAGTTCGCGGCCCGGCTGACAGGCTCTGCAGATCTCTACGAGCACTCGGGCCGGCGACCCGTGGCATCCATCAACTTCGTCACGGCCCATGACGGCTTCACCCTGCGAGACCTGGTGTCCTACAACGAGAAACACAACGCCGCCAACGGCGAAGACAACCGCGACGGCGAATCCCACAACCGCTCCTGGAACTGCGGCGTGGAGGGGCCCACCGACGATCCTGAGGTGCTGGCATTACGGGCCAGGCAGCAGCGCAACTTCATCGCCACCATGCTGCTGAGCCAGGGCGTGCCCATGCTCCTGCACGGAGACGAAGCCGGCCGCAGTCAGGGCGGCAACAACAACGCCTACTGTCAAGACTCGGAGCTCAGCTGGGTGCACTGGGACAACCCGGACCAGGAGCTGCTCGACTTCACGGCGGCCGCCTCCCGGCTGCGGCGCGAGCACCCGGTGTTCCGCCGCCGCCGCTTCTTCGACGGTCACCCCGCCCCGCGGCCCGAAGGCGAAGGCCTGCCCGACGTCGTGTGGCTGGACACCGATGGCACGCCCATGACCGAGCAGGACTGGAACAACGGCTTCGCGCGGTCCCTCGCCATGTTCCTCAACGGCGGCGCTATTCCCACTCCCGACGAGCACGGCCAGCCGATCATCGACGACCACTTCCTGCTCTGCTTCAACGCCCACGACGCCGCCGTTCAATACACCCTGCCCCCGGCCGCGTACGCGGAAAAATGGGACATGGTTCTGGACACGTGCTTCGGAAACGCGGACGGGCGGGCCTTCGGCGCCGGATCGGAGCTGCTGATCCCGGCGAAATCGCTGGTGGTACTCAAAGCCGCGTAAGACTCCCTGAAGCGGAACCTCACGTGAGCCTGACCACATGGCGGACACCGCCGTCGTCGTTCAGCCGCCGGTGGCAGGATGGAACGTATGACTTATTCGGCTGCGGAAAACCGCTACGAAACCATGCCCTACCGCCGCGTCGGACGCAGCGGACTCAAACTGCCGGCCATCTCACTGGGCCTGTGGCACAACTTCGGCGACGACAAGCCCTTCGAGGTGCAGCGTGCCATCCTGCGCCGCGCCTTCGACCTGGGCGTCACGCACTTCGACCTCGCCAACAACTACGGCCCGCCCTACGGCAGCGCCGAGACCAACTTCGGCCGTCACTTCAAGGACGACTTCAAGCCGTACCGCGACGAACTGGTCATCTCCAGCAAGGCCGGCTACGACATGTGGCCCGGCCCGTACGGCAACTTCGGCTCCCGCAAGTACCTGCTGGCCAGCCTGGACCAGTCCCTTGAGCGCATGGGCCTTGACTACGTGGACATCTTCTACAGCCACCGCCCGGACCCGGAAACCCCCATGGAAGAGACCATGGGCGCACTGGACCACGCCGTGCGCTCGGGCAAGGCGCTGTACGCGGGCATTTCCTCGTACACCCCGGAACAGACGCTTGAGGCAGCCCGGATCCTGGCGGAAATGGGCACGCCGCTGCTCATCCACCAGCCCAGCTACTCCATGCTGAACCGCTGGACCGAGAACGGCACGCCCAATCTGTACGAGGCACTGGACCAAGCGGGTGCCGGCTCCATCGCGTTCTCGCCGCTCGCCCAGGGCATGCTCACCAACCGGTACCTCAAGGGCATCCCGGCGGACTCCCGCGCCGCGCAGCACAAGTCCCTCGGCGAGTCCTCACTGACCGAGGACAAACTTGCACGCGTCCGGGGCCTGAACGCCATCGCTGAAGGCCGCGGCCAGAGCCTGGCGCAGATGGCCATCGCCTGGATCCTGCGCGAGCAGCCCAAGGGATCGCCGGTCACCTCCGCCTTGGTGGGTGCCTCGAGCGTGGCCCAGTTGGAGGACACGCTGTCCGCCATCAACAACCTCGCGTTCGCCACGGAGGAACTGACGGCGATCGACGAGTTCGCCGTGGAGTCAGACATCAACTTGTGGGCGCAGAAGTAGGCTCCCCCACA
Organism: Arthrobacter sp. CJ23; assembly: GCF_024741795.1. Taxonomy (NCBI): domain Bacteria; kingdom Bacillati; phylum Actinomycetota; class Actinomycetes; order Micrococcales; family Micrococcaceae; genus Arthrobacter; species Arthrobacter sp. CJ23. The sequence goes on along the minus strand of NZ_CP102950.1, from coordinate 3,333,733 downwards.
CGTCATACGCGGCGGGGACCGGCGGGAACAAAACCGGCCCCCGCCGTGTTGGTTAGAATGCAAGTGGGCGCCGAGTGGCGCCGTGCCCTTAAGACGCCGCAGTCCATCAAGGTACCGACGCGCTGGGCATCTGAAGTTAGTACCCAAGGAGTTCCGTGTCTTCACATCCGATTCGTGTCGCCATTGTCGGCGTAGGAAACTGCGCCGCATCGCTGGTCCAAGGTGTCCACTATTACCGCGACGCTGACCCCCAGGCCACGATTCCGGGTCTGATGCACGTTGAGTTCGGCAAGTACCACGTCAACGACGTCCAGTTCGTTGCTGCTTTCGATGTCGATAGCAAGAAGGTGGGCCTGGACCTCGCCGACGCCATCGGCGCCAGCGAAAACAACACCATCAAGATCGCCGATGTCCCCTCCACTGGTGTGACCGTGCAGCGCGGCCACACCCTGGACGGCCTGGGCAAGTACTACCGCGAAACCATCGTCGAAGCTCCGGAACAGCCCGTGGACATCGTCGCGGCTCTCCGCGAAGCCAAGGCCGACGTCATGGTCTGCTACCTGCCGGTCGGCTCCGAGGACGCCGCCCACTTCTACGCCCAGGCTGCGATTGACGCAGGCGTGGCCTTCGTCAACGCCCTGCCGGTCTTCATCGCAGGCACCAAGGAATGGGCCGACAAGTTCACCGCCGCCGGCGTGCCGATTGTTGGCGACGACATCAAGAGCCAGATCGGCGCCACCATCACGCACCGCGTCATGGCCAAGCTCTTCGAAGACCGCGGCGTCACCCTGGACCGCACGTACCAGCTGAACGTCGGCGGCAACATGGACTTCAAGAACATGCTCGAGCGCGACCGCCTCGAGTCCAAGAAGATCTCCAAGACCCAGGCCGTCACCTCCAACGTCGAAGCCGAACTGCACGCCGACGACGTCCACATCGGCCCGTCCGACTACGTCGCCTGGCTCGATGACCGCAAGTGGGCCTTCGTCCGCCTCGAAGGCCGCAACTTCGGCGACGCCCCGGTGTCGCTCGAATACAAGCTTGAGGTCTGGGACTCCCCGAACTCCGCCGGCGTGATCATCGACGCCATCCGTGCCGCCAAGATCGGCCTGGACCGCGGCATCGGCGGACCGCTGCTCTCCGCGTCCAGCTACTTCATGAAGTCCCCGCCGGAGCAGTTCAACGACGACCTCGCCCGCGAAAAGGTCGAGGCCTTCATCCGCGGCGAGCTGGAGCGCTAGTTCCTTTTTTGCAACGCGGGGTCACTTACGGCCCGTTCACGTCACCGTGACCGGCCGCAAGTGACCCCGCGTTGCTGTTTTCCAGGGCGAGGATGGCGTGGCTTGCCTGGGCCAGTGCCAGCAGCTTGAGCAGGAGCTGGGAATGCATATGCATCCCCACGGCGGCAGTCAGGATCAGCTGGTCGGTGTCCTCAGGGGCGACGGTCTCGCGGATATCCAGCGCCGCCACCGAGTCCATCGCCCGGCTGTAGACGTCCAGCGACTGCATCGAGACCGGGATGGAGAGCTTCTGCATCAGTTCCAGCTGGGCGTTGAGGGCGTTGCGGGCATCGCTGGCGGCATCGGGCCATTGGCGGAGGCGGACGACGGCGTCACCCAGCTCGGAGCCGACATCGCCGCTGCCCACGCCGTATGCGTCCAGTCCCAGCACCACCCGCTGGACCGTCGCCAGCAATTCGAGCCGGGAAGCGCCGCCGTCGGCCAGCTGAAGCAGCGTGCGGATCTGCTCGATGCTCAGGTGCACAATCTGCCTCAGCGCCTGGATGAGTTCCAGACGGCGCAGGTGCTGTTCGCCGTACCGGGCCCGGGTGGGAGTGACCGCCTCGCCCGGCAGCAGGAGCCCTTCGCGGAGGTAGTACTTGATGCTGGCCGTGCTGACGCTGCTGCGGCTGCTGAGTTCCTTGAGCTGCAAGGAGTCCTCCGCGGGGTTTGGGTTCCTGCCATTGGATAGTGGAACCAGGACTGGCTATCTTGATGTACAAGACTAGGATAGTGCTTCTATCCTAGAGGCATGGAGCACTGGAATGTCCTGCTTGTCAGCCACGTTGTCGCCGCGCTGTTCGTGTTGGCGGTCGGCCCGGTCCAGATCCTCCGGCGCCGGCGGGATCGGGTCCACCGGACCGTTGGTTACCTTTGGATGGCGGCGATGTACTACGTCTGCCTGAGCAGCTTCTGGATCGTTTCCGACGGCCATTTCTCCTGGCTGCACGGACTGTCCGCCTTCACCCTGATGACCGTGACCCTGGGAGTGGTCAGTGCGATCCGCAGGAACATCCCGGCGCACCGGGGCAACATGGTGGGCAGCTACATCGGCACGGCCATCGCTTTCGGATTCGCAGTCGCCGTACCCGGCCGCGCCATACCCCGTCTGCTGGCATCCGACCCCGGCAGTGCAGTCTTCGTTGCGGTGCTGGTGGTGGGTGCCGTCGCCGCGGTTTACCTGTCCCTGCTGCGCGGGCAGAAAACTCTCGGGCAGAAATACGGAAACGGTCGACGGCGGCCGCTTGCCGCCGTCGACCGTTCACCTGCCGGACGCGCCTAGCTGGTTGGCGGTTTAGCGGCGTCCGGACTGGAGCCCTGCGCGGGCCATGGCGTCCGCGTAGGAACGGCCCATGTCAATCAACAATTCGGTCTGGCGTTCCTTGGAACCGGCGAAGGTGCGGCCGTGCAGGGAGCGGGCCTTGTAGACCTTCAGGCCGCGGCGCCAGATCATCGGGTTGTCCGTCTTGAGGAGCATCTGCGCCAGGCGGTTGGCTTCCGCGCCGTGGGCGACGATGGCCGAGACGCGGGGAACGAGCCTGAGGAATGCGAGCAGCGGCTTGAGGCCGGCGTTGACTTGTTCGGGCGTCAGCTTACCGTTGGCCTCGCCCGGGGTGAACCAGGGGTGGGTGTTCCACGGCATCATCCACTCGGGGCGCAGGCCGAGCTGGAACTGCAGGCCCAGCAGCCGTGTGGCGGCCGCGTCGTCGCCGGCCCAGACAACACCGTTCGGGGAGGCTTCGCTGGTATTGGAGAACAGGGTCACAATCCGGCATTCCTCAACGGAGTGCATCGGATCCACGTAGGGAACCTCGAAGCCCGGGCGGAGCTTGCGGAGGAACTCCACGTGCTCGTTCACCGGGGCGATGTGCGGGGCGAAGAAGGGGCTGTCCGGGACGGCGGGAGCCTCTTCGGCAGGAGCGATGGCTTCTACGACGGGAGCGGGAGCTTCTGCGGCAGAAGCGATGGTTTCCTCGGCAGGGGCTGCCGGTTCCGCGATGGCTTCAGCAATCGGGGCGGCAATCGGGGCGACCTTTCGCGTGATGACAGGACCGGCCTTGGGCGCGGCTGCCATCTTCGGTGCGGAAGCCTTCGCGGCAGCGGCTGCAGGAGCTGCCTTCCTGGCCGGTGCCTTCTTCTCCGCCTTTGCCCTCTCGGCCTTGACCGGGGCGTCGAAGTCTTCGTCGTCGTCGTCGAACAACCCGTCGAGAAGCTTGTCGAGCTCGTCGTCTCGGGAGTTGTCATCGTCGTCGAATTCGGGACTCTGCCCGAAGCCTTCTTCGTACCGCGAGTCAAGGTCGCTGCGGTAGTCCTCGAAATAGTCCGGTTCAGCCAAGGCGGTCATGAAGGCAGGGGTCTCCTCGTGTCGGGCAGGGGCCGGTTCCGGGCGTGTTGGGGCACGTCCGTGGCGGGCAAGATTGTCTGGGGAGGCTCCCCGGGGTGCCGGTGGAGCTTCTAAATCTTAGCAACCCCCAGGCGGTCCGGTGTTCCTCCGTTGTTCATTTGACGCCGCAGATGGCGGGGTTCCGCGGCTTGGTGCCAGGGATGCGTCGAAGATCACCACACGGCGGCCACCTTCCTCCGGACACAGCAAAGGCGGGTGGAATGAACGAAGGTCCATTCCACCCGCCTGGCTACGCGTCTGGTGTCAGCGCGTCTGCTGTCAGTGCTGGGATGTCACCTCTCAGACATGGATGACGAACTGGGCAAGCACTGCTGCACCCACGAAGCTTGCGGAGAACGTCAGCATCGCCACGATCACCGTGCGCCAGTTCAGCGTCTTCAGGGCGTTCACGTCGCGGCCAAGGTTCATGCCGAGGAGGGCGATCGAGCCAAGCCCCACGTACAGTGCGTCAAGGTTGTGTGTGAACGAGATGATCGTCTGGCTGAAGGGCATGAACGGAGCCGTTGCCAGGGTTGCGAGCGCAAGCACCCACACACTCGACGGAACCGCCGGGACGTACTTGGCGAGGAGGAAGGCCAGTGCGGTCAGGAGGCCGAGGACCACAACACCCACCACATCGTTGATGCTGATGGACTTGGTGCCCAAGGCATTGAGGACCACGCCCATGGCGATGCTGGCCCCGAAGGCGATGATCCACGTGGAGGGCTTGGTGCGCACCTCCGGGTCCTGGATCACGGCGGAGACGTCCAGCTTGACCCGTTCCTGCGGGCGGCGCTGCTTCGCGGGCACGACGCCACCATTGCGGTCCAGGCGCTGGCCTTCGTCATCGCGGCGGAAGAGGCGGGACCAGAACTTGTAGAGCCGCAGGGACAGCGGCAAGGACAGGAAGGCGCCGGCGTAGAAGCCCACCAGGTTCGTGACCAGGTTGGACAGGGCTGCCAGGGCCATGATTTCCGGGGCCTGCCCCGGGTAGATGATGGACAGCGCGGCCACACCGCCAAGCATCATGGACCCGGATCCGAGTCCCAGGCCCAGCGCGAGGGCGCGCGGGTCGAAGATGCCCATGCCGCCGAGCAGCCCGGCCAGCAGGGAAATGAAGACTGCGCCGAAGACGCTGCCCAGCAGCCAGACGGAGAACACGCCGCGGTAGATGGGGGACTTCACACCGAAACGCTGCAGGGCATACGCCAGGTACGATTCACGGTCGATGGCCCAGGTGGCACCGATGGCCGAACGCCCCATGCCCAAGGCCACACCGACGGGCAGCGCAAGGATGACGGTTCCGAAGATGTGGCCGACTTCCTGAAGCAGGATGGCTGGGCCAATGGTGGTGAATTTGGCCAGGGACGGGCCCACATGCGTGCCGAGGGCCGCCAGGAACATCACGATGCTGACGTTCAGCAGCACCGAGGCGACGGCACGGCTTTGGCCGGACATGGGACGGACCTTCTGCACGCCGATGACCGCTCCGATCAACACGGCCCACAAGACCGGCATGAGCACGATCGCAGCATTGCCGAGGGGGATCTTGTGCGTTCCGGCCAGGATGGCGACGCCGCAGACGACTGTGGACAGCAGGATCATCGATCCCCATTGCCGCACTGTGGGGGTGAAGAAGGTGGTTGCGCCTTGGTCGGCTTTGACTGCGGGCGCATCCACCTCCGGTGCGGTTGTGGATTCGGGATTCATGATTGGGGCACCCTTCGTGTGCTGTAGTGACGCGGGGTTGGGATTTGCGTCATTTGGTATACCAAAGATGGTAAGCTGGATCACAGCGCGACGCAAGGCGTGTCACAATTTCTATAAGAACTCCAGAATTGACCGTGATCTGCGAGCCTGGGCAAATTGGCGTTCGCTCAGCAGCGGATCAGTCTGGGATACCAAACGATGGATTTTCTAACCTGGGAGGGTTCATGATCACTCAACTTTCTGCCCGGTATGTCCTTGGCCATGATGGGAACCGGCACATGATGTTCACGGACGGGCACGTGGTGATGCAGGACGACGAGGTCATCTACGTCGGCACCGGCTACGACGGTCCGATTGATGAGCACCGCGACTTCGGGCAAAGCCTGATCGCCCCGGGCCTGATCGATCTGGACGCGCTGACGGACATTGACCATGCGATCTTCGATTCCTGGCCCACGGAGGAGACCGCTCCTGGCCTGCAATGGTCCGAGGACTACTTCAACAACCGCCGCCGCGACGTCTTCACCGCGGAGCAGCGCCAGAATGTACGCAAGTTCGCCCTGGCACAGCTGGCCCTCCATGGCGTGACCAGCTACATGCCGATTGCCTCGGAGATCCACAGTTCCTGGGCCGAAACCTTCGAAGAACTCCAAGGCATGGCACAGAGCAGCATCGAGCTCGGACTGCGCGGCTTCCTTGGCCCGGCGTACCGTTCGGGAATCAACGTCACCGACAACGACGGCCAGCGGGTGATCCTCTTCGACGAAGAAGAGGGGCGGAAGGGCCTGGCGGACGCCGCGCGGTTCCTCGACTACGCGGACGGCCTGGGGCATCCCCTGATCACCGGCGTGCTGCTGCCGTGCCGTATCGAGACGCTGTCGGATGAACTGATGCGCCGGACGGCCGAGTTGGCCACCGAACGCAACGCCCTGGTCCGCCTGCACTGCCTCCAGCAGCCCACCGAGGACGATTTCCTCACCAAGCTCACAGGCCGCACCGTCCTGGAGCAGCTTGCGGATACCGGCCTGCTGAACACCCGCCTTCTGATTCCGCACGGCGTGGTCATCGACGGCACCGATCCGGCTGCCAGCGCCGAGGGCGGGCCATTGGAGCTGCTGGCCCGGCACGGCGTCAGCATCATCCACTGCCCCCTGACGTCCTTCCACTATTCGGGCATGCTCAAGTCCTTTGACGCCTTCGCAGCCGCCGGGGTCAACATGTGCCTGGGAACCGATTCCTTCCCGCCGGACCTGATCAAGGGCATCGACGTCGGGACGCACCTGGCCAGGATTGCCGAAGGCCGACGGGACGCCGGCAAGGTGTCGGCGTTCTTTGACGCAGCCACGCTGGGCGGCGCCAAGGCCCTGGGCCGCGAAGACCTGGGGCGCCTGTGCCCCGGTGCCCAGGCGGACATCATGGTGGCGTCCTTGGGCGACTTCCGCGACGGCGCGGTTGAGGATCCGCTGCGCACGCTCATCCTCAACGGCTCGGCGCGCAACGTCACCGATACGTATGTGGCGGGCCGCCCCGTGGTGGTGGATGGTTCACTTCCGGGCATTGACCTGGACGGACTCCGAGCCGAAGGCCAGCGCCTTTTCGAACAGATGGTCGCTGCATATGGTGAACGCGACTACCTGCGGCGCGAGGCCTCTGAGCTGTTCCCGGCCGTCTATGCCCCCGCGGACGTCACCGCGGCGGTTGTGGCTCCGGCGGGGTAGCGGGACGTCAGAAGAGTCCCACCGGCTTGCCGGCCGCGTCGACGTCCATGCGCATCGCGGCCGGCTCCTTCGGCAGGCCGGGCATGGTCATCACGGCCCCGGTCAGGGCCACGATGAAGCCGGCCCCGGTCTTGGGGATCAACTCGCGCACATGCACGGTGAAGCCCTTGGGCGCGCCCAGCTGTGAGGCGTCGTCGGTGAACGAATACTGCGTCTTGGCCATGCACACGGGCATCCCGCCCCAGCCGTTCTTCTGGATGTCCGCCAGCCGTCGCAGCGCCGGGACGGAGAATTCCACGCCGTCGGCGCCGTAAATCTCCTGCGCGATCGTCCGGATCTTGTCCTCCACCGACAGGGTCAGCGGGTACAGGTGCCGGAAGTCCGACGGCGCGGCCGCCGCGGCGGCGACCTTCGCCGCGAGCTCATCGCCGCCGTCGCCCCCTCCGCCCCGGCCCCAGACGTCGGCCACCGCGGCCTGGACACCTTCCCGGGAGCACCAGGCAAGCAGCCACTCCAGCTCTTCGGGCGTGTCCGTGGCGAACTTGTTGATGGCCACCACGGGCGCGATGCCGAACTTCTCCACGTTGTGCACGTGCCGCTTCAGGTTCCCGACGCCGGCGGCCAGCGCCTCGACGTTCGGCTCCTTGAGCTGGTCCTTCGGGACGCCGCCGTGCATCTTGAGCGCCCGGATGGTCGCCACCACCACGACGGCGGACGGCGCCACGTCCGCGTTGCGCGCCTTGATGTCCATGTACTTTTCGGCGCCGAGGTCCGCGCCGAATCCGGCTTCCGTGACCACGATGTCGGCCAGCTGCTGCGCTGTCCGGGTGGCGATGAGGGAGTTGCAGCCGTGCGCGATGTTCGCAAACGGGCCTCCGTGGACCAGTGCGGGCGTCCCCGCGATCGTCTGGACGAGGTTCGGCTTGAGGGCGTCCTTGAGCAGCATCGTCAGCGCGCCCTGGACACCAAGGTCCGCCACCGTGATGGGCCGGCGCTCGTAGCTGTAGCCCACAGTGATGCGGCCGAGGCGCCCGCGCAGATCGTCCAGGTCCGTGGCCAGGCAGAAGACGGCCATGATCTCGGAGGCCGCCGTGATGTCGAAACTGTCCTGGCGCGGCACCCCCTGTGCCGGTCCGCCGAGGCCGATGACCACTTCCCGGAGCGCACGGTCGTTTACGTCCAGGACCCGCGTGAATGTCATGCGGCGGGGATCGATGTTGAGTTCGTTGCCCTGGAAAATGTGGTTGTCCACGAGGGCCATGAGCGCGTTGTTGGCCGAGGTGATCGCATGGAAGTCGCCGGTGAAGTGCAGGTTGATCTCGTCCATGGGCAGCACCTGCGAGTAGCCGCCGCCCGCCGCTCCGCCCTTCATGCCAAGGATGGGGCCCAGGGACGGCTCGCGCAGCGCAATCATGACCTTGTGGCCCGCGCGTGCCAGCGAATCAGCCAGGCCCACCGTGGTGGTGGACTTCCCCTCCCCGGCCGGGGTGGGGGACATGGCCGAGACGAGGACCACTTTGCCGGCGGGCTTTCCTGCCGGGAGCCGCAGCCGGGCGGGATCGATTTTCGCCTTGTACCGCCCGTACAGCTCCACGGCATCGGCATTGATCCCGGCACGCTCTGCGACCTCCCCGATGGGGAGGATGACGGCCTTTTGCGCGATCTCAAGATCGCTGGGGACCCTGTTTTCAGACATCGATGTCCTTCGGCTGTGCGGATCATGGCGGAACACTGTGCGCGACAATCTATCAGCCGTGGAATCCTTCGTGAGGGTTTTACCCGGGAGGGACCAACAGGCCGCCGATGGCCGCGTGGTAGCTGTCCAGGGTGATGGCCGCGGTCCGGGACCAGCCGAAGGCCTCGGCGTGCACGGCGGCGGCGCGGCCCATGTCTTCCCGGGTCTGGGGATCGTCGTAGAGGGCCTCGAAGGCGTCCGCCCAGTCGGCGGGATGGTGCCCCTCCACCAGCATGCCCGTGCGGCCGTTGGCGATGGCCCGGGACAGTCCGCCCACGTTCGTGGCCACCACGGGCGTCCCGCAGGCCTGGGCCTCCAGCGCCACCAGCCCGAAGGATTCGCTGTAGGAGGGCATCACCACCACGTCGGACGAACGGAACCAGCCCGCCAGCTCCGGCGCGTTCACCGGCGGGCGGTGCGTCACGACGTCGTCCAGCCCGGCACCGGAAATGAACGATTGCAGGTTGAAGTCCTTGGCCCCGCTCAGGGCGCCGAGGATGGTCAGCTCCAGGTCGATGTCCGGCCGGCGGCGGCGCAGGATCCCTGCAGCCTCCACGAAGATCTGCGGGCCCTTGAGCCGTTGGATGCGGCCGGCAAACAGCAGATGGAAGCTGCCCGGACGAACGCCGAGCGCGGCACGGGACCTGGCCCGGAAGGCCGGCGCAAACACGGCAAGGTCCACGCCCGGAGGAGCGACGTCGATGCGGTCGAAATCGGCGTTGTAGTGCGCGACCAGTTCCTGGGCTTCGGCCGGGGTGTTGGCCACGAGGCGCGCGGCACCGTCCACGATCCGCTGCTCGCCGTCCTCGCGCCGCCGGGGTTCGGGGCGCTCGCCGGAATGCAGCACCAGGTTCTTGACCTTGGCCATGGTGTGCATGGTGTGGATGAGGGGCACGTTCCACAGTTCGGAAAGCTCCAGCCCGGCGAGGCCGGAAACCCAGTAGTGCGAGTGGATGGCGTCGTAGCGGCCGTGCGGCTGGTGCTGCCGGATTCTCTCGATCTCGGCGACCATGCTGTGCAGGAGCTCCGGCAGTTCCTCCTTGGGCAGCTTCCGCGGTGGGCCGGCCAGGACGTTGTGGACGCAGACCCCGGGGCCGGGATGCTCCACCGCGGCTTGCCCGGCGGATGTGGAACGCGTGAAGATCTCCACTTCCACGCCGGCGTCGGCCAGTGCCATTGCCAAGGCGCGGACGTACACGTTCATGCCGCCGGCATCGCCGGAGCCGGGCTGTTCCATCGGTGAAGTGTGGAGGGACAGGAACGCCACACGGCGGATCAGTGACACCGCACCCTCCTGACTTTCCGCCGGTCCACGGCACTGCTGCTACGCAGAAAACACTACTCCTGCCTGCCTGCCGCCACCCCCCGAACGGGCGGGGATGTGAGCAACGCTGCTACCGTGGCCGCTGTGAGCGCAACAGAAAACACCACCGCAGCCAAGACCACCGCCACCTTCGACGTCCGGGAAGCGACCGCAGCGGACTGGCCCGGGATCTGGGCCGTCCTGGAACCGGTGCTGCGTACCGGCGAGACCTTCACCTGGGACCGCGACACCACGGAGGAGCAGGCCCGGGCCAAATGGATTAAGGAAGCACCCGGCCAGACCTTCGTGGCGGTCCGCGACGGTGTGGTGCTGGGCACCGGCGAACTGCACGCCAACCAGGGCGGCGGCGGCAGCCACGTGGCCAACGCCGGGTACATGGTCCACGCCGCTTACACCGGGCAAGGCATCGCCAGGGCACTGTGCGCCTACTCCCTGGACGCCGCCCGTGCGGCTGGCTTCCGCGCCATGCAGTTCAACGCCGTGGTGGAAAGCAACACCACGGCCGTGTGGCTCTGGCAGTCCATGGGCTTCCGCATCCTCGCAACCGTTCCGGAGGCCTTCAACCACCCCGAGATCGGCTACGTGGGGCTGCACGTCATGTACCAGAAGCTCTAAGCCGTGTCCCGCCACAGCCCGGGCAGCGCCGGGAACGCGGCCTCGTAGCCGGTCAGCAGCCTGCCGGCCAGCTTCTGCGAACCAATAAGGGGATGCCCGGCGAACGCCTGCAGGGCCGCCTCGCGGTCGCCGCTGCCCGCGGCCCGAATGGTCAGCCGCTCCACGTCCTTGACCCGCCGCATCAGGGTCAGGAACTGCCCGGCCGGCCGTGACTGCGGAAGCGGCAGCGCGCCGTCGGGCGTCACCACGCAGGGGACCTCGACGACGGCGTCCCCCGGCAGCCCCGGAACGGCCACCTCGGCTTCGCCCGCTTTGTCCCCTTCGCGCCGGACAGCCACGGGGGAGTTGGGCGTGTTGAGGATCAGTTGGGCGGTGCCGCGCCCGGCCAGGGCGCGCATGACGGCGAGCGCCACGCGCTCGTAGCCGCCGCCGGCCAGGTCTTCCTCGTCGCGCTCCTCGCCCAGGCCCCGGGCCTCGGCCAGGTACCCCTCCTCGCGGGACCGCCGGGCCGCGTCCCACAGGCGGTACGCCGGCCCGCCGCCCTGAGTGCCGCCGTCGGGCACGCCCCCAGAGCCGGGCACCCCCTCCTCGCCGGACGCCCCCGCCAGGCGCGGGTACAGCGCCGCCTGCTGTGCGTGGATCGAGGCGCCCCGGGTTTCGCCCATGGCGCGGATGGCTGCCGTGGCCCGGGCGGTCTCGTAGTAGTAATACAGGTATTCATTCGGCAGGCAGCCCAGGCGCTCCAGCAGCGCTCCGCCGAACAGCCGGCCCTCCTCGAAGGTGGCCAGTCGGGCGTCGTCGGCCAGCAACCCGGGCAGCACATCCTTGCCGGCCACCTGCAGGCGGTAGAGCCAGCCGAGGTGGTTCAGCCCGACGTAGCCCACGCCGTCGAGCACGCCCTCCGCGAGTGGCACCCCGGCCGCCTTCGCCGCCCGCTGCACCAGCCCGCTCGCCGAATCGCAGATGCCGATCACCCTGCGCCCCAGCACCGGGACCAGGGCCTCGGTGACCATGCCCGCGGGGTTGGTGAAATTGATGAGCCAGGCATCCGGGCAGTGTTCGCGCATGGCCCGGGCCAACTCCAGCATGGGTGGGATGGAGCGCAGCGCATAGGAGATGCCGCCCGCGCCGGTGGTTTCCTGCCCCAGCAGGCCCAGGTCCAGGGCGACGCGCTCGTCCGCCACCCGCCCGGCCGTGCCGCCCGGCCTGATGGCCGCGAACACCATGTCCGTGCCGGCCAGCGCCTCCGGGAGTTCGGAGGACACCACGACGGCGGGGCGCCCGGCCGCGGGGCCCGGCATGTCCCGCAGCACGGCCTCGATGGCGCCCAGGCGGCCGCGGTCGACGTCGTAGAGCACCAGTTCGCGGACCAGCCCGGCGAAGGGGCCGGCGCACAGCGCGCGGTAGACAAGGGGAACCCGGAATCCGCCGCCGCCGGCGATCATGAGCCGCATGCCCCGAGTCTATGCACCTGCGCCGCCGCAGCGTAGTGTGCCGTGCATGGACGCGATGCCCCAGGGACGTTTCGATCCTCTCTCCGCCGTGCGCACGGCCGGTGCGGGGGGCTGCGACCTGCTCCTGGCCGGGACCGTGTTCCAGGACATCATCTTCACCGGCCTGCCGCATTCGCCGGAGCCCGGCACCGAAGTGTGGAGCGAGGGCATGGGCAGCTGCCCCGGCGGCGTGGCCAACCAGGCCATCGCCGCCGCCCGCCTGGGGCTGCGCACCAGCCTTGCGGCCGCTTTCGGGGACGACGGTTACGGCGACTACAACTGGCGGATCCTGGAGGGACAGGAACACGTGGACCTGTCGCTGTCCCGCCGCGTGCCCGGCTGGCATTCCCCCGTGACCGTATCCATGTGCGTCAACCAGGACCGCTCCATGGTCACGCACGGCCACCCCGCTCCGCTGAACGCCTCCGAACTGATCGGGACGCCACCCCAGGCACTCGCCGCCGTCGCGGACCTCGGCGAACAGTTGGAGCCCTGGACCCTTGCCGCCGCCACCGCGGGCACCAAACTGTTCGGCGTGGTGGGCTGGGACCCCAGCGGGGAATGGTCCCGGGGCCGGCTGGAGCAGCTCACGCACTTCCACGCCTTCATGCCCAACGCTCCCGAGGCCATGGCCTTCACCGGCACCTCCGATCCCTGGGCCGCCCTGTATTCGCTCGCGGACCGGGTTCCCGTGGCCGTGGTGACCCTGGGCGCGCAGGGGTCCATGGCGGTGGACTCCGAAACGGGGGAGGAAGAGTGGGTGCCGTCCCTGCCGGTGGCCGCCTACGACCCCACCGGGGCCGGGGACTGCTTCGGGGCAGCGTTCATCGTGGGCTGCCTGGCCGGCTGGACCCTGGGGGACAGGCTGCGGTTCGCGAACCTCTGCGCCTCGCTGGCCGTCCAGGAGGTGGGCGGTTCCCTGGCTGCCCCCGGCTGGGGCGACATCGCGGACTGGTGGCAGCGCGTCAACGCCCGGAAGGAACGCCAGGCCAGCCAGTGGCTCCGGCGGTTCGCCTTCCTGGAGCCGATCGTGCAGGACATCCCGAAGGAAGCGCCGCGGCGGGCCTCCGCCACCATCGCCCACCTGTCCGACGCGTGACGTTTGCCTGACGGATCCACCAGGAAAGTCCTCCTCTGCGGCCGGGCTTTCTGAGTAGGCTGAATCCCAAAAGCGCGTCCCACACGCGACGGCAGGGGAGGCCCAGGTGGCACAGACGACGACGGCCGGGACAACTGCATCCCAGGCGTCAGACATGCAGGCGGTGGTCGCCGGGCTGTTGGCCGAGCTGGCAGGGCTCGAGGACCCGAGGATGCGCGAGGCGAACGAGAAGCGCGGCGACGACCACGGTGTGAACCTTTCCAGCCTGCGCGCTGTCGCCAAACGGCTGAAGACGCAGCAGGAACTCGCGTGCGGGCTCTGGGCGACGGACAACACCGCGGCGAGGCTGCTGGCGCTGCTGATCTGCCGGCCGAAGGCCTTCGAACGCCAGGAACTGGACACCATGCTGCGCGAGGCTCGCGCCCCCAAGGTGCACGACTGGCTGGTGAACTACGTGGTCAAGAAGAGCCCCCACGCGGAGGAGCTGCGCGTGGGCTGGACGGCTGACCCGGATCCTGTCGTCGCGAGTGCCGGCTGGGCGTTGACCAGCGAGCGCGTGGCGAAGCAGCCAGAGGGGCTCGACCTCCCGGGGCTGCTGGACACCATCGAGGCGGACATGAAGGACGCCCCGGACCGCCTGCAGTGGGCGATGAACCAGACGCTCGCTTTCATCGGGATCGAGAGCGCCGGGCACAGGGCGCGCGCGCTCGACATCGGCGAGCGGCTCGGGGTCCTGAAGGACTATCCGACGCCGCCGAACTGCACCTCGCCGTTCGCGCCCATCTGGATCAGCGAGATGGTGCGCCGGCAGCAGGCCGGGTAGCATGCCCGCCACCGGCGCAGGGTCCGGTTATCCCCTCTCCACGGGCAGCACTAGACTCTCTAAGGTGACTTACGAAGCAGCTGCAAGTGCCGCGCCGGAGACAAAAGCCCCCGTCCTGGAGCGCTCGGCCGTCATAGACCTCGAGGCCATCCGGCACAATGTGCGCCAGTTCGTTGCCATCGCATCGCCTGCCAAGGTCATGGCCGTGGTCAAGGCGGACGCATACGGCCACGGAGCCGTGCAGGTGGCCCGTGCCGCGCTGGACGCCGGGGCCAGCTGGCTCGGCACTGCCCACATTTCCGAGGCACTCGCCCTGCGCGCCGCGGGCATCGACGCACCCCTCCTGGCCTGGCTGCACACCCGGGAAAGCAACTTCGCAGCGGCAGTTGCCGCCGGCGTCGACGTCGGGATCTCCGGCTGGGAGCTCGACGCCGTGGTGGCGGCAGCGCGCCAGCAGGAACGCCCCGCGCGCGTGCACCTGAAGGTGGACACCGGCCTGGGCCGCAACGGCTCCACGATCGCCGGCTGGGACAAACTCGTGGGCGAGGCCATGGAGTACCAGGACGAAGGCCTGCTGCGCGTGGTGGGCATCTTCTCGCACTTTGCCGTGGCGGACGAGCCGCACCGGCCCGAAACCGACGAACAGATCGCCCTGTTCCGCGAAGCCGTGGCCATTGCCGCCGACGCCGGGGTGGACACCGAGGTGCGGCACATCGCCAACACACCTGCCACCCTGTCCCGCCCGGACGCCCACTTCGACCTGGTCCGCGTGGGGCTGGGCCTCTACGGGCTCTCGCCGTTCGCGGAGCAGAGCTCCCAGGAGCTGGGACTGCACCCCGCCATGACCGTGCGCACCCTGCTCTCCAACTGCAAAGCCGTCGACGCCGGGCAGGGCGTCTCGTACGGCCTGAACTACCGCACGCCGGCCGAGAGCACCCTTGGCCTGGTCCCGCTGGGCTACGCCGACGGCGTGCCGCGCATCGCCACCGGCGGCCCCATCCGCATCAACGGCATCACCTACCCCGTGGTGGGCAGGATCGCGATGGACCAGATGGTGGTGGACCTCGGCCCGCTGGATCCGGACACGGCCCGAGGCCTGCTCGGCGCGGAGGCCGTGATGTTCGGCGACGGCGCCGACGGCGGCCCGACGGCGGACGACTGGGCGGCCGCAGCCGGCACCAACAACTACGAGATCGTCACCCGCATCAGCCCCCGCGTGCCGCGCAGCTACGTCAACGAGATCCCCTCCGAGGCCGCTGCCGTCCCCGCGGAAGCCGGAACGGACGCACCGTGAGCGGCTCGGTCCCGGACTCGACGGCACCGGACGGCGCGCTCTGGGAGCGCTTCCTCACGGTCACGACGGCGGAGCAGACCCACGCGCTCGCGGCCGCGCTCGCCGGGGTGCTGGAGCCCGGTGACCTTCTGGTGCTGACCGGCGAGCTGGGTGCCGGCAAGACGACATTCACGCAGGGACTCGGCGAAGGCCTGGGCGTGCGCGCCGGCATTATCTCGCCTACCTTCGTGCTGGTCCGCATCCACCCCAACCTCCCCGACGGTCCGCGCCCCGGCGGCCCGGACCTGGTGCACGTTGACGCGTACCGGCTTGGCTCCTCCGCCGAAATCGACGACATCGACCTCGAAAACACCATGGACAGTTCCGTCACCGTGGTGGAGTGGGGCCGCGACCGCGTGGAGCACCTCGCCGACAGCCGCCTGGACATCCAGCTGCACCGTTCAGTGGGAGGGGCTGCGGGTGCCCGCGGCGCCTCACAGGAGCCGGACGCCGTCCTGGACTTCGACACGGAGGATGACGACGAGCCCCGCACCATCGTGGTCCGCGGCTACGGCCCGCGCTGGGCCGACGCCCCTGCCATCCTGGGACCCGCACCCCGTGAAGAGGAGGCCTGATGCTCATCCTGGCCATTGACACGTCGGCCGTGGCAAGCGCCGCGCTGATCTCCGACGACGCCATGGAAGGCGTGGTGGAGTCCTTCGCCACGGAAGACACCCGCAGCCACGCGGAGGTCCTGGCCCCCGGTATCCAACAGCTCCTGGCCGGTGCCGGGGTGACGGGAGCGGACATCGACGTGATCGTGACCGGCGTGGGGCCTGGTCCCTTCACCGGGCTCCGTTCCGGCATCGCCACCGCACGCACCCTGGCTTTCGTCTGGGGCAAGCCGCTGTATGGGCTCATGAGCCTGGACGCCATCGCCCTGGAAGTGGCCGAATCCACCGCGGCGGCGGCCGAGTTCATCGTGGCCACGGACGCCCGGCGCAAGGAGGTCTACTGGGCCCGGTATACCCTGGCCGAGGGGCAGCTTCCGCAGCTGGTGGACGGCCCGCATGTGGGCTTTGCCTCGGAGCTTCCGGACCTTCCCGTCTACGGTGCGGGCGCCGGCCTCTACGCCGATGTGGTCCGTGCCCATCCGGACTTCGCCGACACCCAGCCCGATGCCGCGTCCCTGGGCCAGTTCGCCCTGGCCCGCCTCACCGCGGGGCAGGCCCTGCTCGACTCCACCCCTCTGTACCTGCGGGAATCGGACGCCCAGGTGCCCGGCCCCAGAAAGCGTGCCCTGTGAAGATGTGCGCAGTGAAGAAGGGTGAACAGTGAAGCTCTCGCCGAAACTCGAACTCGCGGGCGTCACCCTCCGGGACATGACCGAGGCCGATGTTCCCGCCGTCGAGGTCCTGGAACGCCGGCTGTTCCCCGCGGACGCCTGGCCGCTGCAGATGTTCTTTGACGAAATCGCCCAGGTGGACACCCGCCGCTACGTGGTGGCCGAGGCCGGGGGAGAGATCGTGGCTTACGCGGGACTGATGTGCATCGAGCCCATCGCGGACGTCCAGACGATCGCCGTCGTGCCCGAATTCGAAGGCAAAGGCATCGGCTCGGCGATCCTCACCGAGCTGATCGACGAGGCCCGGCGGCGCCGCGCGGACGACGTGCTGCTGGAAGTCCGGGCAGACAACCCCCGCGCGCAGCAGCTGTACCTGCGCTTCGGCTTCGAGCAGATCCACGTGCGTCCCCGCTACTACCGCGACGGCACGGACGCCCTGATCATGAGGCTGCAACTGAAGGAGACCGGCGCGTGAGCACCAGCAACAACAAGCAGCCGCTCGTCCTGGGGATCGAATCCTCCTGCGATGAAACCGGCGTCGGGATTGTCCGCGGCACCACCCTGCTGACCAACACGGTCTCTTCCTCCATGGACGAGCACGTCCGCTTCGGCGGGGTCATCCCGGAGATCGCCTCGCGCGCGCATCTGGACGCCTTCGTGCCCACGCTCCAGGAGTCCCTGCATGAAGCCGGCGTCACCCTGGATGAGATCGACGCCATCGCCGTGACCTCGGGCCCGGGCCTGGCCGGGGCCCTCATGGTGGGCGTCTGCGCCGCCAAGGCCCTCGCCGTGGCCACGGGCAAGCCCCTCTACGCGATCAACCACCTGGTGGCGCACGTGGGAGTCGGGCTGCTGGACCGGAACCCCGACGGCGGAGCTGCCGCCGGCGGCGCTGCCGGCCTCGGCGGCGGCCGCCTCCCCGAAAATCTCGGCGCCCTGCTGGTCTCCGGCGGCCACACCGAGATCCTGCGGATCCGCAGCATCACGGACGATGTGGAACTGCTGGGCTCCACGATCGACGACGCCGCGGGCGAAGCCTACGACAAAGTGGCCCGGATCCTGGGGCTCGGCTATCCGGGTGGTCCGGCCATCGACAAACTGGCCAGGCAGGGCAACCCGAAGTCCATCCGCTTCCCGCGCGGCCTGTCCCAGCCCAAGTACATGGGAACGGCCGAAGAGCCCGGCCCGCACCGCTACGACTGGTCCTTCAGCGGGCTGAAGACGGCCGTGGCACGGTGCGTGGAGCAGTTCGAGGCCCGCGGCGAGGAGGTCCCCGTCGCCGACATCGCTGCCGCGTTCCAGGAAGCCGTGGTGGACGTGATCTCGTCCAAGGCCGTGCTCGCGTGCAAGGAAAACGGCATCACAGACGTGCTGCTGGGCGGCGGTGTGGCCGCCAATTCGAGGCTCCGCGAACTGACCGGCCAGCGCTGCACCTCCGCGGGCATCCGCCTGCACGTGCCGCCGCTGGATCTGTGCACGGACAACGGAGCCATGGTGGCAGCGCTGGGCGCTCAGCTGATCATGGCCGGAATCGGCCCCAGTGGGGTGGAGTTCGCGCCGGATTCCTCCATGCCCGTCACCACCGTCTCCATGCAGGCCGTATCCGTTTAGGCTGTGCCTGCTTGGGGGTGTGACTAGGCTCCCGGCCCCTGGCGCATCTGCTGCACGAGGTCCATCACCACGGCCTGCAGGTTGCCGCTGTGCTCGGCGGCCACGCGGCGCTGGCGCTGGTAGCTGGCCCCGCGGGCGATGATCTTTTCGACGTCCGCCAGTTCGGCTGAGCAGCCCAGCTTCGCGGCAATGGGGGCCAACCGCTGGATGGTTTCGGCGAGGTGCTCGGTGACGAGCTGCTCCTTGCCGTCGGCATCCAGGATGATGATGGCCTCCATGCCATACCTGGCCGCACGCCACTTGTTTTCCTGGACGTGCCACGGCGGCATGGTGGGAATGGTCCCGCCGGCGTCCAGGATGGAGGAGAACTCGTCCACCAAGCACTGGGTGAGTGCCGCGATGGCGCCCACTTCCTCAAGCGTGGCCAGGCCGTCGCAGATGCGCATTTCAATGGTGCCCAGGTTCGGGACCGGACGGATGTCCCAGCGGATTTCCGAGGTGGCATCGATGACACCCGTGGTGAACATGTCCTCCACATAGGACTCATACGCCGTCCAGGTATCGAACTGGAAGGGCAGGCCCGCCGTGGGCAGCTGCTGGAACATCAGGGCGCGCTGGGAGGCGTAGCCGGTTTCCTCGCCGGCCCAGAACGGGCTGGAGGCCGAGAGGGCCTGGAAGTGCGGGAAATAGTTGACCAGCCCGTCCAGGATGGGCAGCACCTTGGACTTCTTGTCGATGCCCACGTGGACGTGCACGCCGTAGATGACCATCTGCCGTCCCCACCACTGGGTGCGTTCGATGAGCTTCGCGTAGCGCTCCTTGTCCGTGACCGGCTGGAGCAACGGAGGGCTGAAAGGGTGGCTGCCGGCGCTGAAGAGTTCCACGCCCATGCGGTCGGTGACTTCACGGACGGCCGCGAGGGAACGGCTCAGGTCCTCCTTGGCTTCCCCCACGGTCTCGCACACACCCGTGACCAGCTCAACCGTGTTAAGCAGCAGCTCGCGCTTGATGTGCGGGTGTTCGTCGTCCTCATTGAGGTCGGGGTGGGCTGCCGCCACACCGCGCAGGACCTCGTTGGCGACGGAGACCAGTTCACCTGTCCGTGCGTTGACGAGCGCCAGCTCCCATTCCACACCCAGTGTCGATTGTCTGGATGGCGCAAAGTCAATCTGCACGTGGTCCCCTCGTTGTTCTTCTGAAACCGGACATGGCGCCCCGCTGTGGGGCCGTCAGCGGATGGCTCAAGTCTAGTGCAGGGGTAGCATCGAATTGATGGCACTGTTACATTCCCCGCGTCATGGCCGGCGGTGGCTGGCCGCGGCTGCCGCAGCAGCCGTCCTGTTGCTCGTCCTTCCCGCGTGCACAGCTGCACAGCCCGACGGCGGGAGTCCGCCCGTGCCTTCCACCTCGGCTTCCGTCGGTTCCCCGGCAGCCTCTTCGTCGAAGACGCCCACTCCCACGCCCACTCCCACGCCCGATCCAGGACTGAAGCCGCTCGGCTGGGGCCCGCAGCAGCGGGACCTCGACGCCGCCTCAGCCGCCGTCGCCCGCATGTCCGTGGAACAGAAGGCCGGCCAGGTCCTCATGCCGTTCTTCCAGGGGCGGGACTACTCCCGGCAACTGGACACCATTCGTGCGCTCCACCTTGCGGGCAGCATCGTCATGACGGACAACGTCCCGCTCGCCGCCGATGGCTCCGTGGACACCGCCGCCGTTGGAGCCATGGCCGCGGCGTTCGACCACGCAGCACGGGCCGACGGGCGCGGCTGGCCGGGGCTCGTGGGGGTGGATATGGAGGGCGGCGTGGTGGCGCGGCTCCGGGCACCACTCAGCGAGTGGCCAGCGCCGATGAGCTATGGTGCCGCCGGCAGCGTTCCCCTGGCGTCCGACGCCGGGGCCGCCCTGGGAGCCGAACTCGCCGGGCTGGGCTTCACCATTGACTTCGCCCCGGACGCCGACGTGACCATCGGGCCGCAGGATCCCACCATCGGCTCGCGTTCCATGTCCGGGGATCCGGACGCCGTCGGGCGGCTGAGCACGGCATTCGGGCAAGGGCTGCTGGACTCCGGCGTGCTGCCCGTGAGCAAGCACTTCCCCGGCCACGGCTCGGTGACTGCGGACTCCCACGCCTCCCTCCCCGTGCAGAACGCTTCCGTCGCCGAGCTGCAGGCCAGGGACTGGAAACCGTTCCAGCAGGCCGTCGCGGCCGGGCTGCCGATGATCATGATGGGCCACATCGCCGTGCCTGCCCTGGAACCGGGGGTGCCGGCCTCGGTTTCCACAGCCGGCTACGCGGCCCTCCGTGGCCTCGGCTTCGCGGGCGTTGCCGTGACCGATGCGATGAACATGGCAGCCATCGAGGAGCAGTACACCGACGATGCCGCGGCGGCCGTGGCCCTGGCCGCCGGAGCGGACCTGGTCCTCATGCCGGGCGACGTGGTCCGTGCCCATGCCGGAATCGTGGCCGCCGTCGGCTCGGGCGCCTTGCCGGCCGCGCGCCTGGACGAGGCCGCGCGCCGTGTGGCCACCATGATGCTTTGGCGGGCCAGGGTGGACCCGAAGCCCGCCGGGTCAGCCCCCGGCGCCGGCGCGGCGGTCTCACGGGCCGTCTCGGCGGCCGCGGTGACGGTCCTCGACGGGCCCTGTTCCGGCCCCCTCATCGGCAGCTCGGTGTCGCTGGCCGGCGGCTCCGTCCTGGACCGGGCGCGGTTCACCGCCGCGGCCGGCCGGGCCGGAGTCGGCGTGGGCGGCGGCCCGCTGGTGGTGCTGGCCGGCTACGGCAGCGGTCCGGTCTCCGGACAGATCGCGGTGTCGCTTGATGCCCCTTGGCCGCTCGCAGGATCCTCCGCCCCCAGCAAAATCGCTCTCTACGGGAATTCCCCCGCGGCTTTCGACGCTCTGCTGGCGGTGCTCACCGGTCAGGCGACGGCACCGGGGAAGCTGCCGGCCGCCGTCGGGCCCTATCCGCCCGGCAAGGGCTGCCCCTAGGATCCCACGTTATTTGCTAATGAGAATTGTTTGCATTTAGACTGTGTGAATGCACCTTTCCGTCGTCAGCTCCCTCGACAGCCATTGCCGTGAGGTCGCCGCCGCGCGCCTCGGCCATACGCACAGCAATTCCGTGGTGGTCCTGCACGACCTCCTGGACGGATCGCTGGTCCTGCGCCGCGTCTACCGCGACGGCCAGCTCCTGGAGCGGAGCGAGACCATGCTGGAACACGGCTGCCTCAGCTGCACCGTCCGCCTGGATGTAGTCCCGACGGCGGAACGGCTGGCCGCCGGCGGCCACGACCACGTCGTGCTGGGCCTGCCCCCGGGCGTTTCAGCGGACATGGCGGTGGCCGAACTGCGCCGCGGGCTGGACCGGCCCGCCGTGATCGACAACGCCGTGCTCGCCATCGACCCCGCTGAACTCGAAGACCACGTCTGGGACGTACACTCCCTCTACGAATCCGGATTCACGTCCATGCCCGAGGACGAGCGCACCAGCGGGGAATTCCTGATCGGCGAATTCGGGCACGTGGACACGGTGATGATCCAGCCAGGACTCGGCGCCGAGCTGGGCGGCGGGCCGCAGGCCGGGGCCTGGGACCACGGCGTGGAGTTGTGCCGCCAGCTGGCCCCGCATGCGGCAGTGTCCGGCGTGCACGATGCCTTCCGGCCGGGATGCTATGACAGGGGTGAGGCCCATGCGCGGACCCGCCTGGGTGCCGTCCGGGTGCCGCTGGACGCCGGGCCGGGGACCTTCCGCACCGTGCTCCACAAAGTGGAGCGCCCACTGCACCCGGGCCGTTTCCGCGAAGCCCTGCCCCGGCTCGCCGCCGGTTCGCACTGGCTCCGCGGCCGGCTGTGGATCGCATCCGCCGCCTCCACGCGGATCGCCGTGCAGGGGATCGGGCCCCGCGTCTGGCTGGAAAGCACCGGGCAGTGGCTGGCCGACGCCGGGCATGACCCCCGGCGGGGCACGCTTCCGGCGTCCGACGTCGACGCCGCGCTCGACTGGCATCCCACCTTCGGCGACCGTGGGACGGTGCTGGCCGTGACCGGCCGCGGCGAGGACGTCGACCCCCGCGAGATCCGGGGCCTGCTTGACGGCTGCCAGCTCAGCGATGCGGAAATGCGGCTTGACTTCAGCAAACTCGAGGACCCGTTCGGGCTCGGGGCCGGACTGTAGGCCCAAGGTCCACCACAAGCCCAAGATTCACCACCAAAGGAGAAACCGTGAAAGTCAGGAATTCGCTGCGCGCCCTCAAGAAGATCCCGGGAGCCCAGATCGTGCGCCGCCGGGGCCGCACCTTCGTCATCAACAAGAAGAACCCGCGCATGAAGGCCCGGCAGGGATAAATATGACATTTGCGGTGGCCGGGGCCACAGTCATTGTTTAATGGAGCACATGCCCATTCTGAACAAAGACATGTCCCTGTGCATCTCGCTGGCGGCCAGGCCGAGCAACATCGGCACGAGGTTCCACAACTACCTCTATGATCTGCTCGGCCTCAACTTTGTCTATAAGGCCTTCGCTCCCGCGGACATCACCCTGGCCGTGGCCGGCATCCGGGGTCTCCCTATCCGTGGTGCCGCCGTTTCCATGCCGTACAAGGAAGCGGTCATTCCGCTGGTGGATGTCATGGACCCCTCGGCCAAGGCGATCGACTCGGTGAACACCATCGTGAACCAGGACGGTGTGCTGACGGCCTACAACACCGACTACATCGCCATCGCCCGGCTCCTGCAGGACCACTCCGTGCCGAACGGCCACTCGGTGCTCCTGCGTGGCGCCGGCGGCATGGCCAAGGCCGTCGCCGCGGCCCTGCGCGACGCCGGGTTCAGCAAGGTCACCATCGTGGCCCGCAACGAGGAAAGCGGCCGCGCGCTGGCGGGCCTGTACGGCTTTGGCTGGCAGGCCGACGTCGGGGGCTCAACGGCGGACCTCATCATCAACGTGACACCGCTGGGCATGGCCGGCGCGGATGAAACCGCGCAGTCCTTCGACGACGCTACCGTGGCTGCTGCGCAGGTGGTGTTCGACGTGGTCGCGCTTCCCTCGGAGACGCCGCTGATCGCGGCCGCCCGCGCCGCCGGCAAACCCGTCATTACCGGGGCCGAGGTCATCGCGATCCAGGCGGAGGAGCAGTTCGTGCTCTACACCGGCGTCCGCCCCACTCCGGAACAGGTCCGCGAAGCCTCGGAGTTCTCCCGCAGCTAGTTTCCGAGGCAGGCGGCTCTACGCCGCCGCAGCCACCGGCTCCACCACAACGGCCACCCGCTCCTCGCCGATCCGCGTGAGGACCAGGGTGGCTGTTTGGCTTCCCTTCTTCCCACCGGTCCTCCCGCCGGGGAGCAGCTGCTTGCGCAGCTCCTCGGGCGTCACGGCGGTGCCGCGCTTCTTGATGTCCAGCACGCCCACGCCGTTGGCCTTGACCCAGGCCTTCAGCGCCTTCACGTTGTAGGGCATCACCTCGAGCACTTTGTAGGCCCGCGCGAAGGGTGTGTCCCGAAGCTCCGGGGCACAGATGTAGGCGATGTGCTCGTCCACGAGGTGGCCGCCCAACTGGAGCGCCACGTCGGCGACGAGCCCCGCGCGGATGACGGCGCCGTCGGGCTCGTAGAGGTAGCCCTCCACCGGCCCGACGTCGGGCAGCGGGCCGCCGCCGAAGTCCTCGCCGCTGGTGATCTCGGCGGCGCCGCGCGCCCCGATCACCAAGGCGGCCCTGCGCACGCCCGGACGGGCCACGGCATTGAACCAGAGCGCCACCTCCGTGACGTCTCCGCCCACGGACACCCACTGGGCCTCGCAGCCGGTCGGAACCGAGTCATGCGGCATGCCCGGGCCCATCTTCACGCCCACGGCCCGGCCGGAAGCGGCCAGGGATTCCACATAGGACAGCGGGGGAGAGAAATCCTCCGGATCCCAGATCCGTTTGGTGCCCGACGACGAGGTGGTGCGCCGCGCGGGATCCAGCCAGACGCCGTCGATCCCTTCCAGGGACACGGCGGTGGCATCCGCATGGACCACGGTGGCGTGCGGGAACGGCATGAGGTTGATCGTGGCGCAGGCAGCCGTGGCTTCGTCGAGCTCCACGGCCGTGACGTTGATGTCCATGGATGCCAGGGCCATGGAGT
The DNA here is from genome assembly GCF_024741795.1 of Arthrobacter sp. CJ23. Lineage (NCBI taxonomy): Bacteria > Bacillati > Actinomycetota > Actinomycetes > Micrococcales > Micrococcaceae > Arthrobacter > Arthrobacter sp. CJ23. The sequence continues at coordinate 3,309,201 of NZ_CP102950.1, read as the reverse complement.
CGGCCCCGAGGCCGCAGCCGAGATCGGCAACGTGGCCCGTGCCGGCCTTGACGAAGCGCTCGGCGTGGCGGGCTGCGACATTCAGGCGCGTGGCCTGCTCCAGCCCGGCCTGCGTGAACAGCATCTGCCGGGCGAACTCGCCGAATTTGGCCTCGGCGCGGGTCCGCAGGCGTGATTGCGTGAGCACGGCGGCCACGAGCTCGGGGGAGTGGCCTGCCTTCCGGAGGCCCGCGTTCACGCTGAAGGCCTCGCTCTCCCGGTAGGGCCCCAGGGAAGCGAGCAGTTCCCAGCCTTCGCTTGTCAGAAGGTGGGCGATCTGGTCCTGGGGTGCGTCAGCCATGGGATCAAGCCTACTGTCCGGTGTCACAGGCCTGCGGCGGTCCGATCATCCCGATAGGGTTGATTTCATGGAAGACAACGCAGCACAGCAGCCCGACGAAAGCAACGACACCACCGCCTCCGCCGCTGCCGGGCCCGTGTCCGCCAGGAATCCCGTGAGCTATGCCCGGCCCGCCCTCATCGCCGGGGCCGCGGTCGCCGCAGTGTGCATCGCGCTGCTGGTGATCATCTTCGCCCTCGATTCCTTCAACGCCGCCGCCTACTCGGTCACGGGCAACAGCATCAATGACGCCACACAGGAGGCCAGGGACATCCGAGAGCAGTACACCGGGGTCCGCATCGGCGGGATCATCGTGCTGATCGTCTCTGCCGCCGTCGCCCTTGCCGGCGCCGTGGTGCTGTACCTCAACCGCGGTTCCGCCTCCGCGGAAGACGGCGACGACGGCGAGGACGTCGACCTGGATGACCTCACCCGGGAATAGCTCCCGGAGGCCACGGACGAGGTTCAGGAGCGTTCACCCGTGACGAAATTCTGGCACTCACCTTGACCGAGTGCTAACGCCTTACATAGAGTCATGGTTAGCACTCTCCCTAGGAGGGTGCTAATCACCACCGCCAGGCAGCTACCGGCACCGCGACGACGGTTGCGCGCCTCGGCACCCCAGTCTGTTAGTCCATGAATCAGCTCATGAAAAGGAGAGTCCGAGTGTCGGTCTCGATTAAGCCTCTTGAGGATCGTATTGTAGTTCGCCCGCTCGAAGCAGAGCAGACCACGGCTTCCGGCCTGGTCATTCCGGACTCCGCACAGGAGAAGCCGCAGGAAGGCGAAGTTGTTGCAGTCGGCCCCGGCCGCTTCGATGACAATGGGAACCGCGTTCCCGTTGACGTAGTCGTTGGCGACGTCGTTATCTACTCCAAGTACGGTGGAACCGAAGTCAAGACCGGCGGCAACGAGTACCTCGTGCTGTCCGCCCGCGACGTTCTGGCGATCGTCGTTAAGTAATTCCCTGGAGCCCCGCACCGCAGATCTCGTTGGATTTTTCCGGCAGTCAGCGGTGCGGGTTTTCTGTCTTGAAAGGACAAACCCATGGCAAAGCAGCTTGCGTTCAACGACGCTGCCCGCCGGTCGCTTGAGGCCGGTATCGACAAGCTCGCCAACACCGTCAAGGTGACGCTTGGCCCCCGCGGCCGCAACGTCGTACTGGACAAGAAGTGGGGCGCCCCCACCATCACCAACGACGGCGTCACCATCGCCCGCGAAGTTGAGCTGGACGACCCCTACGAAAACCTTGGCGCCCAGCTGGCCAAGGAAGTCGCCACCAAGACCAACGATGTCGCCGGCGACGGCACCACCACGGCCACCGTGCTGGCCCAGGCCCTCGTCAAGGAAGGCCTGCGCAACGTTGCTGCCGGCGCAGCTCCGGGCGAGATCAAGCGCGGCATCGAGGTTTCCGTTGAAGCCGTTGCCGCACGCCTGCTGGAGAACGCACGCGAAGTCGAAGGCACCCAGGTTGCCAGCGTTGCCTCCATCTCCGCCCAGAGCGACGAGGTCGGCGAGCTGCTGGCCGAGGCATTCGGCAAGGTCGGCAAGGACGGTGTCATCACCATCGAAGAGTCCTCCACCACGCAGACCGAACTGGTCCTGACCGAGGGCATGCAGTTCGACAAGGGCTACCTGTCCCCGTACTTCGTCACGGACGCCGAGCGCCAGGAAGCCGTCCTCGAGGACGCCCTCATCCTGATCAACCAGGGCAAGATCTCCTCGCTGCAGGAATTCCTGCCGCTCCTGGAGAAGGCCCTGCAGGCTTCCAAGCCGCTCTTCATCATTGCTGAAGACATCGACGGCGAGGCACTGTCCACGCTGATCGTCAACCGCATCCGCGGCACCCTGAACGTTGTCGCCGTCAAGGCTCCGGGCTTCGGTGACCGCCGCAAGGCCATGCTGCAGGACATCGCGACCCTCACCGGCGCGCAGGTTGTCTCCGCAGAGCTCGGCCTGAGCCTGGACACCGTTGGCCTCGAGGTCCTGGGCACGGCCCGCCGCATCACGGTCACCAAGGACAACACCACCATTGTTGACGGTGCCGGATCCGCAGAAGACGTTGCAGCCCGCGTGGCCCAGCTGCGTGCCGAACTGGCCCGGACGGATTCCGACTGGGACAAGGAAAAGCTGCAGGAACGCCTGGCCAAGCTGGCCGGCGGCATCGGCGTGATCAAGGTCGGCGCAGCCACCGAGGTCGAGCTGAAGGAAAAGAAGCACCGCATCGAGGACGCCGTTTCCTCCACGCGTGCCGCCCTCGAAGAAGGCATCGTCTCCGGTGGCGGTTCCGCCCTCATCCACGCCCTCAAGGCACTGGACGAGGACGCCGCCGTCAACGCCCTGGAAGGTGACGCAGCTGCCGCTGTGGGCATCGTCCGCCGCGCCCTGACCCAGCCGCTGCGCTGGATCGCCCAGAACGCCGGCTTCGACGGCTACGTGGTTGTTGCCAAGGTTTCCGAACTGGACAACAACCAGGGCTTCAACGCCAAGTCCGGTGAATACGAGGACCTCGTCGCCGCTGGCGTCATCGACCCCGTCAAGGTCACCCGTTCGGCACTGCGCAACGCCGCATCCATCGCCGCACTGGTTCTCACCACCGAGACCCTGGTTGTCGAAAAGCCGGCCGAGGAAGAGCAGCACGCAGGGCACAAGCACTAGCAGCTTGCTGAACTGAACAAAAGGAAGCGGGTGTCCGGCTGAGGCCGGGCACCCGCTTCCTTTGTCTTGGATCTTAGGACGTGCCCGACGGCGGGATGGCAGTGCTGGAGGGTGCGGTGCTGCCCTGGATCGGGGTAGGTGTCCGAGTAGGCGAAGTAGTTACCGAAGCGCCGGGAGCCGGAGTGGGAGGGGCCAGCGGCATGCCCGGGGTTGCTTGCCCCGGACCCTGCATGGGAACGGGGTTGAGTCCGCCGGGGATGGGGATGTCGATGGGCTGTCCGTCCTGGTCGTAGAAGCGAAGATCATTCAGGAGCTGCCCGTCCTTGTTGTAGACGAAAACGTGCTCTGCGTATGAGCCGTTCACCACGATGCCCTGGCCGTAGTTCGGTTGGTGATTCGTCGGCGGCGTGTAGGGGGTGCTCAGGGCGTGTCCAAGAATGAACGGCGTCATGACCACCAGGAAGCCGATGCTGATGACGTTGAATGCGTTGAGGGTGCGCCGGGCCAGGGCCCGTGCCGGCGCGGGCTTGCTTCCCCAGCGGACGCTGAGAACCACCAGCACAAGCATGTAGGTCCAGGCGGCCACGCCCCGCGGGATGAAGCCGTTGCTGCCGACAAACGGAACAGTGGTGATCTCAAAGATCGCCCACGCCCGCAGCAGCCACCACACCGGGCGGAGTTTGATGAGGAACTCAAGCACTGCGTTTGCCGCGGGGTTGGTGCGCACCCGCATCAGGAACTCATGACCCGTCCGGCGTAGCGTGTCGCCGAACGAGGGAGCGGTCTTGCGGGGATCGGTGCTGCTGCGCTCCGGCAATCCGGCCGAGCTGCGCAGTTCACGGGCGTAGGCATCGGGCGAACCGAGTTTTCCGGTGTCCAGGAACTGCTCGGCGAGGTCCGCCTCCAGTCCTTCGGCGGTCGTAGGCAACGTCATCGCCTACAAGGACAGCAACCACCTTTCGGCCACGTTTGCCAAGACACTGACTCCGTTCATCGAACGGGATTTCCTTGCAGCCACCGGGTGGAACTAGCGGTAGCCGCGGCAATATATGCCCGACGGCGGCCTGCCGCCGCGTGCCGTTGCTCACACATTGCCACCGCGGAATATGGCGATCGCCGCCGAGGTTCTACTATTTATCCAATACCTGCACGGACCAGACCCGTAATGACGGGCTGGTCATCGGCTGCAACCCCTACCCGTTAGCCCCCCAGAACCCCGGTAAGAGGCGCACTCATGACCCAGCCCGAACACGACCCCTTCGGCTTCATCGGCCTCACGTATGACGACGTCCTGCTGTTGCCGGGACACACCAACGTGATCCCGTCCGAGGCCGATACCTCGTCCCGCATCTCCAAGCGCATCTCCGTTCAGACCCCCCTCCTCTCCGCAGCCATGGACACCGTCACGGAGTCCCGCATGGCCATCGCCATGGCCCGCCAGGGCGGGCTAGGTGTTGTGCACCGCAACCTGTCGATTGACGACCAGGCCGAGCACGTGGACCGCGTCAAGCGCAGCGAGTCCGGCATGATCACCAACCCGCTGACCATCGGCCCGGAGGCCACGCTGGCTGAGCTGGACCTGCTGTGCTCGCGCTACCGCGTGTCCGGCCTGCCCGTGGTCGACGTCGACGGCCGCCTCCTGGGCATTGTCACCAACCGTGACACGCGCTTCATTCTGGAAGCGGAGTTCCCCAGCCGCCTGGTCAGCGACGTCATGACCAAGATGCCGCTCATCACCGGCCATGTAGGCATCAGCCGCGAGGAAGCCTCGCACAAGCTGGCCACCAACAAGATCGAAAAGCTCCCGCTGGTTGACGAGCAGGGCCGCCTCAAGGGCCTCATCACCACCAAGGACTTCACCAAGGCAGAGCAGTACCCGCTGGCTACCAAGGACGACGAAGGCCGCCTGCGTGTCGGCGCCGCCATCGGCTTCTTCGGTGACGGCTGGGAGCGCGCCATGAAGCTCATCGACGCCGGCGTGGACGCCCTCTTCGTGGACACCGCCAACGGGCACTCCCAGGGTGTCCTGGACATGATCGCCCGGCTGAAGTCCGATCCCGTTGCTGCGCACGTGGACATCATCGGCGGTCAGGCAGCAACCCGTGAAGGCGCCCAGGCCCTGATCGACGCCGGCGCCGACGGCATCAAGGTAGGCGTGGGCCCGGGCTCCATCTGCACCACCCGCGTGGTGGCCGGTGTGGGCGTCCCGCAGATCACCGCCATCTACGAATCCGCCAAGGCAGCCATCCCTGCCGGCGTGCCTCTGATCGCCGACGGCGGCCTGCAGTACTCCGGCGACATCGGCAAGGCACTGGTTGCCGGTGCCGACACCGTCATGCTCGGTTCGCTCCTGGCTGGCTGCGAGGAATCCCCGGGCGAGCTGATCTTCGTCAACGGCAAGCAGTTCAAGAGCTACCGTGGCATGGGCTCGCTGGGCGCCATGCAGTCCCGCGGCAAGAACACGTCCTACTCCAAGGACCGCTACTTCCAGGCAGACGTCTCCGGCGATGACAAGCTCATCCCCGAGGGCATCGAAGGCCGGGTGGCCTTCCGCGGTCCGCTCGCCTCAGTGGCCTACCAGCTGGTCGGCGGCCTGCGCCAGACCATGTTCTACACGGGCGCACCCACCATCGCCGAGCTCAAGGCACGCGGAAAGTTCGTCCGCATCACCCCGGCCGGCCTGAAGGAATCGCACCCGCATGACATCCAGATGACCGTGGAAGCCCCCAACTACGGCTCCCGCTGACACTCCCCGGCGCCTCCCTGGCCTCGCTTCGCTGCGGCCAGGGAACCCGGGCGCCGTGGGCCCATGCACAGCGTGCCCAGTGCGCATCGGTACCCCGCGGGATTTCCCGCGGGGTACCTGCGTCTGTGCGGCAGGGCGTGCCTGTGCGGATTAGGCTGAGGTCATGTCCGAACTGATTCCGGCCAGAGCGCCGCAGCGCAAGCTCGCGCTCCGCCCGTACGCCCGCGCCGTCGGGCAGGTTCTCAAGGTCAGTTTCAAAGCCTCGCCGGCCGCCGTCATCATGAAAGTGGCCGGTTCCCTGATTTCCGCCACGCTGCCTTTGGTCACCACGTACTACGCCGCACTGACCACCACCGCGTTGGCAGCCGGTTATGCGGGAGATCCCGACGCCGGCCCGCGGGCCATCCTGTACGTGATCGTCACCGCGGCGCTGGGCCTGTTCTGGGGCGCCTTCAGCAGCGTTGACCGCTACATCCAGCAGCTCATGAGCTTCAAAGTGGGGGCGATAGTCGGCGACATGATGTACGAGCGCTTCCTGGCGCTGGAGTTTTGGCGCTACGACGACAAAGAGACGGTGGACCTGTACGACCGAGCCAAGCGTTTCTCGGATTCCTACGCCCGGGTCCTGGACCGCATCGCCGCCATCTTCACCCAGTTGGTGTCCGTCGTTCTGGCCGTCGGGGCCCTGTTGCTGGTCAGCTGGTGGATCGCCGTGATCGTGCTTGTGGCGATCGTGCCCAGCGTGTACCTGCAGTTCAAACTGTCCCGGGAACAGATCGCGCACTGGAACACCCAGATTGACTCGCGCCGGCAGCGGCGGATGATCGAGACCAACCTGCTGCGGCCCCAGCACATTGCCGAGATGCGGTTGTACGGAATTGTCGGGTTCCTCATGGGGCTGCGCTCCAGGCTGCGTGACCAGGACGAACGGCGCCGGCTCGACTTCCAGAAACGCTACATCCCCAAGCAGTTGGCGGCCGATGCCCTGCAGTACGGTGCGGAGGTGGTTTCCCTCATCTGGGTGGTGGGGCAGATCATCGCCCGGGCCCAGCCGGTGGGCCAGTTCCTGTACATCCAGCAGATCGTCAGCCGTGCGCTCTCCACAGCCAACAACCTCGTGTCCTCGCTGAGCTCCATCGACGAGGACCTTGCCAATCTCAAGGACTACGAGCTGTTCATGGCCCTTCCGGTGCCGTCCGGGACGGAGCCGCCGCTTGCCCATGCCCCCGAAACCGTGGAAATGCAGGACATCCGCTTCAGCTACACCGGCAGCGACATCGAGGTCATCAAAGGCGTTTCCTTGACCATCAGGCACGGCCAGCACATTGCGATCGTGGGCGAGAACGGCGCGGGGAAGTCCACGCTCATCCGCATCCTGGCGGGCCTGTATCGCCCGGATTCCGGCAACGTGCTGCTCGACGGCGCCGACCTGGCCGGCGTCGACGTCAAGAGCTGGCACCGGCACCTGGCGGTGCTGAGCCAGGAGTTCCTCAAATATGAGTTCGCCACGGCGGCGGAAAACATCTACTTCGGTGATGTCGACGAACCCCGCGACGATGCCCGGATCCGCCGGGCCGCGTCCGATGCCGAGGCCATGGAGTTCATCGAGAAGCTGCCCAACGGCCTGGACAACCACGTCAGCAACTGGATGGAGGACCCCCGGGGACGGAAGGGCAGCGGCCTGTCCGGCGGGCAGTGGCAGCGGCTGGCCATGGCCAGGAACTTCTACCGTGACGCCTCTTTCATGGTCATGGACGAACCGACGTCGGCGATCGACGCCCTGGCCGAGCACCGGATCTTCACCCGGCTGTTCGCTGACCGCAGCAGCACCATCATCGCCATCAGCCACCGCCTGGCCACCATCGAAAAGGCCGACATCGTGTACATGCTGGAGGACGGCCGGATCGTGGAACAAGGCACGCACAAGGAGCTGGTGGCACTGCGCGGGCGCTACTTCAGGATGTTCGAATCCCAGCTCAACGTGGACGAGGCCAGCCGCGGTTAGCGGGAGGACAGCCGCACTGGGATAAACTCGAGCAGTGACTTACGAGATTGAGATTGGCCGTGGCAAGCGTGGGCGTCGTGCCTACTCCCTGGATGACATCGCGATCGTCCCCAACCGTCGCACCCGTGACCCGAAGGACGTCTCTGTTTCCTGGCAGATCGACGCTTACAAGTTCGATATGCCCGTGATCGGTGCCCCCATGGACTCGGCGATGTCCCCGGACACCGCCATCGCCTTGGGCCGCCTGGGCGGCCTCGGTGTCCTGGACCTCGAAGGCCTGTGGACCCGCTACGAAAACCCGCAGGCAGTGCTGGACGAAATCGCCGGCCTCAGCGACGAAACCAGCAGCCCGGCCGTCACGCGCCGCATGCAGGACCTCTACAAGGCGCCCATCCAGCCCGAGCTGATCAGCTCCCGGCTCGCCGAGATCCGCGCCGCCGGCGTGACCGTTGCCGGCTCCCTGACGCCGCAGCGCACGCAGGAACACTACAAGACCGTGGTGGCTGCCGGCGTCGATATCTTCGTCATCCGCGGCACCACGGTGTCCGCCGAGCACGTCTCCAAGACGCACGAGCCGCTGAACCTCAAGCAGTTCATCTACGAGCTCGACGTCCCCGTGATCGTCGGCGGTGCCGCCGGCTACACGCCTGCCCTGCACCTGATGCGCACCGGCGCCGCCGGTGTCCTGGTGGGCTTCGGCGGCGGTGCCACCAGCACCACGCGCCGCGCCCTCGGCATCCACTCGCCGATGGCCTCCGCCATCTCCGACGTCGCCGCAGCCCGCCGCGATTACATGGATGAGTCCGGCGGACGCTATGTGCACGTGATCGCCGACGGCGGCATGGGCAGCTCGGGCGACATCGTCAAGGCGATCGCCATGGGCGCCGACGCCGTCATGCTCGGCAGCGCGCTGGCCCGCGCCGATGAGGCTCCCGGCCGCGGCTGGCACTGGGGTCCGGAAGCCCACCACCTCGAATCGCCCCGCGGCGACCGCGTCAACGTCGGCACTGTGGGCCCCCTCGAAGAGGTGCTCTTCGGACCGGGCCATCACACCGACGGCACCTCCAATCTGGTCGGTGCCCTGCGCCGCTCCATGGCCACCACCGGATACTCGGACCTCAAGGAATTCCAGCGCGTCGACGTCGTCGTCTCGCCGTACTCCGGACATTAGTCAGGCACGCCGGACGCTCCGCCGTTCCAGAGCCCGCCGTCCTTTCGCCTGCAGCGAGGGATGGCGGGCTCTTGCGCGTCCGGACCCGGCACGCCGCCTGGATCGCCCTGCCCAAGAATGCCATCAGTAGGTAGTGTGGGGGACTACGGGCTTTTTTGCGCGATTGGAGGCGTCCGATGAGCAGTGCCGCAGGCGGGCCGAGCGGGAAGGCCGGTGCCCTCAGCCCCGAATCCCGTGCCGCATCCATCGAGGTCCTGAAGGGCACCAGTGTTCCCGGGCAGGAGCTCGACATCCTCATTGTCGGCGGTGGCGTGGTGGGTGCCGGATCGGCCCTCGACGCCGTAACCCGCGGCCTGACGGTCGGCATCGTCGAGGCCAGGGACTGGGCGTCAGGGACGTCCTCGAGGTCCTCAAAGCTGATCCACGGCGGGCTCCGCTACCTCGAGATGCTGGACTTCGGGCTGGTACAGGAGGCGCTGCAGGAACGCGGCCTCCTCATCCAGCGCATCGCCCCCCACCTGGTCCGCCCGGTCCCGTTCCTCTACCCGTTGACTCGCAGGTTCTGGGAGCGGCCCTACGTCGGTGCGGGCATCCTGCTTTACGACACCCTGGGCATCACCTCCGGCAACAGCCGCGGCGTGCCCATGCACAAGCACCTCTTCCGGCGCGGCACCCTGCGGGCGGCCCCGAGCCTCAAGAACGACGCCTTCGTGGGTTCCATCCGTTACTACGACGCCCAGGTGGATGATGCCCGCCTGGTGGTCAACGTGGTCCGCACGGCGGCCCACTACGGGGCACACGCCGTCAACCGGATGCGGGTGGTCGAATTCCTCCGGGAAGGCGAGCGGGTGGTCGGCGCCAAGCTGGAGAACCAGGAGGACGGCAGCACGTTCGCTGTCCGGGCGAAGCAAGTGGTCAACGCCACCGGGGTGTGGACGGACGAAACCCAGGCCATGGTCACTGAGCGCGGCCAGTTGAAGGTCCGCGCATCCAAAGGCATCCACTTGGTGGTTCCCCGTGACCGTTTCCAATCCACGGTGGGGCTGATCCTGCGTACCGAAAAGTCCGTGCTCTTCGTCATCCCCTGGGGCAGGCACTGGATCATCGGAACCACGGACACCGACTGGAAGCTGGACAAGGCACATCCGGCGGCGTCCAGCAAGGACATCGACTACGTCCTGGAACATGTCAACCGCGTCCTGAAACGGCCGTTGACCCGTGAGGACGTGGAGGGTGTCTACGCGGGGCTCCGGCCCCTGCTGGCCGGCGAGAACGATTCCACCGCCAAGCTCTCCCGTGAGCACGTCGTGGCGCACCCCGTACCTGGCCTCGTGGTGGTGGCCGGCGGGAAGTTCACCACCTACCGTGTGATGGCGAAGGACGCCGTGGACGAGGCCACCAGGGCCATGGACGAGCGCGTTCCCGCAAGCTGCACGGAAACCATCCCGCTGCTGGGCGCCGAAGGGTTCAAAGCCGCCTGGAACCGACGCGTACGTGCGGCGGAAGAATCCGGCGTCCATGTGGCGCGTGTGGAGCACCTGCTCAACCGCTACGGCTCCCTGGCCTCCGAATTGCTTGCCCTCATCGCCAACGAACCCAGTCTCGGCGATCCGCTCCCCGGCGCCGACGACTACCTCGCGGCAGAGGTCGTCTACGCCACCACGCATGAGGGGGCGCGGCACGTCCACGACGTCCTCACCCGGCGGACCCGCATCTCGATCGAGTCCTGGGACCGCGGTGTGTCCGCGGTTCCGGTAGTCGCTAAGCTGATGGGTGACATCCTTGGCTGGAGCGAAGCGCAGTGGGAAAGCGAAATCAGGCACTATCTGGCACGGGTCGAAGCCGAGCGACTCAGCCAGCAGCAGCCCGACGACGAATCCGCGGATGCCGCGCGCATGGGAGTGGATGACATCATTCCCCTGCGCTGACAGGCAATGGACCCGGCCGGGAGGCCGTACTGGAGGGAAACGACGTGGCCGAACCACTGGATCCGTATGATGCCGAACTGACCACACCGGACACCGTGGTTCTTGAGCTTGAAGCCGTGGACAAGATTGACGCCGCCGCGCAGCTCGCCGAACGGCTCTACGCCGCTGGGCGCATATCCAACCTCGAAGGCTTCCTCGAACAGGTACATTCCCGCGAACACCAGCTGGCCACCGGCCTGCCCGGCGGCATCGGCCTGCCGCATGCCCGCAGCGAGTACGTGTCCAGGATCTCCATCGCAGTGGGCGTCACCAAGTTCGGCCACGCACTGGACTTCGGCGCCAGCGACGGTCCGGCCACACTTGTCCTGCTCATCGCCACACCGGCCAGTTCGTTCTCCGACCACCTGGAAGTCCTGGCCACCCTGGCGAGGTCGCTGTCCAAGGAATCCTTCCGTGACTCCCTGCGCCGTGCCTACGACCCCGAGGTCATCTCCGAACTGATCAACTCAAGTCTGGTCTTCTTCGACCACTAGGGAGCGGGGCCCGGGTTCGTTGTTCTACAGCCGGACGAAGTACGGTTAAGGGGTGTTGAAAACCGCGCTGAAACCCCGCTGGATCGCAGGACTGGTCTTTGCGCTCCTCCTGTCCGGGGTGTTCGTGCTGCTCAGCCAATGGCAGTTCGGCCGGTCCACCACGAGCGAAGCGCCCGTTTCCTCCACGGTGGAAGAGGTCAAGCCCCTCACCACGGTGCTCAAGCCGGGCCAGTTCTTCCCGGGCTCGGTCTCAGACCAGATGGTCAGCGCCACCGGCAGCTATGACCCCGCCAAACAGGTCCTCGTCGAAGGCAGGCTGTTCGGCGGGCAGAAGGGCTACTGGGTGGTGTCTGCCTTCGCCGTCGACGGCGCCCCGGCGCTGAACGGTGCCGCGGCATCTCCGCGGACTTGGATTCCCGTGGCCCGCGGCTGGGTGGCCGATCCCGCGGAAGCCGGCCCGCCGCCGTCGGGCACCATTGAACTGACCGGACGGCTGCTGCCGTCCGAAGCGCCGCTGCCCAACGTCGACGCCGGCCCGGGCCGCGCGTCCGCAGTCGCGGTGGCGGAACTCATCAACAAATGGGACGTCTCCAGCTACCCAGGATTTGTGGCCGCAAGCGCCGAAAACTCAGATGGCGCCTCCGTTGCCGCCTCCGGAGTGCTGAAGGCCCTCAACATCCCGGCCCAGCCGCCTGCCCAGCAGGTCAACTGGCTGAACCTGTTCTACTCCGTGGAATGGGTGGTCTTCGCCGGATTCGCCCTCTACATTTGGTGGCGGATGGTGGCCGACGACCACCGGCGCGGACTCGAAGACGAGAATGCCGATGAGGACGCCGAAGACGGCGGCGACGGTCCCGACGGCGGCCCCGCACAACTTCCTTCAAGAACCCATGAGTCAGAACAACATGAGCCAGAACAAAAGGTGCAGCAATGATTGAGCCCAAGCCGGCAGTCCAGCCCGAACAGTCAGGAGCCGCCAAGAGCAAGAAGCGCCGCTTCGGCGGCACCGAAGCCCAGATCCGCTCCGCGCTGAAGTTCTACAAGGTCATGGCCTACCTCACCGGTGCCATGCTCCTGCTGCTGTGTGCCGAGCTCGCGGCCCGTTACGGATTCGGCCTTTCGCTGTTCGCCGGCGGCACGAACGCCGTGACCGGCCAGCCGTTCGGCTTCGGTTTCGCGGAATCGGAACCGAAAGGCGTCATTGGCGGCCTGAACCTGTCCGTCACAGTACTGATCGTGCATGGCTGGATGTACGTCGTGTACCTGATTTCGAACTTCCGCCTCTGGTCCCTCATGCGCTGGCCGTTCGCGAAGCTCATCCTGCTGGCCCTCGGCGGCGTGGTTCCGCTGATGTCCTTCATCGTGGAGAAGAAGTTCCACGCGCAGGTTGAAGCCGAGCTCGCTGCCAACCCGCAGGCCTCCAAGCGCTACTAGCGATGTGAGATCGCTAACGCGGGGCTGTTTTGCGGTGCTTGCGACGGTCCCCAAGGTGCACCGGGGCGGCCGGGCAAAGTAGTCTAGGACGGTGACTACTCCCACCGCACCCCAGACTTCCCAGAAGCCGGTGCTGGTTGTTGACTACGGTGCCCAGTACGCGCAGCTGATTGCCCGCCGCGTCCGTGAAGCGAATGTGTACTCGGAAATTGTTCCGCACACCTTCACCACCGAGCAGCTTCTGGCCAAGAACCCCGCAGCGATCATCCTGTCCGGAGGGCCCTCGAGCGTTTACGCCGAAGGTGCCCCGAGCGTGGGCGCTGACCTGTTTGAAGCCGGCGTTCCGGTCTTCGGCATCTGCTACGGCTTCCAGGCCATGGCCAATGCCCTTGGCGGCACCGTGGCCCAGACGGGCCTCCGGGAGTACGGCGCCACCGAGGCAACCGCCGTAGGCGAAGCCCGCTCCATTCTGGCGGACCTGCCGGAATCCCAGACCACGTGGATGAGCCACGGCGACTCCGTCCACGAAGCCCCCGCGGGCTTCGAGGTTCTGGCCACCACGGCCGGCGCCCCGGTTGCGGCGTTCGCCAACGAGGAAAAGCACCTCTACGGAGTGCAGTGGCACCCCGAGGTCAAGCACTCGGCCCACGGCCAGCAGGTCCTCGAAAACTTCCTCTTCAAGGGCGCGGGCCTGTCTCCGAACTGGACCACCGGCAACATCCTCGAAGAGCAGGTTGACCGTATCCGCAAGCAGATCGGCGACTCCAAGGTCATCTGCGGCCTGTCCGGCGGCGTCGATTCAGCCGTTGCAGCTGCCCTGGTGCAGCGTGCGGTAGGAGACCAACTCACCTGCGTGTTCGTGGACCACGGTCTGCTGCGCGAGGGCGAAGCCGAGCAGGTTGAACGCGACTTCGTGGCAGCCACCGGCGTCAAGCTCTACGTCGCCAACGAGCAGGAACGCTTCCTGTCCGCCCTTGCCGGCGTCAGCGATCCCGAAACCAAGCGCAAGATCATCGGCCGGGAATTCATCCGCGCCTTCGAGGAGGCGGAGCGGGCCATCATCGCCCAGGCCGCTGCCGACGGCGAGAAGATCAAGTTCCTGGTCCAGGGCACGCTGTACCCGGACGTCGTCGAGTCCGGCGGCGGCGAAGGTGCAGCCAACATCAAGAGCCACCACAACGTGGGCGGCCTGCCGGAGGACCTGCAGTTCGAGCTCGTTGAGCCGCTGCGGGCACTCTTCAAGGACGAGGTCCGTGCCGTCGGTGCCCAGCTGGGACTGCCGCAGGAAATCGTTGGCCGCCAGCCGTTCCCGGGCCCCGGCCTCGGCATCCGCATCGTCGGTGAAGTCAACCGGGAGCGTCTGGACCTGCTGCGCAAGGCCGACGCCATTGCCCGTGCCGAGCTCACTGCGGCCGGCCTGGACAACGACGTGTGGCAGATGCCCGTAGTGCTGCTGGCAGACGTCCGTAGCGTGGGCGTCCAGGGCGACGGCCGTACCTACGGCCACCCGATCGTCCTGCGCCCGGTCTCTTCGGAAGACGCCATGACGGCCGACTGGTCGCGCCTCCCGTACGACCTTCTGGCGAAGATCTCCAACCGGATCACCAACGAGGTGGACGGCGTGAACCGCGTGGTGCTGGACGTGACCAGCAAGCCACCGGGAACCATCGAGTGGGAATAGCATTTTGAGTGGCCGGCCTCTTCACTGAGGCCGGCCACTTCGCTTTCTGGAGTGAAATGACGGCGAATTTACTGCAGGGGCAGTGTTGCGGAGCTGCCTTCAGACGGAGTCCGCTACCCTCGAAAGTATGCCGGTATGGTCCAAGGCGTCTAAAGCTAGTACAGATAAGAAGGCAGTAGTTGTGTCAGTAGGTCAAGGCCCGGAAGAGGGTTCTGAAGAACTCCGGAAGTGGTTGTCAGGGCTCAAGCCCGTCACCGGCGCCGACACAATGCTGCGCTTCGTCAAGACGCCCGAAGGTGCCATCGATCTCAGTAACGCCCACCCCTCGGGCCTTGCGCAGCTGCTGGCCGGCCGGCGGACGCGCCTCTCCACCCTCATCCGGGACCGCCAGCAGTATCTGGTCGCCGCGCGGGCGGCCCGGAACATCCGCTCCAAGATTTTCGAGCTCAGCAATGACCGCGGCATCGACGCCGGCTACCTCTCCGCAGGGACCGTCGTCTGGACCTCCGCCGTCGGCGGGAAGCCACAGCGTGTTTCCGCCCCGGTGATGCTTACCTCCATCGTGCTCACCGTCAGGCCCGGCGAAGACGACTACGAACTCCAGCTGAGCGAGCAGGCCCGCATGAACCCGGCCCTGGTCCGGCACCTGAAAATGGTCCACGGCATCGTCTTCGATGTCCAGGCCGTGGCGCGAATGGCCTACAATACGGCGCGCCTGGATCCACAGCCGGTCCTGGACCGCATCTCCACGCTGGTGCAGCCGATCCACGGGGCCGAGGTTGAATTCAACCTGCTCGTCACTACGCTGGCGGACCTTTCCGGCAACCTCGACGACCCCTGGATCAACCAGAGCAACCCCGTGGTGGCGGCCCTTGCGACGGCGGCCAACGGCGGGCACGTGGAGCCGGAGCCGATCAAGGCCGGGCGCTTCGACGACCTTGACCAACGCGATCCTGCCGATGAGCTGTTGCTGCTCGACGCCGACATGGACCAGCAATACGTGGTGGACGCCGTGCGTGCCGGGGATTCCCTGGTGGTCAGCGCTCCTCCGGGCAGCGGCCAGACGCAGACGGCCATCAACGCCATAGGGGCCCTGGTCGCCGAAGGAAAATCGGTGTTGGTGGTGGGCGACCGCCGAGCCAGCCTTGCCGGCCTCGCCACGCATCTGGAATCCCTGGGACTCGACTCGATGCTGTTCCGTCCCGGCGACGGTTCCACGCCCCAGCAGCTCAAGAACCAGCTTGTCCGGGCCATCATGAGGAACGAGAAGTCCCTCGAGCCGCAGCTGGGGAATCTGCACAAGACCCTCACGGAGCACCGGCACGCCCTCATGGACCATGTCGCCTCCCTGCACAACGTGCGCGAGCGCTGGGGCTGCTCGCCCTACCAGGCCATGCAGTCCCTCGCCGAGCTGACGTCCATCCACCCTGCGCCAGCCACTACTGTCCGGCTCAAGCGCAGCGTGCTGGACAACATCAAGGACCGGGCGGAACTCGCCGGGCGTCTCCGCCGGGCGGCCGAGCTGGGCAGTTTCAGCCGGGCTTCGACGTCGAGCCTCTGGTACGGTGCCCGGCTGGTGACCCGCAAGGAAACCGAGGAAGCCCAGCGGCTGGCGCTCTCCCTTGCCGAGAAACTTCCGCAGCTGCGCGAGCGCATGTACCAGGTGGCCGAGCACGCCGAAATCCGGCTGGGAGCAAACTTCGCCGAGTGGGGCGGGCAGCTCGAACTGCTGATGGCAGTCCGGGAAAGCCTCGACAAGTTCACCCCCGATATTTTCGACCGCCCGGTCCACGACCTGATTTCCGCTACGGCAAGTTCGTCCTGGCGCCGGGAACACAACCTTGAAATGCCGTCCATGCAGCGCTCGCGCCTGCGCCGGGTGGCCAAGGAATACGTCCGCCCCGGCGTGCACATCGCCGATCTGCACAGCTCCCTGCTGCAGGTGCAGGAGCAACGTGCGCAGTGGTCCGGGTATGCAACGACGCAGCGGCACCCGTCGGTTCCGTCCGGTCTGGCCGAACTCGGCACCCTGTACCGCGAACTGGACCGCGACTTGCGCCGCCTGGGGGATGCCCTCGAGCACAGCGCAGACGGCGGGGACCTCCACGGCACCGGATACCTTGAGCTCATCGCCCGCTTGGAAGGCCTGGTTGCCGATACCGCCACGCTTGAGACGCTTCCGGAACGGACCCTCCTGATCGAGAACATGCGCGAGCACGGACTCGCCGAACTGCTCACGGATCTCGCCGAGCGGGAGGTCCCGGCAGGCTCCGTCGCGGCGGAGCTGGACCTGGCCTGGTGGCAGTCCGCGCTGGAAGCCATGATCAGCGGGGACGACTACTTGGCAATGTCCGACGGCGATTCCCTCCGCAAGCTCGAAGCCGAGTTCCGCCTCGCGGACCAGGCGCACATTGCCAGCGGTGCAGCCCGTCTGCGGTGGCAGCTTGCCGAAAGGTGGCGGGCAGGCATCTCGGAGAACCCCCGCCAGGCAGAACTGCTGAAGGCCTTGCTCAAGGACGGCCGGGTAACGCTGCCGGCCCTGAGCGCACAGGCACCGGATCTGGTGCCTTTGTTGGTGCCTGTCTGCTCGGTCAGCCCCTACCTGCTCACCGGTGTGCTTCCGGCGGAACAGAAATTCGACGCCGTTGTCATCATCGACGCGGAGACCACCTCGCTGCAGGCCGTGCTGCCGGCCATCGCACGGGCCAAGCAAGTGGTGGCCTTTGGCGATGCCAAGGTGGCCACCGCGAGGACGTTCAGCGTTGCCGTGGAGCCGCCCGTTGCCGGCGTGGCCGGCCATGAGGCTGTGGACAGTGCCTTCGGCGCACTGGCGCGGGTCCTGCCCACGTGGCAGCTTAACTGGGTCTACCGGGCCGCGGATGAAGACCTTGTGCTGCAGCTGAGCAAGAACTACTACGGCGGCGGTCTCCGGCGCCTGCCCGACGGCCAGTCGGTGACGGGCCTGGACCGTTCCATCCTGGTGGAATACATTCCGGACGGCACGGGATTGCCCGGCGCGGACCACGAGGGCGTTGAGTCCGTGGCCGCCGAGGTCAACCGCGTGGTGGATCTTGTCTTCGAGCACGCCCGCCATCGGCCGCGCACGTCCTTGGCGGTTGTGACGGCCAGCCTGCGCCATGCCGCCCGCGTTGGCGAGGCCATCCGGCTCCAGCTGCCGAACCATCCCTCGCTGGCGCCCTTCTTCGGCGCCGGACCCGAGTCCTTCCGCGTGGTGGACCTCGAGCGGGCCCAGGGGCTGGTCAGGGAACACATCATCTTCTCGCTCGGCTATGGGCGCACACCCCACGGCCGGGCACTCCACACGTTCGGGCCGCTGTCGGTGGAAGGCGGGCGCAACCGCTTCGCGCTGGCGATGACCCGTGCCAGGCGGTCCATGCATGTCCTGAGCTGCTTCCGGCCCGAGGACTTGGACCTTGACCGTCTGGCCCATGGCGCCGTCGAGTTCTACGAGCTGCTTGACCGGGAACTGTCCGGCAACAGCAACCTCGGGACCCCAGCGTCGCGCTCGGCCGCGAGTGAGCGGGCGCTGGGCGAGGATCCTCTCGTGGCGGACCTTGGCGAGAGGCTCCGGGCACGGGGTGCCCGCGTCTGGCATCTCTACGACGGCGTCCTGGACATTGCCGCCGCGGCCGATCCTGTCCACACCATCGGCCAGGACCACGTCGAGCTTCCGACACCCGTGGCCATCGAATCCGATGGTACCGAACGGTACCGGCGCATGAGCGTCCGTGAGCGCAGCAGGCTGCGTCCACAGCTCCTGGAACGTATGGGATGGCGCTATATGTCCCTGTGGACCATTGAGGTATTCACGGACCCCTCCACCTGTGCTGACCGGATCGGCGCCTATCTGGGTCTCGAGAAGCAAGCGGAGCGCCGGGTGGGTGCAGCGGAACATGGCTTCCTGGACGTGGATGTTGAACAATTGGATCTGGACAGCATGACGCCACTTGGCAGCTACCGGGCGGCGGCAGAACCGGAACACGGAGGAGGATCGGCCGTGGAACAGAAGCAGGAACAGACGCAGGAACCTGATCAAGGCGGTGCACCCGCTGCCCCGAACGACACGAAAGACGCAGGATTGAAGAACGCAGGCTTGAACGACACCGCCAAGACAGACAGGGAGGGAGTCCTGCCGAACAAGGCCTCGGAGGACGACCCGAGCCGTTGGGGTGACAACGCGGGCTACGACCACGACGCATGGTTGAAGGAGCAGAAGCCCCCGCACTGGGGCTGACGGCCTTCCCGCAGCGCTCACCCTGCCGCTCCAGGGCCTTGTCCCGCGCTGGCGGCCGGCGGATTGACCAGGACGAAGAACAGCTTCCCTTGCGTCGAGGCGCCCGCAAGCCTCCCGGCCTGCGCGGGATCCGCTGCCACAACCACCAGGCCGTCCGTCTCTCCCGTACCGAGCCACTGCCCGGGCTGCCCGCCCTGCGCCGAGGTCCACAGCACGGGAACCGCGGTCGCCAGCACTTCGCTCTTCCTGGCCTCGAAGCCACCGGTGCCGGTCAGCACAATCGTGATGAGCTGCCCCGGTGAGAGCAAGCGGAGGGACGCCGGATCGGCTATTCTCAGCGGGACGGCGGCAGAGCCAGCCGGAGCGCCTGTGAGCAGTCCCGGGCCGAGCAGTTGCGCTTCGGTGGGGATCTGCCCCTTTTGCAATGGGGTGGCGAGCTGCCTACCGGAAACGGCAGTGCCCGCCGGCAAGACGCCCGGGATGGCCAGGTCCGGAGGCACGTCCAAGGGCACCAGGTCGGCGGCGCCCAGACTCGAACCTGCCGGAAGATCCCGCGCCGCAGCCAAGACCTGAACGCGTTGCACCGAGGCAGGGGTCAGTTGATGAACGGCAATCCCCGCGGCGGTGCACAACAGCAGTGCCACCAAGAGGCGGCGGTTTCGGTTGAGCCAACCATTGAGTTTCCGGGGGAAGGCCTGCCGGCCGGCGATTAAGTCCCTGCCGTGGTACGCCGCGCCACTGTGAAGGCGCTGAGGCGCGCGTGGCGAACGGCCGGACCTTGGAGCCGGCGGGCGCCGCGGCCCGGCCAGGGACCGGGCGGGGCGGGATGTCTGGAATCGTTGTGGCATGAAGCCACGCTAGCCAGCATCCGGCGTCGAACGGCAGGGCCCGGAGACCCTATGTGGATAAGTGGGTGCTAGCTGGCCGCGGCAACGGAGGCCGGTGCCGCGGCAGGGGCTGCAACAGGGGCCGGGGGAGCCGAGGGAGCGGCAGACACGGTGCTGCCCTTTGCGTCGCGGGAATCAGTGCGGTAGAAGCCTGAACCCTTGAAGACCACGCCGACGCTGTTGAACTTCTTGCGCAGGGACCCCTGGCATTCGGGGCATTCCGTCAAGGAGTTGTCTGTGAAGGCCTGGACGATGTCAAAGGCATGGTCGCAGTCCTTGCAGGCGTAAGCATATGTGGGCACTGATGATCCTCCTCCAGGACAAAGTTCAGGTCCTGCGCTGCGGCATCGAATGTTACGGTGCCTAGCAGTCTCAGGGCCTGAGTGCCAATTCTATCATCCGGGAGCCTTGTGTCCGCTATGGAATATGCCGGTTATCACAAGCAACGGTGCTACGGCGCGCCCGGTCCGGATCCGCCGTCGGGCCCGTACCGAGCCGGACGACGCCGGACGGCGTCAGCGCCTCGGCCACGGGGCGGTCAAACGGCTCGGCCGGGATGGTGCCGGCGGGCAGCACTTCGCCGTCGTAGACCACCGCGATGGTCGGCGGCAGGACTCCTGAACCCTCGAGGAAATCCAGGAGCCGGTCATAGTAGCCGCCGCCCTGTCCGATCCTGCTGCCGGCCCTGTCCACCGCCGTGGCAGGCAGGAAGATACCCGCTGCTCCGGCCACCACCGTGCTGGGATGCCGCTCGCCAACGGGCTCATCAATGGGGGCGTAGCGGGAGCGGACGAATTGCGTGTCGGGCGTCCAATGGACCCAGCTGAGCTGCCGCTCGGGCTCGCACACAGGAAGGAGCACCCGGTGTCCTGCCGCATGGAGTGCGGCCATGAGCGGTAGTGTGGGCGGCTCGAAGGAAACGCCCAGATAGACGGCGAAGACAGCCGGGGCTCCGCCTGCCCGCCCTGCGGCCCAGTCTGCGCCGTGCCCGGCCACGCCGGCGCCGGCCTCCTGCAGCTGGGGCAGGCTCATGGCCTTGCGGACGCGGCGGTGTCCGCGCCGGAGCTCTTCCTTGGATGCCATGTGTTCCGTTCCTTCGTACCTGATCGCGGCCGGCCGCGGAGCCCAGGCCACGAAGACGTGCGCCTGGACGATTGTTTAGCCGTTGTTGTTGCCCTTCCGTTAGATTAGTCCCGTGACTTCCGATAACAATGCTGTCCGTAAGGCCGTGATTCCCGTTGCCGGGCTTGGAACCAGGTTCCTGCCCGCCACGAAGGCCATGCCGAAGGAAATGCTGCCTGTCGTGGACAAGCCAGCCATCCAGTATGTGGTGGAGGAGGCCGTCAAGGTCGGCCTGAATGACATCCTGATGATCACCGGCCGCAACAAGCGCGCCCTGGAAGACCACTTTGACCGCGTTCCCGCGCTCGAAGCCACGCTCGCCGAAAAGGGTGACACGGGCAAACTCGAGTCCATCCGGTCCGCAACCAACCTGGGAGACATCCACTATGTCCGCCAAGGTGACCCCAACGGCCTCGGCCACGCCGTCCTGCGTGCCAAGCAGCACGTTGGCAACGAGCCGTTCGCCGTGCTCCTCGGCGACGACCTCATAGATGCCCGTGAAGACCTGCTTAGCGAGATGATCGCCGTCCAGCAGAAGACCGGCGGATCTGTGGTGGCCCTCATCGAGGTTGAGCCCTCCAAGATCAGCGCCTACGGTTGCGCCGACATCGAGGAAGACGGCGAAAACGGCTACGTCCGCATCAAGCAGCTCGTGGAAAAGCCCACTGTCGAGGAAGCTCCTTCGAATCTCGCAGTGATCGGCCGCTATGTGCTGCACCCGGCCGTGTTCGAGGTACTGGAAAACACGGCGCCGGGCCGAGGCGGGGAAATCCAGCTGACCGACGCCCTCGAGGTCCTGGCCGCGGGCCAGGGCGAAGGCTACGGCGTCTACGGTGTCGTGTTCCGCGGACGCCGCTACGACACCGGCGACAAGCTCAGCTACCTGAAGGCCTGCATCGAGCTTGCCTGCGAGCGCGAGGACCTGGGTCCGGAACTGCGCGACTGGCTCCCGGGCTTTGCCTCCACTCTGAACAAGTAGCCCGCATGTGGGGCTCGGCCATCTGGCCGGTGACGCTGGAGCACGGCGATCTTGCGCTGCGGCCAATCCGCTACCGCGACCGCCGGGAGTGGACCGAAGTACGTTCCCGCAACACTGATTGGCTGGCGCCATGGGAGGCCTCCAATCCGGCGCCGGGCGGGCACCTGCCCAATTATCGGCAGATGGTGGCATCCCTCAACGAGCAGGCGCGGCACGCCTCGGCACTCCCGTTCGTCATCACGGAACGGACCCCCGGTTTCAGGGAGCCAAGGATCGTGGGCCAATTGACTGTCTCCTCGATCGTGTGGGGATCGGCCATGATGGCAACCCTGGGTTACTGGGTGGATCAGGCGCGTGCCGGCCATGGCATTGCACCGACGGCCGTGGCCATGGCCACCGACCATTGCTTCCGCACGCTCGGGCTTCACCGCATGGAGATCAACATCCGGCCGGAAAATGCCCCCAGCCTGCGCGTAGTGGAGAAGCTTGGCTTCCGGGACGAGGGACACCGGGAGCGGTTCCTGCACATCAACGGGGAGTGGGCGGACCACCGCACTTTCGCCCTCACCTCCGAGGAAGTTCCAGAAGGCATCCTCGCCCGTTGGGTGCGAGGCGGTGCCGCGTCCCCGTAGCGACGCCCGGAGTCATGTATCCAGTGATTTGAGGACTGTGGGGCGACACACCGCATCTAATGCGGCAGCCCCCGTCCAAATGCTTCTACGGTTTTGACTGTGGACTTCCCTCTCAGCAGCTCAGTGATACTGGTGGTCACTGTCGCGCTCTGGATGGTGTGGGTGGCACCCCACATCCTCAGGAACCGACGGCCGCAGCTTCAGGCCGCCGGTGCGGGGGAAACCGAGGTACTTGACGATGAAGCAGACGAGCCGCGCGCCGGGGTGGTCCTGAAACTGGCCCCCAAGCAGGAGAAACCCATGGAGACCATGCATAGCAAAGCGCCGGCGTCGCCCCTGGAATCCCGCGTGGCCGAGTCGTCCCTCAAGAAGTCGCCTGTTACTCCCTTCACCATCCGTTATGCCCGGTTTTCTTTGGCGTTGTCCGGCCTTTTCTTGCTGCTGACGGCATTGGTTTCGGGCGTGCTTCGTCTTTTCGGCACCGGGTCCGGGTGGCTTCCCTCGGTGTCTTTCGTGGGTGCCGTGCTTGCCGTCGTTACGTTGCGGAGGCTCGCTCTAAGGGATCTCCGGGAACGCCGGGCGCGCCGCGCCGCGCAGTCGGTGACCATCCCAACGCCTGAGCGCTATTTGCCGAAGGATGCACCGGTGGAATCGAGGGAGACCACGGTTTTCGACGCCGAGGCGAGGAACCGCGAAGCCGCACGGCTTTCCGCGGTGGAGCTTCGCCAGGCCGCCTTGGCGGTGGCTGTTGCTGCAGGCGACAAGTCCGTTGAAGCTGCCCAGGACTCCAAGGGATCCAGTTGGCAGCCAGTTGAGGTTCCGAAGCCGACGTACGTCGGTGCTGCCAAGGCGCCGCGTCCGGCTCCCGAGCCCCTTGATCTCCCGGAGGCCCCGAAGCCCGTCGGCAATCCGGTCCTCAAACAGGGCACAGAGCAGGCTGAAGCCGCAGCAGTTGGTCAGGCGCGTGGTGCAGCCAAGGGCCAGAGCGCGCTGAGCAACCTCGACGACGTCCTGCAGCGCCGCCGCGCCTAGCCCGGCATGACCTCCATCTGCGTCGCCGGTGGAACCGGCCAGGTAGGCCGTGAAGTCGTCCGGCTGGCCCTCGCTGCGGGGCACCGCGTCGCCGTGATCAGCCGCCATGAGCCGCTGCCGGGATCGCCGGCCCGCCACGACGGCGCCAGCTACTTCACGGCCGACATCACCACCGGAAAAGGCCTGCCCGGCGCACTGGCGGGTGCCGACGTCGTGATCGATTGCCTGGAGGGCCAGTTCGGCAAGGCCCGCAAGACCTTCGCCGACGGCGGTGCGCGGCTTCTTGCCGCAGCCCAGTTGGCTGGTGCGCGGAAAGCCGTGGCGCTGTCCATCATCAACTGCGACCAGAGCAGCTACGCGTTCTACGCGTCGAAGGCCGACAAGGAGCGCCGGTATGCGGAATCTGGCCTTGAAACCGTAGTGGTGCGGGCAACGCAGTTCCACAGCCTCGTGGCAGCGATGTTCGAGGCAGGCGCGAAGGTGCGGCTGCTCCCGGCGTTCAAGGGCGTGCAGTTCCAGACCATTTCACCCTCCGAGGTGGCCGGCGCCCTCCTTGAGGCGGCACTGGAAGCCCCCTCAGATGAACGGCACAGGCTCCGCACCGTGGGCGGCCCGGATGTCCAGGCCATGCGGGAGCTTGCCGAGGCCTGGAAGTCGGCCACGGGGGCCCGAGGCCGGATTGTGGAGCTTCCACTGCCCGGTGCCATGGGCGCCTACCTGCGCGCGGGAAAGAACCTGGTCCCGGAACAGCGGTATGGCTCCGAGTCGTTCGTGTCGTGGTTGGCAAAGCAGCGGGATAGTTTGTAGCCTAGGGTCACTGGCCACGCCGCGTTGGCGCCGGCCCGGGGGCTATAGCTCAGTTGGTAGAGCGCTTCGTTCGCATCGAAGAGGTCAGGAGTTCGAATCTCCTTAGCTCCACAGTGAAGGGGACCGCGTTCCAAGTCCGGGCGCCCGCGTTTCCGCCCGGCCCACTGGCCTCGACTATCATTGACGTGTGAATGAGATTCTGCCCCCGTGCCCCGAATGCTCCAGCGAATACACCTACGAGATGGGTGCCCTGCTGGTCTGCCCCGAGTGCGCACATGAATGGTCCGCCGCGCCCGCAGACGACGCCGGTCAGGACCAGGGGCAGCCCATCAAGGACTCCGTCGGAAACGTCCTGACCGACGGTGACACCGTCACGGTGGTCAAGGACCTCAAGGTCAAGGGCAGCCCCACCTCCATCAAGGTCGGCACCAAGGTACGCAATATCCGCCTCATCAACGGCGTGGGCGACCACGACATCGACTGCAAGGTGGACGGCTTTGGCCCCATGCAGCTCAAATCCAGCGTGGTCAAGAAGGTCTGACGCGCCAGCATTCCGGGCCGCCCTCCGCGCTCCCAACGTGCCAGGTGGCTAGGATCGGTGCATGGCACCCCAGAGCGCTATCTTCGTGGACGCCGGCTTCCTCCTTGCAGTAGGCGGGCTGTCCCAGGCCCAGACCTCTCTGCGCTCGGCCTTCGACGTGGACCATCAGAAGCTGATCTCCGGCATCAAGGCCCGGGCCGAGGAGTTCTGCGGCCTCGAAACCCTGCGCATGTACTGGTACGACGCCGCCAAGGACGCCGTGCTGAGCGAGCAGCACAAGAAGATCGGCATGGTGTCCGGCGTCAAGGTCCGGCTGGGCCGGCTCTCCTACGGCGGGGACCAGAAAGGCGTGGACCTCAAGCTGGGTCTGGACCTTGTGGGCATCGCACGCAACCGGGCGGCCCGCGTGGTCTTCCTGGTTTCCGGTGACGACGATCTTGCCGAAGCCGTTGAAGCGGCCCAGGAACTCGGCGTCAAGGTGGTTCTGATCGGGATCGAGGACCAGTGCCACCGGCTCGGCGTCCGGTCCGTGGCTGAACACCTGGCCCTGACTGTCGACAGCATCATCACCCTGCCCATGGAACTCATCGAATCCTGCTTCAAGAGCAAGCCTGCCGTGATCCGGCTGGCCCCGTCCTCCGGCACCCAGCTCCTGTCGCAGCCTCCCTTGCCTGGCCCCAAGGCCGGGATGGGCCGCCCGGTACCGGGTCCGCCGCACCATGTCATGGCTCCGGCGAACGGACTGCAGGCAGTACCGCAGCCCGCCACCCTCCACCGCGCCCGCGCCATCGAATCCGGGATCGTCTACAGCAGCGGCCCCGCGTCCGCCGTCGAGGAATCAGCGATGCTTGTTGCGCAGGAGGTGGGGGAGCGCCTGGCCGTCAACTGGCATGGCGCCGCCACCCAGGGTGAACTCAATGAGCTCTTCGCCGACAGGCCGTTGCTGCCGCCGGAGCTGGACAGGGTGCTCCTGAAGGACTGCGCCCAGCGGATCGGGGAGCACAAGACTGACCTCCAGGGCGTCAGGCGCATGCTCCGGGATTCGTTCTGGAGCAAGATGGAGGAATTGAGGCAATGACCACTTCGCACGCAAGGGGTGGCCGGCATGGCTGAGTCAGGATCGGCGGCGGGCATCACCGGTCCCGTGCTGCTCGGCGTCGTCCCGCATCAACCCGCGATCGTCCTGCGCCGCGCTGCCGACCTTGCCCTGAGCGCCGGCGTGGAACTGGTGTGCGCGTACGTGGACGTGGCGAGCTACCCGGTGCCAGGCGACGCTGCCGGCGCGGCTCAGCCGATTGATCCGGACGGGGTCGACGACGACGCCGGGCCAATCGCGGAGGGCATCCGCTCCCGGATTGCCGCCGAACTGGGCGGGCTGCCCCTTGCGTGGCGCTTCGTCACGCTGGCCGGCCAGCCGGCCCGTGCATTGGCACACCATGCCGACGCCATCGACGCCGCCATGATCGTGGTCGGAACCCATGAAGGGCGGCTGGGTGCCCGGCTCGAGGAGCTGCTTGCCAGTTCCGTTGCCGTGCACCTCACGCACCGCCAGGGCCGGCCGGTGCTGGTGGTCCCGTTGAGTCCCGCGATGCTCCCGCACCATGACGGCTGAGGTGCACCGGCCCGTCCACCTGCACGGGCGGCTTGTCCTGTTGGTGGCAGCCGGCGGCGTGCTCGGCGCCCTGGCCCGCTACGGCCTCGGCTTCGTCATCCCGGCCCCGGGCGGCTGGCCGCTCCCCACGCTCGTGATCAACCTGTCCGGCGCGCTGGTCCTGGGGGCTCTTCTGGAAGGACTTTCGCGCAGGGGGCCCGACGCCGGATGGCGGCAGATCCTGCGGCTCGCCGTCGGAACTGGTTTCCTGGGCGCCTTCACTACTTACAGCACACTGGCGCTCGACGCCGTCCACCTGTTCGACGCGGGCCGGTCGACGGAGGGGGTCTGGTACCTGGGTACCAGCCTGCTGGGAGGCGTCGCGGCCACGGTCGCCGGCATCTGGTTGGCGGCCCGGCAGCACCGCCGGATGGTCCGGCAATGACGGTCCTGCTGCTCGCCCTGGCCGGCGGGGCCGGGGCCGCCGTGCGGTTCGTGGTGGACGGACTGGTCCGCTCGAAGCTCAGGACGGCGCTTCCACTGGGAACCATCCTGATCAATGTGTCAGGCTCCCTGCTGCTGGGGTTCCTGGCCGGGCTCGTCATGCGGCATCTGGCACCGGAATCGCTCCAAGTGGTGCTGGGGACGGGATTCCTGGGCGGTTACACGACGTTCAGCACCGCCAGCCTGGAGACGGTGCGCCTGGTCCAGGCAGGGCGGACCGGACTGGCGCTGGCCAACGGCATCGGCACCATGGGCGCCTGCGTGCTGGCGGCTGCCGGCGGTGCCGGCCTTGCGTCACTGCTTTAAGCCGGTGACGCGCCGCCTGGCGCTCTGCGGTGTTTGAAGCCTGTCCGGTGTCGGTGCCCGACGGTAGGATCGGGCCATGGCTAAGAAGACATTCAATGAACTGTTGTCCACCCAGGTCGCGAATGAGTTTGCGGCATCCCAGCAGTACATCGCCGTGGCGGTGTACTACGACGGCCAGGATCTGCCCCAGTTGGCCGCGCATTTCTACCGCCAGTCCCTCGAGGAGCGCAACCACGCCATGATGATGGTCCAGTACATGCTGGACCGGAACCTGCCGGTGGCCGTCCCCGGCATCAGCGCGGTGCGCAACGAGTTTGCGGATGCCAAGGAGCCCATCCAGCTGGCCCTGGAACAGGAAAGGGAAGTCACCCGCAACATCGAGGAGCTGTTCCGTGCCGCACGGGCGGAGAACGACCCCCTCGGTGAGCAGTTCATGCTCTGGTTCCTCAAGGAACAGGTGGAGGAAGTCGCCTCGATGACCACGCTGCTGAACATCACGGAGCGGGCCGAGAACCTCTTCGACATCGAAAACTACATTGCCCGCGAGACAGTCGGCGACAGCGGACACGACTCCAGCGCCCCGCCCACCGCGGGCGGAGCCATCTAGGAACATTGGGCAGGGTGCCGGGAGCCTAGCTCCCGGCACCCTCTGCAAACGTATATTCGCCGGGCCGGTCCACGCCGGCCCGCTCGCTGGCGTCGGGGGACTCAACCCGTCCCAGCAAGGCCAAACGGCTGGCGATCCGTGCCATCTCCGCAGGGAGTCCTGTTTCCGTGCCGATGGAGTCCGTGTCCGTGCTGCCCCAGTCAAAGGGCCCGGCCCCGATCAGGAACAGCGCAATGTCCAGCTCCTGAAGGACTTCCACCACCTGGCCAAAGCGCTGCCAGGCGGCCGCCGGGCCAAGGGCAAATTCGAGCCGCGGCGAGGGGACGCCGTCGATCACCCACATCCGGTGCTCCGCGGCCAGTGCCTGGAAGTCCGCCGTCGTGGCCGGCCCGCCGCAGAGTTCGGCGAAACTGATCCACAGCAGGTCCGGTTCGGCATTCCTGGCCGTGATGGGCCGGGTAGCCAGCTTCAGGACCCTTCGCTGGACGTCCGACGGCGGGAAGAGCCCCAGCCGCCCGAGTTGCCTGGGTGAACCCGGGGTGATGATGCGGCCCGCGCGGAATCCCAGGGCAGGTTCCGCACCGCGCGACTGCCCGTCCGGCGGGTGGCCTGCGGTCACAGCCAGCCTTTGCGCTTGAAGATCACATACATGAGCAGGGCGGCGCCGAACATCAGCCCCATGGCCATGGGGTAGCCGAAGGCCCAGTGCAGTTCGGGCATATGGTCGAAATTCATGCCGTACACGCCCGCCACGATGGACGGCGCAAAGAAGATGGCGGCCCACGAGGAGATCTTCTTGACCTGCTCGTTCTGCGCCGCGCTGGCCTCGTTCTGCCGGTTGGCCGTCAACGTGCCATCCAGCGTGAGGGCATTCTGGAGCAGGTCGCGGAAGCCGTTGACCCGGGAAATGAGGATCTGGACGTGGTCCTCCACATCGCGGAGGTTGCGCTGCAGTTCGATGTCCACGCCGTACTTCACGAAGCCGCGCTTGAGGAGGTCGATCATCTCGGGCAGGGGGTTGATTGCCCGCTGGAACTGGATGACCTCGCGTGCGAGTTCGTAGATGCGGCGCGACACGGTGGTGTCGCCGCTGAAGAGCTGGTCCTCGATTTCGTCGATGTCGTTTTCCAGGCCGGCAACCACCGGTGCGTAGTCGTCCACCACCTGGTCCAGGAGGGCATAGAGCACGGCTTCTGGACCGCAGCGCAAGAGCTCCGGCTGGTGCTCCAGATAGCGCCTGACCTGGGCAACCCCGGGCGTTTCTGCATGGCGGACCGTCACCACAAAGTTGCTTCCCGTGAAAATATGGAGCTCACCGAACTCCACGGTCTCGGTTTCGTCCAGGTACCGGGCCGGCCGGAGGACCGTGAAGAGGTTGTTGTCGTAGCGTTCCAGCTTGGGGCGCTGGTGGGCGTTCACTGCGTCCTCCACGGCCAACAGGTGGAGACCGAATTCGGCGGCCACAGCGGCCATTTCCATCTCGTCCGGCCGGTACAAACCGATCCAGACCATGCCGCCGTGGGCGGCCAAGGTTTCGACGCTCTGCTCGAGGCTGTCCGGGGTGGCGGTGCGGACGCCGTCTACGTAGACGGCGTTGTCAATGATGGTCACGGTTTGAGGCTACTGCATGGCACCGATGATGGCGCCGGCCACGGTCATGGCGAGGATGTCATGGCCAGAGTCGATGACTGTCACCGCCGCGGGCCGCCCGGCGAAGCCGTTGTGGATCACGTGCCCGCCCGCGCGGAAGATGACTGCCACCACCAGTGCGAACCAGCCGCCGGCCAGTGCATTGTCCAGTCCGAGCTTGCTGATGAAGACCGCCAGCAGGATGCTGGTCAGGGCCGCTGCGACCATCATGGGGATCCAGATGCCCGCGCCGGCCTCCATGTTCTTGAGGTCCTCTTCGGTCTTGCCGATGGCCTGCATCCATCGGCGGCCGAGCACAGCGGGCATGTACCAGACGAAGCCTATGACCATGCTGGACACAAAGGCCAGGAGTACGGCGAGCCAGTTGATCTGCGATACGTGTGAGAGCCAGTCCATGCTCGAATACTAGCCCCGCCCGGCCAGGGAAGACCGAGGATCAAGCGCCCTGTGGTGTGCGTGTTGCCGGGGCCGCCGCAGCTGCCATCAGGCCGATCAGCGGTTCGGTCCGGTACGGGATATGGGTGTGCAGTGCCAGGACGGTTTCCGTGCGGATGACGCCCCGGATCCGCAGCACGGATCGCAGCGCCGTCTGGAGGTTGTGCGTGTCCGCGGCCACCACGCGGCACCACAGGTCGCCGCGCCCGGAGATCTCATGGACTTCCAGCACCTGGGGGATCAGGCGCAAGGCGCCGATCACGCCGTCGAGTTCGCGGTGGGTGACCTCGATCGTGACGAACGCGACGACGTCGTACCCCACCTTTTCGAGGTCCACTTCGCGGCCACCGTTGTTCAGCACGCCCGCACGCAACAGGCGCCGGACCCGCGCCTGGGCGGTGTTGCGGGCGATGCCCAGGGTATCGCTGAGTTCGGCGATCTGGATGCGGGGGTCCTTGACCAGTTCCAGGAGGATCTTCAGGTCCAGGGGGTCGAGGCTGTTCAAAACGTCACTCCGGATCATGTTGGCATCGCTTGTTTGAGTATTTCGCTCAATTTTCCCACGATTGTCTGCTTTTTGGATCAGTGGCTATTGCATTCTGTTGCCATCAAGACTTTGGCTGTGCGGCTGCCGTGTCCCACGAGGACGCGGCGGCCGGCCGGCCACCTAGGCAAAGGCACGGCAATGACTGTCTTTAGCGAACTGCGCATGCGCCCGGCCACCGCCGGGCGCTGGGGCTGGGATGCTTCCACCACCGCGAGGCTGGTGCTAGCCGGCGTCGTGATTTTCACGCTGCTGCTCGGGGCCAATCTGGCGACCCCGCTGTACCCGCTCCTGCAAGAGCAGCTGGGGATCTCGTCCCTGGGCGTGACGGTGGCCTTCTCCAGCTACGTGCTCGCTTTGGTGGCCGTCCTCATGCTTGCCGGGCACTGGTCCGACCACATCGGCCGTCGGGCCGCCCTGGTGCTGGCCGTGCTGGTGGGCCTGCTGGGCGGCATGGTGTTTGCCAACGCGGACAGCCTGTTGGCGCTGTGCGCGGGGCGGGCCCTTCAGGGCGTGGCCGTCGGGCTGGCCACGGGTGCCAGCTCCGCCGCCTTGCGCGAGCTGCTGCCGCAGCGCCCGGACTGGGCCTCGCGGTTCACGCTGCTGTCCTCAGCCGGCGGAGTCGCCGCCGGTCCGGCCGTCGGCGGGCTGCTGTCGCTGCTTCCCGGGGCAACGTCCGCGCCCTATTACGTCCACTCTGCCGTGCTGCTGGCAACGCTCGTGCCGCTGTGGCTGCTCAAGGCCCGTCCGGCGATCGCACCAGGCGACGGCCCACGGCCGTTCACGGCCCTGGCGCCCCGCAGGCCCTCCATCTCGCGCGAGGCGAGGGGTGCCTTCTGGCTGGCGGCGTCGGTGGGCTTCCTGAGCTTTGCCGTGTTCGGCTTCTGCCTCTCGCTGGCCCCCGGCTACTTCGCCGCGGCCGTCCACGCCGATACGCGGCCCCTCATCGGCATTCTGGCCGGCATCACGCTGGGGGCTTCGGCACTGAGCCAGTTGCTGGCGGTCCGCGGCCGGTTCACGGTGCCGGCGGGCCTTGCCGTCCTGGGCGTCTCGGTGGTGCTGGTGGGTGCGGCCGCAGCCTGGTCAAATCCCTGGCTCCTGGTGGCCGCCAGCCTTGCCGCGGGCGTGGGGCAGGGCCTTGCCTTCCGACAGGTCTTCAACCACGTCGCCGGGCAGGTGGAGGCCTCCCGCCACGCCCAGATCATCAGCACCCTCTACGTCATCACGTATCTCGGCAGCGCCGTCCCGGTGATCGGGCTCGGGCTCGCCGTATCGGTGCTGGGGCTGGGCACGGCCGTTGCCGCCTTCACTATGCTGTGCGGCATCGCGGCACTGGTGCTCGCGGCGGTCTCGCTGCGGGGTATCGCCCGGCGCTAGTCCTGCCCCGGCGGACGTTACTCCAGCAGTCGTTACTCCGGCAGCGGGCCGCGGTTGCCGGGGATGTGCTGGAACACCATGGTGGTTTCCGTGTGGCCCACCACGGGGTCCGTGGCCAGGTTGTCCAGGAGCCAGTTGCGCAGTTCGTCCGTGTTCGCGACGGCGATGTGCAGGAGGTAGTCCACGGAGCCGGTGGTGTGGAACGTGGAAATGACGGCAGGCAGCTTGGGGACGCGTGCCGTGAAGCGGTCGATCTGGTCGCGGTCGTGGGCGCGGAGCCGGACTGCAATGAGGGCCTGCACCGAACGTCCAATGGCCGGCAGGCTCAGCACGGCCTCGAAGCCCTCGATGATGCCGCGCTCGCACAGGGAGCGTGTGCGCATGAGCGCCGTGGAGGGGGCAATGCCGACGAGTTCGGCCAGCTGCTTGTTCGAGATCCGGGCATCGTCCACCAAGGCGGCCAGGATGCGCTCGTCGATGGCGTCCAAGGGCTCGGCATTGACAACACTGGGCCGAACATTCTTCGCGGGGTTGCTCACAGATCCTCCTGAAAGTGCTTTCCGTTCATCATAATCCGCGATTTCGAGACATTCCATTCATGGCCTGTATCCAGCTCCGAATTATTGCCAGATACTGACCGGATTCAACGGTGAATAATTCTAAGGAGAGCAGTGCCTACCTTCGACACACTCGCAGTCCACGCCGGCCGGGACGGCCTGACGGAACAGGGCGTCCATGCCGTGCCGATCGATCTGTCCACCACGGCCCCGCTTCCCTCGGTCCACGACGGCGGCCTGGCCTACGAGCAGATGGCCACGGGCGGAGTGCCCCTCGACGGGCAGAGCACCGTGTACCAGCGCCTGTGGAACCCCACCGTGGCCCGCTTCGAGAACGGCGTGGCGGCACTCGAAGGAGCCGCCGAGGCCGTTGCCTTCGCCACCGGCATGGCTGCCCTGAGCGGTGTCCTGCTCGCCATGAAGTCCGCCGGAAAGAACCATGTGGTGGCGGTCCGCCCCCTCTATGGCGGAACCGACCACGTCCTGGCAAGCGGCCTCCTGGGGACCGAAACCACCTTTGCCGCGCCCGCGGAGGTCCGCGCAGCACTTCGCCCGGACACCGGCTTGGTCATCGCGGAAACCCCGGCCAACCCGAGCCTGGAGCTGGTGGACCTGGCCCGGCTCGTCGGGGACGCGGACGGTGTCCCGGTCCTGGTGGACAACACCTTCGCCACCCCGGTCCTGCAGCAGCCCCTCAAATACGGTGTGGCCATGGTCCTGCACAGCGCCACGAAGTTCCTGGGCGGCCACGGCGATGCCATGGGCGGCGTGGTGGCCGCCGGCCCGGAGTGGTCCAGGCGGCTCCGCAGCGTCCGCGCGGTCACGGGAGGCATCCTCACTCCCTGGCCGGCGTACCTTCTGCACCGGGGCCTGGCGACCCTGCCCATCCGTGTGCGGGCCCAGCAGGACGCCGCACACAAGGTGGCCATGGCGCTCTCCGGCCACGAACTGGTGGGCAAGGTCTACTACCCGGGACTACCCGAATGCGATCCCCTGGGCCTGGTGGGCACACAGATGTCCGGACCCGGATCGCTCATGGCCTTCGACGTCGAATCCGCGGAACACGCCGGGCGCATCCCGGGAGCGGTCCGGCTCCTGACGCACGCGGTATCGCTGGGCGGCATCGACACCCTCATCCAGCACCCGGCCGGGCTGACCCACCGCCCCGTCGCAGCTGACGCCAAGCCCCACGCGCAGATGCTCAGGGTCTCGATCGGCCTGGAGGATCCGGCGGACATCCTCGACGACCTGGTCCAGGCCATCGAGTCCACCCGGTAGGCCTCAGCCGGCTGGCGCCGCGGCAGGGGAGCGGTGCACGACGGCGGTGATCACCGCTGTCGTGCAGGCCAGGGCGGTGAGGCTGAGCGCCAGGGCCTGCCAGCCGAATGCCTGGAACACCAGGCCGCCGGCCCAGCCGATCAGGCTGGAACCCAGGTAGTAGGAGAGGTTGTAGAGCGACGCCGCCTGGGCGCGGCCATCCACGGCGATGGCCCCGGTCCAGCCGGCCCCCACGCTGTGGGCGGCGAAGAAGCCGGCGGTGAACACGATGAGTCCGAGAAGGATCACCGCGAGGTTGTCGAGCACGGTCAGGGCGAGTCCGCCGGCCATGATGCCGATGCCCGCCAGCAGCACATTCCGGCGGCCAAAGCGCAAAGTGAGCCCTGCGCCCCAGCGGGAACTGACGGTCCCGGACAGGTAGGCCAGGAAGATCAGGCTGACCAGGGTGGCCGGCAGCGCGAAGGGCTCCGCGTGCAGCCGGAAGCCGAGGTAGTTGTAGACGGCCACGAATCCGCCCATAAGCAGGAACGCCTGGATGTAGAGGGCCAGGAGCTTCGGGTTGGCACTGTGCGTGCCCAGCGTGCGCATGGCGCCGCGGAAACCGCCGGCCGGTGCAGGGCAGAAGCGCCGCTGCTTGGGTACCAGCACCAGGAACAG
Organism: Arthrobacter sp. CJ23; assembly: GCF_024741795.1. Classification (NCBI taxonomy): domain Bacteria; kingdom Bacillati; phylum Actinomycetota; class Actinomycetes; order Micrococcales; family Micrococcaceae; genus Arthrobacter; species Arthrobacter sp. CJ23. The sequence continues at coordinate 3,274,905 of NZ_CP102950.1, read as the reverse complement.
GACCGCCGAAACAGTCGCGAGCAGGGAAACCGCGAAGGCCGCCGAGCGCCAGCCCCAGAGTTCGCCGACCGGACCGGCCACCAGACGGCCCGCCAGGCCGCCCAGTGTGGTGCCCGCGACGTAGCTGCCGGCGGCGAGCGCGGTGTGGATCTTGCTGACCTCCTCATTGAGATAGGCAATGGCGATTGCCGGGATGCCGCCCAGCGCCATGCCTTCGAGGGTGCGCAGCCCCAGAAGGACCGGCATGGTGGGGGCCAGGGGGACCAGCAGGCCGAAGACCGTTGCAGCTGTCATGCCGATGGCCATGGCCCGCACGCGTCCGATCCTGTCCGCCACAAACGACCACGGGAGGACGGTGACGGCCAGGCCCACGGTTGCCAGGGAGATGGTGAGCGCGGCCTCGGCGGCGGTGATCTGCAGCTCGGCGGCCATGAGGGGGAGCACCGCCTGGGTGGAGTAGAGCTGCGCAAAGGTCGCGACGCCGGCCAGGGCGAGGCCCGCCAGGATGCGGCGGTATCCGCCGGAGCCCTTGAGATGGCCCTCCCAGTTTGAGGCCACGGCGCCTGGGGAAAGTGTTTTGCTCACCGCTTCAGGGTAGGACTGCCCTGGAAGATACTTCCAATGCATGATTTAGTTGGCTTTCATTCGGAATTCGCATTGAATCCTGCCGCCTGCCCCGCCCGCCCCATGCGTGCCCGCCGGAGGCGGTGAAGGTACAGCCCCGGAAGGCCGGTCCATGGATATCGAACACAAGCAGCTGGTCCAGCTCCTGCCCCTCCTGCCGGTGCTTGCCCAGCTGGGGCGCACGCAGCACGTCACGGAAACCGCCGAAATCCTTGGCGTGCCTCAGCCCACGGTGAGCCGGGCGCTTGCCCGGGCCAGCGCCGTGGTGGGCACCGAACTGCTGGTGCGGGACGGCCGCGGCATCCGACTGACTCCCGCCGCCAGGACGCTCCTGCCGTACATCGAAGCGGCGCTCGCCGAGTTCCAGGCAGGCCTGGACCGGGTCCGGCACGAGTCCGCCGTGGTCCGCGGCCGGATCTCCGTATCCTTCCAGCACACCTTCGGCGAGGCGACGCTGCCCATCCTGATCAGTGCCTTCCGGAGCCGCCACCCGCACACAGCCTTCGAGCTGAGCCAGGGGGCGCGTGCGGGCTGCCTCGAGGACCTGGCCGCCGGCGACGCCGACTTTGCGCTTACCGCGCCGGTGGCACCCGAGGGCCGGGGCATCCGCTCGGCCGCCCTGTACCGTGAGCCGCTGCGCTTCGTCCTGCACCACCGGCACCCGTTGGCCGGCAGGACCAGGGTGCACCTGTCGGAGCTGCGCAACGACCCCTTCGTGTCCCTTCCCTCCGGGCTCGGCCTGCGCTCGCTGAGCGACGCACTCTTCAGGGAAGCCGGCTTCCGTCCGCGCACGGCCTTTGAAGGCCAGGAAAGCTACACAGTGCGCGGACTGGTGTCCGCCGGGCTCGGCTTCGGCATCCTCCCGCCGGCGGGTCCGGGATCCGGCGGCGGACAGTACCTTCGCGCGGCAGGCCTGGGACTGGTGGAGGTGCCCATCGACTCCGGGCTGGCCTTCCGGGAAATCGGGATCGCCTGGCGGGAACGGGCCGTGGAACCGGATCCCGTGCGGTTGTTCCGCGAACTGGTCCTCTCCGAAGGGGCGGAGCTGCTGGCCGGCCTGGTCAAAGCCCGCTCAGGAACCCCGTGACCACAATTGCGACCGGACCGTCCTTGGCTTCCCGCCAGCCCGTTCCTGCCCAGAGGTTGAGTCGTTCTGCGTCGCCGGCCGCGGCGGCGGCTGCCCGCACAGGCGCCGTCAGATGGTGGATGGCCGGGTAGCCGTCCGGTGCATCGGCATGGTCCTGCACGAAGTCGTTGACGAGGGCGCGCGCCCAGCGCCCGGTGAACGCCCGCGTCATGGCCGTTTCGGTGAAGCGCGGGTTTGCCAGCGCGTCCTTGTGCAACTGCCTGGCACCGCTTTCGTCGGTGCGCACCAGGGCAGTCCCCAGCTGCCCGGCCACGGCTCCGGCCGTCAGCACCTCCCGGAGCCCGGCACCATCCATGATCGCGCCTGCCGCAATGAGGGGGACCCCGACGGCGGTGCGCACCTCGGCGAGCAGCTCCGCCGTCGTGCCTGCCCGGGACAGCCGCTGCGGCTCCGGCAGGAAGGCGGCGGTGTGCCCTCCGGCGGAGGCATGTTGGACCGCGAGGGCATCCGCGCCCTGCTCGACGGCGAGCCGGCCTTCCGCGGCGCAGGTGACGCTGGCGATGACCACGGTTCCTGCCCGCTGCAGGGCCCGGACCACGGGAGCGCCGGGCAGCCCGAAGGCGAAGCTCGCGAACTCGACCGGTTCGGCCAGGAGGGCCTCGATCTTGGCCTGCCAGGCGTCGTCGTCGTCGAGCCGCAGCTCCGGGATGGCCACCCCGTAACGCCGGCCTTCCGGCAGCAGCGCGGTGCGGTACGCCTCGAGCACGGCCCTTCCGCCGGGACCGGCCGCCGCCCCGGCCAGCAGCCCGGCATCGGGCACAAAGACGTTGACGCCGAACCGCGCACCGGAGGCACGGACGGCCCTGATCTCAGCGGCCATGCCCTCCACGGTCTTGTACCCGGCCGCCAGGAAGCCGAGCCCGCCGGCCGCATGGACGGCTTCGACAAAGCGCGGCGTGGACGTTCCCCCGGCCATGGGTGCCGCGATCAGCGGCGTTCCGAACAAGCTTTCGGCCATGCTGTGCTCCTTCAGGGGTGCTTCAAGCTACTCTTTTCCACGTGAACAATGCCCATAACATCCTGCCCACTGCAAACGCATCCGCTGTCGAACCGGGCGCAAGCTCCGTGGCCGGTACCGTGATCGGGATCGACATCGGCGGGACCAAGACGCACGGCGTCCGCTTCGAGGACGGCATCCCGGTGCGCGATGAAAGCACCGGCAGTTCCAACGTACAGAATGTAAGCCGCGAGGTGGCGGCGGCCAACCTTGCCGCCCTGTTCGGGCTGCTCGGCGGCGGCAGCGTGGATGAGGTCTACGCCGGAGCCGGCGGGATCGACACCGAGGAAGACGCTCAGGCACTTGCCGCGCTCATCAGCCCGCACGTGCCCGGTGCCCGGGTCACCGTGGTCCACGATTCGCGCCTCCTGCTGGCGGCCGGAGGAGCGGCCACGGGCGTGGCCGTCATCGGAGGCACCGGCTCGGCGGCCTGGGGCAGGAACGACGACGGCGACGAGGCGCGCGCCGGCGGCTGGGGCTATCTCCTGGGCGACGAGGGCAGCGGGTATTGGCTTGGCCGCGAGGCCGTGCGCCACAGCCTCCGCCGGATGAACCGCGGACTCGAAGCCGATGAACTCACCACCGCCCTGCTGGATTCCTGTGGGATCGACGGTCCGGACAAGCTCATCGCCCTGTTCCATTCCCCGGATACCGGGCGCCGGTTTTGGGCGCAACAGGCCAGGCTGGTGGTGGAGGCCGCTGCGGCCGGCCACGAAGCAAGCAGCACGCTCGTGGAGCAGGCCGGCCGCGACCTCGCAGAGCTGGCGGCCCAGGTGGTCCGGCAATTGGGCATCGACGGACCCGTCATCTTGGGCGGCGGGCTCGGCATGAACGTGCCGGCCCTGCAGGACTCGTTCCGCTCAGGCCTGACGGCGCAGGGCATCACGGATGTCCGTGTGCTGGAGCAGGAACCCGTCTTCGGCGTCCTGCAGCTGGTGGCCGAGCAGCGCGGCTGAGCAGCGCAGCCCGGCCGGAGCAGCTGAGCCGGCTGAGCTAACTGAACGCAGCTAGCGGCGCGTGCGCGGCCGGAGCTGGACGCCCGGCATGGGCGGCGCCGGAATGCGTCCGGCCTCCGGGCCCGCATCGGGTCCGTGGCCGGCGATGAAGCCGAAGCGCGCCGCGGCGGCGGCCGTGTCGTCCAGTCCGGCCTGTGCTTCCCAGTCTTCCCGGGCCTGCTCCACTTCCTCGTGCGTGCGACCCACGAAGTTCCACCACATCAGCAGGTCCTCCTCGAAGGGCTCGCCGCCCAGGAGCATGAAGCGGGTGTCCGCGGCGGCGTCGAGCGAGAGGGAATCGCGGCCGGCGCCAAGGTAGGCCAGGGGACCCGGGTCCACCGCCTGTCCATCGATCACCAGGCTGCCGTCCAGGACCAGTACGGCGTGCTCGAAGTGTGCTTTGAGCGGCAGCACGATGTGCCCTGCTGCCGTGATTTCTGCGCCGACGATGGGGCTGTACATCGTGGCCGGCGACTGCTGGCCGGCAAATTCCCCCACCATCACGGTGGCTGTGAATCCGGGCCCCGAGGCGCGCGGCAGATCGCGGTGTTGTTCAAAGGCCGGGGGCCGGTGCCGTTCCGCGTCCGGCAAGGCCACCCACAACTGCAGCCCGCGCTGGACAGGCAACGAGCCGCCGTCGTCGTCCAATCCCACGCCCTCCGGAAGCACGGAGAACTCCGAGTGGGAGATACCCCTGCCCGCCGTCATGATGTTCAGCTCGCCGGGCCGCACCACCACGTCGCTGCCCACGCTGTCCCGGTGGCGGACGGGACCTTCCAGCGGCCACGTGACCGTCTGAAGGCCGCAGTGGGGGTGGGGGAGGACGCTCATGGCCACGCGGTCCGGTCCGAAATTGTCCAGGAAGCACCAGGCGCCGACCGTCGGCAAAGCGCGCTGGGGCAGGGTCCGGAAGACGTTCATGGCGCGGACGCCACCCAGCGGCACCTCGCGGGCCGGCCACAGCTCCACGCAGGGCGCGTGGCCCGGATGGCCCGCCGGGCAGAGCTCCTGGACGGGGGCTGTATCGAGATTCGTCACGGGGACCTCCATGTGCATAAATGTTGGAAAATGTACTAATCTGTTTCGTGTGACCCACGCCATCCTGAGCTACCATGACGCTGTCCTCTACCGTTCTGGCGAACGCTACCGCATCCTCGCCGGGGCCATCCACTACTTCCGGGTCCACCCGGAGCACTGGGCGGACCGGCTGCGCAAACTCAAGGCGATGGGCGCCAATACGGTGGACACCTACGTGGCATGGAACTTCCACCAGCCCCAGGCCGGAGTGGCCCCCGACTTCACGGGCTGGCGCGATCTCGGCCGCTTCATCGACCTCGCTGCGGAAGAAGGCCTCGACGTCATCGTCCGGCCCGGGCCCTACATCTGCGCCGAATGGGACAATGGCGGTTTCCCGGCATGGCTCACCGGCACGCCCGGGATCGGGCTGCGCTGCATGGACCCGCAGTTCACCGCCGCCATCGAGGAATGGTTCGACCACGTGCTGCCCATCATCACCTCGCGCCAGGCCTCCAACGGCGGGCCCGTCGTCGCGGTCCAGATCGAAAACGAGTACGGCAGCTACGGCGACGACCACGACTACATCCGCTGGAACCGGCGCGTCCTTGAAGAACGCGGCATCACAGAGCTGCTGTTCACGGCCGACGGCGGCAACGACTACTTCCTCGACGGCGGCTCCGTGGAGGAAACCTGGGCGACGGCGACGCTCGGCAGCCGCGGCGACGAGGCCATGGCCACCTGGCAGCGCCGCAGGCCCGGCGAGCCGTTCTTCAATGTCGAGTTCTGGGGCGGCTGGTTTGACCACTGGGGCGAAAACCACCACCGCCGCGACGCCGGCGACGCCGCCGCGGAGGTCCGCAAGATGCTGGACCTGGACGGCTCCGTCTGCCTCTACATGGCCCACGGCGGCACCAACTTCGGCCTCGGTTCCGGCAGCAACCATGACGGCACCAAGCTCCAGCCCACGGTCACCAGCTACGACTCCGACGCCCCCATCGCCGAAAACGGGGCACTGACGGCCAAGTTCCACGCGATGCGCGCCGAGTTCTACCGCGCCCAGGGCATCGACGAACTCCCCGAACTGCCTGCAGAGCTGCTCGCCGAGCCGGCCGTGCTGCCCGCCCAGACCCTGCCGCTCAGCCCGGCCCCCGGGCTGCTTGAGCTCGCCCGCGGCGCCGGTGAACCGGTGCGCAGCGTCCGCCCGCTGAGCTTTGAACAGCTCGGCCTGGACTCCGGCATGGTGTTGTACTCCGCGGAAGCCGTCCTGCCCGGGAGCCCCGGCGCTCCCGCGGAAGCCCGCTTGAAGATCACCGGCCTGAACGACCGTGCCTACGTCTGGGTGGACGGCACCTTCGCCGGAGTGCTCGACGACGTCACCGGGGCCGAAGGCCTGGCCGTCACCGGCACCGGAGTCCTGGCCAAGCTCGACATCCTCGTGGAGAACCTGGGCCGCATCAACTACGGCCCCCTCACGGGCCACGGCAAGGGCATCCTCGGCGGCGTGCTCGTCAACCAGCGCTACACCTTCCACTGGACCCAGACGCCCGTTGCGCTGGCGGAGTGGGGGGACACGGAACTTGACCTCCTCGCCGGGGCCGAATTCGACGCCGAAGCGCCCGCAGACACGTACCTGGCCCTGCCGGGATCGGGCAAGGGCTTCGTGTGGCTGAACGGCTTCCTGCTGGGCAGGTACTGGGAGAAGGGCCCGCAGTTCACCCTGTACGCGCCCGCACCGCTTGTCCGCGCCGGCCGCAACGCCATCAAGGTGCTGGAACTCGGCGAGCCCGGAACAACGGTGGAGCTCCGCGAGACCGCCGACCTGGGACCGGAGGAAGCGGGCAGGATCGCCGCCGCGGAACTCTAGCCGGATCGTGCCCGGCACGAGCTGGTGCCGGGCACCGCAACTATGCTGGCTCCATGAGCCTCCACTTCGATACCCGCCCTGCGGCCTACGCCGTCATCATCCGTGACGGCGCCATTCTGCTGGCCTACTGGAAGCAGGACGGCAAGGAAGGCTGGACGCTGCCCGGCGGAGGACTGGACCTGGCCGAACACCCGGTGGACGGTTGCCGGCGGGAGATCTTCGAGGAGACCGGCTACGAAGCCGAGATCGGGAGCATGCTGGGGATCGACGTCGGCCATTGGCCGTCGGACGTCCGGCTGGACGGATCCGACCGCGACCTCCAGTCCCTCCGTCTGGTCTACGAGGCCACCATCACCGGGGGAGAACTGACCCATGAGGTGGACGGGAGCACCACCCACGCAGCCTGGATAGCACTTGGCGAGGTGTCCGGGCTGAACCGGGTCTCCCTGGTGGATGTTGCCCTGCGCCTGCACGCCGAGCGCCCGGCCAACGGCAAACCTTCGTGAGAAATCCCTAGCCAAGGAGGCCCTCCTTGGCTAAGCTGAACATCGTTGCCGGCGTACCAGTTGCCGGCCTGGATGCCGAGGAGGTGGATTTGATGATTGCCACGATCTTGCGCGCCCCGCACTCAGTCGCGGCGCACCGTCATCACATCACCATTCCCGTCCCGGCATCAGCCTGCCAGAACTAGGCGGCCGGGCCTCAGCAGAGGCTATCCATTGAACACATACGCTTCTTCAAGCGACCCTTCAATCACCACCAGCAGTCGGCAGCTTCACGGACCCGTGGAGTATGGCTTCACCGATAAAGCCGCGGAGCTTTTCCGGGCCAACCCAGCGCCCGCCACCCAAGACAGGACGAGCCCAGGGCGCGTGGTCCGCCTGGACCGGAACCGCGTCCTGCTCGCCACGGCGCCGGGCCTCCTCCACCTGCCCTATCCGGCGGACGGCGAAGTGCCGGCCACCGGCGACTGGGTGTGGCTTGGCCACAACCGGGCAGGCGAAGCGGCCATTGTCGCGGTCCTGCCGCGCCAATCGGCACTGAGCCGCAAACGCGCCTTCGAGCACTCTTCGGAGGAACAGGTACTCGGGGCCAACATGGACGTGGTGGGCGTGGTGGTCCCCGTGGACCGGCCGCTCACCCACAACCGGCTGGAACGGACCCTCGTTGCGGCCTGGGATTCCGGCGCCACGCCGCTGGTGGTCATCACCAAAGCGGACCTTGCCGACATAGCGGACGACGTCGTCGGGGAAGTCATGCAGCAATCCGCCGGAGTGGAGGTGGTCACGACCTCGGCGGAACAAGGGGACGGACTGGACGAACTGCTGCGGCACGTTCCCCGCGGCGGAACGCTGGTGCTGCTCGGGCCTTCGGGGGCCGGCAAGTCCACGCTGATCAACGCCCTCGCCGGCCGTGAGCTCCAGGAAACGGGCGCTGTGCGCGCCGGCGACGGCAAAGGCCGCCACACCACCACCTCACGGGAACTGGTGCCCTTGCCGGGCGGCGCCGTGCTGATGGACACCCCCGGCGTCCGCGGCTTCGGGCTGTTCGACGCCGAGGACGGCATGGACGAAATGTTCAGCGACCTGGAGGAGCTTTTCGCCCGGTGCCGCTTCGCGGACTGCAGCCATGGGCAGGAACCGGGCTGTGCGGTGCAGGCCGCCCTCGCCGAGGACGTGCTGGATGTCCGGCGTTGGAACAGCTACCTGAAACTGCAACGCGAACTCGCCGCCCTCAACCGGCGCCACGACGCGGCTGCCCGGCGCGCCTACCAACGGGAATGGCACCAGAAGGTGGTGGTGGCCGGCAAGGGGCAGCGGGCCGCCGAACGCTTCCGTCACGACCAGGCGGAGGAACGTTCGGAGCGGAGCAGCAAGCGCCGGAAACGCTGAACATTGCCGTTTCGTTGCGGTATTCGTGGCTTCGCTGACATCGTCGGCGGGGCTGGCTACGCTGGGTGAAGGTCATCTTTACAGCCGAAAATCAGAGTGCTTATGATCATTTGGCTCTACCGTTTGATGTTGCCGCCAACAGATAGGTAAGCCCGGGAATGGCTGAAGCCATGATTGTGTTCGAGAACGTGACCAAGCGGTTCCAGGGCGGCCAGCCTGCTGTGGATGCGCTCAGCATGTCCATCGACAAGGGTGCCATCACTGTATTGGTGGGTCCTTCCGGCTGCGGCAAGACCACCTCGCTCCGCATGATCAACCGCATGGTGGAGCCCAGTTCGGGCACCATCACGGTTGCCGGCCGGGATGTATCGCAGGAACCTGCGGCCCGGCTGCGCCGCTCCATGGGCTACGTCATGCAGTCGTCGGGCCTCATGCCGCACCGCTCGGTGTTGGACAACATCGCCACCGTGCCCCGGCTCAATGGTGTTCCCAAAGCGGCGGCGCGCAAGCGCGCGGCGGAACTGCTCGACGTCGTCGGGCTGGCTTCCGTGCTCGGCAAGCGGTACCCGTCCCAGCTGTCCGGCGGCCAGCAGCAGCGGGTGGGGGTGGCGCGGGCCTTGGCCGCCGATCCTCCCGTGCTCCTCATGGACGAACCATTCAGCGCCGTGGACCCGGTGGTGCGTGACGAACTCCAGCAGGAGCTCCTTCGGCTGCAGCGGGAACTGGCCAAGACCATCGTCTTCGTCACCCATGACATCGATGAAGCCACGGTCTTGGGGGACAAGGTGGCGGTCTTTGCGGTGGGCGGCAAGCTGGCGCAGTACGCCGCCCCGGAGGAGATCCTGCGCGCGCCGGCCAACGATTTCGTGGCCGCGTTCGTGGGGCGGGACCGCGGCTTCCGGCACCTGGCGTTCAACGCGGCCGACGCCGTGCGGCTGCATCCGGTGAAGACGGTTGACTCAGCCGTCCGGTCCCGGGACAGCGGCCCCCGCGAAGGGCCGGGGGAGTGGGCGCTGGTGGTGGATGCAGACGACCGTCCCCTGGGATGGTCCTCGCCCCGCGACGGAACCGGCCTGGTCCCCGGCGGTTCCCTGTTCCGCCGCGGCGATACCTTGCGGCGCGCCCTCGACGCAGCCCTGTCCTCGCCGTCCGGGCTGGGCGTGGCCGTGGACGACGACGGCAAGGTGGCCGGCGTGCTGAAGGCCGCCGACGTCCTGGCCCTCATCGAGGAAACCCGGCAGATCAGGGAAGAGCGTTCCTGATGGAATGGTTCCTGGCGAACAGCGGCATGGTGCTCGGGCTGGCGGGCCAGCACCTCGTCCTGGCCCTGCTTCCGATGATCCTGGGGCTGTTGGTTTCGATTCCGCTGGCGCAGCTGGCCCGCAGCAACGGACTTCTGCGCTCCATCATCACCACGGGCACGTCCCTGCTGTACACGATTCCCTCGCTTGCGCTCTTCATCATCCTGCCCTCCATCCTGGGCACCCGGATCCTTGACCCGCTCAACGTAGTGGTTGCCCTGACCATCTACGCCGTGGCCTTGCTGGTGCGCGCCGCCATGGACGCCTTCGATTCCGTGCACGACGACCTCCGGAAAGCGGCCGCGGCCATGGGATTCAGGCCGCTGGCGCGGTTCCTGCAGATCGACCTGCCCCTGTCCCTTCCGGTCCTCTTCGCGGGGCTGCGCGTGGTGTCGGTCAGCAACATCTCGCTCGTCAGCGTGGCGGCCCTCCTTGGCGTCGGAAACCTCGGGGTCCTCTTCACCGACGGGCTGCAGAGGACCTTCATTACGGAAGTGGTGGTGGGCATCGTCGCCATCCTGCTGCTGGCCCTGGTCATGGATGCTGTCCTGGTCCTGCTGGAAAAGCTCCTGACACCGTGGACCAGAGCCGCGGGCGGCCCGGCCAAGGCCGGCAAGGGGTCCGGGGCAGGGTTCACGGCCGACTACCAGGTCCATGCCGGGGCCGGCTGATGAGCAACGTTTTCACCGACACGCTCGCCTGGCTGGCCGACCCCGCGCACTGGGCCGGCAGCTCAGGCATCCCCACCCGGCTGGCCGAGCACCTGCTGTACAGCGGACTCGTGCTGCTCATCGCGGCCGCCATCGCCGTTCCGGTGGGGCTCCTCATCGGCCACACCGGCCGCGGCCGCGTGGTGGCCGTCGCCGTCGCCGGGGCACTGCGCGCCCTGCCCACCCTGGGACTGCTGGTCTTGTTCGCCCTGCTTGCCGGCAGCGGACTCATGCCGCCGGTCTGGGCCCTGGTCATCCTGACGGTTCCGCCACTGCTGGCCGGGACCTACGCCGGCATTTCCAGCGTGGACCGTGCCGTGGTGGACGGGGCGCGGGCCATGGGCATGACCGAGCTGCAGATCCTGTTCCGGGTGGAGCTGCCCAACGGGCTCCAGGTCATGTTCGGCGGCATCCGGACTGCCGTGCTGCAGGTGATTGCCACGGTCTCGGTGATGGCGTACCTGCCGCTGGGCGGCCTGGGCCGCTACCTGTTCGACGGATTCGTGCTCCGGGACTTTCCGCGCATGCTGGGCGGGTCACTGCTCATCGCGGCGCTGGCTATTGCCGTCGATCTTCTCCTGGCCGGTGCACAGCGCTTGCTCCTTCCGGCGGGACTTTCCCCCGATTCCAGCGGCGGCCAGCAGGCTGCCGGACGTTCCACAGCCGACGCACCTGCCGGGGCTGTTCTTCAAGGAGGTACAGCATGAAAACCCTTGTCCCCTCGACTGTCACCCGCCGGGGCCTTGGCGGCCTGGCAGCGGGCGTTGGCATCGCGCTCGCCCTGAGCGCCTGCGGCGGGAGCCCGCTCGCCACCCCGTCCAGCAGCGCCGCCACCGGCGGCGGAGGCCCCCTGGTGGTTGGTTCGGCCGACTTCCCGGAGAGCCAGGTCATCGCGGAAATCTATGCCGGAGCACTCAACGCCGCCGGAAGCACCGCCACTACCAAGCCCAACATCGGCTCGCGCGAAATCTATGTCAAGGCCGTGCAGGACGGTTCCATTGACCTGGTCCCGGACTACTCCGGCAACCTGCTCTCCTACGTGGACACGGCGGCCACCGAGGTTTCCGCCGAGGACGTCTACAAGGCACTCCCGGGTAAGCTGCCCGCGGATCTGGCCGTCCTTGAGCCGGCCAAGGCTGAATCCAAGGACGCCATGGTGGTCACCAAGGCCACGGCCGAGAAACACCAGCTGAAGTCCATCGAAGACCTCGCCAAGGTCTGCAAGGACTTCACCATGGCGGCCCCGGCCACCTTCGAAACGCGCGCCTATGGCTTCCCCGGGCTCAAGGCCAACTACAACTGCGTGCTCAAGGGCCTGAAGCCGTTCAACGACGGCGGCGGCAATCTGACCCTGCAGGCGCTGCTCTCCGATGAGGTGCAGGTGGCCGATATCTACACCACCACGCCCTCCATCGCCGATAACGACCTGGTGGTCCTGGCGGACCCCAAGAACAACTTCAAGGCCCAGCAGGTCCTCCCGCTGTACAAGAAGGCCAAGATGACGGACAAGGCCCGCGACGCGCTCAACAACGTGTCCAGGATCCTCACCACCGAGGACCTCATCAACCTCAACCGTGCTGTCAGCGGCGACCAGAAGCAGAACCCCAAGGACGCAGCAGCCGCCTGGCTGAAGGACAAGGGGATCGTGAAGTAGATCCCCGCCGCCTCCCTGGCGGAGGCCCCTGCCAAAGACGACGGCGGTGACCGTCCTTGCGGGTCTCTCGCCGCCGTCGTCGGGCCTGTGAGTGATGTCTCAGCTGAAGTGCATCCGCTATATGGCATATTTGATGGATGGCGAATTTCAAGCAGTCCACCAAGCTTCATAATGTCCTTTACGACATCCGTGGACCGATCCTTCAGGCCGCCCAGCAGATGGAGGCGGAGGGTCACCGGATCCTCAAACTGAACATCGGCAACCCTGCCCCCTTCGGCTTTGAAGCGCCGGACGCCATCCTGGTGGACATGATCCGCCACCTGCCCAACGCTCAGGGCTACAGCGACTCGCGCGGCATCTTCTCGGCCCGCACCGCGGTCTCGCAGTACTACCAGACCCGCGGCATCCAGAACATCCATGTGGACGACATCTACCTCGGCAACGGCGTCAGCGAGCTCATCACGATGTCGCTCATGGCGCTGCTCGATGACGGGGACGAGGTCCTCATTCCCACCCCGGACTACCCCCTGTGGACAGCCTCCGTGGCGCTGGCCGGCGGCAGGCCGGTGCACTACCTGTGCGACGAGGAGTCCGGCTGGCAGCCTGACCTTGAGGACATGGAAGCCAAGATCACGCCCCGGACCAAGGGCATCGTGGTCATTAACCCGAACAACCCCACGGGCGCCGTCTACCCGGAGGAGACGCTCAAGAAGGTCGTGGCCCTCGCCGAGAAACACGGCCTGGTGCTCTTCGCCGACGAGATCTACGAGAAGATCCTGTACGAAGACGCCGTCCACGTGAACCTCGCCAGCCTCACGGGCGACGACGTGCTGTGCCTGACGTTCAGCGGCCTGTCCAAGGCATACCGCGTGTGCGGCTACCGCGCCGGCTGGATGGCCATCTCCGGGCCGAAGAAGGACGCCGCAGACTATCTCGAGGGCATCAACCTGCTGGCCAACATGCGCCTGTGTGCCAACGTGCCCGCGCAGCACGCCATCCAGACGGCGCTCGGCGGCTACCAGAGCATCAACGACTTCATCCTGCCCGGCGGCAGGCTCCTGGAGCAGCGCAACAAGGCGTATGACCTCCTCAACGCCATTCCCGGTGTCAGCACGCAGCAGGCCAGGGGCGCCCTGTATCTGTTCCCCAAGCTGGACCCCGAGGTTTACCACATCCGCGACGACGAGAAGTTTGTCCTGGACCTGCTCAAGGAACAGAAGATCCTGGTTTCCCACGGCCGGGCCTTCAACTGGGTGCGCCCGGACCATTTCCGCATGGTCACGCTTCCCAACGTCAAGGACATCGAAGAAGCCATCGGCCGCATGGCGGACTTCCTGTCGCGGTACCCCGGCAACTAACCTGAGTGCAATGCCGCCCCGCCCAGGGCCGCGGCAACGTGCGGAAGGCAGCCATGGCCGGAGTAGTGGAGTTCAAGCAGCATCCCTCGGAGACGCTCAAGATCGGCGCCGGCTTTGAGCTGTCCGGCATCGACCCCGATTCGACGCCGGGCTACACCGGCAATAAGGCCGATGGCCAGGCCCTGCTCGATGCCCAGGACACACGGCTGGCAGAGCTGCAGGAGAAGCTTTTCGCCGACGGGAAATTCGGCGGAACCAAGCGGATCCTGCTCATCCTGCAGGCCATGGACACCGCCGGAAAGGGCGGGATCGTCAGCCACGTGGTGGGCGCGATGGACCCGCAGGGCGTGCAGCTGACAGCCTTCAAAGCCCCCACTGAGGAGGAGAAGGCGCACGACTTCCTGTGGCGCATCGAGAAGGAAGTGCCCCGGGCGGGCATGGTGGGGGTCTTCGACCGCTCGCACTACGAGGATGTGCTGATCCACAGGGTCCATGCGTGGGCCGACGCTGCTGAACTGGAACGGCGCTGCGCCGCCATCAACGACTTCGAAGCCAGGCTGGCCGAAGAAGGCACCGTGGTGGTCAAGGTCATGCTGCACATCAGCAAGGAGGAGCAGAAGGCCCGGCTCCTGGACCGCCTCGATGATCCCGGCAAGCACTGGAAGTACAGCACCGGCGACCTGGCAGAGCGCGCCCACTGGGACGCCTACCAGGAGGCCTACACCGTGGCGTTCGACAAAACGTCAACGGCCTTGGCGCCCTGGCACGTGGTGCCTGCGAACAAGAAATGGTACGCCCGCATCGCGGTCCAGCAGCTGCTGCTGGCGGCACTGGACGGACTGGACCTCGCCTGGCCGAAGGCGGAGTTCGATGTCTCGGCCGAGCGGGCCCTGGTCCTGAAGAGCTGAGTTACCCGGCTGCGGAGCCGGTTTCCGTGTCGCTTCCGGTGCTGGCTGTGTTGGCGCCGGCGCCTGATCCCGAACCGGCCGTGTCCCGGGCCGAGGCAAGCCTGCGCCGGGCGCCCTCGAGCCACTCTTCACAGCGCTGAGCCAGGGCCTCGCCGCGCTCCCACAGAGCCAGGGATTCCTCCAGGCTGGCCCCGCCGGCTTCCAGGCGGCCCACCACGGCCACCAGCTGCTCGCGGGCTTCTTCGTAGCTCAGCCCGTCCAGTGCTTCGTGGGTTTCGTTGCTTGCGGTCATGGAGAGTTCCTCTTCGTTCTACTTCGATGCTGGCTGGGACGAGACCGCGGTGAACCTGCCCTCGGCCACGCGGATGGCCAGTGCCGTGCCGGCGGGCGCCTGCTCCGGGCTGGTGACCACGGTGTGGCCTCCGCCGTCTGCGCCCACCAGCTGGACCACCGAGTAGCCGCGGTCCAGCGTGTTCTGCGGAGACAGCGCGCGGACCTGTGCACGGAGGTGCTGCACCTGGTCCAGTGCACGGACCACGGCGGTGCTAACCGAGGCATGGGCGCGTTGACGCAGCCGGTGGACGTCCTCGGCTCGCGCCGCGACCATGCTCTCCGGTGCGGCCAGGGCCGGGCGGGAGCGCAGCGAATGCAGCCGCTCCGCCTCGCGTTCCACCAGCCGGCCGACGCTGCGCCGCAGGTACTCCCGGGCCTGGCCCACCATGGCGAGTTCCTCGGCGACGTCCGGGACGATCCGTTTGGCGGCGTCGGTCGGAGTGGAAGCGCGAAGGTCCGCGACGTCGTCGAGGATGGGCCGGTCTGCCTCGTGGCCGATGGCGCTGACCACCGGGGTGGAGGCGGCGGACACGGCGCGGACCAGCTCTTCGTTGCTGAAGGGCAGCAGGTCTTCCAGGGCACCGCCGCCGCGGGCCATGACAATGACGTCAATGTGCGGATCGGCATCGAGATCCCGCAGGGCACCGATGATCTGGGCAACTGCCGTGTTGCCCTGGACCGCCACCTCGCGGACATCGAACTCGACGGCGGGCCAGCGGAGCGCGGCGTTGCGCAGGACGTCCTTCTTGGCATCGGAATCGCGGCCGGTGATGAGGCCGATCCGGTGGGGGAGCAGGGGGAGGCGCTTCTTCCGGGAGTCGGCGAACAGTCCCTCCGCCGCAAGTGCCTGGCGGAGCCGTTCGATGCGGGCCAGCAGGTCACCGAGGCCCACCGGTCGGATGTCCTTGACGGACATGTTGAGGCGCCCGGTCTTGAGCCAGAATTCGGGTTTCACCAGGGCAACAACCCGGGAACCGCGTTCCAACGGCGTCGACTGGCGGTCCAGGACGTTGGACCAGACGGAGGCGGGCAGGGAGATCTCGGCGTCCACATCGCGCAGGGTCAGGAACGCGTTGCTGCCGCGCCTGTTCAACTCAATGACCTGGCCTTCGATCCAGGCCGCGGGGGCACGTTCCACGTGGGCCTTGAGCTTGCTGGAGAGCAGCTGAAGTGGCCAGGGGTTCTCCGGGCTGGTTTCCGCGGCTGTGCCAGGCAGCGTTGATTCGGGCAGGGCGTCAGCGCTCATCGCGGCCGGTCCCGTCTGCCTGTTGCTGCTGCATTTCTCTTGTCCTCGCTGCCACGGCACCGGAACCCGGCACCCAGCCTGCACTGTCTGCCCCGATGGGGGAGGATCCGGCCGGCCTTCCAACTCTATCCATAGCTTTAGCACCCAGCTCCGACATTTTTCCCATCCCCGCAGCCCGCCATAGGATGGCAGATACGCCCTCCCGATCCTGAGGACCCCCTTGCGCACGTTTGTATCTGCCGCGGCAGTGATCCTGTCCCTGTTGCTCACCGCCGTGGCTGTGCCCACGGCCTGGGTTGACTCCAACATCGTCCGCGAGGACGGGTTCGTCCGCCTGACCGCGGCGCTGGGCAAGGACCAGGCCTTCCAGCACAGCCTGGCCACGGCCGCTGTCGGAAGCCTTGAGTCCTCCATCGAGCTCCCCGCGGCCGCAGAACAGCTGGCCGCAGGCATTCTCGAGGACGCGGCCGCCAGCATGCAGTCCTGGCCGGAGTTCCCGGGCGCCTGGGATGACACCATCCGGAAAAGCCACCAGCTGAACTTCACGGATCCTTCCAGCGTCACGGAAGAAACTCCGGCACCCACGTCCCTGATCCTCGACGTCGGCCCCTTGGTCGGACTCATGGCGGCGCGTCTGACCGCGGCCATCGGACTGCCCCTGGACGTGGCGGATGCTGCCTTGATCAACATCGGCGCACCCTCGCAGCGCCAGTTGGTGGAACGGGCGGCCGCTTTCGCGCCGCTCTGGTGGGTGCCGGCCCTGGGCGCGCTCGTCTCGCTGTGCCTCGCCTTCGTTGCTGCCCGACGCCGGTCCCGCTTGGCCGTCTTCGCTGGTTTCGGCTTCGCTGTGGTTGCCGCCGTCTGGACGGTTTCCGCGGGGATTGCCACCGCAGTGGTGGGCGGCATGTCCAGCGGAAACCCTGTTGCCGAGGTGTTCAAGCGTGAGTTCATGGCCGCGTGCCAGGCCGGTTTTGGGCAGTGGGTTGTCCTGGCCCTCGCGGGGGCCGCCGGAATCGCTGCCCTGGGCGCCGTGGCGTGGGCTGTATCGTTCGGCCGCCGCAGGGCTGTGTGACCCCAGGACCTTGCGACTGCCGCACAGCCTGAGCCGGTGTCCGGGGCGTGAAACGCTGACGGTAGCATTGAGGGATGAGCAGCTCAGCAGTTTCCATCCCGATGCCCACCGTCCCCCGCAGACGGCGATCACCGGAAGAGGTGTTGGCTGCGGCCCCGGTCAGCGGCCCCAAGAAGGTCCTGCTGGCGGCCCCGCGCGGCTACTGCGCCGGCGTGGACAGGGCGGTCATCGCCGTCGAGAAGGCCCTGGAACACTACGGTCCGCCTGTCTATGTCCGCAAGCAGATCGTGCACAACGTGCACGTCGTCAGCTCCCTTGAGGAGCAGGGCGCCATCTTCGTGGATGAGACCGACGAGGTGCCCGAGGGTGCCCTGGTGATCTTCTCCGCACATGGCGTGTCACCCGCCGTCGTCCAGTCTGCCGAGGACCGCGGGCTGCGCACCATCGACGCCACGTGCCCGCTGGTCACCAAGGTCCACCGGGAAGCAGTCCGCTTCGCCAAGGAAGACTATGACATCCTGCTGATCGGCCACGAAGGGCACGAGGAAGTCGAAGGAACCGCCGGCGAGGCCCCGGACCACATCCAGATCATCAACGGACCGCACGAGGTGGACAAGGTCACCGTGCGGAACCCGGAGAAGACCATCTGGCTGTCGCAGACAACCCTGAGCGTGGACGAGACCATGGAGACGGTCCGCCTGCTCAAGGACCGCTTCCCCACGCTGCAGGATCCGCCCAGCGATGACATCTGCTATGCCACCACCAACCGGCAGGTGGCCATCAAGAAGATCGCCCCGCAGGCCGATCTGGTGATCGTGGTCGGTTCGGCCAATTCCTCCAACTCCGTCCGTCTGGTGGAAGTTGCCCTGGAGTACGGTGCCAGGGCCTCCTACCGTGTCGACTTCGCCAACGAAGTGGACGAACGGTGGTTCGAAGGCGTGGCCAGCGTGGGGGTCACCTCTGGCGCCTCCGTTCCAGAGGTCCTCGTCCAGGATGTGCTGCGCCTGCTGGCCGACTACGGCTACGGCTCGGTGGAGGAAGTCGTCACAGCGGAGGAAGACCTGCTCTTCTCCCTTCCCAAGGAACTCCGCGCCACGCTTAAGGCAGCTGGCGACGTCACACGTGCCCTCGGCGGGCGCGGGGGCCGCGAAAACTGCTAGGGCGGCCAGCTCCAGCGGGTAGAATCAATCCTCGTGGCTCTTACTATTGGCATCGTCGGACTGCCCAACGTCGGCAAATCAACTCTTTTCAACGCACTGACCCGCAACCAGGTGCTCGCTGCGAACTACCCGTTCGCAACGATCGAACCCAATGTCGGCGTCGTGAACCTGCCGGACCCGCGGCTCCAGAAGCTTGCGGACATCTTCGGCTCCCAGCGCCTGCTGCCGGCCCCGGTGTCCTTCGTGGACATCGCCGGGATCGTCAAGGGCGCATCGGAGGGTGAAGGCCTGGGCAACAAGTTCCTCGCCAACATCCGTGAGGCCGAGGCCATCGCCCAGGTGGTCCGCGTGTTCGATGACCCCGACGTCATCCACGTGGACGGCAAGGTGGATCCCCGTTCGGACATGGAAACCATCAACACCGAGCTGATCCTGGCTGATCTGCAGACCATCGAAAATGCGATTCCGCGGATCGAAAAAGAAGTCAAGATCAAGAAGCGGGAAGCCGCCGAACTCGCTGCCATCAAGGCCGCCCAGGCCGTGCTGGAACGCGGCGACACCATTTTCGCCTCGATCAAGAGCGACAAGCTTGAGATGGGGCACCTCAAGGAGCTCAGCCTCCTGACGGCCAAGCCCTTCATCTACGTCTTCAACGCGGACGAAGGCATCCTGGGCAGCCAGGAGAAGCAGGACGAGCTGCGGGCCCTGGTTGCCCCGGCAGACGCCATCTTCCTTGACGCCAAGCTTGAGTCCGACCTCGTTGAACTGGACGAGGAAGAGGCTCGCGAAATGCTCGAGATGAACGGCCAGAGCGAATCGGGCCTGGACCAACTGGCCCGCGTCGGCTTCCACACCCTTGGCCTGCAGACCTACCTCACCGCCGGCCCCAAGGAAGCACGCGCCTGGACCATCCGCCAAGGCGACACCGCCCCGCAGGCCGCCGGCGTCATCCACAGCGACTTCCAGCGCGGCTTCATCAAGGCCGAGGTGGTCTCCTTCGAGGACCTCATCGAGGCCGGATCCATGGCCGAGGCGAAGTCCCGCGGCAAGGTCCGCATCGAAGGCAAGGAATACGTGATGGTCGACGGCGACGTGGTGGAGTTCCGCTTCAACGTGTAATCGGGTTCCGCTTGAATGTGAGCAAGTAGCCGAGCGAATCGTCGCTTAGCCTCGACGGGCGACATCCTGGCTCAGAATTTTCGGCCAGGTTTCGACATCTCCTGGGGTGCGGGCGACCGTCAGCGTTGCTTGAGGGAGCAATGCGGCAAGGGATTCCGCGGTTGACAGCGGGTGGCCCGGATCACCGACCCACGCCAGGATTGTCGTCGGTACGTCGATTCGTGCGACGGCCTCAGGAGCAGGCAGATCGCTCAGTGCCGCGCCTCGAAACAGCGACGGCAAGAGGGCATCGGCGACGTCGGGCACCGTCTCCGGCGCACCAATTGTGGCCGGCGGCGGTGTTGCTCCGCGCGTGGTGGCGAGGAATGCCTCGACACCGTCAGCTTCGATAAGCGCCGCGGCAACCCGGTAGTTTGCAGCCTGTGCAGATCGGGTTTCCCACGCGGTGGGTGGCACCATAAGGGTGAGCCCGGTAAAGCGGTCTGGTTCGCGGGAAGCGGCGTGCAGGAGCGTGCCGGTACCCATGGAAGGACCAACTCCGTGGACACGCTCGCCTGGGAACCAGTGATCGAGCAGTCGGAGGAGATCGTCGGCGAGGCTTTGCCATTGATAGTCCTCGGGGACCTTCCGCCCCGTCGACCGGCCATGGCCGCGTGCGTCGTACCGCAGAAGCCGGGTTCCACTAAGCCCTCGACCGAGGTCGAGGTTGAGCACCCGATCGCGCGCGCGGCTTGAGGTAAGGCCATGCAGCTGGACAATGGGGTGTCCACCTTCGTCGCTCAAAACAACCGCAAGCTCGGCTCCGGGAACCTCGAAAGTGGGCATCAGGCTCCTCGTTTCGTGACTGACCGCGTCACCTTAAGCGGCCGCGTTGAGCATTCAGGTTATCTGGGGCGATAGGATGCTGCCATGCGGCTGACCAACGTCTCGCACCTGCGCCTACCGTTCGGACGACTTTGGGGCTACGACGTCAGTGCGTCTGCGCTCAGCCGGCGCCTTCCAGTGTCTTTTGACCAGCGGCTCCATGTGGGGGCAGGCGAGCGCCCCGGCTCTTGGATGGCATTGTCTTTTCGGCTGCCTGCTCCAACTCGTCGTGAGTCACTGGCCGATGCCTGGCTGGCTGTCATCGCCCGTCATGGCACACTGCGAACGGCATTCGTGCCCGGTGCGGATGGTGATCCGGAGCTTCACGAAATGGATATTGCTCCGGGAACCTGGGTCGAGCATCAGATATCTCCGGGTCAGGCTGTCAATGACGCGGTGCGGGACATTCTCGATGCCGCATGTTCGCCATACGCACGGCCCTCACACCGGCTGTGCGTATTGGAGACTGCTGCTGGATTCACCGTCGTGATTGCCGCCGACCACGCCCACGTCGATATGTGGTCGATGCTGGTGATCGCGCGCGACCTGCTGTCGGCGCTCGACGCTGGGACGCCGGGCCGTGAACCATGGCCCGGGCCAGCGCCGGCATTTGTTGAACACACGCAAGCACTGCTGGATCGGAATGCGGCGCCGGACCACGTTCGTCGCCGATGGGAAGACATCATCGGGGACAGCGGCGGCGTAATGCCGCAATTCCCCCTGCCCCTGGGTGCGCCCGATCCGCAGCGCGAGCGTGTAGAAGTGCGCGATGTATTCGATCTCGACGACGGTGCCGCCTTTGCTGCGCAGGCCCGCAATGACGGTGTCTCGACGCTAGCACTCGCTGTGGTTGCGATGACTGCGGTGACCCGCGAGTTGGCGGGAACCCCGCTGCGAGCCGTTTTTCCGGTGCATAGCCGCTTCGACGACAAATGGCATGACTCGGTCGGCTGGTTCATTACTAATTCGGTACTTGAGTCGGCGGTCGCCGAGCCGCGCGCTGCGGCGGCAGCGGTAAAAGAGGCTGTGCAGCTCGGCTCGTGGCCGCTCGCGGACGTGCTGGCTCCATGGGGCGGCATGCCTGTGGCTCCTGGTATGTTCGCGATCTCCTGGCTGGACCTGCGCAGACTGCCGGTGCGTATCGACTCCGTCGGACTCGACGCCCATTATGTGAGCGCGACAATCGACACCGACAGCGTCATGCTTTGGTTCATCCTGGACGAGTCCGGTTTGCATTTGAGATGCCGTTATCCCGACACCGTTGAGGCTCGAGCCAACGTCGGCGGATGGCTTGATCTGCTGGTCGCTCGTTTGCAGGCAGATGCTCGATCCTCGGTTCGAGGACTGCTGCGGGTGGGGGGCCGGACCTTCAGGCTGGAACGGGCGGGGCGCGATGATGTTGAGGCCATCGCCGCGCTGCTGTCTGATGATCAGTTCGGTCCCGATCGTGAGTGCGTCGGGCTCGAACGATACGAGGCGGCCTACAACGTGGTTGTTCGCGACAGTTCCAACTATCTTGGGGTTGTCCGCAATGGTGCCGATCGCATCGTTGCCACGATGCAATTGACGGTCATTCCGGGTCTTTCCCGGGGTGGTTCTTCCCGACTACAGATCGAGGGACTGCGAGTTGCGGCCGCGGAACGTTCACATGGCTTGGGCACCGCGATGCTTGAGTGGGCACACAATTTTGGGCGTGCGCGTGGGGCGCAACTGGCACAAGTAACCACAGACGAAGCACGGGAACGGGCTCGAGCCTTCTACACCCGACTCGGATATCGGACTGCCCACGTCGGGCTGAAACGGAGCATTTAGGTGCTCGGGCAGTAAGGGACGGAGTCCCTGGCACTGGGAGGAGCTGGCCCTCGCTGCCAAGGAACCACAAGGGTTTATCCACATACCCGAAGGCGGCGGTTACGTGCAGCCCGCAGTCCGGCGATGCTTGGCGAATGGGAATCAGATACTACGCGTACGCATTCGACGGCAACCTGACCGATCAAGCCCTTGCCATCCTCTCAGCTTTCTCTCCGATGATCCGCTCGCCGATGCATGGGGATTCGAACACGGTGCCACGATCAGCACCCCGACGTTTGAGCAAGCGGTGCCTTATCGGAACATGCTGTACCTCGACAAAGCATGGCGGCATTTGCAGTGCCCCACTGCACCAGCGGAACCAGACCCGATCGCCCGTCCTGCCTATCGGATGTTCGAGGGCGCAGTGGTCATGAACGACATGGGTTGGGAGCCTTGGGTGCGGACATTGACCCCACCGGAGGTTTTGGGTGTCGCGAGGGACCTGGAAGATGTCTCTGACGAGGACGTGGAGTCGCGGCTGCGGGAATCGCATTGCTTCAGTCGGGACTTTGATGGTGAGGTCGACTATGTCGTGAGCTACCTTCGGCAGGCGCGGACCTTTACGGCGAACCTCGCTGCTGAGGGACGCGGCATGGTCTACATGGTCGGATGATGCCCGCCATGACCACGCCAGGTCCGCAAGACAAGCAGACAGCCCCGGCAATGATCCGTTGGTCCCCGGTGGATTCTCGGTCTCAGCGTGCGCTTCAAGGGGCTTGCAGTGGCCGCGGGCAGTCGGGCAACGCCTACCCGGCCGGGGACCAACCCAGGGCGGGGCCCAAGGTGGTGGCGATGTCGGTGAGGATCTGGACGTAGTCCTCATGGTCGAAGCTGAAGGGCAGCGCGAACGCCACTTCGTCGACCTCCTGGAATCCCGCGTGTGCGTAGAGCTGTTCCGCGATCTGTTCGCTGGTGCCGATGAGGTCGGGGGCGAACAGCATCCCTCGTGGCCCCTGCGGCGCCCGGGTCCGGGGCGTGCGTTCATCGACGTATCGCTGGTACTTTTCGCGCTGGTTCGCTGACGCCGAATCGGTCGGGATCACCACCAGGCCTTGCGATACGCGGGCGGCTCCGTGCGGTTGGGCTGCTGCCGCGGCAGCTTCACGGTAGGCGCGGATCTGTGATTGCTGGATCTGGGCAAACACCGGTTCCTGGTTCGTTTCGGGGAAGATCACGCTGCTGGAGAGCAGGTTGAATCCGTTTGCCCCGGCCCAGATGGCCGATTTGTTGCTTGCCGCCCCATACCAAAGTCGGTCACGCAGCCCTGAGGAGTGCGGCTCGACGCGGTTGGAGAACTCCTCGACGACGCCCTGCTTGCCGGAAAATTCCCGGACCGGTTCCCCGGCAATCAAACGCGCAAGCCGCTCCACCCGGGCGTAGCTGAAGTCCTCCAGGCCGGCGGAATCCGGGTGCAACTCCTGCTTCACCGTGTCGTAGTGCATTGGTTCGCCGACGCTCAGGCCCGGATTGATTCGCCCCCCGGCGAGCAGATCTACGGTGGCCAGGTCCTCGGCCAGGCGCAACGGGTTTTCCCAGCCCATCGGGGTCACAGCGGTTCCAAGTTCGATCCGGGAGGTGCGTTGGCTGGCCGCGGCCATGACCGCAATGGGGGAGGAGATTCCGAATTGAAGATGGCGGTGGCGCAGCCAGGCGCTGTCGAACCCAAGCCGCTCGCCCAGTTCGATGACCTGCAACGTCGATTCGTGGCCCGCGGCCGGATCCACCGGATCGAACAGGCCGATAGTGAGGAATCCAAGCTTGCGCAACGGTCGGGAGGAGTTGGGCATGGGCTTCCTTTAGTGATCGGTGTACGGCTGATCTTCATGGTGGGCGGGGGCCAAAAGGCGCGCCTGGGAAACGGTGCGAGGTTACCCTTCGAGTCATCTGTTCCCCTGGAACCGGGGTTTTTGCTTGCCGGATATCATGCCTGTCCTGCTGTCAGACAGGCGAATACTACCATCGGGTAACTTGTGACTTGAAATTTCGGAGACTTTACGCAAACTGTCAGGTTGCGGAACGGTTACAGTTTGGCAATTGTGTTCCACATTCCGGACTCAATGTGGTTAGGCTTACACATACATGTAGGCAACGTCACAGTAGGAATCTGTGCTTGCCTCGGGGGGAAATCACGAATTTTCCTTGACCAACTCCACGACTAATAGGAGGCGGAATGCGTTTCTCGCGCACTTCCAAAGCTCTCGGCATTGCGGCAATCGCCGCTCTGGCCATCACCGGATGCGGCGGTGGCTCCGGCACCACCGGCTCCACCCAGGCAGCAGGCGACCCGAACAAGATCATCACCGCCTACAGCAACGAACCGCAGCACCCGCTGCTGCCGGCCAACACCAACGAGGTGTACGGCGGGCGCGTGGTTGAGCTCCTGTTCGAAGGCCTGACCAGCTACGACCCCAGTGGCAAGTCAGTCAACGCTATTGCTGAGTCCATCGAGTCTCCTGATGGACAGAACTACACCATCAAGGTCAAGAAGGGCACCAAGTTCACCAACGGCGAGGAAGTCACCGCCAAGAGCTTTGTGGACGCCTGGAACTATGCAGCTCTGAGCACCAACGTCCAGGCCAACAGCAGCTTCTTCGAATCAGTCGAGGGCTACGCTGACGTGAGCGCCACCAAGAAGGAAACCGGGGCCGACGGCAAGGAAGTCGAAACGCCTGCCCCCACCGCGCAGACCATGTCCGGCCTGGTGCTCAAGGATGATTCCACCATCACGGTGAAGCTGTCCCAGCCGGAAGCCGACTGGCCGCTCCGCCTCGGCTACAGTGCCTTCATGCCGCTGCCCTCCGCCGCACTCAAGGATCCGAAGGCCTTCGGCGAGAACCCGATCGGCAACGGCCCGTACAAGATGGCCGCCACCGGCGCCTGGCAGCATGACAGCCAGATCGCCCTCGTCAAGAACGCCGACTACAGCGGCCCCCGTGCTGCCAAGAACGGCGGCGTGACCTTCAAGTTCTACACTGACCCGGCTCCCGCCTACACGGACATCCAGGCCAACAACCTTGACGTCACCGACGTCCTGCCGACGAACGCCCTCAAGACGTTCACCACGGACTTCCCGGACCACAACCTCAACAAGGCCTATGCAGGCAACTCCACCCTGAACATCCCCGGCTACCTGCCGGAGTTCCAGGGCGAAGCCGGCAAGCTGCGCCGCCAGGCCATCTCCATGGCCATCAACCGCGAGGAAATCACCAAGGTTGTCTTCAGCGGCACCCGTATCCCGGCCAAGGACTTCACCTCTCCGTCGGTTGACGGCTACAACGACAACGTTGCCGGTTCCGATGTCCTGAAGTACGACGCCGCCAAGGCGAAGGAACTGTGGACCAAGGCTGAAGCCATCAACAAGTGGCCTGCAGACAAGACCCTGCAGCTCGCCTACAACACCGATGGCGGCAACAAGGAATGGATCGACGCCGTTGCCAACAACCTGAAGAACAACCTCGGGATCAAGGCCGAGGGCCAGCCCTTCGCCAAGTTCGCTGAAATCCTGAACCTGCGCAAGGCCAAGACCCTTCCCGGTTTCACCCGCGCAGGCTGGCAGGCCGACTACCCCTCGCTGTACAACTTCCTGGGCCCGCTCCTGAAGACCGGTGCAAGTGCCAACTACGAGGGCTACAGCAGCGCTGAATTCGACAAGCTCCTCAATGAGGGCCTGGGCGCCAAGTCCACTGCGGATGCCAACGCGAAGTTCACGAAGGCCCAGGAAGTCCTGTTCAAGGACCTCCCCAACCTGCCGCTCTGGTACTCGGCCCGCCAGGCCGTGTGGAGCCAGAACGTTACCAACGTTGACTCCGGCTGGAACGGTGTTCTGCAGTACTACAACATCACCGCCAAGTAGTCCTTCAGGAACCAGTCCAAACTCAATAAACCATTGGGGGTCCGGCCACGGCCGGGCCCCCATGGCCTTGAATCCGGCAGGAAAGCTGTCCCATATGAATCCCCTTAGTTCCACCAGTGCCTCGGAGGTGCAGCTGTGATCCAGTACATCCTCCGGCGCTTGCTCCAGGTCATCCCGGTCTTCCTGGGAACCACCCTGCTCGTTTATTTCATGGTGTTTGCCCTCCCGGGTGACCCAATCGCCGCGTTGTTCGGCGACCGGCCCCCGAGTGAGGCCGTCATTGCGGCTTTGCGCCAGCAGTACAACCTTGACCAGCCCTTCTGGGTCCAGTACGGGCTGTTCCTCAAGAACCTCTTCACCCTCAACCTCGGCGTCGACTTCACGGGCCAGCCCATCGCGGCCACCCTGGGCCGGATCTTCCCGGTCACCGCGATGCTTGCCGTTGAAGCACTGATCATCCAGGCCGTCTTTGGTGTGGCCTTCGGCCTGGTGGCCGGTCTGCGCCGCGGCAAGATCTTCGACTCCACCGTCCTGGTGGCCTCGCTCGTCGTCATCGCCGTGCCCACGTTCGTCCTGGGCTTCGTCCTGCAGTTCGTCGTGGGCGTGCAGCTGGGCTGGGCCAAGCCCACGGTCGGTTCCAACGCTGACTGGGGCAGCCTGCTCCTTCCCGCCACGGTGCTCGGTCTGGTGTCCTTTGCCTACGTGCTGCGCCTCACCCGCGCTTCGGTCATTGAAAACATGAACGCGGACTACGTGCGCACAGCTACCGCCAAGGGCTTGTCGCGGCCGCGCGTGGTCCTCGCCCACATCCTGCGCAATTCCATGATTCCCGTGGTCACCTATCTCGGCGCCAACCTGGGCGGACTCATGGGCGGCGCCATCGTCACGGAGGGCATCTTCAACGTCCCGGGCGTCGGACAGAAGCTGTACCAAGCCGTTCTCCGCAGCGAAGGCCCCACTGTGGTCGCCATCGTCAGCATCCTGGTGCTGGTCTTCGTGTTTGCCAACCTGTTGGTCGACCTTCTGTACGCCTGGCTTGACCCGAGGATCCGCTATGAAAAGTAACCGCCAAATCGAGCACTACGTTGCTCCGATCGACGAAACCCCGCTGCTGGCCACCGACACCCTGAAAGTGGACGCCGCCCCGCTGAGCCTGTGGGCAGATGCCTGGAAGAAACTCCGCCGCCGGCCCCTCTTCATCATTTCGGCGCTGATGATCGCGCTGCTGGTAGTTGTGGCCCTGTTCCCCGGGTTGTTCACGCAGACGCCGCCGAACAACAATTGCCAGCTCGCCGACTCTCTGGCAGGGCCCACTGGAGGCCACCCCTTGGGCTTCACCTTCCAGGGCTGTGACATCTACTCGCGCATCATCCACGGAACGCAGGCTTCCCTGACCGTCGGCGTGTTCTCTGTTATCTGCGTTCTCATCATCGGCGTTACCTTCGGTGCGCTGGCCGGCTTCTACGGCGGCTGGATCGACGCCGTGATCGCGCGTCTTGGCGACATCTTCTTCGCCTTGCCGCTGGTCCTCGGCGCCCTGGTCATCACCCAGCTGCCGTTTTTCCGCGAAAACAAGAGCGTATGGACCGTTGTCATGGTGATCGTGATGCTCGGCTGGCCCCAGATGGCCCGTATTACCCGAGGCGCCGTCATCGAGGTCCGCAATGCCGACTTCGTCACTGCAGCGCGCTCCCTTGGTGTTTCGCGTATCGGCTCCCTGATCCGCCACGTGCTGCCCAATGCCCTGGCGCCCATCATCGTGCTGGCCACCATGGAGCTTGGCGTGTTCATCGTGACCGAAGCAACGCTGTCCTTCCTGGGCATCGGCATGCCCGGGCACGTCATGTCCTGGGGCAATGACATCTCGGCTGCACAGTCAACCCTGCGGACCAACCCCGAGGTCCTGCTCTACCCCTCCCTGGCCCTGTCCGTCACGGTTCTGAGCTTCATCATGCTGGGCGATGCCCTGCGTGACGCCCTGGACCCCAAGAGCCGCCAGCGATGAAGGATTCACACATGACGACGTCCAACGTCACCATCAACGAGGCCGGCACTCCCGATGAGCGGCCGCTGCTCGAAATCAAGGACCTGGAAATCACCTTCCAGACTGCCAACGGTGATTTCCAGGCGGTCAAGAACGCCCACCTGACCATCATGCCCGGCGAGACCGTCGCCATTGTGGGGGAGTCGGGCTCGGGGAAGTCGACCACGGCCCTTGCCGCCATCGGCCTCCTGCCGGCCAATGGCCGGGTGTCCGGCGGCCAGATCCTGCTCGACGGCGAGGACATCGCCCATGTCTCGGAAAGCCGCATGATTGAACTCCGCGGCAACACCATCGGCATGGTGCCCCAGGACCCGATGTCCAACCTGAACCCGGTTTGGAAGATCGGTGCCCAGGTTCGCGAAACCCTGCGCGCCAACGGCAAGGAGAGCAATCCTGCCGACGTCGCCAAGGTCCTTGCGGAGGCGGGACTGCCGGACTCGGCCCGCCGGGCAAAGCAGTACCCGCACGAGTTTTCGGGCGGCATGCGCCAACGTGCCCTGATCGCGATCGGCCTGTCATGCCAGCCCCGGCTGCTGATTGCCGATGAACCGACGTCGGCCTTGGACGTGACCGTACAACGGCAGATCCTGGACCACCTCGAGACCATGACAACGGACCTTGGGACCGCTGTCCTGCTCATCACCCACGATCTTGGCCTCGCTGCCGAGCGTGCCGACAAGGTGGTGGTCATGTACCGCGGCCAGGTGGTCGAGGCAGGTCCTTCGCTGGAACTGCTCCGCAACCCGCAGCACCCCTACACGCAGCGCCTGGTCGCTTCGGCGCCGTCGCTGGCTTCCCGCCGCATCCAGGCGGCCAAGGAGCAGGGCATTGAGTCGCAGGAACTGCTGGCCCCCTCGGAAGCATTCGTTGAGAAGGCGCTCCCCGAGGACGTGCTGACGGTTGAGAACCTGAGCAAGGTCTTCAAGCTGCGCTCCGGATTCGCGAAGTCTACGGACTTCACCGCGGTGGACAACGTTTCCTTCAGCGTCAAGCGCGGAACAACGACGGCGATCGTGGGGGAGTCGGGTTCCGGCAAGTCCACGGTGGCCCAGATGGTGCTGAGCCTCCTGCAGCCGACGTCCGGAAAGATCATCTTCGACGGCGTGGATACCTCCACGCTGAACAGCCGTGAGGTCTTCAAGTTCAGGCGCCGGGTCCAGCCGATCTTCCAGGACCCGTACGGCTCCTTGGATCCGATGTACAACATCTTCAGGACCATCGAGGAGCCGCTGCGGACCCACAAGATCGGAGACAAGGCGAGCCGCGAGAAGAAGGTCCGGGAACTGCTGGACCAGGTGGCGCTGCCACAGTCCAGCATGCAGCGGTACCCGAACGAGCTCTCCGGCGGCCAGCGCCAGCGCGTGGCAATCGCCCGGGCCCTGGCACTGGATCCTGAAGTGATCATCTGCGACGAAGCGGTTTCGGCCCTGGACGTCCTTGTCCAGGCCCAGGTCCTGAACCTGCTCGCCGAACTGCAGTCCAACCTTGGCCTGACGTACCTCTTCATCACCCACGACCTCGCCGTGGTCCGGCAGATCGCCGACCATGTCTGTGTGATGCAGAAGGGCAAGCTCGTCGAGACGGGCACCACGGACCATGTGTTCGATGCCCCGCAGCAGGAGTACACCAAGGCACTCCTCAACGCGATTCCCGGCGCCAGCCTCATGCTGCCGCCAGAGGTGGCCTGAGCGGTCCCTGACGCCAGCAGCATGAAAGAGCCGGTGGTTCCTCCCAGGGAGGAGCCACCGGCTCTTTGCGCTTGCTGACAGGAGCTATTGCACGGGCAAGGGCTTGACGCCGCCGGGCGGCAGGCCGATGCCGAGGCCGAAAGCGGCAAGCCTGCGGGCAAGGATGGGGCCAAGCTTCGCGTGGCCGGAGGCCTTCAGGTGGACGCCGTCCAAAAGGTCACCGGCGGCGTCGTACCGGGTCAGCCAATCGCCGACGCTGACGAAGGCGACGCCTTCCTTGGCCGCAACCCGTCCGAGGAGGGCATCCACTTGTGTGCGCCGTCCGCCGCCGTTGGCGGCGCCCCTGGCCAGGGTCCCGACGAGGACCAGCCGGGCCTCCGGGTAGCGCTTCCTGAGAGCCGCGATGAGTTTGACGGCGTTGGCCTGGATCTGGGCGTCGGGAATCCCTCGTGACGCGTCGTTTCCGCCGCCTTGGATGACCACCAAGGGGGGATCGCCGTAAGGAAGCGCCCAGTCGCCCTCTTGCAGGGCATCGACGTAGTTGCCGATGGCCGCAGTACCGGCCACGAAACCGGTCCCGCCGCCGCCCACGAGGTGCACCTTGTAGCCGAGTGCGGCGATGGCACGCTGTGGCCATGAGTTGTCCGGCTCGGACTGGGAGTCCCCGATCAGCACGGCGGTGTGTTCAACATCGGCCACGATCCGCTCGTTGCGCTGGCTGGCGGGATTCTTGTAGAGGGAACCGACGGGCAGTTGGGGGACGGCCCCTTGTTCGCGTGCCGTCTGCGGGGCTGAGGCTTGGCCTGCGGCAGCAGAAGGGGTGGATGCCGCACCGGAGGGCATCGGATCCGCCGTGGGTGCCCCACAGGCTGCCAGGAGCATGGCGGCGACAATCAACGGCGCGGCTCTGCGCATCAAGGCCGTGGTGGTTCGCATCGATGTTCTCCGGGATGGGTCCTGCTGTCCTTGCAATACTCGGCCATCCGGGACCGAATGACCAGCCGGAAAGAGGAGCCTTGCCCACGGCAGTTAATGTGTGATGAAGGCCACAAATTTGTGGTGCCCAGGGTCATTTTTAGGCCAATAAATACCATATCGTCTAGACTCTTGGAAGGTGCCCTGTGTTAACGGGTCTAATCCGTCGTGCGTTCCAGTTGGAAATGTCGCGATACAACAGCTGACTTCACCACTGAATCGAGCCATTACGCATGTCTGAAACCACCACCAACACCGCCGCAAACACTGCATCGCGCAGTGACCTGCGCAACGTCGCGATTGTGGCCCACGTTGACCACGGAAAGACCACCTTGGTCGACGCCATGCTCAAGCAGACCAACTCCTTTGCCGAGCACAACCACCTCGAAGACCGTGTGATGGACTCCGGTGACCTGGAGCGCGAAAAGGGCATCACCATCCTCGCCAAGAACACGACGGTTGCCTACAACGGCCCGTCGTCCAACGGCGAGACCATCACCATCAACGTGATCGACACCCCCGGCCACGCCGACTTCGGTGGCGAGGTGGAGCGCGGCCTGTCCATGGTCGACGGCGTGGTCCTGCTCGTCGACTCCTCCGAGGGCCCGCTGCCGCAGACCCGCTTTGTGCTGCGCAAGGCCCTGGCTGCGCACCTGCCGGTCATCCTCCTGGTCAACAAGACTGACCGTCCCGACGCCCGCATCGATGAAGTTGTCCACGAGTCCATGGACCTGCTGCTGGGCCTGGCTTCGGACCTCGCCGACGAAGTTCCGGACCTGGACCTGGACAAGGTCCTCGAAGTCCCCGTCGTTTACGCCGCCGCCAAGGTTGGCCGCGCATCCCTCGACCAGCCGGCAAACGGTTCCGCACCGGACAACGAAGACCTTGAGCCGCTGTTCAAGACGATCATCGAGCACATCCCGGCCCCGACGTACAACCCGGACGGCGTGCTGCAGGCACACGTGACCAACCTGGACGCCTCGCCGTTCCTGGGCCGTCTCGCCCTGCTCCGCATCTACAACGGCACCCTGCGCAAGGGCCAGCAGGTTGCCTGGGCACGTGCCAACGGCGAGCTCAAGACCGTCAAGATCACCGAACTGCTGGCCACCAAGGCACTGGACCGCGTCCCGGCCGAGTCCGCTGGCCCGGGCGAGATCGTCGCCGTCGCCGGCATCGAGGAGATCACCATCGGTGAAACCCTCACCGACGTCGAGAACCCGCAGCCGCTGCCCCTGATCACCGTGGACGATCCCGCGATCTCCATGACCATCGGTATCAACACCTCGCCGCTGGCCGGCAAGGTCAAGGGCGCCAAGGTCACTGCCCGCCAGGTGAAGGACCGCCTGGACAAGGAACTGATCGGTAACGTCTCCATCAAGGTTCTCCCGACCGAGCGTCCCGACGCCTGGGAAGTCCAGGGCCGTGGCGAGCTCGCGCTGGCCATCCTCGTTGAGCAGATGCGCCGCGAAGGCTTCGAGCTGACCGTGGGCAAGCCGCAGGTTGTCACCAAGACCATCGACGGCAAGATCCACGAGCCGATGGAACACATGACCATCGACGTACCGGAAGAGTACCTCGGCGCCGTGACGCAGCTCATGGCTGCCCGCAAGGGCCGCATGACCAACATGGCCAACCACGGCACCGGCTGGTGCCGCATGGAATTCATCGTTCCGGCCCGTGGCCTGATCGGCTTCCGCACCAAGTTCCTGACCGACACGCGCGGCGCCGGCATCGCGGCCTCCATCTCCGAGGGCTACGAGCCGTGGGCCGGCCCGATCGAATACCGTACCAACGGTTCGATGGTCGCCGACCGCGCCGGTGTGGTCACGCCGTTCGCCATGATCAACCTCCAGGAGCGCGGTTCCTTCTTCGTGAAGCCCACCTCCGAGGTTTACGAGGGCATGATCGTCGGCGAGAACTCCCGTGCAGACGACATGGACGTCAACATCACCAAGGAAAAGAAGCTCACCAACATGCGTGCTGCTTCTTCCGACACCTTCGAGAACCTGACGCCGCCGCGCGATCTGACCCTTGAGGAGTCCCTTGAGTTCGCCCGCGAGGACGAGTGCGTCGAGGTTACGCCTGAGTCCATCCGCATCCGCAAGGTCATCCTGGACTCCAACGAGCGCGCCAAGGCCACCCGCGCCCGCGCCAAGGCATAGTCCGGCCGGTTAGGGTAGTGAACAAGAGAGTCGCCGGTGCGGCGCGCGGTTTTGCCGCGGCCGTGCCGGCGGCTCTTTTTGCTGCCCTGGCAGGCACGGCGCTGCACCGACAGTCTGCGGTGATTGCCGGCGTCGACGTTTCCTGGGGAGCGGCCGCCGCGCTTGTCCTGCTGGCTGCAGTCCAGTTGTGGCTGGCTGCCTGGTCGCGGTCACTGCTCCCGACGGCGGTTGCCGGGATCGTCTGCTACGCAGCCGTGGGCGCGCTGGCGGCAGCCGGGCCAGGCAAGCAGCTCATCCTCGCCGATCCGGCCGGGAACACCTGGGTCTACGGGATCGCGGGCGTCACCATAGTGATGTTGGTCGTCGCCGCGCGGTTGAGGCGGCAAAGCCGGCGACACCTTGGCTAGGTGTTTGACCCGGGCCGCCAGCTGAACCAGACTGTGCCAGTGGGCAAAGACGTCTCGCCGGTTTCCGGCACGCCGATCCGGCTATCCGGACTCGAGCGCGCCACCTCGCTGTGGCGGGACAGCAACTTTCTCCGGTTCTGGAGCGGACAGGCGGCCAGCCAGTTCGGAACCCAGCTGGGGCAGTTGGTGTTCGCGGTCCTGGCCGTGGATCTGCTCAGCGCCACGGAGTTTGAAGTCGGGGCCCTCGGCGCCTCGGCACTTGCCGCCTTCCTGGTCATCGGCCTGCCCGCCGGGGCCTGGGTGGACCGCTGGCTCAAGCGCCGCACCATGATCGCGGCGGACCTCATCAGGATGGCGGCCATCGCGTCCCTGCCGTTGCTGTGGTGGTCCGGGACCCTGCAGATCTGGCACTTGTTCGTGGTTTCCGCCGTCCTGGGCGCGGCAACGGTGTTCTTTGACGTCGCTTACCAAAGCTACATCCCCGTGCTGGTTCCGGCGGCGAACGTGCCGCAGGCCAACTCGAAGCTTGAGGCCACCGCACAGATTGCCCGGATCGGCGGCCCGGCAGCAGGTGGTGGGCTGCTGCTGTTGGTCTCCGCGCCGCTGATCCTGGCCGGCGAAGCCCTGGGCTATCTCTTCTCTGCACTGTTCCTCCTCGCCACCAAGGACGGCGAGCGCCGGGCCCCGGTGCAGGAACGCCGCCCCCTCGCGCACGAGGTCCGCGAGGGACTCTCCTTCGTTTTCCGCCATCCCCTGATCAGCCGGATCGTGGTCTGCACGGCGGGCGTCAATTTCTTCACCACCCTTGCCCTGACGCTCTTCCCTGTCCTGGTCCTGCGCACGCTCGACTTGGGGGCCCACAACATGGGCGTCATCATGGCGGTCGGGGCGGCCGGGGGACTTGTGGGTGCCGTTTCCGCACCGAAGGTCGCCGCCTGGCTGGGGGAAGGTACGGTGATCCCGCTCGGTTCGCTGCTGAGCGCCGTCTTCCTGGCCTTGGTGCCGTTGTCGGTCTTCGCACCGAGCCAGCTGGCCGCCGCCGTGATGCTGGTCATCGCGGAGTTCGGCTTCGGATTCGGCGTGCTGATCTACAACATCATGCAGCTCTCCATGCGGCAGCGCGTCTGCCCGCCACGGCTGCTGGGGCGGATGAACGCCTCGATCCGCTTTGTTGTCTGGGGAGTCATGCCGCTGGCGGCACTGGCGTCCGGGGTGTTGGGCAGCTGGCTGGGCGTCACCACCACGATGTGGATCGGAGTCGCAGGAAGCCTGGCGTGCTGCGCGCCGGTGTGGTTCTCGCCGCTGCGGCGGATGAAGAAGCTTCCCGACGCCCCGGAGGCAGACTGACCGGACCCGGCGTGTGATTCAGTCCCGTGCGGCCTGTCGCCGGGCCGGCGCGGGCGGGACTTCCTTCGCGGCGACCACCCGGTCCAGCGGAATCTCGACGTCGGAGGTACGGGTGCGGACGGTGCAGGAGTCCCTGCCGACGGCCAGAAGCTGGCCCAGTGCATCGGTCAGGCCGCCGTCGATCCGGTACCGGACCACCACACGGATGCCGGCGGCGGCACGCAGCAGAAACTCCTGCGGGTACTGGAATGGCTGATTCACCGTTTCATACTAAGACGCCCGGGTAGGTTCGAGTTATCGCACTGGTGGATAATAGGGTCAGAATTCTAATGTCCGGCCCAAGTGCCGGGAGTCTCACCCGGAGCAGTCCGGGACAACGTGGAGAGGTCGGGACGTGACGTACGTAATCGCGCAGCCGTGTGTGGATGTCAAGGACAAGGCATGTATCGAGGAATGCCCTGTTGACTGCATTTACGAAGGTGAGCGTTCCCTCTACATCCACCCCGACGAATGCGTCGACTGTGGAGCCTGCGAGCCCGTGTGCCCCGTGGAGGCCATCTACTACGAGGATGACACCCCCGAGGAATGGGCCGACTACTACAAGGCCAATGTCGAGTTCTTTGACGACCTCGGTTCCCCGGGTGGCGCTGCCAAGATCGGCAACACTGGCAAGGACCACCCCTTCATCGCAGCCCTTCCGCCGCAGAACCAAGACCACTAAGGGCGGCTGCTTCCTGTGATTTCCGCGGCACCCGCATTCGGCCTGAACCTGCCTGACTACCCGTGGGAGGCCATGGCGCCCTATGTCGCCACGGCCGGCAAGCATCCCGGGGGAGCCGTCAACCTCTCCATCGGGACGCCCGTGGACCCCACGCCGGGGCTGGTCCGTGAGGCGCTGGCCGCCGCATCGGACGCCCACGGCTACCCCACCGTCCACGGCACCGAAGCCTTGCGGCAGGCAGTGGTGGACTGGTTCGCCGCACGGCGCGGCGTGCCGGGCCTGGATCCCCAGGACGTCATGCCCACGGTCGGCTCCAAGGAACTGGTGGCCTGGCTGCCGTTCCTGCTGGGACTGGGCTCAGGCGATGTGGTGGTACGGCCCACCGTGGCCTACCCCACCTACGACATCGGGGCCATGCTGGCCGGTGCCACGGCCGTGGCCGCGGACGATCTGGACGAACTGGACGCGGCAACGCGGGCCAGGGTCCGGCTCATCTGGATCAACTCCCCGGGCAATCCCACCGGCAGCGTCCGGGACATCGAATCGCTGCACCGGATCGTCGCCCAGGCCCGCGAAATCGGTGCCGTTGTGGCCTCCGACGAATGCTACGCGGAGCTTGGCTGGGACGCATGGGATGCCCAGCGCGGCGGGGAAGCGGTTCCGAGCATCCTGGATCCCCGGGTAACCGGCGGATCCACGGACGGGCTGCTGTGCGTCTACTCCCTGAGCAAGCAGTCCAACCTGGCAGGCTACCGGGCGGCCTTTGTCGCCGGCGATTCGGCGATCATGGCGAACCTGGTCAACAGCCGCAAGCACGCCGGCATGATCGTTCCCTTCCCCGTCCAGGAAGCCATGCGGGTCGCCCTGGGCGACTCCAGCCACGTGCTGGCGCAGAAGGACCTCTACCGCGGCCGCCGTGAACGCATCGTGCCGGCCCTTGAGGCATTCGGCCTGACAATCCATGAGTCCAATGCCGGCCTCTACCTGTGGTCCACGGCCGGCGAGGCCACCTGGGACACGGTGGCCCGCTTTGCGGAACTCGGGATCGTGGTCGGCCCCGGCGTCTTCTACGGCGACGCCGGGAACGGATTCATCCGCGTCGCCCTCACGGGCAGCGACGAACGGATCGACGCCGCCGTCGAGCGGCTGAACACGGGCCGGTAACAATGCTGTGACTTGTGACACAAGGCGCGGAAATCCGCCAGTAACCGTCCGGAGCGGATTAGTTCCGGGGGGTTACTGGCGGTAGCTTTTTAACTGACTATCAATGGTGGCTTTCAACAAGAAAGCCGATTGGCCGTTGGAACCCTGCGCCAGCAGGGCCGCAGGCGGCGAGACCAGATGTTGGTTGGATCAAGCTTTCTACAGAGGCCCAGAGGCCTCATGAAGGGGACTCCATGACTGAGACCACCAGCGCGACACTGCGCCATGCCGGCGGCGAACTTGAGCTGCCGCGCATCAAGGTTGTAGAAGGAAACGAAGGATACGACGTTTCCAAGCTGCTGAAGCAGACGGGCGCCGTGGCCTATGACCCCGGCTTCATGAACACCGCAGCAACCACGTCGGCCATCACCTACATTGACGGTGACGCCGGCATCCTGCGCTACCGCGGATACCCCATTGAGCAGCTCGCCCAGCACTCGAGCTTCCTGGAAGTTTCCTACCTCCTGATCTACGGCAACCTGCCGAGCCCCACGGAACTGGAAGCGTTCGACCAGAAGATCCGCCGCCACACCCTGCTGCACGAGGAGCTCAAGGGCTTCTTCGGCGGCTTCCCGCGCGATGCCCACCCGATGCCCGTGCTCTCCTCGGCCGTCTCGGCGCTGTCCACCTTCTACCAGGACTCCCTGGACCCGTTCAACCCGGAGCACGTGGAAGTTTCCACCATCCGCCTCATGGCGAAGCTCCCGGTCATCGCGGCCTACGCGCACAAGAAGTCCATCGGCCAGCCCATGCTGTACCCGGACAACTCCATGAACCTTGTGGAGAACTTCATGCGCCTGAGCTTCGGCCTGCCGGCCGAGCAGTACGAGATGGATCCGGTGGTCACCAAGGCCCTGGACCTCCTCCTCATCCTGCACGCGGACCACGAGCAGAACTGCTCCACGTCCACCGTCCGCCTGGTCGGCTCCTCAAACGCGAACCTGTTCGCCTCCGTCTCCGCCGGCATCAACGCCCTCTTCGGCCCTGCCCACGGCGGCGCCAACGAGGCCGTGCTGAAGATGCTGCGCCAGATCCAGGCCGATGGCATCAAGCCGGAGGACTACATGGAGAAGGTCAAGAACAAGGAAGACGGCGTCCGCCTCATGGGCTTCGGACACCGCGTCTACAAGAACTACGATCCCCGCGCCAAGATCATCAAGGCAACGGCACACGAGATCCTGGGCAAGCTCGGCGGCAACGACGAACTCCTGGACATCGCCATGCGCCTCGAAGAGAAGGCCCTGGCTGACGACTACTTCATCCAGCGCAAGCTCTACCCGAACGTGGACTTCTACACCGGCCTGATTTACAAGGCCATGGGCTTCCCGGAGAAGATGTTCACCGTGCTGTTCGCGATCGGCCGCCTGCCGGGCTGGATTGCCCAGTGGCGCGAAATGATCAACGATCCCCAGACCAAGATCGGCCGCCCGCGGCAGCTCTACACAGGGGAACCCGAGCGGAACTACCCGGCCAACTGACGCAAGGACGCCTCACTCCCGAAGGACTGAACGTCTGAAGGACTGAACGTCTGAAGGACTGAACGACGGCGGCCGCCCACCTCTTGAGGTGGGCGGCCGCTTTGTCGTTCCACGCTCCTGCAAGACGCAACGCGGGGTCACGTACGGCCCATGCCAGGGGGCATGACGGGCCGTAAGTGACCCCGCGTTGGGTCAGGAGGCGTTGTAGCCGAAGGGGTTGTTCTTCTGCCAGCGCCAGTGGTCCTCGCACATCTGGTCCACGGTCTTGGTGGTGGACCAGCCCAGGTCCGCCAGGGCGGAGGAGGCATCGGCCCAGAAGGCGGGCAGGTCCCCGGCGCGGCGGCCGGTGATCTCGTAGGGCAGCGCGTGTCCGACGGCCTTCTCGAAGGAGCGCAGGACCTCCAGCACGGAGGAGCCCTTGCCGGAGCCGAGGTTCCAGCGGCGGACGCCCGGACGGTCAGCGATGTGGTTGAGGGCTGCCACGTGGCCATCGGCGAGGTCGACGACGTGGATGTAGTCGCGCTGGCAGGTGCCGTCCGGGGTGTCGTAGTCGCCGCCGAACACCATGAGCTTCTCGCGGCGGCCCACGGCCACCTGGGCGATGAACGGGACGAGGTTGTTCGGGATGCCCTGCGGGTCCTCGCCGATGCGGCCGGACGGGTGGGCGCCCACCGGGTTGAAGTAGCGCAGCAGGGCGATGTGCCAGCGCTCGTCAGCGTTGCCGAGGTCGGTCAGGATGTCCTCGATCTGTTCCTTGGTGCGGCCGTAGGGGTTGTTGGCTCCGATTTCCATCTTCTCGATGTAGGGCGTGGGGTTGTGCTCGCCGTACACCGTTGCGGAGGAGCTGAAGACGATGGAGCGCACGCCGTACTTGTCCATGGCTCGGAGCAGGTTCAGGGTGCCCACGATGTTGTTGTAGTAGTACGCCAGGGGTTCCTGCACGGATTCACCCACGGCCTTGAGCCCGGCGAAGTGGATCACGGCGTCGATGGCGTGCTGCTCAAAGACCTGCTCGACGGCGGGCTCGTCCACGAGATCCACGTGGTGGAAGGCCGCCGTCTTGCCGGTCAGTTCGGCAACCCGGCGCAGGGACTCCTCGCTGGAGTTCACGAGGTTGTCGATGACAACCACGTCGTGGCCGGCTTCCTGGAGGGACAGAACGGTGTGCGAACCGATATAGCCGGTGCCACCCGTGACAAGAATTCTCATGGTGACTACGCTAGCCGAAAACGGCGGCGTGCCGCTCCTGCATTAAGGCACGAGCGTGCTAAAAACTAGTGGTGCCCAAGATTGTTGATGCCGAAGCCCGGCGCCAGGAAGTTGTCGAAGCGGTCTTCCGGATCATCGCCGTCGATGGCCTCGAACGCGCGTCATTGCGCGAGGTTGCCGAGGAGGCCGGACTGGTGGTTGGCTCCGTCCGGCACTACTTCGCCAGCAGCGACGAGCTCCTCGTATACTCGTTCGCCACGGTGGTCGACCGGATTCTCGACCGGCTGGAGGCGTGCCTGGATGACGTCACGGGACAGGAGCCCGGGACCGCCGCCCACCATGAGGCCGTGTTAACCCTGCTGGGCCAGTTCCTGCCCCTTGACGAGGAACTGGCCGTGGACGCCTGCGTCTGGATGGCGTTCCGGAACGCCGCCAGGGTCAAGCGTGCGCTGGTGGACGAAGCGGCCCGCAGCCACCGCGCAGTGGCGGCCGTCGTCGGGCGTCTCATCATGCACCTGATGCCGTCCGGCGGTGCCGGCCAGCGGGACCTGGTCACAGAGGCGGAGAGGTTGCTGGCAACCTTGGACGGGCTCTGCATGCACGCCCTGCTCCAGCCCGAATGGATGACCGCCGAGGTCTGCCGTGACGTTCTCGCCTCCCATCTGAGCGCCTTCCAGGCCGTGCCGCCTTCCAGTTAACCTCCGGGTCCAACGGGAATAGACTGGAAACCGTCGGACACATGCCAAGGAGGCGTTCGGATGCACGATACAGGCGGCCAGGGCTGGCGGATCACCATGGATACTTCCAGGCCAATGCTCATCGCTTTCTACCTGAAGGAAGTGGCTGGCCTGGACGGTGCCGGAACACCGTCCCTGTCACACGCCGCCCCCAAGGTCCGGCAGGCCGACCATACGCACCTCACTGCCGAGGTGGGCGGGGTGCATGCCCTCAAGACCGAGTGGGAAGCCTGGTGGGAGCAGCTGATCAGGGCGCACCCGAAGCAGGCACCTGAACTGGTTCCGCCGGACTTCAAAGCCTTTGGCAATTCTCCGGCGCTGCAGCGTGTCCTGCAGGCACACTTCGGCGC
The DNA here is from genome assembly GCF_024741795.1 of Arthrobacter sp. CJ23. NCBI lineage: Bacteria > Bacillati > Actinomycetota > Actinomycetes > Micrococcales > Micrococcaceae > Arthrobacter > Arthrobacter sp. CJ23. Next base: position 3,234,619 of record NZ_CP102950.1, on the reverse strand, counting down.
TGCCCTGGGATGGGCCAGAGACCGCCTTGACGAGTACAGCGAGCTTGAGGCGGTGCGGGAGGCCAGCGGCGCCGCCTCGGTGCTGGGGGACATGGTGGAGGACCGGCTGCTGGAGGTTGGACGGAGTTCGCGGGACTTCAGCCTGACCATCATTGAACTTCCGCTCAAGGAGCCGCGGGCCTGGTACCTGGAACCCGACAAGATGATCATGAGCCACAAGCTGCTCTCGCAGCCCGAGGTGTTCCGCAGCTACGTCCAGCCGGTGGTGGACATCCTCGCCTGAGAGGTGCCGGGACGAACGCGCCGGGACGCACGCGCCCGGGACGCACGCGCCCGGACGCACGCGCCCGGGACGCACGCGCCCGGACAGCACGCTCTAGGTGGTCGGCGCGGAGACGGTGATCGTCACGGTCCCGGCTGCCGCTGCGGAGGCTTGCCAGCCTTTGCGGTCCTGCCGGTTCCAAGTGTGGCCCTCCACGTCCACCTGGGTCACTGCCAACGACTTGGCGTTCGCCACGGCCCACTGGGCAATGGCCCAGGCCTGGGGGCCCGTGGCACTGACCTGGACGGTGCGGCCCTGGGCGTCGGCCGCCACGGCACCGAACACCGTCGACATGCTGCTCTCAACATCGCTGGGGTCGCCGGCGGTCTCAGGCATCCGCAGGGTGCAGTCCAGCGATCCATCGGAGTGGCCGGTCAGGGCCGAGGCGTAGGCCCGGCCCATCCCTTCATGCTGCGCATAGGCGTGCGGGAACGCAGAGCGCTGCACCAGCTGGGCGGCGTCGGTCACTTCCATGGCCTCGTAGCCGGGAACCTTGACCAGGCCGTCGTAGAAGGCGTTCGTTGCGTACACCGGGTCCATGACCTGGGCCTCGGTGCCCCAGCCCTGGGACGGCCGCTGCTGGAACAGCCCGCGGGAGTCGGGCCCGGCCTGGTCGCCGTGGTTGATGTTGCGCAGCTTGGACTCCTGCATGGCCGTGGCCAGTGCGATGCTTGCGGCGCGCGGCGGCAGCCCGCGCTGCACGGAAATCGCCGAGATCAGCGAGGCGTTGGCCGCCTGGTCCGTGGCCAGTTCGAAGGACTCCGAACCGACGACGGCGACGCAGCGCTCCGAGACGAGGGTCTCGGAGCGCTGCAGTACAGCTACCACGGTGTAGATCGCGCCGGCCACGAGGGCCAGCGCCAGCACCAGGATGATTGTGCGGCGGAGCCGGCGCATCACGGATTTCTTGCTAGTTGGCGTGCAGTGCTTCGTTCAGCTCCACCGTCTGGCCTTTGCGCGGCAGGACTTCCACGCCGCCCGTGGTGGAGTTGCGGCGGAACAGCAGGTTGGGAACGCCGGAGAGTTCCACGGCCTTGACGATCTTGCTGGTGTCCTCGCCGTCGGCATCCTTCGGGCCGGGAACGCGAACCCGGGTGCCGGCGGTGACGTAGAGGCCGGCTTCCACCACCGAGTCGTCGCCGATGCTGATGCCCACGCCGGAGTTGGCGCCGAGGAGCACGCGTTCGCCCAGGGAGATCCGTTCCTTGCCGCCGCCGGACAGGGTGCCCATGATCGAGGCGCCGCCGCCGACGTCGGTGCCGTCACCGGCCACCACGCCCGCGGAGATGCGGCCTTCCACCATGGAGGTACCCAGCGTTCCTGCGTTGAAGTTCACGAAGCCTTCGTGCATGACGGTGGTGCCTTCGGCAAGGTGGGCGCCGAGGCGGACGCGGTCGGCGTCGGCGATCCGGACGCCGGTGGGGACAACGTAGTCAACCATGCGCGGGAACTTGTCCACGCCGTAGACCACCACGGCACCGCGCTTGCGCAGGCGGGCGCGGGTCAGTTCGAAGCCCTCGACGGCGGCGGGGCCGAAGTTGGTCCACACCACGTTGGGGAGCTTGCCGAAGATGCCGTCCAGGTTGATGCTGTTGGGCTGGACCAGGCGGTGCGAGAGCAGGTGCAGGCGCAGGTAGGCGTCGGCGGTGTCGGCCGGGGCGGCGTCGAGGTCGATCTGGGCGAAGACAACCTTCTGCTCGGTGCCGCGATCGGCGTCGATGCCGTCGGCGGCCAGCGTGGCCAGGCTTTCGTCGGCGTTCTCGACATCGCGCAGGGCCTCTGCGGCGGTGCCCAGGGCCGGTGCCGGGAACCAGACGTCCAGCACGGTTGCTTCCCCGGTGGCCGAGGTGGCGATGGTGGCCAGGCCGAAGCCGTAGGCGGAACGGTCGTTTGCGGGCACAGCGGAAGAAGCGGTTTCAGTCATGGCCCCAGTGTATCGAGCGCCCGCGGCTGGGTTGAAACGCGGGCTACCGGAGCCGGTCGCAATAACGCGGGATAAAGTGGACGGGTGACTGCTCAATCCGCTCCCGCCCTCCTCGACCTGCGCCAGGACGTCGCCCTGCTGACCGCCGCGCTGATCGACATCAACAGCGTTTCCGGCAACGAGACCGTGCTAGCCGACGCCATCGAGTCCGCACTGCGCGCGATCCCGGTCTACGAAGTGGTCCGTGACGGAGACTCCATCATCGCCCGCACCAATCTGGGGCACGCCGAACGGGTCATCCTGGCCGGGCACCTGGACACCGTCCCGCTGCCCACCGTTGACGGTTCGCGCGGCACGGTTCCGGCCGAGTGGGAGTCCGGCGTCCCCGGCTCCGGCATCCTCTATGGCCGCGGCACCACCGACATGAAGGGCGGCGTGGCGGTGCAGCTTTCGCTTGCCGCCACACTCTTCGACGCCGGCGCGCAGCCCGGCAAAGACGTCACCTTCGTCTTCTACGACCACGAGGAAGTGGAAGCCGTGAAGAGCGGCCTGGGCCGGCTCGTCCGCAACCACGGCCACCTGCTGGGCGGCGACTTCGCCATCCTCCTGGAGCCCACCCATGGCACCGTTGAGGGAGGGTGCAACGGCACCAGCCGCTTCGAAGTCACTACCCTTGGCGAGGCAGCGCACTCGGCCCGGGCGTGGATGGGCAGCAACGCCATCCATGCCGCCGCCCCCATCCTGGCCCGGCTGGATGCCTACGAGCCGCGCACCATCAACGTTGACGGCCTGGACTACCGCGAAAGCCTGAACGCCGTGAGGATCAACGGCGGCACGGCCGGCAACGTCATCCCTGACCGCTGCGTGGTGGAGATCAACTACCGCTTCGCCCCGGACAAGACCCCGGACCAGGCCGAGGCCCACGTCCGTGAGCTCCTGGACGGCTTCGATGTGGTCCGCACCGACGCCGCGGCCGGCGCCCGCCCGGGACTCAACCACCCCGCCGCCGCGTCCTTCGTGGCCGCCGTGGGCGCCGAGCCCAAGCCCAAGTATGGCTGGACCGACGTCGCGCGCTTCAGTGAGCTGGGCATCCCGGCGGTGAACTTCGGGCCCGGCGACCCGCTGCTGGCACACAAGGACAATGAACACGTCGACGCCGACGCCATCCGCGAGTGCCTGCGCGCACTGCGGACGTGGCTGGGCCAGTAGCCCGCGACGAACCCTATGGCAAAGAAGGTCCGCAGCCTGGTGGCTGCGGACCTTCTTTGCCAAGGCCTGCTGTGGACGGAAGGTTCTTTACTTCGGTCCGGGCTGGTCGAGCTGCAGGTCAACCGTCTTGATGGCGGATGCGACTCCGCCTGCGGCCTTATTGGAGCCGCGGCGTTCGATCCAGATCGCCAGCCGGGAAACCGACAGGTTGATCAGGATGTAGATGGCCGCGCCCACGAAGAACGCGGAGAACAACAGGCTGGGCTCAAGGTCCGAGATCAGCTTGACCTTCCTCAGCAGTTCCTCGTAGGCCACGATGTAGCCGAGCGAGGTGTCCTTGAGCAGTACCACCAGCTGCGCAATGAGCGAGGGGAGCATCCGCCGGATGGCCTGCGGGAACTCGATGCTCATCCGCGACTGGAAGCTGCGCAGCCCGATGGCCAGGCCGGCCTCGCGCTGCCCCTTGGGGAGGGACTGGATGCCCGCCCGCAGGATCTCCGCGAAGATTGCGGCGTTGTAGAGGACCAGGCCGCTGACGACTGCCACGAACGGGCTGGTCGCGAAGACCAGCAGCACGAAGAGGATCATCAGGACCACGGGCATGCCCCGTAGGAATTCCAGCACCACTTGGGTAGGGACCCGGATCCACGAGATCAGGGAGATGCGCAGCAGGCACAGGGCCACGCCCAGCGGGAAGGCGATGACTGCGGCCACGCCTGCCGCCTGCAAGGTGGCGAGGACACCCAGGCCGAGCTGGGTCCACACATCCTTGGCAGATTCGTTGACGAAGACTTCCCAACGCGCAGCGTTGAAGATGCCCTGCGAAGACAAGATGACGATGGCTCCCACCACGCCGCCGGCAATGATGATCGAACCGAGCACGGAGCCAATAAGCGAAATGCGGCGGGCCTTGGGGCCCGGTACGTCGTAGAGAACCGAAGTCATCGGGCAATCGCCACCTTTCGCTCGACAAAGTGAGCCAGGAGGCCCAGGGGCACCGTGATCAGCAGGTAGAAGAACGCCACACCGATCAGGATCCACATGACGGCATCGCCACGGCTGTTGGACAGCTGGAGGCCATAACCGAAGAGTTCGAGGACGAAGAAGGCACCCGCAACGGATGAGTTCTTGACCAAGGCGATCATGATGTTGATGAGTGGCGGGACCACGGTGCGCAGGGCCTGCGGCAGGACGATGAATCCCAAGACCTGGGTGAAGGTCATGCCCACACTGCGTGCGGCCTCGGCCTGGCCCACCGGAACGCTGTTGACGCCGGACCGAACGGCTTCGGCCACGAACGCGGCGGTGTAGCTGCTGAGGGCAATGATGGCGGCGACTTCGAACTGCTCGAACTTGACGCCAAGCCGGGGGAGGACGATGGCGGAGAAAAAGAAAATGATGGTGAGGGGGGTGTTTCTGGCGACTTCAACGTAGAACGTGCTGAAGCCCCGCAAGGCAGCGACTGGGGAGACGCGCATTGCGGCCAGGAGGGTGCCGAGAAGGAGTGCGATGACACCCGATACGACGGCGAGAAACAAGGTTCTGAGAAATCCGTCCCAGTATTGCGGGAGGCTTTCGAAGATGGCGTCCATGGCTTCCTTCGGCTGCGGCGGAACAGGGATTGGATCCTGGGTCGGAAGCTGCCGCCGTCACGGTCATTCAACGGCGGCAGCTGCCGGGTTCCGGCTAGTAGCGGACGATCGTGGGGAGCGCGGGGACGGTCTTGATGACCTTGCCTGCCGTTGCTTCCCAGGCCTTCTTGTAGGTGTCGTCCTTCGCGAAGGCCTCAAGCTGGTCGTTGATCCAGTTGCGGAAGACGGTGTCTTCCTTCTTCAGGCCGATGCCGTAGGGCTCCTTGGTGAAGGTCTGGTCGGAAGCCAGCTTGAAGGCGTCCGGCTCCTTGTCCACATAGCCGGCCAGGATCACGTTGTCCGTGGTCACGGCAACAACCTGCTTGTTGCGCAGCGGCTCAAGGCAGGCGGTGTAGTTCGCGGCAGGTACCAGTTCGGCTTGGTACTTCTCGACGATCGTCTTGGCCGGCGTCGAACCGGTCACGGAGCAGACCTTCTTGCCCTTGACGTCTTCCGGCTTGGTGATGGAGGAATCGTCCTTGTTCACCAGCAGGGCCTGGCCGGCCTCGTAGTACGGGCCTGCGAAGGAGACCTTCTGCTTGCGGGCGTCGTTGATCGTGTAGGTGGCCACCACAATGTCCACGCGGCCCTGCTCAATGAAGGGCTCGCGGTTCGCCGACACGGTTTCGACCCATTCGATCTTGTCAGCCGAGAGGCCGAGCTTGGCCGCGATGGCCTTGCCGATTTCGACGTCGAAGCCGACGGGCTTGCCGTCGAGGCCCTTCTGGCCGAAGAGCGGCTGGTCGAACTTGGTGCCGATGGTGATCTTCCCGGCCTTGCTCAGCTTCTCCATGGTGGTGCCGGACGCAAAGGTGGGTGTGTTCACCGGGGGCGTGGTGGTGGTGCCGCCCCCACAGGCGCTCAGCGACAGCGCAAGCGCCGCGCCGGCCGCCACCAGGAGCGACTTCCTCCGGGTAATAAAAGCCTTCATGACATTCCTTTCATAGGTGGCCGCCCTTACGGCCTGGGTGCGATCTTGGGAACGTGCTAGTGGGACAGGAGCTTGGAGAGGAAATCCTTGGCACGGTTGCTCTGCGGATTGGTGAAGAAGTCCTCGGGCTTGGCGTCCTCCACGATCTGGCCGTCGGCCATGAACACCACGCGATCGGCGGCCTTGCGGGCAAAGCCCATCTCGTGGGTCACCACGATCATGGTCATGCCCTCCTTTGCGAGCTGGACCATGACGTCCAGGACCTCGTTGATCATCTCGGGGTCAAGCGCCGAGGTGGGCTCGTCGAACAGCATCACCTTGGGCTTCATGGCCAGCGCACGGGCAATTGCCACGCGCTGCTGCTGGCCGCCGGACAGCTGGGCCGGCAGCTTGGGAGCCTGGTGCCCGACGCCGACGCGCTCCAGGAGTGCCATGGCCTCCTTCTCCGCGGTTCCCTTGTCCGTGCCCTTGACCTTCATGGGCCCCAGGGTGACGTTCTGCAGGATCGTCTTGTGAGCAAAGAGGTTGAAGGACTGGAAGACCATCCCCACGTCGGCCCGAAGGTGGGCGAGGTCCTTGCCTTCTTCCGGAAGTCTCTTGCCGTCGATCGAGATCTCGCCGACGTCGATGGTTTCCAGCCGGTTGATGGCACGGCACAGCGTGGACTTGCCCGAACCGGAAGGGCCGATGACCACTACCACTTCGCCCTTGTTCACCTGCAGGTTGATGTCTTTGAGTACGTGGAGCTGACCGTAGTGCTTGTTGACGCCATTCAGGGAGACGAGTGCTTCGCCGGACACTTGTGTAGTCATAGGAAGAATCTAGCGAAGAATCCGGCGATTATGACCCCGGTCACGCCACAATCCTCCAGATCGTGACTGAACAGAAACCTCCCGCGCAGCCGTATATCAGCTTGCAATGCAGATTGGCGCCGTGCCGGAACCAAGCATGCTTTCATACGCGCTAGCCTTGGGCGATGAGCATCAGCCAGCACCCAGTTCCTTCTCCAGATGCCAATGGCCGCGCGGCCGCCACCCCGGTTCCCGCCGCAGAGGCCCCGGCCCGGCACAAGGGACCCTTGGAACTGCGGCGCAAACAGGCGACGGGCGGAATGTCCGATCAGCATTTGTTGGACTCGCGGGGTCCTGGACAGTTCGTCCACTCCGACCCGTGGCGGGTGCTGCGCATCCAGAGCGAATTCGTGGAGGGCTTCGGCGCCCTGGCCGACCTCGGCGCGGCAGTCAGCGTCTTCGGCTCGGCCCGGACCAAGCCCGGCACCGAGTACTACGAGATGGGCGTGGACGTCGGACGCAAGCTGGCCGAAGCCGGAGTCGCGGTGATCACCGGTGGTGGCCCTGGTTCCATGGAAGCCGCGAACAAGGGCGCCGTGGAAGGCGGTGGAGTTTCCGTGGGGCTCGGCATCGAACTGCCCTTCGAGCAGGGCCTGAACCGCTGGGTGGACCTCGGAATCAACTTCCGCTACTTCTTTGCCCGCAAGACCATGTTCGTCAAGTACGCGCAGGGTTTCGTGGTGTTGCCCGGCGGCCTGGGGACCCTGGATGAGCTGTTCGAGGCCATGGTCCTCGTCCAGACCCGCAAGGTGACGTCGTTCCCCATCGTGCTGCTCGGCGTCAAGTTCTGGGGACCCATGATCGATTGGATCCGCGAAACCCTGGTGGGCGAGGGCATGGTGTCCGAGAAGGACCTCGACCTCATTCAGTTGGTGGACGATCCCGCAGAGGCCGTGCACCGCGTCCTGCACGGCGTTCCGCGGCCGGCCGGAACCAACGGAGACCAGCGCCCGGAATAGCAGGCCGTGGTTTCTGGCACGATGGGTGCTGTGAGCTTCTTCCTGGTTTTCCTTGCGATCGTCCTCCTCGGCGCCGCCCTGGCCTTCGGTGTCGGGATCGCCCGGACCGGCCGGTCCTTCGGCGCGGGGCTTGACGAGCCGGTACCGAACTTGCCGCCGGTCCTGCTGCCTGCCCAGGCGACAGCGCCCGACGTCGACCGCGTGCGTTTCGCCCTCGGCCTGCGGGGGTACCGGATGGACCAGGTGGACCAGGTCCTCGATGACCTGCGTGAGCAGCTTGCCGCGAAGGACCGGGAAATCGAGCGGCTGGGCCTTCTCCGGGAAAGCGGGCTTCGGGAAAGCGGGCCCCGGGGGCTGCGCGATCTTCCGGAGGGGGAAGCGGAGACGGGCGGGAGCACCCAGTGAGCCCTTCCGCGCCCCTGCAGCACGTGCCTGTGGGTCCCACCGAGGGTTTGTGGCGGAGCATTTCGGGTGCGGCGGCCCGCATGGCCCACTGGCCCTGGTGGCTCCAGACCACGCTTGTGTACGTGGCCGCAAGGCTGCTGAGCGCCTGCATCTTCATGGCCGCGGCCATCCACCAGGGCGTCAACCCGTGGTTTCCTGCGGCGCCGGACTATTGGAGTTTCATCACCATCTGGGACGGCCGCTGGTACGCCGAAGCCGCGGACAACGGCTATCCGCCCACGCTCCCCGTCAACGGGCAGGGTGACGTCCAGGAAAACGCCTGGGCCTTCTACGCGCTGTTCCCGTTCCTGGCCAGGGGGCTGGGCACTGTCACGGGGCTGGGCACGCTGCAGTCGCTGACCGCCGTCGCGATGGTCTCGGGGCTCGGTGCGGCACTTGTGGTGTTCCGGCTCTTCCGCGAATTCGCGGGACGGCGCACGGCGCTGTGGGGCGTGGCCTTCTTCGCCACGTTTCCCGTCTCCGCGATCCTCCAGGTGCCGTACGCGGAACCGCTCAACATCCTTCTTCTTGCCGCTGCGCTGCTGCTGGTGGTGCGCCGCCGGTACCTGGCGGCCATGCCCGTGGTGCTGCTGATGTGCCTCTCCAGGCCCACCGGCGTGCCCTTTGCGGCCATGATGGGCTTCCTGCTGCTGCACCGGCTCTGGCTGAGGTTCGGCCCCCGCCGGCCGGAGGACGCACCCCCGGCGCGGGAACTGGCCTCGCTCGCGGCCCTGGTGCTGGTGAGCGGGCTGGGGGCCCTGGCCTGGCCGGCCATCGCCTGGGCCACGACGGGGGATCCCGCCGCCTATACGCGTACCGAAACCGTGTGGCGCGGACACGACCTGGTGCCCTTCAAGCCCTGGTTCGACACGGGCCGGATGCTATTCGGGCCGGTCCTGGGAATCATGGCCCCGTTTGTCTTCGCCGGGCTCTTCGCCCTGCTGATGGTTTCCCGCCCCGTCCGGGCGCTGGGCTTGGAACTGCGGCTGTGGTGCACCTGCTACATGGGCTACTTGCTGGTGTTCCTGCACCCGCAGACCAGCACCTTCCGCATGTTGCTGCCGCTGTTTCCCCTGGCGCTCGGCGCGGCGCTTCTCTCGCGCTCAAAGGCGTACCGGGGAACCGTCGTCGTGATGTTTTCGCTGCTCCAGATCGTCTGGATTGTCTGGCTGTGGGCCTGGGCGCAGCTCCCCGGAGGCGGCGACTATCCGCCTTGATGCGGCCCTCATAGCAGTGATCCAAGCCACGAACAAAGCCCGGACAAAAAGTCCAGCGATTAGCTACGGACGGGTAAGTACGGGATAATGGAGTGTAAGCGGGGACAAAGGCACCTACAGGTGCTCAGTCACGGCGGCTGCCAAGACAGCGCCATCGGGGCTGCAGTTGTGACGCGGACCCAGCCCGGCCGGGCTGGAGTGATCTGGGACAAATGGAGGGGATTTTCCTAATGGCGGCTATGAAACCACGTACTGGCGACGGCCCTATGGAAGTAACCAAAGAGGGCCGCAGCCTGATCATGCGTGTGCCGCTCGAGGGCGGAGGACGGCTCGTGGTCGAACTCAACGCAGCAGAAGCGGCGAACCTCAAGGAATGCCTCGTAGGCGTTACCGAATAGATTCACTGAGGCAGGGCCCGGCCAACGCCGGCGCCCTGCCTTCATGTTTAACGGCCGGACCGGCTATTTCTTGACGGCCACCAGCAGGCCGTTGCCGGTGGGGAGCATGGCGGACGCGAGGCGGTCGTCGTCGCGGATGGCCCTGCCCACCTGGCGCAGCACCACGGTGGTGGAATCCCGGGCGGCAGGGTTGGATACGCGGTCCTTGTCCAGGGCGTCGTTGATGACCAGGGTGCCGCCGGACTTGAGCAGCCGGATGGCCTGCTCAACGTAGCCGGGGAAGTTGGGCTTGTCCGCATCGATGAACACGAGGTCATACGCCGCGTCTGTCAGCCTGGGCAGCACGTCCGCGGCACGGCCGGAAATCGTCCGGGTGCGGTTCGCCGGGCTGCCGGACTCCAGGAAGGCTTCGCGTGCCGCCTTGAGGTGTTCTACGTCGACGTCGATGGTGGTCAGTACGGCCTGCGGGCTGAGGCCGCGCAGCAGGCAGACACCGGACACGCCCGCGCCCGAGCCGACCTCCACCACGGTCTGGGCCTTGGAGGCGGCGGCCAGCACGGTCAGCACCGCTCCGACCCCTGCGCTGATGGGGGTCACGCCGAGCTCGAAGGAGCGTTCCCGGGCACGCAGCAACACGTCATCCTCGGCAGGCAGATCTTCCGCATAGGACCAGCTGGTTGACTTGTCGGCGCTCATGTAGGGGTTCGCTCTCCGCGGCTCGGGGGTGTTTCTAACAGACTACTGTGTCCGGCCCGGCCGCCCGGCGTTCCGGGGCCCCGGACCGGATGTGTTGCGTGCCCGTTCGCCCTGCGGGGAATGGAGCCCTCGGTCAGGAAATTCCCAGACAAACTTGGGATGATGTATGTCCGGCCATTCAGGTGGTGGGCGGCACCGAACCACTGGTGACACACAGTTTGAGGGGAGCGGACGATGCCGGCATCACATGCTGCGCCAGTCCAGACAACAGAAGCCGCCGACGCGGCCGCCAGCGAATGGGTCATGCCCAGCTGGGAAGACGTGGTTGCCAACCACTCCGCCAAGGTCTACCGCCTGGCCTACCGCCTGACCGGCAACAAGTTCGACGCCGAAGACCTTACCCAGGAAGTGTTCGTGCGCGTGTTCCGCTCGCTGGAAAACTTCAAGCCCGGCACGCTGGACGGCTGGCTGCACCGCATCACCACCAACCTCTTCCTGGACCAGGCCCGGCGCAAGAGCCGGATCCGCTTTGACGCCCTGGCCGAGGACGCCGAGTCGCGGCTGCCCGGCCGGGAGCCGGGCCCGGAACAGAGCTTCGAGCACAACAACCTGGACCTCGACGTGCAGCGCGCCCTGGAGGAACTGCCGCCGGACTTCCGTGCCGCAGTCGTGCTCTGCGACCTTGAGGGACTCTCCTACGACGAGGTCGCCGAGGCGCTGGGCGTGAAGCTGGGGACCGTCAGGTCCCGGATCCACCGCGGCCGCACCATGCTGCGCGACAAACTCGCGCACCGTGATCCCCGCCCGCTGGCGGCCCGGAAGCCACGCCTGAAGATGCCGCGCATCGCCGGCATCCTGTAAGCCCCGATGGGTCAGCGCAAACGACTTGCCGGTGGCTGGACCCGGAAACTGACTGCCCTGCGGCACAGCCGGAAACCCGGGCACCTGCAGGGCTGCGCCCAGTGCATGTCCGCCGTGCGCCGGGAACGCCAGTACCTGGAACGCCTGCGCGGCGCCGCCGTGCCCTTGGCCAGCCAGGACCTGGCAGCCCGCCTGATCCAGCACACCCAACGACTTGCCCAGGAACCGGTCCAGCCGCCGCGCCGCGGTGCCTGGCACGCTATCCGCGTCGCGGCCGTGGCCGCAGGAGGCCTCGCCGCCAGTGCGGGCGTCCTGGCCCTGGCTGCCTACGCCGTGGCGGGAGATCCCTCGCCGGAGGTGGCGCTGGCAGGACAGCGCGAAGCCCGGAGCATGGTGGGTGCCACGGTGGATGGCGGCACCGCCCGGCAGGCCGCCGCGGCGATCCTGCCGACGTTCAGCCCCGGGACAACCGTGAACCTGGGTCCGGAACAGCTGGAGAGCCTGCGCGGGGAGGGTTGGGTCTGCCCGGAGCTTGCCGGACTGGGCTTCCAGCTGGTCTCCGCGCACGCCTCCCTGCACGAAGGACACCCGTACGTCGAGCTGCGGCTCCGGAGCGGCCAGTACCACGCCACCGTGATCGAGGAGCACCTCGGGGATCCGGCGGGCAGCGGCAACGCTGAACTGTCCGTCACCCAGGGAACGCCGTGGGGAGCCGTCTACAAGACCTCCGCTGCCGTGCTCAGCTACACGTCCGATTTGCCCGCGGAGCATGCCGATGACGCCGTCCCGGAGCTGGTCCGGGCAGGCGACTCACTGCACTCGGAGGTCCGGGTGTCCGATCCCGAGAGCTGGCTGGAACGCCTGGTCCGGGGGCTCCGGACACTTGCCCGGCCCACCGGTTTATGAGCCGCACCATAGACAAGGTAATCTTCGTAGCGTGTTTGGAATCAACGGCCCGGAGTTCATCCTCCTCCTGATCATCGGCGTACTCGTGATCGGCCCCAGCCGCTTGCCCGAATACACCCAGAAGCTGGCGAATCTGGTGAAGGAAGTCCGGCGCATGGCGTCGGGTGCCCGGGAGCAGATCAAGGAAGAAGTCGGCATCGACATCGATGAAGTCGACTGGAAGAAATACGATCCGCGCCAGTACGATCCGCGCCGGATCATCAAGGACGCGCTCCTCGATGACGACTCAAAGCCGCTCAGTGCCGGTGCCCCCGTTGCAGCGGCAGCCGCCGCCGTTTCCTCCGGCGAGACGGTGAGCGAAGCCAAGACTCCTGCCCGGACCATTGAGCGCCTGCCCGACGGCGAAAGCGCACCGTTCGACTCAGAAGCCACCTAAGGCTCCGGCAAGCGGGGCTATCGCGGCTGGATCCCCAGCGGCATGCCCGACAATCCGCGGGGCCTTGTGGCCAGCTGCCCAGCGATGCCCGCGAGAGCCCGCGCTGCGGCCGTCCCAGAGGCGTCCAGGACCACCGGCCGGCCGGCGTCGCCGCCTTCACGCAGCCGGATGTCCAGGGGGATCTGGCCCAGCAGCGGAACGTCGCTGCCCACGGCGGCGCTCAGCCGTTCGGCGAGGACGGCGCCGCCGCCGCTTCCGAACAGTTCCATCCTGCCGCCGTCGGGCATTTCCAGGAACGACATGTTCTCGATGACTCCCGCCACTTTCTGGCCGGTCTGCGTGGCGATGGTGCCCGCCCGCTCGGCCACATCCGCGGCCGCGGCCTGCGGCGTGGTGACCACCAGGATCTCGGCGTTGGGCAGCAATTGCGCCACCGAGATGGCGATGTCGCCCGTGCCCGGCGGCAGGTCAAGGAACAGGGCGTCCAGGTCGCCGAAGTAGACGTCCGTGAGGAACTGCTCCAGGGCACGGTGCAGCATGGGGCCGCGCCAGGCAACCGGCTGGTTGCCGGTGACGAACATACCGATCGAAATGACCTTCACGCCATAGGCAACCGGCGGCAGGATCATGTCGTCCACCTGCGTGGGCGCCTGGGTGATGCCCATCAGTGCCGGCACGGAGAAGCCGTGGACGTCGGCGTCCACGATGCCCACGCGCAGCCCCTGTGCGGCCAGCGCGCACGCCAGGTTGACGGTCACGGAGGACTTGCCCACCCCGCCCTTGCCGCTCGCGACGGCGTACACCTTGGTCAGTGAACCGGGCTGGGCGAAGGGGACGCCCCGCTGGCCGCCCGGGCCGCGCAGCCGCTCCTTGAGCGCGTTGCGCTGCTCCGGGCTCATGACCTTCAGTTCGACCTCGACGCCGGACACTCCCGGAACCTTGGACAGCGCCGCAGTGGCGTCTGCCGTGATGGTGTCGCGCAACGGGCAGCCCGCAATGGTCAGCAGTACAGCCAGGCGGACCATGCCGTCCGCGGAGGCGGCCACGGAATCCACCATGCCCAGTTCGGTGATGGGGCGGCGGAGTTCCGGGTCGATGACGGTTTCCAGGGCAGCATTCAGTGCCTCGGAGGAGGGGGTGCTCATGCGGTCAGGACCGGCTTTCTGGCTGTTCTGCGGGTGCAGCCGGTGCGGCGTGCTGCGGGTGGACCTTGGGGATCTGCTGGGTGCGCGGGCCGCGCTGTTTGTCCCGCTTTTCCTTGAGCTTGTCCTTGACCTTCTCGCGCGGGCTCTCGCCGGCCTTGGCGTCGCCGGTTCCATGGGCGCGCAACTCCTCCTGGGCCTCCAGCATGTCCTCCAGGAGCGTGCGGAGCTCGGCACGGACGTAGTCACGGGTGGCCACTTCGCGCAGGGCGATGCGCAGCGAGGCCAGTTCGCGGGTGAGGTACTCGGTGTCCGCGAGGTTCCGGGCGGCCTGCTGGCGGTCCTGCTGAAGGGAGACGCGGTCGCGATCGTCCTGGCGGTTCTGGGCCAGCAGCAGCAGGGGAGCGGCGTACGAGGCCTGCAGGGACAGCATCAGCGTCAGCAGGGTGTAGCCCAGGGCCTGTGAGTCGAACTGCCACTCTTTGGGCGCAAAGGTGTTCCAGACGATCCAGAAGACGCAGAAGATCGTCATGTACACCAAGAAGGTGGGCGTGCCCATGAAGCGGGCGAAGCCTTCCGTCGCGTGGCCGAAGGCGTCCGGGTTGGGCGAGAACTTCGGCAGGATGCGCTGGCGTCCGCTCAGCGGCGTATCAAGGCTTCCTTTGCCGGCGGCCTTGCCGGCACCGCGGACGGAGCTCTTTGCCGTGGTGATATCAGCCAATGCGGCCTCCAAGCTTCTTTACAGGGGCGGCATCCTCGTGGGCGCGCCAGTCATCCGGCAACAGGTGATCCAGCACGTCATCAACAGTCACCGCCCCCACAAGGCGTCCGTCGTCGTTGACGACGGGGAGGCAATTCAGGTTGTACGTGGCCAGGGTACGGGCCACCTCGCTGATGTGGGCCTGGTCCGAGACCGGCTCCAGGTTCTTGTCCACCAGGTTACCCAGGGGTTCCGGCGGCGGGTAGCGGAGCAGCTGCTGGATATGCACCACTCCGAGGAACCTTCCGGTGGGGGTCTCCAGCGGTGGCCGCGCGATGAAGATCGAGGACGCCAGCGCGGGGGACAGTTCCTCGCGCCGGACGTGCGCCAGGGCCTCGGCCACGGTGGCCTCCGGGGGCAGGATGACCGGGACGGGCGTCATGAGGCCGCCGGCCGTGTCCTCGTCGTATTCGAGCAGGCGGCGGACGTCCTCGGCCTCCTCCGGCTCCATGAGGCGGAGCAGTTCCTCAGCCTGTGCGGTGGGGAGTTCGGCAAGGAGATCGGCGGCGTCGTCGGGGTCCATCTCCTCCAGGACATCCGCGGCACGTTCCACGTCCAGGGCGGAGAGGATCTCCACCTGGTCGTCCTCGGGCATTTCCTGGAGCACGTCGGCCAGGCGTTCGTCCTGGAGCTCGCTGGCAACCTCGAAGCGGCGCTTGTCGCTCATCTCCTGCAACGCTTCGGCGAAGTCGGCCGGCTTGAGGTCCTCGTGGGTGGCCACGAACTGGGTGGCGGCCTGCGGCTCCGTCTTGGCGCCCTGGTGGGCGTCGGCCCAGTCGATGATCAGGGTCTCGTTGCGGCGCAGCCTGCTAAGCGGGGAAAGCGAGTGGCCGCGGCGCACGAACAGCTTGCTGACGAACCAGTCGCGGGAGCGCTGCTGGTCCATGGCAATGTCTTCTATGGTGGCGTCGCCGCTGCCGTCAGCCAGCGTTACCCGGCGGTCAAACATCTCGGCCACCACCAGGGTTTCGGCGCCGCGCTGTTCGAAGCGGCGCAGGTTCACCAGCCCTGTGCAGATGATCTGGGTCTGGTCGATGGACGTAATCCGCGTCATGGGAACGAACACGCGCTTCTTGCCCGGAACCTCGACGACGATGCCCACCACGTGCGGAGCGCCGCGGGTCCCGCGGGAGAGCACCACGACGTCGCGCAAGCGGCCAAGACGGTCGCCCAAAGGGTCGAAGACGTCCAGTCCGAGAAGGCGCGCGACAAAGACGCGTGAGGGATGTGAACTCATTCTTACAGGCTACCGAGTCTGCTCTCTTTTAGCTGAATTTCAGCCCACGCACATGTCCATGGGACAGAATGGGGATATGTCGAACATATTTGGTGCACCCAAGGCCACGGAGGAATCCCGCAGTGTCCCGCAAGGAGACACCGTGGGCTCCTACACTTCCTATTTGGACGCCCAGAAGGCGGTGGACTACCTCGCGGACCAGCAGTTCCCGGTCCAGCTCGTCTCGATCGTGGGCAATGACCTGAAGATGGTGGAGCGCGTCACGGGCCGCCTGAGCTACCCCCGGGTGGCGTTGTCCGGTGCCCTCAGCGGCATGTGGTTCGGCCTGTTCGTCGGTGTCATGCTGTCCTTCTTTGCTCCCGCCGGCGGCGCGTTCTCGATCGTGACCTCCGTCCTTATGGGTGCCGCCTTCTTCATGCTGTTCGGCATCGTCACCTACGCCATGCAGCGCGGCAAGCGCGACTTCACCTCCACCAGCCAGGTGGTGGCCACCAACTATGACGTCATTGTGGCCTTCGAAGCATCGCAGGAGGCCCGCCGGCTCCTCCACCAGCTGCCCATGAGCCCGTCCGAGGCCGCCGCAGGGCATGCTCAAAACTACAACCCGCAGAACTACAACCCGCAGAACCAGCCGTTCCAGCAGCCCGGCCAGGCCCCGGAGCGTCCGGCCGGCTGGAGCGATCCCTACGGCCAGCGCGGCTCCCAGCAAGGCGCGGAAGCAGGCGCCGCACAGGCAGCCGGAGCGGCCGCAACTGAAACCGGTGCCCAGCCGGCACCGGAACGGGCACCCGCCCCCGCTGCCGTACGCTATCCGGACCTGCCAGACGGCCGGCCGCAGTACGGCGTGCGTGTTGACCCCCACGGCCAGCAGCCCGGCGAGCAGCACGATCAGGCCGAAACCGCCCCAGACGCGGGCGCCGGCGTGAGCCCGGAAAACGGGCAGGGCAAGCACTAGCACCACAGCAGTCGAAAACCAAAGGGAAGGCCGCCGGAGAATTCCGGCGGCCTTCCTTTTGCTGTCTGCGGGTAGTGCGCGGTTTGCTGGGCGCCGAGCCTAGCCCTGCGCGTCCTGGTAGATGCCCGCCATCCAGGCCTCGACGTCGTCCGCCTTGCGGGGCAGTGCGGCGCTGAGGTTGACCGGGCCGTCCGCAGTCATCAGGATGTCGTCCTCGATGCGGACGCCGATGCCGCGGTACTCGGCCGGAATGGCGAGGTCCTCGTTCTTGAAGTACAGGCCGGGCTCGATGGTGAAGACCATGCCCTCGGTGAGGACGCCGTCCAGGTACAGTTCACGCTTGGCCTGGGCACAGTCGTGCACGTCCAGGCCGAGGTGGTGGCTGGTGCCGTGCGGCATCCAGCGGCGGTGCTGCTGGCCCTCGGGGCTGATGGCCTCCTCGACCGACACGGGCAGGAAGCCCCATTCGGCCAGGCGCTCGGCCAGCACGGTGGTTGCCGCGGTGTGGATGTCGCGGAACTTGACGCCCGGGCGGGCGGCCGCAAAACCGGCGTCGGCGGCGTCCAGCACGGCCTCGTAGACCTTGCGCTGGATGTCCGAGAACGTGCCGTTGGCCGGCAGGGTGCGGGTGACGTCGGCGGTGTAGAGCGAATCGGCCTCCACACCGGCGTCGAGCAGCAGCAGTTCCCCGGCGTTGACTGTACCGGTGTTGCGGTTCCAGTGCAGCACGGTGGCGTTGTTGCCGGCCGCGGCGATGGTGTCGTAGCCGAGCTCGTTGCCTTCTTCGCGGGCCCGGGCGAAGAACGCGCCTTCCACCACGCGTTCGCCGCGCTTGTGGGTCAGAGCGCGGGGGAGGGCGCGGACGACGTCGGCGAAGCCTTCCACCGTGGCAGCCACGGCGATCTTCATCTGCTCGATTTCCCAGGCGTCCTTGATCAGGCGCAGCTCGGACAGGGCCTCGCTGAGCTTCTCGTCCAGGGCATCGAGCTCGCCCATGTCCAGGTTTTCCGGGTCCTTGGCGGTGTTGTACCGTGCGGTGTCCACCAGGGCGTCGATGTTCTCGTCGACCTTGCGGACCAGGCGGATGGAGATGCCGCCGATTTCCGGGGCGCCCACGTTCTTGGTGATGGCCACTTCGAGTTCGGAGATGTGCGCGGTGGGCAGGCCCAGGCGCGCCTCGAACTCGGCGAGGGTGGGGCGGGCGCCGATCCAGAATTCGCCGGCGCGGGAGTCGGCGTAGAACTGCTCGGTATCGCGGCCGGCCAGCGGGCGGAAGTAGAGCGTGGCGCGGTGGTTGCCGCCGTCGTCGCCCTTTCCTTCGGCGACTGGCTCCAGGATCAGCACGGCGTCGGGCTCGTGGTCCAGGCCCAGTCCGGTCAGGTGCGCGAAGCCGGAGTGCGGGCGGAAGCGGTAGTCGCAGTCGTTGGAGCGGACCTTCAGCGGTCCGGCCGGGATAACGAGCCGTTCGCCCTTGAACTGTTCGGAAATCGCACGGCGCCGGGTGGCGGCGTGGTCTGCAACGGCGTCGCGCGCAGGGGTTTCCTGCGGGGCCGGGGCCCAGTTGCTCGCCATGAATGCCTTGAAGGCATCGGATGTGGGCCGCTGGGAGCGGTTGTTCACGCGCTCTTGCAGGGGCTGGGAAGCGGAGGATTGGGTGTTTTCAGCATCGTTCACCGTTACATCGTCGCATCAGTTGAGTGAGGAGGCCAACGGTGGAACGGTCCAAGCCGGTCCGCATCCAATAGCGCCCAACTTGCTCCCCAACCTCGCAAGTCCCCGCCGGCTGGGTCCCCTCGCAAGTTAAGCTTAGAACGTGAGGATAGACCTGCATGCGCACTCGAATGTTTCCGACGGAACAGAGACCCCTGCCGGGGTGATGGTTTCGGCCGCCGCAGCGGGTCTCGATGCCCTCGCACTGACCGACCATGACTCCACCGACGGCTGGGAGGCGGCCGCGGCGGCCGCCCTGGAACACGGCGTGGCGTTCGTCCCGGGCATGGAGATTTCCTGCCGCACACACGAGGGCATCAGCGTCCACCTGCTCAGCTACCTCCACGACCCCCAACATCCGGGCCTGCTCGAGGAGATCACCAAGGCCAAGGACGCCCGGCTGAGCCGGGCTGAACGCATGGTCACGCTGCTCGCCGAGGACTATCCGCTGAGCTGGGACGACGTCATCCACCACGTGGCGCCCGGGGCCACCCTCGGACGGCCGCACATCGCCGATGCCCTCGTGGCTGCGGGGGTGGTGGCCGACCGCAGCGAGGCCTTCACCTCGATCCTGACGTCCCACTCGCGCTACTTCGTGCAGCACTACGCACCGGACCCGGCGCTCGCCGTCGAACTCGTCCGCGCCGCGGGCGGCGTGCCCGTCTTCGCCCATCCCGTGGCGTCCGCGCGGGGCCGCGTGGTGGGGGAACGCACCTACCGGGAAATGATCGACGCCGGGCTGCTCGGCCTGGAGGTGGAGCACCGCGACAACCCCGAAGAGGGGCGCGAATTCCTGCGCGGCCTCGCCGCCAAGCACGGGCTGCTCATGACGGGCTCCTCCGACTACCACGGCGCGGGCAAACCCAATCTGCTCGGGGAGAACCTGACCACCCCTGAGGTGCTGGCACGGATCGAGGAGCTGGGCACCGGAACTCCGGTGGTGCGCGGCTGACGCGTCGACCCGGGTTACGCCAGTGTATTGACTTGCCCGCAGCGGGGAGTAGTCTTTCGTCTGCTGGGAAGCGGCGGTCTGCCGCTCCAACCAAGGTCTCGTCGCCGTGCTCTACCACTTCTGTCGACGGAGAAAGCAATGTTCAGAAAGACGCTTGCTGCGGCTGGCCTTGCCGCAGCCTTCATGTTTGTTCCCGTAGCCGCCAATGCGCTCGACTGCGCCAATGTCAGCAGGCCGCCGGCCGCATGCGGCGCCAACTGTACCGAGGGTCCTGTTATCAGCGGAAACTGGGTGTGGCTCCCGAGTGTCTTCCCCGGCGCTGCTGAAGTCTGGGCATTTGTCCCCCCGGGAACGCTCAAGGAGTTTGCCCCCGACTTCCCCATCGGCCAGAAGGGCAACTACCAGAGCGGCGAAGGCTTCGCCCTGTTGTTCAACGCCATCTGCGATTCCCAGGGTTCCGTGTTGGTGAATCGGCAAACCGAGCACGGCATTCAGTTGGGCGAGGGCTGCCCCTGATCCCCACGCGCCATGCCAAGCCTACCCGGTGCCCGCACCGGGTAGGCTTGCGCCGTGGATTGGATTGACCTGCAGCTGTTTGCCTCGGTGATTGTCACGCTCTTCGTGATCATGGATCCGCCCGGGACCGTGCCCATCTTCATGTCCCTCACGGCGCAGATGGACGCCCGGGACCGCAATCGATCGGCCCTGCAGGCATTGTTGGTGGCCACCGGCGTGATCGTGGTGTTCGCGATCTTCGGCCAGTCGATCCTGAACTACATGCACATCTCGCTGGCGGCGCTCCAGGGTGCGGGCGGCCTGCTGCTTGTACTGATCGCCCTGCAGCTGCTGACGGGTTCCACCAGCGGCGAAGACAAGGCCGATAAGTACAAGAACGTGGCGTTTGTACCGCTCGGCACGCCGCTCATGGCCGGTCCGGGCGCGATTGTGGCCGTCATGGTGTTCGTCCAGCAATCCGATTCGGCGGCCCAATACCTGGCCGTGGGGCTCGGCATCGCAGTCACGCTGGCATCGCTGTACCTGGCCATGCGCTTTGCCGGCGTGGTGCAGCGTGTGCTGGGCGAAAATGGGGTGGAGCTGGTCACGAGGATTGCCGGGCTGCTGCTCTCGGCGATCGCGGTGCAGATGATCGCCGACTCGGTCCGGGCGTTCGCCGGGACCTGGGGCTAAGCAACTGGGTAGCAGCAAGTGTCGTTTTGAGCCTCCAAAACGACACCTACTGCTAGTCCGAAAATGAGGTGATGTGCGTTCGTTGGCGCGCGTGTTTGGGCATCCGGGGGCGAAAGGCAGCCCTCGGTGGACGGGGAATGTTGGAGTCAGGCGGCAGGGGTCAGGGTGACGGTGTAGCCGAGGGCCTCGAGTTGCCGGATGTGGCTGTGCTTCCTGGTTTCGGGGTTGGTGTGGCGGGTGAAGTGGTCGGCGCCGAGATCCTGGAACCGTGTGTCCGGGCCCTGCAGGAGGTGCCAGACGATGACGAGGATGGAACGTCCGATGGCGACAATGGCGCGTTTCTTGCCCCGCCGCCGGACGAGCCTTCGGTAGCGTTCGCCCAGGAAGGTATTGGTCTTGCCGGCTCCGAAGGCGGCCTCGCCAAGGGCCCGGGCGAGATAGCGGTTGCCGTGCCCGGTCGAGCCGTTTCCTTTGGTCTTGCCTGCGGAGGAGTTGATGCCCGGGGAGAACTTTGCCCAGGAACACAGGTGCCCCGCGGTCGGGAACCGGGACATGTCGACCCCGATTTCGGCCAGAACTACGGCGGCGGCGATGGGGCCGATGCCCGGGATCTCATCCAGGCGTTTGGCCGCCGCGGCGAAAGGGGCCAGCTGGACCTCGATCTGTTCATCGAGCGCGGCGATATCGGTGTCGATGCCGTCAATCCTTGCCAGCATCCGGGCGAGCAGGAAGCCGTGGTGGTCATCGAAGCGGCCGGTGAACGCCTCCTCCAGTTCGCTGATCTTCCTGCGCATGCTGGAGCGTGCCAGCTGCGCGAGCACGCCCGGGTTGCGTTCTCCGGCGATGAGCGCTGCCATCATTTCCCGGCCGGACACCCCGAAGGTGTCCGAGGCCACCGAGGAGAGTTTGATGCAGGCGTCCTCGAGGAGTTTCTCGACCCGGTTCTTCTCCGCGGTCCGGGTCCCGACCAGGTCAATCCGGTACCGGGTCAGGTCCCGGAGCCTGCGGATCGGGGCGGGCGGGACGAAGCTGGGCCGGAGCATCTGCCGTTCGGCGACCTTGCACAGCCACACCGCATCCAGCACATCGGTTTTGGGACGTCCCGGCAGATGCTTCACGTCGCGGGCGTTGACCAGCCACGGTTCGAGCCCGTGCGCCTCGAGGAGGTAGAACACCGGCTTCCAGTAGTCGCTGGTCGCCTCCATCACCACCCGCTCGATGCGCAGGTCCACGAGATGGTTGGCCAGGTCCGCCAACGAACGGGTCATGGTCGAATGCGTGGACACCTCCTGCAACCGTTTCTTTCGGTTCCCCTCCGCGGGGACCCGCACGCAACACACGAGTTCGGCCTTGCCAATGTCGATCCCGGCGACCCTGGCAATGATCTGTTCCTCATCCTGGGTTTCAGCCAGCATGATCCTGCTCATCTCCTCACGGCGCGGCCCTTCTGAATATCGAAGTGGCCGCCCGTGGGGATCACCAGGGACAACGGGAATCTAGTCCTCGTTCTCGATGAAAGGAACAATGAAGGGCCCACAACGTGACCCCCAACGCCCGGCTACTTAGCGGCCTCAACGAACCATGGAAGCACGGCGTTGGCAGGCGGCCACAAGCACATTTTCAGCCCGGAACGGGCGTCCCGCAAGGGACACAAAGGCTACTTAGTTGGGTGGGGGAGCGGGGGAGGGCCGGCCACGAACTCCGCCTTGCCGTCCAGCCGCTTGCGCATGACCTCGATGGCCGGGGCGTTCTGGTCCACGCACACGAACCTGCGGCCCAGCTTGGCCGCGACCGAGCCGAGCGTGCCGGAGCCGGCAAAGAAATCCAGGCACCAGTCGTCCTTGCGGCTCGACGCCGAGACGATCCGGCGGACGAGTCCTTCGGGTTTCTGGGTGGGGTAGCCGGTCTTTTCGCGTCCGGTGGGCGAGACGATGGTGTGCCACCACACGTCCGTGGGCAGCTTGCCCTTTTCGCGTTTGGCGGGTGTGACCAGGCCCGGGGCCATGTACGGCTCACGGTCCACTTCGGCGTTGTCGAAGTGGTACTTGGCCGGGTCTTTCACGTACACGAGGATGTTGTCGTGCTTGGTGGGCCAGCGGTTCTTGGCGCGTGCACCGTAGTCATAGGCCCAGATGATCTCATTCAGGAACGATTCCCTGCCGAAGATGGCATCCAGCATGACCTTGGCGTAGTGCACCTCGCGGTAGTCGAGGTGCAAGTACAGGGTGCCGTCATCGGCCAGCAACCGCCACGCCTCCACGAGCCGGGGCTCCAGGAAGGACCAGTAGTCGCTGAAGGCGTCGTCGTAGCTGTGCAGGGCGCCCTTGATGGTGTCGTAGGAGCGGCCCTTGAAACCCACGCGGTCGCCGTCGCCGTCGGCGTTGCGGACCATGCGTGTTTCCTGGCGGCGCTGGACCCGGCCGGTGTTGAACGGCGGGTCCACGTAGATGAGTGTGAAGGCGCCGTCCGGCAGCGTGGGGAGGAAGTCCGCGTTGTCCGCGTGCACCACCAGGTTGCTGCCGTCCGGCGCCCAAACAGTTTCATTCATTGAGGGTTTTAGGCCTCGGCGCTGCCGGATGCCGCGGCGGCGTCGCCGGCGGGCACCACCTCGCCGTTGCGGCGGCGCGTGCGGGTGCGCCGCGTGCGGGCAGGCTTGTCGCCGGCTTCCGCGTTGTTCGGCTGGGTGGTGCCCGACTGGGTGCCGTTCGAGGCTGCACCTTCCGCCGGAGCTGCTTCGCCCGTGGAAGTACGACGGCGGCGGGTGCGGTCGCCGCCGCCCTTGCCTTCGCTTTCCTTTGCGTCGCCGGACCTGGCGTCGCGGCCGGAGCGGCCACGGCCGCCGTCGCGTCCGCCATCACGGCCGCCGCGGGAGTTCTTCTTGCCGGTCTCGCCCAGGTCCTCCAGGACCTCGGCGTCGACGCCGGCGAGCGTGCGCTTGTTGCGGGGCAGCCGGCCCTTGGTGCCTTCCGGGATGTCCAGCTCTTCGTAGAGGTGCGGCGAGGAGGAGTAGGTCTCCACGGGCTCCGGCACACTCAGGCCGAGGGCCTTGTTGACCAGGCCCCAGCGCGGCATGTCGTCCCAGTCGACGAACGTGACGGCGGTGCCCTTGTTGCCGGCGCGGCCGGTGCGGCCCACGCGGTGCAGGTAGATCTTCTCGTCTTCAACGCACTGGTAGTTGATGACGTGCGTGACGTCGTCCACGTCGATGCCGCGGGCGGCGACGTCGGTGGCGACCAGGACGTCAACCTTGTTGTTGCGGAAGGCGCGCAGTGCCTGCTCGCGGGCGCCCTGGCCGAGGTCGCCGTGGATGGCGGCGGCAGCGAAGCCGCGGTCCACGAGTTCCTCGGAGACCTTGGCTGCGGTGCGCTTGGTCTTGGTGAAGATGATGGTGCGGCCGCGGCCGCGGGCCTGCAGGATGCGGGCCACCACCTCGATCTTGTCCATGCTGTGGGCACGGTAGATCAGCTGGCGGATGTCGCGCTTGGTGAGGCCTTCGTCATTGGGGTCTGCGGCGCGGATGTGGGTGGGCTGGGTCATGTAGCGGCGGGCCATGGCGATGACCGGGCCGGGCATGGTGGCCGAGAACAGCAGGGTCTGCCGGACCGCCGGGGTGCCTGCGATGAGGGTCTCCACGTCCGGCAGGAAGCCGAGGTCCAGCATTTCGTCGGCCTCGTCAAGGATGACCATCTTGACGTTCTTGAGGTTCAGGTGCTTCTGCTTGTAGAGGTCGATCAGGCGGCCCGGCGTACCGACAACCACCTCGACGCCCTTCTGCAGTGCCTCGATCTGGGGCTCGTAGGCCCGGCCGCCATAGATCGTGGCGATGCGGGCGTTGCGCTTGCGGGACGCGGTCTGCAGGTCGTTGGCGACCTGGACGGCGAGTTCGCGGGTGGGGACGATGACCAGGGCCTGGGGTGCGCCCGGGACGGCCAGTTTGTCGTAGCCGGCGTCGTCCTGTCCCACCACGCGCTGCAGTGCGGGGATGCCGAATCCGAGGGTCTTGCCGGTACCGGTCTTCGCCTGGCCGATGATGTCGTGGCCGCCGAGGGCCACGGGAAGGGTCATCGCCTGGATGGGGAAGGGGTGCGTGATGCCGGCATCGGCCAGGGATTCAACGATGTCTGCGCGGACGTTGAAATCGGCGAAGGACTTTTCCTCGATCTCGTGGGGCGTCTCGTCCGAGGTGATGGTCTCCTCGGGCTCGATCGATTCCGTGCCGCTGGGGTCAGTCAGGACTTCATGGGTGTGCAATTCACTCACAGGGAGTTTCCTTATTCATTTGGGCATTGGCGCTGCGTGCTCAACGGCGGCGGCTGAGCCGATCCGGAGCACGAACGGGCGCGCAAGCAAATCCAGTGGAAGCCGATCGCGGGCTATCTAAGTACTGGCACTGGTGACCAGCGGGCAATTCTCAAGATCGCGTAGGGGCGGGCTTGTTGACTTCAAAAATTAACTGAATCAACGACCGGGCATCCATTACTACACAGCCAGTCTAGCCTCTGGGCGGCCCAAAGCTTGGATCGGTGCCAGCGCCATGCCGGTCACAGGAGCGCGAAGCGGATCTCCCGTGCGGCGATGTCAGCCTTGAGAAGCTTCACCCGGACCTTGGTGCCGGACTCCATTTCGCCGTCGCAGCGGGCCGTGACGGCAGGCTCCGCGATCTGCACGACGCCGAACGGGCCGTTGCCGTTGCCGTTTCCGTTCGGCGGCTTGGAACCGGAGATCACGACGGCGTCGAACTCCTCGCCAATGTGGTTGACCACCAGGGCCGCCTCCACGGTGTCCAGGGCCATGCGCTCCATCTTCCCGGCGAGCTGGTCCGAGGCGGCCATGATCGCGGGCAAGGACGGGAGGGCGTCGCGGACCCATGACGGGATGGAGCCGCCGTTGCTCAGGGCCTCGCAGATCACCAGGACAAAGCGGTCGATCAGCCGGCGCAGAGGAGCCGTGGTGTGGGCATAGGGGGCGCCGATGGCAGACTGCACCACATTGTCGGGCACCGTTCCGTCGAACGGCGTGTAGCCTGCGCCGCGGAACAGCATCCCGGCGGCGTGCAGGATGGCCAATTGCTTGGGGTCCGTGGCATCCAGGGTGCGCAGGTATTCGCCGTAGCTCATCTCGCCGTCCCAGGGCCTGCCGAGGGCCGCCGTCTGGCGTTTGAAGTGCCGCAGGGATCGTTCGTCCGGTTCCGGCATGGTGCGCAGGATCCCCACCTTGCCGTCCAGCATCAGTTGGGCCGCGGCCATCCCCGTCATCAGGGATATCTGGGCGTTCCAGTCCTCCACCGGCAGGCTGGGCGCTGCCACAATCCGGAACCCCCCGCCGTCGGGCACGGGGACGATTTCCTGCTCCGGCATGTTCAGGCTGGCACCGCCGCGGCGGCGCTCCAGCTCCACACGCTTGAGGCCCACTTCCTTGAGGAGCTGCAGCACGGGCGAGGCCGTGCCGGCGTCGATCTCGGCCTGCACGCCCTTGTAGCTCAGCTTGGCGCGGCTCCGGACCGTGGCCCGGCGGACGGACACGGCCGTGACCTCCGCGGCCGCATCAAGGTCGAAGTCCCACACGAACGCCGCACAGTCCTGCTCGGCCAGCAGGCTGCCAGCGTTCTCGCTGATGACCTCGGGGTGGAGCGGGATCCTGCCGTCCGGGGCGTAGAACGTCTGCCCACGGTGGCGCGTCTCGGAGTCGAGTGCCCCGCCCGGGGCCACGAAGGAGGGCACATCGGAGATGGCATACAGCACCTTGTAGCCCTCGCCTGCGCGCTCGATGAACAGGGCTTGGTCGAGGTCCGTGGAGGTGGCCGGGTCGATGGTGATGAACGGGACATCCCGGAGGTCGCGATCCGGAAGGGCGTGGGCGGAAACCGCAGCTTCGGCCTCCTTCAGGGCTTCCTGCGGGTAGGCGCCGGGCAGCTCCAGCTCGGTCCGCAAGGCCGCAAATGCCTCCGCGAGCTGGTACGACTGTTCGCTGACGTTCGGCGCTATCCCATGATGTGGCACGAAAGTCAGGTTAGCCCGAAATCGGCGGTTAGTCTTGGAGCATGGGCACATCTTCGGCCGGCAATGCTCCGTACCAGCGCCTCGTGACGGACCTCCTGGGCGTCATGGCCTATGGCGAACTGTCAGCCTTCGGGCGTCTCTCCTCCGATGCGCGCTACGCGCCTACCCTGCACGACCGTGCCTTGCTGGGCCGGATCGCGGTGATCGAATTCCAGCACTTCGAACTGGTCAGCGCCCGGCTCGAAGAGCTGGGCGTAGATGCCGAGGAAACCATGCTGCCGTTCCAGCGTTCCGTGGACCACTTCCACGAGCGCACCAAGCCGGGCGACTGGTACGAGTCCCTGATGAAGGCCTACGTCATTGACACCGTGTCCTCGGACTTCTACAAGTCAGTGTCCGAGTTCCTCGACGCGGACACCCGTGAGGTGGTTGAGCGGATCCTGGTCTCGGAGGAGTCCACGGCCGTGCTGCGTGATCTGCTGCAGCGCGCCCTGGCAGAGGACCCGCGCCTTGCCTCCCGGCTGGCACTGTGGGGCCGCCGTCTGGTGGGCGAGGCCCTCACCCAGGCCCAGCGCGTCAGCATGGAACACGCCCTGCTGGGGCCGCTGCTCAGCAGTACCGGCGACGCCCGGGAAACCCTCGGGAAGCTGACGGCGGACCTCGCCGAGCGGCACGCCCGCCGGATGACCGGGCTCGGCCTGACGGCCTGAGCGGCCTCGCGCCCAAGCGCATGAGCGGTGAGGGACTGACTGGCTACCCGGCGTCGAGCGCGGCGAGCAGTTCCCGGGCGGCCGCCGTCGGGTCCGCCGCTTCGGTGATGGCACGCACCACCACGATCCTGTCGGCACCCGCTGCCACGACCTGCCCAACGTTTGTGAGGTCGATGCCGCCGATCGCGAACCAGGGCAGCAGCACGCCGCCCACGGTCTCCTCATCGGCCCTGCGCACGGCTTCTTTTGCATATGTGACCAGCTCCAGGCCGACGGCGTCCCGACCCGGCTTGGTGGGCGTTGCCCAGACCGGGCCCACGCAGAAATAGTCCAGGCCGCTGCGGCCCGGGGCGGCTGCGATCGCGGCATCGATCTGCTCCGTGGTGTGCGTGGACAGGCCGATCACCGTGGGGTCGTGGAGGATGTGCCGGGCCGAGCGCAACGGCAGGTCCTTCTGGCCGATATGGAACACCGGAGCCCCGGAAAGCAGGGCAATATCGGCCCTGTCGTTGACGGCCCACAAGCGTCCGTGACGGTGGGCCACCTTGTGCAGGACCTCGAGAAGTTCGAGTTCCTCGGCCGCTTCCAGGGACTTGTCGCGGAGCTGGATGATGTCCACGCCGCCTTCGAAAGCGGCATCGACGAAGTCTTCGAAATCGCCCTGCGTCTTGCGGGCATCGGTGCAGAGATAGAGGCGGGCCGTGGTGTGGACATCGTGCTGGGTCATGGAGACAGCGTAGTTCCTTTACACTGGGCTGGTACTGCGGGAGCCGCAGTGGCGGTCACAAACGCCACGCGGCTGAGAGGGCTTCAGCGCCGACCGCTTGACCTGATCCGGCTAGTACCGGCGTAGGGAAGGAGCCCCATGGCTGACACAATGCAGAACCGTCCCGGCACCCTGCACGCGGACGTCGCCGTGATCGGCGGAGGCATCATCGGGCTGGGCATCGCCCTGGAGGCCCGCAAAGCAGGACGCTCCGTAGTCCTCATCGATCCCGCACCGGCCACGGGCGCCACGTACGCCGCGGCCGGCATGCTGGCCCCCGTCAGCGAACTGCACTACCAGGAGGAAGACCTCCTGGACCTCATGCTGGAGTCCTCGGCGCTCTGGCCGGAGTTCGAACGGACGCTGCCGGCGGCGTCGGATCCCGGGGACGCGGCCCTTGGGACCGGATACCGCACGACGGCGACCCTCGCCGTGGGTGCCGACGCCGCGGACCGGCGGGCGCTCGCCGACCTCCGGGACGTCCAGCTGGCACACGGACTGGCGGTGGAACCGCTGGCGCTCCGCGAAGCCCGGAGCCGCGAACCCTTGCTGAGCCCACAGATCTCCTGCGCCTTCGTCATCCCCGCCGACCACCAGGTGGACCCCCGCAAGCTCGCCCGCCGGATCCTGGCGTCCCTCGCCAACCACGGCCTGGGAGATCCCAGCTGGGTGGCCGGGGCAGAGGATGGCTTTGCGCTCCGCGCCCGGGCCGCGTCACTCCTGTGGGAGGACGGCCGCGTGGCCGGGGCAGTACTGGAGACCGAGACGGGTCTTGGGGGCGGAACCGTGACCCAGCACGGAACCGTGGTGCGGGCTGCGGAAACTGTGGTGGCCAACGGCCTCGGCGCCGCCGCCCTGGCCGGACTCCCGGAGGGCCTCGCGCTGCCCTTGCGTCCCGTCTACGGGGACATCCTGCGGCTGCGCGTTCCCGAACACCTCCGCCCGCTGCTGACCTGCACGGTCCGTGGCATGGTGCGCGGCGTGCCTGTCTACATCGTTCCCCGGGACGACGGAACCGTGGTGATCGGGGCGACGCAGCGTGAAGACGGGCTGTCCGCCTCCTCCAATGCCGTCTCCGCCGGCGGCGTTTACCAGCTGCTCCGCGACGCCCAGGTCCTGGTCCCCGCGGTGGCCGAACTAGAACTGCTCGAAGCCACGGCGCGGGCACGGCCGGGCACCCCGGACAACGCGCCCCTGCTCGGCCGCGTCCAGGGCGGCCGCGGCGACATCGAAGGCCTGGTGGTAGCCACCGGCTTCTTCCGCCACGGCGTCCTGCTCACCCCCGTGGCCGCACGGATCGTCGGCCAGCTCCTCTCCGGAGTGGAGGACCCCCGGTGGTCCAGGTTCCGCCCGGACCGCTTCTCCGGAAGCCACGGCTCATCCGTCCCAACATCAGCAGTCCACACTGCAGCAACCCCTTCCGCAGCAAGCAAGGATCCGGCATGAACATCACCCTCAACGGCTCAGCCCACGAGCTCTCCGACGGCGCTTCCGTCACCACCCTCGTCAGCCAAGTGACCGGCCGCGTGCTGGACCACCGCGGCCAGGCGTCCGACGGCGGCAAGCTGGGCGTCGCCGTCGCACGCAATTCCGAAGTGGTGCCGCGCAGCCAGTGGGCTGCCACGGCGCTCGCAGAAGGCGACGAACTCGAACTCGTAACCGCAGTACAGGGAGGCTGAACCATGACCGCAGCAGGCACCGAGGTGCGCACTGATTCACTGGTGATCGACGGCGTGGAGTTCGGCTCCCGCCTCATCATGGGCACCGGCGGGGCGCCCAGCCTGGACGGCCTGGGGGCCGCACTGCTGGCCTCCGGCACGGAACTGACCACCGTGGCCATGCGCCGTTACTCGCCGGCCGAAACCGGGTCCCTGTTCCAGCTCCTGCTGGACCACAACATCCGGGTCCTGCCCAACACGGCGGGTTGTTTCACTGCCAAGGACGCCGTGATGACGGCCGAACTGGCCCGCGAAGCCCTGGAAACCGACTGGGTCAAGCTCGAAGTCATTGCCGACGAGCACACCCTGCTTCCGGACGCCGTGGAACTGGTGGACGCCACGGAACAGCTGGTGAACCGCGGCTTCAAAGTGTTCGCCTACACGAACGACGATCCCGTCCTGGCCCTGCGCCTGGAAAACCTCGGCGCCGCCGCCGTCATGCCCCTGGGCGCGCCCATCGGCACCGGGCTTGGCATCCTGAACCCGCACAACATCGAACTGATCGTGTCCCGGGCCTCGGTTCCCGTGGTGCTCGACGCCGGAATCGGCACGGCCTCCGACGCCGCACTGGCCATGGAACTGGGCTGCGACGCCGTCCTGCTGGCCACCGCAGTGACGCGCGCCCAGAACCCCGTCCTGATGGGTGAGGCCTTCAAACACGCCGTCATCGCCGGTAGGCTGGCGAAGCAGGCGGGCCGGATTCCGCGCCGGGAGCACGCATTGGCGTCCTCGGCCATGGAAGGCCGGGCCGAGTTCCTGTAAGCGCGTCCCCCAGCGGGGAGTCCCAAGCCGAGGAGCAGCCATGGCAGGCAAGGAAAATGTCCTCACCAGGCCGGCGATCGACGCCGCCTTGGCGGAACTGCCGGACTGGCGGTACCGGCTCGGCGGGCTCGTCACCGTGTACAAAACGCCGACGGCAGCCGGCGCGCTGGCGCTGATTGCCGCCGTCGGGCAGATCGCGGAAGAACAGAACCACCACCCCGATCTGGACTGGCGCTACAACCGGGTCTTCCTCCGGTACACCTCGCACGACGCCGGCTCCGAGGTGAGCAGCCGGGACGTCGCCGCCGCCACCGCGGCCAGCGCTGCCGCCTCGGACGCCGGAGCCGTGGCCGAGCCCGGGCTGTACAGGACCATGGAACTGGCGATCGACACCGACAATCCGGAAGCGATCTCCGAGGTCTGGCGGGTGGCCCTGGGCTACCGCAAGGGACGATACGGGGACCTCGTGGACCCCCATGGCAGGGGACCGGCCCTGTGGTTCCAGGAATCGCCGACGCCCAACGCCAACCGCATCCACGTGGACGTGCACCGGAGCCTGGCCGAATCGGGCCCGGCCATCGAGAAAACGGCGGCGACCGGGGCCTTAATGAACCATGACCACGCACCCGGGTGGGTGGTGGTCACGGATTCACAAGGCAACCGGCTCTGCCTGTGCACCGAAGCGGGGCACGAGCCGGATCTCGAGGACTGAAACTACAGCTTGAGCGCGGCGGTCAGCGCCTGGATGTCGTGCTTGGCGCGCGCCCGGCCCAGGAACGCCACTGCTGCGACGGACGCCGCTGCACCCAGGGCGATCGGCAGGACCCACGGCATCCAGGTCAGGCCGGGCCGGTAGCCCAGGCCGATCTGGAGGCAGACGATCCAGCTCAGCATGCCCACAGCCACTGCCACCCCGGCGGGCAGGATGATGCCGTACGTTGCGTGGTGCTTGTCATTTGCCCAGACAATGAAGCCCGCGGCGGCGGTGGCAAGGACCACGATGACGAGTGAAAGCATGGGGGCTCCTGGTTTCCGGGGAGTGCCTAGAGGACGCCGAAACCGACGCGGCGGGCTTCCTCGGCGCCGATCTCCACGTAGCCAAGGACGTTGCCGGGGACGATGATCTGGCGGCCCTTTTCGTCGGTCAGGCGCAGCTCGGTGCCCTTGGACACGGCCTCGGCGACGATCTTGGCGACGGCCTCCGCATCCATGGCGGTTTCCAGCACGATTTCGCGGCCCACGTTCTGAATGCCGATCTTTACTTCCACAGCAAGGCCTCCAAGCCAATCAAGAATTAAGTCAGTCCTCTATTTGTAGCCTAGGACTCTTTGGGGAATCGACTGATTCCGCGCCAAGCTAAACGATAGATGAGATCGCTGGCCACATCGAGGTCCAGGTTTCCGTCCGTTTCGAGCCAATACCGGGCACTGACCTGCGCCATCCCGGCCAGTCCGCGGCCCAGGAGCTGCGCCTCGAGCGGGGGCAGCTTGGTGTCCTCCGCGATGACGTGCGCGACGGCGTCGGCGAAGGTCTTGTTGAATGTCTCCAGCCGCGAACTGACATCGGGATCGTTGATGAGGTCCGATTCGAAGACCAGCCGGTGGGCCTGGTCGTCGCTCGCGATGAAACGGTAGTACGCGCGCATGACGGCCTGGACGCGTTCCTTGTTGTCGGACGTGGAGTTCAGCGCCGAGAGCATTTGCTCCGTCAGCGTGGCCAGGTGGCTGTCCAGCAGCGCCATGTAGAGCTCGCGCTTGGACGGGAAGTGCTGGTACAGGACCGGCTTGCTCACGTGCGCGGTCTCGGCGATCTCGTCCATCGCGGCGCCGTGGAAGCCGTTGGCAACAAACACTTCCAATGCGGCATTGAGCAGCTGGGCGCGGCGTTCATCGCGCGGCAACCTCGCTGAGCGCGGCGATCCGGTTCGTTCCTGCTTCTCCGGTGTCTCCTGTTTTGCCCGTGCGCCCTCGGCCACAGTTCTGCCCGCCTTTCCTTTGCAGTTATGACCACTCTACTTCCCAGTAATATGACCGGGCGGCATCGGCAGGCATACATTGAAGTATGGCCACCACTTTTGCTGCCCAAACCACGCCCGTTTCGCTGCCGCCGCTGGTAGAACCAGCCGCGGAACTGAGCCCGGCAGAGGTGGAACGGTACTCCCGCCACCTGATCATCCCCGAGATCGGCGCGGCCGGGCAACGCCGGCTCAAGAACGCCAAGGTCCTGGTGATCGGGGCCGGTGGACTTGGCTCGCCCGCTCTGCTCTACCTGGCCGCCGCGGGTGTGGGCACGCTCGGCATCGTGGACGACGATGACGTGGACCTCAGCAACCTCCAGCGCCAGGTCATCCACGGGGTCAAGGACGTCGGCCGGCCCAAGATCGAGTCCGCGCGCGATGCCATCGCCGAGCTGAACCCGCTCGTCACGGTCAATCTCCACAATGTCCGTCTGGATTCCTCCAACGCCTTGGACATCTTCGCCGGCTACGACCTGATCCTGGACGGCGCGGACAACTTCGCCACGCGCTATCTCGTCAACGACGCCGCCGCGATCCTCGGCAAGCCCTATGTGTGGGGGTCGATCTTCCGCTTCGACGGCCAGGTCAGCGTCTTCTGGGAAAAGCACGGCCCCAGCTACCGCGACCTCTACCCCGAAGCCCCGCCCGCAGGCTCCGTGCCGTCCTGCGGGGAAGGCGGCGTGTTCGGCATGCTGTGCGCCGCCGTCGGCTCCCTCATGGTGACGGAGGCAGTCAAGCTCATCACCGGCGTCGGGCGCTCACTGCTGGGACGCGTGGCACTGTTCGACGCCCTGGGCGGCAGCTGGCGCGAGATCAAGGTCTCCAAGGACCCTGAAGCGGAACCCATCACTGAGCTCACCGACTACGAGGCGTTCTGCGGCGTCACGCCGCCGCCGGCCACTGATGCCGGGCATACTGTCACGGCTACGCAACTGGCCGTAATGCTTGCCGAACGGGCTGCGGGGGAGCGCGACTTCGAACTGGTGGACGTCCGCGAAAGCGGCGAGCACAGCATTGTAAGCATCGACGGCTCGGTGCTCATCCCGCAGGGCCGCATCCTGGCCGGGGAGGCCTGGGTCGAGCTGCCGCAGGACAAGGACATCGTGTTCCACTGCAAGGTGGGCGGGCGCTCGGCCGCGGTCCTTGCAGCGGCACAACGGGCCGGCTACACCCGCGTCAGCCACCTCGACGGCGGGATCCTGGCCTGGGTGCGCGACGTCGAGCCGGAGAAGCCCGTCTACTGACGCCCTGCAGGGCAACAGCGGTTCCTACACGAAAGCAGCCAGAAAGGTCCGGTCATGAGCGAGGAATCCATGGTTACGCCGCAGCATCCCCTTGCTTCGGGATTCGGGCACTACTCCACCGCCGCCGAGGTCATCGCCGGCCTCGATCTCGCCGGGAAGACCGCGATCGTCACGGGAGGCTATTCCGGGCTGGGGCTGGAGACGGTCAAGGCGCTGGCCTCGGCCGGCGTCCACGTGACGGTTCCGGCCCGCCGGCCCGGACACGCGCGTACGGTGCTGGCCGACGCCGGGCTGGCGGATACCGGAGGTGCGGAAGGCGGCCTGCAGGGTTCGGTGGACGTACAGGAGCTGGATCTCGCGGACCAGGCCAGCGTCAAGGATTTTGCCGCGCGCTTCCTGGCCGCCCACGACAAGCTGGACATCCTGATCAACAACGCCGCCATCATGGCGTGCCCGGAGCAGCGCGTGGGGCCGGGCTGGGAGTCGCAGTTCGCCACCAACCACCTTGGCCACTACACGCTGGTGAACGAGCTGTGGCCGGCCCTCGTGGCGGCGGGCTCCGCCCGCGTGATCTCCCTTTCCTCCACTGGCCACAAGATCTCGCCGATCCGCTTCGATGACATCAACTTCGACGCAGGCTATGAA
The DNA here is from genome assembly GCF_024741795.1 of Arthrobacter sp. CJ23. Taxonomy (NCBI): domain Bacteria; kingdom Bacillati; phylum Actinomycetota; class Actinomycetes; order Micrococcales; family Micrococcaceae; genus Arthrobacter; species Arthrobacter sp. CJ23. The sequence goes on along the minus strand of NZ_CP102950.1, from coordinate 3,200,029 downwards.
AAGTGGCACGCCTACGGACAGGCGAAGACAGCCAATGCGCTCCTGGCGGTGGAGCTGGACCGCCTGGGCCGGCCGTTCGGCGTGAGGGCCTTTGCCGTCCACCCGGGCGGGATCATGACGGAACTGCAGCGCCACCTGCCCAGGGAAGAAATGGTGGCTGCCGGTTGGATGGACGCCGAAGGAAACCTCAGGGAAGGCTTCAAGACGCCGGCCCAGGGCGCCGCCACCTCGGTTTGGGCCGCCACGTCACCGGCGCTCGCAGGGATGGGCGGGGTGTACTGCGAAGACTGCGATATCGCCAAGCCCACGGACCACGGTTCGCCGCTGGCCCGCTACGTGGGAGTGGACGCCCACGCGATTGATCCGGAGGCGGCCGCGCGATTGTGGAGCCTGTCCGCGGAACTGACCGGGGTCAACGCTTTCGCCTGACGGTTCAGGCCGGCGTGTCCGCCTGAGCGCTCAGGCGGTTTCGGAACGCAGGTCCTGGTGGTCCACGGGGCACTCGGCGGCCGGAGCCGGAGCGGCGGGCTGTTCCACCTGGATGCCGTACAGGGCCTCGAGGGCTGCGACGTAGTCGTCCTGCTGGCCCTTCGAAGCCAGCTCACGGGCGCGCACGGTCGGCACATGCAGGAGCTGCTTGACCATGCGGCGGAGCGCGAATTCCACTTCCTCGGCGGCAGCCGTGCAGCCGTGGCGGGCCCGGACCTTCTCCATCTCGGCGTCCAGCACGTTCATGGTGTGGCGGCGCAGGGCCACGATGGCTGAATCCACGGAGCGGATTTCGCGTTCCTGCTCGAAGGCCTTGGCCGCGCCGCTGACGATGCTGCTCGCCTGGGTGAGGGATTCCGCCTGCTCCTGCGGTGCCGCGAGGCGCACGGACTCAAGCGTGAGCAGCTCGACGCCGTCGAGCTCGCCGACTGCGGGATCGAAGTCGTGCGTGAGGGCGAGGTCGATGGCGATCAGCGTCTGCGGGGAAGCTGCGCGGACCTTGGCGAGGTCCTCGGCCTCCACCCGCGTGTCCGAACCGCTGCAGCCGATCATGACGTCGGCCGCGGCGACGGCGGCGGGGAGGGTGTCGGCGTCGAGCGCTGTGCCGCCGCGCGTGGCGACGAAACCTTCGGCGCGGCCGGAGGACGAGTAGACAGAGATGTCCGTGCAGCCGCGCTCACGCAGGAGCGACATGGTGGCGCCGGCGTAGGCGCCGGTGCCGAAGACGACCACCTTTTTGCTGGACCAGTCGGCGCTGTCCGAGAGATCGGTGGCGAGGTCCAGGGCGACGGAAACGATCGAGAGGCCGCGCGAGCCGAGGGCGGTCTGCGCGCCGACGTCCTTTGCCGTCTTGGAGGCAGCCTGGAAGAGCCTCACCAGGCCGGAGCTGGCGGTGCCCTCGTGCTGGGCAGTGATGAGGGCCCGGCGGACCTGGCCGGCGATCTCGCGTTCACCCACGACGGCGGAATCCAGGCCTGCGCTGACGGCAAACAGGTGCTGGGAGACCTCGGGGCCGGTCCGGGTACTGAAGGCCTGGGAGACGAGCCGCTCGTTGACGCCGCTCAGTTCGCTGATCTGCGAAACCAGGGCGGCGCGGGCGGCCTCAAGGTCGCCGGTGCTGGAGGTTTCGCCGTAGACCTCGTAGCGGTTGCAGGTGGCCAGGACCACGGTGCCCGTGACGAGCGGCGACCCTGCCAGGGCGGCGGAGGCAAGCTCAGAAGAACCGTTGCTCAGCTGAGCAACGGTTTCGAGATCGATGTCGGCGTGTGTAGCCACCAATGAGAAAAGAACCACAGCACCCCAATCATAGCTTTTTCGTGGCCCCGTAGAACAATGCCCGGCCGTGGCAATTCACACCCCGCCCGGTGATCCCGGTCACCCCGGCCGCGCGTGCCACCCGCTGTGACAGGCTGTCGTTATCTTTTGCGCGCGATTTTCGGCACAATCGAAGGCATGACTTCCAGCTCTGCAGCATCCAACAGCACGGCCACCACCGTCCCCGCCGGGACCCTTGACGCAAGCCACCCGCTGACGGATGGCCGCACCTCGGACTCGGCCCTGATCACGGCCTACCGCGGGGGCAAGCCGTCCCGCCGTCCCGTCTGGTTCATGCGCCAGGCAGGCCGTTCGCTGCCCGAATACCTGAAGGTGCGCGAAGGCGTGGCCATGCTGGATTCCTGCCTCCGCCCGGAGCTGGCATCCGAGATCACCCTGCAGCCGGTCCGCCGCCACGATGTTGATGCCGCGATCTTCTTCTCCGATATCGTCATCCCGCTCAAGCTTGCCGGCGTCGGCGTGGACATCGTCCCCGGCGTCGGACCTGTGCTGGACAAGCCGGTCCGCACCGCCGCGGACGTCGCCGCACTGCCGCAGCTGACGTGGGAGGCCCTCGAACCGATCCGCGAGGCCGTCCGCCTCACCGTCGCGGAACTCGGCAAGACCCCGCTCATCGGCTTCGCCGGCGCCCCGTTCACCCTGGCCGCCTACATGGTTGAAGGCAAGCCCTCCCGCGACCACCTCGGCCCGCGCACCATGATGCACGCCGACCCCGAAACGTGGACCGCCCTGGCCAACTGGGCCGCCGACGCCTCCGGCATGTTCCTGCGCGCCCAGCTCGAAGCCGGCGCCTCCGCAGGCCAGCTCTTCGACTCCTGGGCCGGTTCCCTGGGCCTGGCCGACTACAGCAAGTACGTCGCCCCGGCCTCCGCCCGCGCCCTGGACCACGTCCGCCACCTGGGCGCCCCGCTGGTCCACTTCGGCACGGGAACCTCCGAGCTGCTCGTGGCCATGCGCGACGTCGGCGTGGACGTGATGGGTGTCGATTACCGCCTGCCCCTGGATGAGGCCAACCGCCGCCTGGGCGGCACCGTTCCGCTGCAGGGCAACATCGACCCCGCGCTGCTCTCCGCGCCCTGGGAAGTCCTGGAAGCACACGTCCGCGGTGTCATCGCCGCCGGCGCCGGCGCCCCGGGCCATGTCCTCAACCTTGGCCACGGCGTGCCCCCGGAAACGGACCCCACCGTGCTGACCCGCATCGTGGAACTCATCCACTCGATCCCCGCGGAGTAGGCGCCATGCGCGGCGGACACGCACGGCCGGAACACCCAACGCCGGCGAATTCAGCGCCGGAGCACGCAGCGGCGGGGCACGCCGCCGGCGGGCCGTCCGCCGTCGTAGTGGGCGGAGGCATCTCCGGCCTGGTGGCGGCGCGCGAACTGGCCATGGCCGGATCCTCTGTTACCGTGCTCGAAGCCAGCGATGCCTGGGGAGGCTGTGTGGGCAGCCACACCGTCGCCGGACTGACGCTGGACAGCGGAGCCGAATCATTCGCCACGCGCTCCACCGCGGTGGCCGAGCTGGCCCGCGAACTGGGGCTGGGGGAGCGCATCGTTGCCCCGCACGCGGGAGGCGCCTGGGTGCAGCTGCCCGACGGCCCGCAGGAACTGCCCAAGACGGGTGTCCTGGGCATCCCGGCCAACCCCTGGGATCCTGAAGTCCGGCGTTCCCTCGGCCTTGCCGGAGCCCTGCGCGCCTCCTTGGACCGCTGGCTCCCCGCAGCCCTGGGCACCTCGGCCGATGTGACCAGCGTTGCGGCGCTGGTCCGTGCCCGCATGGGCAAGCGTGTCCTGGAGCGGCTGGTGGCGCCCGTGGTGGGCGGCGTGCATTCGGCCGACCCCGCACTGCTCGACGTCGACATGGTGGCCCCAGGCCTCCGCGCCGGCCTCCGTGAGCATGGCTCGCTTGCCGCCGCTGTCGCGGCACAGCGCAAGGCCGTCCGTAGTTCTGCTGCCCCGCAATCCACGGCGGGCCAGGCCGAGGTGCGCCAGCCGGCCAAGGCAGGATCCGCGGTCGGCGGACTCCACGGCGGAATGCACACCCTGGTGGCCGCCCTTGTGGCCGATCTGCGCTCCCGCGGCGCCGTGCTGCTGAGCGGGACGCGGGCCGAGTCCATCGCCCGGTCCGGGCAGGGCTGGCACGTGACTGCCGGCGAAAAAACGCACGACGCCAAACGCCTGGTGGTCGCGCTCGACGGCCCGTCCGCCGTCGGGCTCCTTGAAAGCTCCCTGCCGGAACTGTCCGCGCTCCGCCCCTCAGCGGGGCCGCTCGTCAGCCTGGTGACCGTGGTTGTGGACCTGCCCGAGCTGGACGGGCGCCCGCGCGGCACCGGCATCCTCGTGGCCCCGCAGACCCCCGGGATCACGGCCAAGGCGCTTACGCACGCCACGGCCAAATGGGACTGGCTGGCCGAGGAAGCCGGGCCGGGAACGCATGTGCTGCGCCTGTCCTATGGCCGCCGCGAGGACGGCCCCGCGAAGATCCTGGATGTCCTGGACGACGAGGCACTGTTCGAGGCCGCGCTCCACGATGCCTCGACCCTGCTGACGGTGCCCGTCACGCGGGACGACGTGGTGGATTGGGATGTGGTCCGCTGGGCCGGAGCCCTGCCGTTTGCCGCCGTCGGGCACAAACAGCGCGTGGCCGAGGTCCGCCGGATCTGCGCCGGCACCGACGGCCTTGCCGTGGTGGGCGGCTGGCTGGCCGGCAACGGGCTCGCAGCCGTGGTGGCGGACACCCGCGCCCAGCTCGCCGCGAAGGGCTAAACGGGCACCGGATCCCGACGCAACCGCGGTCCGGCTTTGTGCATGTGCCCGCCAGTGGCTAGTGTCGATGACTATGGTCAATCAGAAGCCAGGCGGATATCTCCGGCAGGCTGGTTCCCATGGGGGTCTTCAACGGGCGGCGGCTTCCGCTGTCCTTGGAGCGGTGCTGGTCTTGTCTGCGGGAATCCCTGCCTCCCTTGCTGCCTCACAGGCAATGGTCCTGCCCTCCGATCCTGCGGACAGGGGTGAAGGAGCCGAGAACTCCCGCAAACCCAAGCCCAAATCGTCCGACCCTGCCGAGCCCGGCGCTTCTGCCGTGTCGCCGGCCAGTCCGCCCGAGACGGCCGTGCCGGTCCCTTCTGCCGGCGGCACTGCTGGAACCGGCCCTGCTGGGGCCGAAGCCACGAATGGTGCGTCGTCTTCCGCACCACAAGGCATCCGCACCGGGCCGGCGGTCCCTCCGGCCGCGGCTCCCGCTCCAATGCTCCGACAACCCGTGCCGGCCGCGCAGTGGATGGACCTGCCGAATTTCATGCAGCTCTGGGGCGGGATGGGCCTGACCGTCCTTGGTGCCGCAGGAATCTGGCAATTTCTCCGGATGCGGCGCAACAGCAGCTGAGCCGTGAATTGCGTCACTTCTACACGTTGTAGAACTTGTTCGTTTCGACTTAGCGCCGCGCACGGGGCAAACTTGAACCATGAGCCACACTTCTGCCGAATCTGTCACTAAAACTGCTGAAACCGAAGAGCAGTTCTTTACGCTGTGGACCGTTTTCAAGCGCTCCTCCGATGTCCTGCGCAGCGGCGATGCTGTCGTGGAATTCGAGGCGCTGGCCAGCAAGCTCGCCGAAGGCGGCGTAGTCCTGCGCGGCTCCTACGACGTTTCGGCAATGCGCTCGGACGCCGACATCATGGTGTGGCTCCACGGCGCCAAGCCCGAGGCACTCCAGTCCGCCGTCCGCGACATCCGCCGCAGCAGCCTCTTCGCCGGCACCGAGATCGTCTGGTCCGCCATGGGCGTCCACCGCGAAGCCGAGTTTGCCAAAAGCCACGTTCCGGCCTACGCCCGCGGCGTGGAGCCCAGCACCTGGCTGTGCGTCTACCCCTTCGTCCGCTCCTACGAGTGGTACCTCCTGCCCGCCGAGGAGCGCGGCAAGATGCTGCGCGACCACGGCATGCTGGGCCGCGAATTCCCGCAGGTCATCTCCAACACGGTGTCCTCCTTCGCCCTGGGCGACTGGGAATGGATCCTTGGCCTGGAAGCCCCCGAGCTGGTTGACCTCGTGGACCTCATGCGCCACCTGCGCGCCACCGATGCCCGCAACCACGTCCGCGAGGAGATCCCGTTCTACACCGGCCGCCGCATCACGGCCGCCGAAATCGCCGAGGTCCTTGCATGAGCGGGCTCTCCGTCTCCACTGAACTGAACGCCGTCACCGAACGCTTCCGCCAGGCTCCCAAGCAGTACGACGCCGTGCTGCTCGCCTCCTTCGGCGGCCCCGAAGGCCAGGACGACGTCATTCCGTTCCTGCGCAATGTGACGCGCGGCCGGGGCATCCCGGATGAGCGCCTGGAAGAGGTCTCGCACCACTACCGCGCCTTCGGCGGCATCAGCCCCATCAACCAGCAGAACCGCGATCTCAAGGCCGCCCTTGAAGCTGAGCTCGCGGCCCGCGGCATCGAGCTCCCCGTGCTGTGGGGCAACCGCAACTGGGACCCGTACATGGCCCCGGTGCTGCAGGACGCCTACGACGCCGGCCATCGCAGCCTGCTGATGCTCACCACCTCCGCCTACACCTGCTACTCCAGCTGCCGCCAGTACCGCGAGGACATCGGCATCGCCCTGACGGAGAGCGGCCTGGACGGGAAGCTCGAGGTGGACAAGGTCCGCGCCTACTTCGACCACCCCGGCTTCATTGAGCCCTTCGTGGAAGGAACCGCGGCCGGGCTGGCCAAGGTCCGTGCCGAGCTGGCCGCCGCGGGCACCCCGGACGCGCCCGTGCGCGTGCTCTTCGCCACGCACTCCATCCCGACCCGCGACGCCGAAGCTGCCGGAGCCTCGGTTGACGAGCCGCGTGAATTCGAGGGCAACTCCGCCTACGTTGCCCAGCACTTGGCCAACGCCCGGGCCATCATGGCCGCAGTCGCCCCCGACGTCGAATGGGACCTCGTGTACCAGTCGCGCTCCGGAGCCCCGCACATCCCCTGGCTGGAACCGGACATCAACGACCACCTCGAGGTCCTTGCCGGGCAGGGCCTCAAGGGTGCCGTCATTGTGCCGCTCGGCTTCGTGAGCGACCACATGGAAGTCGCCTGGGACCTGGACACCGAAGCCTTGGAAACGTGCAGGAACCTGGGCATTGCCGCCACCCGCGTGCCGACGCCGGGAACCCACGCCACCTTTGTTTCCGGGCTCGTGGACCTGATCTGCGAACGCACCGTGGAGCAGCACGTTGCTGACCGCCCGCATGCCACCGAACTGGGCCCCTGGTACGACGTCCTCCCGGCAGGCTGCTCCGAGAACTTCCGGGGCGCCAAGCCCGTCATCGCCGAGAACGGCTCCACCATTGGAACCGGGCACGCGGCCTACCCCGTTGCGGAGGACGCGAAATGACCGTCCGCATCGGCACGCGCGCCAGCAAGCTCGCGCTGACCCAGACCCAGCAGACCGCGGACCAGCTCTCCGCGATCGGCGGCTTCCCCGTGGAACTGGTGCGCATCACCACCGAGGGCGACGTCAAGACCGGTTCGCTGTCCCAGATGGGCGGCACCGGAGTGTTCGTTGCCGCCCTGCGCGATGCCCTGCTGCAGGAGAGCTGCGACGTCGCCGTGCACTCGCTCAAGGACCTGCCCACGGGCGCGGCGGTCGGCCTCACCATCGCGGCGACGCCCAAGCGCGTTGATGTCCGCGATGTACTGTGTGCCCGTGACGGGCTGAAGCTGGCGGATCTGCCGCAGGGCGCCAAGGTGGGCACCGGCTCGCCGCGGCGCGCCGCGCAGCTGCGTGCCGCCCGCCCGGACCTGGACGTGCAGGACATCCGCGGCAACGTGGACACCCGGCTGGGCCGCGTGCCCGGCCTGCCCGGCAACGCGGAAGACGCCCCCGGCGACCTCGACGCCGTCGTGCTGGCCGCTGCCGGCCTGGAACGCATGGGCCGCCTGGACACCGTCAGCGAATTCTTCGAGACGGACGTCATGCTGCCCGCCCCCGGGCAGGGTGCGCTGGCCATCGAATGCCGCACGGCCGACGCCCCGCGGCAGTCCGGTTCCACCGAGGGCTCGCACGGCGTGCTGGCGCAGGCCCTGGCCGCCCTCAACGACCAGGACACCCGCCTGGCCGTGACCGCCGAGCGTGCCGTGCTGGCGCGCCTGGAGGCCGGCTGTGCCGCCCCCGTGGGGGCCTTCGCCTACCGCAAGGGCAGCATGCTGTACCTTGAGGCCGCAGTCTGCGCCGTGGACGGCACCAGGACGGTGCGCGAGAAGAAGGCCACCGACGGTCTCACGGAGGTCGGGGCCACGCTGCTCGGCATCGAGGTGGCCGAGCTCCTGCTCGCTGCCGGTGCCGCGGAGATCGCGGACCTTGCAGCATCCTGACGCACCGGACGGCGTTCTGGGTGGCAGGCGCGTCCTGATCACCCGGAGCGGCGACCGCGCCCGGCCGCTGGCATCACTGCTCAGCAGCCTCGGGGCCGAACCGCTGCTCCTGCCGCTCATCGACTTCGAGCGTGCCGCGGACCAGCCGGCCCTGGACGCGGCCCTGGACGGGCTGGCGGCCGGAAGCTTCGACTGGCTCGTGGTCAGCAGCATCACCACGGTGCGCATGCTCGTGGAGAAGGCCGCCGAACGCGGGACCACACCGGCCCGGCTGGTTCCGGCCGGAACGCGTGTGGCCACCATCGGGCCGTCGTCGCGGCGGATCCTCGAGTCCGTGGGCATCCCCGTGGCCCTGGCCCCGGTGGACATCCAGTCCGCCGAAGGACTCGTGGAGCTTTGGACTGCCGCCCCGGAGCGGGTGCTCCTGCCGCAGGCCGACATCGCAGCCCCGTCCCTCCGCGACGGCCTGGCCGCCAAGGGCGCCGCCGTCACGGCCATCGTGGCCTACCACACCGTCGATTTCCCGGCCCGGGACGGACTCCGCCTGGACGCGGAACTCCCGTCCGCCGTCGGGATCTCCGATCAGGCCGCCCCGCGCCAGCTGAGTCCCTCGCAGACGCGCGGCGAGCTCGACGCCGGGACGATCGACGCCGTCGTGGCCGCCTCGCCAAGCGCTGCACGGCGCATCGCCGCGACGCTCCTGCCGCTGGGAACGTGCCGCTTCATCGCCATCGGGCGCCCGACGGCGGCAGAAGCTGCCGCACTCGGCATCCCGGTGGCCGCCACCGCCCAAGTCCCCACGCCGGACGGCATCGTTGCCGCCCTGGGCACCGTATTCGCCAACGAAGGGAACACCCGATGAGCTTTCCGAACCACCGCCCGCGCCGCCTCCGCACCACGCCCGCCATGCGCCGGCTCACCGCGGAATACCGCCTGGCGCCTGCGGACCTGATCCTGCCCGCGTTCATCCGCGAAGGACTCAGCGAGCCCTCGCCCATCACCTCCATGCCCGGCGTCGTCCAGCACACCACCGATTCGCTCAAGCGCGCCGCAGCGGAAGCCGTGGAACTCGGCGTGGGCGGCATCATGCTCTTTGGCGTCCCGGCGGTCCGGGATGCCCGCGGCACCGCCTCCTTGGACCCGGACGGCGTCCTCAACAAGGCCATCCGCGACGTCCGCGCCGAGGTGGGTGACGAGCTGGTCATCATGGGCGACGTCTGCCTGGACGAGTTCACCGACCATGGCCACTGCGGCGTCCTGGACGCCGATGGTTACGTGGACAACGACGCCACGCTGGAAATTTACGGCCAGATGGCAGTGGCCCAGGCCGACGCCGGCGCCCACGTGCTGGGGCCCTCCGGCATGATGGACGGCCAGATCGCCGTGATCCGCCAGGCCCTCGAGGAATCCGGCCACAAGAACACCGCCATCCTGGCCTACGCGGCCAAATACGCCTCCGCCTTCTACGGCCCCTTCCGCGAAGCCGTGGATTCCCAGCTCAAGGGAGACCGCCGCACCTACCAGATGGACGCCGCGAACCGCCGCGAAGCCATCCTCGAGGTGGAACTGGACCTCGAGGAAGGCGCGGACATGGTCATGGTCAAGCCGGCCATGAGCTACCTGGACATCCTGGCCGACGTCGCCGCCATGAGCCCCGTGCCGGTGTCGGCGTACCAGATCTCCGGCGAATACGCGATGATCGAAGCGGCCGCGGCCAACGGCTGGATCGACCGCAAGGGTGCCATCATGGAGTCGGTCCTGGGCATCAAGCGGGCCGGCGCCAACAGCGTGCTGACGTACTGGGCCTCGGAGCTGGCGGGCTGGCTGAAGGAGTCGTAAGCCGGCCGGGAATGTTTCCGGACACCCCGTGGTTTGTATGCGTATGCATGAAAACAGCGATCCTACCGTGACCAGTCCCTCTACCGCGGGCAGCCCCACAGCCCCCGTCCCCGCGGACACCATCCGCCTTGGCGTCAGCACCTTCGGCGACGTCGACCTGGCTGCCGACGGCACCCCCAAGCATCACGCCCAGGTGCTGCGCGAGGTGGTGGAACAGGCCAAGGTGGCCGACGCCGTCGGGCTCCACTCCTTCGGTGTGGGGGAGCACCACCGCAAGGACTTCGCCGTCAGTGCACCGGAAGTGGTGCTGGCGGCCATCGCCTCGGCCACCGAGGACATCCGGCTCGGCAGCGCCGTCACGGTCCTGAGCTCGGACGACCCCGTCCGCGTCTTCCAGCGCTTTGCCACGCTCGACGCCGTCTCCAACGGCCGCGCCGAAGTGATCCTGGGCCGGGGCTCCTTCACCGAGTCCTTCCCGCTCTTCGGCTACGACCTGGGCGACTACGATGTCCTGTTCGAGGAGAAGCTGGACATCTACGACCGCGTGCGCTCCCAGAACCCGGTGAACTGGGACGGCCGCACGCGCGCGTCGCTTCGGGGCCAGATGGTGTACCCGCACGTGGAAGGCCGCCTGCTTCCGACCTGGATCGGCGTGGGCGGTTCGCCCCAGTCAGTGGTCCGCACCGCTTCGTATGGTTACCCGATGGTGCTGGCGATCATCGGCGGCGAACCCGAGCGCTTCCGCCCCTACGCCGATCTGTACCGGCGCACCCTGGCCGAGAAGGGGCACCAGCCCCAGGCGCTGTCCGTGCACTCTCCCGGCTACGTGGCCGAAACCGATGAGCAGGCCCTGGAGGAGTACTACCCGCACTGGCTCGCCACCCGCAACAGGATCGGCGCGGAACGCGGCTGGGGCCCGGCCGGTCGCGGCGAGTTCGAGGCCGCCGCGGACGAGGACGGCGCCCTGTTCGTAGGCTCGCCGGAAACCGTGGCGGCGAAGATCGTCCGGCTCAAGGGCACGCTCGGTGCGGACCGCTTCGAAATGAAGTACAGCAGCGGCACCTTGCCGCACGAAAAGATGCTGCGCTCCATCGAGCTGTTCGGCGCCAAAGTGGCACCGCGCGTCGGCGAGCTGCTGGCCGAGAACTGACTTCTGCGTTTCGAACGAATCGGCGCCCGTGCTGCCTGGCGCGGGCGCCGATTTGCATGCTGGCGGGATGGGAGAATAGGGGCATGACTCGTTCCGATGCCCTCTTCGCCCATGCCCAGACCCTGATGCCCGGTGGCGTCAACTCGCCCGTCCGTGCCTTCGGTTCCGTTGGCGGGACGCCGAGATTCATGGTCTCCGCCAAGGGCCCGTACCTGACGGACGCCGATGGCCAGGAATACGTCGACCTGGTCTGCTCCTGGGGCCCCGCGCTCCTGGGCCACGCCCACCCGGCAGTGCTCGAGGCCGTGCATGCCGCCGTGGACCGCGGCCTGTCCTTCGGTGCCTCGACGCCGGATGAGGCGAATCTTGCCGCCCTGGTTCTGGAACGCGTCTCCGCCGTCGAGCGCCTGCGCATGGTGTCCACGGGCACCGAGGCCACCATGACCGCCGTGCGCCTCGCCCGCGGCTTCACCGGCCGCAACCTGATCGTCAAGTTCGCCGGCTGCTACCACGGCCACCTGGACGGCCTGCTCGCAGCCGCCGGCTCCGGGCTCGCGACCCTCGCCCTGCCGGGTTCCGCGGGCGTCACCGAGGCGACCGCCGCGGAAACCCTCGTGCTTCCCTACAACGATCTCGCCGCCGTCGAGGCCGCCTTCGCCGCGCACGGCAGCAAGATCGCCGCCGTCATCACCGAAGCCGCCCCCGCCAACATGGGCGTGGTCACTCCGGGCGAAGGCTTCAACGCCGGTCTGTCCCGCATCACCAAGGAACACGGCGCGCTGCTCATCCTGGACGAGGTCCTTACCGGCTTCCGCACCGGCTACGCCGGCTACTGGGGGCTCACCGGCCGGCAGGAAGGCTGGGCACCGGACCTGCTCACCTTCGGCAAGGTCATCGGCGGCGGAATGCCGACGGCGGCCCTCGGCGGCCGTGCGGACGTCATGGACTACCTCGCCCCGCTCGGCCCGGTCTACCAGGCCGGCACCCTGTCCGGGAACCCGGTAGCCATGGCCGCCGGCGTCGCAACCCTGACGCACGCGACGCCCGAGGTCTACTCCTTCGTGGACGCCCGCTCCCTGGAACTGTCCGCAGCCCTTTCCTCGGCCCTGGACGCCGCGGGCGTGGACCACTCCATCCAGCGCGCCGGCAACCTGTTCTCCGTGGCGTTCGGCACCTCGGCCAACGGGGTGCACAACTACGACGACGCCCAAGCCCAAGAATCCTTCCGCTACGCGCCGTTCTTCCACTCCATGCTGGACTCCGGCGTCTACCTGCCCCCATCGGTCTTCGAAGCCTGGTTCCTGTCCGCCGCGCACGACGACGCCGCCATGAACCGGATCTTCGAGGCCCTGCCGGCAGCCGCCCAGGCAGCGGCCGCAGCAAAGGCGTAGTCCCGCCGTCGGGCGCTATCCCGACACAAACGAAAATCCCCGTCTCCCTGACAAGTGTCTGGGAGACGGGGATTTTTTGTCGCTCTGCCTAGAGGACGTCCGAAAGGAAGCCCTTCAGGCGGTCGGTCCGGGGATCCGTGAACAGCTGTTCCGGAGCGCCTGTCTCGACCACCACACCGGCATCCATGAAGGTGACGGTGTCCGAGACGTTCCGGGAGAAGCCCATCTCATGGGTCACCACCACCATGGTCATGCCGCCCTTGGCCAGATCGGCCATGAGCGCCAGGACGCCCTTCACGAGCTCGGGGTCGAGCGCGGAGGTGGCCTCGTCGAAGAACATGACCTCCGGCTTCATGGCCAGTGCGCGGGCGATCGCCACACGCTGCTGCTGTCCGCCGGAGAGGTTGCTGGGCCTGGCATCCGCCTTGTGCTTGAGGCCGACGAGGTCCAGCTGTGCCAGGGCCTCGGTGTAGGCCTGTTCCCTCGACAGGCCGCGCAGTTTGCGCAGCGCCAGGGAGACATTCTCGGCCACCGTCTTGTGCGGGAACAAGTTGAACTGCTGGAACACCATGCCGATCCGCCGGCGCAACTCGTCCGGGTTGTCCTTGAGAACCGAGCGGCCGTCCAGGAGGATGTCCCCCTGCTGGGGTTCGATCAGGCGGTTCATCACGCGCAGGAGTGTCGACTTGCCCGAACCGGACGGACCGATCACGGATGCCGTGGTGCCCTTCTCAACGTGCAGGTCGATGCCGCGCAGGACATGGTTGTGCCCAAACGAGAGGTGGATGTTCTTGGCTGTCAGCGTCCCTGAAGCAAACTCACTCATGCCTGGGCTCCCTTTCCGACGACGGCGGCAGCCTCGTCCGGTTCCTTCTTTTCAGGGCGGCCGCTGCGCAGGCGGGCATCAATCCAGTTCACGAAGTGGGTGAGCGGTACCGTCAGCACGAGGTAGAAGATCGCTGCGGCTACGTATGCCGACAGGTTGCCGCTGTTTGCGGCGGCATCCTTGCCGATCTGGAAGATTTCGCGCTCCACGGCGGTCAGGCCCAGGACGAACACCAACGACGATTCCTTGATGAGCGCAATGAACTGGTTCACCAGGGCAGGCAGTACACGGCGGATACCCTGTGGGACCACAACAAGCCGCATGGACGGACCGTAGCCGAAGCCCAGGGCCCGTGAGGCCTCAAGCTGCCCCTTGTCCACGCTCTGGATGCCGGCGCGGAAGATTTCTCCAATGTAAGCGCCTGCCATGAGGGACAGCGCGGCAATGCCCATGGGGTACGGGCTCGTGCTGCCCGTCAGCTCCCGGATGATCGGGCCGAAGCCCAGACCGATGACGAGGATGGTCAGGACCGCCGGGAGTCCACGGAAGATATCCGTGTACACCCGGGCAGCCCAGCGCGCCACAGGATTTCGCGAAATGCCCATCAGGGCCAGCACGATCCCAAGGAATGAACCGATCACGCCGGATGCGACCGCAAGCACCAGGGTGTTGCGCAGGCCGACCGAGAACATGGCCGGCAGTACCGCGACGATCGACTTCCAGTCGAGGAATGTGTCGCTGAGTTGTGTCAGGAGATCCATATGGCGTCCGTCAGCAGCTTACTGCGCGACCTTGACGGCCTTGCTGCCCGGCTTCCAGCCACCGGGAAGCTGCAGGTCCGCCGTCGGGCGGTCAAGCCACTTGACGGTGAGCTTGGTCCAGGTACCGTCAGCGATCACGGCGTCGAGACCGGCGTTGAGGGCATCAACAAGCGGCTGGTTGCTCTTGTTCACGGCCCAGGCAGCGAAGTTCTGCGAGGCAACGATCTTGTCGGTGATGGCGGTGCCGTCGCCCTCCTTGACCTGGCCTGTGGCCTGCTGGGTCGGAGCAACCCAGGCGTCGATCTGGCCATTCTTCACGTTCGCGTAGACGGTGTTGTAATCCGGGAACCGCACGGGCTCGAGCTTGAGGGTGTTGGTGACGTAGTCGTCCTGGACGGTGCCCTGGACTACGCCGATCCGCACGCCCTCCTTGAGGTCGGCGAAGGTCTTGGCCTTGCCATCGGTCTTGGCCACGACGGCAAGGTAGCCGAAGTCGTAGCCGTTGGTGAAGGCTACGTTCTCCCGCCGCGCGTCGGTCGTGGAGATGTTGGAGGATCCGACGTCGAACTGCTTGGTCTTGACCTGGGCGAGCAGTGCGGAGAACTCGGTGGAAACGAACTCGACCTTGAGGCCCAGCTTTGCAGCGACTGCCTTCAGGAGCTCGTTGTCGTAACCGGTAAATTCACCGGTGGCGCTGTCAAGGTAGATGTTGGGCTTGGCGTCCGAGAGGGTGCCGACCCGGATGGTTCCGTCGGTGATCAGGCCAAGCTTGGACTTGTCGATCTTGTCCAGTGCAGTGACATCCGCGGTGGTGTACTTGTCCAGCGTCTGCTGGTCGCTGCCCTCAAGCGCGTTCGTCGGCGAGGAACTGCCGGTGCTGGCGGCGCCGCCGCCGCAGGCGGCCAGGGAAACAACCAGGGCCGCGGCCACGGGAACGGCAGAGAGCCACTTCAGGGCTTTGATTTTCATCAAGCAATCACTTTCATAGAGGGTCACGAAGACGTATCGCAGTGGCGGGGAACATTGGCAGTGAGTCGTGCTGGCTGCCCTATCAGACTTCAACCCGCGAACTTAATTATGTCACCAGGCCGGAATTGCCCGGTGAGTCGAAGGAATGAGTGGCATTCCTCGGACCGACCGAACAATGCGCGCAAAATTCGTGGTAACCGGGCTGTGAGTGTCGGCGGGCGGTACGTGGCCGAAATCCTCGCCTGAGCGGCGCGTCACCTGCGCTTTTCACGCGGGGTGTGAGATACGTCGCAGAAAAGGCGTGTTCTGGACTAGAAGTCGTTGCGTCCCGCATCTTCCGGCGGAAGAACCGGCCATTCGCCCTCGACGATGGCCGCCGGCTTGCTCCGGCGCAAGTACTGCTGGAAGTCGGCAGCCTGCGAAGCCGCCCAGTCAACCTGCAGCTGGTGGAGTTTGGCCGCCGGCATCTGCAGCTTGGGGAACTTGCCTGCCATGGCGTCCAGGACGCGCAGTGTGGCCAGGGCATCGGCGCCGGAGGTGTGGGCGTTGTCCAGGTCCACGCCGTATTCCTCGCACAGCGCGGTCAGTGTGCGCTTTCCCTTGCGGTAGCGGTCCACCTGCTTGTTCATGATGTAGGGATCCAGCACGGGGAAGCGGCTCAGCTGCGGCACTCCGTAACGGGCGGATTCTGCCGCCAGGACGGTGAAGTCGTAGCTGGCGTTGAAGGCGATCACCGGGACCTGGGTGTCGAACAGCCTCTGCAGGACAGCCGCGAGCTCTCGCGTGACCTCGGCCGCGGGACGGCCCTCGGCACGTGCCTTCTCGGTGGTCACGCCGTGGACATCGCTGGCGTCCACGGGGATCTCGACGCCGGGATCGGCCAGCCATTCGTGGGCTTCGATGACATCGCCGTGGGCGTCCACCACCGTGACGGAGGCGGTGACGATCCGTGCCGAGCGGGAGTTGCGTCCGGTGGTTTCGAGGTCGAACGCTGCGCGGGGGAGGGTGTTCCAGGAACTCATGCCACAACGCTACCGGCTGCCTCCGACAGTATTGGCCGCCACGCCATCGGCTGTGACGCACGCGGCACCGGGACGTCCGGCGGCGGGGCTGCGGTGCCAGCCGATACGCTGGTTCCATGCGGATGGAGTATGTGACGGCGGTGCTTGCGCTGGTGGACCTCATCCCGCCAGGCGCTGCGGTGTCCTACGGGGACGTCGCCGAATTGCTCGGTGCCGGAGGACCCCGCCAGGTGGGCTCGGTCATGAGCCACTACGGAAGTTCCGTGCCCTGGTGGCGCGTCCTGCGGGCCAGCGGTGAGGCGCCTCCCGGGCACGAGGCGGAGGCACTGCGGCACTACCTCGCGGAATCCACGCCCCTGCATGGCGCCTACGAGGCGTTTTCGCGCACGGGCGAGGGCCGCTGGCGCGTTGACCTGACGCTGGCCCGCTGGGCCCCTGAAGACGCCGATTTCGACAGTATTGATGTGATCTCGGACCAGTTGGACCGTCAGCTTCATAAATTGTCGGTGCCCGATGATGAAATGACTGTGTGACCGCTCCAGCCTCGAAAACACGCCAAGCCCCGGGTGGGCTTCGTCTGCTCCCTCCGCGTGGAAACCACCATGCGGCGCCGGTCCTTTCGCCTGACCAGCTCGCCGTCGTCGAACTCCGGCAGGGATCGGGTCCTGTGCTGGTGCCTGGCGCGCCGGGTACCGGCAAGTCCACGGTGCTCGTGGAAGCCGCGGTCCGGCGCGTTCAGCAGGACTCCGTGGATCCCGAACGGATCCTGATCCTGGCCCCGGGCCGGCACGCCGCGGACGCCCTGCGGGACGCGTTCACGGGCCGGCTGGACCGGAGCCTGAGCACCACACCGGCACGGACGTGGGCCTCGTATGCCTTCGATCTGATCCGGCGGGCCAAGGCGGAGGGCGTCTTGCCGCTGCAGCGCCAGCCCAAGCTGCTGTCCGGCCCGGAACAGGACCTCATCATCAAGGAGCTGCTGGACGGGCATTCCGTCCCCGGCTCTAAACTTCCCTGGCCGGAGGAACTCTCGGCAGCACTCCCTACGCGCGGCTTCAGGGATGAGGTCCGCCAGCTCTTTGACCGCATCATCGAATCCGGACGCACCTCCGATGACCTCGTAGGCCTGGCCTATGAATGCGGCCGCCCCGACTGGATGGCCGCGGCCGAGCTCTACGCCGAGTACCGCGATGTCCTGGACTTACGCATGCCGGAAGCCTTCGACCCCGCCGGCATCATCACGGCGGCACGCCAGATCTTCCAGGACTCCCCGGGCTTCCTGGCTGCGGAACGGGAACGACTGCAGCTGATCCTGGTGGATGACATCCAGGAGGCCAACCCGGCCGTCTTCGAGCTCCTTGCGGACATCGCCGAGGGCAAGGACGTCCTGGTGGCATCCTCGCCGGACACCGTGGTGCAGGGCTTCCGCGGTGCCCGCCCCGATCTGGTCGCCGAACTCCCGGGCCTGCTCCGCGCTGGCGGGCCCGCGGTACGCGAACTGCCGCTCTGGCAGACACACCGGCACCGGCCCTTGGTGGCCGAAGCCTGGACGCGCGTGGCCGCCCGTATCTCCCAACGCTCCGGCGGCCAGCTGGCCCGCCGCCTGGAACAGCCGGAGGAAGGCACACAGGCTCCTCGCGCGGGAGCGCCGCAGCCGGACAACGGTCCGTCCACGCCGGAAGGGCGCGTGGAAGGCCACGTCCTGCCCTCCCCGGTCCATGAACTCCGCTACGTCGCCCAGCGCATCCTCGAAGCCCAGCTCCACGAGGACCGGGAATTCGGCGACATCGCCGTGATCGTGCGCAACGGCGGCCAGATCGCCCAGCTGCAGAGGTACCTCGTGGGCCAGGGCATCCCGGTCCGCGTTCCCGTGGCCGACACCGCCGTCCGCGACGAAGTCGCCGTGCGCCCCCTCCTGGAGATCTTCGGCGTCGTGCTGGACCAGGAGCTGCTCACGCCTGAAGCTGCGGTGTCGCTGCTGACGTCCCGCATCGGCGGGGCCACCGCCATCGAGCTGCGCAGGCTGCGGCAATCCCTGCGCCGCGAGGAGCTCCTCGGCGGCGGCGGACGCTCAAGCGACGCCCTCCTGGTCGAGGCACTGCTTGAACCCGGGGCGCTCGCCACGCTGGGCGTGGAGGGCAGCTCGGCGCGCAGGCTCGCCCGCATGATCCAGGCCGGCCAGGCCGCGGCCGCCGCGGCCGGAGCCAATGCCGAAACCGTGCTCTGGGCCCTGTGGCAGGCCACCGGCCTGTCCTCCCGTTGGGCAGAAGCAGCCCTCGACGGCGGGGCTGCCGGCTCCCGTGCGGACCGTGACCTGGACGCCATGATGGCCTTGTTCTACACGGCAGAGCGCTTCGTGGACCAGCTCCCCGGCGCCGGTCCCGAGCAGTTCCTCGAGTATCTGCTGAGCCAGGAACTGCCCATGGACACGCTTGCTGCCCGGGCCCAGCTGGAAGAGTCCGTGGAACTCATGACCCCGGCCAGCGCGGCCGGGCGTGAATGGCCCATGGTGGTTGTCGCCGGACTTCAGGAAGGCGTATGGCCCAACACCCGGCTCCGTGGCGAGCTGCTGGGCAGCACACTGTTCGCCGACGCCGTTGAACATGGCGTGGAGCATGCCCTGCAACGTGGCCCCCAGAGCCGGCTCCGGGACATCCGCTACGACGAGCTCCGGAGTTTCTCCACGGCCGTCTCGCGGGCACGCGACGTGCTGATCTGCACCGCTGTTTCCTCCGAGGACGAGCAGCCCTCAGCCTTCCTCGACTACGCGGCACCCCTGCCCCCGGACACGTACCTGCGTGACTTCACCCCGGTGGACCGCCCCCTGACGCTGCGCGCACTTGTGGCCGAGCTCCGGCAAAGCGTCCAGCTGGGTATCTCCGGCGCATCCGCCGGGGACGCTGATGGTGCAGGGAGCGCCGGGGCGTCACCGGAAGCCAAGGAAGCCGCCCGGGTGCTGGCCCGGTTGGCCACCGAAGCCCACCCGGTGCCGGGCGCCCACCCTGACTCCTGGTGGGGACTGGCTCCGCTCAGCAGCAGCGAACCCGTTGTGCCTGCCGGTGGGACGGTCTTCGTTTCACCGTCGAAGGTGGAGTCTGTGCACAAGTCTCCGCTGGACTGGTTCGTGCAGGCCGCCGGCGGCGAAGCCGCCACGGATTTTGCCCGGAGCCTGGGCACGCTGGTGCACGGGATCGCCCAGGAGCTGCCCGATGCTTCCGGTTCCGAGTACGTGGCCGAGCTGGTGCGCCGCTGGCCCTCATTGGGCATGAAGGACAACTGGGAAGGCAAACTGGACTTCCGTCGGGCCGAACTGATGGTCCGCAAACTGGCCCAGTACGTCCTGCTGATGCGCAGCGAGGGCAGGAGCCTGCTCGGCGTTGAACACGACTTCGAGGTAGCACTGCCGGATGTCCGGCTGGGCGGGCCGCTGGACGGACAGGAACGCGGCCCGGAAGACTCTGCTGAGGTGGACGCCACGCGCCATGCCGTGCTCCGCGGCCAGGTGGACCGCCTGGAGATCGACGCCGCGGGCAGGCTGGTGATCGTGGACCTCAAGACAGGCAAGCACCAGCCCGGCAAAGCCGAAGTGGCCCGCCACCCACAGTTGGGCGCTTACCAGGCTGCGGTGCTCCAGGGCGCCTTCAAGGACGCCGACGCAGGCGAAAACGGCCCCGAGCACTCCCCGGCACCGGAGGACCACCGCCCGGGAGGCGCTGTGCTTGCGCAGCTTGGCACTTCGACCAAGAGCCCCGCAATACAACAGCAGGAAGCGCTGGATCCCCAGGACAACTGGGCGCAGGACCTTGTCAACGAGGCCGCCGTGCTGATGGCGGCCGGAACCTTCGAAGCCCGCCATGACCCGGCCAAGGGCAGCCATGGCGGCCACGGCTGCAGGCTCCCGGACGTCTGCCCGCTGTGCGCCAGGGGAAAGCAGGTCACCGAATGACCACCGAAATTCTGGCAGGCATCGCTAGCGGTGCCATCGGCGGGCCCGCTCCGCTTCCGGAGCCACGGTTCTCGCCGACCGAGCTTGCCGCCATCCTGGGCGAATCGAACCGGCCCACCGAGGAACAAGCCGCCATCATCGCATCGCCCCTGACACCGCGGCTCGTGATCGCCGGTGCGGGCTCCGGGAAGACGGCCACCATGGCGGACCGCGTTGTGTGGCTCGTCGCCAACGGCTGGGTGCGTCCCGAGGAAGTCCTGGGAGTCACCTTCACCCGCAAAGCCGCTGGCGAACTCGCAAGCCGCATCCGGGCCAAGCTCGCCACTCTGCAGCGCGTCGCGGCCGCCGACGACGGAGGGCTCGGCTTTCCCGAGGGACTGCTGAACGCCGACGACCTTGAACCCAAGGTCTCCACCTACCACTCCTATGCGAGCGGCATCGTTTCCGACTACGGCCTGCGGCTGGGCATCGAGCGCGACGTTGTGCTGCTCGGCGGAGCGCAAGCGTGGCAGTTGGCCAGCGAGGTCGTGGAGTCCTACGACGGCGAGTACGAGCACTTCACCGCCGCGAAATCCACGCTGGTGAATGCCGTCATGCAGCTGGCCGGCGAATGCGCCGAACACCTGCAGGATCCGGCCGATGTCCGCGAATGGGTGCTGGAAAGGGTCCAGACCTTTGAAGAGCTGCCTTATGTCGCCGGCGCCAAGAAGAATCCCACGCAGGCTGCCCTCACGATGTCGGCGATGCTGCGGACCCGGGCCAGCGTGGCCGACATGGTGACGCGGTACCAGGACGCCAAACGGACCCGCGGCGTGCTCGATTTCGGCGACCTGGTGGCTCTGGCCGCGCGCATCGCCAGTGACATCCCCTTGGCAGCGGAAAACGAACGCGCCAGGTACAAGGTGGTGCTCCTGGACGAGTTCCAGGACACCTCGCACGCCCAGCTGGTGCTCTTTTCCCGGCTCTTCGGCGGCGGGCATGCCGTCACTGCCGTGGGCGACCCCAACCAGTCGATCTACGGCTTCCGTGGCGCCTCCGCCGGACAGCTGTTCCATTTTGTGCAGGAATTCCCCGTCCTCGATGAATCGGCGGGCCGCGGGGCGGAGTCCTATTCCGTGGCGCCGACGTCTTATCTGACCACCGCCTGGCGCAACGGCCGCAACATCCTGGCCGCCGCCAACCTCATCTCGGCCCCGCTCAACATGGCAGCCGCCGGGCAGGGCCCGGCAGGGGAGAGGGGCAAGGCCAAGAACGTGTCCGTGCCTGCCTTGCAGCCGAGTCCCGCCGCACTGGATGGCGGCGTCGTCCTGGGGCGATTCGGCACTGACGTGGATGAGGCCGCGGCGCTGGCAAGGGACGTCCGCCGATACCGGCGCACGGTTTTCGAAACGGACAAGGACGGCACAGCAGTACGGCCCACCATGGCCGTCTTGTGCCGCCGGCGCGCCCAGATGGACTGCCTCCGGCGCGAGTTCGAGGTCCAGGGAATTCCCTATGAGATCGTCGGGCTCGGTGGACTGCTGGACACCCCCGAGATCGTTGACCTCGTGGCCACCCTGCGCGTCCTCGCCGACCCCGGCCGCTCGGACGCCCTGATGAGGCTCCTTGCCGGGGCCAGATGGCGCCTCGGTCCCGCAGACCTGATGGCCTTCAGCGACTGGTCCAGGTTCCTGGCCCGCCGCCGCGCCAGGCCCGAGGCCGGCCAGGCCGGGATCGACGCCGACGAATCCCTCACCGAGACCGTCGTCCAGAGCGACATCACGGACGCAGCAAGCCTCGTTGAGGCGCTGGACTTCCTGCCGCGGCCGGGCTGGGTATCGGGCCATGGCCGCTCGCTGAGCGAGCCGGCGCTCGAACGCCTTGCCCTGCTGTCGGAGGAGCTGCGGGCGCTGCGCAGTTTCATCGGTGACGACCTCACCACACTCCTGGGAGAAGTGGAGCGCGCCATGCTCCTGGACATCGAGGTCGCCGCGAAGCCCGGCACCAGCATCCACCAGGCACGCCGCAACCTCGACGCCTTCCACGATGCAGCGGCCGGATTCCTGCAGACCTCGCAGCGGATCGACCTGCTGGCGTTCCTCGGCTGGCTGGAAGCTGCCGCAGTCGAAGAACGCGGCCTCGACGTGGCCGCCGCGGAAGCAAACCGGGAAGCGGTCCAGCTGCTGACAGTCCACGCCTCCAAGGGTCTGGAATGGGACGTTGTCTTTGTGCCCGGGCTCAATGCCGGCTCCTTCCCCAGCAGCCGGGATTCCCGGTGGAGCAGCGGCGCGGCAGCCCTGCCATGGCCGTTGCGCGGGGACAAGGCCGATCTCCCGCAGTGGGACCTGGACCAGGTGGACCAGAAGGGCTGGCTCGACGCCGAGAAGGACTTCAAGGCCGACGTCCAGCACCACGGCGAAGCGGAAGAACGCCGGCTGGCCTACGTGGCCTACACCCGCGCGAAGTTCGTGCTGTGGACGTCCAGCGCGGCATGGAATGGTTCGCGCGCAGGCATCTCGGAGATGTCGCCCTTCCTGGCAGAGTTGGCGCCGCTGGCCGGAATCGACCACCGCGGACCCGAAGGAGCGCAAGGGCCGGCCGCCCCGCAGCCTTCGGCAGCACACGCCGCCGTGGTCCATGGGGACTCAGTGGCCGAGGAGTCCCTTCCGGAGGAGAGCCCCCTGACCAGCACCCTGGAAGTGGCGCTGTTCCCCTATGACCCGCTCGAGGGCCCCAGCGATCCACGGACCGGCGAAAGGCTCCGTCTGGTGCCGGGGCGGCGCGCCGCCATGGACGCCTCCGCAGCCCTCGTGCGCGCTGCCATTCATGACCGCGCAGCCATCCAGGACCCTGAAGCCGAGGCACCGGAGCACCCGGACGCCGAGTCCCTGCAGGGCGCAGCCGCAGGATGGGCCGCAGAGGCAGAGCTCCTCCTGGAGCGCCGCCGGCGCCGATCAACCACCCAGGACGTGCACCTTCCCGGCCACATCTCGGCGTCGATGTTTGTGGACCTCGGCGACGACCCCGCCGCAGTGCTTTCCCAGCTCCGCCGCCCCGTACCGCGGGAGCCGGGCATTTCGGCCCGCAAAGGCACGGCCTTCCATGCCTGGGTGGAGGAGTACTTCGGAACCACCGGCATGCTGGACCTGGGCGAAGCCCCAGGCTCGGATTCCCACATCGACGAGGCCTATGGCCTCGATGACATGGTCGCCACGTTCAAGGAATCCGAGTGGGCCCACCGTGCCCCCGCGTTCGTCGAGGTGGCGGTGGAAACAAGGATCGGCGACGTGGTTGTCCGCGGGCGCATCGATGCCGTTTTCCGCAGCGCCGACGGGCGGTGGGAGCTTGTTGACTGGAAGACGGGGCGGCGTCCCTCGGGGAAGCAGCTCGGCATCCGTGCCGTGCAGCTGGCCGTCTACCGGCTGGCCTGGGCCCGCCTCAAGGGAGTTCCCCTGGAGGACGTCAGCGCCGCGTTCTACTACGTCGCTGACGATGCCGTGGTCCGCCCCCATGACCTCGGCACGGCAGAGGAACTGGAGAACATCATCAGCCGGGCCCTGGAGGGCCAGGGCCTCCCGGAGAAAGTTCGGGCCGGCGCTTAGGGGCGGTTCGTTCCCTGGGAAGCAGGAGGGTCCACCACGGTGATGGCCGCCGTCGCGGTGTCCTCCACGGGAGTCCCGGAAGCGGAGCTCCCGGAAGACCCGCCGTCGGGCGTTTCCGTTTCGGCGTCCTGCGCCGGCTGCGCCGGCTGTGCCGGCGCGTCAACGGTGGGCTCTGGTGCCGATGCTTCGGATGCAGGCGTGGCCTCGAAGCTTGCGGCCTTCTCCGCGGCAGCAGCTCCTCCCGCGCCTTCGGCTGCGCGATCCGTGTCCTCTTCAGGCACGGACGTGACAGTCACGGCGCCGTGCTCCTGGGCGGCAGCGACCGTTACGGGTGCCGGGCTGTCTTTCGGAATGTCCGTCACGGTGACGTTTGCGCCGGTCTCCGGGGCCTCCTCCTCGGTAAGCGGCATTCCACCGTGTTCCACGATGTCCTCGGCGAGCGAGCGAAGCATGCCTTCGGCTTCGGCCGTCATGTCCTGGTGGCCGGCGGCGATCGCCTTGACCAGGTACTGGGCCAGGGCGAACTCGGCCAGGAGCGCGGCACGCCTGAGGAGGTGGGTGTCCGGGGTGTCCCGGCGGGCCTGCGTGTAATGGTGCAGAACGGCCTGGACGAAGGTGTTCTCGTTGGATGCCACCAGCCAGGCAAAGTCGTCCGCTGGGTCGCCGATCCGCAGCTCCGTCCACCCCGTGAGGGCGCTGACCTTCCCGTCGTGAACCATGAGGTTGTCCTCGTGCAGGTCGCCGTGGACCACGCAGGGGTTGAAACGCCAGAGCGCCACTTCCTCGAGGGCGTGCTCCCAGCGGCGCAGCAGGGCGGGCGGGATCTTCCCGGTGGTGGCGGCCTGGTCCAGTTCATTGAGCTTGCGCTGCCGGAATTCATTGGCCGAGTAGCTCGGAAGGTCGGCGTTGTTCACGAGGGACAACGGCAGGTCATGCACGGCCGCGAGAGCACCGCCGATTTCCCCGGCCAGGGAGTCGCCGCCTGCCGAGAGATCCTCGATGCTTTGCACGCTGCCGTCAAGGTGCGCGTATACGAAGGTGGTCAGCGGGCCCAGCCGGACCGTACCGGCGATGGTGGGCATGAGGAAGGGAAGTTCTGCCCGGACGGCAGGGGCGAAAGCGCGAAGGACCATGAACTCGGTCTCAAGGCGGGTACTGGCCTCCGGATGGCGCGGCGAACGGACCCGCCAACGTTTTCCCTCCGAATCGAGCAACAGCGCCGAATCGAAATCGGCGTCGTCATCGGGGGAAAAAGCGGTGGCCGTCAGGGTCAGGCCGGGCACCGCCGCAGTTGCAACAGCGGCCAGTTCGAGCGGGGTTCTTCTCACATCCTCCACGGTAGATTGACTGGCGCCTATGGCCATGATGCAGTGCGGCGAGTCTTGAGATCCGCACAAAATAGGGCCCCAGGGCGTCCCATCGGCGGAAAGCGCAGGCGTTTTGGGCCGTTCCGGAGGCTCCCCTCCAAATGTCAATTGTCAGTGCGAGTCAGTACGGTAGGTACATGAGCTACACCGAGTCGCCGGCGCCGGCAAACCACCTGACTGACACTGTTCTTCCCGTGCCGCCGGCAAGGGTTGACCGTGGCTCGGGGGAGCGCATGAAGCCGGGCATGGTGGAGGAGCTCATCGCTTCGGGCTCCGCGAAGGCCATGGTGCTCTCGCAGAAGAACGCCCTCGTGACGCGGGACGGGCTTTGGTTCGGGGACGCCGCACCGTTGCTGGAGGAGCTCCAGGCCACCGGTGCCGGAAACGTGACTGCCATCTATCTTGGGCGCACGCTCGGGCCGTCATCCCTGGCCGAGGGCACCCAGGTGCTGCTCTACGTCGCGGACCAGCTTCCGGCGGCTGGAGCGGCCGGCATTCCGTCCGGCGTCCACGCTGCGGGCTTCCGCGACGTCGCCGCGCAGCTGGCTGCCACGGACACGGCCCTCTTCGTCGAGGCCAGCGCCATCGCCAACTGGCACGCCACGCACACCCACTGCCCCAAGTGCGGCACGCCCACCATGATCGAAGCCGGCGGCTGGGTGCGGCGCTGCCCGCAGGACAACTCGGAGCACTACCCGCGGACCGACCCCGCCATCATCGTCACTGTCGTCGGCCCGGACGGACGACTCCTGCTCGGCGGCGGAGGTCCGGTGGACGCCAAGAACTACTCCACCTTGGCCGGCTTCGTGGAGCCGGGGGAGTCCCTGGAACAGGCCGTCGCCCGCGAAATCGCAGAGGAAGTCGGCGTCCGCGTCACTGCGTGCCAGTACCTCGGCTCGCAGTCCTGGCCGTTCCCTGCCTCCCTCATGCTCGGGTTCACCGCCACCACGGACGACGCCGTTGCCCGGCCCGACGGCGTCGAGGTCACCCGTGCGCGCTGGTTCAGCCGTGAGGAACTCCAGGCAGCCGTGCTCAGCGGCGAGATCACCATCTCCACGCGCCTCTCGATCGCCCGTTCGCTCATCGAGCACTGGTACGGCGGCGTCATCGAGGACCTCCAGCCGTGACAGAAGGCATTTTCGACGCCGGTACTTCCCTGGAGGAGCGCATCCTGGGCGGCCTTGATTCCGAGCAGCGCGAAGTCGCCACAACGCTCACGGGCCCCCTGTGCGTCCTCGCGGGTGCCGGCACCGGCAAGACCCGGGCCATCACGCACCGCATCGCCTACGGCGTGCATTCCGGGGTCTACAGTCCGCAGCGGCTCCTCGCTGTCACGTTCACCGCCCGCGCCGCGGCGGAAATGCGCAGCCGCCTCCGCGATCTGGGCGTCGGCAATGTACAAGCCCGGACCTTCCACGCCGCGGCGCTGAGGCAGCTGCAGTTCTTCTGGCCCCAGGCCATCGGCGGCACGCTGCCCAACCTCCTGGACCACAAGGCCAACATGATTGCCGAGGCCGCACGGCGTCTGCGTCTCAGCACGGACCGGGCCTCCATCCGCGACCTCGCAGCGGAGATTGAATGGGCCAAGGTGTCCATGTTGACTCCGGCGAACTACCTGGAGAACGCCCAGGGCCGCGGCACTCCCGGCGGTTTCGACCTCACGGCGGTCTCCCGGGTGTTCCAGTCCTACGAAGACATCAAGACGGACCGCAACGTGATCGACTTCGAGGACGTGCTCCTGATCACGGTCGGCATCCTCCAGGAAGATCCCAAGGTGGCGGCCACGGTCCGGGAGCAGTACCGGCACTTCGTGGTGGACGAATACCAGGACGTTTCCCCGCTGCAGCAGCGGCTCCTCGAACTGTGGCTGGGCGGCCGGGATGAACTCTGCGTGGTGGGCGATTCCAGCCAGACCATCTACTCCTTCACGGGAGCATCGCCCAAGCATCTGCTCGGCTTCAAGGCGCAGTACCCGGGCGCCAATGTGGTCAAGCTGGTCCGCGACTACCGTTCCACCCCGCAGGTGGTGAAGCTCGCGAACGATCTCCTGGGCTCGCGCCGCAGCGGCGGCCCCATGGCCGACGCCGCGTGGGCAGCCCCGCTCAAGCTCGTTGCCCAGCGGCCGGCCGGCCCCGAGCCGCGCTTCATGGAATGCCCGGACGACGAGGCAGAGGCCGCCGTCGTGGCCGGCAGGATCCGTGAACTGCTCGACGCCGGCGTGAAGGCCAGCGAGGTGGCCATCCTGTTCCGCACCAACGGGCAGTCGGAAGCCTATGAACAGGCACTGGCCTCGGCCGGCATCGGCTACCAGCTCCGCGGCGGCGAAAGGTTCTTCGCCCGCAAGGAGGTCCGCGACGCCATCCTGCAGCTGCGTGCGGCCACGCGGGCCGTGGCAGAAGGCCCCCGGGAGCCGCTCGGCCAGGTCGTCCGGGACATTGTCGCCTCATTGGGCTACACCGATGCCGCCCCGCACAACGGCGGTGCATTGCGCGAACGCTGGGAATCGCTGGCCGCCCTCGTGGCCCTGGCCGATGAGCTGGCCGTCAGCAGGGGCGGGGAGTTCACCCTGGCGGAGTTCGTCAATGAGCTCCAGGAACGCTCCGTGGCCCAGCACGCACCCACCGTCCAGGGCGTCACGCTGGCCTCGCTGCACGCCGCCAAGGGCCTGGAATGGGACGCCGTGTTCCTGGTGGGCCTCAGCGAGGGGCTCATGCCCATTTCCTTCGCCGACACCCCGGAAAGCGTGGACGAGGAACGGCGCCTGCTCTATGTGGGCATCACCCGTGCGCGCGAGCACCTCACGCTGTCGTGGTCCACGGCCCGCACTCCCGGCGGCCGCGCCAACCGCAAGCCCTCCCGTTTCCTTGATGGGCTGCGTCCGGATTCCGTGGTCGGTGCCAGCGCCCGCAGCCGTAGCGGGCCGAGCAAGCGCAAGGCCGCGGCGCCGGCGTCGTGCAGGGTCTGCGGCAGCATGCTGGCCACCGGTGCCGAGCGCAAGGTGGGGCGCTGCAGCCAGTGCCCGCCCACGTACGAGGAACAGACCTTCGAGGCCTTGCGGCAGTGGCGCAAGGACGAGGCCCAGTCCAACGAGGTGCCCGCTTACGTGGTCTTCAC
Source organism: Arthrobacter sp. CJ23 (assembly GCF_024741795.1). NCBI lineage: Bacteria > Bacillati > Actinomycetota > Actinomycetes > Micrococcales > Micrococcaceae > Arthrobacter > Arthrobacter sp. CJ23. The sequence goes on along the minus strand of NZ_CP102950.1, from coordinate 3,171,880 downwards.
GGACGCCACGCTCACGGCCATTGCCGAGGCCAAGCCCGCCAGCCTTGAAGAGCTGTCCACGCTGGCCGGCGTCGGACCGTCCAAGCTTGAGAAGTACGGCGAAGCGGTGCTCGCTGTCCTGGCTGAGAACACGGGCGAGTAATGCCGCCCATTGCCGGCGACTTGACCACCGGCGACTTGACCACCGATGACGGCGCCCCCGTGATCGTCCGACGTTCGGTCAGGCGCAGCCGCACCGTGGCGGCGTTCTGGGAGGACGGCAAAGCCGTGGTTGCCATTCCCGCCCACTTCACGAAGGCGCAGGAGAGCGAGTGGGTCCGGCGGATGCTGGACAAGCTGCGCAAGCAGGGGGAGCGCCGCACCCGGGGCGGCGGGAGGCGCCGCCCCGCCAGCGATGCCGCACTCGCCGAACATGCCGCCGTGCTCTCCCGGACGTACCTGGGCGGCCGGGCGGTCCCGACGTCGGTCCGCTGGGTGGGCAACCAGAACTCACGTTGGGGATCGGCCACGCCGGCGGACGGGAGCATCAGGCTCTCTGACAAGCTGCGGCCCATGCCGCAGTGGGTGATCGACTACGTGCTGCTGCACGAGCTCGCGCACCTGCTCATCGCCGGGCACAACGCCGCCTTCTGGCGGCTGCTGGAGGCCTACCCGGAGACCGAACGTGCCAAGGCCTTCCTGGAAGGCGTCACCTTCGCCACTTCGCGCGGGCTGGGCCAGGACGAAGGCGCTTAGGCCTTGGCTTCGCCGGAATCCGTTCCGTCCGGAGCATCGCCGTCTTCCGGCCCTGCAGCATCGGAAGGGCCTTCGGCCGGGGTGTCGTAGCCGCCGCTGAGCAGCTTCTGCAGGGCGTCGTCCACCTCGCTGTCGCTGGCTTCGGCCAGGCGCCGCCGCTCGGAGAAGCCCAGGGGATCGTCCAGGTCTTCGCCGGTCGGCAGGAGATCGGGGTGGTGCCAGATGGCGTCGCGGCCTGCGATGCCCCGTTCCTTGGTGAGTGTCGCCCACAGCGTGGCCGCCTCCCGAAGCCGGCGCGGGCGCAGTTCAAGGCCCACGAGGGAGGAGAAGGCGTGTTCGGCGGGGCCGCCCGTGGCGCGGCGGCGGCGGACCGTTTCGCGCAGGGCCGTGGCCGAAGGCAGGAGCTTTTCCGTGGCGGCGGCCGTGAGTTCGTCCACCCAGCCCTCCACCAGCGCCAGCGCGGTTTCCAGCTTCTCCAGGGCCGCCGTCTGCTCCGGGGTGCGTTCCGGGGTGAAGACACCCTGCGACAGGGCTTCCTGGATGCCTTCCGGGTTGCTGGGATCCAGATCGCGGGCGAGGTCCTCGATGCGGGACATGTCGATGTGGATGCCGCGGGCGTAGGCCTCGATCGCTCCGAGAAGGTGGCCACGGAGCCACGGAACCTGTACGAACAGGCGCGCATGCGCGGCCTCGCGGACGGCCAGGAACAGGCGGACGTCGTTCTCCGGCAGGCTGAGCCCTTCACCGAACTTCGCCACGTTGGCGGGCAGCAGGGCCATTTCCAGGTCCGCGAGCGGCACGCCGATATCAGTGGAGCTGACGACCTCTGCTGAAAGGGCGCCGATGGCCTGGCCCAGCTGCATGCCGAAGATGGCGCCGCCCATGTTCTGCAGCACGTTGGACGCGCCGCCCATCATGGACTTCATCTCTTCGGGCATCTGCTGGGACAAAGCGTCCGAAAGCGCGTTGGCGATGCTGTTGGCCACCGGTTCGGTGAGGCGCTTCCAGGTGCCCAGGGTTGCTTCGACCCACTCGGCACGGGACCAGGCCCTTCCGATGAGGCCCGTGGCGGAAAGGTCGGTGACGGGGTCCAGCCACAGCTCGGCCAGGCGCAGGGCCTCGTCGATCTCGCGGGCCTGCGCGGAATTCACGGATGGGTCGCTGCCGGCGGCCGCAACACGGCGCGCGTTCTCATGCGCCAGCTGCCAGTTGACGGGCCCCTCGGAGGTGGAGCTCATCATGGCCTGCACCTGGGCGAACATCTGCTGGAGGAGCTGGGGATCGTTGGGCAGGCCGGCTGCCTTGGCCAGTTCAGCGGGATCGATGTTCCCCAGTCCCTGCCCGCCCATCAGGTTCTGCAGCATCTCTGCCAGCGGATCCTTGGGCGTGTCGTCGTCGTTGGACGGGTTGTTGGGGTTGGAGGTCATGGTGCCGCCGATCGTCGAACTGGCTGGTGATCTCTTTCACCGTACCGCGCAGCCCCGGGGCTGTCTGCCTGAATCTGGCACCGTTCGCTGTAGGCAAAGCACTCCCGGGGCGCCCGACAGCGTAGGGTGGATATTTGGTACGTGCCCGTCGCCGCAATTGGGTGGCCGGAGCCATAGCGTCGCGCAGAAGCATGCAGACGCGGAGAGGCCCTCATTGACTACTTTGCCGCCCCCCGCTGAACCAGCGGATCCGGCGTCCACGTTCGACGCCGGCTGGCAGCCCGTGCCGCCGGAACCGCCGCGGGATAAGCGCTACAGGATCATGATGGTCTCCGGCCTTCTGGCGCTGGGCCTGGGCATCGGCGCAGCCGCCCTTCCCGTGCCGTACGTCATCGAGTCGCCCGGTCCCGTCTTCAACACCCTGGGCACCAGCGGCGACCATCCCGTCATCTCCGTCCGCGGACATGAGAGCTATCCGGCCAAGGGCCGCCTGGATCTCACGACCGTCTACATCAGCGGCGGCCCGAAGGGCCCGGTGACCATTTTCGACGCCTTCAGGGCATGGGTGGACAGCACGCAGGCGGTCTATCCGGAGGAACTGGTGTTCCCCAAGGGTGTCACCGAAGAGCAGTCGGCGCAGGAAAGCACCGTGGCGATGGCCACCTCCCAGGAGAACGCTGTGGCGGCTGCGCTCCGGGAACTGAAGATCCCCTTCGGGCAGAAGCTGCAGATCGCGGGGCTCAGCGATTCCTCGGCCTCGGCCGGGAAACTGCAGGAAGGCGACGTTTTCACTTCCATCAACGGCAAGCCCGCAAGCACCCTCAGCACCATCCAGGCCGAGCTGGCCGCCGGCGCCGGGGCACCCGCCGTCGTGGTGGTTGACCGCAACGGCACCCCGATAACGGAAACCATCACGCCCGGCAAGGGCACTTCCGGCCGCTACGTGCTCGGGGTGCTGCTCGGGTACGACTTCACGTTCCCGTTCGATGTCAGCATTTCCCTCGACAACGTCGGCGGCCCCAGCGCCGGAATGATGTTCGCCCTGGGGATCATGGACACCGTGACGCCGGGCGATCTGACGGGCGGAAAGCACATCGCCGGAACCGGTACCATTTCGCCGGAAGGCGAGGTAGGGCCCATTGGCGGGATCGCCCAGAAGATGCACAGTGCCCGGGAGGGCGGCGCCACCATGTTCCTGGCTCCCGCGGAGAACTGTGACGACGTGGTGGGCCACGTTCCGGAGGGGCTCCAGGTGGTCAAGGTGGCCACACTGTCGGAGGCGACAGCCGCCGTGGAGCGGCTCGCCGCCGGACAGGACACGGCGCGCCTTCCCGCATGCTCCAACAACTAGACTGACCGTGGAACTTAGCTCTACCGCCACTCGTGGCACATATGACGGCCCTTTCGCCATCAGCTTCCGGTTAGGGGCCGTCAGACACACGCACACCGACTGTTAACTGACGACCAGCTATGAGGTACCGAGTTTGTCCCGTCCCGCCAGCTCCAACCCGCCCGGAAGACCGCCGCTGAGACGGGGTGCCCTGACGCCGACTTTGATCGTCGTCGCGGTGGCCGTCGTGGGCTTCATCTTCTTCGCCAACGTCTGGACTGATGTCCTCTGGTACCAGCAGCTGGGCTTCTTCGAAGTCTACGTCCGGGAAAACCTGGCCCGGATCATCACCTTCCTGGTCGGCTTCATCCTGATGTTCGCGGCCGTGTTCTACGCCATCCGCATCGCCTACCACGCCCGGCCCGTGTATGCCCCGGACGCCGAATCCCGCGACAACCTCAACCGCTACCAGGCGCAGCTTGAACCTGTGCGCCGCGTGGTCATGGTGGGCCTGCCGGTGCTGTTCGGTCTCTTTGCCGGCAGCGCGGCCGCCAGCCAGTGGCAGAAGGTGCTGCTGTTCTTCAACCAGGAGCAGTTCGGCCAGACGGACCCGCAGTTCGGCCTGGACATCAGTTTCTACCTGATGACACTGCCGTTCCTGGGCTTCCTCACCGGCTTCCTCATCAGCATCGCGGTGGTGGCGGGCATCGCCGGCATCCTGACCCACTACCTCTACGGCAGCATCCGGCTCATGGAACGCGGCATTTTCACCAGCCGCGCAGCCCAGATCCACCTCGCTGTCACCGGTGCGTTCTTCCTCCTGCTGCTGGGCGCCAACTTCTGGCTGGACAGCTACGCCACACTGCAGAGCTCCAACCCGGGGCGCTGGGCCGGTGCGCTGTACACGGACGTGAACGCGGTCATCCCCACGAAGGCGATCCTCGCCGTCGCCGCGGGATTGGTAGCCATCCTGTTCATCGTGGCCGCCGTGATCGGCCGCTGGCGCCTCCCGGTGATCGGCACTGCAATGCTGATCATCACGGCCATCCTGGCCGGCGGCGTCTACCCGTGGGTCATCCAGCAGTTCCAGGTCCGCCCTTCCGAGCAGACCCTGGAAAACAAGTTCATTGAGCGCAATATCTCCATGACGCGCTCCGCTTACGGCCTGGACAAGGTCCAGGCATCCGCGTATGAGGCCACCACCACTGCCACCACGGGCGCCCTGGCCAAGGACGCATCGACGGCGGCCAACATCCGCCTCCTGGACCCGAACCTGGTGTCCTCCGCCTTCGGCCAGCTGGAACAGTACCGCCCGTACTACCAGTTCCCTAAGAGCCTGAATGTGGACCGGTACACCGTGGACGGCAAGGTCCAGGACACCGTCATCGCGGTCCGTGAACTGAATGTGGACAATGTCAGCCAAGGCCAGCAGACATGGGTCAACCGGCACACGGTCTACACCCACGGCTACGGCGTGGTAGCGGCGAAGGGCAACAAGTTCACCGCCGACGGCAAGCCCGAGTTCCTGCTCTCCGGCATCCCCTCCACCGGCGTGCTCGGCAACGACACCAACTACCAGCCGCGCATCTACTTCGGTGAAAACACCCTGGACTACTCCATTGTGGGGGCCCCGGAAGGTGCCGCCCACCGTGAACAGGACCGTCCCGCCGGTAAGGACGCCACCGCCGACACCCAGTACACCTTCACGGGCAACGGCGGCCCGAACGTCGGCAACTGGCTGAACAAGATCCTGTACTCCATCAAGTTCCAGTCCTCGGACCTGTTGCTCTCCGATGGCGTCAACGAGAAGTCCCAGATCCTCTACGACCGCACGCCCCGCGAGCGCGTCGAAAAGGTGGCCCCCTATCTGACGGTGGACGGCAACGCCTACCCGGCCGTGGTGGACGGCCGCGTGAAGTGGATCGTGGACGGCTACACCACCAGCCAGTACTTCCCGTACTCCCAGCAGCAGCAGCTGCAGAGCGCCACCTCCGATTCGCAGACCACCGCAGGGCGCACCGCCGTCCTCCCGAACACCGCCGTGAACTACATCCGGAACTCGGTCAAGGCCACCGTGGACGCCTATGACGGCTCGGTGACCCTGTACGCCTGGGACGACCAGGACCCCATCCTGAAATCGTGGCAGAAGATCTTCCCGAGCACCATCAAGCCGTTCACGGAGATGTCCGGCCAGCTCATGAGCCACGTCCGTTACCCGGAGGACCTGTTCAAGGTCCAGCGTGAACTGCTGGGACGCTACCACGTCACCGACGCGGACCGGTTCTACAACAACGTTGACGCCTGGAGCGTTCCGAACGACCCCACGGTCACGGATCCTGTCAAGCAGCCGCCGTTCTACATGTCGCTGCAGATGCCGGACCAGGACAAGCCGGCCTTCCAGCTGACCTCGTCCTTCATCCCGCAGGTGGTCAACGGCAACGCCCGCAACATCCTCTACGGCTTCCTGGCCGCGGACTCCGATGCGGGCAGCGTCCAGGGCGTCAAGTCCGAGAACTACGGGCAGTTGCGCCTCCTGCAGCTGCCTACGGACACGCAGGTGCCCGGACCCGGCCAGGCCCAGAACAAGTTCAACTCCGATCCGGAAGTATCGCGGGAGCTGAACCTGCTGCGCCAGGGCGCCTCCGATGTGCTGAACGGCAACTTGTTGACCCTTCCCGTGGGTGGCGGTCTGCTGTACGTGCAGCCGGTCTACCTGAAGTCCACCGGTGAGACGTCCTACCCCACGCTGCAGCGCGTCCTGGTGGCTTTCGGCGACAAGGTGGGCTTCGCGCCCACCCTCGACGAAGCCTTGGATGAGCTCTTCGGCGGCGATTCCGGCGCCACGGCAGGCGACTCGGCGAACAACGGGCAGACGCCCGGCACGCCGGGGACCACTCCGACCACACCCGGCACCGCCGATGCCAAGGCAGACCTGAAGGCGGCCCTGGACGAGGCCAACAAGGCCATCGCGGACGGCCAGGCCGCCCTCGCCAAGGGCGACTTCGCCGGCTACGGCGCCCAGCAGACCAAGCTGTCGGAGGCCCTGAAGAAGGCCATCGACGCCGAGACCCGCCTGGGTGTGGTCCCGGAACCGGTCACGACGCCGAGCCCGTCACCGAGCGCCAGCCCGTCGCCGTCGGCCAGCAAATAAAGGTGACTGTCCAGCGGGCCGCCCGGCACACAGCCTGACGGAACGGCAGCGATGAAGCCGGCGCCAGCCCTGAACGGGGCGGGCGCCGGTTTTTTCGTGCCCCGGGTTTCGGGCCCTTGGCCGGGGCAGGGCGGCGTCTTCGGGGCCGGGGAGATGCACATCACGCCGCCAGGATTTGGTCTGCCATTCACCGGACGGTAATGTTGTTCTTGCGACGCGGGGTGGAGCAGTTCGGTAGCTCGCTGGGCTCATAACCCAGAGGTCACAGGTTCAAATCCTGTCCCCGCAACTGGAGAAAAGGTCCGGATCAGTGGAAAGACTGATCCGGACCTTTTTGTTGTGCCTGGGGTGCTGGGCCTCCGTGCCGCATCCCACAGGGCCCGTGGTCGGCGGTGCCCGCCGGGCGGGGTAGAGTTGGTATTACGCCGCGGGGTGGAGCAGTTCGGTAGCTCGCTGGGCTCATAACCCAGAGGTCACAGGTTCAAATCCTGTCCCCGCAACCACGTCGAGAAGGTCCCGATCAGCCATGCTGATTGGGACCTTCTGCATTTCCCCCGGTCCCGGTCTTCCCCTCGGCCGGTTCCCCCGCCGCAACCGGATTTCCCGCACCGCAGCTGGCCGCCTGCCGCGCCGCCGTGGAAAGAAAGTCGCCGGACCTATGGAAACTACTTGGACTTCCTAGTATTCTCGATCCAGAGCGTCACCAAGTTCACACCGAGGGAGTTGTTGAATGAAGATCGTCGTGCTGATCAAGCAGGTGCCGGACACGGCCGAGGAACGGACACTGGACCTGGCCACCAGGCAAGTGGACCGCGGCTCGGCCGAGCGCGTGATGGATGAGATCAACGAGCGCGCCCTCGAGGTGGCCCTGCAGCTCAAGGATGCCGACAAGCGCACCGAGGTGGTGGCCCTGACCATGGGCCCGGATGAGGCCACCCAGGCACTTCGCAAGGCGCTGTCCATGGGGGCCGACGCGGGCGTGCACGTCCTTGACGGCTCCCTGGCCGGCGCCGACGCCGCCCGCACGGCGGTGACCCTGGCGGCGGCGCTGAAGACCACCGGCTTCGACCTGGTTCTGGCAGGCAACGAGTCAACCGACGGCCGCGGCGGCGTGGTCCCCGCCATGGTGGCCGAGCACCTGGGCCTGCCGCTGCTGGGCTCGCTGGCCTCGGCCGACATCTCCGAGGGCATGGTCCGCGGCGTCCGCCAGGGTGAGAACGGCACGCTCAACGTCCACGCGGTCCTGCCTGCAGTGGTCAGCGTGACCGAGCGCAGCGCCGAGGCCCGGTTCCCCAACTTCAAGGGCATCCTTACGGCCAAGCGCAAACCTGTAACCACCCTGTCCGCCGCCGGACTTGGCTTGCCAGCGGCAGCTGAGGGCATTGCCCGGACCGTGGTGGTATCCACGGCCGAACGCCCTGCCCGTGCGGTCGGCAAGAAGATCACCGATGAAGGAAACGCCGCTGCCGAGCTGGCCGGGTTCCTTGTCACGAACCGTTTGGTCTGAGGAGGAAAGCTATGTCGAACATCCTGGCGCTTGTTGAAATTTCCCACCGCGGCGAGATCGCCGCTTCTGCCCGGGGGCTGCTGGCCGCCGCCGCAAGGCTCGGCACTCCGGTTGCAGTGGTTGCCTCGGCCCGTCCCTTGACGGACGACGACGTCGCGCGGCTTGGCCAGCTGGGTGCGGTCCGGATCCATTCCGCCGTGACTGCTGCCGCGGACACGGTCCTGGTAACGCCCGCACTGGAGGCGCTGAGCGGCGCCGTCGAGCTCTTCCAGCCCGCCGCCGTCGTTGTCCCGAATTCCGTGGACGGGCGCGAAGTCGCCGCCCGGCTGGCGGTCCGGACCGGGGGAGGCCTCCTGCTCGATGCCGTGGAGCTGCGCGGCGGGCAAGGCACGGTGGCTGTCCAGCACTCGGTGTTTGGCGGCGCGTACAGGGTCGAATCCATGGTGGAGGGCGGTCTGCCGATCATCACCGTCCGGCAGGGGGCCATCGAGGACCAAGCGCCCCCCGCGGTTCCGGAGCTCACGGTGATCTCCTTGGACGGGACCGCCTGGGATGCCTCCTCCGCGAAGGCGGCCGTGATCGACGCCTTCAACGACGACGCCACCGGCTCTGCCCGCCCTGAACTGCGCAGCGCAGCCACCGTGGTTTCAGGCGGCCGCGGCCTGGGGTCCGCCGAGAACTTCGTCCTCGTGGAGCAGCTGGCCGATGCGCTGGGCGCTGCGGTCGGGGCCTCACGCGCCGCCGTCGACGCCGGCTATGTTGGCCACGCCGCCCAGGTGGGCCAGACCGGCGTCAGTGTTTCCCCGCAGCTGTACATCGCCCTGGGCATCTCCGGGGCCATCCAGCACCGGGCAGGGATGCAGACGGCCAAAACCATTGTGGCCATCAACAAGGACGGTGACGCGCCCATCTTCGATGTGGCCGACTTCGGCATCGTGGGCGACGTCTTCACCGTTGTTCCCGAACTCATCGAGGCCCTCAACGCGAACAGGAATGTCCATGTTTGAACTGACCGAAGACCAGCAGGCCGTGGTGGAGACCGTGCGCGATTTCGCCACAACAGCCATCGCGCCGCACGCGGCCAAATGGGACGAGACCAAGCATTTCCCGGTGGACGTGCTCCTCGAAGCCGGCACTCTGGGCATGGGCGGCATTTACGTTTCGGAGGACTTCGGCGGCTCCGGGATGAGCCGCACCGATGCGGTGCTGATCTTCGAGGAACTGTCCAAGGCCTGCCCCACCATCGCGGCGTACATTTCCATCCACAACATGGTGGCCTGGATGATCGACGCCTTCGGCAACCCGGAGCAGCGCGCCGCATGGGTGCCGCAGCTGGCATCCATGGAGTGCCTGGGCAGTTATTGCCTGACGGAACCGGGCGCAGGGTCCGACGCGGCGGCACTGACCACCAGGGCAGTGCGCGACGGCGATGATTACGTCCTCAACGGAACCAAACAGTTCATCTCGGGGGCCGGATCCGCAGGCCTGTACGTGGTCATGGCGCGCACCGCTGACACCGGCAGCCGCGGCATCACGGCGATCGTGGTGCCGGCCGGGGCCCAGGGGATGTCCTTTGGCCCCAATGAGAAGAAGATGGGCTGGAATGCCCAGCCCACCCGGCAAGTCATCTTCGAGGACGTCCGGGTTCCCGTTGCCAACCGGCTGGGGGAGGAGGGCAGCGGATTCGGCATCGCCATGAAGGGGCTCAACGGCGGCCGCGTCAACATGGGGGCGTGCTCCCTGGGTGGGGGACAGGCTGCGCTGGAGAAGTCCATCGCCTACCTGAAGTCCCGTACGGCATTCGGCGGGCCGCTCATCAACCAGCAGGCCCTGCTGTTCGAGATCGCGGACATGGACACGGAACTGGAGACCGCCCGCACGCTGCTGCTGCGCGCCGCCGATGCCCTGGAGAGGGGCGCCCCGGATACTGTGCGGCTCTGCGCCATGGCCAAGCGCGTGGCCACCGACGCCGGCTTCAGCGTGGCCAACAAGGCCCTCCAGCTCCACGGCGGCTACGGCTATTTGGCCGAATACGGTATCGAGAAGATTGTCCGGGACCTGCGCGTGCACCAGATCCTGGAGGGCAGCAACGAGATCATGCGCCTGATCATCGGCCGCCTGGCTGTGGAGGACTAGGGTCCGTCCAGCCGCCGAGTTGGTTCCAGCCGCGTTCACCTGTACAGTTGGTCGAGCGACGCGGGGTGGAGCAGTTCGGTAGCTCGCTGGGCTCATAACCCAGAGGTCACAGGTTCAAATCCTGTCCCCGCAACTGGAGAAAAGGTCCGGATCAGTGGAAACACGGATCCGGACCTTTTTGTTTGCGGTCAAGTCTGTTTCAAGGTCCGGCAGGGAGGGACGCGGATGACGAGCCACGCCGGTGCGGGCGCGAGCCATGCAAGCACCACCTTGCAGCGGGACAGCCCCATTTCTGTCTACCAGCAGCTTGCAGATGCCCTGACGGAGCGGATCGGCGAGCTGGGCCCGGGGGCCAGGCTGCCCACAGAGGAAGAGCTGATGGAGAAGTATGCCATCAGCCGCACCACGGTGCGCAAGGCCATCCAGACCCTCGTGGACAAGGGCCTGCTGGTCCGGCGGCAGGGCAAGGGCACCTTCGTCATGTCGCAGCGGACCGTTCCGACACTCAACCGGCTGGCACCTTTCATGGAGTCGTTCACGGCCGCCGGCATCAAGACCGTCAAATCGCTGCTTGAATACAAGTGGATGGAGAAGGACTCGACGGTGCCGCCGAAACTCCGTTCGGACGACAACCAGGTCCTGATGGTCCGCCGTGCCTACCTGAGTGAAGGGTGGCCGTACGCGCTGGCGGAGATCTTCATCCCGTCCCAGATCGGCAGGCACATCAGCCTGGCCGACGTGGAGCGAAATTCCATCTACCAGGTCATCCAGGACCGTGCACACATTCCTGTGGTTCGCGCCGAGATCACCGTGACCATGCAGCGGCCGCCGGACCACGTGGCAGGCATTCTCGATGTCCACGAATTTCCGGTGGTCCCGCGGCTCGAACGGACCACCCTTGGGGCAAACGGTGAAGTTCTTGAGTGCACAGTGACCTATTTCCATCCGAAGGGCTTCGAGATCCGCGCTGATGTGGCCACGGATGCGTCGTCAAGCCACGCGTAACCCCGCCCAATCCGGATCCGAACGACAAAAGCAGCTGGCCGGGCCCCGTACGGGACCCGGCCAGCTGCTTTGGCAGGCATTGAGGCGGGCAGGCATTGAGGCGGGCAGGCTGCCCGGCCGCTGGCTCTAGAGCTTGTCGAAGTCTGCTTCGTCAACCGTGCTGCCGGCCGCAGCCGTGCTTCCGGCGCCGATGGCCGGCTTGGCGCCGCCGGACTTCAGGGCCGCCAGGCGTGCGTCGATCTCGGTCTGCTCGCCCAGGTCCTCGAGCTGGTTGAACTGCGCGTCCAGGCTGGAGGCTGCGAGTTCCTGCTGGCCGAGGACCTTGGCCTCCTCGCGGCGGATCTTCTCTTCGAAGCGGCCCACCTCGCTGGTGGGGTCCATGATGTCGATGCTCTTGAGGGCATCGTGCACCTGGGACTGTGCCGCCGCGGTCTTGGAACGGGCCACCAGTTCGTTCCGCTTGCTGGTGAGCTGGTTGAGCTTGTTCTTCATCTGGTCAAGCCCGCTCTTGAGCTTGTCCACCACCTCGGTCTGCGAGGCGATGTTCGGCTCCGCAGCCTTGGCCTCGGCTTCCGCCGACATCTGGCGCTGGATGGCCACCTTGGCGAGGTTGTCGAACTTTACGGCATCCACGGTGTCGCCGGCCGTGCGGTACTCGTCGGCCTTCCTGGACGCTGCGAGTGCCTTGTTGCCCCAGTCCTGGGCGTTCTTGACGTCCTCGTTGTAGTCCGCCTGGAGCATCCGAAGGTTTCCGATGGTCTGGGCCACCGCGGACTCTGCCTCGGCGATATTGTTCGTGTAGTCGCGGACCATCTGGTCCAGCATCTTCTGCGGGTCCTCAGCCTGGTCCAGCAAAGCGTTGATGTTTGCCTTGGCGAGCTGCGCGATCCGACCGAAAATGGACTGCTTAACCATGGTGTTTGCCTTTCGTCCTGCTCAGTGGTGGCCACCGAAATCAGTGATCAGTTGTTGTACCGCTTCTACGTGAGGCATGGACCCCACCTAGTCTGTGTGGGTTAGAAGTCGCCGCCTCCGCCGGAGTCGCCGCCCCAGCCGCCTCCGCCGCCTCCGCCGGAGTCACCGCCGCCGCCGAAGAATCCGCCGGAGTCGCCGCCGCCGTCGCTGTGGCCGCCGCCCCAGCCACCTCCGCCACCGTTCAGGATGGAGTTGATGAGGATGCCGCCCAGGATGGCGCCGCCGAGGCCGCCACCGCCTCCTCCGCCGCCGAACATGCCGCCCCGGCCGTAGCCTTGCTGGGCATAGCCGCCGAACTGGTCCACGTCGGCCTGGGCCAGCTGGGCAGCCTGCGCGGCCAGCGAGTGGGCCTGCTGGGCGTAGGTGAGCGCAGTGACAGGATCGTTGCGGGAGATGGAGAGGGCGTAGTCGAGGTTCCGCTGGGCCTCGGCCAAGCGCGTGCGGGCCTCGGTGCCGACGCCGCCGCGGCGCGCGGTGATGTAGTCCGAGGTGGCACTGATCTGCGACTGTGCCGCCATGATGGTTTGCTGCAGGGATGCCTGCGCACGGCGGGCCTGCTCCTGCTGGTCGCGGATGCCCGTCAGGGACTGGTCCAGGGCCTGGTGTGCCGCCTCGACACGGTCGAGCGTGGCAATCGGGTCAATCTTGCCGCCCTGGATTTCCACCTTCACCTGGGCCAGCGCGGATTCCACGCCCGCCACCGGTCCGGCGAGTTCGGGGTGTTCGCCGGACTGGATCATGGCCCTGGCCTGGGCCAGGTCCTGGCTGGTGTCCACTACGGCGTTCTCCAGCGACTTCCGGGCCTCGTCCAGGCTGCCTGCCACCTTCGAGATGGCGTCGATGAGGACGTTGGTCTGGTGGAGGCTTTCCTCGGCCGCGCGCACGGCGACTGCCGCAAGGCTGTTCTCGCCGGCTGCGAGCTTTTCTTGTGCCGTGGAGGTGGCGTTCTGCACGAAGGCCAGCCGTTCCTTAGCCTGGGTGATGTTGTCCGCTACTTGCGTCAGGGCGCTGTCCGCGTACTTGGCGCGCAGCTCACCGAGAGACTGTTCGGCCCGGACGATCTTCGCGTCCGCTTCCTTGGCTCCCGCGCCAACGGCAGCCAGCGCCTGCGGAGCGTTCTTTTCCAGCTCGCGCAGGGAATCGAAATCGGCTTTCTGTTCCTGCAGGGAGGCCAACGCGGCCTCGGAGCGGCGGATGATCTCGCCCAGCCAGCTGCGCTGCTGCTCCTCGGTGTCCGGAATGTGGTCGTCGAGCTGCTGCTGCAGCTTGAAGGACTCGGTCATGTGCCCCTTGGCTTCCTGCAAAGCCTTGGTGAAGTTCCCGACGGCGGAATCGCCGTATTGCGCCTGGGCGAAGCCGAGTTCCTGCTCGCTGGACTTGATGGCGTCGTCCGCCTCGATGAGGAGGGATCCGCTCTTGTGCCGGAGTTCCGTGACGCTCAGGGATGCAAGGGGATCAAGCTGCTGGCCCTGCGGGCCGTAGCTGGCGCTTGAGGCCTGGCTCCTTTTGCGGCGGTTGCGCAGGTACAGGTAGGTGCCCACGCCGCCGGCCGCGACAACGCCCGCACCGATCAGGACGCCGGCGCCTGAATCGCCACTCGGGACCGTACCGCTTCCGCCGCCTGCGGCGTCGCCGATGGCGGCCGCGGCGTTGATTGCCGCCTGGGCATAGTTATCGTTCGCAAGTTGAGGGCCTATGGCGCTGCTCTTGATCTTTTCGATTTGGGCGGCCGTGATCTTGCTGCCGCTCGGCTTGTTCAGGATGTACTGCCTGGTGTCCGTGGCTACAGCGAAAATGAGGGCATTGGGTCCAAGGCTGGCCTTCTTAGCCACCTCGTCGGTCCACGCTTCCCGATCAGTCGGGTTTTCGAACTTCTTGACGGTGACGACATGCAGCACAGTCGAATGCTCGGTCCCGAGCTTCTTGATGGCTTCCTGGACTTCGGCCTTCTTGCCCCCAAGAACCCCAGCCGAATCCACGATCTTCGTGACCGGGTCCAGGGTCACCGGACTCTCGGCCCAGGCTGCGGTGGCCGGAAGGGCCAACACTCCAGCCACGCCGATCACGGCGAGTACTCGTTTCAACATTGACCGCATGTGCAACCCTTCAGCACGTCTGCGACTGGAACAAGGCGAACCAATCGTCACAGAATGCAGCAGCGCCCCCACGCATGGTTTGTAAAGCCGCAGGTCGCTGTGGCAATTCCACTTGATTCTATGGTGCACCTTCCAGCGCGTCCACGGCGGTAAATAAGCCGCCAGCGAAACGGGGAGAAGGCAGCATTCCTCCTGCGTTGAGCCTCAGAATCCGCAGCCGCCGGACGTGGATCCAGTACCCGAAACCTCGCAGTCCGGAGGCGTTCAGCAAGCTCCCAGCGAACGTCCGACTTTGTTCCAGCAAGACGGGCCATAGTTGTATCAGACGAGGATGAAAGGAAGACCCATGACGGAGAACCCAGCGCAGGGCGCCGCACCTGAGAACCGCGGCCAGTCCGGACCCGCCCCGGAGACGGCAGGCGTGTCGCCCGAACAGGCCAGCCTCCCTGAGGACGCACGCCTCGAGGATGCGCCCACGCAGCAGACTGCCGTGCAGCCCGCCGTTGGTGAAGCTGCAGGCACCAAGGCTGCTTCTCCATTTCAGCCGGTCCAGCACGCTGACGTCCAGCACGCTGACGTCCACCACCCTGACACCCAGTACCAGGGCCCCCGGTTCTCCGGCCCGGACTACGGCGCATCGCAGCGGCCGAACTACCCGCACCACCAGCCCTTCTACGGAGGGCCGCAGGGCACTCCCCAGACTCAGGGCGGCCAGACGCCGGGCATGCCCCAGCAACAGTTCCCGCACGCCCCGCACCACGCTGCCGCGGTGACCACCAAGCGCAAGCCGGTGTTCGGCGTCGGGACCCTCGTGGCGAGCATCCTGGCGGCCGGGCTGATCGGCGGCGGCGTGGCTGCCACCAGCGGCCTGCTTCTGGGCGACCGGACCCCGGCGGCGGTCAACGGCAGCCAACCCGGCACGGTCATCGTCAACAACAAGGACGACGTCAACGTCATCACGGCCGCGGCTGCCAAGGCTTCGCCCAGCGTGGTGACCATCAAGGCCACCAGCGGCAACGAGGGCGGCACGGGCTCGGGCATCATCATCGATGACAAGGGCCATATCCTCACCAACACGCACGTGGTCACGTTGGACGGCAAGACCGCCAATGCCTCCATCGAGGTCCGCACCAACGATGGCCGTATCCTGAAGGCCACCGTGGTGGGCACCGATCCGCTCTCCGACCTTGCCGTCATCAAGGTGGACAACGCCTCCGGACTCGTCCCGGCAACGCTGGGCGATTCGGACAAGATCAACGTGGGGGACACCGCCGTCGCCATCGGTTCGCCGCTTGGGCTGACCGGAACAGTGACGGACGGGATCGTGTCCACGCTTAACCGCACCATCAGCGTGGCTTCCTCGGCGGCGCCCAAGGACGGAACCGACAACAGCCAGGGCGGTGACCAGGGCTTCCAGTTCGCCCCTCCCGGCGGCGGACAGAGCCAGGCCACCGCCAACGAGGGGTCGATCTCCATCAACGTGATCCAGACCGACGCGGCCATCAACCCCGGCAACTCCGGCGGCGCCCTCGTCAACAGCAAGGGCGAGATCATCGGTGTCAATGTCGCCATCGCCTCCGCGGGCAGCGGCAGCTCCGATTCCTCCAGCGGCAACATCGGCGTGGGCTTCAGCATCCCCATCAACCACGCCAAGCGCGTGGCCCAGGAGATCATCGATTCCGGCAAGGCCAGCCACGGCCAGTTCGGCGTGAGCGTGCGCTCCAAGTCCGCCACCGGCAGCACCTCGGGCTTCTCCATCGGCGCCGAGGTGGCCTCGGTGACCAGCGGTTCGGCCGCGGCCAAGGCAGGCATCAAGGTGGGCGACGTGGTCACGAAGTTCGGCGACCACGCCATCAGCGATCCCAACCAGCTCACCGCTGCCGTGCGCGAGGAGCGGGCCGGCGCCACCGTCAAGGTGACGATCGTCCGCAACGGCCAGTCCCAGGAGATCGACGTGACTCTGGACGCCGCCCAGTAGCGGCTTGCGCTGACAGCAGCAATGCCCGACGGCGGGCGGCACCCAAGCGGTGCCGCCCGCCGTCGGGCATTCCTGCAAGGCAGGACGAAACAGGAGTTAACGCCCACGAGGGTTTTGGCGGGCAATATGCTTAGCTAGGACGAGCCCACGAACCGGGCCGATCCATGGCTAGACGAACAGCCGTCAGCCACCCACAACCATGGAAGGCTGCTTCGAAGACAGTGGAAGAGACATTGAAGATTGTCGTTCTGGTCAAGCACGTCCCTGACGCGCAGTTCGACCGGCACATCACCGGCGCAAACAACACCACGGACCGCGACGAAAGCATCCTGTCCGAACTCGACGAATATGCCCTGGAAGCAGCACTGCAGCTGATCGAGGCCCGCGGCGGCAGCAAGGCCGGCAACCAGGTCATCGCCCTCAGCATGGGCCCTTCCGGCGCCGTCAACGCCGTGAAGAAGTCGCTGCAGATCGGCGCCACCGAGGGCGTGCACCTGAGCGATGACGCTCTGGCCGGCTCGGACGCAGCAGCAACGTCGCTGGCCCTCGCAGCCGTCATCCGCCACCTCGGCACGGACGCTCCGGTGGACCTGGTCCTGACCGGCATGGCCTCCACCGACGGCGAAACCTCCCTGGTGCCGGCGCAGCTTGCCGAGCGTCTGTCCTTGCCGCAGCTGACCTTTTCCTCCAGCCTGGACGTCACCGGCGGCAAGGTCGTGGCCCGCCGCGACGGCGACACCCACTCGGACACCGTAGAAGCATCCCTGCCGGCCCTCGTCTCCGTCACGGACCAGATCAACGAGCCCCGCTACCCGAATTTCAAGGGCATCCTGGGCGCCAAGAAGAAGAAGATCACCACGCTGTCGCTGGCCGACATCGGTGTTGGAGCCTCCGAGGTCGGAGCCGCCGGCTCGCTGACCGTGGTGGAGTCCGCGCAGGCCCGCCCGCCGCGCACCGCAGGCACCATCATCACCGACGAAGGCGACGCCGGCATCAAGCTGGTCGAGTTCCTGGCCGCCCAGAAGCTGCTCTGAGAGGAATCCACCCATGACACAAGCACTGGTTTTCATTGACAACCCGGGCCCTGCCCTCAAGAAGAGCAGCCTGGAGCTCCTGACGATCGCCCGCTCGCTGGGGGACACCGCCGTCGCGTTCAACGGCGAACTGCACGACGACGTCGCTGCCGCCCTGGGCGCCTACGGTGCCACCACCATCTACCGCCCCTCGGCCGCGGACCTGGACGACTACCTCGTGGCCCCGAAAGCGGCCTACCTGGCCGCGGCCGTCGTGGCCTCCGGAGCCGGAACGGTCCTGCTGGAGAACTCCGCGGACGGCAAGGAAATCGCCGCCCGCCTGGGCATCAAGCTCAACGCCGGAGTCATCACGGACGTGGTGGGCGTCGATGCCGACGGCACCGCGCACAAGTCTGTTCTGGCCGGTTCGTACAACACCACGGCCAAGGCGAAGTCGGCCGTGGCCGTGCTTTCGGTCAAGCCGAACAGCATCGACCCCGAGGCCGCCCCGGCTGCCGTCACCCCGGAAACCGTCACTGTGGAGGTCCCGGCCGGCGCCACGGCCAACGCTGCCCGTATCACTGCCCGGAGCGCCAAGCCCGCCAGCGGCCGCCCGGATCTGGGCGAGGCACGCGTGGTGGTGTCCGGCGGACGTGGCGTGGACGGTAACTTCGGTCCCATCGAGGAGCTGGCGGATGCCCTCGGCGGCGCTGTCGGCGCCTCCCGTGCAGCCACCGACGCGGGCTGGATCAGCCATGACTTCCAGGTGGGGCAGACCGGCAAGACCGTTTCGCCGCAGCTGTACGTGTCCGTGGGAATCTCCGGTGCCATCCAGCAGAAGGCCGGCATGCAGACCTCAAAGGTGATCGTCGCGATCAACAAGGACGCGGAATCGCCGATCTTCGAGATCGCCGATTTCGGCATCATCGGGGACCTCTTCAAAGTGGTCCCGCAGGCAACGGAAGAGATCAAGAAGCGGAAAGGCTGATCCCTTTGACTACTGGCGTTTCGTCAGCAAAGAGCCCGTTCAACGCCTCCACGGAACGCGTTGAGCGGGTGCTTTGTTTTACTGCCCACCCGGATGACATCGACTTCGGTGCCGCCGGAACCATTGCGGCCTGGACCGCCGCCGGCGTACAGGTCAGCTACTGCATCATGACCGACGGCGACGCCGGCGGCTTCGATCCCGCGCACCGTGATCAGATCATCGAGATGCGCGCGGAGGAGCAGCGCCGGGCCGCGGCACTGGTCGGGGTGACCGACATCCACTACCTGCACGAACGCGACGGGTACCTGGAGCCGACACACGAGGTCATCAAGCAGGTGGTGAAGCTCATCCGGGAGATCCGCCCCGATGTCGTGCTGGCCATGCACCCGGAACGGAACTGGGACCGTATCCAGAAGAGCCATCCGGACCACCTCGCGGTGGGGGAGACCGTCACCAGGGCCGTGTACCCGGCGGTGGAAAACCCGTTTGCCTATCCGGAGCTGGCCGAGGCCGGCCTGGAGGCCTACAAGCTGCCCTGGCTGTGGCTTTTCGCTGGCCCGGAGTCCTGTGAGAACCACTTCGTGGATGTCACCGCCCACGTGGATGCGAAGCTCGCGGCCATCCGCATCCACGCCAGCCAGCACCCGGACATCGAGGGCATGGAGCGAACCGTCCGCGCCATGCTGGAGCGGAACGGAGAGCGGGGCGGCCTCCCGGCCGGCACCAGTGCCGAGTGCTTCCACGTGGTTCCAGTCAACGGCTCCACCACCATCGCCGGTTTCTGACATTGCCGTTGTGTAACGCGTGTCATATGCTTGACCTCGGTTAAATCATATTTATTCGAGGAAGGCAGACTTTGATGGCGAAGACTGCGCAACAGCCCGTACTGGTGATCATGGGTGTCTCCGGTTCCGGAAAATCGACAGTGGCCGGCGTCCTGGCGGGGCGTCTCGGCTGGGACCTGGCCGAAGGCGACGACCTCCATCCCGAGGCCAACGTGGCCAAGATGCAGGCCGGGCAGCCCCTCAGCGATGAGGACCGCTGGCCGTGGCTGGAGACCATTGCGGCGTGGATCCGCTCGCACACGGACTCCGGTACCCCCGCAATCATCACGTGCTCGGCCCTGAAGAAGCGGTACAGGGACGTCCTGCGGGGCGAGGGTGTGGTGTTCGTGTTCCTGCAGGGCAGCAAGGACAAGATCTCGGACCGGCTGGCATCGCGGCACGGGCACTTCATGCCGCCGTCCCTGCTTGAATCCCAGTTCGATGCCCTGGAAGAACCCACGGAAGACGAGAGCTACATCTCCCTCTGTGTCTCGGCATCCCCTGCCGAGGAAGCCCAGGAAGTCATTGAACGGCTCGGCCTCATTGCCGCCGACGCTGCCGAGAGGAACGCGCTGTAATGGCTTTCGCAACCGTGACGACTGCCGTGGGACAAGCCGTCCAGGAATGGACCGCCCACGATTCCCAGCTCCTGATCTTCGCAGCCTTGGGCATTGCGCTGATCGTGGTGCTGATCGCGAGATTCAAGCTCCACCCTTTCCTTGCGCTGGTGCTGGGTTCGGCCTTCGTCGGCCTGACATCCGGCGTCGAACTGGCCAAGGTCATCAGCAACTTCGAAGACGGAGTGGGTGGTGTCCTCAAGGAGGTCGGCCTGCTGATCGCGCTCGGTGCCATGCTCGGCAAGCTCCTGGCCGATTCAGGCGGTGCCAACCGGGTAGTGGACACGCTGCTGGCCAAGGCCAGCGGCAACAAGGTGGTGTGGATGATCACCCTGGTGGCGGTGATCATCGGCCTGCCGATGTTCTTCGAGATCGGCCTCGTGCTGCTCCTGCCGGTCATCGTCCTGGTCACGCAGCGTTCCCAGATGAAGCTCATGCGCATCGCCATTCCGGCACTCGCGGGCCTGTCCGTGCTGCACGGGCTGGTGCCACCGCACCCCGGGCCGCTGATTGCGATCAGTGCGGTGAAAGCGGAGCTGGGAACCACCCTGGCACTGGGCCTGCTGGTGGCCGTGCCCACCGTGATCATCTGTGGTCCGTTGTTCTCCCGCCTCGCGGCCCGCTGGGTGCCGGTGGATGCGCCTGCTGTGGCCGGTGGAATCGACACCAAGCATGCCGTGGACTTGAGTGGTGTCAAACGCCAGCCGAGCTTCCTCGTTACCTTGCTGACCATCATCTTCCCGGTGGTGCTCATGCTCCTGAAGGCCGTCGGGGCCATCATCTGGCCGGACGCCAAGACCGCACCGATGATCCGGATCTTCTTCGACTTCGTGGGCCAGCCGCTGGTGGCCATGACCCTGGCCGTGCTCGCCGCCATGGTGACGTTCGGCTATGCCGTGGGCTTCACCGGCAGCAAGATCACCGCCAAGCTGGGCGACAGCCTGGGCCCCATCGCGGCGATCCTGCTCATCGTGGGCGCCGGCGGCGGTTTCAAGCAGACCCTGATCGGTGCCGGCGTTGGCGATGCCGTGAAGAAGTGGGCCGAAGGTGCCAACATGTCCGTCCTGGTGCTGGGCTTCATTGTGGCGGTGGCGCTGCGCCTGGCCACCGGTTCGGCAACAGTGGCCACGGTGACGGCGGCCGGGATCGTCGCGCCGCTGGCCACCTCGCTTAGCCCGACGCACGCCGCCCTCCTGGCCCTCGCGATCGGCGCAGGTTCGCTCTTCCTGTCCCACGTCAACGACGCCGGATTCTGGCTCGTCAAGGAACTGTTCGGACTCACCGTGGGCCAGACCTTCAAGACCTGGTCCGTCATGGAAACGCTGATTTCCGTGGTCGGATTCGGCTTCGTCATGCTGCTCTCGCTCGTCATATAGGCGAACTGCACGTATCGGCGCCTGCCCAAGCAGCACAGCCCGACGGCGGCCCGGCTCCCCAAGGGAATCGGGCCGCCGTCGGACGTTAAGCGAGAGAGTCAGGCGAGGTTGCGTTCGGCGTAGACCGCCATGGCGTCCCGCAGGTAGGCGGCCAGCCGCTCGTCGTACTTGTCGTAGAACGCCTTGAACCGGGGGTCGTCCACGTACATGCGGCCGAGTCCCGTGTACGAGGCTTTGTCCGGCGTCCAGCTGTAGAGGATCCACTGGTGGTGGAGCCCGACGGCGGCCTGCGTCCTGGCGTCGTCGGCCGGAAGTCCGGCGTTGAGGCACTCGAGCATGGCCGTGGTTGCGGCCTCGGCCTCGTCCATGAAGGCCTGCTTCTGCGTGGGGGACATGGCGGCGTGGCGGTTCTTGGACTCGTCCACCACCGTGTCGCCCCAGAGTTCCCGGGCCTCGGCTTCGTAGGGGTTGTTGTCGAAATCCTTGAAGATGTTCTCCGCGGACATGGTGTCTCCTTGACGTAGTGCTGACATGGTGGCGTCGACCGTGCGGGACATCCGGTCCAGGCGGTCGCGCTCGGCCAGCAGCCACTTCCGGTGCACGGCAAGTGCCTCCAGGGTGTCGGTCTGGCCATCCAGAACTTCGCCGATGGTCTCGAGCCCAAGGCCAAGTTCACGGAGCAGGAGGATCCGCTGGAGCCTCAGGAGCTCGGGCTGCCCGTAGTACCGGTAGCCGTTGTGCCCCGTCCAGGCCGGTTCCAGCAGGCCTCGTTGCTGGTAGTGCCGCAGCGTCCGTGAGGATACGTTGCTGGCCTTGGCCACCTCCGCGATGGTCCACTGTGTGGATTCGTCCTGCTTCACGTATCCAGCGTAGAAGTTGACGCTACGTCAAGGTCAAGCCCTGATGGAAACCGTCAGGAACCTCTTAGGGATGCCGTTCAGGAGGACAGTGTTGCGGCCGCGACCGTGGGCAGGCTGGGCGACGGGGAGCCTCCGGCGGGTTCAACGGTGATGCCCAGGGCGGCGGCGCCGGAGATGCCCTTGACCACTGCCGGATGGGTCAGGGCCTGGGCGTCCATGAGCCCCTGCGATACAGGGGCGGAGCCGTCCTTGGGGATGAGCCACATCTGGTAGACCTTGCCAGCGGGGGGAGCCGGCACGCCATTCATCCGGACCACCACGGCATCCTTCGCCGAGGAGATGGACACGGTGGCCGTGCCGCCCCCGGTGACGTCGACAGTGGACTGCCGGACGTCCTGGGCCTGCAGGACCTGGTTCACGGGATCGTTCTGGGCGGCCACATAGGCACCCACGCCGACCCCGCCCAGGGCGATCACTGCAGCAGCGGCCACACCGACCAGCCAGCTGCGCAGGCTGCCACGCCGTCGTTCGTCCCGCCGGTTCCGTGCCGCGGCAAAGTCCGCGACGCGGCTGTCCTGCGCCGCGTCGACAACTGCCGCGTTGTCCGGTGCCGGGCCCAGCCGCGCCGTCTCGGCGCGCGGCCCGGGCGCGGCCTGTGCTGCGGAGTTGTCCGGGAGCCGGTCCAGGATGTTCTGCAGCAGCCCTGCCGGAGGTTCCTCCTCGGCCGTGTAGCTCACGGCCAAGGTCTCGCGGGTGTCCCGCACACGGGCCAAGAAGGCCGGACCGTCCGGGGAATTCCGGACGAAGTCGTCAATCGCGGTGCGTTCTGCATTGCTCAGTGCGTCCAGGGCGTAGATCTCGGCGAGCTCCAGGAGCCGGCCTTCGGCGAGGTCTGTGGGGATGTCCATCGCGAACATCCTGCGCACGAATCCGCCTGCGTTGTCTTCGGACATCTAGCCCACCCCCAGGCATGACTTGAGGCGCAGGAGGCCGTCGCGGATGCGGGACTTGATGGTCGGAACTGCGGCACCCAAATGCTCGGCAACCTCCCTGTAGCTCAGCCCGCCGTAGTAGGCCAGCCGGACGGATTCCCGCTGCGTGTCTGTCAGCGTGCCGAGGCAGCGCACCACGGCCTCGGCTTCGAGGCGGCTGCCGGCTTCTTCCGCCACGGAGTCGTGTTCGGTTCCGTGGTTCGCGGCGCCGAACTTTGCCTCGCGGTCCGTGGCCGACTGGGCGGAGCGGACTCGGTCGATCGCGCGCCGGTGGGCGATGGTCATGAGCCAGGCCATGGGGCTGCCGGCGTCCGGGTTGAACTTTGCGGCGCCCTGCCAGACCTGCAGGAACACTTCCTGTGTGGTGTCTTCGCTCAGCCCGGGGTCTATCAGGACGCGGCGGGCCATGCCGAACACCCGGCGCGATGTCAGCCGGTAGAAGTCTGCGAACGCGGCCTGGTCGCCCTGCGCCATGAGTTTCAGCAGCCGGGCGAGCCGGGCATTGACATCGGCAACGGAGCTGGATGCCTCGGTGACCCTTGAGCCAGGATTGTTGGGAATGTCCATCGCTCCCAAGCATAGGACGTCGCTTTTCGAAGCCGCCACAGCGAGGAGCTGTGATGATTCGTGCCGTGCCGGGGAATCGGGCACTGCCGCTGGCCGGCGTTGCAATGTGTGCACGTGCCCTCCCTCAGGGGTTCTCCCGCAGGCAACTGCCTTGCACCAGTTATTCGGCGCAGGAAGGGTCCCGGATGGGCCCGGACGGGGCGGGCAGCCTCGAAGGCTGCCCTGCCAGCGCGTTCGGACGGTTATGCCGTGCCGGTCCTTAGACCTGCGCGCCGGCGAAGCCGTTCTGGCGCCAGGCTTCGAACACGGCGATGGAGGCAGCGTTGGCCAGGTTCAGGGATCGCAGCGAGGGGCGCATCGGCAGCCGCACGCGGGCCGTGACGTGAGGGTCCTGCTTGAGCCATTCCGGCAGTCCCACGGACTCCGGCCCGAACAGCAGCACGTCTCCTTCCCGGTATGCGATATCCGTGTAGGAGGTTTCGCCGTCAGAGGTGAAAGCGAAGACGCGCTCCGGCTGCAGGGCCGCCCACGCGGCGTCGATGTCCTTGTGGACCGTGACCACGGCGAGGTCGTGGTAGTCGAGCCCCGCGCGGCGCAGCTTGGCGTCAGAAAAGTCGAAACCGAGCGGCTCCACCAAGTGGAGCTGGGCGCCCGTGATGGCAGCGAGGCGGATGGCGTTGCCCGTATTGCCCGGGATTTCAGGAGTGTGGAAGAGGATGCGGAACACATCCCAATCCTAGCCAGCCCGCGGCCGGATTCAGGACGGGCCTGCTGTGGGACAGGGCGGAGGGGGCGGGGCCCAGGACCCGGGGGCCTGCCGGGGGCACTAGTGCATGCCGCGCAGCAGCCGCGCCAGGACGGGCACCACTACGGTGTTCGGGGCCGGGCCCGAGCTGAGGAACTGCTTCAGGCCCCTGGCCAGGCCCGCTCCGTTGACAACCTGCACGGCCTCAATTGGGGACTGGCCGCGGCCGTACTGGTCGATCACGGGCTCGTGCAGGTTGCCGTCCGGGCTGTGCAGCACCACCCAGCCGGTCACGTTGAGCTCGGGGAAAATGTCCTGCATGTGCCGCACGATGAGGCCCAGCTGCGGCGGGGCCACGGAGCGTCCTCCGTGCCTCAGCGAGGTGCCGTCCCAGGCGTAGGCGCCTTTGGGCAGGAGCATGGAACCGACCAGGGCCAGGCGGTAGCCGGACAGCACGGCGTGGTCGATGTGGCTGTTGTCCGAAGGGGAACGGAGGCCGTTGATGAGACGCGCCGCGGGGATGGCCGGCAGGATCTGGCGGCTGATGAGCTGGACCGTGCGCATTTCCCGCTGGATCCGGGCATCGGCGCCGAAGATGCCGCGTTTGCGGGGCATGCCGTGGACCTGCATCCTGGCCTCGTCCTTGGACAGCAGCGGCACCTCGTGCGGGTCGTCGAAGGACGGGACGTAGACGGGCGGATCACCGGCGGTGTTCCGCGGCGCGTTGGGCCGCTTCACCCCCGTTGCGGTTCCGGCACCGGGAGCGGGCGGGCCGCCATAGTCGCCAGGACGGGACGGACCTCGGCCCGAGGCGCCGCTGGCATAACTTCGGTCGTAGTCGGCGCGCCTCTTGGGGTCGATGAGCGTTTCGTAGGCCAGGGTCACCAAGCGGAACATTGCCGGGTCGCCGCCATGGTCCGGATGCGCCTTCCGCGCAGCCTTCCGGTAGGCCACCTTGATCTCCTTCTCCGTCGCCGTGACGGGGATGCGGAGGACCTGGTAGTGCGAGCTGCTGCCCTCGGCCAAGCACGGACCCTTCTCTATGTTGCGGTCCACTCCGATGGGAGCGCCGGTACAGGCCAGTTTAGCCAGCCACTGTGTGAACGAGCGCGGCGGGCCCGCAGGTTCCCCGGCAGGCATGATTCCCGTGGTGATTCTTCCGGCCGGCTGCAACCGCCGCGAATGCTGTGGTTCCCGACGGCGGTCTCCCGACGACGGCGGGCGGCCAGTCTGGGGCGGAGGCTAGACTCTATCGCGGACAGCGTACGAGCATGTGGGGGTCAACCGTGGAACAGGCCAGGGCACGAAGGAGGGCGGCACCGTTTGCCGGTGTCACGTTCGCCGGTACTGCTCTGGCGGTGCTGCTGGCTTCCTGCAGTGTCAACGTTCCGGATCCGCAGGCGCCCACTCCCGTGCAGGAAGTCTCCACCCTGGCGACGCCCAGCATCACGCCCGGCCATGATGCTGCTGCCGTGGCGGCCAAGGACCTGCCGTTCGGTGCAGGGGGCAGCCTGGCTGACGGGGTGCCTGTTGGCATCTCGGGCGGGCTGGAGAAAATCCCAGGCTGGAGCCTCACCATGGAGGATGCCCAGGGGGAAAGCCGCTACACGAAGACCGACGGCTGCGCAGTCGCCGCCAGGCTCAGCATCAACCAGGGCCCACTCTCCGTGCCCGGGGACGACAAGGCCTCCACCGAGGCCCTGTTCCGGTACCTGGATCCGGCGGTGGTTCCGGAGAGACTCACGGTGCAGACCCTCCGCTGGGGCGGCGACGCAGACAAGCCAGCACCCCGCGTGGAGGTGCTGGCTCTCGAACCCCGGGCAAAGGCCCCGGCGAGGTCCACCGCCGTGCTGGCCAGGCTGTTCAGCCGGGCCGGCTCCTCGGCCTACATCTCAATTTCCTGCCCCGACGCCGGAACCCTGGCCAAGGCCAAGGCCGACGTCGGCGCGCGGCTGGCAATCGTCCCGCCGTCGAACTGAGCGCCGTCGAACTGAGCGCCGTCGAACTGAGCGCCGTCGGACCGAGTTGCGTCCAACTGCCGCAGTCCAACCGAGCGTCCCTACTTCCGGAACCCTGTGGCGAGCCGGTTCAGCGCCAGAGCCGCGACCAGGAGCCCGAAGTCCCGCAGTGCGACGTCGAAGAAGTCGCCCAGGACCAGCAGGTTCACAATGATGCCCAGCAGCCAGACCGCCACGAGCAAGGACCCGAAGCGGGGCCGGAAGGCGACGGCCAGGCCGGCCACGATTTCGATGACGCCCACTGCGTACATGAAGGTCTGTGCGGAAACGGGAACAACGGAGGTGGCCACGGGCGCCAGGTAGATGGTCCAGTCCGTAAGGATGTTGGTGAACTTGTCGAGGCCGAAAATGATCGGCGCCACAGTGAACACGGTGCGCAGCAGCATGAAGGCCTGCCGCGGGGGATCCATTGCCAACAGCGATCCGGTCTTGGCATGTGTGGTGGATGATGCGGTGCCCATGATGGTCTCCTTCTAAAAGTGAATAATTTGATTTTAGAAGGAGACGAAGGATTAAGCAATCAATCTTGTTTTTAGAGATATCCTTGGGACATGACAGCTCTTCCGTGGCTTCGCCGGATCTCCGCAGTGGCTTCCCTCGATGACGGGAACCGGCGCGGGCTGTATGAATACGTGTGCAATGCCCGGGATGCGGTGGGCCGCGACGAGGCAGCTCAGTTCATCGGGGCGCCGCGCAGCACGGCGTCCTTCCACCTGGACCGCCTGGTCCGTGACGGCCTGCTGGAAGTCGAGTTCCGCAAGTCGCCGGACAAGTCAGGACCCGGTTCCGGGCGCCCGGCCAAGTTCTACCGTCCGGCCGTGGCTGAAGTGGGGGCCTCCGTTCCCGAACGCCAGTACGACCTTGCCGGCGAGCTCATGGCCGCCGCGATCGCCCGGTCCATCAGCGAAGGCGGGCCCGTCCGCGAGGCGCTCGTGGAGACGGCCTACGAACGAGGGAAGGCCAGCGGCGGCGGTGACTTCCTGGCCGTCCTGGCGGACCACGGCTATGTACCGACCCCCGACGGCGATGGCGGGTACCGCCTGCTCAACTGCCCCTTCCACCGCCTCGCCAAGGGTCACTCCGAGGTGGTCTGCGCGATGAACGGCGCTTTCCTGAGCGGAACAGCGGCAGCCTGTGGGCTGCCGGAGGAAAGTGTCGAAGCCGATTCCGGCCCCGGTCACTGCTGCGCCCGGATCACCTCACTGGACAGCTGAACCCGGCCGGGTGGCCGGTAGAATTGCAAGGTGCCTGTTTACCTCGACCATGCCGCCACCACACCAATTTCCGCCGAAGCGCTGGCTGCGCTGACCCGCGAACTGGCGCGCACGGGCAACCCTTCCTCGCTGCACGGCTCCGGCCGCCGGGCCCGCCGCGCCGTGGAGGACGCCCGCGAGACGCTCGCTGCGGCCGCAGGCGCACACCCCTCCGAAGTCATTTTCACGTCCGGCGGCACCGAGGCGGACAACCTGGCCGTCAAAGGGCTCTATTGGGCCCGCCACGACGAAAACCCCGGGCGAACGCGCATCCTCTGCTCCGCCGTCGAGCATCACGCGGTGCAGGACACCGTGGAATGGCTTGAGCGGCACGAGGGTGCCGAAGCCGTGTGGCTCCCGGTCGATTCCGACGGCGTGGTCCGCCTGGATGCCGTCAAGGAGGCGATTGAGCGCGACCCCGGGTCGGTGGCATTCGTGACCGTCATGTGGGCCAACAACGAGGTCGGCACCATCCAGCCGATTGCCGCGATCGTGGACCTGGCCCGCGCCCACGGCATCCCCGTGCATTCCGACGCCGTCCAGGCCTTCGGCTCGGTCCCCGTGGACTTCCGGGCTTCGGGCCTGGCCGCGATGTCCGTCTCGGGGCACAAGATCGGCGGCCCGGTGGGCGTCGGCGCTTTGTTCCTGGGCCGCGCCGTCAGGCTCACGCCTGTCCAGCACGGCGGCGGGCAGGAGCGCGACGTCCGCTCCGGGACCCTGGACACCGCGTCGATCGCCGCCTTTGCTGCCGCAGCAGGGGCCGCGGCCGAACACCTGGCGGGGGAGCGGGCCCGGATCAGTGCCCTGCGGGACAGGCTCATCGACGGCGTCCGCGAGTCCATTCCCGAGGCCGTGCTGCGCGGCGCCCCCGGCGACGGCCGGCTGCCCGGCAACGCCCACTTCACCTTCCCGGGCTGCGAAGGCGACTCCCTGCTTTTCCTGCTGGACCTGGCCGGCGTCGAGTCCTCCACAGGCTCTGCGTGCACCGCCGGCGTGCCCCGGCCCTCGCACGTGCTTCTGGCCATGGGCCTGGGTGAGGATACGGCCCGCGGCGCCCAGCGTTTCAGCCTGGGGCACACCTCCACGGACGCCGACGTGGACGCCCTGCTCAAGGCCCTGCCCGAAGCCTACGCGCGGGCCCGGCAGGCCGGCATGGCCGGGCATGAATCAAGCATCCAGACCGCAGCTACGGTAGCCCGGCAGGGCGGATCTGCCCCCGCCTAGCCGACCTCATCCAGGCTGCGCACTTCCGAGGCCGTGGTCACACCGCCGGAAGCAACTCCTCCAGCGGCACGCCTGGATCGCTGAGCTTCCCGGCATCCACCGGGATCCTGCCGGAAATGAGTGCCTTGATGTGCTTCTGGACGCGCTTCTGGTTCACGCTCATGCCCGCTACCACGGCGCCATCCTTGAGCCAGTAGGCGATGAAGCTGCCCTCCTCAAGCGAGCCGCGCAGCACGGGCGTGATTCCGGTGGCCAGGGTGGGGAATCCTGAGTACTCCATGCTGGCGGTGAACTGGTCCGTATAGAAGTAGGGGACCACATCCAGCGCGGCGGGCTGGCCCAGCATGGCCTTCGCGGCCACCTTGCCCCCGTTGAGGGCATTGGACCAGTGCTCGCTGCGGTGGTGCTCGCCCGTGAATGGATGCAGGGCATTGGCGACATCACCGGCCGCGAAGACATCGGCCGCGCTGGTCCGCAGCGAGGCGTCCACCAGGACCCCGTTCCTGAGTTCGAGGCCGGCCGCCTCGGCGAGCGTCGTATCGGGAACCACGCCCACGGCCACCACCACCACATCGGCGGGCAGCGACTCGCCCGTGTTGGTGACCACCGCCGTCGCGCGCCCGTCCTTGCCGGTGATTCCGGCGGCGCTGGCCGGCAGCCGGAACCGGACGCCGTGTGCCTCATGCAATGTGCGGAAGAAGCTGCCCAGCTCAGGGCCGATGGCGGCACTGAGCGGGATGTCCTCCAGGCCCAGCAGGGTCACGTCGTTCCCGTAACTGCGTGCGGCCGCGGCGAGTTCCATGCCGATCCACCCTGAGCCGACCATGACCACCCGCATGCCCCCGCCGTCCAGAAGTCCGCGCAGCCGCTTGCTGTCGGCGAGCGTACGGAAGGTCATGACGCCGTCGAGCTCCGCTCCGGGCAGCGGGATCCGGCGCGGTTGGGCTCCGGTGGCAAGCAGAAGCTTGCTGTACTCCAGGCCCCTTCCGCCGGCCAGCGTCACCAGATGGCGGGCCGTGTCGATGCTTGCTGCCGGCTCGCCCAGCAGGAGCCCGACGCCGTTCTCCTGGTACCAGCCCCGCGGGAGCACCGGGACGGTTTCCTCGCCGGCCTTGCCCAGCAGGTACTCTTTGGACAGCGGCGGGCGCAGGTAGGGTGGTTGCTCCTCCGCGCACAGCACCGTGACGGATCCTTCGAAGCCTTCGGCGCGGAGGGTCTTGGCGGCTGTGGCTCCGGCGAGGCCCCCGCCCGCAATGACGATGTGTTCGGTGGTCATGTCTGCTCGATTCTCACGTGCGGGCCGCCGAGTCCGCTGGCGGGCGGCGCCGCACTCTAAAACCATTAACTTTGACGTTAGAAGACCGTGTGAGTTCCGTCAAGGTTTTTCCGGCTCGATTCGGCCGGGCGCTAGAATAAATGCGCGTGCAGACTGCCTTCAGCCTCACGCCTCCCTCACTACAGAAAGCCAGCATGCGAGTTCTTGCCGCAATGAGCGGCGGAGTCGACTCCGCCGTAGCCGCCGCCCGCGCCGTCGAAGCGGGACACGACGTGGTCGGTGTCCACTTGGCGCTCTCCCGCATGCCGGGCACGCTGCGCACCGGAAGCCGGGGCTGCTGCACCATCGAAGACTCCCGTGACGCCTGGCGTGCCTGCGATGTCCTGGGCATCCCGTACTACGTGTGGGACTTCTCCGAGCGCTTCAAGGAAGACGTCGTCCAGGACTTCATCGACGAGTACGCTGCCGGCCGCACGCCGAACCCGTGCATGCGCTGCAACGAGCGGATCAAGTTCGCCGCCCTGCTGGAGAAGGCCATTGCCTTGGGCTTCGACGCTGTCTGCACCGGCCACTACGCCAAGGTCATCACCGACGCCGACGGCAACCCGGAACTGCACCGCGCCGCGGACTGGGCCAAGGACCAGAGCTACGTGCTGGGCGTCCTGACGCACGAACAGCTCAAGCACTCCATGTTCCCCCTGGCCGAGACCCCGTCCAAGGCCGAGGTCCGGGCCGAGGCCGAACGCCGCGGCCTGTCCGTGGCCAACAAGCCGGACAGCCATGACATCTGCTTCATCCCCGACGGCGACACGGCCGGATGGCTGGCCGAGAAGATCGACATGACCACCGGCGACATCGTGGACGAGACCGGGGCCAAAGTGGGCGAGCACCCCGGCGCCAACGCCTTCACCGTGGGGCAGCGCCGCGGCCTGAAGCTCGGAACACCGGCCGCCGATGGCAAGCCGCGCTTCGTCCTGGAAATCCGGCCCAAGGAAAACAAGGTCGTGGTGGGGCCCCAGGCACTGCTGGCCATCGACGAAATCCGCGGCATCAAGGTCTCCTGGGCCGGGCTGCCCATCGCGGAGGTCGCGAGCGGCGAGGAGTTCGACTGCCACGCCCAGGTCCGCGCGCACGGCGACCCCGTGCCTGCCCGTGCACGGGTGGAGCTTGTCGCCGACGATTCCGGCGTGGAGCGCGAGGGGCTTCTGGTGACCTTGGTTGACCCGCTCCGCGGCGTCGCCCCGGGCCAGACGATCGTCCTGTACCAGGGCAGCCGCGTCCTGGGGCAGGCAACCATCGACGCCGCCCGTTCCCTCCAGCGCGCCGAACTCTAAGCCGCGACGCCGGTCGCCCGGATCGCCCCGGCGGTTCGCCCGCCGGGGTCCATTGCCTTGGCCTGCGCCCGGATCCATACTTGGCTACAGCAGCGCTTCCGCTGCGGGGTAGTTGGGGTTCCGCATTCGGGACGGCGATGACTGTGGCATTTCAGAAGAAAAGCCCGGGAGCCATCAGGGCCGGGCAGATGGTGCCGGTGACTGTGCTGGCGGAGGGACCGATTGGCAACGGGGGCGCTCCGTTGACGGTCCAGCTGCGCATACCTGTTGAGCGGCTCAGGCGCGGCCCCACCGGGCACCGCTACGCAATCCACATCCGGAAGTGGAGGGGCACCAACGTGGCCCCTGTGACGCTCACGGAAGCAGGTGACCCGTGGCACCTCATCTCGGAGCCGCCGCCGTCCGATCTCCGGGAACTGCTGGACGACACGCGCTTCCTGGCCCAGCACGTGTACGCGGTGGCCATGAACACGCTGGACCTCTTCGAAACCACGTTGGGCCGGCGGATGCCGTGGAACCCCCAAGGCCGCGTGATTCTCAAGGCACGCGACCTGGTGACAGCCACCGACACCGGCTACGAACGCGGTACCAACACCATCCGCTTCGGATCGATCGACCGCATGGGCTACAAAGTCCCCACCGCGCTGTTCCGTGACATCGTGGCCCACGAGGTCACGCACGCCATCCTTGACGGGTTCCGGCCGGCATGGGCGGATGAGCTGGCCACCATGGAGCAGCTCGCCATGCACGAGGCATTGGCCGACCTCGTGGCCATCCTTTCCGTGTTTTCCTCCCGGGAGGTGGTCTACCGCCAGCTTGAAGCGGCGGCCGGCGGCTTCGAAGCCGGACAGGAAGTCGACGACGCCGTGACCATGCGGACCATCTTCGACTTTGCCCGGGACCTGTATGCGCGAGGCCCCCTCCGGGAACCGTTCGTCGGCGCCGTTCCGGAGAACTGGCAGGACTTACCGGAACCGCACGCCCGGGGTGCGGTGGTGGTCGGCGCGGTGCTGCGCGCGGTGCAGAAGCTGTGGTCGGAGCGGAACGCTCGTTTCGGCGATCATCAGAGCCTGCAGCAGAAGGCCGAATCGGGCTCCATCGTGGGCAGCCGGATCCTGCGCATGGTGATCCGCGGCCTGTCCTACATGCCGCCCGTCGATGTCACCTGGCGGGATCTCCTGCGCGGCATCATCGCCGCGGACATCGACATGGTCCCCGAGGACACCAACCGCTACCGGGACACGCTCCAGGCCGAGTTTTCGGCGATCGGCATCCGGAGGGTCTCGCTGTCCAACATCACAGGCGTGGACAACTACCAGGGCCTGCGTTACCCGGTGAGGCTCTCCGCCTTGGGCTCGGACCCGCAGGAGGTGCAGCGCTTCGTGTGGGAAAACCCGCGGCTCCTGGACGCCGCCCGCCTGGAACGCCGCACGCCCCTGAGTTCAACCCGTGTGCGCACTTCGGAACGGGTGTCGCCGGACGGGTTCATCATTTCCGAGATCGGGGCGTCATTCATCCAGACCGTGCGCCTGAGCCGGCGGGAGGCGCAGGTCCGGCTCGGACTGAAGACGGAGCGGGAGTATGTGGACATTCGCGGCGGCGGACTTTTGCGGTTCGACGCCGGGGGGCGCCTCGTGTATGCGGCGCTCAAACCCGTCATGGACCGGGAGAGGCAGGCCGCCATGTTCGGCTCCGATGA
Source organism: Arthrobacter sp. CJ23 (assembly GCF_024741795.1). Lineage (NCBI taxonomy): Bacteria > Bacillati > Actinomycetota > Actinomycetes > Micrococcales > Micrococcaceae > Arthrobacter > Arthrobacter sp. CJ23. The sequence goes on along the minus strand of NZ_CP102950.1, from coordinate 3,138,754 downwards.
CCAGCACGACGCCGAGCAGGCGGCTTCGACGGGCGTCCGCAACAAGTTCCACAGCACCGGCGAGTAGCCGGCCGTGCCGGCCACCCGCCGTCGTGCCTTCCCGCTCGCTGGTTCCGCCGGCCTTAGCTGCCCCAGGCAGCCTTGCGTGCCGCGGTGGTGCCCTCCAGCTGGGCCACCTGGTCGAAGCCGCCGGCCTTGAGGCCCTTGCTGACGAGCTTCAGGACGTCGGCGCGGCCCACGGTGCCGTCGCTCTGCAGCGACTTCACGAAGTGGTAGGTGAAGGCGCCGTTGTAGCGCCCCTCGATGAGCGCATCCGCCGCTGTCTGGTCGGAGCGGCACGCCGCCATGAGCACGGGCTTGGCCGTCTTGCCGGACTTGACCAGGTCGCGCAGGACCCGTGTGTCGTTGTTCTCGCTCGCAATCACGGCCCTGGCCGTGGGGGCCGGCAGGAATCTTGGGCGCCGGCCCGGCAGGAGATCCAGCGACTTCAGGCCGGTTCCGCTGTGGCAGGTGTCCAGGACCACGTCCATGAGCACGCCGTCGGGCAGCCGCGAGAAGAGGGTGAACAGCTCGTCGTCCGAAATCACGGTGGCCGGATCCCAGGCATCGCCGGTGTTGTTGATGTCGTAGCAGGCGAAGGCTTCGTCCAGCCGGTCTGCCTCATCCCCGCTGGTGTCCGGGACCTGGGTGCCGTGGCTCGAGAACGTGAAAACGACGTGCTCGGTTTTGCCTGCGACGGCCAGGTCCATGATTTTGTTGAGTTCGGCCATGACGGCCTTCTTGGTGGCCTTCGCGTCACGCAGGACGGTGATGTCCCCGCCCGCGAAGCCATACTTTGCTTCCAGGAGGGCGGCAAGGTCTTCGGCGTCATTCACGCACCCCTGCAGCCAACTCGATTGTGGCAAGAACTTGAATTTGTTGATCCCTACACAGAGGGCTGCCTTGCTCATGTGCGCGTCCTTTGCACTGATGTGGCCCGGTATTTCAGCTTGGCGGCCCCAACTTTCACCGCCCGGATGTCTGCCACGGCATCGGATTCCGGCCGCCCCCATGGCCCAACGATTGTCAACAGTGTTCCGGCACCACGGCCAGGAATCCGTCTTCCGGCCCCCGCTCCAGAACGCAACTCAACTGTATTCCCGGCGGCAATGAGGGGCAATGCCAATACGGGCCGGGAGCCGGTGTCCTCGAAGATAAAGTTTGTGTCTCAAATCACAGGATTAATCGTTATACCTGTCGGCACTCTGGTTGAATCTAGGCATCAAGAGTGCGTGCTGCCGGAAAATAACTGACGGCGGCGCGCCGAATCCATCGAACAGAAGGTTCACAGATGGCACTGAACAAGAAAGCCCTGCACGGCGTTATCGCGCTGGCGGGCGTTTCCGCACTCGCCCTCACCGCCTGCACAGGTCCGACCGGCGGCACGTCAACGGCACCCGCCGGCGGTCCCATCGCCTACGGCACTACGGACAAGGTCACCGCGCTGGACCCGGCAGGTTCGTATGACAACGGCTCATTCATGGTGATGAACCAGATCTATTCCTTCCTCCTGAACTCCAAGCCCGGCGGCGCAGATCCCGTGCCGGACCTCGCGGAGTCGTCGTCGTTCACTTCGCCCACCGAATACACGGTCAAGCTCAAGTCCGGCCTCAAGTGGTCCAACGGCCACACCCTGGACTCAAAGGACGTCAAGTTCTCCTTTGACCGCCAGGTCAAGATCAACGACCCCGCCGGCCCGGCCTCGCTGCTGACCAACGTGGAAAGTGTCTCCACCCCGGATGCCAACACAGTGGTCTTCAAGCTGAAGCTGGCCAACGACCAGACCTTTGCCCAGATCCTCAGCAGCCCCGCCGCGCCGATCGTCGATGATGAAGTCTTCCCGGCCGATAAACTGCTCGCGGATGACGACATCATCAAGGCCAGTGCCTTCTACGGCCAGTACACCATCGACAGCTACAAGAAGAACGAGCTGGTCAGCTTCAAGGCCAACGCGGACTACAAGGGTGTCCTGGGAAAGCCGGCCAACGATGCCGCCACCATCAAGTACTACGCCAGCCCCACCAACCTGAAGCTGGACATCCAGCAGGGAAACATTGACGTGGCCTTCCGCAGCCTCAGCGCAACGGACGTGGATGACCTCAAGAAGGACTCCAAGGTCAAGGTCCACGTTGGACCCGGCGGTGAAATCCGCTACATCACCTTCAACTTCGATACCATGCCGTTCGGCACCAAGACCGCCGGCGCAGATCCGGCCAAGGCGCTCGCCGTTCGGCAGGCCATCGCGAACCTGGTTGACCGGCAGACCATCGCGGACCAGGTCTACAAGGGCACCTACCTGCCCCTGTTCTCCAACGTCCCCAGTGGCTTCCTCGGTGCCAACGAGTCGTTCAAGGATGCTTACGGTGACGCCGGCAAGCCGAGCCTGGACAAGGCCAAGAAGGTCCTGGCCGACGCGGGCGTGACCGGAGCCGTCACCCTGAACCTCCAGTACAACCCGGACCACTACGGCGGATCCTCGGGCGACGAGTACGCCCTGGTCAAGGAACAGCTCGAGAAGTCCGGCCTGTTCAAAGTCAACCTGCAGTCCACAGAGTGGGTGACCTACAGCAAGGCCAGCCGCGCCGACGAGTACCCGCTGTTCCAGTTCGGCTGGTTCCCGGACTTCAGTGACGCCGACAACTACCTGACGCCGTTCTTCCCGGATGGCGGCTTCCTGAAGAACCACTACAACAACCCGGCCGTGACCGCGCTGATCAACAAGCAGCTCACCACGGCGGACAAGTCAGCACGCGAAGCCGGAATCAAGGACGCACAGAACGCGCTCGCGAAGGACATTTCCACCCTGCCGCTGCTTCAGGGCGCACAGGTTGCCATTGCGGGCAGCAGCGTCAAGGGCGTCGAGAACACCCTGGATGCATCCTTCAAGTTCCGTCTCGGAACCATCTCCAAGTAGCCGGATCCACGGGAGGCGGGGCGCTGATCCGGTGCCCCGCCTCCTGTGCTGACCACCATCCCCATCAGCACACAGCAACGGCCCGCGCAATCCACGGGCATGAATCCTAGGTAACAATGACAACGCTTATTGAGGTGCCCGACGTAGAGCCGGGAACCGCTGCTCCGAAGAGCAAATCAGCACCGGGCGGAGGGCTGGGGAAGTACATCGTCATCAGGTTCTTCCTGATCATCCCCACGATCTTCATCCTGGTGACGCTGGTCTTCTTCCTGATGCGGGTCATCGGCGACCCCATCACCGCTTCCCAGGGCGGCCGGCTTCCCCCGGATGTCCTCGCACAGCGCATCCACGACGCCGGCTACGACCGCCCGATCCTGGTCCAGTACTTCGAATACCTGGGCCAGCTGATCACGGGCAACTTCGGCACCACCATCACCGACCGCCGGCCGGTCGTCGAAATGCTGACAACCTTCGGCGCGGCGACCCTCGAACTGAGCATCAACGCGTTGCTGGTGGCTCTACTGGTCGGCATTCCGCTCGGCCTGATCGCCGCACAGCGCCGCGACAAGACCACGGACGCCTTCCTGCGCTGCTTCGCGATCCTTTGCTACGCCACTCCCGTGTTCTTCTCCGGGCTGCTGCTGAAGCTGACCTTCTCCGTCTGGCTCGGCTGGTTGCCGGTGGCCGGGCGTGTTTCCACACGCACCGAACTTGCCATGGGGGGCCTTGCCAATCCGAGCGGCATCTATTGGCTCGACGCCCTGCGCAGCGGCAACTTCGCCGCCCTCGGCGATGTGATGTCCCATGCCGTTCTGCCCGCCGTTGCCCTCGGCCTGCTCACCGCCGGGGTCTTCCTGCGGCTGGTCCGCACCAACGTGATCGGCACGCTCGGAAAGGACTATGTGGAGGCCGGCCGCTCCCGCGGCGTCAGTGAGTACCGCTTGCTGACCAAGCACGCCTACAAGCCGGCGCTGATCCCTATCATCACTGTCATGGGCCTGCAGATCGCGCTCATGCTCGGCGGCGCTGTGCTGACCGAAACGACGTTTGAGTGGAAGGGCCTTGGCTACCAGCTCGTCCAGTACCTGAACGCCCGCGACTTCGTGGCTGTCCAGGGCATCGTTGTGCTGCTGGCCGTCATTGTCGCCGTCACCAACTTCGTGGTGGACATCGTGGCTGCCTTGATCGACCCCCGAGTGAGGTACTGACCATGAGTTCCACCGCATTCACCGGGCCCAAGGAGTCCTTGTTCCTGCGGCTGCCTGTCGTCTCCCATTTGCGGAAGAGCGTGGGCCTGCAGCGCGGCATGCTGATCGCCGGCGTTGCCTTGAGCGCAACCTTCCTGCTGGCCACCGTGCTGGCGCCGATACTGGCACCGTATGGCTATTCCCAGCTCAGCGACGCCTCCGGAGCGTTCCCCACACAGCAGGCGCCCAGTGCCAAGCACCTCTTCGGAACCACTGTGGGCGGTTACGACGTCCTCTCCCGGGTGCTGTGGGGATCCCAGACTGCTGTAACGGTGATTATCGTTTCCGTGGCCATGTCCCTCTTCCTGGGCGTGGCGCTCGGCCTGCTCAGCGGCTACTTCGGCGGCTGGCTGGACCGGATCCTGGTGGTCATCGCCGATGCTATCTACGCTTTCCCCACCCTGCTGTTGGCCATTGTCATCTCGATTGCCATCAGCCGCGGCCAGTCGAGCTTCTGGGGCGGCATCCTCTCGTGTGCTTTTTCCATCACCGTGGTGTTCGTGCCCCAGTACTTCCGCGTCATCCGGGCCGAAACCATCAGGCTGAAAGCCGAGCCGTTCGTTGAATCGGCGATGGTCCTGGGCGCATCGAGCCTGCGCATCATCGGACGCCACATCTTCAAGAATGCCACCCGCACGTTGCCGCTCATGTTCACCCTCAACGCCTCCGAAGCAATCCTTACTCTGGCAGGCCTTGGCTTCCTGGGCTTCGGCATTGAGCCAACATCGGCTGCGGAATGGGGCTTTGACCTCAACAAGGCCCTCTCCGATGCTTCCTCCGGCATCTGGTGGACAGGCGTGTTCCCCGGCATGGCGATCGTCCTCACCGTCCTCGGCCTGACCTTGGTGGGCGAGAGCATCAACGACCTCAACGACCCCCGGATCCGTGGGCGCAAGCGCGCCGGTGGGGCACCGGCGGCCGCACCTTCCGCACCTTCAGAGGCAGGCACGGTATGACCATCAACCTCGGAAACGTATCGGACCGGCCCGCTGCCGGCGGCCCGGTCCTGACCATCGAACGGCTCAAAGTCACCTTCGCCACCGACGGCGGAGACGTCCAAGCCGTGAAGGACGTCAGCCTGGACGTCAAGGCCGGCGAGGTGGTGGCGATTGTGGGGGAGTCCGGATCCGGCAAGACCGTGACGGCCAAGACCATCCTGGGGCTGCTCCCCGAAACGGCCATCAGTTCCGGTGCCGTGGTGATCAAGGGCAACAACGTCATCAGCGTCAGCAAGTCGAAGCTGCGCAGGATCCGCGGCCGCGATGTTGCCATGGTCTTCCAGGAACCATCCACCGCGCTGAACCCCGTGTTCACCGTGGGGTGGCAGATCGCCGAGGGCATCCGTGCCCACGCGAAGGACGGCCACCGCGTTTCGGCCAAGGAAGCCAAGGACCGCGCCACCGAGGCGTTGCGCAAGGTGGGAATCCCGGACCCGGAGACCCGGGTCAACTACTACCCGCACCAGTTCTCCGGCGGCCAGAAACAGCGCGTGGTCATCGCCGCCGCCCTGGCCCTGAACCCAGGGCTGATCGTGGCCGACGAACCCACCACGGCGCTGGACGTCACGGTGCAGGCCGAAATCCTGCAGCTGCTCAGGGAGCTGCGCGACAATTACGGCACCTCGATCGTGCTCATCACCCACAACATGGGTGTGGTGGCCGACCTGGCCGACCGCGTGGTGGTCATGTTCGAGGGCGACGTGGTGGAGGAAGCACCGGTCAAAACCCTGTTCGCCGAACCCCGGCAGGACTACACCAAGAAGCTGCTGGCTGCGGTGCCGCACCTGGGCCGGAACTCCGCCTCCGAAGGCGCCCACGAACGGCTCCACCAGGGCGGCAAGGTGCTGGTGGAGGCGAAAAACCTCACCATCGAGTACCCCGGACGGCTAGGACGGCACGGCTTCAAAGCCGTGGACAACGTCAGCTTCACCCTGTCGGAGAACGAGGTCTTCGGTCTGGTGGGAGAATCCGGTTCCGGCAAGTCCACCATCGGGCGCTGCATCGCCGGACTGAACCGGGCCACCGGCGGCAGCCTTAAGGTGCTCGGCTACGAAATGCTGGATTTCAAGGAACGCACCTTCCGGCCGCTCCGCAAGGAAATCGGCTTCGTGTTCCAGGACCCGGCGGCTTCTTTCAACCCGCACCTGACCATCGGCGAGTGCGTTGCCGAACCGCTGGTGATCCACCTCAAGCCGACACCGGCGCAGGCACGCCGGAAGGTTGCCGAGTTGCTCGAGTCAGTGCAGCTGCCGGCGTCGTATGCTGCGCGCTTCCCGCACGAACTCTCCGGCGGGCAACGCCAGCGGGCGTCCCTGGCACGGTCCCTCGCGCTGAACCCGCGGCTCCTGATCGCCGACGAACCCACCTCGGCGCTGGACGTCTCCGTCCAGGCGAAGGTCCTGGACTTGTTCAAGGAGATCCAGGAGCAGTTCGGCTTCGCGGCACTGTTCATCAGCCACGACCTTGCCGTGGTGGACATGCTGGCCCATTGGGTGGGCGTGCTCTACAGGGGACAGCTCGTGGAGCAGGGGATCGGCAGCCAGATCATGGGTGCCCCGCAGCACGACTACACCAAGCGGCTGATTGCCTCGCTCCCGGTTCCGGACCCTGATGAACAGGCCCGACGTCGGGTGGCGCACCGCGCGCTGCTGGGCGGCTGAGCGGCCGCACGCCGTCGTCCGCTACTAGCAGGCCTGCCCGTCCGACCTTCAGCGGGGCGGGCAGGCCTGTCCTTGGGTCTTTTCGCGGCCCGCTACTCGGAGACGATGCCGATGTTGAACATTTTGCCTTCGGGCTGGCGAATGTAAATCTGCAGCCACAGCGGCAGCCACATCTCCAGGCCACGCGCGGCGTCGAGCCCGCCCAGGTCACGGATGTGCCCTGGCGGCCAGCCGAACTCCTGCAGGATGCCCTTGACCGTTGCCTTCGCGTCCTCATGGTTGCCCGCTATGAAGACGTCGTGCGCTCCGGGGAGCCGGCCGGGGTCCACCATGACCGGGGCGCTCAGGGTGTTGAGCGTTTTGACCACCCGGGACTTGGGGTAGGCACGCTGGATGGTTTCGGCCATGCTGTCCGTGTTGCAGACCGTCAGCGACGGCGGGAATCCCGCCGAATAGTCGAGCGGGTTGGACACATCAATGAGGACCTTGCCCGAGAGATTCCCGGCACCGGCCTCCGCCAGGGCAGCGAGCGAGACCGTTCCCGGGGTGGCGTTCACCACGATCTCGGCAGCGGCGGCCGCCTGGGCAAAGGAACCGGCAGAAGCACCCGGGCCGGCCTGCGCCGCCCACGCCGTTCCCTTGGGATTCCCGGCCTCGCGGGAGCCCATGGTGACCTCATGCCCCAGGGACACGAGCCTTCCCGCCAGGGCGTGCCCTACCGGTCCGCTGCCAAGCACTGCAATTTTCATAGGATCCCCTTTTGGGTCATTGATCCGAGGCTGATGTTGCTTCCGGGATGAGGGCTGCCCGGAATGCTCCAGGCGCCGTCATGCCCATTCTGCTCCGCATCGGGCGCCCAAGACACTGCCGTCCCGCACCATTTTCCCCGCCGCTTCCCTGCCCACCGGAACGCAGTGCCGTCCGGAGTAACACCGGCAGGGAGCGCGCCCCACACCATAGACTGGGGGCATGACCGAGCAGAACCACGCCCTTCCAGACTCAGCCGATCCCTTCAACCCGGCAGCGAGCTCGCTGTCCGGCCACGTGGACGGGTCCGTCATGGACGAGCTGCTTTCCATCCGGTCCAGCATCGACAACATCGATGCCACACTGGTGTTCCTTCTGGCCGAGCGGTTCAAGGCCACGCAAAAGGTTGGCGTCCTGAAGGCCACGTACAAGCTCCCCGCCGGCGACCCGGGCCGCGAGGCAGCCCAGATCGCGCGCCTGCGCAGGCTGGCAGAGGATGCCCATCTGGACCCCGCCTTCGCCGAGAAGTTCCTGAATTTCATCATCAGCGAAGTGATCCGCCACCACGAAGCCATCGCCGAGGATCACCAGGCTTCTGCCAAGCAGGCCTGAGGCATGCCTTCCGACGCACCGCAGCAGATCAGTGCCACGGCGCTGGGACCGTGGCCGGGCACCGACGCCGTTGAAGCCGCACGCATCATCAGGGGGGAACTGGGCAGCCCGCACCTGCCGTTCATCGCCGAACTGCCGGAGCGCGGGGTAGGCTCCGACGCCCTCGGCCGCACCGCGTCGCTCCTCGTGGAGATGGCCATCGATGTCCAGCCGCACGGCTGGCGGCTGGTGGACCGTCCGGGCAAGGATCTGCGGCGGGCAACCTCTGCGCTCGCCACGGACATCAACATCCTTGCCGACGTGGCCGGTGCCGAGGACGTTTCCGCGCCTTTGCTGAAGATCCAGCTCCTCGGGCCCCTGAGCCTTGCGGCCGGGCTGCACCTGCACAACGGTGAACGCGCCCTGCTTGACTACGGCGCCCGGCGGGACATCGCCGAATCCCTTGCGGCCGGCGTCGGCGAACACCTCGCGCGGCTCTCCGCGGCCGTTCCCGGGGCCGGAATCGTCGTCCAGATCGACGAGCCGGACATCGCCTCAGTCCTCGCAGGGACGATCCCGACGGCGAGCGGTTACCGCACGCTGCGTTCGATCCCTGGCGAGGAGGTCACCAATGCCTGGCGTTTGGTCATCGATGCCTTGAAGGCCGCTGGGGCGGTGGAGACCGTGGTATCCGTGCCGGAGATCGAGGCACCCATCCAGCGGATCCTGGCTGCTGGGGCGGACGGCGTGGCCGTTCCGCTTAAAGCACTCACCACCCGCCAGTGGGAACAACTGGCCGTGGCCATTGAAGCCGGAAAGCGGATCTGGGCCGGCGCGCTGCCCACGGACAACCCGGGCTCGACGCTGCCCCGGACCGCCGACGTCGTGGAGGCCGTCTGGCGCCCATGGCGGCAGCTCGGACTGCCCGCATCTGCCCTCGGCACGCTGCGTGTGACCCCGTCCACCGGACTGGAGCAGTTCACGCCGTCGGCCGCCAAGGAAGTGCTGACACGGCTCACGCAGGTGGCCGACGGGCTCGACCAGCTCGCCCAGGGCTGACGGCGTTCCTCTCGGGGGTCCATGCCGGATCAGGAGATCAGAGACGGCGTTCCCAGCGTTCCGGCTCCGCATATCGTGGCAGCGGAGCCAGGGAAACGGCCGGACCGGCAGGCACATACGGCGCCAAACGGTAGCTGAAGCGCCCCGCGTAGACCAGCACCAGGCCGATTTGCGGCTGGATGACCTTGACCTGGATCCGGTGCTCGCCGGCATGCGCATCCCACCACTGTTCGGCGTAGGCGCGGGCATCCAGGATGGCCGGGAGCGGCAGCCGCAGCGGCCCCAGGAACAGCCGGCTTGCCCGCGAGACACCGCGCAGCCTGCCTTCCGGCGTGACGCTGAGATCCAGGTCTGTGGACAGGCGGCGGTAGCGTCCCACATAGTCCACCAACCGGGTGGCGGGAACGCCGTTTGCCGTGTCGCCTGATGGACCGGACCTTGGTGCAGAAGTTCTGGATGGAACTGCGCTCGTCGTGTCGTGGAAGAGCCGCGTGCTCGAGGGGAAGAAGATCTCCCGGCGGGCCGTCAGGCTGGAGCGGCCGAACGGATCCAGGTGGGCGTGGTTCTCGATCCGGAACGGAACATCCTCGCCGTACTCCGGAAAGAAGGCCTGCTCGCCGGACGTCAGCGCCAACAGCGGCCGCAGCCAGCGCTGCCGGCAGCCCACCACCTCGAACACGCCTTCGCCGATGCCGAACACCCCGGAACCTGGGACCAGGGAGAAGTAGTCCTGCAGCTCGGGCTGGAGACGCCGGAAATCGCTGCCCATGGCCAGCTCGTAGATGGGGGTGCTCATATCTGGTCCCTCTCAGTCGGTACTACAGGCGGCCGGCGGCCTTGAGCCGGATGTAGGTGTCGGCGAGCCGCGGCGGGAGTTCGAGTGGCTCGGCGTCCACCACCTCGGCGCCGAGCTGGCGCAGTTGTGCGCTGACGGCTTCGCGGTCCAGCAGGGCCCGTTCGGCGGCGGCCGCGCGGAAGACCTGGCTCGCCGTCGTGCGTTCTTCCTTCATCTCGGCCAGCATCGGGTCCCGGACGGATGCCACCACCACCACATGCAGCCGCGACAGCTGCGCGACCATCGGGATGAGGCCCTCTTCCGGGGCGCCGCCGTCGAGCGTGGTCAACAGCACCACCAGGGAACGGTGGGCCGAGACGGCCCGGACCTGCCCCGGAATCTGCTGCCAGTCCAGCTCGATCAGCTCCGCCTCCAGCGGTGCCATGGCCTGGACCAGCTGGCCCAGCAAATTGCCCTTGGACGCCGATTCCACCCTGGCCCGGACCCGGCGGTCGAAGGCCAGGAAATCCACCCGGTCCCCGCCCCGCTCGGCCAGCACGGCCAGCAGCAGCGCGGCCTCGATCCCGGTGTCCAGGCGAGGCTCGTCGTCGATCCTGGCCGCGGCGGTCCTGGAAGTGTCCAGCACGATCACCACGCGCCGGTCGCGTTCCGGCCGCCAGGTGCGGACCACGACGGCGGTGCGCCGCGCCGTGGCGCGCCAGTCGATGGACCGCACGTCATCGCCGCGAACGTAGTCCCGGAGGGAATCGAACTCCGTGCCGGCACCGCGGATCTGGACCGCTGCCTTGCCGTCCAGTTCACGCAGCTTCCGCAGCTTGGAGGGAAGATGGCGCTTGGAATGGAACGGCGGCAGGACCCTCAGCGTGCCGGGAAGCGGCACCGTCCGCTGCCGGGCCGCGAGCCGGAGGGGGCCAAAGGACCGGACTGTCACATGCGGGGCGGAGAGGTCGCCGCGGCGCCGGGGCGTCAGGGACACCGCCATGCGCCGCCGTTCACCTGCCGGGACGTCGAGCAATTGCACGTTGTTCGCGGCCCCTGCCGACGGCTGCCAGGCATCCCGGATGAGGGCATGCAGCGGGCGGCGGCCGGTGTTGCTGACGGTCAGCACCGATTCGGCGGTGCCCGTGAGGGCGATGTTTCCGGGCTGCCTGCGCTCCAGCCCGAGGTGCCGCGGCGACGCCGCCAGAAGCAGATCGGCAACGAGGACCACCAACAGGAAGCCGCAGAGCAGCAGCAGCGCCTGCCACCCCGGAAACAGCAGCAACGGCACAAGACCGGCGAAGGCCAGCAGCACAAAGCGGCCCGTGATCGTCATTCAGGCCCACGCGCTGTCGTTCGGGATCGGCGGCCGGGCCATCAGCGTGGAACCGGAACCGAGGCCAGGATGCTGCCAAGGACGTCATCCACGTGCACCCCGTCCATCTGGGCTTCCGGGCGCAGCCCCACGCGGTGCCGCAGGCACGGCAGCGAGAGTGCCTTGACGTCATCCGGGGTGACGAAACCCCTGCCGGACAGCCACGCCCAGGCCCGTGAGGTGTTGAGCAGGGCAGTGGCGCCGCGCGGCGAAACACCCAGCTGGAACGACGGCGCCGCACGGGTCGCGCGGACCACGTCCACAATGTAGGCGAGGATTTCCGGGGCCACCGCAACGCGCGAGACGGCGTGACGGGCCTGTGCGAGTTCCTCGGACCCGGCGACTGCGCTCACGCCCGCTGCGGCGAGATTGCGCGGATCGAAGCCGCCGGCATGCCGGCGGATGACCTCGATCTCCTCGGCCCGGGCCGGCAACGGCATGGTCAGTTTCAGCAGGAACCGGTCAAGCTGCGCTTCCGGCAGCGGGTACGTCCCCTCGTATTCCACGGGGTTCTGGGTTGCCGCCACAATGAACGGGGCCGGCAGCGGACGGGATACGCCATCCACGGAGACCTGGTGTTCCTCCATGGCTTCCAGCAGCGATGCCTGGGTCTTCGGCGGTGTCCGGTTGATTTCGTCGGCCAGCAGGATGTTGGTGAAGACGGGGCCTTCCCGGAAGCTGAATTCCGAGGTGTGCGAATCGTAGACCAGCGAACCTGTGACGTCGCCCGGCATGAGGTCGGGGGTGAACTGAACGCGTTTGGTGTCCAGGCTCAGGGCCGTGGACAACGCCCTGACCAGCAGGGTCTTGGCCACGCCGGGAACGCCTTCGAGCAGCACGTGCCCCCCGCACAGCAGGGCGATCAGCATGCCGGTCACCGTGGACTCCTGCCCGACGACGGCCTTGCCGACTTCGTGCCGGACGTTCAGCAGTGCTTGGCGTGCTGGATCCGCCGGGGCCGCCTGGGCGGCCTGCGTCGCCTGGGCGGGCGCCTGTCCCGCGTAGGGGCCCGCCCCGCCTGAATATCCCTGGCTGGTGTCCGCATAGCCGTTCGGCTGGTTGCTCATCGGGCTGTTGCCTCCTCTTCGAGTCTTTCGATCTGTTGTGCCAAGTGCACGAGCTGTCCTTCGTTTTGCGGCCGGTGCTCCACCAGCGCCGTCCTGATCTCCTGCGGCGAGCGGCCGAGACGCCGGGACACCGCGTCCACCACGGCGTTCGCATCGGCTTCCGCTCCCAGGTTGAAGTGCCTGGCGATCCGGGTCATGGCTCCGGCACGGAGATTGTCCGCTGCCCTGTTCACAGCCCTCGAGTCCTGGTAGAGCCGGGCCCGGCCCTCCGCCGTCTCGGCGGCCTTCACTACAACCGGAAGTGGCTCAAACACCAAGGGTCCCAGCCGGCGGCCGCGCCACAGCATGGAGAGCAACGCGACCACGGCCAGCCACGGTCCCAGGAAGGCCAGCCACGGCGGCGCCAGTTCATCGAGGGTGCGGGGACCGCTGCCGGCGGGGACATCGCCCAGGCCCGGCGTATACCAGACCAGCTCCGGGCCCGTGCCCAGGGCCCGGAGAGCCAACGCGGCGTTGCCTTCCTCGTCCAGCAGGCCGTTGCCCAGAAGGTCGGTGCTGCCGATGACCAGCAGCTGTCCGTCCCTGCTGCCGGCCAGCATGCCCGGCCCTTCGGGGCGCGTCCGGTAGCACACTTCGGGTCCTTGGTACGTGAAGCCGCCGGCGGTGACGCGGCCCGCGGCTTGTGCGTCGCCACGTCCGCAGCCAGGTTCCAGGGTGCCGGTTTCCTGGGGGACAACGCCGCCCGGCCGTATGTCCTGGGTAAGGGCGCCCAGGGTCCGCAGCCGCGGGGCCACGAGGACAATGCGTGCTGCAGTGCTTGCGAGTCCGTCTAGCTGCTCCCCTTCGAGGAAGCCATGGGCGTCGTACAACAGGAGAGTCGCGTGATCGCTGCGGGCCAGCGCCGCCTGCGTTGCTTCGAGTGAGTCCGTGGCGGTGACCCGGACCCCCTGGCGACGCAGGATCTCGGCGAGGGCCATGCCGCCCTCGGGGGCCGGGTTCCGCGTCGACAAGACGCCGGTGTCGGCAGGTGCCTGCAGTTTGCTGACCGTGACGTAGGCGAGCATTCCGGCAAAGAGCGCGCCAATGACGATCCACACCACATGCTTGCGGGCCCACGCTGCAAAAAGGGCCGAAGCGGGAGCCACCGGGGCGGCCGTCGTTTCCAGGTTCGCCGATGTCTTAGGGCTCACCGGGGCACCGCAAATCCAACGCCGGGGTGCCCGTCGAATCCGGGCTTCATCGCGGCCAGGTCCGCGTCCAGCTTCCGGACCGCCTCGTAGTCCGCGGGGGAGGCCTCCGCCTTTCCGTAGCGCACCGCATCGAACACGGTAGCCGCGGAATCGAGCCTTTGCCGGGCGGGGCCGAAGGCCTGCCCCAGCTCGTCCGCAGCCTCGTCCGCTGTCCGGCCGGCCCGGGCTTCGATGACGGCACGGTCTTCCGCGGAACGCACCAGTGCGCGGAACTGCTCGACGACCGCCGTCTGCCAGTCGCTCCGCCCGGCGGCTGCCGAGGCACGGCTGCGGTAGACATCGGCGTCGAGGGCGGGCTCGTCGTCGAACACTTCCTTGGCCGTCCGCCGCCGGGCATTCAGGCGGGGGCGGACCACCAGGACGGCCACAATGACCAGGACCACGGCGAGGGCTCCGATGAGCGGCACGGCAAAGTCGCCGCCCGGGCCTGTGCCACCGCCGTCGAGGGATGCCAGCCAGTCCAGGAAGTCACTCCAGAGCTGGTCGAGCCAGCTTGGCTGGGCCGCGGCGTACTGGGGCTTGGCCAGTTCCTCGATGGCCCACCGCCCTGCTTCTTCACGGTCCGGGCTGACGGGCGTTGCGGTGGCGGCAAGCAACGGGCGGATCATGCCGTGGGTTCGCCTGGTGCGGGCGGCGTGCCTGGCCAGGAGCCATTGCCGGCCGGCCAGGAAGCGCCCCGGCTGGACCGGGGCGCGGGCCTGCCCGGTATGCCATCAGCATCGGCACCGCTTTCCAGCAGCCGCAGAAGCTCCACGTCCAGGCCGTCGTGGCGCATCCGCAGATCGAAGTAGATAAGGGCGTTCGCCGAGGACTGGTAGGCGAAGCCCACCGCACCGATCAGTGCTGTGACGAGCAGCGAAACAACCGTCAGGATGATCGACGTGGAGGTGAACGCCTCCTCGCCGCCGTGGGGTGCGACCACGGATCCGATGCCGCCTGCAGCGACGCTGAGCGGGATCTGGACAATGTACGAGATCACCCCGATCATCAGGCTGATGACCAAAACGATGCCGAAGATCCGCCACCAGTTGTTCTTGGTCAGCCGCCAGGAGCGCAGGAGACTCTCGTAGACGCCGGCCTCCTCGACCACAACTACCGCCGGTGCCACCAAGAGCCGCATGCCGATCCACACGAAGGCCACCAGGACGCCAAGGCCCAGGAGAAAGACCAAGACCAGGCCGGCAGGGCCAACGGCCGTCACGAGGAGCACCGACAGGACAACAAACGCGGCGGCGGCGAGCAGGCTGCCGAGCGTCAGCAATGCGGCCACGCCAAGCAACGGCCAGATCCGGGAACCGGTAAGCATCCACATCTGCTTGAACCCCGTGCGCCGGTTGAGGACGGAGCGGGAGACCGGAACCACCATCACACCCTGCAGCACCGATCCCAGGAAGGCCGACAACACCGTTGCTCCCAGTGCGGCCATGACGATTCCGAGCAGGGGTCCAAGAAGCTGATCCATGGATTGTGGATCCATGTACGGGACCCTGCCCGCAAGTCCGAGTGTCATCATGCTGATGACCCCCACCAGCCCGGTGCTGATGACCTGGAAGATCAGCGCCGAGCCGAACATTGCCGCGGCATTGCGCCGGATGGTCTGGAACGAGCCGTCCAGGATCTCCCCGAAAAGGAGCGGGCGAAGGGGGATGATGCCAGGTTTCGGGGGTGCAATGTACGCCGGGTGGGGGTAGGGGCCGCCGCCTGATGGCCAGCGTGGGTCCGGAGCCCCGCCCCAGGGCTGCTGGGGCGGCCATCCAGCTTGCTGTCCGCCCCATTGCGGCTGTTGGCCCCACTGCGGCTGCTGCCAAGGCTCCGGCGGCTTGCCAGGCTCTGGATATGACACGCTTTCCTCCCCACGAGGTCCGGTCCGCCGGCAATCGACGTCCCCAAGAAAATCGACCTTCGCCCCCCAGCCTATAGTTCCGCCGTCGTGCCTCATAGCCCCGGCGCTGTCCGCGGTGTGCCCCGGACGGGACCCTGCCCGTGCCGGAGCGGGGCTTGGCCGGCAGGCGGCGGGCGACGCCATGCCGGGCACCTTATCAACGGGACAAAGCCCTGTTGATAAGGGAATATGTAACTATGAAGGCACGCATTCTGGTAGTAGACGACGACGAAGCACTGGCCGAGATGATCGGCATCGTCCTGCGCAATGATGGCTTTGAGCCCGTGTTCTGCGCGGACGGCGGCCAGGCGCTGGAGATCTTCCGTTCGTCCAAGCCGGACCTCGTGCTGCTCGATCTCATGCTGCCCGGTTCCGACGGGATCGAGGTGTGCCGGCAGATCCGTGGGGAATCGGATGTCCCCATCGTCATGCTCACGGCCAAGTCGGACACCTCCGACGTCGTCAGGGGCCTGGAATCCGGTGCTGACGACTATGTCCCCAAGCCTTTCAAACCCGCTGAACTCGTCGCGCGCGTCCGCGCCCGGCTGCGTCCCGGGGATCAGAAGGCCCCCGAAACACTGCGCATCGCGGACGTGACCATCGACGTCGCCGGCCACTTGGTGACCCGCGGCGGCGAACGTATTTCGCTGACCCCGCTGGAATTCGACCTGCTGGTGGCCCTGGCCCGGAAACCCTGGCAGGTCTTCACCCGTGAGTTGTTGCTCGAACAGGTCTGGGGGTACCGCCACGCTGCCGATACCCGCTTGGTCAACGTCCATGTCCAGCGTCTGCGCTCCAAGATTGAACGCGATCCGGAAGCGCCCGAAGTCGTCCTGACGGTGCGCGGTGTCGGCTATAAAGCAGGTTCCTGAGCCCACTGCCGGCAAGCCCGGCGGTCCGGACCGTTCCAACGTCGGACTCGCGACGTCCGAACACACGGCACCCCAGGCGGGGGAGCCGGACCATGTCGCGCCGGAACACACTGACGCGCATGCGCTGAACCTGCCTTGGCTGATGTCCAGGGCCAGGATCTGGACCCGCCGCGGGCTCATACTGCTGCTGCGTGTTTCCCGGCTCGTGGTGACCGGTGTCCGCCAGATCGGTCCGGGGCTCCGATTCCTGCGCCATTCCTTGCTGCGGCGCTGGCGCCGCTCGCTGGAGTTCCGGACAGTCCTCATGACACTGGTGCTCGCCATCACCTCGTTCGCGGTGGTCGGGGCGTACCTGTCCAACCAGATCGCGAACAACCTGTTCCAAGAGCGCCTGGCCCAGGCCGAGTCCGAATCCCGCTACAACGTCAAGCAGGTGCAGGACACCTTCAACGGCGCCCAGGTCACCGACCAGTCCAGCGTCATCACCCTGGTCTACGACACGCTGAACGCCGTGGAGGGCCGCGGCGACGTCATCCAGCGCCGCTATGTCTTCGAAGCCATGCCGGAGCAGACCAAGCCCCGCAACCGCTGGGTGGAGTCCCGCGCCTCCGATCAGCTGACCGTCAGGGTGATCCCACCGGAACTGCGCAAGGCCGTGCAGGAATCGGGAACGGACCAGTACTGGGCCTCCACCGAATTCCCTGTGGGCAATGAGGACCGGCCGGGCATCGCCGTCGGGAACAAGGTCGACTTCAACGGAACCGTCTACGAGCTGTACCTTATCTATGATCTCAACTCGGCCCAGCAGACGCTCGACGAAATCCAGAATGTGCTGTGGACCGGCGGAGTGGCCCTGGTCCTTATGATCGGAGCCATCGCCTGGTACGTGACCAGGAATGTGGTCAGTCCCGTGAGCCATGCCGCCGTCGTGTCCGAAAAGCTCGCCGCCGGGCAGCTCCAGGAACGCATGGTGGTCAAGGGCGAGGACGAGGTGGCCAGGCTGGGAGCGTCCTTCAACCACATGGCCGCCAGCCTGCAGGAGCAGATCACGCAGCTTGCCACACTCTCGCAAATGCAGCAGCGCTTTGTCTCCGATGTCTCCCACGAGCTGCGGACGCCGCTCACCACCGTGCGGATGGCCGCGGAAGTCCTCTACGACGCCCGCGGTGACTTCGACCCCATGAACAAGCGCTCGGCGGAACTTCTCTACAACCAGGTGGAGCGTTTCCAGTCCTTGCTTTCGGACCTTCTGGAGATTTCCCGGTTCGACGCCGGCGCGGCGGTGCTTGATGCCGAACCGCAGGACATCTTCCAGGTGGTCGGCCACGTCATCGACGGAGCGTCGCCGGTTGCCGCCGAATACGGCTCGGAGGTCAGGCTGAACACCCGGCAGAAGAGCATCATCGTTGAAATGGATTCGCGCCGGATCGACCGTATCCTGCGGAACCTGCTGCTCAATGCCGTGGAACACGGTGAAGGAAAACCGGTCCACGTCTCCGTCGCAGCCAACCACGATGCCGTTGCCATCTCCGTACGGGACCATGGCATCGGCATGAGCCAGGCAGAAGCCGCCCGCGTCTTCGACCGTTTCTGGCGGGCCGATCCTGCCCGTGCCCGGACCACGGGCGGCAGCGGACTGGGGCTGTCCATCGCGGCGGAGGACACCAAACTCCATGGCGGCTGGCTGCAGGCCTGGGGCCGCAAAGGCTCCGGATCCAATTTCCGGCTGACCCTGCCGCTGAAACAGGGAGGGACCATCCTGAAATCGCCGCTGCAGCTGGAACCCGCCGACATTGACCTGCCTGGAGGCGCCCCCGAGCGGCAGGTGCTGGTCCTGGGGGCCGAACCGGCCGCGAACAGCACCGAGCCGGGCAGAGCTGCGTCAAATACCGCCGAGCGCAGCACCGGAAGCCCCTCATGAGCACGGCACGCTCCTCCCGCATCCGGCCCCGCCTCCGGGCCGTGGTCGCGTTTCTGGCCATCCTGATGCTGGCATTGACGTCCTGCGCCCAGATTCCACGGTCCGGCCCGGTGGGGAAGAGCAAGGACGGGAGCGGCGGCAACCCGAACAGTGCGCCGGTCTTCTTCCCCGCTCCACCCCGCAGCGGTGCCAGCCCGGAGAGCGTCATCGAGGACTTCTACAGCGCAGGAAGCGGCTACGAGGACGACTACGCCGTGGCCCGCCAGTACCTCACACAGGCACAGTCCGTGACCTGGAAGCCGGACAACCGGGCGCTGGTCTTCCGTTCCGCACAGGTCGTCAAGACCGGCGTCGAGAACGAGTACAGCTTTGAACTCGACCTCGCCTATGCGGTGGATGCCGACGGCGTTGCCACGCAGTTTCCGGCCGGCACCAAGGAAGTCATTCCTGTGACGGTGAATGAGGTCGAGGGGGAGTGGCGGATCGCCAAGATCCCGGACGGCACCGCCATCCCCGAGGAGACGTTCAAGGTCATCTACGGTGCCCATCCCATCTACTTCTACGACCCAAGCTTCAGCTATGCAGTGCCGGATGTCCGCTGGTTCATCAGGAAGAAGACCGTCAAATCAATGACCAGCGCGCTGCTGGCCGGCCCGGCCCCCTACCTGCGGGGCGCCGTCGTCAGCGCGTTCCCTTCCGGCATGAAGCTGGCCCGGGAATCCGTGCCCGTCGTCTCGGGCTCGGCCCAGGTGGACCTCTCCGCCAAGGAACTCCTGGAGGCCTCGGCGGAGGACCGCCAGCGCATGCAGAACCAGCTGGCGCTGACCTTCCGCGGCCAGCCGGACGTCATCAACGTGCAGCTGCGTGCGGACCAGGAT
The DNA here is from genome assembly GCF_024741795.1 of Arthrobacter sp. CJ23. Taxonomy (NCBI): domain Bacteria; kingdom Bacillati; phylum Actinomycetota; class Actinomycetes; order Micrococcales; family Micrococcaceae; genus Arthrobacter; species Arthrobacter sp. CJ23. Next base: position 3,119,478 of record NZ_CP102950.1, on the reverse strand, counting down.
CTTGTCAGGGTGGAGGACAACGGCTCCGTGCTGCCCCCCGTCCTGGACAAGAGCGTGCCGGCACGCCAGATCGCCGTGAGCAACAACGAACTTGTGCGCTACGAGAACAACCGTCTCTCGCCTGTTCCGGACATGCAGCCCGTTGCGGGCCTTGGCCCGCGGATGCCGGCCGAATCGCCGGTGTCGCAGGCGGTCGCCTTCCTCAACGGCGACCGCACCAGCCTGTATTCGATCCTGCCCGGCCAAGCGGCCCGCCAGCTCACCGCCCGAACTGTCCTGACCCGCCCGTCCTTCAGCATGCAGGACTGGGTGTGGACGGCGGGGCCAGGCGCAAACGGCGCTGCGGAGGTCGTGGCGTTCCGTCCATCGGGCATAGCCCAAGGGATGGCCGTGCCGACGGCGTCCATTGCCCCGCCGTGGCTCACCGGGCGGACAGTGAAGGACTTCCGGGTGTCCCGGGACGGTGCCCGGGCGCTGGTCATTTCCGAGCTCAACGGCAAAACATCCGTGCAGATCACGGGAATCGTCAGGAACGCCGACGGCGCCCCCAAGGATCTCACCGCGCCCGTGACCTTGCTGAGCAGCACCTCACCGGACCAGGGAGTCTGGGTCAACGGAATCACGGTGGCGGTCATGCGCGCCTCCGCCACTGGCATGGTAGTGCCGGAACTGTTGTCCCTGGCTTCCGGCGAGCCGCAGGAACTGGCAGCCTGGGAGGGACTGACCTCGCTCAGTGCCGGCAACGGGGCAGAGGAAATCTTTGGACAGTCCGCCGAGGGCGTCTTCCAACGCGTCGGCAACGGCTGGGAGCTGCAGCTCAAGGGGCCCATGGAACCGGCCTTCCCCGGCTAGCCCGCCCGGCTGCTTTTCCACATAGTCGCGATCCTCGGTTCTGAACGCGGTGGCGGCAATGGATGCTGGAAGCATGAACGACTACGGCGGCTCCGGCAGGCGCCTCGGCGCGCCGCCTGCGCCCCGGGACAGGGGTCAAGACCGGGACAGAGTTCAAGACCGGGACGGGGTTCAAGACCGGGACGGGGTTCACCGCCGGGGCAGGGTCCGCAACCGGGCGCGGGATCCGGATTTGCTGGCCCGGGACCCCGCCGCGGCCGGGCACCGGGGAATCCACGCGGCCCGGACGCTTCGCCTTGCACAGGCAACCGGCGGTGCAGTGACGGACCTTGCCGCCCTTCTGGTGCCGGTGGACTGCGTGTGCTGCGGCGTGGAGGATGCCGCCCTGTGTTCCTCCTGCGCCCGGCGGCTCCGTGCCTTGTGCCGGCAACCCTTCCGTGCCGAGGCCCAGGCACCCTCTCTGGTCAGCCTCGACGGTTCCGTGATCCTGCCGGTCGTTGCTGCCGGCCCGTACCGGGACGAACTCGCACAGGCCGTGCTGTCGTTCAAGCACCATGGCCAGGGCCATCTGGCCGGTGCCTTGGGCGCCTGCCTGGCGAATGCCGTGTCTGCTGCCACCGGGGCGCAAGAGGGATTCTGCCTCGTGCCCGTGCCGACGAGCGGTGCGGCGTTCCGCCGTCGCGGGTTTAGCCCCGTGCACCTGCTGCTGGCCTCCCTGCACCGCCGCCGTGCGCTCCCCGGTACCGAGATCCTCAATGCCTTGTCCAAGGTGACCCCGGCCTTTGCAGGCGGATCCTTCGACTTCCTGCGCGAACTGCCCGCCCGATGGGCGGAATCCGTGCTCGGACAGTCCGGGCAGGGCTCCGCGGGAGGGCAGAAGGGACTGGGCCGCGGCGAGAGGGCCCGCCGCGTGCGGGGGTCAATGCGCGTGCGGCAGGGACGCATGTCCCGCCGGCTTCAGGGGCGGAAGTGCCTCATCATCGACGACGTCCTCACCACCGGAGCCACGCTCGCCGAGGCGGCCCGCGCCGTGGAGGCTGCCGGCGGCACCGTTTGCGGGGCGGTGGTCCTCGCAGCTGCCCGGCCTCCGGCCCATGGGGATGTCTCCGCTGCTGGGAGCCGCCACAGCCCGGACGACTCAAACAAAATTTAAGTGACGAAAGGGTGAATTACCCGTGGTGATGAACTAACGTCGGTTATGGGTACCAAGAACAGATGTACCTGTCGATAGCGGCTCGGAAAGGGGCTCGACTGTCAGTCAGATGAGCCCCAATTAAGCGTCGTTGTCGTGTCACCTGAGTTGTTTGGAGGGCACCATGGAGTTCATGATCAGCGGACGAAATCTGACCGTTTCTGACCGCTTTCGCGAATACGCCGGCGAGAAAATCTCGAAGATTGAATCGCTCGGGGACAAGGTCCAGCGCGTCGACGCAAAGGTCTCCAAGGAGACCAATCCACGTCAGACTCCGGGCCAGCTCACCGTTGAAGTGACAGTCCTGGGCCGCGGCCCCGTAATCCGTGCAGAGGCCAGTGCCGCTGACAAATTTGCCGCCTTCGATCTGGCGTACAACAAGCTGCTCGAGAGACTCCGCCGGGCAAAGGACAGGAAGAAGGTGCACCACGGGCGACACACGCCCAAGGCCGTCCGTGAGGCAACGGCCACGCTCGAGCCCGCAAGCACGAGCGAACCCATCTACGTAGCGGCTGGCAACCACCAGGAGCCAACGACGCCACCGGCGGAAGCTTCGCCCTACGATATCGAGAACGACATCCCGGCAGGCGATTCCCCCGTCCTGATCCGGCGCAAGGTCTTCCCTGCTGCGTCCCTCACCCTTGATGACGCAGTGGACAACATGGAGCTGGTGGGACACAACTTTTACCTGTTCATGGACAAGGCAACAAACACGCCGTCGGTGGTCTACCGCCGCCGTGGATGGACTTACGGTGTGATCACCCTTGACGCCACCTGCGAACCAGGGGAGGACGCCGTGGAGGAGAAAATCCACGCATACCGTTCGGATGATGAGGCAGCCACCGCATAGGCTGTCCATGAATCTCCGATGAAAGGACTGGCATGACAGCTTCGCTGAGTCTGTCTCAGGCACGGCGGATCGCATTGGCAGCCCAAGGACTGGAAAAGGAACGGCCCGCCGGCCCCGTGACCCCACGGGCGGTGGGCCGTACCTTTGACAGGATGCAGCTGGTCCAGATCGACTCCGTCAACGTCCTGTCCCGGAGCCACTACCTGCCCTTCTTTTCCCGGCTCGGCAACTACGACCGTTCCATCCTTCACACCATGGCCGGCCGCAGCCCCCGCCGGATGATGGAGTACTGGGCCCACGAAGCCAGCTTTATCCGCCCCCAGCATTTCCAGGACTTGGTCCTGTGGCAGAACCGCACGTGGGTGGGCGCCCACAACATGGATCCGGACTTCCGGGAGGCCATGGCGCGCCGGATTCTGGCTACCTTGGCCGCGGCGCGGCCCATGACCGCCTCTGAGCTCACCGCCCATCTGGGCCACGAGGAAGACACGCAGCCCGATAACTGGGGCTGGAACTGGAACGTCGTCAAGCGGGTCCTGGAGCACCTCTTTGAGGAAGGGCTGGTGACGTCGGCATCGCGGACCGAACAGTTCGAACGACGCTACGCGCTGACCTCGCGCATCCTCCCGCAGCTGTCCGCCGTCGACAACCGGCTGGAACCCGACCCCGAAGCTGCGTCGGCATCCATGGACCGGCTCATTGACGCCGCAGCCGAGGCCCACGGCATCGGCACCGACCGCTGCTTCGCGGACTATTTCCGGACGCCCGTGAAAGCGGCAGCCCCCTCCGTCCAACGGCTCATCGACGCCGGGCGCCTGGAACGGGTGACGGTACGGGGCTGGGACCGGCCGCTGTACCGGCACGCCAGCGCCAGGCTTCCCCGGGCAGCCACGGGCAGGGCCCTGCTCAGTCCCTTCGACCCGCTGGTCTTTGAGCGGCGGCGCTTGGAGGAACTGTTCGGTTTCCACTACAGAATCGAGATCTACACGCCGGCGGCCAAACGGCGCTTCGGGTACTACGTGCTGCCATTCCTCCTTCGCGAAGGCATCGTGGCGCGGGTTGACCTGAAGTCCGACCGCGCGGCCGGGCAGCTGCTGGTGCGTTCGGCGCACGGTGAGCCGGACGCTCCGGCGGACACCGCCGTCGAGCTTGCCGCCGAACTGAGGCTCATGGCTGATTGGCTGGGCCTCGGAGACATTGTGGTCTCCCCGGGAGGCGATCTGGCGGCGGCGCTCGTAGAGGAAACCGCCCGGCTTTGAGCCCGCGACGGTCGGTGCGGCCCGCCATGAAATCGCCAGTCCGCTCTCAGGGGAACCGCGCCGCGTGGTCTTCGTCTCTCCCGTAGACTGAAACCGCCAGAATTCGGCAGCTTGAGACTGGGAGCAATTTCACGTGGCATCACTTATCGAAAAACTTCTCCGCACTGGCGACAAGAAAACCTTGAAGCAACTGCGGAACTATGCCGATTCCATCAATGCCCTGGAAGACTCCTTCAAGACGTTCTCCGACGCCGAACTGCGCGAGGAAACGGACAGGCTCCGCGCCCGTCACCAGGACGGCGAAACGCTCGAGGATCTGCTGCCCGAAGCCTTCGCGGCGGTCCGCGAAGCGTCCTCACGCACCTTGGGCATGCGCCACTTCGACGTCCAACTCATGGGCGGTGCGGCCCTGCACCTGGGCAATATCGCCGAAATGAAGACCGGTGAAGGAAAGACCCTCGTCGCCACGGCGCCGGCCTACCTGAATGCGCTGGCCGGCAAGGGCGTGCACGTGGTCACGGTCAACGACTACCTCGCCGAATACCAGTCCGAGCTCATGGGCCGGGTCTACCGCTTCCTGGGCCTGAGCAGCGGCTGCATCCTGTCGAATCAGGATCCCTCGGTGCGCCGCCAGCAGTACGCCGCGGATATCACCTACGGCACCAACAACGAGTTCGGTTTCGATTACCTCCGCGACAACATGGCCTGGGACAAGAACGAGCTTGTCCAGCGCGGCCACAACTTTGCGATCGTCGATGAAGTCGACTCCATCCTTATCGATGAGGCCCGCACCCCGCTGATCATTTCCGGGCCCGCCCAGGGCGACACCAACCGCTGGTACAGCGAGTTCGCCAAGGTGGTGCTGCGCCTGCAGCCGGACAGAGACTATGAAGTCGACGAAAAGAAGCGCACGGTGGGTGTGCTGGAGGCGGGCATTGAGAAGGTCGAGGACTACCTCGGCATCCAGAACCTCTACGAATCCGCCAACACCCCGCTGATCGGCTTCCTCAACAACGCCATCAAGGCCAAGGAACTGTTCAAGCGCGACAAGGACTACGTCATCCTTGACGGCGAAGTGCTGATCGTCGACGAACACACCGGCCGCATCCTGGCAGGCCGCCGCTACAACGAAGGCATGCACCAGGCCATCGAGGCCAAAGAAAACGTCGAGATCAAGGCCGAGAACCAGACCCTCGCTACCGTGACGCTGCAGAACTACTTCCGCATGTACGGCAAGCTTGCCGGCATGACAGGCACGGCCGAGACCGAGGCCGCCGAGTTCATGAGCACCTACAAACTGGGCGTCGTGCCGATCCCCACCAACCGGGACATGCAGCGGATTGACCAGTCGGACCTCGTCTATAAGAACGAAATCGTCAAGTTCGAGGCCGTGGTCAAGGACATCGCGGAACGCCACGAGGCCGGGCAACCTGTCCTCGTCGGCACCACCAGCGTGGAAAAGAGCGAATACCTCTCCGGGCTGCTCGCCAAGGAGGGCATCCGCCACGAAGTCCTCAATGCCAAGAACCACGCGCGGGAAGCTGCCATCGTGGCCCAGGCCGGCCGCAAGGGCGCCGTCACCGTTGCCACCAACATGGCCGGCCGCGGCACCGACATCATGCTGGGTGGCAACGCCGAATTTACGGCAATCGCCGAACTGGCCAAGCGCGGCCTGGATCCGGAAGAAAACTCCGATGAGTACGAAGCTGCCTGGCCGGCAGCCCTGGAAGCCGCCAAGCAGGCAGTCAAGGACGAACACGAGGAAGTTCTTGATCTTGGCGGACTCTACGTGCTGGGCACCGAGCGGCACGAGTCGCGCCGCATCGACAACCAGCTCCGGGGACGTTCCGGGCGCCAGGGCGACCCCGGCGAGTCACGTTTCTACCTGTCGCTCACGGATGACCTGATGCGCCTGTTCAACTCGGGTGCGGCGGAGCGTCTCATGAACAGCTCCGTCCCTGACGACGTGGCGCTGGAGTCCAAGCTCGTGTCGCGTGCCATCGCCTCTGCCCAGGGCCAGGTGGAAGGCCGCAACGCAGAACAGCGCAAGAACGTCTTGAAGTACGACGACGTCCTGAACCGCCAGCGTGAAGCCATTTATGGCGACCGCAGGCGCATTCTCGAAGGTGACGACCTCCACGAGAAGGTCCAGTTCTTCCTTGAGGACACCATCAACTCGCTCATTGACTCGGCGACGTCCGAGGGCACCGGCGATGACTGGGACTTCAACCAGCTTTGGTCCAACCTGAAGACCCTGTACCCGGTCACGGTGACGGCCCAGGAAATCATCAACGAAGCCGGCGGCAAGTCACGCCTCACTGTCGACTTCCTCAGGACCGAACTGCTGTCCGACGCCCGCGTGGTGTACCAGGGCCGCGAGGAGGCCATTGGTTCGGAGAGCATGCGTGAGCTCGAGCGCCGGGTGGTTCTCTCGGTCCTCGGACGCAAATGGCAGGAACACCTCTACGAGATGGACTATCTCAAGGAGGGCATCGGCCTGCGCGCCATGGCCCAGCGCGACCCGCTGGTGGAGTACCAGCGTGAGGGCTTCACGATGTTCCAGAGCATGATGGAAGCCATCCGTGAAGAAAGCATCGGCTTCCTCTACAACCTTGAGGTGGAAGTCACTCCGGCCGAAGACGTCGTGGTTGCGGACGATACTGCTGAGGGAACGCACACCGAACACCACGAGCCGCAGATCCGGGCTGCTGGGCTGCAGGCCCCGGAAAAGCCTGCCCAGTTGCAGTACACGGCGCCCGGTGAAGACGGCGCAAGCCAGACTCGCGTTGAAGGCCGCTCGTCGGGCCGTTCGGGCAACCCGGCAAAGGCTGCCGCGCAGGACCAGCGCAAAGCCGCGAGGAAGAAGCGCCGCTGACCGCACCGGGCCGGGAACGGCCGCCGCGAGCGGATTGAAACGGCATCATGCAAAGGAGAGGACCAGTTCACCTTGAACTGGTCCTCTCCTTTGCATTGTCCGGCGTGCTGCATTGCCTGAGGGTGTGGGTTCCCTCTTCAACCGATCTCCAACGCGGTAACCTTCCAGGCTTCATCGCAGCGTTCCAGCCGCATGGCGACGGCACGGGACCTGTTCTCCTCGGCCACAACGAGTGTTGTTTCGTAGATGCCTTCCGAGATAGCACATGCATGCACTGAGCGGACAACGGGGCTGCGGTGCAACCGCTGCCCGGTGCGGGAGCGGGCGGCATGCGCCCGGGTGAGCGCCGCACGGTGCTGCAGCGAGCTAAGGCAGCGCGGGTCCATCGAACGGGACAGTTGCTGCGCGGGACGGGTGCCGGCAAGAACCTCGATCGCCGCCTGCGCCAGGCTTCGGGCAATGGCAAGGATGTCGGTAGCCTGCGGGGCCGCTGGACGCACGATACCGTTCGCCGCTCGGATTGCTGATACTGCGTTCATGGCTATTCCTTGGGTGCTTGTGGATGGATGGTCAGTTCGTGGCGGGTGCTTGGAGGATCTGCCCAGGCAGAAGTGCGCCTGGGTTTTCGCCGATAAGGGCGCGGTTGGCGGCGTACCATTTGGGCCAGTGCAGGGCAATGTCCACGTCGCTGGCCATTGGGCCCAGTTGCCGGGCCGCAATGGTCCACAGGGAGTCGCCGGCAGCCACCACTACCTCGCCCCGGCTGTGGGTGTCTCCTTGGCCGTCGCGCAGTGCACGGACACTGAGCGGGGCCGGATCGCGGACTGGTTCACGGGGCTGCCATTGTGGCTGGACGGTGCCCGGGCTGGTGTCCGAAGCCGTTTCCATGCTGCCGCTTGCCCACTGCGCGGCCACCGGTGCTGAAGCCGACTGGGCGGGCGTCGCGTTCCAGGCCGCCTCAAGCGGCCCGCTTGAGGCATTTGCCAACGGGATTCCCAACAGGTTGATTCCCAGCATGGCCACCGCCAGCCGGCGCATGAAGGCAGGACTGAACTTGGCAATGGCTGAAGCCGGGCGGATCTTCCCGGCCTTTTGCAGTGCGGCGGAAATGAGCGCGAACAAGAGCGAGAGGACCCACCAGGCCACCACCCCGAGCCCCGCGGCCGTAACAACGATTCCCAGCAGGTCTTCAAACATGAACACCTGGCGGTGGGCAGTAGCCGAAGCCCACCGCGCCGCCAGGATCTGTCCTATCCCCAGGAGTGCGCTACCTAGGGCCAGGATGGCGGCCGCAAGGATCGCGTCGTGCCGCACGGTTCTCGAGGTTTCTTCCACTTCAGCATCCTTCCTAAGGGTTTGATGCAGTTTGATGTTGTTTGATAAACGATGGTTCATTTTGAACATAGCTGCTGTGATTTGTCCAGACCTTGGGCAATCCCACCCATCGAATTGACCGCCAGGAGGTCCGCGCCTACGCTGGCGCCATGCGGTGGGATGCTTTGTTTGACGATCTGGAGGCACAATTTGCCTCCGAGAACCGGTTGGGCCACGAGACGGAGATTTCCGAGCGGGCGAGGATTGAGACCGCCGGCGTTGAATTGCGCGACCGGCTCCGCGGATCGGCAGGCAGCCAGATCGGGGCCCTATTGACCTCGGGAACCCTGGTCCGTGGCGGACTGGCCCATGTGGGCAGTGAATGGCTGATCCTCAACGAGGGCATGCATCAGTGGCTGGTTCCCTTTGCTGCGGTGGTGTCCTACCAGGGCCTGGGCAGGCTGGCGCAGGGCGGGCGCGCCAAGACTGAGGTGAAGCTGGGTTTGGCCAGTGCATTGCGGGGCCTGGCCCGGGACCGGGCCGAACTTGCCGTGCACCTGATCTCAGGGCAGGGCCGGGAGCAGCAGCTGGGCGGAGTCATCGACAGGGTCGGCCGCGACCACTTTGATCTCGCCGTGGTCGCGCAGGGCGAGGTCCGGCGGGCAGGAAATGTGGCATCGGTGATGACAGTGCCGTTTGACTCACTCGCGGCATTGCGCTCCCTGCGGGGCGAGGGGATCTAACCCTGGCGGTTCAGGCCAACGAACCGCGGGAACCTATGAGGTCTTGGATTTCGCCTCTTCGATCATCCGGCTGGCCTCGGCGTACCGTTCCTCGATGTACTGCTCCAGCATCTTTTCTTCAACGCGCCACTGACCCCGGCCGCCGATCTGGATGGCCTTGAGTTCTCCGCTGCGGACAAGGGCGTATGCCTGCGGCGAGTTGATCTGCAGTTGTTCGGCGACATCCGCCAGAGTCAGGAATCGGGGCATATCCCCATTTTGCCACTGTTGTGGTCACTTGCTGCGGTTATCCACAGTTTGACTTCATTTGCAGCTCTTGACTTTCGTGCGGGGCGGCTTTGACGTAAGAATGAGGGGTCCTGCCGGTCAGAGATCGGAGCCAAGCAAATGGGGGAGCAGCAAGCATGAGTCTGAGCACAACGGCGGCGCGACTCAAGAAGCCATCATGGAAGGACCCTCGGCTCCTGGTCGGGATCCTGCTCGTGCTGGCATCCGTGGCTGGAGTGACCGCGATTGTCGGCACGGCGGACCGGACCATCCAGGTCTACGCCGCGCGCCAAGCGATTGCCGTGGGCCAAAAGGTGACGGGGGCGGACCTCGCAGTAGTCAAGGTCCGGCTGGACGACGTCGAGTCCGGCTATGTGACCGTTGAGTCCGGCCTGGCTGAGGGCCAGGTCGCCGTACAACGGATCGCCAAGAACCAGCTGGTGCCCCGGGACAGCCTCGGCTCCGCCGACGCCCTCGACCGCAAGCCGGTTGCCATTTCCCTGGACGAATCACTGCCCGCCCAGGCCGTCGCGGGATCCCGTGTGGACGTCTGGGTGGCCCTGCCGGATTCACGGAACGCCTTCGCGGAACCCCGTCTGCTCCTGCCAGGGGCTGAGATCGCCCAGATCACTGAGGGTTCGACGACGCTCGGCGCCTCGAAGACGACCGTAGTGCTGGTCCTGGTCACGGACGAACAGATGCCGAAACTCCTCGGTGCCCTGGCGAACAAGGCCAAGGTCTCCGTTGTGTGGAACCCCTCAGGGATCGGCAAATGAGCATCCCCGTCGTCACTGTCGGCCAATCGCAGGAAGACCTCGTCGGCGGTCTGGAGCGGCTCCACGGCCCCGTCACTGTGGTTCGGCGTTGTGGTGAATTGACTGAGCTGCTGGCCGCCTGCCAGAGCGGTCTGGCCAGGGCCGCAGTCATCGCCGAGGGAAGCGAAGAACTCACCGCTTCCCTCGTGGACCGGCTCGGTGCCGTGGGTGTGTCGATGGTGGCCTTGACCGATGACCCTGAGGAAGCGTCGCGGCTCCGCGGGATCGGCGTGGTGCCGGCGCTTCGCGGCATCGACCCCTCTGCGCTGGCGTCGAGGATTTCCGATGCCGTGAGCCAGCTCTCCGGACGGAGTGGTGGGCACGCCCACCACCGGAACGCCGGTTTCGCTGACACTGCCGCCGAAATCCACCAGGTACCCGCCGAGGAGGAATCCGGGCAGGAGTCTGCGGGCCAAGGCCAGATCATCGCCGTCTGGGGTCCCACCGGAGCCCCTGGCCGGACCCTTGTTGCCACGAACATGGCCGCTGAACTCGCGGCTGCCGGGAAGTCCGTACTGCTGGTGGATGCGGACAGCTACGGGGCAAGCATCGCGGCCGTCCTGGGCCTCCTCGACGAATCCGCGGGGCTGGCGCAGGCCTGCCGGCTCGCCGACCAGGGACTGCTGGACACTGCGGCATTGAAGAAGATTGCTTCGCTGGTGTTCACCAAGGCCGGCGAGTTCCGGGTCCTGACCGGCATATCGCGTGCCGACCGCTGGACGGAGCTCCGGGCTGCCGCGCTCTCATCGGTGCTGGAACGGGCCCGCGAGATTGCCGACGTCGTGGTCGTGGATACGGGCTTCTGCCTCGAAGCGGACGAGGAACTCAGCTTCGACACCATGGCTCCGCGGCGCAACGCGGCCACCCTTCGAAGCCTGGAAGTTGCGGATACGGTCTACGCCGTGGGCTCCTCGGACGCGATCGGTGTTCCCCGCCTCGTCCGGGCGCTTGCCGAACTTGAGATAGCTGTTCCCCAGACGGCGCCACGCGTGGTCCTGAACAAGGTCCGGGCTGCCTCCGCCGGGAGGTCGCCGGAACGGCAGTTGGCGGATGCCTGGGAGCGCTACGGACCGGGAATCCCGGTGGAGGCCTACCTTCCAGCTGACTTTGAAGCCTGCGACGCGGCGCTGCTGTCCGGCTCCGTTTTGTTCGAGGCAGCGCCCGCTTCTGCCCTTCGTCGTGCCATCGCAGATCTCGTCTGTGCACCTGTCCAGCAAAATCGCAAATCCTCTGTACTTTCTTCCAGAGCGATGCGTCTCCTTAAGCGTTAGGCTCGCCATGTGGGCTGCAAAGTCGCAGCAATCAACCTGTATGGAGGCGTTTGTCGATGTCGTCAGGATCCAGCGTGGAGGATCAGTCCAAGTCAGCAGTTGTCCGTGAAGGATTCTTCGGGGACTACTACGAACATCTGGCGGAGGAGGACTCCCGGGGGTACTCACCTGAAGTTCTGACCTCACGGGCCGTCCAACACCGGGAGATCGCCACGTCCCGCAGGCCAGGGCACGCCACCATCGAAATAGTCCACGAAAAGGACCGCAGCGTCCTGTACATCGTCACCGATGACATGCCGTTCCTTGTGGATTCCGTGAATGCCGAACTGGTGCGGCAGAACTGCGCCATCCGCCTCGTCATGCACCCCCTTTTCATCGTCACCCGCGACCGCACCAGGGGCGATGTCACCGGAATCGCCCGGGTCCCCTCCAACATCGGACTTTCCAGCGGTGACACCGCGGCGCTGCCGATCGTCTCCCACCTTGTGGGGCACGGCGACAACGTCTCACACATGGAGTCATGGATCGCCGTCGAAATCGACCGCGTCAGTGACGAAGTGCGTGACCAACTCATCACCGGACTCCGTCGTGTCCTGGGCGACGTCGCCGTCGCCGTCGAGGACTGGCCCAAGATGCGGAGCAAGGCCCTTGAACTTGCTGCGTCGTTGGCGACGGTCACCCACCCCGAACAGATCGCCGAGCTGCGGCAGGCCCAGGACCTCCTGCGCTGGCTCGACAACGGCAACTTCACCTTCCTCGGCTACCGCGAATACGACCTCGTCAACGAGGACGGCGAAGACGTCCTCGAACTGCGCGAGGACAGCGGCCTGGGCCTGCTGCGTGCCGGCGATGACACCCGCCAGGTCCAGCACCTGACCGAGGCCGGCCGGAAGCGTGCCCGCGAGAAGCGTGCCCTGGTCATCACCAAGGCCAACTCCCGCTCCACCGTGCACCGCCCGGCATACCTTGACTACATCGGAGTGAAGAGCTTTGATGCCGCCGGCAACGTCAACGGTGAGCGCCGCTTCATCGGCCTCTTCGCCACCAGTGCCTACACCGGATCGGTGCGCAGCATCCCGATCGTCCGCGACAAGGTCGACGCCGTCCTGCGCAATGCGGGATTCCCGCTTGACTCGCACTCCGGCAAGGACCTTCTCGGCATCCTGGAGACGTACCCCCGCGACGAACTGTTCCAGATCGAAGTGCCGGATCTCGCGGACACCGCCACCGGCATCCAGCGGCTGCAGGAACGCCGCCGGACCAAGCTTTTCCTTCGTCCGGACATCTACGGCCGCTTCATGTCCGCCGTCGTCTACCTGCCGCGTGACCGCTACACCACCAGCGTCAGGCTGCGCATCGAGCAGGAACTACGCGAGACCTTCCACGCCGAAAGCATCGACTACGAGGCCCGGATCACCGAATCTGCACTCGCCCGGGTGTTCTTCCGCATCCGCCTTCCCCGGACGGCCGAACTGGCCGAGGTCAACGTCGAGGACCTGGAACTCCGGCTCATGAGGGCCTCGCGTTCCTGGGGCGAAGGCATCGCCGAAGTGCTCCGCGGCAACCGCGCCGCCGACGATGCGGAGGCGCTGTCGGCACTGTGGGCCGAAGCATTCCCCGCGGGCTACCGCGTGGACTACGAGGTGGAGGACGCCCTTGAGGACATCGAACGGTTCGAAAAATACGGCGCCACCGCTGAGCGGACGACAGGTGCCGTCCAGGTCCGCCCGGGTGTGCACGTGTACCTCCCGGCCGGCGCCGGCGAATCGCTGGAGGAAGACGCGCGCGTCAAGCTCTACCTGATGGAGCCCAAGAGCCTCAGCCAGATTCTGCCGTACTTCCACAACCTCGGCCTGGAAGTCCTGGATGAGCGACCCTTCGAGATCGAAACCGGCGACCAGCGCGACTTCTTCCTCTATGACCTCGGCCTGAAATACCCGGCTGGCATCGACGCCGTTGCCACCGGAGAACTGCTGGCGGATTCCTTCGGTGCAGCCATTACGGGGGCAGTGGAATCCGACAGTTTCGACCGGTTGGTCCTGCGCGAGGGCATGCACTGGCGCCAGGTGGTGGTCCTGAGGGCCTACGCAAAGTACATGCGCCAGATGGGCAACACGAACTCCTTCGAGTTCATGGCGGACACGCTGTTGGCGAACCCCGATGTCACCCGCGGCCTCAATGCCTTCTTCGCAGCCCGCTTCGATCCTGCCGTGGACGAAGCGCAGCGCCCTGTCCGCCAGGCCGAAGCCCGCGCGGCGCTGGCTGAAGCCATCGAACAGGTCGCGACGCTCGACGCCGACCGTGTCCTGCGGACCTTCATCAACCTGATCGAAGCCACCCTGCGCACCAACTACTTTCAGGGCAAGTCCTACGTCAGCTTCAAGCTCAGCCCCACCATGATTGAAGGTTTGCCGTTCCCGCGGCCGATGTTCGAGATCTGGGTCTACTCGCCGCGCGTTGAAGGCGTCCACCTGCGCTTTGGCAAAGTGGCCCGCGGCGGCCTCCGCTGGTCCGACCGGCGTGAAGACTTCCGCACCGAAATACTAGGCCTGGTCAAGGCCCAGACAGTGAAGAACGCGGTGATCGTCCCCACAGGGGCCAAGGGCGGCTTCTTTGCGAAGCGACTGCCCAACCCGGCGGTCGACCGTGCGGCATGGATGGCCGAGGGGATCGAAAGCTACAAGACGTTCATCCGCGGCCTGCTTGATGTCACGGACAACCTCGTGACCACGGCCGACGGCGAACGGCTCGTCCCGCCGTCGGACGTGGTCCGCCACGACGGGGACGACTCCTACCTCGTGGTCGCTGCCGACAAGGGCACGGCGACATTCTCGGATACCGCCAACGGTCTTGCCGCGGAATACGGCTTCTGGCTGGGCGACGCGTTCGCCTCCGGCGGCTCGGTAGGCTACGACCACAAGGCCATGGGCATCACGGCCCGCGGCGCCTGGGAATCGGTCAAGCGCCACTTCAGCGAGCTGGACCTGGATACGCAGTCCGAAGAATTCACCGTAGTGGGCGTCGGAGACATGTCCGGCGACGTTTTCGGCAACGGCATGCTGCTCTCGCGGCACATCCGCCTGGTGGCGGCCTTTGACCACCGCCACATCTTCCTGGACCCGACTCCGGACGCTGCGGCCTCATACACCGAACGGCAGCGGCTGTTCGAACTCCCGCGCTCGTCGTGGGAAGACTACGACAAGGCGCTCATCAGCGCCGGCGGCGGCGTCTACCCGCGCCAGGCCAAGGCGATCCCGGTCTCGGCCCAGGTCCGCGCCGCATTGGGCCTGCCGGACGGCATCACCCAGCTCAGCCCGCCCGAGCTGCTCCGCGCCATCCTGCTGGCGCCGGCCGACTTGCTCTACAACGGCGGCATCGGCACCTACATCAAGGCAAGCACCGAAACGCATGGCCAGGTAGGCGACAAGGCCAACGACGCCATCCGCGTCGACGGCCGTGAACTGCGCGTCAAGGTGGTCGGCGAGGGTGGCAACCTGGGCCTGACGCAGCGGGGCCGCATCGAAGCCGCTCTCCAAGGCGTCATCCTGAACACGGATGCCATCGATAACTCCGCCGGCGTGGACTGCTCAGACCATGAAGTCAACATCAAGATCTTCGTGGACCGCATGGTGGCGGCCGGCAAGCTTGAGGCCGCCGACCGTGCCGCGTTCCTCGCCGACATGACGGACGAGGTGGGCCGTCTGGTGCTCGAGGACAATATCGACCAGAACATCCTCCTGCTCAACGACCGCACCCGTGTGGCCGAGTGGAGCCCGAGCTACGAGCGGCTCATGGACTGGCTTGAGCGCTCAGCCGATCTCAAGCGCGAGCTGGAAGCACTGCCCACCACGGACACGCTGCGCGAACGGCTGGAGCAGGGCCAGGGGCTGACGTCCCCGGAACTGGCGGTCCTGGCGGCCTACGCCAAGATCGAGCTCAGTTCCGCGCTGCGCGACAGCGAGCTCGCCGACGACCCCTGGTTCCGCCAGACGATCCGCTCCTACTTCCCGAAGCAGCTTCGCGAGAAGTTCGACGCCGAACTGGACACGCACCCGCTGCGCCGGGAGATCATCGCCACGGTGGTGGCAAACGACATGATCAACATGGGCGGCATCACCTTCGCCTTCCGTGCCATGGAAGAGACCTCCGCCAGCGAGCTTGCGGTTGCCAAGACCTTCGTGGCGTTGCGCGAAATCTACGATCTCGATCCCATGATCGCGGACCTCAACGCCCTCCCGGCGTCGTTCCCCACCGAACACTGGAGCGAAGTCCACCTGGACATCCGCCGCCTGCTGGACCGTGCCGTGCGCTGGCTGCTCGGACAGGGCACGGCCTCCCAGCCGATTGCCGACGTCGTGCAGCAGTTCAAGCCGCTCATGGAACCCATGCGGGCCCGCCTGCTGGACTACCTGCGCGGCGACGACAAGGTCCGGATTTCCGGCCTGCTCGAAAAGGCGCGCAGCTGGGACCTGCCGGAGACACTGGCGCACCGCTGGGCCGAGCTCTTCGAGAGCTTTGTTCTCCTGGACATCGCGAGGATCACTGAGTCCGGCAGCAACCGGGGAGAAGACGTCGCACACGTCTACTACACGGTCTTCAACCGCTTCCACGTGGATTCCCTCCTGGAGCGGATCAGTGCCCTGCCCCGGGCGGACCGCTGGCAGGCCCTGGCCCGCGCGGCGCTCCGTGATGACCTCTACTCAACCGTTGCGGACATCACGACGTCGGTTCTGGAGTCGACGGAATCCGGCACCTCTGCCGAGGAGCGCCTGGGTTCCTGGGAAGCCCAGAATGCGGAGCAGTTGGGACGCGCGAAGAGCATGTTCGACGAGGTCAATTCCCTCGAAGCGGACGACATGGCCTCCCTGTCGGTAGCATTGAGGCTCTTGAGGTCAATCGTTCGACGCTAGGGGACAAGCCCCCGCGTCGCAAATGGAGGTGCAGTGGCAATCTTTACAGACCCCATCAGGGAACATGCTGATTTCGGGCCTGGGGATGCCGAATGGCTGCACCTCCTGGTCGGCGACTGGCAGATGGTCGCCGACCTGGCGTTCGCGGACCTGGCGTTGTGGTTCCCGCATCCGGAGCTGGGCTACATCGCCCTCGCCCACGTGCGGCCGTCCACGTCCCACACGGTGTTCCATGCCGACTTTGTCGGCGAGGGAATCCGCTCGGACCTGCGGCCGCTCGTGGACAAGGCGTGGTCCAGCCGCTCGATCGAGCGCTCCAGCGAAACCAGCTGGAGCAGCGAGATGGCGCTGCGGGTCGAAGCCGTGCCCATGGTCCGGAACGGGCGCACTCTCGCGGTGGTGACCTCGCACATGGACCTGTCCAGCTCCCGGATGCCGTCCCGGCTGGAACTGACGTACCGCCAGTGCGCGTACGACCTGCTGCGCATGGGCACGTTGGGGCTCTGGCCCGATTTTGCCTCGCCCACGGGTTCGCGCCGTGGTGCACCGCGCGTCGGTGACGGGCTGATCAGGCTCGACGCCGACGGCGTGGTGCAGTATGCGAGCCCCAACGGGGTGTCAGCGTTCCGCCGCCTGGGCGAGGTCGAGTCACTGGAAGGCCGCTCCCTGGCCGAGGTCACTGCCGGTCTGCTGAAGGACCGGCGGATGGTCGACGAGACCCTGCCCCTCGTGGTGACCGGCCGGATGCCGTGGCGCAGCGAAATCGAATCGCGCGGCGTCAGCCTGTCGCTGCGTGCCATTCCCCTGCGTGACGAAAACCAGCGCTTCGGCGCGCTGGTCCTGTGCCGCGATGTGTCCGAGCTCCGGCGCCGCGAGATGGAGCTCGTCACCAAGGACGCCACCATCCGCGAGATCCACCACCGTGTGAAGAACAACCTGCAGACGGTGGCAGCCCTGCTGCGCATGCAGTCGCGGCGCATGGTCAGCGACGAGGCCAAACAGGGGCTGGAACAGGCCATGAGGCGTGTCGCCACGATCGCGCTGGTCCACGAGACCCTGTCCCAGGGGCTGACGCAGAGCGTCGACTTCGACGAGCTGATCGGCCGCCAGTTCAGGCTGTCTGCAGAGGTGGCATCGCCGTCCCAGCACGTCCGTACCGAACGCTCGGGCCTCTTCGGCGAACTGCCGAGCGACTTCGCGACGCCGCTGGCCCTTGTCATCAACGAACTTGTCACCAACGCCGTGGAGCACGGCCTTGAGGGCCGGACCGGAACGGTGTGGCTGCTTGCCGATCGCGCCAAGGGCGACGGCGCCGATGAATTCCTCACCGTGACGATTGCCGACGACGGCGTGGGACTTCCGGACGGACAGTACACGGAAGGCCTCGGGCTGCAGATCGTGCGGACGCTGGTGACCAGCGAACTGGGCGGCAGTATCCAGTGGATTCCCCGAGACGGTGGCGGAACAGCCGTCGAGATCGTCCTGAACCTGGCCCGGGCGTAAGACTCCCGAACCGGTAAGGCGCCGGCTCCGGGGCCGGCCCCTATTGACGGCGCCTGAGGACCTGGCGCCGAAAGACGGCGCCCGAAGACAAGGAAGGCCGCAGACCATATGGTCTGCGGCTTTCCTTTGTATGGATCCTTGGAACTGCCTAGGAGGCGCGGCGGGCGCGGGCGGCGCGGCGCTTCAGCGCACGGCGCTCGTCTTCGCTCATGCCGCCCCAGACGCCGGCGTCCTGGCCGGATTCGAGGGCCCACTGGAGGCAGGTATCAACGACAGGACAGCGGCGGCACACGCTCTTCGCTTCCTCGATCTGCAGAAGTGCTGGTCCCGTGTTGCCCACTGGGAAGAAAAGCTCCGGGTCCTTGTCGAGGCAGGCTGCGCGATTACGCCAATCCATGCTGATCAGTCACTCCATTCGTGAGAACTAGTTGAGCCTTTTGTGAAAACATTCACGAGAAGCTCCAAAGGAAAGGGGCCCCTGTGGGCCCCCTTTGTCGTCTGAGTCAAGCGTTTCATGTTAACGCCTTGTAAACAAGGGGTATGTGCCGTTGAAATGCCCCGAAACCGTGAGCGATGCATCACATCAGCCGCCAGTGTCCTCACTGGTATCCGACTATGTCCGGTAGTGTGCCAGTGTGTCAAGACCTCCTGTGAACCCTGCCCAGCCCGCCTTTGGACCGGAGGAAAACGGTGAACCCGGGGCCGGGGCCGGTGCGGCGCGTGCCGCGGGTGCGGCCGGCGCTGCTCACTCTGCTGGAGCACGACCGCCGGGAATCAAGATCGTCTCTCTGGTTGTCGTTGCCGAAGCACTGACGCTGCTCGGTGCGGCTGCCGTCTACGGATACCAACTGGCCATCGGCGCGCCCGTGGCGTCCTTCGCCGGTGCCGTGTTCACCTTGGTCCTGCTCCTGGGGTTCTCTGCCTGGCTCTTCGCCACGGGCCTGTTCCTGTTCCGGGGATACCGCTGGACGCGCGCCGCGGCGCTGGTGGCACAATTGTTCGTCCTGACCATTGGAGTCCCGACGCTGACCGGAGGACTTGTCCTGCCCGGACTGGCCATGGTGCTTCCGGCCCTGGCGGGCATCGTGTTCCTGTTCGACAAGAAAGTCATCGCATTTGCCTCGCGGACCGGCGGGTCTGCTCCGGTTCTCTGACCCGGTTCTCTGGCCCGTGAGTCTGTGTTCGGGGCTGCTCTGCACTCAGGACACCTGTTCTCGGCACCTCCGTTCCGGGCCCATCTGTTCCGGGCGCCGCGATCTGGATGGAATGCATGCTGCCGTCCTGGATGAGCACGGCCCGCCCCGGCGCCCGGGACGGTTCCGAATCGATCCGAAGCCCGAAGAAGTCACCGTCGGTCGGATTCCGGGGCCCAATGAGCAAGCCGTGGCCGTGGTTCCGGGCGCTGAGGCACAGAGGACTCCTGTGCAGCAGCGGTGTATTCATCGAAGCCGTGGCCACCATTGTGAAACCCATCTCATTCAACGCTGACAGCTGTGCTGCCGCCGAGGCCGTCAACTGCTCGGCATCGTCAACAAGCAGGATGCTGCCTCTATGGGGGCCGCGCCCCTGTATCCAGCCATCGGACCCCCCACCGTCCAACTCGTAGCTCGCTGTTTCGCGGACGGCCGAGGACGCCCTCTGCCGGAAGGACGTCCAGAACCGTTCAGGAGTGTCCTTTGGTCCTGGGGCTATCCAGCGGTGGCCCGGATTGAGCGCGGGCAGTACACGCATCAGGCCGGATTTGCCGGAACCGGGACTGCCGAGTGCCAGGAACACGCTTCCCGCAGCCAATCGGACAGACGCGACCTCAAGTTCGTCCCCGCCGATACCAAGGAGAACTGCGTACCTGCCTGCTGCCGCTGCATCAATGTCCGGAGACACCGCCCTCCCTGAGGCAGCGTGGGGCGCACGGGCCAGAACGTCTCCGACCGAGGTGAAGTCGGGGAGCGGTTCCACGCGGAACGGTCTGGATGCAGGTGCCGCCTCTGAATAGGGCCATGGGATGTCCGGCGGAGGCGCGGCAAATTGGGCCACTGCCGTGTTCCCGTCCAGGAAGTTTCCCGCGGCGAGAGCCCTGCCGGCGACGTTGTCCATTGCGCCGAATCGTGGCCAAGCCAGGCGGCTCTCTTCGGTGCTCCCCGTGGGGAAGAACGCGCGGTTTGGCAATGCTGCGAACAGGCGGGACGCCACCAGTTCACGGTCGCCGGAGATGACGACGGTGATGCCCGCGCGGCTGCCGTCCCGGACAATGCCCATCAGGAGATCCTCGGCCTCCGTCGCAGGACCGGAACGGAAAGCGGATATCCACGCCCCCCAATTGCAGACCACAAGTACCAAGGGCACGCGTGCCTCCCGTTCGGGGCGGGCTTGCCGCGAAGCCATCTCGTCGGTCAGACGCTCCAGAATCCGGGCGGCACGGCGGGCCTCGTGAACCCCCGCCGCGGCGCCAACACGGTTCACGGCGAAAGCCCCGGAAAACGAAGAATCGCCGTCCAGGATGTACAGGTGCGCATCCACAGGAGCGGTGGCCAGTACTGACGCGGTGGCCAGGACCGCCTCGGAAACGCCGCTTGCGCCCGGCCCTATCAGTCCAAGATGTCCGTCGGTCGATGGCCGCCACAACAACCTCACCACCTGCTGATCGGCCGGGACGTCAACCAGCCCAAGGCACACTGTGGTCGCCGCTACGGCCTTGCCCTCCGCAGCACGCCGGCCGGGCGGAGGGATCTGCAGGTCCTTGCTGCCCATTGTCAGTGTCGCGGGCAAGGGCGCAGCCACGGGCCGACGCGGTGCTTCTCCGCCTAGCTCCGTCCAAAGCCTTCGGGTCGCCTCGACGATCGGGGTGGCCGCCTGGGCCGGAGTCGACATCGGGCGCGAAATGGCCGTCCTCTGCCCGGCCCTTCCCGCCCGGACTACTCCGATGGCGGTCCGGGCAATTACGGCGGCATGGCTGCTGCCGTCCAAGGGCGAGGTGAGCGATGCAGTCTGAAACAGCTCCGGAGGTGCGGATCCCCGGGCCATGAAGGCGCGGCCCGGGAGCGAAACGGGGATTGCCGCGGCATCCCGCGAGTTGATGACATCCAGAGACTCCATGTCCGATTGCACGCGCAACGCGATGCTTGTGGTGACATTGGCGCGGATATCGGCATTCAAGGCCCCTTGGGGCCGCTGGGTTGCCATGACCAGATGGATGCCCAGCGACCGCCCGATGGCTGCAACTCGCATGAGTTCCGCCAGCGCAGCGGGGGCCTCCTCCACCAGCATCCTGAATTCGTCGACCACCACCAGAAGATGCGGCAATGTTGGCAGGGATGGCGAGGCCAGCTGGCGGTAGGCGGTTAGATCCTGTGTCTTGGCCCGGGCGAGCAATTCCTCCCGGCGCCTGACTTCTGCCCTCAAGGACATGAGCGTCCGATCCAACGCATGCTGGTTCAGGTCGGTCAGCAGGCCAACACAGTGTGGAAGCCCTATGAACGGTCCCAGGCCGGAACCGCCCTTGAAATCAACGAACAGGAAATTAACCCGGTCAGGGGCATGGCTGAGGGACAACGACGTAACCAGTGTCCGGAGGAACTCAGACTTGCCGGATCCGGTGGTTCCTGCAACCAGGAGATGCGGGCCGTCGGTCTGTAAATCCAGGATCGTGGGCCCCGAGGCGCCACGGCCAACGACCGCAAAAAGACCCGACGCGGATTGCCCGTCAGCCCAACGGGCGGCGATGCTCACGGGGTCGTGCGGCAGCAACTCGCCAAGTCCGCATCCATCGGGAATTCCCGATGTTGCTGACGGTGCTTTCGAAGCGGCGGCGACACTTCTGCAGAACCTGTCGAAGACGTCGGCGGGGACGAGGTCCGCGTCAAACTCTGTGGTGCTGCCGCCTGTATGCAGGGCAGCTTGTCTTCCGCCAAGGTCCACTACCGTGTCCGAGGCGTTCGTGTTGGGCGGCTGGGCGAGTACCACGTGCCAGCCTGATTCCTCGGCCACGCGACGCGGATCATCCGCTCCGGTGCCGGCAGCAGCATCGCCCACGAGGAACAGCCACCCCGGAGTTTCCGAACTGGCTGCCAAAGCATGGATAGCCTCGGCCGGATCCGAGCAAAGGAGCGCCCCGGGCAGGAACCTAGCGGCCAAGGGCAGCAGCTCTGCCGGGCCAAGGAGCAGCACAGGCAAACCGGCGCAGATTGGGAATGAAGCCAACTGCATGAGGAACGAGCGAAGCATGCCCTGGACTTTCCGATCGGAACCACTGAGGGTAATGACTCTGTTCGTTGGGTCAAGAGCCAACGGCATGACCCGTTCAGGGGGGCCGAAATCCGGATCAGCCGGCTGGACGCTGATGTTGGATTTCTGCAGGCAGGTGCCTACCCGCAGCCACGCGCCAGTGGTTTCGGTCGCCGCGGGCCTCTTCGCCGGCTGTCTGCTTGCCTCGACAGCCAGCACAGCGGCGCTCGGCGAGCATCGCCGTCGTCGGTCTTCATCCCTGTCGGCTGCCGTGCGAACGGCCTTCCGAAAGGCCCGGCGGTGCCCTCGGCCGGACATCGCCGGCGCCAGCACGGCAACGGCTGAGGCCGCCGTGAACGCAAGGAACATCCAGATGCCGGTAATGAGGGCCATTCCCACACCCAGAACCAGCGGCAGTCCGGCCGTCAGCAATAATTGGCTGCGGTTGCTCCCGTCATGGCTCCGGGGAACGATCAATGGTTCTGCCACACTCCGGCCTGCCTCTGTGAGGTCAGACGTCCCGCCCGGATCGTCGGCGAGCTGGATGGCCATGCGGGAACTCCCGCAGCGGATTTCGGACGCGGTGGAAACCCTGCAACTCCGGATCTTCTGTCCATCCACGCTTGTTCCGTTGGCGCTCTTGTTGTCGGTGACGGTGATGGCGGTATCCGTCACATGAAGCTCGGCATGGTTCCGCGAAATGCCCGGGTCCGGGATGGAAACCGCCGCGTCGCGCCTCCCGATTCTGTATGTCCCACGTTCCAGGGGGACCACAGTGCCGGCTCCTGGTCCGGTGTGGACCACCAGCCGTAGAGGCGGCCGCCGGATCGCCGCGGTCGCCGGAACAGCAGGGGACGGGCCGCCGTCGAGCAGCACAGCGCCGTTGACCAATGGTGCCCTTCCCACTTCCAACACGCTCAGCGGCGTCCCGGCCACGGACAGTTCGCCCGTTGAGAACGTCTGCATGACGGCTGACTCCACCTGGCTTCCCGGCGCGCCGTCGGCAACCTCGATGGACAGCTCTTCGGGTTCTGCGCGGAGGGCGGCAAAGGGGCCGCGGACGAGGGAGCAGTGGAGGGTCATGGTTGGGGTTCTCCCTTCTCCGGGCCGAAGTGCCTTGCCTCTCTGAACCACGGTAGGCGCGGCCCGCCGGAGCTGTCCGCGGTCACCTTCGCTATGTGGACAACTTCATGGGAATCCGGCGCCGGAGTTGAGAGTGGTCGTCTCAGGTAGGCTAGTCGTGCAGTCAATGCGAACCATTGGGCTGCCCCCATTCGAACCAGGAGATTTTGTGACCGCTGACCTTGTCATCGTCGGGTCGGGCTTTTTCGGCCTGACAATCGCCGAACAGGCCGCACGTGAGCTGGACTTGAAGGTGGTCGTCATCGACCGCCGGCACCACATCGGCGGCAACGCCTACAGCGAAACCGATGAGCGGACGGGCATCGAAGTCCACCGCTACGGCGCCCACCTGTTCCACACCTCAAACGAGCGTGTGTGGGAGTACGTCAACCGGTTCACGACGTTCACGAACTACGTCCACAAGGTCTACGGTGTGCACAAGGGCGAGGTCTATTCGCTTCCCATCAACCTGGCCACCATCAACCAGTTCTTCCGGGCCAACCTGACTCCAGGCGAGGCCCAGGCGTTGATCCAGGAACAGGCCGGCGAACTGGCCGGCACGGATCCGCAGAACCTCAACGACAAGGGCATCCAGCTCATCGGCCGCCCCCTGTATGAGGCCTTCATCAAGCACTACACCGGCAAGCAGTGGCAGACCGATCCCAAGGACCTGCCCGCCGGCATCATTTCGAGGCTCCCGGTCCGCTACAACTACGACAACCGGTACTTCAACGACAAGTACGAAGGCTTGCCCACGAACGGCTACACGGCTTGGATCGAAAAGATGGCGGAGCACCCGAACATCGAGGTCCGCCTGAACACCGATTTCTTTGACGAGTCCCACGAGTACTCCAAGAACAAGGTTGTCGGGAAGATCCCGGTCGTGTACACGGGGCCGGTGGACCGCTACTTCGATTCCGTCGCCGGTGACCTTTCCTGGCGCACGATTGATTTCCAGGAAGAGATCCTCGACGTCGGAGACTTCCAGGGAACGTCGGTGGTCAACTACAACGACGACGACGTGCCCTACACCCGCATCATCGAACCCCGCCACTTCCACCCGGAGCGTGCATACCAGACGGAAAAGACGCTCATCATGCGCGAATTCTCGCGCTTCGCTGAAGAGGGCGATGAGCCGTACTACCCCGTCAACACTTCCGATGACCGCGAGAAGCTCCTCCAGTACCGGGACCTCGCTGCCGCTGAACCTGGCGTTTTGTTCGGCGGACGGCTTGGCACCTACAAGTACCTCGACATGCACATGGCCATCGGATCTGCGCTTTCGATGTTCGACAACAAGATCCGTCCGCATTTCGAAAGCGGCGTCGAAATCGAAAGCGGGGGAGTGGACGCGTGACGCATTCCGAAGACCAGCAGTGGATGACCCTGCAGCGTGTGATCCTGCCGCCGGAATCCCAGATGGACACTCTCTCGCTGTACGTCGATGCGGGGCCGGCCAACGGGATCCAGCTCAGGGAGAACGATGAATTCGCCCGGAATCCCAAGTCGCTTGAAGAGAAACTCCATCTGGTGAGCTCGGGCGGGCACGACGTCCACTTTGAAGACGTGCTGTCGCGCCACTCGCTGCTTTTGCGTGCCGGAGAGCAACTCTCCTTCGGCACGTACTTCAACGCCTTCCCGGCGAGCTACTGGCGGCGCTGGACAACGCTCCGCACGGTTCGCCTCACCGTTCGGACGAGCGGCCACGGCACCATCACCGTGAACAAGTCCAACGCGAGGGGCACGCTCCAGCGCGTGGACGGTGCACGCGTTGAGGGTGCCACCGTCACGGTCTTTGACCTCCCTGTGAAGCCATTCGGCGACGGCGGCTGGTACTGGTTCGATCTTGCCTCCAGCCGCGAAGACCTGATCCTGGAATCAGCCGAATGGCAGGGTGCGGACCACGGCAAGGCGCCGGGAGCGGTGACGCTTGAGATCACCACCATGAACAAGCCGGAATTCTGCCTGAACAACGCCCGGATCCTGTCCGAGAACCCTGAAGCGCTGGAGCATGTGCGGGAGGTCCTCATTGTGGACCAGGGCACCGACAAGGTTGCCGACTACCCGGGCTTCGCCGAAATCGCCGCTGCCCTCGGGGGCAAGCTCCGCATCATCGACCAGGAAAACCTGGGCGGCTCTGGCGGTTTTGCCCGTGGGATGTACGAAGCCGTTGAGAACGGCAGTGACTATGCGCTGCTGCTGGACGACGACGTGGTCCTTGAACCGGAGAGCATTAACAGGCTCCTCACCTTCGCGGATTACTGCAAGAAGCCGACCATTGTCGGCGGACACATGTTTGATCTGCACAGCCGCAGCGTCCTGCACACTTTTGGCGAGGTCGTCGACCCCTATCGGATTGTGCCTGCCGAACCGCATGCCGACATGGAAATGCGGCACGACTTCAGCGTGGCCAACCTCCGGCAGACCCCTTGGCTGCACCGACGCGCCGACGTCGACTTCAACGGTTGGTGGATGTGCATGATCCCGACGGCGGTCATCCGTGAGATTGGCCTGCCGCTTCCGCTGTTCATTAAGTGGGACGACATCGAATACGGTCTGCGGGCTCACGAGGCCGGCTTCCAGACGGTCTCCCTGCCGGGCTCCGCGGTCTGGCACGTCTCATGGGTGGACAAGGACGACCTTGTCGGTTGGCAGGCGTACTATCACGGACGCAACCGGCTGATCATTGCGATGATCTACAGCCCGCATGCCAAGGGTGGCCGGACCATCCGGGAATCCTTCCAAGCCGACGTGAAACACCTCGTGTCGATGCAGTACTTCACGGAGCACGGACGCCTCGATGCCCTGGAAGACCTGTTCCGTGGGCCGGACCATCTGCACGCGAACATCGGCTCGAAGCTGCCGGAGATCAACGGACGCAAGGGCTCCTACTCAGACGCCCAGATGCACGAAGACGTTGACGAGTTCCCGGCTCCCGCATTGGGCCGCGGGCCCTCGGGCATCAAGCCGATCGGCATGCCGAACAAAAAGGACCTGGTCAAGTGGGGCGTCACCACGGTGGCCCGCCAACTCATCAAGAGCCCGGCTCCAGAGTCGGCTGAACGCCCTCAGGGCTTCCTGGCACACCGAGATAACAAGTGGTTCCGGCTTGCGCACTACGACAGCGTGGTGGTCTCAAATGCAGACGGTACGGCGTCTTCCTGGTACAAGCGTGATCCGAAGAAGCTGAAGCGTATGCTGGTCCAGGCGGGCCAGCACCATGCGCGCCTTTACCGTCAGTGGGACCAGTTGGCTGCGGATTATCGGGAAGCGGTGCCGCGGATCACGTCATTCGAGGCCTGGCGGAAGACCTTCGGACTGGACGAACGGCAGGGGCGCTAGGTGCCGTCCGCTGCCGGTGAGCTGACCCAGCCTGGCCGGGGTCGGGGCATCATCGATGTCTACAAGCACAAGTTCCTGCTGCAGCTGCTGGTCCGTAAGGAGATCAAGATCCGCTATCGCGGCTCTGTACTTGGACTTCTGTGGTCCTATGTCAAGCCGCTGATGCAGTTCTCCATCTACTTCGTGGCCCTTGGCGTCTTCCTTGATATGCAGCGCGGCACTCCGAACTACGCGATTTACCTGTTTGCAGGAATTGTCTTGGTCAACTTCTTCACGGAGTCCCTGGGCAACGCCACCCGGTCCATCGTGGACAACAGGGACCTGATCCGGAAGATCTACCTGCCCAGGGAACTTTTTCCGGTTTCCACCGTGTGGGTCTCCGCAGCACACCTGGTGCCCCAACTGGTGGTTCTGGGTGGCGCCTGTCTTCTGGCCGGGTGGAGGCCCTCCTTCTGGCAGCTGTTGGCCGTTGTGGGCGCTCTCGCCCTCATCGCGATCCTGGCCACCGGCCTGGGACTGCTTTTTGGCGCAGCCAATGTCTATTTCCGTGACTCCGAGAACATCGTGGACATGATTCTCATGGTTGTCACCTGGGCATCGCCGGTGCTCTATGTCTGGCCAATGGTAGAACGCGTCATGGGTCCTTGGTTCTTCCTCTACCAGCTGAACCCGGTGACGGTTGCGGTCGAGATCTTCCACTGGGCGTTCTGGTCTCCGACGCTGAACGCCGAGCAGGCAGTTGCCATCGCGTTGCCGCCGGATCTGCTGTCCGTCTGGTTCCCTGTGGCCTTCGGCATCGCGGCCCTGGTACTCCTGGTCGGCCAGGTCGTCTTCATGAAGCTTTCTATCCATTTCGCGCAGGAGCTCTGACATGACTGCACCCGTTGGTGTTTCCGAGACCGTTGCGATCACCTGCCGGAATGTGCGCAAGAAGTTCGTGCTGCGGCACACGCGTAGCATGAAGGAGGCCATTGTCTGGCTTCTTACGGGCCGCAAGGGCGATCTCTCCAAGAGGTTTGACGCACTGAAGGATGTTTCGCTCGATGTGGAGCAGGGCGAGACTGTGGCGTTGCTGGGGCTTAACGGCTCGGGCAAGTCCACGCTGCTGAAGCTGATTTCGGGCGTCCTGCAGCCGGACGAGGGCACGGTGCACACGCGTGGCCGCGTGGCGGGCCTGATTGAAGTCGGGGCCGGCTTTCACCATGATCTGAGCGGCCGTGACAACGTCTATCTCAATGGAGCCATCCTTGGCATGAGCCAGAAACAGATCGACGAAATGTTTGACTCGATCGTAGAGTTCGCGGAAATCGGTGAGTTCATCGACACCGAGGTGAAGTTCTACTCCTCGGGGATGTATTTGAAACTGGCGTTCTCGATCGCTGTGCACACGGACCCCGAGGTTTTCCTCATCGACGAGATCCTTGCCGTCGGTGACGAGCCGTTCCAGCGCAAATGCATCATCAAGATCAACGAGCTGGCGGCTGCCGGGAAAACGCTGTTCGTGGTCAGTCACGACCTGGATCTGGTGGCTTCCGTGTGCAAGCGCGGTGTCTTGCTCGAACATGGCGAAGTCATCATGGACGGCGAAGTCCATGAGGTCGTGGCAGAACTCCGACGGCGGTCAGCCGCGTAGGCGGTGATCAACCACTGATCAGCCGGCCGGGCAGGCCGTCAGTTCGTAGAGGCGGGCCTGGCCTTCCTGCAGCACCAGTCTGAAGGACGGCGATGCGGCAAGATTTTCCAGCCCGGGGAACGAATGCCTGTTGCCGTGGACTTCTTTGTCGCCGAAGTCCAGTACGAACCGGACGTTTTCGGCGGAGGCCGCCGCGCAGACGTCGGGATAGCCCGGTGCATCGCGCAGATGCTGGTTGAGGAGGTTCTCGTTGCCGGTTGTAGCCGTCAGGATATGTTTCGCCGTTGTCTCGCGCTGGGCC
Source organism: Arthrobacter sp. CJ23 (assembly GCF_024741795.1). Taxonomy (NCBI): domain Bacteria; kingdom Bacillati; phylum Actinomycetota; class Actinomycetes; order Micrococcales; family Micrococcaceae; genus Arthrobacter; species Arthrobacter sp. CJ23. The sequence goes on along the minus strand of NZ_CP102950.1, from coordinate 3,091,008 downwards.
AGTGCGTAGGCCAGGGCGCCACCGGTCCACGGATTGACCGCGATGACTGCATCGGCCGGAACCACAGCGTCCAGCTGCGAAATGAGACGGTGCTCGTCCGTTGACAGCAGCGGGGAAGCCGCGTTTTCATCGTAATTGGCGCGTGCGGACGCTACCGCCCCGGTCACAGGAGGGATAAGGCCAGCCACGCCGGCGATGCCCAGCAGGGCGAGAAGGCTCCCCCGCACGAGTTTCCGCCAACTTGAGTGGGTTAAGGCGGCAGGGAAGCGGCGCTTGAGCAGCGCCATCAAGGCAGCAAAGCCGACCGCGGCAAACGGGACAGCAACCAGCGGCAGCAACGCGGCAATGCGGTAGCTGTCGTTGTACCAGACACCTGTCAGTAGACTGCGGAGCCGGCTAAAGGGCGCTGCTGAGACAACCATGAACAGGAACGCAACGATCACGAACCCGCCGATGAGCCACGTGCGGCTCAGACGCCGCATCGAGACCGCCAGGCCAATGAGCATGAGCACACTGACCGTCAGCGCCAGAGGCTTGCCCATGGCCGAGTTGCTCAGTATCTGCAACGCAGCCCGCGCTGGGGACTGGATGGGCGGCCAGAATGCGGCATCTTCGGGAGGCCGGATGACTTTCCAAAGTACGGCGACAGTGGCCAATGCGAGGAGCAGCCCGAGGCTAGCCACGATCCACCCACGTCGACGGAAGAGGTTCTTCGACGGCCAGTAGCGTACGAGGTAGCTTTGCAGTACCAAGGGGATCGTCACAGCGAGCAAGGACATGAGGCCGTTGGGATGCGCCAGGGCCAGGCCCGGCAGCATCAGACACGGGATAAGGAACCGCGAAGTGACATGCACCTCGTACTCCTCGGCGCGCCGGAACAGCCATGCCATGGCGCCAAGAGCGGCAGGAAGAAGACTGATTGCCAGAAAATTCGGGTAGAGAACGCCGAAGTCCAACAGAAGCAACGGGAATCCGGAAAAGAAGGCGGACAGGACCCCGGCAGCGGCGACGGCCAAGGGTTGGGCTCCTGCAAAGACCCTCGTCAACAGCATGCACCCCAATGGCCAGATAAGGGCCGCTACAGCGATATTGAGCATGTTGACCGCGAGGACCAGCGGTGCACCCGTGACCGTGACCAGGAGAGCGGCCAGATCGTGCCAGGCTGCGGGATAGAAGTACGGAGGATTGTCCCCGCTTGTCATCGCCGACATCGTCAAGGACGAGGCGTTGCCGGTGTCGAGGATGTAGCGGACGCTGTTCAGATGGAAGACGTTGTCGAACGTCTGGGAGATGTTCGCCGGATGTCCAAAGGCCAAGGCCAACTGGACGACGACCACCGCGGCGCCAAGCAGGTACGCCGGAACGGTCAGACGCCAGCTGGGGCGTGGGCGCCACCTGGCGGTTGCCTCCCGTACTGCGGACTTGCCCTGTGTCAGGACGCGGATGCCCAGCACAAGAGCTGCGGCAAGCAATGAGCAGACAAGCACGGCCGCAAGTGACCAAGGCAGGTGCAGCCAGGGGGCCACTACGGCGGTTGCTGCGACTATCGTGACCGTGATCGCAGGCGCCGTGGCTGCTGCCGCCAGGCCTCGAAGACCAGCAGCTGCCGATACCAGTGCGCCCGGGAAGAGAAGCAGGGCAACCGCTGCGAGGAGGAGCGGTGCTGCATCGAGCCACGCCACGCTAGATGGTCTGGTCCAGAAGCCCCAGCAAGTAGGAACCGTAGCCGCTCTTGACCAAGGGTTCGGCCCGCTGGCGCAGTTCGTCGTCGGTCAGGAAGCCGTTGCGCCATGCGATTTCTTCAGGTGCGCCGATCTTCAGGCCTTGGCGGTTTTCGACCGTCCTGATGAAGTTGGAGGCGTCGCTCAGATCGTTGAATGTGCCGGTGTCCAGCCAGGCGGTGCCGCGCGGCAGGATCTCGACCTGCAGCTTGCCCCGCTCTAGGTATGTCCGGTTGACGTCGGTGATTTCCAGCTCGCCGCGCGCGGACGGCTTCAGGTTCTTGGCGATTTCGATGACGTCGTTGTCATAGAAGTACAGCCCTGGCACTGCGTAGTGGCTGCGTGGCTTCTCGGGCTTCTCTTCGAGCGAGAGGGCCTTGCCGTCCTCGTCGAATTCCACGACGCCGTAGGCCTTCGGGTCCTTGACCCAGTATCCGAACACGGCGCCGCCGTCGATGTCGGCGTGCCGGCGCAGTTGGGTGCCCATGCCTTGGCCGTAGAAGATGTTGTCCCCCAGGACCAAGGCAACGGTCTCGTCGCCGATGTGCTCGGCGCCGAGGACAAAGGCCTGCGCCAGACCGTCCGGGGAGGGCTGCTCGACGTACGTCAGGTTGACGCCGAACTGGGAGCCGTCGCCCAGGAGTCGCTGGAACTGCTCGGCGTCGTGCGGGGTAGTGATGATGAGAATGTCCCTGATTCCGGCCAGAATCAGCGTGGAGAGAGGGTAGTAGATCATGGGCTTGTCGTACACAGGAACCAGCTGCTTGCTGATTCCCAGGGTGATCGGGTGAAGCCGGGATCCAGTTCCGCCGGCAAGGATGATTCCACGCATGCGCTCAATCCTTCCGTACAGGGCGCCCTACGGCAAACCAGCGACCCGCCCAGGTTGCATGCCAGGACGGTAACGTCGACCGGGTAGCGGCCAGGCGCAAGGTAGAATTGGCGGTCTGGACAACGTCACGAAGGAAGCCCGGGATTGAGCACAGCAGTACTGAAGCCGAATGCAATTCCAGCCCCAGTGATAGGGAGCCGGCTTGATCCGCGTGGAAACAGCCTCAACCTGATCCGGCTTGTTCTGGCATTTATGGTGCTCCTGGCCCACAGCTGGCACATCGTGGGGGACGGCAATGGATGGGGATTCCGCGGAGAAAACCTTGGCGGCTGGGCCGTCGCAGGTTTCTTTGGTATCAGCGGCTATTTGATTACGGCCAGCAGGTTCAGCAACAGGATCGGACCCTACCTCGTCCACCGGGTGGCCCGGATCTTTCCGGCGTTCATTGTGTGCTTGGTGGTAATGGCCTTCGGATTCGCACCGATCGCCTATGTGATCCAACATGGGTCCCTGCAGGGTTTCCTACATGCTCCCACGACGCCGCTGAACTCGATCTTCGCAAACATGACACTTCATATCGTCAGTTATGACATCGCCGGGACCCCCGCCGGCGTGCCCTATGCGAAGGCCTGGAACGGTTCCTTGTGGACGCTCTATTTCGAGTTCCTGTGCTATCTGCTGGTGGCGCTCATTGGGTTCCTTCCGCTCTTCAAGAAAACGCCGTGGCCAATCATTGGTGCCTTTGCGATGAGCGTGGTGATCTGGGCCAACATTGACTCCCTGAAGCCTTACCTGCAGTCGAACTTGGATTTTGAGCTCGCAGCCCGTTTGGTCCCGTACTTCCTCGGCGGCGCGGTTGTACAGGTGTTGAGCTCCCGGGTAGGAATCCACAAGGTCGCTGGACCGGTGGCCATTGTGCTGGCCGGTTTGTCCATCTTCCTGGTGGACGGATTCGGCGGCCAGCTCGCGGCGCCATTCATTGCCTATGGCCTGCTCTGGATCTCCACTTGGCTGCCTCAACCGGCCTTAGTGGCACGGCACGACATCTCCTATGGTGCCTACATCTATGCTTTCCCTGTCCAGCAACTGTTGGCCGTGTTCGGTGGCTACCATTGGGGCGTCTGGTGGTTTACGCTCGCCGCCACGGTATGCACCATTCCGCTGGCTGCGGCCAGCTGGTTCTTCGTGGAGCGCCCGGTCATGCGCCGTGCAAAGAAGAGCGCCTAGCTCGGGTGACCGAACGGGGCCGTCTTCAGACCGGAGGAATTAACGGTGAGGCCGGGGTTTCTCAGAGCCTGTTCCTAAACCTTGGTGGCAGGCGTTGCTAGTGATTCTGGTCATGGTCCAGCGGACCATGGCTTGGTGTTGGGCGGGTAGCCGTTCGTGGTCGCGTACGCAGTGGCGGTGCCGTGCGATCCGGGCCAAGGTCCGTTCAACAACCCAGCGGCGGGGCGGGGCGGTGAAGCCTTTCGTGGCATCGGTGCGTTTGACGATGGCCAGTGCGAGGTTCAGGGGGTCATTGGCCCAGAGCGCGAGTTTGCCGGCATGGCCGCAGTCCGCCCACACGGGCCAGGCACGGCGGCAGGAAGCGGCGAGTTGTTCGAGTAGCGGCTTTGGCCCCGTCGCGGTCCTGGACCGAGGCTCCGGTGATGATGACGCACAGCAGCAGGCCCATGGTGTCGGCCGCGATGTGGCGTTTGTGGCCGTTGACCCTCTTGCCCGAGTCATAGCCGCGGGTACCGGCCCGACGGCCTCGGCACCGCGGACCGATGCCGAATCGATGATGGCCGCGGTCGGGGCGGCCTCCCGGTCCTCGGACGGCCACACCCGGATCCGCATCGTGTCCAGGACTGCGTCGGGGCCCCTGCCGCCTCCCAGAGGGTGAAGTACTTGAACACGGTCGAATAGGACGGGAAGTCCGCCGGCAGTGCCCGCCATTGATCTCGTAGTCGACACGTAGAAGATCGCATCGACAATGGACCGGCGGCAATGGGACTCAGGCCGTCCGCCGGCGCCGCTGAGGAAGGCCGGATTCGGTAGCAGCGGATCGATCACGGCCCACTGCCAGTCCGTGGTATCGGACGGATGCCGGTGCGGCATGCCGGCGTGGAAGGGAACGAACCTGCAGCACCGCGACGTCCTGAGGTGGGGGTTTTGGCACGGGTGTAGCAACTAGCACGAAGGAACTCCTGCGAACGGGACGATCCAGACAATCACCGGGCTAACAGGAGTTCCTCCCGATTAACAGCCGCCACGCCGCGCAACAGGTCAACGACTCTATGGCCAGGGTTTAGGAACAGGCTCTAAGGAACGCCGGCCTCATCGGTCGATCAACCGAGCCGAATCAGCCGATCAGCAACGCCGAGGCCCAACAAGTACTGGTAAACGGGTTCAAACAGTTCGGGATCCACGATTGCGTACAATGTGGAGTTTCGGGTCAGGATTCGGCCGATGACCTCAGGAGCCTGGTTGTAGTCCTTGGCGAGGTCCACGAGGTCAAAGCTAAGATCGGTCGTCGCCGATGAGGACATGCCACGCATGCCCCATTGCCAGCGGGCGGCCAGAATAGGATCGACCGTTCCAGGTCCAGGGATGTAAACCGTTGACGCTGGTTGGGGCAGCCGGGCGCTCTGCAGGAGCCGGGGCACGAAAGCAGGGGTGCTGTGCACGCGAGTCTGCTGATCGGACATGTCCGTCAGCGGACGGGCCGTCGCCGGAAGGCCCACGGCCTGCAGTCCTGGAACCGAAAAGCCGAAAACCTGAGTTGCCGTGACCGCCAGGACGCACAGCGCTAGTGTCAGGCCGCGCCGGCGGACGTGGCCGTCTGCCGGCACAGGCGGCGGGATCAAAGTGGCTGCCGCTGCGACGATCAGCGGCCAGGCCACCAGCAGCAGCGCAATCAGGTATTTGTAGAAGTAGTACGAAATGGCACCGTTTTGGACACTTTGCGAGACGGCCAGCCAGATGCCGAGGGCAATCGGTATGAAAAGCCCCGCTGAAGCCCTGGAAACATCCAATCGTTCCTCCCGGAGCCGTAAGGAATCCGTACGGACGGCAAGGGAGCGGTTGGCGAAGCCCAACACCAAAGCCAGGATGATCGCCACCAAGGCGAGCCCAAAGTCCGGATACGCGATGCCACCTTGAGCCTCCAGGATGTGCTGGCTTTGTTCGATAAGGGGCGAAATCTGAATGATCGGAAGCGCTATGCCCAGCATGCTGACGCTGATGCACGCCGAGGAAAGTATCCACCACCGCCGGCTATAGCTGCCGCGTTGGCGAACGACCGTCCATAGCCTGATCCCGAGCACGACGGCCAGAAGGGACACAAGCAAGAGCCAGTTGTTGCAGATACTGACAAGACCTGCGCCCACTGCGGCAACGCCAATGACGGGGACGCGGCGCTGGAACGTCAGAACGGCAAGCACCGTTGCGGTCGCCATGCCGCAGGCGAGGTAGAAGTTGGCGAAGCCTTCATATGCAGGTATGGAGCCAGGGCCATAGATCCAGGCGGCCATGGCGATGGCGATTCCGCTTGCCATCACGGCTGCCCTTCGCCGCACGGCAGGCAGCGCGCAAAGCCCGGCCGCGACAATCAGTACCGTCAGGACACTGCAGACGGCCTGGAGGTTCATGAAACCGACTAGCTCGCTGTCCACGCTGGTATATGACGGACGAAGAAGATCGGACATTGTGGCAAGCAGAGCATGAAATCCTTGCGGGTACTCGGCGAACCCCCAAGCGTCTCCTGCTGTACCTTGCGGAATAGTCGGGATGACCTCGCCATGGCGGCGGATCATGTAGTAGATGCTGAAATGGGACTGGTAGTCCCACCTGCTCGTAAGGACCGACAAGGCGTCAATCGGAGACCGGATCGTCACCATGGTGCCCAGCGAAAATGCCGATAGTAGGGCGGAGAGGAACGGTATTGTGTCAATCCAGCGGGCACGAGGGACCAGATTGCGGATACGCTGGGCGGGAAACTTCGCCAATCCGATCCACCAAGCGATGATCCCGGCGAGGGCCGCTAGTAGCAGTGTTCCGTGGTCGGTGCCCATCACGCGTTCAGGCAGCCACCAGGTCAGGGGCACCAGGCCGGCCAAGATCAGCCCGTTGAAGAGGACGCGTTGGGACATCACACGCGCAGTGGGCAACAGCAGCACAAGGGCGGCAGCAAGGATGAGTGCCGGTGTTCCCTGCAGGAGGCCGGTTGTCCTGAGTGCAACGACGGTACCAACGACGATTGCGAGGGCCAGTATTCCGCGTGAGTGCCGACGAAGCTGCGGCCCCGGTGCTGTTGCGTTGCGGGGCGTTCTCGCACCGGCACGTCGCCGGAGACACTGCTGGTCGTTGGTGTCGGTGCTCACGTGCGGTTTTCCCCAATTGGTAAAAGTGAAGCCCTGGTAGCGATATGGATGATGCATTGCGGTGGTCTGGCTCAATCGGCCCACGTGGTTCCCCTTGCATGTGGGCCGAGCGGAAACCGGGCGGGACCCGGAGAGGTGTTGCTTGGCGCAGCCTAGCTGGGGCGCCGGCCGGACAGGCCGCGCATTCCATCTCGGATCCCGTTGAGGGCGTTGGCCAGCCGGACCTGCCGGCGCGGGGCAAGCAATGTGACGATGGCCAGATGACGGTAGTCCGCCAAGAAGCCTTTCAAGGTCCACAGCGTGAACCGGCGGCCGTACTGGCGCGCCAGCAGGATCCGGTTCCGGAAGAGGTAGTAGTAGCGCCAGTCAGCGGCCGTGCGTACTTTGAGTGGTTTGCCGCCGAAGGAAAGGTCCCGGCCGAAGAGTCGGGCCGTGGCTGGCGTTCCCAGAGCATGGTCCAAGGCGGCGTCCGGAGCGATGACGGCACGTAGTCCGTCAGCGGTGCACCGCAGATAGAACTCGCTGTCCACTCCGTCGATGAAGAGGCTGGACTGAAACAGGCCCAGCTGCTCCAGCACAGGGATCGGAATGAGGAGCCCTGACTGGATAGGTTCGCCGCCGAGCTGAACGCCGTTCATGACCGGGCCGCGTCGGACTGGGAGCCCCCTGACAGAGCCGGGGGCCACCATTCCCACCGGAACTTCGGCAGCCAGAGCCGCCGCAGCAGCTGTCTGCAGAGCGGCGACGTAACCGTCGTCGAGCAGTGAGTCCTGATCCATGGTGAGGATGTAGTCGGGCTTCGTGGCCCACGACAGCACCGTGGAAATGCCAGCATTCAGCGCGGCAGCAATACCGGAGTTTTCAGCAAGTCGCTCCACATGGCAGCCCAAGCCGGCCAGTTCGTCAAGGATCCGTGTGGGATCCTGGGGGCTTCCGTCGTCCACGACGACCACGGCGTCCACTTGTTTAAGAAGCGCCGCGGCGTTTGCCAGCACGCCGTTAGACGGGTCAAACAGGGAAACGATAGCGACAGTCGCGGGCAACGTCCTTTCTCCGTCCGGGTCAGGCGGGCTGAACGTCGGGCTGGGCGTCAATCCAGTTGGCGAGACGCTCGATGCCTTGGGCCAGGTTGTACTGAGGCGTCCAACCCAACACCTCTTCAGCAGCGGAGACATCGGCCCAGGCGTGGCGGACATCGCCTTGGCGGTACTGTCCCGTAACGTGCGGTTCCGGCGCGTTGTAGTGCGCTGCGATGAGCTTGGCCGCGGTTCCAATGGTCTGGAATTCCCCGGACCCGATGTCCATGGGCTCGCCTTGGACGGTTGGCGACACAGCACCGGCAACGATCGCGGAAGCGACGTCGTCGATCAGGATGAAATCACGGCGGACGTCACCGTCCTCGTACAGGGGAATGGATTTCCCACCCATGGCGATGCGGCAGAACAGACTCATGATCCCGGTGTACGGGTTGATGAGCGACTGGCCCGGGCCATAAACGTTCTGCAGCCGAAGGACAACGGTTTCCACTCCGAAGGACTTGGCCCAGGTCTGGAGAACGTGTTCCTGAGCGAGCTTGGTCGCGCCGTAGACGCTGACGGGCGCCGGGAACGTTTCCGAGGCCTTCATCGCCACGGGCGTAGCCTTTGGGAAGTCCCACTGCGATCGGTCCAGGGTCTCGCTCGTCCGCTGGCCCGGGTAGAAGCGGGTTCCGTCCGCTTTCTGCCAGGCTCCTTCGCCGTACACGGCGCGGCTTGAAGAGAGCACAATACGGCGCGGCAGGCGTCCGTGGCGGTTCAGCCCGTCAAGCATCTGCGAGGTTCCCACCACGTTGACATGCGTGTGGCGCGTGGACTCCTGGAGCGACTGGCCGGTGCCGGTTTCGGCGGCCAAATGGATGACGACGTCGGGGGTCACTTCAGCAAGGACCGCGTCCCACGTTGCAGCCTCGGCTACGTCGCCGATGATGAGTTCGGCTCCGGCATTGAGTTCCGTGGGCCGGCTACCGCTTGCGTGGATCTGCGGGTGCAGGTTGTCGACGACAACGACGCGGTCGAAGGCCTCAACTAGGGAAGCAGAAATGGCGCAGCCGATGAAGCCGGCACCGCCGGTGACGAGTACAGTACCGCCGGGCCGTGAGACGTTTGAGGGAGCAGTCACTGATGGACCTTTCGTTCCTTTCGGCTTATTTGCCGAAGACGTGGCGGGCGAGTGCTTTGACTGCCTGCGGATTACGGTTCACTGCGGCACTGGGCAGCAGGTAGAGTGCGTGGGCGCGGGACGTGAGCCTCAATTTCGCCGAACGGGATGCTTTAAGCCAGCCAAGGTCTTCTGCCTGGCTTGCTGCGACTGCAAAGTACTCTCGCTCCCCGGCAAACCTCGAGCCATCTACCAGCTTGGTGGACGAGGCGCTGTTTGAATGTCTCCGGTACTGGAAACACACGGTCGGTTCGATCAGGAGTTGATCACCTTTGAAGATCATGTCCATGATCAGGGCAAGATCCTGGATGATGGGGAATCCTTCCCGGAATTCCACGTCGCGGATCTTGTCCGTCCTGAACGCCAGCGATGGCCAATACAGCCAGTCGCCGTGCATCAGGTTGCGGGCGATGGTCTCGCCTGCCACGATCCTGCTGGAGCTGCCCCGGGGCTTTATCAGACGTTGCTTCACGGCGTCGACGAGCGTCTTGACCCGCTGTCCATCCTCATCGATGACTTCGACGCCGGGCTGGATGACTGCGGCATTGGGAAAGCGCTTGTGTGCCTCGAGGATCACGTCCACGTAGTTGGGAAGAAGAACATCATCACAGCCGAGAATCACCATGACTTCCTGTGTTGCCATGGCAACACAGGTTCGGTAGTTCTCGGTGATCCCGGCATTCTGATCCTTGCGGATGTACTTGATCCGGGGATCCGCGATGCCCTCCACGAAGTCCTTGATTTCCAAAGTGGGATAAGCGTCGTCGACAACAGTCAGCAGCCAATCCGGGCTGTCCTGGGACAAGACGCTGTTGACCGTTTCCCGCATGTAGCCGGGGTCGCCCCAGTAAGGGATGAAGATATCGAGTGGCATTTAGTTGTCGGGACCTTCGTTTGAGGCGTCGGCAGCGCCGATGATGGGGCGGGTGCGGAAATCCGTTCCGATGGTGTTGCCGCGTGGCGGCAACGTTGACGCAGGCAGGGCCTCGATCTGTGAGCGCAGGATGGCCACTTCTTCGGCGAGAGTCCGGGTTTCGTCCTCCACGACGGAGATCTCCCAGGACAAATGCAGGCAGACGCCCATCAGCATGAGAATGCTCATTATGAAGAGCAGGTTGGAGGGTAGCTGCACGCCGACGAATTCAGCCACGATGTTCAGCAGACGCGGGAAAGCTGCAAGAACCAAGGTGGCGATGCCGACCACCAGCCACAACGCGGCGTACTTTTCACGCAGTTTCTTGCGGCGGAGCATTTCGATGACCATCGCCACGATGACGAGGGCCAGTAGGAAGGCAGCAATGTTGCCCATGGCTATGCTCCTGTCAGGTCGTGTGCGGTGGACGCAATGTGGGATCGCTTGCGCGTCAGGGCAAAGAAGAGGGCGAAGACTGACCGGCCGAGGTAAATCGCAGCCTTGACGGGGTTGTGGCTGGGCTTCCCGCCCCTTCGGGCACGCATCTCAACGGGGACCTGGGTGACCTTGCAGCCGGAACGGACGGCAACCACGAGAGAGTCAATGGTGTCGCCCAAGTATTCGGCGGGGTAGTGATCCAGGTATTGGTCTATTGCGCGCTCGTTGCCGGCCCGGAAACCGCTGGTGACATCGGTCAACCTGGTCCTTGCCAAGGAGGAAATCACACGTGCAAGGAACACCATTGCCCATCTGCGTGGTCCTGAGACCGTGTAGTTTCCACGGTCCGCGAAACGCGCACCGATGGAGATGTCTGCATGGTCCAAGCCGGCCAGGACATCGTCAATGTTCCGGGGGTCGTGCTGCCCGTCTGCATCAACCTGGATGACCCTCTGGTAACCCAAACGGCGGGCATATTTGAATCCTGCCCGCATCGCGCCGCCCACGCCGAGATTGAAGGGCAGGTGCAGGACTGTTGCGCCCGCAGCTGCCGCTATCTGCGCCGTGTTGTCTGTGGAACCGTCATTTACGACCACGACATCGTAACGGTCGCTTGTCTCCAGTACCTCTCGAACGGTTTCGCCGATTGCCTCGGCTTCGTTCCACGCGGGCATGATGACGAGAACTCGTGGGGGGACAGTGGGTTCCATGGTGTCCAAACTATATCAACTTCGGGAGCCTCCTAAAGCCGGAGGCAGGGCGGGGCGGGATGGCTAGGTTGGCCTTTCAGCGGATCGAATGCTCAAGCTTTTCCGGAATCCTCCCGGTCCTGCCACGGAAACCGTCGGCAAATCCGGCGGCGGCGGCGTGAAGGAGCTTGCCGCGGCCAGGACTGAATGCGAAGCGGAGCAGATGCGCCTTCGACTCTTCCAGCAGCCTCAAAGCGACCCACCGCGGGTAGCGTCGCCAGTACCGGCGGCTGAGGACCGTGCCGTTGCGGCAGATGTAGTAGACCCTGCTGGGGGAGTGGTAGTTGTACGAAATCTCGCGGCCGAGTGCTTTGACCGGAATGCCGAAGAGTGTCCCGGGGCGGCGTTGTCCAAGGTCGTGTTCGATATCACAGTCTTGGCCCACCAGGACAGACATCCCGGCGGCGCGGATCCGCATTGTGAATTCCGAATCCACGCCGTCGATGAAGAGGTTCTCGTCGAACGGTCCGACGCGCTCGATAGTTGACCTGGGGATGAGGAAGCCCGACTGCATCGGATCGAATGCCTCGATGTAGTCGCCCTTCACGGCCAGGACGGGAACAGGGTGTCCGCTGTAGGACGCCGCACAGATGAACCCTGTATCGAAGCCGCTTCTTGTGGCGGCATCAAGTGTGGCCAGCGCCCGGTCAACGTAATGGTTGCCGATCCGGGAGTCCTGATCCAAGGTGAGATAGAAACCCGGGGCCCCGAGATCGTTGGCAGCGCGCAGGCCCGCATTGAGCGCTGCTGCTATGCCCGAGTTGCTGCCTTGCCGGACGATCGTGGCGCCTTCTGCCGACAGCCGGTCAAGAACCGACATGGCGTCCGGACGGGATCCGTCGTCGACCACGACAACCTGCTGGACCTGCTGCCGTAGCAGAGCCACGGTTTCCACCAGGGACTCCGGGGGGTTGTACGCGGCAACAATGGCCGTTACTGAGATGGCCTGTTCAGTCGGCGGCATGGTCCAGGATTCTTTCTTGTTTGAGGTGCTTGAGGCCGGGAATGAGCAGTGCAACAAACAGCACGGCTTCACTCAGGGCCATGCCCAGGGCAATTCCGGTGGCGCTTCCCGCCATGCCGGCGGCAACCATCGCTGCAACGCCGAGCACTGCAGAGACCAGCGTCCAACGAAGAACAAGGGATTGCAGCCCGGCCGGGATCAGGATGTTGCGTATGAACGGTGTGCTTGCACTGAGGAATGCAAACGAGAGTCCATAGTAGGCGCACAGCTCCGTGCTGGCTTGGGCCTTGCCAGCAAAGAGGACGCCACTCACGAAGGGGCCGGCAACGGTGAGAATGGCGGCTCCCAGCACGCCGAGGCCAGCGTGGGCCAGTATTGCCGTGATGTGGCGGACGCGTTGGTTTGTGGCGCCATGTTCGATGGTCCAGCCTTGGAAGGTGTTGCCAAGCGCGACGACGGTGAACAATCCGAAACGGTAGAGCGTATCCGCAGACGCGAGGCTGCCGGAAGCCACAGGGGCGGTCGTGGCAGTGGCGATGGGCGCTGGCGTTGAAGCATATGCGTTGCCGGCAAGGCTGATGCCGGCGGTTTTGGCTTGTGACCCCAGTTCATCCAACGTCGCGCGGAGATTGATGGGCAGCCACTGTCCTCCGGAGGAGTATTTGCGGTGAAAAACCACCAGGGACAAGACCATCATGGCGGCCGTCAGCATGGTGTAGACCCAAAACTGGTGCGTCAGCAGCAACAGTGGGGCGGCCAAAAGGGTTGCAATGAAGCGTGGAAGGGTATCGAAGACGGCAAGCAACTTGGGCTGGCCGGCGCCTATGCAGAACCACGCTGGCGAAAGTCCGGCCAAAGCAACGGCCAAGCACATGGCTGCGGCCTCCGTGGCGAACTCAGGCACGGCAACCACGGTCGCTGTGAGTGCTGCTGCGGGCAGCACGATGATCATCAGCAGCAGCCGTGTGCGCACGCTGCTCAGGTAGATTTCGCCTCGTTCGCGGGCATTGGCTGCCCTGGCAATGGCAACGGGTCCGTCGACGTTCCATCCCCACAGCAACACGGTGGCAGCAAAGGTTCCGATCGCCTGTCCCGAAATCACGCTCGAAATACCGTAGCCGCCAACAAGACTGGAGGCCACCGGCAGCAACAGAAGCGGAGTGATCAATGACAGGAGGGGAAGAGCCGTAAATCCGGTCAGGCGGAGCAATACGGTTTTCATTCCTGGTTCTGTCCTTGCTGATCTGGAGGCGTTCCTCGATCTTACGTGATGCCCGGCCGCCGCTGGCCGGACATCACGGCCGCGGCCCCCGGCCCCGCTGCTCCCGGGTGGGTCGCATAGGATGAAGCCGGGCTCCGCCGAGTCCATTTGAATGCCACCACAAGGAACAGCGAGTCCATGAGCTCTTCACAGCCAATCGGCCCGGCCGGACCACGCCGTGCCAGCGTGTGCATGGCCAGTTACAACGGCTCGGCCTACATTGAAGAACAGATTGCCTCGATCCTCGAGCAACTGGACGCATCCGATGAACTGGTGATCGTCGATGATGCCTCCAGCGACGGCACGCCGGGAATGATCCGGAGTCTTTCCGACCCACGCATCCGACTGATCGAAGCAACTGCCAACCAGGGGTATGTAAGGTCCTTTGAACAGGCGGTCCTGGCGAGCCGTGGAGAGTACATTCTGCTTGCGGACCAAGACGATGTCTGGATTCCGGGGCGTCTCGCGCGGATGCTGGACGCACTAAAGTATTTCCAGGTTGTTGCCAGTAACTTTGACGTGCTGGGCGGCGGCCCCAGGCCTTCGATTCCCCGTCTGCGCAGCGAGGACTCCTCGCACCGGGCCGCGAATCTGCTGGGCATCATGGTTGGTTACCGGGCCTACTACGGCTGCGGAATGGGCTTCCGCCGCGAACTGCTGGACGTCTTCACACCTGTGCCGGCATACCTTCGGGAATCCCACGATCTGTGGTTGGCGATTTGCGGGAACGCTGCAGGCTCCATTGCCCATCTGGATGAATCCACGTTGCTGCGGCGAATCCACGGAGAGAATGCCACGCCACAAGGTTGGCGGGCACCCGCCACGATCTTGCGGGCACGCGTTGTGCTGGTTCGCCTGTTGTTCGAAGGGTTTCGGCGCGCGACGACGCGACGCAAGTGACGCTGTAGGGGCCGGTAAGCTGTTGGGATGCAGAAACTTCTGGTCACCGGCGGTGCCGGCTTTATCGGTTCGAACTTTGTCCACTACGTCCTTGAGAACACCGCGGACAGCGTCACTGTGTTGGACAAGCTGACGTATGCCGGAAACCTGGAGTCCCTGGGCGGTCTGCCTTCGGACCGTTTCCGTTTTGTCCAGGGCGACATTGCGGATGCGGCTCTGGTGGACCAGCTGGTCGCCGGCTGCGACGTCGTCGTGCACTACGCGGCGGAGTCCCACAACGACAACTCCCTGCATGATCCGCGCCCGTTCCTGGACACCAACATCATCGGCACGTACACCCTGATCGAGGCGGCCCGCAAGCACGACAAGCGTTTCCACCACATCTCCACGGACGAGGTCTACGGCGACCTGGAACTGGACGACCCGGAGCGCTTCACCGAAAACACCCCGTACAACCCCTCGAGCCCGTACTCCTCCACCAAGGCTGGCTCCGACCTCCTGGTCCGCGCCTGGGTCCGCTCCTTCGGGCTGCAGGCCACCATCAGCAACTGCTCAAACAACTACGGCCCGTACCAGCACGTCGAGAAGTTCATCCCGCGACAGATCACCAACGTGATCGACAGGATCCGACCCAAGCTCTACGGCAAGGGCGAGAACGTCCGCGACTGGATCCACGCCAACGACCACTCTTCCGCCGTCCTGGCCATCATCGATAAGGGCATCATCGGCGAGACCTACCTCATCGGTGCCGACGGCGAAAAGAACAACAAGGAAGTCGTCGAGCTCATCCTCGAGCACATGGGCGAGCCCCGCGACGCCTACGACCACGTCGTCGACCGCCCCGGCCACGACCTCCGCTACGCCATCGACTCCGCCAAGCTCCGCAACGAGCTGGGCTGGAAGCCCGAGTTCTCCAACTTCGACGCCGGCATCGAGGACACCATCGCCTGGTACCGGGACAACGAGGACTGGTGGCGGCCGCAGAAGGCCCAGACCGAAGCCAAATACAAGGAACAGGGCCAGTAGAGCATGTCGATTGAGTTCTCGAAAAAGCTGGCCGCGCACGAAACGCCCATTCCCGGCGTCGTCCTCTACGACCTTCCGGTCCACGGCGACAACCGCGGCTGGTTCAAGGAAAACTGGCAGCGCGAGAAAATGCTGGCCCTGGGCCTGCCGGACTTCCGCCCCGTCCAGAACAACATCTCCTTCAACGAGACGGCCGGGACCACCCGCGGCATCCACGCCGAGCCCTGGGACAAGTTCATCTCCGTGGCCACCGGCAGGATTTTCGGCGCCTGGGTGGACTTGCGCGAAGGCCCGTCCTTCGGCGCCGTCTTCACCGCCGAACTGGACCCCAGCCAGGCGATCTTCATCCCCCGGGGAGTGGGCAACGCGTTCCAGACCCTTGAGGACAACACGGCCTACACGTACCTGGTCAACGACCACTGGTCCGCCGACGCGCAGGGGCAGTACACCTTCCTGAACCTCGCCGACGAGACCGCCGCGATCCGGTGGCCGGTTTCCCTGGAGGAGGCCGAGCTCTCGGACAAGGACAGGGCCCACCCGCGCCTGGCCGAGGTGGTACCGATGCCTCCGAAGAAGACCCTCGTGGTGGGTGCGGACGGGCAGCTGGGCAAGGCCTTGCGGGAACTGTACGGCGGCGATGCGTCCGTGGAGTTCGCCGGACGGGCGGAGTTTGACCTTTCAAGTGAAGCCTCCTTCACGGAGAGGAACTGGAAGAGCTACTCCACGATCATCAACGCCGCCGCCTACACCGCCGTCGACGCCGCGGAAACCGCCGAGGGACGGGCCGCTGCCTGGGCCATCAACGTCACCGCCGTGGCGCGCCTGGCCCGGACTGCCGTCGAACAGGACCTCACGCTGGTGCACGTCTCTTCTGACTACGTCTTCGACGGCACCACGGAAAGCCACGACGAGACCGAAGCGCCCACGCCCCTGGGCGTCTACGGACAGACCAAGGCGGCCGGTGACGCCGTCGTCAGCGTCGTTCCCCGCCACTACATCGTGCGGACCAGCTGGGTCATCGGCGAAGGCAACAACTTCGTGCGCACCATGGCGTCCCTGGCCGGCCGCGGCGTTGAACCCTCAGTGGTCGACGACCAGATCGGCCGGCTCAGCTTCACCCAGGACATCGCGGCAGGCATCCGGCACCTGCTGGACTCCGGGGCCCCATACGGCGTCTACAACCTCAGCAACGGGGGAGAAGCACAGTCCTGGGCGGATATCGCCGGAGATGTATATGAACTGACGGCCGATTCCCGCGCCGCAGTGACGGGAGTCAGTACGGAAGAGTACTTCCGCGGCAAGACAGTGTCACCCCGCCCGGCCAACAGCGTTCTGGACCTTTCGAAGATCAAGAACACCGGATTTGAGCCCCCCAGTGCCAAGGATCGTCTGCAGGAGTACTTGGGGCACCGGCACTGACATAGCTCTGAAAGTAGTCGTGGAGCGCTTCCGGGCAGGCTACGTGCTGCCTGCCGGGAACGTGTACACCAATCGCTGAGGCGGCGTCCAGGGGAGGTCCTCGACGCCGCCTCAGCGTGGGGGCCTAGCCATCTGCACAGCCTGGATGGCTAGACCGTCTCATCGGCAACTGAATGACGGCCGGCGTCGTCCGGTGTATTCTCCGGATCAGCCCTGGTGACGGTCTTGTGGAGCAGGACGGCCGCTGTCACGAGGACGAGCAGATACGCGATGCTCAGCGTGATCCATCCAAATGGCGGCTGCCATTGCGGCGCGGTGACCATGTCGCTCCAATTGGATATGTCCAACAGCCCGATAACATATCGGCGCATGCCGTAGACATAGCTGTACAAGTGCCCGAACACAAGGAGACCCAGCAACACAAGGCTGGCGCGTCGTCCTGCTTCTCGGAAGTCGACATTGTAGCTTCGCAGGGCTACGCCACAAGCCGCAATCAAGATTGCCACAAGGGCCAGGATGTATCGGCCCTGCCAAATGAGTCCGACGTCCTTGGCCAGGGGAATCTGCAACACCGGAGGCAGGACCAGCAGGACCGCGGCAAGGAAAAGAACTGTCAGCCGTGCTGAACGACTCGGCACTGTCAGCGCAGCGGCGAGAGCGCCAATGATCAGCGCCGCCCAAACCGCGAGAACCCCGTTGGGGCCCAAGGTATCCAGCCAGCCCAGGTATGAGACGTAGCCGGCAGCGAAGTCAAATGTTCGGTCAAGCATGATCGACACGATTTGGATCGGCGGGGCGTCGATGCCCTCTCCAAGCAGGTTCTGGAGGCTGTCGGCACTCTTCAACCACAGGAGTGCAAGGGCGCAGCCTACGGCGACAATTCCTGCCATGGCGAGGACAAACTTCTGGCGTACGACGGAGAGGAACGGGCGCAGCCCGAACATCATGAATGATGCGATCACGGCCAGTGCCAGCCAGATCATTGATGCGGCCCGTGTATTGGCCAACACAGCGGCAGAAACGGCTGCTATGGCCAAAGGGAGCCTCCACCGGCCGTTGGCGGGTATGCGCTCCCAAGCTAGGCAAAGGGCCCCGAAAATCGCCATTGACGCTGCGATCTCAAGTGAGTTCGGATTGATGGCACCAGAGAGGAAGAGCACCATGGGCGTCAAGGCGAAGGAGCCCACGAAAAGCGGCAGCCGCCATCTCCGCAGGCTCGCCAGGCACGTCAATGACATAGCGATGAAGACGGCCGAGAACAACCCGCTCACAATACGCATTGAGTAGATCGCCTTGCTCCCTGAGAGGAACAGGCTGGGCAGACCGGCCACGGCGTAGTACATGGGATTGTAGTTTCCTGCGCTGGTGTAGGCCGTGACCATCGTTGTGTCGGCAGAAGGTCTGGGGCTGCATCCAGCCGAGGTCGTTGGCTTCCAGACAAAGCAGGCCGCCAGCGAGTGCGCTTCTGCTGCGAAAGCCGGGACCGAGACTCGGGTCGGTTCGCCTTGGGCTGTGCCTGGCGTCCCCTGGAGTTCTCCTCGCACTACAGAGGCTGCCTTTATGGTGTGGGCAGGCTCATCGGGCACTGACATAAGGGGGCTGGCCATGGCCCAGAGCGTGCTGAGCAGTCCTACGACGGCAAAGATTGTCAGGAACTGGCGGAGTCGAGGACGAAACGGGGAAAATTTCAAGTAAACGAGTCAGTTTCTGTGCGAGGGCCAACGATTCCAGTCCACTCTACTGTGTGGCCGAGGAGGCCGAAGGACGGTGAGTCCGGAGTCCGGCCGCGAGGAAATGAACATCGTGAATTGCTGAACTAGACTGGCTTGGTGCCAAGAACAGCATCGGTTCGGGCGCTTTATCAACCACAGGTGGTATTTCGAATCATGCGGGACAAGGCAACGGGTTTGGTTCGTCGACTCTGGAATTTTGGGCGAAACAGCCATCTCGTCAAGTTTCTCATCGTGGGCGTTGCGTCTTTTGCCATCGATCTCGGGATTCTGGCACTCCTCCATGACGGCGCCCACGTCGACCTGTGGATTGCGACCCCGGTCGCGTTTGCTGCGAGCTTGGTCTTCAACTTCTACGTGCAAAAGAAGTTCACCTTCGAGTCCGGGGCGAAGGCGCATGTGAGCTTCCTGAAGTACGGCAGCCTCGTCGTCTTCAACTTGATTGCCACGGATGTCATTGTCAACGTCATTGCAGGCGCAGGTCACGCTTACGCCATCGGTAAGATCGTCTCCACCCTGGCCACGACCGGCTGGAATTTCCTGCTGTACAAGTACTGGATCTTCAAGGACGAAAAGCCCGCGACGAGTCACGACGCCGAGATGACAGCGGATGGAACACCGGCTTCATCCCGCGGTGACTAAGGGCAGGCGAACACGTTGAAAGGCCGGGCAGCGAGCTCATCCACCTCCTGATCCTCCCCGTCGTGTGGATCAGTGGGAGACACTGGGCCGTCATTCGCGATTTCCGGACCTGACTCCCAGCTATGACACTGGCGATTTCGATGTGCTGTCGACCACGACGCCAGCACTCGGTGCCTCAAGCCGGGCATCTCGCCGCCGTAGTAGTAGCCGACCCGGCCATTCCAGCAGGACACTGCCGGGGAATAAATAGCTGTAGAGTGCGAAAGCAGCGACGGAGACCAGTGCAGTATAGATAAGCGCCAGGATCGGCCATCCAAGTGGAGGCTGCCAGTCAGGGTTCGTGATCATGATCTGCCAGTTGCCCTTCTCGTTGAGCCCAACGACGTATCGTCGCAGCGCATTCATGAACGCGTAGATATGGGCCACCGAACCGGCCAAAATGAGGACCCGGACCATCCTATGGGATGCGTTATCTGCCGCGAACGGACGGAAGCGGACCGCTATTCCGGCCGCGATGACGGTGATCATGAACAGGGGCAGGTTGTACCTGCCCTGCCAAATGTAGCCGACCGAACTGATGAGTGCGGCCTGGATCAGGGCCGGAACGATGGCAAGACTGAGCAAGGCCACCCAGAACCCGACAGCCAGCCGACGTGGGCGCGTCAGGAACGGCAGCAGTACAGCAGCCGTCAATAGGAGGCTCCAATATTGCATCACGGCTTGCGGGGCCGGTACTTCCAGCCAGCCCATGACTCCGATGTATTGGGCGACAAAGTCGAATGACCGATCCATCATGGTGACGAACGCCTGGTCAGGCCGGACGCCGTCAACAATGTTGATGATCCCTTCTGGAGCCGCCGCTGTGGACCCTGGGGCAAACAGCATGAGGATAATCCAGGCAAGCCCCAAAGCCAATCCGAGCATGGTGAAGGCAAAGGTCACCAGCACCAGACGATTCCGGAACAGTTGCCCTACGCGGTGCAATCCGAAGAACATGACTGCGACCACAAATGCCACCAACAGCCAGACGAGTGAGACGTTGCGTGTGTTCGCGAGGACGACTGCGGAGATGCCCACTGTAAAGATGGCTGGTTTGACGTCGTTGAGCCGGCGTACATTCTCCAAGCACACCAGAAGACCACAGAACGCCGCCATAGTGGCCGCAATCTCGATTGAGTTCGGATTTATGCCCGAACTCATGTAAAGAACCATGGGAGTCAACGCCACGCAGGCGGCTGTCACTGGCCATTTCGGCTTACGCATCCGTGTTAACGCCGTAACGCCGGCAGCCAGGAAGATCGATGACAGAATCGCGCTGACAACCCTCATGGCCAGTACCGCTGGTTCGCCGGTTAAGAGCAGACTGGGCAAGCCCACGAGCCAGTAATAGCTGGGGTTGTAGAGCCCCGCTGACGTGACGCCTATCGTCATGTAGTTGTCGTCCATGGGAATCGGCGGCGCGCAGGAAGCTGTGACGTCACGTTTGAACGCAGTGCAGGTCTGGGCGGCAAGATTGGAAATATAGGACGGCACCTGGACATGGATGCCATGGCCGTAAGATTGCCCCACTTGGATGGTGAACTGTCCCCGGGCGACCGCTGCCGCCTTGATAGTGTGCGAAGGCTCGTCTGGGAATGCCATTGGGGGAGTAGCCAAAGACCACGCAGACGTAAGCAACGCGATCAACGCGAAAATGCGCAGGAAAAGCCTGAAATCCCTGCGAGCCGAGCCCGGGGACGGTGGGGAGATGGAGGTCACGGTCTCTGTATCCATCCTGCTTGAACGTCTCAGGAATCTTGGCTTACTTGTCATTGTTTTGTGCCTTGATTCTTGCTATGGCGGCCTTGGAAATCGCCAGCGCTTTGCTATTGGGAGAACCGACCTGGGCGAAGAACGTTGAATTGGCCTGGCCGCCCTCGCCAAGCACGTATGTCGCCCACGACTTGACCAAACGTGCAATTGCCGGATTCTTGTATTCGTGGCAGTACGCTTGGTAGCTCACTACCCCCAGCGGGTATCCAGGTCCAGAACCTGTCTGCAGGGTCAGGCTGACGCCTCCCCCAGGGCCTTCGCCAATGTCAGCACCGGCAATAGCCGCGGCAAGGGCATCGTCACTCGCTTTCACGAAGTCATCACTGAACTTGAGCGCTGCAGTCGAGAACCTGGTGCCAATCGCCGCGTGGTCCATGAAAGCGATGGCACCAGCGGTGTCGTCGAGCTTCTTAGCGACATCTGCATACGCTGGCACGGATTCTCCAGGCGTCGATTCCGGCCATCGACCACCTGTGGGGGACTTACCGGCGTTCCCGGCCGAGGTCTGGAGGTACTCACCCACTGCCTGCGTCAGCCCTGACTGGGCCTTTACCCAGATCGGCACGATCTTCGTATCACGCAGGGTGACGCCGGGGTTGATGGCCGCAATTTCCGGGTCGTTCCACTTGGTAATGCCGCCCTGGAAGATCGCCGCGAGCACAGACTGGTCCAACTTGACGTTGCGGAGTCCGGCAACGTTGTAGGCCACGCCGATCGCAGTTACCGACGTCGGGACGGCAAATGCCCCTTCTGGGCCGCAGGCGGCCTTTGACCGTTCCCAGTCCTCGGCTGTGAGTTGTGAATCGAGACTGGCGAAATGCGCCATGCCAAGAGTCAGCGCCTCACGTCCGGTTGCATCGCCATCAGGAGAGTATCGCAGAGAGGTTTGCGGGAAATCCTTGGTCCAGCCCTGCTGCCATGCCGTTATTGACGCTTTCTCAGTGGAACTTCCAATTGCCGTCAGCGATCCGACAGTTCCGTTTCCGTAGTCGGCACCCGAGCACGACGTTAGGCCGATCGTGCAAGCAGCTGCCGTAGCGGCAAGTGCGGTCCATCGGCGGCTGCCTCTCATAGGGGTGTGTCTCCTGTATGTACGGAATCGTGTTCTCGCTTCTGCGGTCAGAATCTAGCCTAGCTGGCTATAGGTCCTGTCAATGGCCGGCGTGGCCGTGCGGGATTGCGTTCCGGGGTGAGCGGCGCGCGTCGAGGGTTTGTGTTGCGGCTGGCGGTTCGGGGGCTGCACCGGCGTGGTTCCGGGGGCGCCCACGCTGACTTATGCGACCTCGAGGCAGATTGCCGGGTCATCTGGCGTCGTTCGGGCTGCGGCCGGGGCGAAGGGCCGGGCGCCAAGCTAGGGGCGGCGTAACGCGGAAGCGTCCGCCATAGCCGAGACGGCGTCTGTTCCGGCCCTTCGTCGGTTCCAGCGTCTCACCGCCGGGCCTTGTTGTGAAGGGGGATAACAGGGCACCTCCTTGAGTTTGGGGCGGATTTCCGGCCGGCCTGATGGTGCGCTGCGGCGTGTTCGCGGTCAAGGTTGTTCGTCCTGGTTGCTCAGGCCCACGGGCGGAATCGTAGGCTGCCTGGTCACGCACGAGGGCGTAGGCTATCCGGTTGGCGCGGTGGGCCATCGCGCAGGCGATGACTCCACCGTCCTTGCCTCGCTCCTTCAATGCGACGGCGTAGGCCCGGCCGGGTTCGTCGCACAGCCGCAGGCCCACGCCCAGATCGATCAGGGCCCTGCGCAGGGTTACGCTGCCTTCGCGGCTGATGGAACCATCACGGCGCTTGCCCGCGGATTCGTACTGCGCCGGCGAGAGTCCGGAAGCCCGGTATATCTGGGACGGCCCCGGCCACCGATGCGGGTCACCCACGGCAGCGCCGTAATTGCCTGCGCGCACCACACCCCAACCCGGTGTGCTGGTCAGGGTCGCGAACAGGCTCAGCGGCAGTAGCCGTGCGAATTCGGCCTCAGCCGCCTCGATCTGCGCGTCCAGATCCGCCAGAAGGACCAGATCTGCGGCCAACACGTCTCTGGCGACGGCCGCATCGGGCATGGGCAGCGCATTCCGTGCCGCGGTGACCAACCGCTCGGCCATCGGCCGGCGCACCTGAAGCCCCCGGACAGCCGCGAAGCGGATGAACCGCCCCGCACCCAGGGCCGCGAGCCGGTGGGGGTCGCCGAAGTGCTCAGCGAGGAACCGTCCGACCAGCGTGCCCAGCACATCGGGCAGGACCAAGCCCAGCCCCGGGAAACACCGGTCCAGCTGGCCAAGCAGCTGATTCTTCGTCGCCGTCTGGCTCTGGACCCTGCGGGTCCGGTGCGCCGACCAGGCAACCAGCTCACCGATCACCAACTCCCGGGCCCGCACCGGGGTCCCGCGGTCGGCGAGCACCAACTCAGTGATTGCTTCCAGATCGATCGCATCGGTCTTGACTCTGCGCCTGCCCTGGACGCGCCGCTGCTCGGCTACGTGCGCCGGGTTAAGCTCCAGTACTTCCCACCCGGAAGGCCACACGGACGGTGCCAACGGAGGGCGGTGGTAATGTCCGGCAGCCTCGATTCCCACCTTCACCAGAGCCCCGGCTCCCGGCAGCATCCGGCGGACACGCGCCAGGACCGATTCCAGTCCAGGTCCGGTCATTTCAAAACCCACCGGTCCAAGCAAACGCTTACGGTCGCCGCCGGTGACCGACAACTCCGCCCTCGATTTGCCAACATCGACAGCAACAACAGCCAAGGTCCCGACCGCGGCATCAACAACTGACATAACCTCCACCTCCGGAAGGCGACGGGAGGACCCCACGGATCAACGCCAGATCCTCTAACGAATCTGATACATCCCGTACTGACAGCTCCGGAGGTGTTTGTGAAGGACTAAATCAACTCATATCAGCCGGTGACCTGGGCATGTCTGCCGATGGTGAGTCTATGCTGCCTCTGCGGGCAGTGACGCACGGCCCAGCAAGGATTGCAAGAGGCAATTCGGGTCAGTACATTCGGACTGGAACATCGCTGACAGTGAGCAGGACTAGACCGTACCGGCGTACTGCCTGCCCAAGTATCCCTGGTTCAGTTGCATGCCGGTTCCTGCGTGAATCCACAGGGAACCATCAGCTCGTCGCGAGACCCTGTCCGTCAGGGCAGTGGAGGCCAGATTCCATCCGGTCACGATGGTGTCATAGCTGGCCGTGTCGGCATCAATCCGTCGCGGCAGCAACAGGCCGCCGGAGCCGTTGCCGGGGTAGAACCACAACGCACCATTTGGTGACTTGGCGAGAAGGTCATTGCGGCCGTCGCCGTCGACGTCACCGCCGGCAATGAGTTGAGTGAATCCCTCCCAGCCAAAGTTGCCGATCTTGACTCCGGGGAGGTAGCCGGCGGAAGTTGCATCGACCTTTCCCGTTCCCCGGTACAGCCACAAGGAACCGTCGCGGCCACGAGCGATCAGATCTGCCTTTGCGTCCCCTGTGAAGTCTCCAACGCCGACGACGGCGTCGAACGCGTCCCAACCGAAGTCACCGATCTTTCTCCCCGGCAGGTATCCGCTGCTAGTGGAATCCACTCTTCCGGTTCCTGCATAGAACCACAGGGTGCCGTCCGGTTTTCGGGCGATGAGATCGTTCTTGCCATCTCCGTTGACATCGCCTGCGGCAACAAGGGCGTCAAACGCTTCCCAACCGAAGTTGCCGATTTTTGTGGGCACACCATAGTTTCCAGAGCTTGCTCCGGGGTAGAACCACAGTGTTCCGTTGGGCATACGTGCCAGCAAATCTGCCGGTGCTTTCCCGTCGAAGTCCTTGGTTCCTAAGAGGATGTCAAACGCGTTCCAGCCGAAGTCGCCGATCTTGCGGGCAGGTTGGTAGCCCAAGTCGTGCATGTTTGTTCCCGCGTAGAAGTAGATCGATCCGTCGGCTTGTATGCCGGAGAAATCGCTCATACGGTCACCGTTGGCGTCCCCCAGGCCGAGGATCTCGCTGTAGATGCCCCATCCCGTTCCGATCTGGCGTGGGCTTACGAGTTTCCCTGTTCCGGTATTGGCATAGAACCAGAGCGTGCCGTCCGGTTTGCGGGCCAAAATGTCGTTGGTTCCGTTTCCGTCCAGGTCCCGGGCGGCAATGAGCTGGTTGAAGACCTCCCAGCCGAAGTCCACTTGCTGGCCGGTTCCTGTTTGACCAGTTCCGTTGCCGCGGTACAGCCACAAGGTGCCGTCAGGTCGGCGGCCAAGCAGGTCGGTTTTGCCGTCCCCGTTGAAATCCCCAATGCCTAGCAGAGCATCGAAGGCGTCCCAGCCGAACTGACCGATTTTGACGCCCGCTGAATAGCCTTGGTTGCTGGCAGTGACGCTCCCTGTACCGGCGTAGAACCACAATGACCCGTCCATCTTCCTGGCAACGATGTCGTTCTTGCCGTCACTGTTGTAGTCGCCCACGCCTGCGATCTGGTCGTAAATTTCCCAGCCCCAGCCGATCTGCTGGCCAGCGCCGAACTTTCCGGCGCCGTCCCCGCGGTAGAACCACAGCGTTCCGTTTGCCTTGCGGCCAAGGAGGTCCGGAGACCCGTCCCCATTGAAGTCGCCGACGGAAATCATCTTCCGCGTGGGATCGCTTGGCGGTGCGCCGGTGGCAAAGCGCTGGAGCGCGGCGTAGTCCCCGTTCCACACGTTCGAGTCGCCGGCAAACGGGCCGGTACTGCTGTACTGCCACATGCTGAACGCGTCCCAGCCAGCTGGTAGCACGCCAGGGGAATCCGAAGGGGAGCTGGGGTAAGCGGCGATCCACAGCGGGTACTCGCCGAAGCCAGCGGCATTGCCCGTGCAGCGGGACCACCAATCAGTGGTGCTGTAGATGACGGGATACCGTCCTGTCAGAGACAGGACGGTATTGCCGAAATCTGAAATCCAGGATGTCATTTGCGCCGCTGACATGTCGTAGCAGACGTTGCCGAAGTAGAAGCCGTTGATGGTCCGGCCTTCATAGGGGTTGTACTCGATATCGAGGACGGGCGGGAGTGTGTAGCCATCCGCACTCCAGCCGCCGCCATTGGCAACAAAGTACCGGGCTTGGTCGGCGCCCGAAGACCAGTTGGGGATCGCGAAGTGGTACGCGCCTCGGATCATGCCGATATTGCGGGAGCCGTTGTACTGCTGCGCGTAGTTCTCGTTCAGGTAGTAGTTGCCTTCGGAGGCCTTGACGTAAGCCCAGCGCGAGCCCTGATTCCATTGTGCCTGCCAGTCGACGTTGCCCTGGTGGGCGCTGACGTCCTGGCCTTGAACGCCGATGGAGGGACGCCAATGGCCGGGATCAGTGGCCATCGGGACTGCGAGGGGCACTGGTCCGCCCAAGGACCGGGATCCCGGGGAGACCGGAGAAGTGCTTGCCTGCTTGTCTGCCAGAACTCTAGGGGAGCGCTGACCCATCTCTGCGCCGCCTGCGGGGATGGACTTGCGCATGGCCGCTTTCATGGCGTCGGCGACAAGTGAATTCTCTCCCGGCGCGGACGGCATCTGAATGGCCGGAGCTGGTGCGGCTGGTGTTGGAGTCGACGATTTTCCGGGCGCGGGGGATAGCGTCGCGGGTTGTCCGTCGCCGGTGACGGGAGCCGGGCTGGGTTGGCCGGGTATCGCAGGCGATTCAGCGGCCGGAGACGTCGATGCCGAGATTGTGGGCGTCGGACCAGGTCCATCAGTTTCTGACCAGGCAGGCCCGCCCACTGCGACGGTGGTCAGCAGCGCCAGTGACAGCGTGAATCCCGTGCGGGCCAAAACGGAATGTCGGGACATTCCAGCTTTTGTTTTTTTCATTTTCCATTCCGGCCCGGCGCCGCGTCGGCAGCGGCGCGTGGTGATAGCTTGCGAACGAAGCTTCGGCGACAACGCCTGCGCATGACACCAGAGGCCAGCTCCTAACGGGCCAACAATAACATTCTGGGTCTGGAGTGACCAGTGATGCAGGTGTTACCAAAAGGGTCTACGAAGGCGTAGTTATCCACAGCTGGCTGAAATTGACTTGGAGTCGGCCTGTATAAGCGCCTACCGTGGATCCCGTTCGACATACCGCCCGCTGGGGGCGGACGTTGCTTTGGGGGTCAGGGATGGATGCAGTAAGCATCGTCGAAGGCGAAGTCCGGGAATTGATTCGTCGTCGCGGGCTGGACCCCTTGAAGCAGTCCGGGGAGGTGCACCGGCTGGTCGAGGCGGCTGTGAGCGACTATGACGAACGCGCCCTGCTCGGACCGCTGCCGCCGCTGGGACACATCGAGAGCGCCCGGAAGCATGTGTTCGACGCCGTGGCCGGCTTCGGTGCGCTCCAGCCGCTTCTGGACGATCCCACCATCGAAGAAGTCTGGCTCAATGCCCCCAACGAGGTCTACGTTGCCCGGAACGGCGAATCGGAGCTGACCTCCATCAGCCTGAGCGAGCAGCAGGTCCGCGACCTGGTGGAGCGCATGCTCAAGAGCTCCGGCCGCCGGCTGGACCTGTCATCTCCGTTTGTGGATGCTGCCCTGCCGGACGGCTCGCGGCTCCATGTGGTCATCCCGGACGTCACCCGGAAACACTGGGCAGTGAACATCCGCAAGTTCGTCGCCAAGGCCAGTCGGCTGGAGCACCTCGTGGAGCTGGGCACGCTGACGCCGCAGTCGGCACGGTTCCTGGGCGCCGCAGTGTCCAGCGGCCTCAATATTCTCGTCTCGGGCGCTACACAGTCCGGCAAGACCACCATGCTCAACTGCCTGGCAGCCAGCATCGGATCCCGCGAACGCGTGATCACCGTAGAGGAAATCTTTGAACTGCAGTTTCCGCTGCGGGACGTCGTCGGACTCCAATGCCGTCAGGCGAACCTTGAAGGCGAGGGCGAGATTCCGCTGCGCAGGCTTGTCAAGGAAGCACTCCGCATGCGGCCTGACCGGCTGGTGGTTGGAGAAGTCCGTGAAGCGGAGAGCCTCGACATGTTGATCGCATTAAACAGTGGCCTTCCCGGCATGTGCACCGTCCATGCCAACTCGGCCCACGACGCCGTTACCAAGATCTGCACGCTTCCCCTCCTGGCAGGCGAAAACATTTCAAGCGCCTTCGTTGTGCCCACCGTGGCGTCATGCATCGACCTCGTGGTCCACTGCAGCCGGCACGCCAACGGCAGGAGGCAGGTCACCGAGATCCTGTCCCTTGGCCGACGCGTGGAAAACGGCATCATCGAGTCCTCCACCGTATTCGGCATGGTGGACGGACAGCTTCAAACCAAACCCAACTCCATGCCCGCTGCGGAGAAATTCGCGCGCGCCGGGTACGACGTCGCGGCGCTGCTGGAGCAGCACTGATGGCACCGCTGCTGGGCGTGATCTGCGGCCTCGGGGTTTTCCTGATCTGGTGGTCGGCATGGGAGCAGCCCGCGGTTTCCGCCCGGGAGGCGAAGCCCAAACGCCTCGAAACCTTGCTCATGACTGCAGGCATTGAGAAAGTCACCGGAGCGGGACTTCTGGCCAGCTGTGCCGGACTCGGTCTCTTCTCCTTGCTTGTCTTCTTCATCGTTACGGGTTCCCCGCCCGTTTCGCTCTGCTTCGGGCTCTTCGGCGCCTGGTTGCCCATCGCCTTGGTCAGGTGGCGCGCGCGCAAGAGAACGGCGATGCTCCGCCAGCTCTGGCCCGACGTCGTCGACCACCTGCGCTCCGCCATCCGTGCCGGACTCTCGCTGCCTGAAGCGATCATTCAGCTCGGTTACAAAGGACCCGAGGAACTGCGCCACCTGTTCCTCGACTTCGGCGCCGACTACCGCTCGGGTGGACACTTCGATGCTGCCCTGGGCAAGCTCAAGGACCGCTTGGCGGACCCTGTGGCCGACCGTATCATCGAGGCACTCAGGATGACCCGCGAGGTGGGTGGGTCCGATCTTGGGCGGCTCCTGGGAACCTTGGCCGAGTTCCTCCGGGAAAGCGCCAGGACGCGCAGCGAGCTTGAGGCCAGGCAGTCTTGGACAGTCAACGCGGCCCGGCTTGCTGTGGCTGCACCGTGGATTGTGTTGGTGGTGCTGGCCAGCCGTCCCGAGGCCATGCACGCCTACAACTCTGCGTTGGGGGCGGGGGTGCTGCTCGGCGGCTTGCTCATCTCGATGGTCTGCTACTCGGTGATGCTGCGCATTGGTGCCCTTCCCGAGGATGAGAGGGTGCTTCGATGACCACCCTGACTGCCATCACGGTGCTTTGCGGATTGCTCCTGGGAGCGGGCCTGTGGCTGGTTGTGGCCCGACTGCCGTTCATGCGGGCAACCACATTCATCGAACGCATCGAGCCCCAGCTGAAATCGCAAAACCTCGAATCGCGATTGCTTCGCTCTTCGAACCACAACATCACCCCGTTCGGACCACTCGAACGGATCCTGCGCCCCGTGGTCCAGGACGGGCTGCATTTCCTGGCCCGGTTCAACTTCGGATCCACCGCGCTCAACAAGCGCCTCGCCCAGGCAGGGTCCGGCAAGGCGGCACTCGACTTCCGGGCCGAGCAGCTCCTGTGGGCAGCCTGCGGCTTTGTCGTTGCCGTGCTGTTCGTTGTCTTCAGCGCCGCCGCCGGCCGCTTCAGCCCGGTGCTGGCAGTGATTTCCGTCGTCGGCACCGCATTTGGTGGTTTCCTCCTGCGGGACTACATCCTGGGCGTCCAGATCAAACGCCGCGAGGCCAGGATGCTGGCAGAATTCCCAAGCCTCGCCGAACTCATGGCCCTGGCCGTCAGCGCAGGCGAAAGCGCCATGGGCGCGCTGGACCGAGTGTGCCGCAGCGCCAGGGGTGAACTGGCCAAGGAATTCTCGCTGGTGCTGGCGGACACAAGAGCCGGCAAGCCCCTTGTGGAGGCGCTGCAGGAGTTCTCGTCCAGAACCGATCTGCCGCCCTTGGTCCGTTTTGTTGACGGCCTGGTGGTCGCCATCGAACGCGGCACACCGCTGGCCGACGTGCTCCGGGCACAGGCCGCGGACGTCCGGGACGCCTCCAAACGCGAACTTATGGAATCCGCCGGCCGCAAGGAAATCGGCATGATGGTGCCCCTTGTCTTCGGGGTGCTGCCGCTGACCGTTGTGTTCGCTGCCTTCCCTGCCATCGCAGCACTGCAAATGAACCTCTGACCGGCATCCGCCACGCAAAGAAAAGGGAACCAGATGAAAAAGATTGGGCTCCACAGCCTGCCGATCGTCCTGACCATGCTGGTTTGGCAACTTACTGCCAGAGTCAACACGGCGTTGGGGAGGGGGGCATCCGCCACGGACCACCGCGAAAGAGGAGACGTGCCCGGCTGGGTCATGATCACACTGATGTCAGCGGTGCTCGTCGCAGGCCTGCTTGCCGTCGCCACGCCCGCCCTCGAAGGTCTTTTCAACCAGGCCATGGACAAGGTCGGCAAGTAGGCGATGCCCGGACGCAGGACGGCGGCCGTAGCAAAGGCTGAAGCCCGCCCGGCTCAAGGCGGCCCGGACGAACGGGGATCCGCCGTGGTCGACTTCGTGATGGTCGGCGCGCTCGTCACTGTGTTCTTCCTGGCGATCATCCAACTGACGCTCGTGCTGCACGTCCGCAACACGCTCATCGATGCCGCCTCCTCCGGGGCGCGCCATGGTGCGCTCGCGGACAGGACCCCCGCCGACGCCCGGGAACGCACAGCTGGACTGATCTCCACTGCGCTCAACGGCGAATTTGCCAACGACATTACGACGTCGGAGGTCACCTTCCAGGGGATTCGAACCCTGGAGGTCACTGTCAGGGCGCCGCTGCCGGTCATTGGACTGATCGGGCCCGGTGCCGTTCTGGAGGTGAAGGGTCATGCCGCTGTCTCAGGCTGACATGTCCGCCGCGGTCGCGGCCCGCTGCCGTGTTGCGCTGTGCCGGCCCGGTCCAGGGGATACAAACGGGCCAGCGCATGAGGAGGGCAGCGCCGTCGTGGAGTTTACGTTTCTCGCCCTGCTGCTCATGGTGCCCGTGGTCTACTTCATCGTCACAGTCGGCCAGCTCCAGGGGGGTTCCTTCGCCGTGGTCGGCGCAGCAGACCAAGCGGCCAAGGTCTTCGTCGCGCAGCCCGACGCCGGCAAGGCCCAGGCAGCTGCCGAGCAGTCCGCCCTGATCGCCCTTGCCGACCACGGCCACGGTGCCGAACGTGCCACCGTCGAGATCAGCTGTGACCGCAGCGATTGCCTGTCCGCAGGCGCCGCAGTCACGGCCACCGTCCGACTGACAGTACCGCTGCCCATGGTGCCGTTTGGCGACACGCTCCACTTGGATGCCGGCCATCTCACGGCCTCTGCCACCCAGATCGTGGGGCGGTTCCGGTGACGGCTCGCAGACCCAAGCCAAAAGGACGCAAGCCCGGCGGACCCAGCCGATCCGGCGACGAAGAGGGCCAGATGATGGTCCTGATTGTCGGCTTCGTGCTGATCGCCCTGCTCCTCGCGACCGTGGTCACCGCGGTGTCTGCCGTCTACATCGAGCACAAGAAGCTGCTGTCCATGGCCGACGGCGCATCCGTGGCTGCCGCCGACAGCTACACCCTGGGGCAGCTCGAAGGCGCCGCCGGGGAACCCAGTGCGCTGCTCAACGGTGAGCGCGTACGCAACGTCACGCAGAGCTACCTCACCTCGAACAGCGCCTACTCGCGCTTCGACCGCTTGGCCATCGCCGCAGGAACCGGGAGCCCGGACAACGCTACGGCCGAGGTTGTGCTCAGTGCCGTGGCGCATCCCCCGGTGGTCAGTTTCCTGTTGCCGGATGGAATCCTCATCGACGCACGCTCCACGGCCAGGTCCCGGCTCACGCGCTGAGCGGGCCGCCGCCGTCACAAGCCCGGCCCAGGGCAGGGGATCGTGGTGGATGGCGTAGGCTTGAAAGACCATGGCTCAGATTGATTTTCCCGCAGAGATCCGCGCGCTTCGCGCCACCTACAGCTCCATCGAGAACGTTTCCGATGTTGAGGCGATCAAGGCAGACATTGCCGAGCTGAGTGAAATGGCCGGCGTCCCGGACCTGTGGGACGATCCCGCCGCGGCGCAGAAGATCACGTCCAGACTCTCGCACCGCCAGTCGGAGCTGGAGCGGCTGACAACGCTCGCTGCCCGCATTGACGACCTCGAGGTCCTGGTGGAGCTCGGCCAGGACGAAGGCGATGAGGACTCGATGGCGGAGGCCGCCAAGGAACTCGAATCTATCCGCAAGTCCCTGACTGACCTGGAAGTCGTCACCCTGCTTTCGGGTGAATACGATGAGCGCGAGGCCGTGGTGACCATCCGCGCCGGCGCCGGCGGCGTGGATGCTGCCGACTTTGCCGAGATGCTGATGCGCATGTACCTGCGCTGGGCCGAGCGCCACGGCTACCCGACCACCGTCATGGACACCTCCTACGCGGAAGAGGCCGGCCTGAAGTCGGCCACTTTCGAAGTCAAGGCCCCCTACGCCTTCGGCACGCTCAGCGTCGAGGCAGGCACCCACCGTTTGGTCCGGATCAGCCCCTTCGACAACCAGGGCCGCCGCCAGACGTCCTTTGCCGCCGTCGAGGTCATCCCGCTGATTGAACAGACCGACTCGATCGAGATTCCGGACAACGAAATCCGCGTTGACGTCTTCCGCTCCTCGGGCCCGGGCGGCCAGTCGGTCAACACTACGGACTCCGCCGTCCGCCTGACGCACATCCCCACGGGGATCGTCGTCTCGATGCAGAACGAGAAATCGCAGCTGCAGAACCGTGCGGCCGCCATGCGCGTTCTCCAGTCCCGCCTTCTACTGGTCAAGAAGGAACAGGAAGACGCCGAAAAGAAGGCCTTCGCCGGCGACGTCAAGGCTTCCTGGGGCGACCAGATGCGCTCCTACGTCCTGAACCCGTACCAGATGGTCAAGGATCTGCGCACCGAGCACGAAGTGGGGAACACCTCCGCAGTGCTCGACGGCGACATCGACGACTTCATCGACGCCGGCATCCGCTGGCGTACGGAGAACCGCAACGCAGCCAGCTAGCAGCGATTGGCGACACGCCCCGGAATCCCCGTGCTTCGCGGATGCGGCCTGCGTATAGTCGAGGGGCCGGTGCTCTCTTTCCCCCACCTAAAGCCCCTGCGCCGGCTGCTGTACTGCGCACACGAGCAACGTCCGGCTGGGGTTCTGAAAAGCCATGATCAGATTTGAGAATGTCACCAAGGTCTACGAGCAGAACGCCAGGCCGGCACTCGACGCCGTCAGCCTCGAGATCAACCGCGGCGAGTTCACCTTCCTTGTGGGTGCCTCGGGTTCCGGCAAGTCGACGTTCCTGCGCCTGATCCTGAAAGAGGACCAGGCCACCTCCGGTTCGGTCTACGTGGCCGGACAGAACGTCGCCAACATTTCCAGCTGGCGCGTGCCCAAACTCCGGCGCGGCATCGGCGTCGTTTTCCAGGACTTCCGCCTCCTCCCGCAGAAGAATGTCTTCGCCAACGTGGCCTTCGCCATGCAGGTCATCGGCAAGAGCCGCTCGGTCATCCGTGAAACGGTTCCGGAAGTACTGAAGACCGTCGGCCTTGAAGGCAAGGAGAAGCGCATGCCGCACGAACTCTCCGGCGGTGAGCAGCAGCGTGTGGCGATCGCCCGCGCCGTCGTCAACCGGCCCGGCATCCTGCTGGCAGACGAGCCCACCGGCAACCTGGACCCCATCACCTCCATGGGCATCATGGGTGTCCTGGACAAGATCAACCAGAACGGCACCACTGTTGTGATGGCAACGCACGACGACGACATCGTCAATGAAATGCGCCGACGCGTGGTGGAGCTCAAGAACGGCACCGTGATCCGCGATGAAGCCAAGGCCCTCTACACCTCCATGATCCCGGTGGTGGGGGAGTCCCGCCGGCTCCGCGATGCCAGCGGCGAAGAGCTGGACCGTGCCCAGGGAGGCCAGCAATGAGGCTCGCCTTCATCCTCGGCGAAATCGGAAGCGGCCTGCGCCGGAACCTCTCCATGGTGGTCTCCGTTGTCCTGGTGACTTTCGTGTCCCTGACGTTCGTGGGCGCCGCCGGCATGCTGCAGATGCAGATCAACCAGATGAAGGGCTTCTGGTACGACAAGGTCCAGGTTGCCGTCTTCCTCTGCAATGACGGCTCGACGGCGGTCGGCTGCGCCTCAGGACCGGCCACCAAGGAGCAGCAGGCCAACCTCGAGGCAATGCTCGAGTCCCCTGCGGTCAAGCAGTACATCAACGACTTCCAGTTTGAATCCCAGGCCGAGGCGTACAAGCACTTCAAGGAGCAGTTCTCCAACTCCCCGATTGTTGATTCCGTCAGCGAGGACCAGCTTCCCGCGTCCTTCCGCATCAACATGAAGAATCCGGAGAAGTACCAGATCATCAGCGAGACCTTTTCCTCGCAGCCCGGCGTCGAGACAGTGAGCGACCAGAGGCAGGTCCTTGAACGGATCTTCGCTTGGATGAACGGCGCCTCGGTGGCCGCCGTGGGTGTCGCCGCGATCATGATCTTCTGCGCGGTCCTGCTGATCACGACGACCATCCGCCTGTCCGCTTTCAGCCGGCGCCGGGAAACCGGCATCATGAGGCTGGTGGGAGCATCCAAGACCGTCATCCAGCTGCCGTTCATCCTCGAGGGAGTCATCTCGGCAGTGGTGGGTGCGCTGCTTGCCTCGGTGACCCTGTGGCTCATGGCTCACTTCTGGTTGAACGGGGACCTGTCCAAGCAGTTCCTGAACACACCCTTCATTTCGTCCGCCCAGGTTCTGGTGATCGCGCCCGTGCTGATAGCGCTCGGCGGCGGCTTGGCCGGAATATCGTCCCTGCTGACCCTTCGCCGGTACGTGAAGGTCTAGCATGAAGACCTGTGACGACAACCGCAAAGGAATCCTCATGACCGCGCCCAAGCTGAAGTCTCTGAACGCGGGCCGCTTGGCCGGCCGGGCTCGGATTCTTGGCGCCACCCTGGTGGTGGGCCTCGCCGTGAGCATGGGGGCCGCGGCCCCGGTGGCGCGCGCCGACAATCTCGAAGACCAGCAGGCTGCGCTGCAGGCAGAAGCCGCCAGGGTTGAGCAGTCCCTGGAGTTCGTGGACTCCAAGATTGCCAAGGCCGCCGGGGACCTCGTGATCTACCAGGGACAGCTTCCCGGGGCGCAGCAGGCACTCCTGGAAGCCCAGGGCCGGGTTGCCGGTGCCGTCAAGGAGGTCGAGGCCCTTGCGGCCCGGGTGGACCTGGCGCAGCAGAACAAGGCCAAGATCACCGAACAACTCGAGAACGACAAGCAGAAGATCAGCGACACCAAGAAGCTGATCGGACAAATCGCGTCGCAGGCCTACAAGTCCGGCGGCGTGCCCACCAACATCGCCCTGCTGTTCGGCTCCAACGATTCCGGCAACCTGACCGAATCCATGGACCTCGCCGACCAGGCGATGCGCAGCCAGAACGCGGCGATGAACAAGCTCACGCAGCAGAACGCCACCAACGTGAACTCCCAGGCGAGGCTTGCCGCCGTCGAGGAAGAGATCAAGGACCTGAAGTCCAAGGCCGACGCCGCGCTGGAACGTGAAAAGGCCGCCCGCGATGAGGCCGCCGCCAAGAAAGCGGAAGTCGACCGCCTCATCGACGAAACCACACGCCTGAACGCCCAGCTGCAGGCAGCCAAGCCGGGCATCGAGAACGACCTCCGGCGGGTCAAGGCTGCCCAGGACGCAGTGGCGGCCGAGATCGTGGAGCGCGACCGCAAGCTCCGCGAAGCCTGGGAAGCAGAACAGCGCCGGATCGCCGAGGCGGCAGCCGCCGCAGCTGCTGCAGCAGCCGCAGCGCAGGGCCAGGCGCCGCCGCCCGTGACGGACTGGGTTCCGCCGATCGGCTCGCCGTCGGCCTTTGGTCTACGCCACCCCTTCGCCGGCATCCCCATCACGTCCGGCTTCGGCTGGCGCGCTACCCCGCCGGGTACCATCGATTTCTACGGCACCGGTGGCTACATGCACACGGGCATCGACTTCGGTGCGCCGTGCGGCACCCCCGTCTATGCTGCTGCCGCCGGTACTGTTTTCTCCTCCGGCTGGGGCAACGACGGCGGCGGCTACCGGGTGAAGATCTCGCACGGTGTGATGGCCGGCAACTCGCTGACGACGATCTATTACCACAACACAAGCGTGACGGTCTCGAACGGCCAGTACGTGAGCCAGGGCCAGCTGATCGCCTACTCTGGAACCACCGGCAACTCCACCGGCTGCCACTCGCACTTCGAGACGGTCCTGAATGGGCAGTGGGTAGATCCCATGACGCTCCTCTAGCCCATTCCTGGCTGCTCCGGTGCTGGCGTAAACTAGTGGGAATCTGCAATTGACAAGGAGTTCTACCGTGCCCAAGGAAAGTGGCCGTAAGGTAGTGGCCACCAATCGGAAGGCCCGGCATGACTACCATGTCCTCGACACCTATGAGGCCGGCATCGCCCTCATGGGAACCGAGGTGAAGTCCCTCCGCGAAGGCCACGCATCGATGGTGGATGGCTTCTGCACCTTCTACAACGATGAGCTGTGGATGGAGGGCATCCACATCCCCGAGTACAACCAGGGGAGCTGGACCAACCACTCCGCCCGCCGCCGTCGGAAGCTGTTGCTGCACCGTGAGGAGCTCAACAAGATCTCGGTGAAGATCCGCGAGTCCGGGTTCACTGTGGTTCCGCTCCAGCTGTATTTCCTCGACGGCCGGGCCAAGGTGGAAATCGCGATTGCCCGCGGCAAGAAGGACTACGACAAGCGCCAGACGCTGCGTGAGCAGCAGGACAAGCGCGAGTCGCTGCGCGAACTGCGGGAGCGAAACCGACGCTGACCGGCGCGGTGCTTCTGCGGGCGGGCGTGGCTCGGGCATGACCGTGTCCCGGGAATGAGCGGGGCCGTGGATGCGTTATGATGAATAGCCCGGCAGGGTTTCCGAGCAATCGGAGGGTCCGCCGGATTGATAACAAAATACGGGGATGATCGGTTTCGACGATGTTAGTCGCGACAGGTGAAGCGGGCCGAGGATGCAGAATTATCTCGTAAACGCTGTCTGCAAACCAATAAGTGCCGAAAACAAGCGCACTGACTTCGCTCTTGCTGCCTAAGCAGTAAGACAGTCCGTCAGCCCGAGGTTGCTATTGCCCCGGATCCTGGCGTCATTTAGATAGCCACTGCTGTTTGCCTCCGTCATCGAGGTAAGCGGGACTCTTAGATGACTGGGCCCGGATCAGCCACCTGTTTGCAGGAGGGCTGGGGCCGAGAAAATCCGACGCAAACTGCGCCCGGAGAAGCCCTGTTAACACGACATCGGACGGGGGTTCAATTCCCCCCATCTCCACCTAAGGCGGCCCCTGGATCCTCGTGATCCAGGGGCTGACTTGTTCCCGGAACAACGTCGTTCACCCACGGCGTAGGCGATCCCGGACTAGGCGGGCGGCCGCCGTCGTTGTACTGGGTAGGCAACACACCCGGCGGCGACCACAGGAGGCGCACGGTGAGCACAGCACCAGGCTTCGATCTTCCGGACGAGAGCGACGACGTTCTCGACGAGTATTCACGGACGGTCATGCGTGTGGCGGAGTCCGTCACGCCCCACGTTGCGGCCATCGAAATGACCAGTGAGCGTCGCAACGGCCGCGTCAGGATGGGCAGCGGCTCAGCCGTCGTGTTCACGGGCGACGGCTACATGCTGACCAACGCGCATGTGGTGGCCGGCCTCCGTTCCGGCCGTGCGGTGTTCGCTGACGGCAAGCACAGCGACGTCGAGTTGGTCGGTGCCGACCGCTTGTCCGATCTGGCCATTGTCCGAGGGCTCCGCAGCACGCCGCCGCCAGCCATCCTCGGCAACGCGGAAACGCTGCGGGTCGGGCAGCTGGTGATCGCGGTCGGCAACCCGCTGGGGCTGACGGGATCGGTGACGGCCGGCGTCGTCAGCGGCCTGGGCCGGTCCATCCCCGTCAGGGCGGGAGCGCACACGCGCGTGATCGAGGACGTCATCCAGACCGACGCGGCCCTGAACCCGGGGAACTCCGGGGGAGCGCTGGCCGACACCCGCGGCCGGATCGTGGGGATCAATACTGCGGTGGCCGGTCTTGGCCTCGGGTTGGCCGTGCCCATCAACACCACCACCCAGAGGATCATTGCCGCCCTGCTCAAGGACGGCCGCGTGCGACGGGCCTATCTGGGGCTGGTCAGCACACCCATTCCGCTCGACGCCAGTGCCGTGGTCCGGACCGGGCAGAAGGAGGCGCTGCGGGTGGTGGAAGTGATCGCGGGATCTCCGGCCGAACGTGCCGGCCTGGAGCCGGGGGACCTCGTTCTCAGCGCGCAGGGGCGGGCCGTGTCAAGCGCCGAAAGCCTGCAGAAACTTCTGTTCGCCGATGCCATCGGAGAGCCGTTCCCGCTCACGGTCCTGCGGGAGGGCAAGAGCCTCCACGTCTTCGCTGTGCCGAGCGAGATGAGCGACGCCGGATAAGGGATCCGCGCGGACAGGAACCAAGCGCACACTTCACCCCACAAACAGAAGCCGGGGCTGCTGGCCCCGGCTTTGCCTACCTCTTTTTGATGTGTGCCACGGGGTCGATTCCGGCCTCGTTGATTCCCTTGGCGCGCTTGTCCGCCCGTTTTTCCTTGATGGACTTGGCTGCTTTTTTGGCTTCGTGCTTGTGCGGTGATTTGTCAGGCATGATCCACTCCCTCACTGCGGGGCCGGCATGACCCCTTAGTTTGTAAGCTACCCCTGTTTCGCGTCCACGTCGACGACGCCGATGAACCGGCTGCCGATGCCGTCGAATTCACTGCGCACCTGGCCCGCGTACAGCTCCGGAAGCTCGCTGTTCCGGTGGTGGCCGCAGAAGACGAAGGAAAAGTCCGGCCACCATTTCTTGGGGCGGATGGCCTCGGAGTAGCCGCACACCGCGCAGCTGAGATGCACCCAGACCGGGCGTTTGCCGGTGCGGTTGGCGCGCGACTGCAGCAGCCACTGCGGGGGGTTGTTCTGCAGCTCTGCCAGCTCTGCCTCGGTGAGCCTGGACGGAATGCCGTGGCGCTGGGCCATTTCCATCGGAATATCAAGGGCCAATGCGGCGTCACGTCTACTAATCACCATTCAACGATACGGGACTTCTGCCCCGGGTGATTCCGCCCGGCCCTTTCCGCCCGACGCCACCCACCGGCAGCCTGCCGGCAGGCGGCCCGGCCGTCGGTGGCGGCGCTCAGCTTTCGCTGAGGACACAGCCTTCGTGGACGGACTCGCTCTGCACCCAGAGAGCCGAGGTGACCTCGTCAGCAAGGTCGAACTCGCGGCGTTGGGCGCCGCTGCCGATCCGCACCACCAGCGCGCCGCCGAAGGGCTTGCGGCCCACGACTTCCACGTCGGCGTCGAGGTTGATGTCCTCGGACGCGAGATAACGCAGCAGATCCGGGTTTTCATCGCTGATG
Organism: Arthrobacter sp. CJ23; assembly: GCF_024741795.1. Classification (NCBI taxonomy): domain Bacteria; kingdom Bacillati; phylum Actinomycetota; class Actinomycetes; order Micrococcales; family Micrococcaceae; genus Arthrobacter; species Arthrobacter sp. CJ23. Next base: position 3,051,644 of record NZ_CP102950.1, on the reverse strand, counting down.
CGGGTGATCCGGCCGGAATGGCCGTCGTCGAGCTCGATCAGGCGGTGCGCATGGGGCAGCCGCACGGAACCGTCCGCGGCCGGGATGGGATCGCCGTGGGGGTCGCGTCCAGGGTTTCCGAGCTTGGCCGACATCCGTTCGATGAACGTTTCGGAGACGGCGTGCTCGAGCATTTCGGCTTCGTCGTGGACTTCGTCCCAGCTGTAGCCCAGTTCCTGGACCAGATAGGTCTCGATCAGCCGGTGCCGCCGGACCATCGCCAGGGCAAGCCGCATCCCTTCGCCGGTCAGCGTGATGGCGCTGTAGGGCTGGTGGTCCACGAGCCCCTGGTCCTTGAGCTTGCGGACCATCTCGGAAACGGATGAATTGGCGACGCCGAGCCGCTGGGCCAGCTGCGAGGACGTAATGGGCTTGTCCTGCCACTCCGTGAAGGAGTAGATGACCTTGACGTAGTCCTCGATCGAGGAGGAGGGCGCACTGGTCTTCACGTTCCCAAGCCTACCGTGGACGTGGCCGCCTCAGATCTTGACGGCACGCCAGGTCTGGGTGAGGTAGGGCAGTTGCAGGATCTCGCCCGGGGCGTGGCCCAGGTGTTCGAACAGGTACCACCCGAGATTCGCCGTGACCTTGGCCCGGGTTGCTTCGTTGGCCCGCAGATAGTAGCTGCGGGATTTTACGAGTTCCATGATCTCCTCCGGGGTCAGCGGATCCTCCCAGCGCGTCAGGTGGCTCTCGAGTCCCGTGAACTCCGGGCCGATGTGCGGGCGGAAGTCCGGCTTGTGCACATCGCCGGCGTGCATGATGCGTGAAAGGCGGTGGACCCACGGCACCGAGGTGTCCAGCTGGTTCCAGATCAGCCCCAGGGTGCCGTGGGGCCGGAGGATGCGTGCGATCTCCGTGCTGGCTTTGAGGGGATCGCACCAGTGCCATGCCTGGGCAACACTGACGACGTCGAATGCTGAGTCCGCCAGTGTTGTTGCCTCGGCTGTGCCCTCCAGTGCATGGACCTCCGGGAAGGCCTTGCGCAGCTGCTCCAGCATGTCAGTGGAAGGGTCCACCGCGGCAACTTCGAGGCCGCGTTCCACGAGGAGTGCTGTGAATTTTCCCGTGCCCGCGCCGAGGTCCGCGGCTGTCCGTGCGCCGGCGGGCAAGAGCCAGTCGGCGGAATCGGCTGGGTAGCCCGGGCGCACCTGCTCGTAGTGCTCGCCGCCGTCCTGGAAGCTTCGCGCGAGTTCGCGGCGGCGCTGCTCATGGAGTTTGGGGCCGCCGAGTTTGGGGCCGCCCCGGCTGCCTTGGGAATGCAGGGCCACGCACAGACTCCTTCACGGCTGGCTACAAGTACCCTACGAATTTACCGCACGCAAAGTTCCTGGCCGCGCCCCGCCGTCGCGGACCGGCCGCTGATTCCGCGAGCGGCCGCGGGCCGTCAGTCGATGGTGCAGGGGGCGGCGCCAGCCGTGCCCGGGGTGTTCGGTGCCCACTCGGGGTAGCTGCGGTGATCGTTGGCCGGCACCCAGCGCCCGGCGTCCACCACGTAGTCCCAGCCGAGGCCGGTGCGCTTGAGCTCTTCGATGCCCGCCAGCAGGCGGACGGCATCTTCCAGCCGGGACCCGACGCCGAAGCTGGCGCGCAGGGAACCCGAGGGCAGGCCGAGGCGCTTGAGCAGCGGATGGGCGCAGAAGCGCCCGTCGCGCAGGCCAATGCCGTGTTCGGCGGCCAGATAGGCGGCGACCAGTCCGGCGTCGAAGCCCTGTACCGAGAAGTTCACGACGCCGATGGTGTCGTTTTCGGTGTCCGTGTCGCTGAAGATCTGGTGGACGGTGACGCCGTCGATCCGGTTGAGTCCTTCCACCAGGTGCGAGCGGATGGCGGCCTCGTGGGCGTGCCAGACATCCTGGTCGAGGGAGGCGAGCACTTGGGTGGCGCGGGCGAGGGTTGCGGCGCCGAGCACGTTGGGCGAACCGCCCTCGTGCCGGGCCGGGCCCGTGGCCCAGCTGACCGAATCCAGGCGTGCCTCGCGCACGGCCCCGCCGCCGGCAAGGTGCGGGGTTCCGGCGTCGAGCCAGTCCGGACGGCCGACCAGTACGCCGGCGCCGAACGGCGCGTAGAGCTTGTGGCCGGAGAAGACGAGGTAGTCGACGTCGGACGCTGCGATGTCGATGCGGCGGTGCGGTGCGAGCTGCGCCGCATCCACCACGATTCTGGCGCCAAACTCATGGGCCAGCGTGGCCAGGGCCGCGATCGGCAGGATTTCACCGGTGACGTTGGAGGCGCCGGTCACGGCGAGCAGGCTGACGCCGCCCTGCTCCAGGGCCACGCGGACGTTCGCGATGGTCTCGGCAAGGGTGTCCGCCGCAACGATGCTCCGGTGCGGGACGCCCTGCCAGGGCAGGAGGTTGGCGTGGTGCTCGATGTCCAAGTAGAGGACCTCGCCGATGTGTTCGCCGTCCCGCACGGGCAGGCAGCCTGCCAGCAGGTTAAGGGAATCTGTGGTGTTCCGGGTGAAGATGACGGAATCGTCCGATCGGCCGCCCACGAATTCGCGGACGATGTTCCGCGAGTTTTCGTAGACCGAGGTGCTGATCTGGGAGGCGTAGCCCGCCCCCCGGTGGACGCTGGCGTAGTAGGGCAGGACCTCATTGAGGTAGGCGGAGACCACAGTCAAGGCCGGTGCCGATGCGCCGTAGTCGAGGTTCGCATAGCGGACGTGTCCGCCCTGGATCAAGGGCGCCTGCAGCTCTGCACCGGTGACGGCGGCCAGGGGCCGGGAGGCGGCGTTCGACTGAGCAGACGACGGCTGGACGGCGGTAGGAGTAAAAGTGGCAGTGCTCATGGGACCTCACTCAAGAAGGACCCCGCATGCAGGGGATCCGCGCTTGCCGCATCCATGTCCGGACCGGCCTGGTCGTCACCCGGGGCACCCCACCGCGAATGGAGGGTTGCCGGCCAGCAAACCGGGGTTTAGCGCTGGCACTCGTGACCTGTAACAAGGCTAGGGCACAGCCATGGCCTCTTCCAACGCGGGATACGTTTGTTAAGCAGTTTGTTACGATGCCCTTGAAATCGGCATTATTTCGAAGAAAAGACGGCGGCCGCCCTCAAATTGAACTGCTCCCCGGAAGTTGGACTGAGAAATTCAGTTCCGACTCCCGGGGAGCAGTTTTATGTATGCGAGCAGTTCGTTATCAGAGGATCAGCGCGAGGCCGCGGTAGCGTGGTTTGAGAAGGGCATCGCGGATAAGGCGACGGCCAGGGCGCTGGCTGTGTCTCGGGCGCCGGTCAAGCGTCTCTATCGGCGGTGGAGGATCCATGGTCGAGGAGCGCTGGTGACCAAGCCGACGAAGCAGAAGTACTCTTTCGAATCTAAGCTCGCGTTGGTCGAACGGTTCATCGCTGGCGAGACTGCCCCGGATCTGGCGGTGGAGGCCGGTTTGTCCTCGCCTCGCCTACTGGAAGCCTGGATCAGGGCGTATCGGCTGGAGGGCGAGGACGGGTTGCGGCCCAAGCCCAAAGGCAGGCCCCGGAAGCCAGATTCCCCGCCGCCTGCGGAGCTGCCCGAGTTGGAGAGGTTGCGGCGGGAGAACGAGCGGTTGCGCTCCGAGGTGGCGTACCTGGGAAAATTGCGGGCCTTGAGGGCGCAAAAACAACGGTGAAGGTCCAGGCCCTCATCGCCCTCAAGGCTGACTTCCCCTGCCCGTTCTGCTGGATGTCTCAGGGCTTGCCCGGTCGACGTTCTTCTATCACCAGGCCCGTCTCCAGGCACCCGATCCGAAGGAAGCACTCAAGGCTGCAGTCACGGAGATCTTCGAGAAGAACCACGGCCGGTACGGGCACCGCCGCATCCACACCGAGCTGGTCAAGCAAGGCTGGACGGTCGCGAAGAAGACCGTGCTGAAGCTGATGCGCTTACTGCAACTGCTCTGCAAGGTCCGGCGGAAGAAGCGCTACAACTCCTACCGAGGCGAACAGGGCGCCATTGCCCCGAACCTGCTGAACCGGGAGTTCGACGCTGATGCCCCGAACCAGAAGTGGGTTACCGACGTGACGGAGTTCCGCGTCGGGGACCGGAAGCTCTATCTCTCACCGGTCATGGACCTCTTCGACCGGCAGATCATCTCCTACACCATCGGTTCGTCCCCGAACCTGGAGCTGACCAACACCTCACTGCGCGAGGCCCTGGCGACGCTCGAGTCCGGCCAGCAGCCGCTCGTGCATTCGGACCAGGGCTTCCAGTACCAGCACGCCTCCTGGCGGAACCTCCTGCAAGGTGCCGGCGCGGCCCAATCGATGTCCCGCAAGGGCAACTGCTACGACAACGCCGTCATGGAGAACTACTTCGGACACCTCAAGGAAGAACTCTTCCACTACGTCCGGTTCCTCAACACCGAAGCACTGGCAACGGCTTTGCACGAGTACATCCGCTGGTACAACACCGAACGGATCTCCACAAAGCTCAAGGGCCTGAGCCCGGTGCAATACCGTGCCCAGACCCTTGCAGCCTAGAATCCCATTTAGCCAGTCCAACATTCGGGGACCAGTTCAAATGGGGGCGTCCGCCGTCGAAAATTTTGCCAAACTCTTCCGGGGCTCGCCCGGGCGTGGATCTAGAGAAGGTCGTCCAGGCCGGGGTTCAGCCGCTTGAGGACCTCCGAATGCAGGATGGAGTTCGTGGCAAGGGCGTTGCCTCCGAACGGACCGTCTTCGCCTTCCAGCGAGGTGAAGCGGCCGCCTGCTTCCGTGACGATCGGCACGAGGGCGGCCATGTCGTAGAGGTTCAGCTCGGGTTCGCAGGCGATGTCCACGGAGCCTTCGGCCACCATGCAGTACGACCAGAAATCGCCGTATGCGCGCGTGCGCCAGACGTCCTCGGTCAGGCCCAGGAATTCGTCCAGGTTGCCGCGTTCCTTCCAGCCGCTCAGGCTCGAGTAAGACAAGGAGGCATCGGCCAGCCGGGAAACGTTGGAGACCTTTAGCCGGGTGGCGGCGGCCAGCGAGCGGCCCATGTAGGCTCCGGAGCCCTTGGCGGCCCACCAGCGCTTGCCCAGTGCCGGGGCACTGACCAGGCCCACCACGGGCTCGCCCTCATCCACGAGCGCAATCAGGGTTGCCCAGACGGGCACGCCGCGCACGAAGTTCTTGGTGCCGTCGATGGGGTCGATGATCCAGCGCCGGGAGCCGTGGCCGCTGCTGCCGAATTCCTCGCCCAGGACGGCATCGCGCGGACGCGAGCGCGACAGTTGGCCGCGGATGGCTTCCTCGGCCGCCTTGTCGGCGTCCGTCACGGGGGTCAGGTCGGGCTTGGTTTCCACCTGCAGGTCCAGGGCCTTGAACCGGTCCATGGTCTGGGCGTCCACTGAATCGGCCAGGACGTGGGCCAGGCGCAGGTCATCGTTGTAGCTTGAAGCGGCTTGGGTCATGGTTCCAAACTACCGTCAATCGCGCTGCCCATCGGGGACGTGGAGCGGCAACGGCCTAGTTGACCGTGCCGAGTTCCTTGGTTTCCTTCGCTTCCTGGCGCGGGTCTGCTCCCAGGAGCCTGCGCAGGGAGCCCAGGCGGGCGACGCCGGAGGGTCCTGCGTGGCCACCCGTCACCCACGGGTCCAGCCCGCAGTTCACCGCGGTGGCGTCGTGCTTGCAGCCGCGGTCGCAGCTTTCCGTGCCGGGTTCGAGGTCCGGGAAGGCGTGCAGGATCCGGTCGGCATCCACGTGGGCCAGTCCGAACGAGCGGATGCCGGGGGTATCGATGATCCAGCTGCCGCCGGGGGCGTTGTTGAGCTTCAGTGCCAGCGCGGATGAGGAAGTGTGGCGGCCGCGGCCGGTGACGGCGTTGACGCCGCCCGTGGCGCGTTCCGCGCCTGTCAGGGCGTTGACCATGGTGGACTTCCCGACGCCGGAATGGCCCAGCATGACTGTGACCTTGCCGTCCAGGTAGGCGCGGAGCTGGGACACGGCGTCGCTGTCCAGGCGTGCGGACAGGCCGTCGTCGGAGCGGGCGTCGATGCCGGAGGCCTCGGCGTCGGCGGTGCGGCTGATGATGACCGGGAAGTCCAGGCTCAGGTAGTTCGCCAGGAGCTCGGCCGGGTCCTTGACGTCGGCCTTGGTGACGAGCAGCAGCGGCTCGATGCCGGCGTCGTAGGCTGCCACGAGGGCACGGTCGATGAAGCCGGTGCGGGGCTCGGGGTTGGCGGCCGCCACCACCACCACCAGCTGGTCCGCGTTGGCGACAACCACGCGCTCGATGGGGTCGGTGTCATCGGCGCTGCGGCGCAGCAGCGTTTTGCGTTCTTCGACCCTGACCAGCCGGGCCAGGGTATCGGGTTCGCCGGACACATCGCCCACCAGGGCCACGAAATCGCCGGGGACCACGGGGTTGCGCCGCAGCTCACGCGCGCGGGCCGCGATGATGATGCGCTCATTGTCGGAGTCTTCGCCCACCACGGCGGTGTAGCGGCCGCGGTCCACAGTGATGATGCGGCCGATCACCGCGTCGTCGTAGCTGGGCCTGTCCTTGGTGCGGGGCCGGGTGCCCTTCTTGTTGGGCCGGATCCGGACGTCGGATTCATCCCAGGAGCGTGCATCGCGTCCCATGCTCAGTTGCCGGCCTCTTCGCTGGCCTGGCCCTGGACAAGCATGGCGGCCCAGATCTGCGGGAATTCCGGCATGGTCTTGGACGTCGTGGCGATGTCCTCCACCTGCACGCCCTCGACGGCGAGGCCGAGGATGGCGCCGGCCGTCGCCATGCGGTGGTCGGCGTAGCTGTGCACGACGCCGGCATGCAGGGTTGCGGGGCGGATGATGAGTCCGTCGCTGGTCTCCTCTGCGTCGCCGCCGAGCCGCTTGATCTCGGCGACGAGCGCTGCGAGCCGGTCAGTTTCATGGCCGCGCAGGTGCGCAATGCCGGTCAGGCGGGACGGTCCGCTGGCCAGGGCGCAGAGCGCGGCGACGGTGGGAGCGAGTTCGCTGGTTTCGTCGAAGTCCGCGCCCTTGATTTCGGGGCCGCCGGTGACGGTGAGCGTGCCGCCCACCAGGGTCACGGTGGCTCCCATGGTGGCCAGGATCCCACGCCAGAGATCCCCCACCTGGGTGGTTTCCGTGGGCCAGTTGGGGATCCGGACCGTGCCCCGGGTGGCGAGTGCGGCAGCCAGGAAGGGCCCCGCGTTGGAGAGATCCTGTTCGATGCGCTGGTCGAAGGCCCGGATGGGGCCCGGAGCCACGCGCCAGTGGTTGGGAACCGAATCGTCCACCAGCACGCCCACGCCGCGCAGGACCGCCACCGTCATGTTGATGTGGTCCAGGCTGGGCACGGGCTTGCCCACATGCTCCAGGTGCAGGCCCTCCGTGAAGCGGGCGCCGACCAGCAGGAGCGCGGAGACAAACTGCGAGGAGGCGCTGGCGTCGATGACCAGATGCCCGCCGCGGACTTCGCCCGTGCCCTTCACCGTGAAGGGAAGGGATGACGCCGGGCCGCCATCAGCGGCGCCGACGGACAGTCCGAGCGCGCCCAGTGCCTCGATGATGGTGCCCATGGGGCGCTTGCGGGCGTGCGGATCGCCGTCGAACACCGTGCTGCCCTTGCGCAGGGCGGCCAGTGGCGGGACGAAGCGCATGACCGTGCCGGCAAGGCCGCAGTCGATGGCGGTGTCGGACCCAGGGGCCGCCGGGTCGATGGGGGTGATTTCAAGGTCCGGTCCGTAGTCGCCGTCGCCGGGGACCTCGGTGATGGTGGCACCGAGGCGGCGCAGCGCCTCGACCATCAGGACGGAATCGCGGGAATGCAGGGGCGCGCGGAGCCTGGACGGGCCGTCGGCGAGCGCTGCCAGCACCAGGTAGCGGTTGGTCAGCGATTTGGACCCCGGGACCGTGACGGTGGCATCCACGGGCCCGTGCGCATACGGAGCCGGCCACAGGGGGAGGGTTGAATCGGGGGTGATGCCTGCGGCATCGGGGTTTGCTGCGGTGGTACCTGTCATGCTTCCTTATGCTCCAACTGCGTTGTCTACGGCCTTGCGGACGGCTTTGTCTGCCCTCTTGAGCTGCTTGCCTGTGGCCTTCCTGGCGTCGATGGCCAGATGTTCTGCCCGCCAGGCCAGGCTGGGGCGGCCTGCCGTGTCGGCGGCCGCGAGCAGCACGCCGCCCGTGAGTGAAATGTTCTTGAGCAGCTGGGCGCGGCGCGCCTGGCGGCCCTCCTTGGTGCTGATGTCTGCCGAGCGCCACTCCACGAAAGTGTTCAATGCCGAGGTCAGGGTCAGCACCGCGGCTGAGAAGCGCGCGAACTTGCCCAGGCCCAGCAGCGCGCCGGCACCAAGCTGAGCGCCGCCGATCATCCGGGCGAGCATCTTTTCATCCGCCGGGAACGGCAGGGATTCCGAAGCCCGGCGCAGGATGGGGGACAGTTGGGCCGCCGTGTCATCCGCGTTCTTGAGCTTGTCCAGGCCTGCGATGACAAAGCTGGACGCCAGCATGGGCCGGGCGAGAAAACGGATAAGGGACATGTCTTGCCTCCTGAGGGCTTGCCACAACGTTCAAGGGGTGCAGTCTGCTCTAGTCTTGCACCTTTGCGGAATATTTACCCAGCGGGCACCGTTGTGAAGAGAAGGTGCGGTGGAGGCCGGACCGCGGAATTGTGATTGCCACATCAGCGAGCGGAGATGGTTTTTTGACGTTGCTTAAGGACCGCGAAGAGCTGCTGGATCCCTTGCTTGCACTGCGGCCGGCATCGCGGAAGGTGACAGTAGACTTGACAACAATGAGCACCATGGATCCGGCCGCAGCGGCCATATACCCGGCAGCCGGGGCGGAAGACGCCGCGTTGGCAGCTGACACCGTCGACGACGTGAGCCACAGTGGCGACGCCGGCGTCGATCTGGAAGCGGAGACTCCGGAACAGCGGAGGCTGCGCTTCGAGCGCGACGCCATGCAGTACGTCGACCAGCTGTATTCGGCAGCGATGCGGATGGCCCGGAACCCTTCCGATGCCGAGGACCTCGTCCAGGAGGCCTACACGAAGGCGTTCTCGGCGTTTCACCAGTACAAGCCCGGAACGAACCTCAAGGCCTGGCTGTACCGCATCCTGACGAACACGTACATCAACCTCTACCGGAAACGGCAGCGCGAACCGCTGCAGTCGAATTCGGACACGATCGAGGACTGGCAGCTCGCCAGGGCGGAATCGCACACGTCGTCGGGGCTCCGTTCCGCCGAAGCGGAAGCCCTCGATCACCTGCCGGACTCCGACGTCAAGAAGGCCCTGCAGGCGATCCCGGAGGAATTCCGCCTCGCGGTGTACTTCGCCGACGTCGAGGGCTATGCATACAAGGAAATATCGGAAATCATGAACACCCCGATCGGGACCGTGATGTCCAGGCTGCACCGCGGCCGGAGGATGCTGCGGGACATGCTGGCGGATTACGCCGCAGAGCGGGGATTCAAGGCCCGCACGGAAGACCAGGCTCCGGCCGGGAGCAACACACAGGAGAAACAGAAATGAGCGACTGCCAAGGATTGGGCGATTGCGACGACACCCGGATGCAGCGCATCTACGAATACCTTGACGGTGCGCTGACGCGTGAGGACCTCAAGGAAATCAAGCACCACCTGGACGGCTGCCCCGAGTGCGCCGAGCAGTACGACCTGGAGTGCGTCATCCGCACCTTGGTCAAGCGCTCGTGCACGGAAGCGGCGCCGGAAAACCTGAAGAACTCGATCCTTGAGCGGATCCACTCGATCAAGCCGGTGGACGTCTAGCCACGCCGCGTAACGCCGCCAGGGCGCGCCGCGTCCCCACGCCGTGCCACCGAGCCGAACGCCGAGGGCCCCGGAAACCAATGGTTTCCGGGGCCCTCGCATTTAAGCCTTTATGCTAAGCCGGTGGCTTAGGTGTTGGGACGCTTACCGTGGTTTGCGCCGCCGCGCTTACGGTCACGACGCTTACGTGCACGCTTGCTCATAGCTGGCCTCCTTAATTTTTTGATACTCAATAAAGCTGCCCTCCAGTTTCGCACATCCGGACGCCGCGCAGCGAACCGGCACGACGACGGCGCCGGGTGGGCGGCCGGGTCTGCCTCAGTCCCGAAGGGAATTCCGGATCGAAATCCTGGCCTGGTCCAGGACGGTGCGCACGGTTTCCAGTGCCACGGGCGTCAGGGGCTTGCTTCCCGCGTGCAGGCGAAGCTCCACCCGGAGGTCGTCCCTGAAGGACTGGACCAGGAGCTCGGCCTCCTTGAGGATGCGGTGGCCCTCCGGCGAATACCGCGCCGCCGTCCGGGCCTGGAAGTCCATGGATTTCGCGGTGGACCTGGCGGCCTCGGCCGTGGCCGCCAGATCGGCACGCAGCCCGCGCATGTTGCTCCGGATGTCCTCCCGCAGCGTGTCGGCGAGCCGCCGCACGGAAGCGGAGATGGTCTCTTCGACGTCGGCCAGTTCCCCGCGCCTGGTGTCCAGCTCCGCAAGGCCGGCCGCCGTGATGGAGTATTTGGTGCGCCGGCCCTCGGCCTCGGTGGCCACGAGCCCCTCCTCCTCAAGCTTGCCGAGCCGGGGGTAGATGGTGCCGGCGCTGGGGGAGTAGGTGCCGCCGAAGCGGTCGCCGAGTGCCTTGATGAGCTCATAACCGTGTTTGGGGCCGGACTCCAGCAGCGCCAGGAGGTAGAGGCGCAGGGCCCCGTGGGCGAAGACGGGAGGCATCAGAGGCCTGCCTCGCCGGGGACGGCCTGCCCACTGCCGCTGACGGCCTCACTGTGGATGATGTAGGTCTTCCCGGACACGGAGTTGGTCCGCACCAGCATGAGCCGCTCATCCGGGCCCACGATCGTCTGGACCTTGCTGGCGGCCTGGGCATACATCTGGTCATCGATCACCAGGGTCCCGCTGGCGGACTTGGCCACAATGTCCACCCCGACGTCGTGCGGAAGCCTGATGGTGAGGTCTCCGGAGACCGAGTTGGCCCCGAAGTCGTGCGTGTAGCTGTGCAGATCGAAGCTGAGCTCCCCGCTGACCGTGGTGGCGCGGATGCTGCTGAACCTGCCCGACGCCGTCACCTCGCCGGAAACGCTCTTGGCGGTCAGGACGCCGTCGTGGTTCCGGGCGATCACATCGCCGCTGACGGTGTTGACGTGGAGCTCGCCGCGAGTGCCGTCGGCCAGGACCGAGCCGGACACCGTGTTGAGCCGGCAGCGGCCGCTGACGCCGGAAACCATGCCGTCCCCGCTAACGGTTCCGGACTCGACGTCGACGCCGGCGGGCAGGGCGATGCTGATGACCACCGTGTTTGCGCTGGTGTTGTTCACCGTGTCCATGAGGTTGCGGAACCAGCCCTGCGGGCCCTGCAGTTGGTGGCGCACTTCCAGGCGCCCGTTGACGAGCGAGACCGAGAGCGGGTCGCCGTCGATTTCCGAGACTTCGATCCGGGCGAACGGTTCCTCGTGCGTCATGATGTCGAAGCGGCCCTTGACGATGCCGAGCTTCAGCGAGCGGACGTCGTCGACGTCGATGGTTTTCGGACCGGTGACGGTCCAGTTGTTGTCCGGCATGACCCCTCCAAAAAAGGCGATATATCGCGTTGATGAATTCACGATATATCGCGAGTCGCGGAATGGCAATGGCCCGCGAAAGGAAGGAGCTGTTTTTCTTACCCGGGTATGTTTACTCGGGCTGCGCGATCCGGAGCCACTGGAACCAGCCGCGGTGCAGCACCAGCCACGCCATCAGCCCGTAACCGGCCTGGCCGGGCGTGCCGCCATTGGAGGCGAGGTCCGTCCGCCACTGCTCGTGGTTGAGCAGCGGGGAAAAGGTGTCCACATAGTGGTGGTTGCGGCGCGTGGTGACATCCGCGAAGGCCGTGTTCAGATCGGCGAGCCGGCGGTTGCGGGCCGGATCAAGCGTGGGCGGGGGGCCGACCACGAAAACCGAGATGCCGCTGTGCGAGGCGCCATCGAGGATGTTGGCGAGGTTCAGGCGGCTGCGCGCCGTGGACAGGCCGAACTCGAGGTCCCGTCCGGAGAGCCCGATGACCAGCCGGTTCTCGTGGGCGTCGCTGAAGCGCCGCCCCGCCTCGTCCTGCCAGCGGGCCGCGAGACCCTCCGTGCCTTCCATCGGACAGGGGAGTGCGAAACTCTCCACCGAAACTGAGTCCTGGGGCGTGCGGGCCAGCACACGGCCCAGCCAGCCCAGGGCCCGGGGGTCACCCAGTCCGGCGAGCAGTTCATCTCCAACAGCTGCAATGCGCAGCTTCCTGTCTTCCACGGCTACCTCTTCACACTATGTTGCGGTCCTTGCATGGTATCCGGCCCGGCGGCCGGCGGGCCGATCCTCCGCGCCCGATCCATCAGACGATCGTCGTCGTTAAACAAGACTGCCCGGTTGGAAGCGGCATGCGCCACCTCCAACCGGGCAGTCATGGGTTTACTTGCGTGCGAAGGCCTGCTTGAGCAGCATGTCCTGCTCGGCGGCGTGGCGCTTCATGGAACCGGCAGCCGTGGATGCCGATGCCGGACGCGACACCAGCTGGACCTTGCGGTCCAGCGCCTGCGGCAGGTTCAGGCCGATGAACGGCCACGGGCCCTGGTTGGCGGGCTCGTCCTGGGCCCAGACGATGTCGGCGTTGGGGTACTTGGCAAGTTCCGCCTCGATCTCGGCCTGCGGCAGCGGGTACAGCTGCTCCACGCGTACGATCGCCGTCGAGGTGTCGCCGGACTTCTGGCGGTTCGACAGCAGATCGTAGTACAGGCGGCCGGACACCAGGATGACCCGGTCGACGTTCTGCAGCGGCTCGTGCTCGGCGATGACCGGCTTGAAGCCACCCGTGGTGAAGTCCGCAACGGAGGACGCCGCAGCCTTGAGGCGCAGCAGCTGCTTCGGGGTGAAGATGATCAGCGGCTTGCGCGGACGGCTGTACGCCTGGCGGCGCAGCAGGTGGAAGTGCGAGGCAGCCGTGGTGGGGTTCGCCACGATCATGTTGTCCTCGGCACAGAGCTGCAGGAAGCGCTCGATGCGGGCGGACGAGTGGTCCGGGCCCTGGCCCTCGTAGCCGTGCGGCAGCATGAGCACGAGCGAGGAACGCTGGCCCCACTTCTGTTCGGCGGAGGAAATGAACTCATCGATGATGGTCTGCGCACCATTGACGAAGTCACCGAACTGGGCTTCCCACAGCACCAGTGCGTCCGGGCGCTCCACGGAGTAGCCGTATTCGAAGCCCATGGCCGCGTATTCGGACAGCAGCGAGTCGTAGATCCACAGCTTGGCCTGGTTGTCCGAGAGGTTGCCCAAGGGCAGCCACTCGTTGCCGTTGGCGCGGTCGTGGAAGACCGCGTGGCGCTGCACGAACGTGCCGCGGCGGGAGTCCTGGCCGGCGAGGCGGACCGGGACGCCCTCCATGATGAGAGAGCCAAAGGCCGCGATCTCGCCGAAGCCCCAGTCGATGCCGCCTTCGCGGGACATCTGCTCACGCTTCTCGAGGAGCTGCTTGAGCTTGGAGTGGACGGTGAAGCCTTCCGGAATCTCCAGGTGGGCCTGGCCGATGCGGGTGAGGGTATCCACGGAGATCGCGGTGGACGCCGGCGAGTTGGTGCCGAAGTCCGCCTGCTGCGCAGTGGGACGCTCGATGTCCGATACCGCGGCGGAGTCCGCCGTGATGATCGGGATGGGCGAGGTCTGGGCTGCGTGGGTCTCTGCGAAGACGCGCTCGAGGCGTTCCTGGTAGTCGCGGAGCAGCTGCTCTGCCTCTTCCTCGGTGATGTCGCCACGGCCGATCAGCGACTCGGTGTAGAGCTTGCGCACCGAACGCTTGGCTTCGATCAGGTTGTACATCAGCGGCTGGGTCATCGAGGGGTCGTCGCCCTCGTTGTGGCCGCGGCGGCGGTAGCACACCATGTCGATGACAACGTCCTTGTGGAAGCGCTGGCGGAACTCGTAGGCGAGCTGCGCGATGCGCACCACGGCCTCGGGGTCGTCACCGTTCACGTGGAATACCGGGGCCTGGATCATCTTGGCGACGTCCGTGGAGTACGTGGACGAACGCGAGGATGAAGGTGCCGTGGTGAAGCCGACCTGGTTGTTCACGATCACGTGGATGGTGCCACCCGTGCGGTAACCGCGCAGCTGGGACAGGTTGAGGGTCTCAGCCACGACGCCCTGGCCGGCGAAGGCCGCGTCACCGTGGACCATGATCGGCAGGACCGGGAAGGCCTCGCCCTGGTCCAGGCGGTCCTGCTTGGCGCGGACGATGCCTTCGAGGACGGAGTCAACGGCTTCAAGGTGGGACGGGTTGGCGGCCAGGTAGACCTTGGTCTGCTTGCCGTTGTCCGAGGTGAACATGCCTTCGGTACCAAGGTGGTACTTGACGTCACCCGAACCCTGGACGGAGCGGGGATCCTGGGTGCCCTCGAATTCACGGAACACCTGGGCGTAGGTCTTGCCTGCGATGTTGGTGAGCACGTTGAGGCGGCCACGGTGGGCCATGCCGATGGCAACTTCGTCGAGGCCGTCATCGGCGGCATCGGAGATGATGGCATCGAGCAGCGGAATCAGGGACTCGCCGCCCTCAAGGGAGAAGCGCTTCTGACCGACGAACTTGGTCTGCAGGAAGGTCTCGAAGGCCTCGGCAGCGTTGAGCCTGGACACGATGCGCAGCTGCTCTTCGCGGCTCGGCTTCGAGTACGCGTGCTCCAGCTGGTCTTGGAACCACTTGCGCTCGGCAGGCTCCTGGATGTGCATGTACTCGATGCCGGTGGTGCGGCAGTACGCATCGCGCAGGACGCCGAGGATGTCGCGGAACTTGAGCATCGGCTTGCCGCCGAAGCCACCCGTGGGCCATTCGCGGTCCAGGTCCCACAGCGTCAGGCCGTAGGTCAGGACATCGAGGTCCGGGTGCTTGCGCTGCACGTATTCCAGCGGGTCGGTATCGGCCATGAGGTGGCCGCGCACACGGTAGGAGTGGATGAGCTGCTGGATGCGGGCAACCTTGTTGATCTCGTCAGCAGGGTCGACCTGGAGGTCGGGGCTCCAGCGGACGGGCTCGTAGGGAATGCGCAGCGCCTCGAAGATCTCGTCGTAGAAGTTCTGTGCGCCCAGCAGGAGCTGGTGCACCAGCTTCAGGAACTCGCCACTGCCGGCACCCTGGATGACGCGGTGGTCATAGGTGGAGGTCAGCGTCAGGATCTTGCTGATGGCGTTCTGGGCGATGATCTTCTCGCTGGCGCCCTGCCACTCGGCCGGGTAGTCGAGAGCGCCGACGCCGATGATGGCGGCCTGGCCCTTGGACAGGCGCGGCACGGAGTGGACCGTGCCGATGCCGCCGGGGTTGGTCAGCGAGACGGTGGTGCCTGCGTGGTCATCCGCGGTGAGCTTGCCGTTGCGGGCGCGCTTGATGAGGTCCTCGTAGGTGTGCCAGAACTCCGCGAAGTCCATGGTCTCGGCCTTCTTGATGTTCGGAACCATCAGGAGGCGCGTGCCATCGGGCTTGGGCATGTCGATGGCGATGCCGAAGTTGACGTGGGCCGGCTGCACGGACACCGGCTTGCCGTCCACCTCGTCGTAGTAGACGTTCATCGACGGGAACTGGGCCAGGGCGCGGACCACGGCGTAGCCGATGAGGTGGGTGAAGGACACCTTGCCGCCGCGGGCACGGGCAAGGTTGGAGTTGATGACAACACGGTTGTCGATCAGCAGTTTGGCCGGTACGGCGCGGACGCTCGTCGCGGTGGGGACTTCCAGGCTCGTCACCATGTTGGTGGCGATGGCCTTGGCCGGGCCGCGGAGGACGGAGACGACGTCTTCCTCGGGGGCCGTGGGAGCCTTGGTGCTCTTGGGCAGCTGAGCCGGGATCGGCTGGGCGGCGTTGCCTCCGGCCGGCTTCTTGGCACCGTCACGGGCAACCGTGGCGGGGGCTTTCCTTGCCGGCGCAGGTGCAGCGGGTGCAGGAGCGGCGGCAGTCGGGGCAGCCGCGGGAGCGGCCGGCGACGGTGCCGGAGCCGCTGCAGCCGGGGCTACGACGGGAAGTTCACGTGTGGGGGGATTGGCAGCAATGGCTGCTGCGGAGGATCCGTTGGAAGAAGTGCCGTCACCGGTCTTGAAGGATTCGAAAAGCGGCCACCACTTGGTGTCGACCGAGTTCTTGTCCTGCTGGTACCGCTCGTACAGTTCGTCAACGAGCCACTCGTTTCCGCCAAATTCCTCGGGTAGACGGTGGCTGGGCTGCTCTGGCACTTGAAATACGCCTCTTCCATGAGTGTTGATTTCCAGCTGGCTGAAGGTTGCGTTTTTGCAACGATGAACCAGGGTCCGGGTCCCGCGAACTCAGACCCCTGCCAGTCTAGTTACGATCTTTGGTTAACTGCCAATAGTGGTGACCTAAATCATGCCGGTGCGGACGCAAAGCCTCCGAGGCGCCGAACGACCATACATTGACGCCCCGTGAAGCGGGCCGCGGCGGGGCCGTAGCCGGACTGTAGACTGAAATCCTTATGGACAGTAAATCTAGGTGCCGGCCTGGGAGCTGCAGCGGAAGCCGTCTTGGCAAATCCGCACAGCCTGCCCGCCGAGCCGGCAACACCCGTTCACATGCCCATCACGCGCCGGCCTTCAGTGCCGGCGGCGCCGCGGACCATGCGTCCGCCGCGCCCGACCAGCCTCCGCCGGACAGAACCTCCGGTTGGCCGCGGCTCTCCTTTCGGCTTTCACCGCGGGTCCCGCTCAAGGCAGGGGGCCGCTAAATGGAATGGCTCCTGTTTGCCGCCGGCATCCTGCTGATTCTCGGAACAGGCTTCTTCGTAGCAGTTGAATTCTCGCTCGTCGCCCTCGACCAGGCGACGGTCCAGCGTGCGGTCGACGACGGCGACCACGCCGCGGTCCCGCTGCTGAAGTGCCTGAAATCCCTCTCCACCCAGTTGTCGAGCTGCCAGCTCGGCATTACCCTCACCACGCTGCTGACCGGCTTCGTCATGGAACCGTCCGTGGGCCGGCTCCTGGTAGGGCCGCTCGGCCTGCTGGGCGTCCGCCCGGAGGCTGCCCACTCCGTGGCACTGGTGATTGCGATGGCCTTCGCCACGGTCTTGTCGATGCTGATCGGTGAACTGGTGCCCAAGAACATGGCCATTGCCTTGGCCTTCCCGCTGGGCCGCCGGCTGGCCCGGCCGCAGCTGGTCTTCACAGCTGTGTTCAAACCCGCCATCGTTGTCCTCAACGGCTTCTCCAACAAGGTCCTGAACCTGTTCGGACTCGAGGCCAAGGAAGAGATCTCCGGCGCGCGCACGCCTGCGGAGCTGGCCTCCCTGGTCCGGCGTTCGGCAGAGCTGGGAACCCTCGACGCCGGCACGGCCAACTTTGTCGCCCGGACGCTCAGTTTCTCCGAACGCACGGCAGCCGATGTCATGACGCCGCGCATCCGCATGGAAACCATCGACGCTGAGCAGCCCGTAACGGACATCATCGACGCCGCGCGTCGCACCGGATACTCGCGCTTCCCGGTCATCGGCGATTCCGCGGACGACATCCGCGGCGTGGTGCACGTCAAGAAGGCCGTGGCCGTTCCTTCGGACCGTCGCGCCAAGCTGGAGGCGGGGGCCATCATGACCGACGTCCTCCGGGTGCCGGAGACCATCCATCTGGATGCGCTCCTGACGGAACTCCGCGAGGGAAACCTGCAGCTCGCCGTCGTGCTTGATGAATACGGCGGCACCGCCGGCATCGCCACGCTTGAAGACCTCGTGGAGGAAATCGTGGGCGAAGTCTCCGATGAGCATGACAAAGTGCGTCCGGGCCTGCTCCAGAGTGCCTCGGGGGACTGGTACTTCCCGGGCCTGCTGCGCCCGGATGAGGTGTCCGAACAGATTCCGGGACTCACCGTTCCGGACGAGGCCACCTATGAAACGGTGGGCGGCTACGTCATGAGCAGGCTGGGCCGCATAGCCGCCGTGGGCGACGTCGTGGAGACCGGCGGCGGGACCCTGACCGTCACGCGCATGGACGGCCGCCGGATCGACCGGATCTGCTTCCGCCACGTCGAACCCGGGCCGCCTGCGGATGCGGACGGCCGCAAGGCCAAGCACGAGGCAGGTGCTGCATGAGCGACTGGGCAGGAATCCTTTGGCTCGTACTGCTCCTGATCGGCAACGCGTTCTTCGTGGCCGCCGAGTTCGCGGTCATGTCTGCGCGGCGCAGCCAGATCGAACCGCTGGCGGAGGCCGGCTCCAAACGGGCACAGACCACGCTCCGCGCCATGGAGAGCGTCTCCCTCATGCTCGCGTGTGCGCAGCTGGGCATCACGGTCTGCTCGCTGCTGATCCTCCAGGTGGCAGAACCGGCCATCCACCACCTGCTGGCCGTCCCGCTGGGCGCCGTCGGGGTGCCCGGCGAGCTGGCCGACGTGGTGGCCTTCGTCATCGCCCTGCTCGCCGTGACGTTCCTGCACGTGACGTTCGGCGAAATGGTGCCCAAGAACATCTCGGTTTCGGTGGCCGACAAGGCGGCGCTGCTGCTGGCCCCGCCGCTGATGTTCATCGCCGGCCTGGTGAAGCCGGTCATCTGGACGCTGAACTGGTCCGCCAACCACATCCTGCGGCTCATGAAGATCGAGCCCAAGGACGAGGTCACCTCCTCCTTCACACTTGAAGAAGTCCAGTCGATCGTGCAGGAGTCCAGGCGGCATGGCTTGGTGGATGACGAATCCGGGCTGCTGAGCGGTGCGCTGGAGTTTTCGGAGCACACTGCGGCACACATCATGGTGCCGCTGGACAAGCTGGTGATGCTCAAATCGGCGTCCACGCCGGTGGGGCTGGAGAAGGCCGTGAGCCGTACCGGATTCTCCCGCTTCCCGATGCTGGACGACGACGGCGAGCTGGCCGGCTACATCCACGTCAAGGATGTGCTGTCCATCCCGGAGGAGGGGCGGAAGCACCGGATCGCCGAGGGCCGGATCCGTTCGCTGGCCAACCTGTCGCCGGACGACGAGATCGAGGATGCGATGGCCGTGATGCAGCGTACCGGCTCGCACCTGGCCCGTGTGGTGGGCCCGGGTGGCGCCACGCTGGGTGTGCTCTTCCTGGAAGACGTCATCGAACAGCTCGTGGGCGAGATCCGTGACGCCACCCAGGCCACCGGCATCCGGAGGCTGGGCGGCCAGGAGCGCGCACAGTAGTCCGGGCAGGGCGGCAGTGCCGCCCTGCCCGGACTACGGACCGCCGGCGAGGAATCCTAAATAGGAATCATTCACATTTGGCGCTACACTCGAAAACGCCAGCTATTGGGTTTGATTCTCATTTCGCCTGCTGGTTTTCACCAGCCTGTTGCTTTTCACTAGATCGAGGTTTTCGTGCGCACCACCGCCGCCCGCCTGTCCCTGGCCGCCTCTGCCGGCCTGGCCCTTCTGCTCACCGCCTGTGCGGCTCCTGCCGCTGTGCCGCCGTCGGGGTCTTCCGGTGCCATTGAGGTGGTCACCTCCACCAATGTGTACGGCGACATCGTGAAAGCCATCGGCGGCGAGAAGGTCAAGGTGACATCCATCATCACCAAGACCAGCCAGGACCCGCACTCCTACGAGGCCAATGCCCAGGACAAGCTCGCAGTGTCCAAAGCCAAGCTGGTAGTGGAAAACGGCGGCGGCTACGACGACTTCCTGCACAAGCTTGCCGACGACACGAACGTGGGCCATGACAACATGGTCAGCGCCGTGGAAGTGTCCGGACTTGCCCCGGAGGAAGACCCGGCCCACTCAAGCGAGTCTGCGGCTGCCGACGGGCACAGCCACGGCGACTTCAACGAGCACGTCTGGTACAGCCTGGCGTCCATGGGCAAGCTGGCGGACGCCTTGGCCGCGAAACTCAGTGCCCTGGACTCCGCTTCCGCGGGAACCTTTGCCGCCAACGCGGACACCTTCAAGGCTTCGCTGGCCGGACTGGAGGCAAAGCTGGGTGCGGTCAAGGCGGCCGGCACCGCCGTTCCGGTTGCCGTCACGGAGCCGGTCCCGGGATACCTGCTGGAAGCAGCCGGCCTGGAAAACAAGACCCCGGCCGCCTTCAGTGCTGCCATTGAGGAAGGCACGGACGTGCCGCCGGCTGTCCTGAAGGAGACCACCGAGCTGCTGCAGACCAAGGCCGTCCGCCTACTGGCCTACAACGCCCAGACAGAAGGCCCCCAGACCGAGGCCGTGAAGGACGCGGCCACCGCGGCGGGCATCCCGGTGGTTGACTTCACCGAAACCCTGCCCGAGGGCATGGACTACCTCCAGTGGATGGGCGCAAACGTCAAGAACCTCACCGAGGCCCTGGGCAAGTAGCTCCCGGGCAAGCAGGCCTTGCCAAGCAAACACCACAGACTGCTGCCGCCGTGGGCCCTGCAATCGTCCTAAGATGTTCAGGACGGCTGCGGGGCCCTGCGCACGCCACCAACAACTGCGTTCCTTCGGCAACGCGTGGATCGAGGACAATCTTTTGACACCGGTAGTGAGCCTCCGCGGGGCCGGCCTCCAATTCGGCAGGCGAGTCCTGTGGGACGGCCTCGACCTGGACATCAACCCGGGGGAGTTCTTCGCCGTGCTCGGACCGAACGGCAGCGGAAAGACGAGCTTCCTCAAGGTCCTGCTGGGACTCCAGGAACTGCACTCCGGCACCGTCTCGCTGGGCGGGCATCCGGTGGAACGCGGCAGCAAACGCATCGGGTACATTCCGCAGCAGAAATCCTTCGCCCCGGACACCCCGCTGCGGGCCCGGGACCTGGTGGGCCTGGGCATCGACGGCCACCGCTGGGGCATGCGCCTTGGCGCAGCCGGGGTCAACCGCCGCGTGGACGAACTGCTGGACCTCGTGGGCGCCTCCGACTATGCCAAGGTCCCGGTGGGCCTGCTGTCCGGCGGCGAGCAGCAGCGGCTCCGCGTGGCCCAGGCCCTGGCCACCGAACCCCAGGTGCTCCTTTGCGATGAACCGCTGCTGTCCCTGGACCTGCACCACCAGCAGGGCGTCAGCGCCCTGATCAACAGGCAGTGCCACGAACGGAACAGCGCCGTGGTGTTCGTGACCCACGAAATCAACCCCGTGATCGACTATGTGGACCGCGTTCTCTACCTGGCCGGCGGACGCTTCCGGGTGGGAACGCCCGAGGAAGTCATGACCACCGAGGTCCTTTCGGAGCTGTACAACAGTCACGTGGAGGTCATCCGCGCGAACGGCAGGATCGTTGTGGTCGGCCTCCCGGATGCCACTACCCACTTCCACGACGACGCCCACGCAACCGCCGGGGAGGATTTCTAAATGGATCTCGGCAGCATCCTGCAGACCATCTTCAACTTCGAGAACTACGGCGAACTGCTGGCCCTGGTTCAGAACTCCATCTGGGCGGGTGCTGTGCTGGGCCTGCTCGGCGGGCTGGTGGGCACGTTCGTGATGAAGCGGGACCTCGCCTTCGCCGTGCACGGCATCTCCGAGCTGTCCTTCGCCGGCGCCGCGTTCGCCCTGCTGATCGGCGCCGACATCATCTTCGGTTCGCTGGCCGGTTCCGTTGCGGCCGCGCTGCTGCTGGGCCTCATGGGGGTCCGGGCCCGGGACAAGAACTCCATCATCGGCGTCATCATGCCCTTCGGCCTCGGCCTGGGGATCCTCTTCCTGGCCCTGTATGAGGGCCGGGCAGCCAATAAGTTCGGCCTGCTGACGGGCCAGATCGTTTCCGTGGACACCGTGCAACTGCAGGCCCTCGCAGGCACCGCCGTGGTGGTCATGGCGGTGCTGGCCGCCATTTGGCGGCCGCTGAGCTTCGCCAGCGTCGATCCCGAAATGGCAGAGGCACGCGGCGTGCCGGTCCGCGGCCTGGCCATCGGCTTCATGGTGCTGCTGGGCGTGAGTGTGGCGCTCTCCATCCAGATCGTTGGCGCCCTGCTGGTGCTGGCCCTGCTCATCACCCCTGCGGCGGCAGCCCTCCGGGTGACCACCTCGCCACGGTTGGTGGTGTTGCTGAGCGTGGCCTTCGCCGTGACGGCCACGGTGGGCGGCATTCTGCTCGCCCTGGGCAGCCGGATCCCGATCAGCCCCTACGTGACCACGCTGTCATTCCTGATCTACGTGGCGTGCCGGGTCATCGGCAGTGTCCGCGCCAAGCGCGGGCTCACCGGCCGGGTGATGCGCGAAGCCGCGCCGGCCGCGGCATCCTAAAGCAGTCCGGCGGCCTTCTTGGCCGTGCACTCGGGGCACAGCCCGAAGATTTCCACGGTGTGGGCCACTTCGGTAAAGCCGTGCTCCGCGGCCGTGCGGGCCGCCCAGGTCTCGACGGCGGGGGCCTCCACTTCCACGGCTTTGCCGCAACTGCGGCACAACAGGTGGTGGTGGTGCCCGGTCACGGCGCAGCGGCGGTAAACAGCCTCGCCCTCGCCGTTGCGCAGGACATCGATGAGCCCGTCATCGGCGAGGGACTGCAGGATGCGGTAGGCAGTGGCCAGGGACACGGAGATCCCCTTGTTCTGCAGCAGGCGGTAGAGCTCCTGGGTGCTGACGAAGTCGTCCAGCTCGTCCAGGGCGGCGCTCACGGCCAGGCGCTGCTTGGTGACACGCTGCTCCTTGACGCCTGAGGCGGCTGGATTGGCGGCGGCGCTGGTGCCGTGCGGCATGGATGGACTCACTTCCCCGGGGATGCTGGCAAACCCCAATTTTACCAGCCGGCGCAGCGTGGACACTCCCCGGAGCGGACCATAGGCTTGCGGCATGAAGCTCACCAAGTTCACGCATGCCTGCGTCCGCTTCGAGAAGGACCGGCACGTGCTGGTCATTGATCCCGGGACGTTTTCGGAGACCGAGGAAGCCCTGGCAGGGGCGCAGGCCGTGCTGGTCACGCACCAGCACACGGACCACATTGATATCCCGGCCGTGGTCATGGCGCTTCGGAACAATCCCGAACTGCAGGTCCATGCCCCGGCCGTTGTTGCGGAAGAGCTGAAGGCCAAAACCGCCGACGACGGCGGGCGGATCCATGCGGTGGAGCCGGGCAGTGTCTTCGAGGCGGCCGGCTTTGCCATCCGCACCTTCGGCGGGCAGCACGCCTTGATCCATCCGCAGATCCCCGTGGTGGCCAACATCGGCTACCTCGTGGATGACAACGTCTTCCACCCCGGGGATTCCTTCGTGGTGCCGGACGGCGTCAGCGTTCAGACCCTGCTGGTCCCCATCCACGCGCCGTGGTCCAAGGTGGGCGAAGTGGTGGACTTCGTGGTCTCGGTCCGGGCGCCGAAGGCCTTCCCCGTCCACGACGGCCTGCTCAACGAGCTGGGCCGGGGCATCGTGGAGGGACACGTGACCCGGATCGGTGCCAAGTACGGGACGCAGTACGCCCGCCTCGGCACCCGGGAATCAGTCGAGCTCTGAGTCTCTCAGGCCAGACCGGCCGGCCAGACGCCGGTCTCGTGGAAGCGGGCCAGCATGGCCTCGTACGGCGCGGGATCGAGTCCCTTTTCCGCCAGCCAATCCGCGCTGCAGTAGCTTCCGGCGTAGCGGTCGCCGCTGTCGCACATGAGCGAAACGATGCTGCCGCGCTGGCCCTCGGCCACCATCTGCGCCACGAGCTGCCACACACCCCACAGATTGGTGCCCGTGGACGGCCCGGCATGCAGGCCGGCCAGCGCCTGCAGCTGGCGCATCGCCGCCACTGAGGCGGCATCCGGGACCTGGATCATGTGGTCGATCACGGCCGGGATGAAGCTGGGCTCCACGCGGGGCCTGCCGATGCCCTCGATCCGGGACGGCATTCCGGTGCTGTACTCGGCCAGTCCGTCGCGCCAGGCAGGGTAGAACGCCGAGTTTTCGGGGTCCACCACGGCGAGCCTGGTGCTGTGCCGGTTGTAGCGCAGGTACCGGCCGATCGTGGCGCTGGTGCCGCCCGTGCCCGCCCCCACCACGATCCAGCGGGGGACAGGGTGCTCCTCGAGGGCAAGCTGTTCAAAGATGGACTCGGCGATGTTGTTGTTGCCGCGCCAGTCCGTGGCCCGCTCCGCGTAGGTGAACTGGTCCATGTAATAGCCGCCGGAGGTGCGGGCGGTTTCCTCGGCCACGGCGTAGACCTCCGAGGCGTGGTCCACCAGCAGGCAGGCGCCGCCGAACTGCTCAATCAGGGCAATCTTTTCCGGACTGGTGGTCTTGGTCATGACCGCCACGAACGGCAGGCCGATCAGCCGCGCAAAATAGGCCTCCGAGACTGCCGTGCTGCCGCTCGAAGCCTCCACGATGGTGGTTCCCTCGGTGATCCAGCCGTTGACGAGCCCGTACAGGAACAGGGACCGTGCCAGGCGGTGCTTCAGGCTGCCCGAGCGGTGCGTGGACTCGTCCTTGAGGTACAGCTGCACGCCCCAGTGCTCGGGGAGCGGCACCGCGTAGAGGTGGGTGTCCGCAGAACGGTTGTTCTCGGCCTCGATCTTGCGGATGGCCTCGCTGGCCCAGGCCCGGTCCTGATTGCACGATTTACTCACGCCTCCAGCCTACCGGCGCCGCACTGGATGCCCGGATAGTCTGGAATCATGACCACCCTGATGCAAGTGAAGGAACTGCGCCGCCGGCAGGAGGCGGGCGCGCGCACCGTGGTGGTGGACGTCCGCTGGACCCTCGGCGATCCCCACGGCCATGCCCACTACCTCGAGGCCCACGTGTCCGGAGCCGTCTACGCCGATCTGCCCACCGAACTGGCGGACCACACAGTGCCCGGCCGTGGCCGCCATCCGCTGCCGCCGAAGCGGAAGTTCCAGGAATCCGCACGGCGCTGGGGCCTGAACGACGGCGACACCGTGGTGGCCTATGACAATTCGGGCAACATGGCCGCCGCCCGCCTGTGGTGGATGCTCCGCGATGCCGGCGTGGGGTCCGTTTACCTGCTCGACGGCGGCCTGGCCGCCTGGCGTGCGGCGGGTTACCCCGTGGAGGCAGGCGAGGTGGTTCCCGCCGTCGGGAGCATCACCCTCGGCGAGGGGCACATGCCGGTGATCAGCGAAGAGGAGACGGCCGTTTGGCCGCAGGACGGAATCCTGCTCGATGCCCGGGCCGGGGAACGGTACCGCGGTGAGATCGAGCCCGTCGACCCCCGCGCCGGGCACATCCCCGGTGCCGTGAGCGCCCCCACCACGGAGAACATCTCCGCCGACGGACGCTTCCTGGACCCCGAACAGCTGCGCCGGCGCTTTGCCGGGCTGGGCCTGGATCCGGGCGGCCAGGTGGCCGTCTACTGCGGCTCGGGCGTCACGGCTTCCCACGAGATCGCCGCACTCGAGATCGCCGGCTACCGGGCGGCGCTGCTCCCCGGCTCGTTCTCGCAGTGGTCCACCAATGCGGCCAATGCCGTGGATACAGGGGACCGGCCGTACGAGTCCGGCGACCCCACCGGCACGGACCGAACTGGCACTGCGGCGGCCCCCGGGAGTAGCGTCAGAGCATGACCCCCGGACGCCCCGTGCCCCCGCCTCTTGCCAAGCCGATCCCCATCCTGGACGGCCCCCAAGCGGGCGGCTCCCGCCTTGCCGCCGCGTACGGCGCCACCTCGGCTGACAGCGGCCTGCTGCCCCTGACCGTCGCACGTCGCGCCCCCAAGGAAGACGACGTCGAAATCGACATCGAGTTCTGCGGCCTCTGCCACTCGGACGTCCACACCATCCGCGGCGAATGGAGCCAGCCGGCGTACCCTCTGGTGCCGGGCCACGAAATCGTGGGCCGCGTCCGACGCGTCGGAGCGGCCGTGGACGACTTCGCTCCTGGCGACCGCGTGGGCGTCGGCTGCCTGGTGGACTCCTGCCGCGAATGCGACAGCTGCCTCGAAGGCCTGGAGCAATACTGCGAGCGCGGCAACACCGGAACGTACGGCTCCAGGGATGCCCGCAACGGTGACACCATCACCCAGGGCGGCTACTCGACGTCGGTGGTGGTGGACCGCCGCTATGTGCTGCGCATCCCGGACAGCCTGGACCCGGCTGCCGCGGCCCCGCTGCTCTGCGCCGGCATCACCACCTACTCGCCGCTGCGCTACTTCGATGTGGAGGACGGCGACTCCGTGGGCGTTGTGGGCCTCGGCGGCCTGGGCCACATGGCCGTCAAGATCGCCAAGGCCATGGGCGCCGAGGTCACGGTGTTCACCACGTCCGAAGCCAAGGCGGACGACGCCCGCGAACTCGGGGCAGACCGGGTGGTCCTGTCCAAGGATGCTGCGGCCATGGCAGCGGCCGACCGCAGCATCGACGTCATCATTGACACCGTGGCGGCTCCGCACGACCTCAACCCCTACTTCCGCACCCTTCGGCTGGACGGGGCCCTGTTCCAGCTGGGGCTGCCCTCGGAGGACATGCCCCCCGTGCGGCCCGGGACCCTGATCCGCCGGCGCCTCGCCTATGCAGGATCCCTGATCGGCGGCATCGAGGAAACCCAGGAGATGCTGGACTTCTGCGCCGAACACGGTGTGGCCAGCGACATTGAAATCGTCGGCGCGGAGCAGCTGAACGAAGCCTACGACCGCATGGTGGCAGGCGACGTGAAGTACCGCTTCGTGCTGGACACGGCAACCCTGCAGGAACCATCGGAAAAGGCGGATGCATGAGCACTCTGTTCACCAAGATCATCAACGGCGAGATCCCCGGACGCTTCGTGTGGAAGGACGACGACGTGGTCGCGTTCCTGACGATTTCCCCGATCACCCAGGGCCACACCCTGGTGGTGCCGCGCGAGGAAGTCGATTCCTGGACGGACGCCACGCCGGAGCTGCTGGGCAAGGTCATGGACGTCGCACAGAAGATCGGCCGCGTCCAGGAGTCCACCTTCGACGCCAAGCGCGTGGGCGTGCTCATGGAAGGCTTCGAGATCAACCACCTGCACGTCCACGTGTGGCCGGCCTATTCGATGGCCGACTTCGAGGTGCACAACGTTGACCACCATCCGGACCCCGCCATCATGGACGCGACGGCCATGAAGTTCCGGGCAGCGCTGCGCACCGCCGGGCACGAGGCCTTCGTCCCGGAAGACTGACGCCCAGTGGACTGACATCCGGAGGAATCATGGCAAGCCCCAAAGCCGGCCTGGATCTTGGCCGATCCGCCTATGAGGAACATCGCTGGGGTGACGCGTTCGAGCATCTCGTGACCGCCAACGCTGAAGGCGGGCTGCCCGCGGCCGACCTTGAGCGGCTGGCCACTGCAGCGATGTTGACGGGCCAGTCCACCTTCGGCATCGACACGCTCACCCGCTCCCATGAGGAGTTCCTCGTGATGGGGGACGCCGCCAGCGCGGCCAGGTGCGCCGGCTGGCTGGGGCTGTTCCTCATCAACCAAGGCGAGATGGCACGCAGCGCCGGCTGGCTGCTGCGTGCCCGCAGGCTCGTGGAGGAACTGGACGAGCCCGGCCCCGTGGAGGGGTTCCTGCTCATCCCGGACGCCCTGGGCAAACTGTACGGCGGTGACGTGGAAGGGGCGGCCGTCATCTTTGGACGGGCGTTCGATATCGGCACCAGGTTCCGGGACAAGGACCTGGTCTCCCTGGCGCAGCTGGGGCAAGGCCAGGCAAAGATCATGCTGGGCCAGACGGTGCAGGGGCTCGGGCTGCTCGACGAAGTGATGGTGGCAGTCACGGCCGGGGAACTCTCGCCGGTCCCTTCCGGAATCATCTACTGTGCCGTGATTGGCGCCTGCCACCTTGTCTTCGACGTGCACCGGGCCCTCGAATGGACCGCTGCGTTGGACCATTGGTGCGCCGGCCGCCCGGACATGGTCCTCTTCAGCGGCCAGTGCCAGTCGCACCGTGCCCAGCTTTACGTCCTTCATGGCCAGTGGCCGGATGCCCTGGCGGCCGCCGGCCTGGCGCTGGACCGTGCCGCACGCGGGGACCCCCAGTCGGTGTACGGAGGCTTCTACCAGCAGGGCGAGGTCCAGCGGCTTCGCGGCGAGCTGGATGCAGCCGAGACGTCCTACAGGGAGGCTGGCAATTCGGGGTACGAGCCGCAGCCCGGGCTGGCATTGATCCACCTGGCCCGCGGCGACAGCCTGCTAGCCCAGGGCCAGATCCGCAGGGCTGCCGCCACAACGGATCTGGCAAGCCGGCATCAGCTGCTGCCGGCGCTGGTGGACATCGAACTCGCGACGGGGGACATCGCTGCCGCACGCAGCGGAGCAGAGGAACTGAAGGCCCTGGCCGAGGCATTCCCCGTGCCGATGGTACAGGCACACGCCTGCCAGGCCGATGGCGCGGTGCTTCTCGAAGAGGGCGACCCAGCGGGCGCACTCAAGCCGTTGCGGCGCGCCTGGACAACGTGGCGCAGCCTCGATGTGCCCTTCGAAGCCGCACGCTGCCGGATCCTGGTGGGCCGGGCCTGCCGTTTGCTCGGCGACGAAGACTCGGCCCTGATGGATTTTGAGGCCGCACGCAGGGATCTTCTTGACCTCGGCGCGAAGCCGGCGGTCGCCGCCGTTGATTCCCTGCTGGGAGTGGTCAGCCCAGGGCCGGCGGGACCGCTGACCCGCCGCGAAGTCGAAGTCCTGCGGCTGGTGGCCGCAGGCAAGACGAACCGGGCGGTCGCCGTCGAACTCTATCTCAGCGAGAAGACCGTGGCCCGGCACCTGAGCAACATCTTCCTCAAGCTCGGCCTTTCCTCCCGGACCGCAGCCACCGCCTATGCGTACGACCACGGACTGGCCGGCTGAGCCGGGGGCTGCATCGGATGACCCATGCCGCGGCGACAAGATGCATGGTTCTGCCGATGCGGCGGCGCAGCGGGCGGACCTAATGTCGAAGCATGAACCTTCCCCTCCTTGCCGGCACAGTATCCACGGTGCTCTTCGCGGTGAGCATGCTGCCGATGCTGGTCAAGGCGGCGCGCACCAGGGACCTGGCGTCATACAGCCTGGGCAATCTGTTCATGAGCAATGTGGCCAACGTGATCCACTCCGTCTATGTGTTCAGTCTGCCCGTGGGCCCGATCTGGCTCCTGCATTCCTCGTACGTCGTCGCGTCCGCGCTGATGCTCGTGTGGTGCCTGCGCTATGGGACCCGGCCCGCCGGCAGCGCCACGCCTGATCCGGCGGATGGGGCAGATTCAACCATGGAACACAGCGTGAGCCAACAGGAGGCACTGCCATGAACAGCAACCGGGCCATGAACAGCAACCGGGAAAACGATTCCGGCGAGGTGCTGGACACGATCATTGTGGGCGGCGGACAGGCCGGACTTGCCCTGGGCTACTTCCTGGCCCGGCAGGGGCGTGATTTCGCCATTCTCGATGCACACCAGAGGGTGGGCGATGCGTGGCGGCAACGCTGGGATTCCCTCCGGCTGTTCACCCCGGCCAAGTACGACGGCCTCCCGGGCCTGCCGTTCCCGGGCGACAGGCTGTCCTTCCCCGCCAAGGACGAGGTGGCGGACTACCTCGAGGCGTACGCCGGCCGTTTCAACCTTCCCGTCCACCTGGGCGTCCGCGTGGACCACCTGTGGCAGGAGAACAGCCACTACGCGGTCACTGCAAACGGCAAGCGCTGGGAATCCGCCAACGTGGTGGTGGCGACGGGCGGCTGCCAGTCGCCGAAGATTCCGGACTTCGCCGAGCGGCTGGAACCCTCCATCGTCCAGCTGCATTCCAGCCGGTACCGTAACGCCGGGCAGCTTCAGCCGGGCCCCGTGCTGGTGGTGGGGGTGGGCAATTCCGGTGCGGAGATCGCCCTGGACGTGAGCCGGACCCACTCCACCGTGCTGGCCGGAACCCCCAGCGGGGAGCTCCCAGGCCGCCATGGACGGGCAGCGGCGCGGTTCGTCCTGCCGGTGGTGCGCTTCCTGGGGCTGCACGTCCTGACACTCAACACACCCATCGGCCGCAAGGCAGTACCGCAGTTCCTCGGGCACGGCACGCCGCTCATCCGGACCAAGGCCAAGGATCTTGCTGCTGCCGGCGTCGAATCCGTTCCCCGCGTGGCCGGGGTCCGCGACGGCAAGCCGCTGCTGGCGGACGGACACGTGGCTGATGTCGCCAATGTCATCTGGTGCACGGGCTTCGCGGATGACTTCGGATGGGTGGAGTCCCCGGTTTTTGACGACGCCGGCCGTCCACGGCAATACCGCGGGGTGGTGCCGCAGGCACCCGGGCTGTTCTTCCTGGGACAGGAGTTCCTGTTCGCGGCCGTCTCGGCCACATTGCCGGGCGTCGGCCGGGATGCGGCGTATCTGGCCGGACAGATCCCCCTCCAGTCCACCCGTCCCGTTGCACACCATCGGCAGGAAGCCTAGGGCCGTGGGTGCAAAGGAGCTGCTGGGCAATGTGCCACTGCCGCCGGGGCAGCTGGTGGGGCTCGGCGCTGATATTGTCCTCGGCCGCTTGAAGCCTGCCCGGCTGCCGGGTCCGCGGACAGTCCACCGCGCGGCCGGTAGCGGATTGCTGGTGGCCGGATGCGCGATCAACGCTTGGTCACTGCTGGAACGCCGCCGCCAATCGAGCGGAGCATTCGATCTCGAGCGGCCCCAGTCGCTGGTGGTGACCGGCCCCTACGCCAGCAGCCGCCATCCCATGTATGTGGGCTGGTGGCTCATCCATCTGGGGCTCGGTGTGCTGCAGGGCTCGGCCTGGGCCTTCGCCACCACGCCGGCGGCCGCCCTGGCCGAGCACCGCGGCGTGCTCGCGGAGGAACGGACGTTGGCGGAGTCCTTTGGGCACGCCTACGCCGCCTACGCGCAGCGGGTTCCCCGATACGTCCCGGGACGCCGCTGACGACGGGGCCTCAGGTTGCGGCCCTGGACGGGGCCCTGGCAGGCCTCAGGCCGGGGCGAGTGCCTGGTTCAGCACCGTGCGGATCCGCTTTTCCGAGACGGAATAGGCCGTGCCGAGCTCGACGGCGAACAGGCTCACCCGCAGTTCCTCGATCATCCAGCGCACACGGGTTAACTCGCCGACCGCACGGCGCCCGGGAAGAAGCGCCGCCACGGCGTTGTCGTAGTCGTCCTCCAGGCCCTGGACTGCGGCCATGTTCAGGCCGTCCCGCTGGACGTTGCCCGGCAGCTTCTCCAGGCGCTTCTCGACCGCCTGGAGATACCGCGGCAACTGGCTCAGCTGGGCGTAGCCCGTCCGTGCTACAAAACCGGGGAAGACCAGCTGCTCCAACTGGCTCTTCATGTCGTTCAGCGCGCTGATCAGCGGAAGGCTGGTGCTTGCCTTCAGCTGTTTTTCGATCCGCCGGGCGCTCGCAAGGATGCGCTCGACCACGGCCGTCACCGTGAACACGGTGTCGATGAGTTCTGCCCGGACTACCTCGTAGAGGGCATCGAAGGCAGTACTGTCCCACGGCAGTTCGGCCGGCGTGAGCTTGTCCACGGCGGCCAGGGCGCAGTCGGCAATCAGCGCGCTCACCGAACCGTGGGGGTTCTGGCTGAAGGTCAGCTTCTCGGTGTTGCTCAGGTGCTCCAGGACGTAGCGGTCCGGGGAGGGGATCCGCAAGGCGAGGAGCCGGATGACGCCGCCGCGCATCGCGGCCTCCTGCTCGGCGCGCGTCTGGAAGACCTGCAGGGCCACGGAGTTGCCCTCGTCCACGATGGCCGGGAAGCCCGTCACGGCATGGCCCTTGACCGTGCGGCTGACCTGGCGCTCCACCGGCCCGAAGTTCCATTCGGTGATGCCGGTGCGCTCGGCGAATCCGCCGGAAGCGGCTGCGGTGGCCCCGTTCGGGGACCCTGCGCCCGGGGCGGACGCGGGCGTGCCGGTTCCTTTGGGCCCCTTGGTGCGGGCCGTCGTGGCGGGTGTCGCCCCCAGCGATTCGGCGATGGCCCGGCGCGTGGCCGGTGCCAGCCGCTCCTGTAGGGCCGCGAGGTCCTTGCCCTCGTCCAGGACCTTGCCGCGGCTGTCCACCACCCTGAAGCTGACGCGCAGGTGCTGAGGCACGGCGTCCCAGTTCCAGGACCCCGGGGGGATGATGTGGCCCCGGAGCCTGCGCAGCACGAGTTCGAGGGAGGCCTCAAGGTTGTCCTCGGCGGGATCGAAGCCTGCCTCCAGCGCCGCGGTCGCCTGGCGGGCGACGTCGGGTGCGGGAACGAAGTTCTTCCGGATCTGCTTGGGCAGGGACTTGATCAGCGCTGTCACGAGCTCCACGCGCTGGCCGGGAATCTGCCAGCGGAACGCGGCGTCGTCGAGCTGGTTCAGGAACAGCACGGGCACCTCTGCGGTGACGCCGTCCGAGGGGTTCGGGGGAGATCCGGGAGCCACGGGGTGGAACTCGTAGCTGAGCGGCAGTTCGAAGCCCTTGTGCAGCCACGTCTTGGGGTACGCGGAATCGTCCAGGGATTCGGCGTCCTCGCTGATCAGCAGCGACTGGTCGAAGTCCAGGAGCGTGGGCTCGGCCTGCCGTGCTTCCTTCCACCACCTGTCGAAGTGCCGTTCGGACACCACGTCCTTGCCGACGCGGGCATCGTAGAACTCGAACAGTGTTTCGTCGTCCACCAGGATGTCGCGGCGGCGCATGCGGGTTTCGAGTTCCTCGATCTCGTGGAGCAGTGCCCGGTTGCGGTGGAAGAACTTGTGGTGCGTCTTCCAGTCGCCCTCCACGAGGGCATGCCGGATGAACAGCTCGCGGGAGAGTTCGGGGTCCACCCGGCTGTAGTTGACCCGGCGGCTGGGGATGATAGGCACGCCGTAGAGCATGACCTTCTCATGTGCCATGACCGCGCCCATCCGGGTGGACCAGTGCGGCTCGCTGTAGGAGCGCTTCACGAGGTCCGGCGCAACCTGCTCGGCCCACAGCGGATCGAACTTGGCGGCCACGCGGGCCCAGAGCCGGCTGGTTTCCACGAGCTCGGCCGCCATGACGAAGGCCGGCGACTTCTTGAACAGTGCCGAACCGGGGAAGATTGCGAAGCGGCTGCCCCGGGCGCCGGCGTATTCGCGCTTGCGTTCATCCAGCAGGCCGATGTGGCTCAGGAGGCCCGAGAGCAGGCTCATGTGGATGCCCTCGTAGTTGCCCACGGGATCGGCCTCGCGCTTGTTGTCGATGGTAATGCCCAGCGGCTTGGCGAGCTGGCGCAGCTGCTGGAACAGATCCTGCCATTCGCGCACGCGCAGGTAGTTGATGAATTCGTTCCGGCACAGCCGGCGGAACTGCGTGGAGGACAGCTCGCGCTGCTGTTCCTGGATGTAGTTCCACAGATTGAGGAAGCCGGTGAAGTCGGAATGCTCGTCGCGGAACCGTGCGTGCTTCTCGGCGGCCAGCTGCTGCTTGTCCGTGGGACGCTCGCGGGGGTCCTGGATGGTCAGGGCCGCGGCCAGGATCATGACGTCCTTGACGCAGCCGCGCTTTCCGGCCTCCACGATCATGCGGCCCAGCCGCGGGTCCACCGGGAGCTGGGCAAGCTTCTGCCCGACGGCGGTCAGCCCGCCGCGGGCGGGCTGACCGCTGCCGGGCTGACCGCCGCCGGACTGACCGCCGCCGGACTCGTCGCCGGCCCTGGCCGGAGCCAGGGCGCCGAGTTCGCGCAGGAGGGTGACGCCGTCGTTGATGGCGCGGGAGTCCGGCGGCTCCACGAACGGGAAGTTTTCGATGTCCTTGGGGCCCCGTGCCACACCCATGGCGGTCATCTGCAGGATGACGGCGGCCAGGTTGGTGCGCAGGATTTCAGGATCGGTGAACTGCGGCCGGGACTCGAAGTCCTCCTCGGAGTAGAGGCGGATCGCGATGCCCTCGGAGACGCGGCCGCAGCGGCCGGATCGCTGGCTGGCCGAGGCCTGGGAGACGCGTTCAATCGGCAGCCGCTGCACCTTGGTGCGGTGCGAATAGCGCGAGATGCGGGCGGTGCCGGTGTCGATGACGTACTTGATGCCCGGGACCGTCAAGGACGTTTCGGCCACGTTGGTGGCCAGGATGATCCGCCGCTTGCCGCCGGGGTTGAAGACGCGGTGCTGTTCCTGGAGGCTCAGCCGGGCAAACAGGGGGAGCACCTCGGTGCCGGCGAGCCGGCGGTTGGCCTGGATGCGGCCATTGAGCGCCTCGGCGGCGTCCCGGATCTCACGCTCGCCGGAGAAGAACACCAGGATGTCGCCCGGGGCTTCCTTCGCGAGTTCGTCGACCGCGTCGCACACGGCATCGAGGGGATCGCGGTCCTCCTCGAGTTCGTCGTCGGAGGAGTCCTCCTCAGCACCGCCGGCCGGCTGGGACAGCGGGCGGTAGCGGATCTCCACGGGGTAGGTGCGGCCGGAGACCTCGATGATCGGCGCGGGGGATTCCTCGCTGCCGAAGTGTTTGGCGAAGCGCTCGGGGTCGATCGTGGCCGAGGTGATGATGACCTTCAGATCGGGACGCTGGGGCAGGATGCGCTTGAGGTAGCCCAGGATGAAGTCGATGTTGAGGCTGCGCTCGTGGGCCTCGTCGATGATGATGGCGTTGTATTTGCGCAGCAGTTTGTCGCGCTGGATTTCCGCCAGCAGGATGCCGTCCGTCATGAGCTTGATCTTGGTGGCCGCGCTGACTTCGCCGGTGAAGCGCACCTGGAAGCCCACCTCCTGCCCGATCTCGACATCCAGCTCGGAGGCGATGCGTTCGGCCACCGTCCGCGCGGCAAGCCGGCGCGGCTGGGTGTGGCCGATCAGGCCCTTCTCGCCCAGGCCGAGTTCGAGGCACATCTTGGGGATCTGGGTGGTTTTGCCGGAACCGGTCTCGCCCGCGATGATAGTCACTTGGTTGGCGGCGATGGCCGCCATCAGGTCCTCGCGGCGCTCGGAAACGGGCAGCTCTGCGGGGTAGGAAATATGAAGTGTCATGGCTGCAGCCAGTCTACTGTGGCCGCGAGGGACTGGCTTCTCCTGCCAGCGGGCTGCGGTCCGCTGCCTGATTTTCCGCCATCGGGCTTTGGGCTGCCCGGTTCAGCCGCGAGGCCAGCGTCCGGGCGTAGTCCTTGAATTCCTCCGGGGCGAGGATCTCGAAGTCCATGTCCAGCGCAGCCAGGTGGGCCGCGGGCGCGGCCAGGCTGTCCCAGCCGGCGCGCAGGATGGTGGCGCTGCCGCCGTCGTCGCTCAGGGCGGCAAGCTGCGGACCGACGACGGCGGCCACCTCCGCGATGGGCGCATGCAGGCGGACAACCACGTCGAAACGGTACGGCGAGCGGGTGATGGAGCGCTGGACGTATTCGGCCAGGTCCTTGTCAGGGAGCGGCCTGGGCACGTATTTCCTGCGCTCCGACGGCAGGGAGACGATGCGGTCGGCACGGAAGGTCCGCCAGTCTTCCCGGTCCACGTCCCAGGCCACGAGGTACCAGCGCCGGCCGGTATCCACGAGCCGGTAGGGTTCCACCAGCCGGCGGCCGGACCCGCCGTCGGACTTCACGTAGTCGAAACTGAGCTGCCGTTTGTCCGCGATGGCGGCCGAGACCACCGTGAGCTGCTGAGGATCGACTGCTGCCGCGTTGCTGGGCAGGGTGATGACCGCGGCCTTGAGCATCGCAAACCGGGGCCGCAGGCGTGCGGGGAGGACCTGCTCCAGTTTGGCCAGGGCTCGCACCGAGGCTTCGCCGATGCCGGCCACGGGGCCCGCTGCAACGGAGTTGAGGCCCAGGGCAACGGCCAGGGCCTCGTTGTCATCGAGCAGAAGCGGTGGCAGCTGTGCCCCGGCGCCAAGCTGGTAGCCGCCGGCGATACCGGGGGACGCGTGGATGGGATAGCCGAGATGGCGCAATTTGTCGATGTCCCGGCGGACGGTCCGCTCGGTGACGTCCAGCCGCTCCGCCAGTGCCGGGCCGGTCCATTCGCGCCTGAGCTGGAGGAGCGACAGGAGCTGGAGGAGCCTGGCGGAGGTCTGGATCATGGCTTGAATCTAAACCATGACGAGGACGATAAGTGTCCGCAATGCTGCCGGACGGGGACGGTACTCCTGGGCCGGAGGCGCCCGGATCAGTAGATCCGGGGGCTCCAGTAGGCGGTGCTGGGAGCGTCCAGGGTGCTCCAGGGGTGCTCGGACGTGACCGGCGGGGTGTGGCCGCGGCCATCCCGGAGCAAGGCCGAGACCGTGGCGGCGATGATGGTGACCAGGACGATGAACACTACGATTCCGAAGATTTCCATGGCTCAATCCTCGTCCCGGCGCTCTCCAAGAAACAGTGGCAGAAACGACCCATTTAGACAATTTTCTGCCACACTGGAGATATGTTGAAAACAGTGGCGGTGATCGTTGTCCCCAACTTCTCGATCTTCGAATTCGGGACGGCATATGAGGTTTTCGGAATCGACCGCTCGGAGCGCGGCAGCAGCGTTCCGGCGTTCGATTTCCGTGTCTGCGCACCGGAACCGGGGGACATCCGGATGAAATCCGGCCTCTCGATGCACGTGAATCTCGGGCTTGAGGCGGCGGCAGACGCGGACCTGGTCATCATGACCCCGTACGGGCGCGACGAGGAGGTCCCCGAATCCGTGATGGACACGCTCCGGGCCGCCCATGCCCGCGGCGCCTGGGTCATGTCCATCTGCTCCGGCGCATATGCTCTGGCACGCGCCGGGCTGCTGGACGGGCGGCGCTGCACCACCCACTGGCACTACTCCCAGGACCTTGCCAGCCGCTATCCGGCGGTCAAGGTGGATGAAAATGTCCTCTATGTCCAGGACGGGACCATCATCACCAGTGCCGGAACCGCCGCCGGGATCGACGCAAGCCTGCACCTGGTGCGGGTTGAGCTCGGCGCGAATGTCGCTGCCGCGATCGCCCGGGACATGGTGGTCCCGCCACACCGGGACGGCGGCCAGGCCCAGTTCATCGACCGGCCCATGCCGCGCTGTGGTTCGGCCCCGATGGAGGAACTGCTGCGCTGGATGGTGGAAAACCTGGATCAGGACCACAGTGTCAATGAACTCGCGGCGCGGCTCCACATGTCCGCCCGCACCTTTGCCCGCCGGTTCCGGGCGGAGACCGGGGCCACGCCGGCGGCCTGGCTCAACTCCCAACGGGTACTCCGGGCGCAGGAACTGCTGGAAACCACGGAACTGAACATTGACGAGGTGGCGCGGGAAGCGGGGTTCGGCCACTCGGTGCTGCTGCGCCATCACTTCACCAAGGTCCTGGACACAAGCCCACAGTCCTACCGCAGGGCCTTCCGGGGCCAGCTGGCCGAGGCGTTCTAGCGGCGCAGCGACTCCTGGCCCTCGGTCTTCGCGTTCTCCACGAGGACCTGCCAGGGTCCCGTGACTGCCTTTTCGGGCAGCGTCGCGCGCCGCTGCCCGGCCCGGATGGCGTACATGAACCGGTCGGGTTCGTTGGTGGCCGCCCGGGCATCGGCATTGTCCCAGGGGCACGCGTCCACGATCGGCATCCACCGGCGTTTGTCGTCGGTAGTGACGGCCTCGACCGTCCAGATCCGTGTGAGGGCGGCAATCCCGCCGCTGCGTCTGACCGTGATCTTCATGGTGACGGCTTCCGTGATGCGCTGTTCCTGCTGCTAGAGCTTTACCTTCACAGTCTCCCACGCCTTCAGGACGGCGTCATGCTCTGCGGAACCGTCCCCGAAAAGCTCCTTGGCAGAGCTTGCCGTCGCCTTCGCGAAGCGGCCGAAGGTGCACGTGGCCGGCAGGGAGCCGCCCGTGAGGGTCCCGTACCAGATCTGCCCCGGCGCCTCCCAGGCGTTGCCGCCAAGGGCGGAAGCCACCAGATGGAAGGCGCGGTTGGGGATGCCGGAGTTGATGTGCACGCCCCCGTTGTCGGCGCTGGTCCGGACGTAGCCGTCCATGGAATCCGGCTGCGGATCCTTGCCCAGGACGTCGTCGTCATACGCCGTGCCCGGCGCCTTCAGCGACCGCAGGGCGGCCCCCTGGACCTGCTCGGTGAACAGGCCTTCGCCGATGAGCCAGCTTGCCTGCTCCACGGACTCCTGCTTGAGGAACTGCTCCACGAGCACCCCGAAGACATCGGACATGGACTCGTTCAGCGCGCCGGCCTGGTTGCGGTAGACAAGGCCAGCCGTGTACTGGGTGACACCGTGGGCGAGCTCGTGGCCGATCACGCTCAAGGACTTGGTGAACCGCTGGAAGATCTGGCCGTCTCCGTCGCCGAAAACCATCTGCTTGCCGTCCCAGAAGGCATTGTCGTAGAGCTTGCCGAAATGCACGGTCGCGTCCAGGGGAAGCCCGGCGCCGTCGATCGAATTCCGCCCGAAGACCTCGGCATACAGCCGGTGCGTGCTCCCCAGGCCCTCGTAGGCCTCGTCCGCGCCCACATCGCCGGTGGCTGCCTCGCCTTCCTTGCGGACGAGCTTCCCCGGCAGGCTCTCGGCCATGCCGGCGTCGTAGATGGTCCGTTTGGGCGGCCCGGGCTTGGCCTGCCGGATGCCGGGCGGAGTGGCCGGCGCGGGAAGGGCGCGTGCGGCCTGCAGGCTCCTGATATGAAGCAGGGATTCCTTGGCCGCGCGGGCAACCGCCCGGAGTCGCGGTTCATCCTGGGCTGCGAGCTTCCGCAGCATGTAAGGCGGGACGATGGAACAGATCACGGCAAACCCCTTCGTAGCTCCTGGCCGCTGTCCAGGGACAGCTGCGCCGCAGGGGTGGAGACAACCCCTGCGCCGCCAAGTACAGCCAGCTTAAGAGCGGGGTCCGACATTCGGGCGGGCCGGCCCCGGCATGTCCGGAAGCGGCGCAAGTGATAGCGGACCGCCGGGTCAACAAAAAACACCCCGCCAGCTGTGCTGGCGGGGTGTTGCTTGTGCCCTCGATAGGATTCGAACCTACGGCCTTCTGCTCCGGAGGCAGACGCTCTATCCCCTGAGCTACGAGGGCATCCGGGGATCCCTCCGTTGCCGGTGGGACGTCCTAGAGCTTAGCAGCCACGGGCCGCAATGAAAAACCGCGTCAGTACCCGGCAAAAGAGTCGACCCGGACCCTGCGGGCGCCCGCGCCCCGGGCGGCTGCCCGCAGCGAATCAACGCTGGCCGGAGACCCGGAAACGTACACGTCCCGCGTGGAAATATCCGGAACCAGCCGCTTCAGGGAGCCGGCGTCGATGCGTTCCTTGCCGGCGTCGTGCATGAACGCCGGGGGAGTGGAACCGTCCGACAGCCGTGCGATCACGCGGGCGCCCGAGGCCTCCAGCTCCTCGAGTCCGGCAAGCTCGGCCCGGCTCGGGGCGAGGTAGAGCAGCACCGTGTCCCTGGTGCGGCCGGCCCCGGCGGCAAGCTGGGACAGGAACGGCGTGATCCCGATGCCGGCCGCGATCAGCAGTACCGGCCTGCCGGCGTCGCGGGGCAACAGGAAGTCCCCGCCCACCGCGGTGCCGCGGACAACGTCGCCGGGCTGCAGCGCAAGCAGGACCTTCTTGGCCGTGGATACGGGTTCCGCGGTACCGACGCCGAAAGTCAGTTCCGGTGAATCCGGCGCGCTCGTGATGCTGAAGACCCGGCGCCGGCCGCGCCCGTCCGAGCCCCCATGCGGCAGGTTCAGTTCCATGAACTGGCCCGGCGCGAAGCGCACCGGGCGCTTGGGTTCGAAGCGGAACTCGGTGTTCCCCGGACTCAGGGCCCGGGTGCCCCTGAAGGCCAGCAGCACCCCGCCGCGCTGGCCGAGCAGGAAGGCGATTGCGTTTCCCGCAAGCAGCGCCAGTTCCGGCGAATTGGCCACGAACCCCAGGTTGTAGGGCACCGCGAAAACAACACCGACGACGGCGGCCAGCGCCAGCTGCTGCCAGCGGCGCGGCGGCAGGGTGAGCGGCTCGGAGAGCATGAAGCCGACGAAGAACAGCAGCGGCCTCTGCGCGAGCGGCTGCCACAATGACTCGGCGAACGTCGAGCCGTGGTTCAGCAGCTCGACGCAGACGATGCTGGTCGCCACCACCATGAAGACCGAGGCCATGAGCAGTTTCCGGGTGCGGTACAGGACCAGAAGGACGCCCGGGACCACCGCCCACAGCATGGCCGGGGTCGCGGCCCACCAGGTGGCGATGTTCAGGCCGGTCAGCCCGGTGATGAAGGCGCCGCAGGCCGCCGGGTTGAAGATGTGCCGTTCGCGGAAGGCCAAGGCGTATTTGGAGACGGTGGCCAGGACGCAGGCAAGGGCAACGCCGGCCATGTCGAGGGCCGCGAAGCTCGGCCAGAAGAGGAAGTAGAGCAGCAGGCCGGTGATCAGGGAGGACTCGGAGTGCGGCTTGACCCGGAAGAGCGGTGCCAGCAGCCGGTTGGACCCGTACGTCAGGCCCAGGCACAGGCCCAGGTGGACCAGCATCTGCGGCAGGCCGAAGGTCAGCCAGCCCAGCACGTTGAGCACCAGGCTGAAGACCATCAGTACTGCAAGGACCCAGAGGATCAGGCGGTACATCGTGAAGCGGCCCAGCCAGGTGTCCACACGCGATTTCAAGGCGTTCATGAGAACAGTGTCCCTTCAAAGGCGGAGGAAATCCGTGCACCGCCGTCGGAAAATACGGCGAGCCAGGAAAAACTGAACTCGCGCTCCAGTGCGGAGGCCTCCACCATGAAGAGGGCGGTGGCCAGGGCATCGGCCTCGAGGGCTGTGGCTGCCATGGTCCAGGTGGCCACGACCGTCTGGATGGGCCGGCCCGTGGTCCCGTCGAGGACATGGTGCAGCCCGTCCCCCCAGGCCCGCCGGTTGGCGGCGGAGGCGCACAGGGCGGCGTTGTCCAGGAGCACGGTGCCGATCGCCTCGGTGGGGTCATAGGGGTGTTCCAGGGCCACCGTCACGGGCCGCGATCCCGAATGCAGCATGTCGCCGCTGCCGTCCACCAGGAAGTCATCCAGCCCGGCGGCGCGGAGGACCCCGGCCAGCAGGTCCACCAACTGTCCCTTGCCGGCCGCACCGATGTCCAGGACAAGCGGCGCGGAAGCCGTGAGGGTGGGGCCGTCCCATTCCAGGACGTCTTCCCAGCGCGGAGGTGCGGCCGGGTCCCCCTGCGGCTGCAGGGCGTAGTCCGGGCCGTAGCCAAGGCGCTCCAGGCTGCTGCCGATCAGCGGGGTCATGGCACCGCCGCTGAGCCGGTACAGGGTGGCGAACACCGAGTGGAGTGCTGCGGCGTGCTCCGGCAGGCGGATGCTGCCGGGCTCCCGGCCCAGTGCGGCCACGATCGAATCGTTCCGGAACCGGGAATACGTCCGGTCGTATTCCTCCACGGTGTCCAACACTCGGCGCCGGATCTCCGGACCCAGCGGGTCCGGCGTCGAGATTTCCCAGCGGGTCCCGATCCCTTCGAAACGGAAAGCGCTCCAGCCCGGGTGCGGCATCGGCCCTACTTGGCTTGGGACTTGATCTGTTCCACGGCCTGCTTGAAGCCGCCGCTGGTCAGCGAGGAGCCAGCCACCTTGGAAACGTTCAGATCATCGAGCTTCTTGCCCACGATCTGTGCCGCAATGCCGTCCTTGAACTCGGTCTGGAACTTCCTGGTGTTCGGGTTGGACGGGTGGACGGTGATGTTCACGGCGGACACCGTGCCGCCGGAGAGTGTGAGCTCCACGCCCACGGTTTCCTGCCCGTTCGGCGAGGTGTACGTGCCATCGGCGCTGTAGCTGCCGTCCTTGTAGCCGGCCGCAGTGGCCGCAGTGGAGGACCCGGTGGAAGTTGCGGTGGAAGAAGCTGTTGAGCTGGCCTGGCCGGTGGCCGCCGGCGCGGGAGTGGACTGCGCCGATGGCGCGCAGCCGGCTACGGTGCCTACCAGGGACAGGCCTGCGATACCGGCGTAGATGCTCTTGCGAAGTGGCGTAGTCATGGTTCTGCTCGTTTCAGCTGGACAAGATGGGTTTGGGATGGCCGTCATCAGGCCACTCCTATGTGTTCATAACGTCCTAATCAGCGTACTGGTTCACTCTGTGCGTTGATGGGCGCTTTCCTGTGCGTTGCCTGTGCGTGGGCGGGGAGCCGGCCGTGCGTGTCACGGAAGCAAGGATTCCGCGGCTTTTGCAGGCCCCCGGTAGGCTAGATGCGTGACTCCCGAAGAACTCTCTGCTGCCATATCCGCTTGCCTCAAGGACGCCGTCGCCGCGGGCGAAATCGCCCTGACGGAATCTGCTGTACCCGATGAGGTGCGAGTGGAGCGACCGAAGAACCGGGACCACGGCGACTGGGCCACCAACATCGCCCTGCAGCTGGCCAAGCCGGCCGGCACCAACCCGCGCGAATTCGCCAACATCCTCAGCACCCGGCTCAAGTCGATCTCCGGCGTGACCGGCGTGGACATCGCCGGCCCCGGCTTCCTCAACATCACGGTGGACGCCGCCACCGCCGGTGCGCTGGCGAAGGCCATCGTGGAAGCCGGCCCCGCCTACGGCACCAACACAGCGCTCGCAGGCCACGTCATCAACATGGAGTTCGTCTCGGCCAACCCCACGGGACCGCTGCACATCGGCCACACCCGCTGGGCTGCCCTGGGCGACGCGATTGCCCGCGTGCTGCGCGCCTCCGGTGCCGACGTCACGGCCGAGTACTACATCAACGACGCCGGCTCGCAGATGAATGTCTTCGCCAACTCGGTGCTCTCCCGCCTCCACGGCCGCGGCGTCCCCGAGGGCGGCTACCCGGGCCAGTACATCGTGGAACTCGGCGACGAGGTCCTCAAGGCCCACCCGGGCATCCGCGAACTCACTGACGAGGCCGCCCTGCCCGTGATCCGGGCCGCCGCCTACGAGGCCCAGATGGCCGACATCCAGGACACCCTGGCCGATTTCGGCGTGGCGTTCGACGTCTACTTCTCCGAAAAGGAACTGCACGACGCCGGTGCGATCGAATCCGCCGTGGCGCGCCTTCGCGAGCAGGGCCACGTGTTCGACGACGGCGGTGCCGTCTGGCTGCGCACCACGGACTTCGGCGACGACAAAGACCGCGTCATGATCCGCGCCAACGGCGAACCCACGTACTTCGCCGCCGACGCCGCCTACTACCTGTCCAAGAAGGACCGCGGCTTCATCGAGAAGATCTACCTCCTCGGCGCCGACCACCATGGCTACATCAACCGCCTCAAGGCCATTGCCGCCTGCGCGGGTGATGACCCCGAGGCCAACATCGAAGTCCTCATCGGCCAGCTCGTCTCCGTCAACGGGGCCAAGCTGTCCAAGCGTGCCGGCAACATCATCGAGCTCAAGGACCTCATCTCCTGGCTCGGCAAGGACGCAGTCCGCTACTCGCTGGCCCGCTTCCCTGCCGACTCCCCGCTGACGCTGGACCCCGAGCTGCTGAAGAAGAACAGCAACGAGAACCCGGTGTTCTACGTCCAGTACGCCCACGCGCGCTCCCGCGGCACCGCCCGCAACGCGGCCGAGGCCGGCGTCGAGCGCTCCGTCAACGGCCAGGATGCCTTCGACGCCTCCCTGCTGGACCACGCCACGGAAAACGAACTGCTGTCCTACCTGGGCAGCTACCCGTCGATCGTGGCCAAGGCCGCCGAGCTGCGCGAGCCGCACCGTGTGGCCCGCCACCTTGAGGTCATCGCCGGGGCCTACCACCGCTGGTACGACGCCTGCCGCGTCTCGCCGCAGGGTGAAGAGCCTGTCCAGGACGTCAACCGCACGCGTCTCTGGCTCAATGACGCCACCAGCCAGGTGCTGGCCAACGGACTCGGACTGCTGGGCGTTTCCGCGCCGGAACGGATGTAAGGACCATGACTGCACACGCCGCTGCCTCCCCGCTGGCCCCCGAATGGCTCGCGGTGCCCGCGGACCTGAATGCGCTTCACGCCCCGATGTGGGCCGGGGATGTCCGGAAGAACGACGCCGGCGAGCTCGCCATTGACGGGGTTGCCGTCAGCGAGCTCAAGGCACAGTTCGGCACCCCGCTCTTCGTGATGAGCGAATCGGACTTCCGTGCCCGTGCCCGTGCGTTCAAGGACGCCTTCGATGCCGCCTTCGCCGACATCTGCGGGGGAGTGGACGTCTACTACGCGGGCAAGTCCTTCCTGTGCACCGCGGTGGCCAGCTGGGTGGCCGAGGAAGGCCTCCGGCTGGACACCTGCTCCGGCGGCGAGCTCGCAGTCGCGGCCCGCGCCGGCATCAAGGGTGAAAACCTGGGCCTGCACGGCAACAACAAGTCCGACGCCGAGATCAACCGGGCCCTGGACATGAAGCTTGGGCGGATCGTGGTGGACAGCCTCGACGAGCTGGAGCGGGTCGCCAAGATCGCCTCGGACCGCGGTGAAACCGCCAAGGTCATGCTGCGACTGACCCCGGGCGTCCACGCCCACACGCACGAGTTCATC
This sequence comes from Arthrobacter sp. CJ23, assembly GCF_024741795.1. Classification (NCBI taxonomy): domain Bacteria; kingdom Bacillati; phylum Actinomycetota; class Actinomycetes; order Micrococcales; family Micrococcaceae; genus Arthrobacter; species Arthrobacter sp. CJ23. Next base: position 3,007,543 of record NZ_CP102950.1, on the reverse strand, counting down.
GCCACGGCCCACGAGGACCAGAAGTTCGGCCTCTCCATGGCCGGGGACTCCACCGAGGAAGCGGGCCTCTCCGCGGCCGAGGAGGCCGTGGCCGCGGCCACGTCGTACCCCGGCGTGGAGCTGCTGGGCCTGCACTGCCACATCGGTTCCCAGATCTTCGAGGCGGACGGTTTCGCCCTGGCGGCCGAAAAGCTCCTGACGTTCCATGCCGCGATGCAGTCCAAGTACTCCATCGCCATGCCCGAGCTGGACCTGGGCGGCGGCTACGGCATCGCGTACACCCCGGTGGACACCCCGCGCCCCGCAGCCGAAATCGCGCAGGCGATGGCCGCCGTCGTGCGTTCCACGTGTGCCGGGCTGGGCATCGTGTCTCCGCGCATCTCGATCGAACCCGGCCGGGCCATTGTGGGCAGTTCAACGTTCACCCTGTACGAGGTCGGCACGCTGAAAACCGTGCGCGTGGACGCGCCCGCCGAGCTTGAAGGACAGGAAGACGTTACGTTTCCGCGTCGTTATGTGTCGGTGGACGGCGGCATGAGCGACAACGCCCGCCCGGTGCTCTATGACGCGGATTATTCGGCAATTCTGGCCTCCAGGGAGTCCGCGGCGGCCCCGCAGCTGTCCCGAGTAGTGGGCAAACATTGCGAGAGCGGCGACATAGTTGTTAGAGATGTATATCTGCCCGAGGACGTGGCAGCCGGTGATTTGCTCGCAGTACCGGGTACCGGCGCCTACTGCTGGGCCCTCTCAAGCAACTACAACTATCTGGCCCGGCCCGGCGTTGTCGCTGTGCGCGACGGATCTGCCCGGCTGATCGTCCGCGGGGAAACCGAAGAAGATCTTTTGAACCGCGACATGGGAGTCTGAATGACTGAAGTGCGAACCCTGAAGGTGGCCCTGCTGGGCTGTGGCAACGTGGGGGCCCAGGTCGCTCGGATTCTCATTGATGACGCCGACGCCCTCGCCGCCCGCAGCGGCGCGCGCCTGGAACTCGCCGGCATCGCCGTGCGCAACATTGATTCCCCGCGCGACGTCGAACTGCCGCGTGAGCTGTTCACCACCGACGCCGATACCCTGGTCAAGGACGCGGACCTGGTCATCGAGCTCATGGGCGGCATCGAGCCGGCCCGTTCGCTGATCCTGACCGCCATCCAGAACGGCGCCTGCGTTGTCACCGGCAACAAGGCACTGCTTGCCCAGGACGGCCCCACCCTTTACGAAGAGGCCGACAAGGCGGGCGTGCAGCTCTCCTACGAGGCCGCCGTTGCCGGCGCCATCCCCATCCTGCGCCCCATCCGCGACAGCCTCTCCGGCGACCGCATCACCCGGGTGCTGGGCATCGTGAACGGCACCACCAACTTCATCCTGGACCAGATGGACAGCACCGGCGCCCAGTTTGCCGACGCCCTGGCCGAAGCCCAGCGCCTCGGCTACGCGGAAGCGGACCCCACCGCCGACGTCGAAGGCCACGACGCCGCAGCCAAGGCCGCCATCCTGGCCTCGCTGTCCTTCCACACCCGCTTCTCGCTGGACGACGTCTACTGCGAGGGCATCGCCAAGGTCAGCGCCGCCGACATCGCCTCCGCCAAGGAAGCCGGCTTTGTCATCAAGCTGCTCGCCATCGCGGAAAAGATCGTGGACGCCGACGGCGGAGAGGGCATTTCCGTGCGCGTCCACCCGACACTCCTGCCGCGCGAACACCCGCTGGCAGCCGTGCGCGGCGCGTTCAACGCCGTCTTCATCGAGGCCGAAAACGCAGGCGAACTGATGTTCTACGGCCAGGGTGCCGGCGGAACCCCGACGGCATCGGCCGTGCTTGGCGACCTCGTTTCCGCGGCCCGCCGCCTGGTCCTGGGCGGCCCCGGCCGCACGGAGACCACCACCGGCCACGTGCCGGCACTGCCGATCGATGCCTCGAACACGAGCTACTACATCGGCCTCGATGTTGCCGACCAGGCCGGTGTGCTGGCGCGCATCGCCCACCTCTTTGCGGAGAACGGCGTCTCCATCGAAATCATGCGGCAGACCATCCACCGGGATGCCGCCTCCAACGTCGAGTCTGCGGAACTGAAGATCGTCACGCACCGTGCATCCGAAGCCGCACTCGCAGCAACCGTCGAGGCCGTCAAGGGCCTGGACGTCATCAATTCTGTGACATCCGTACTGCGGGTAGAAGGGGTCTAAGTGGCTCACCAATGGCGCGGAGTAATCCGCGAATACGCTGATCGTTTGCCTGTTACGGAAGCCACGAAGGTCATCACCCTCGGCGAGGGCGGCACTCCCCTCGTGCATGCCCGGAAGCTCTCCGAGCTGACCGGTTCCACGGTCTACCTCAAGGTCGAAGGCATGAACCCCACGGGCTCCTTCAAGGACCGCGGCATGACCATGGCCATGACCGCCGCTGTGGAAGCCGGCGCCAAAGCAGTGGTGTGCGCCTCCACCGGCAACACCTCCGCCTCCGCCGCCGCCTACGCCACGGCTGCCGGCCTCAAATGCGCCGTGCTGGTCCCGGAAGGCAAGATCTCCATGGGCAAGCTGAGCCAGGCGATCGCCCACGGCGCCACGCTGCTGCAGGTTGACGGCAACTTCGACAACTGCCTGGACATCGCCCGCAAGCTCGGCGAGTCCTACCCCGTGTTCCTGGTGAACTCGGTCAACCCGGCCCGTATCCAGGGCCAGAAGACCGGCGCTTTCGAGATCGTGGACTCCCTGGGCGACGCCCCGGACATCCACGTGCTCCCGGTCGGCAACGCGGGCAACATCAGCGCGTACTGGAAGGGCTACAAGGAATACTCCGCGCCCTTCGAATCCGCAACGGCCGGCACGCTGCCCGCGGTCTCCACCAAGACCCCCATCATGTGGGGCTTCCAGGCCGCCGGTGCGGCACCCTTCGTGGCGGGCCACCCCATCACGGAACCGGACACCATCGCCACGGCCATCCGGATCGGCAACCCGGCCTCCTGGGACACCGCCATCGCAGCACGCGATGAATCCGGTGGACTCATCGAAGCAGTGACGGACGAGGAAATCCTCGACGCCCACCGCTGGCTGTCCGCCAAGGAAGGCGTCTTCGTCGAGCCCGGCTCCGCCGCCGGCGTCGCGGGCCTCATCAAGAAGCACGCCGCAGGCGAGGTTCCCTCCGGCAAGACGATCGTCATCACCGTGACCGGCCACGGCCTGAAGGACCCGCAGTGGGCCCTCCGCACCCAGGACGGCAGCGATGTGCAGCCGGTCAAGGTGCCGAACGACGTCGTCACCGTGGCCGCGGAACTGGGACTGGAAGAAAACTAAGAGTGGAAACAACGCAGCCCACCGCGACTGATCGTGAACTTGTCGCGGCAGGCCAGCGGCTCACCGTCAGGGTCCCTGGTACAAGCGCCAACCTGGGCCCCGGCTATGACAGCCTGGGCCTGGCCCTGTCGATCTACGACACCCTGACGGTGGAAACGCTCAGCACCGGAGAGCTCGAATTCGAGCTCTCCGGTGAGGGCGCCGACACCCTTCCCCGCGACGGCAGCCACCTGGTGGTCCGTGCCATTGAGCTGGCGCTCGAGCGCCTCGGTTTCCGGCACAACGGCCTGAAGATCATCGCGGACAACGTCAACCCGCACGGGCGTGGCCTGGGCTCCTCGGCGTCTGCCGTTGTTGCCGCCGTGACCGCCGCGAACGCCCTGGTGCCCGCGGAATCCCGGCAGGACCGTGACTGGATCCTGCAGCTGACCAGCGAAATGGAAGGCCACCCGGACAACGTCGCTCCCGCGATCTTCGGCGGACTGGCGCTGTCATGGCAGGACAGCGAGCAGTACAGCAGCACGCGTGCCGATGTGGCGGCGTCGGTCATTCCAGTCGTCGCCGTACCCGACTACGAACTGTCCACTGAAACCGCGCGGGGCCTGCTGCCGGCGTCCGTGGGCCACCACGCGGCCGCCATGAACTCCGGGCGGGCCGCCCTGCTGATCCACGCGCTGACCACGCAGCCGGAATACCTGCTGCCGGGCACGGAGGACTACCTGCACCAGAGCTACCGTGCAGCGGCCATGCGTCCCAGCGCCGAGCTGATCGCAGCCCTGCGCGCGGCCGGCCACGCGGCCGTCGTCTCCGGCGCCGGCCCCACGGTCATGGTCCTTGCTAACGGCGAGGCCGAGGCCGCACGGGTCACCGCACTGATCGAAGCTTTCACCACAGAAAACACCCCCGGTGTTGGCTGGCGTGTGATGACGCTGGCAGTGGACGTTGAAGGTGCTACAGTGGAACTGCACCGGCGGTAAAGCCGCGGGCAGTTCCCAGCACCGGATTCCGGCTTGATTGCCGTACCTGTGATTAACTGCGCCGAAGTCTGGCGGTGCCGTCTCCTTCCGGCCTGTTTCAGGTGCCGCAGATCAATCTCTGTTCCCTGAACCGTCAGCCGGCTGTCCGGTGAGACCGGAGCCAGTGAAGACGCATCTTTATCCGGCCCTGCTGGCCGAAATCCATCCGGCAAGGCCGAAAATCCCGGTTGCAGATCTGAACTGCAGCCCAGAACAAATCATCGCGTCCAGCTCTTGCTCTGGACGCCGTCGAGGGGGAAGGATCCTTCGTGACAGAAACCACTGAGCTGTCTTCAGCTGTGGACACAACAACTTCTGCTGCCGAGTCGTCAACGGCTGCACCCACCAAGAGCAGCGGCCTTGCCGGCCTTAAGCTTGCACAGCTGCAGGCTCTTGCCAGCCAGCTGGGTATTTCGGGTGGGTCCCGCATGCGAAAGGGTGATCTGGTCACAGCCATTTCCGCCCACCGTGCCGGTTCGACTACCGCCAAGGCTCCGGCCAGGGCAACCGCCAGCAAGGCTCCGGCCGCTGCCGTTGCCGCGGAGACTGCCCCTGCCGCCGCAGCCGTCGAGGCTCCGGCGCAGGAAGGCACCCGTGGCCGCGGCCGCGGACGCAGCCGCCGCGCCACCAGCGACGGCGTCGTGGCCGCTCCTGCAGCCGAAGTTGTCGAAGCAGCTCCGGCAGCTGCCGCCGCCATCGAGGCCCCTGCCGCTGAAGCCGGCGAGGCAGCCGGCGAACGCCGCCAGCCCCGCACCCGCAACCGCCGCCGCGGCGAAGCCGCTGCAGCACCCGCAGAGGCCGGCGAAGGCCAGCCCGCTGAGCAGCGCGAACAGCGTGCGGAGCAGCAGCCCCGTGAGCAGCGCACGGAACAGCGCGAACAGCGTGCGGAGCAGCAGCCTCGTGAGCAGCGCACGGAACAGCGTGAGCAGCGTGCGGAGCAGCAGCCTCGTGAGCAGCGCACGGAACAGCGCGAGCAGGCTGCCGATGCCAACGAGCGCCGTGACACCACGCGCACACGCCGCAACCGCCGCGACCGCAATGACCAGCAGGACAACCGCCGCGGCCCGCAGGACAACCGCGACGGCAACACCCGCAGCGACCGCTTCCGCGACCGCAACGAGCGCCGCCGCGGCCGCGCCCAGGGTCCCGACGTCGACGACGTCGAGGTCACCGAGGACGACGTCCTGCTGCCCGTTGCCGGCATCCTGGACGTGCTGGAGAACTACGCGTTCATCCGCACCTCCGGCTACCTGCCCGGTGCAAACGACGTCTACGTGTCCCTCGCCCAGGTCAAGAAGTACAACCTGCGCAAGGGCGACGCCGTCGTCGGTGCAATCCGCGCCCCGCGTGAAGGCGAAGACCGCAGCCAGCAGTCCGCCCGCCAGAAGTTCAACGCACTCGTCCGCGTCACCTCGGTCAACGGCAAGACGCAGGAAGAGCTGAAGGACCGCGTCGAGTTCGCCAAGCTGGTTCCGCTGTACCCGTCCGAGCGCCTGCGCCTGGAGACGGACCCGAAGAAGATCGGCCCCCGTGTCATCGACCTCGTTGCCCCGATCGGCAAGGGCCAGCGTGGCCTGATCGTCTCCCCGCCCAAGGCCGGCAAGACGCTCATCCTGCAGTCCATCGCGAACGCGATCACCACCAACAACCCTGAGGTCCACCTTATGATGGTGCTGGTCGACGAACGTCCCGAAGAAGTCACGGACATGCAGCGCACCGTCAAGGGCGAGGTCATTGCCTCCACCTTCGACCGTCCCGCAGACGACCACACCACCGTGGCCGAGCTCTCCATCGAACGCGCCAAGCGCCTCGTGGAAATGGGCATGGACGTGGTGGTCCTCCTGGACTCCATGACCCGCCTGGGCCGTGCCTACAACCTGGCAGCACCGGCCTCCGGCCGCATCCTGTCCGGTGGTGTCGATTCCGCCGCGCTGTACCCGCCGAAGCGCTTCTTCGGTGCGGCCCGCAACATCGAAAACGGTGGCTCGCTCACCATCCTGGCAACCGCCCTCGTGGAGACCGGTTCCAAGATGGACGAGGTCATCTTCGAAGAGTTCAAGGGCACCGGCAACATGGAGCTCCGCCTGTCCCGCCAATTGGCGGACAAGCGCATCTTCCCGGCAGTGGACGTCAACGCGTCCGGCACCCGCCGCGAGGAAAACCTGCTTTCTCCCGAGGAAGTCAAGATCATGTGGAAGCTGCGCCGCGTCCTTTCCGGCCTGGAGCAGCAGCAGAGCCTTGAGCTGCTGACCAACAAGATCCGGGAGACCCAGAGCAACGTCGAGTTCCTCATGCAGGTTCAGAAGACGACGCTCGGAGCGAAGTCGGACCTCGACAAGTAGCTGTCCTTACCGCTCAAAGCATGCCGGCCCCCGCGGCATGCTTTGAGCGGTTTGTCGTTAACTCCCAATCGTTGTAACTAGACTTGATGGCAAGTCGAAAGAGGTTTGAAAATGTTTGAGTCCGTACAGGGATTGCTGGATGAGCACGCGGCCCTCCAGGCGCAGCTGAGTGATCCCGCTGTTTATGCCGACCAGTCGCTGGCCCGCAAGCTGGGGCGCCGTTCTGCCCAGCTGCAGGGCATCGTGGAGGCGTACAACCGCTGGCACGGGCTCACCGAAGACCTGGAGGCAGCCAAGGAAATGGCCGCCGAGGACCCGGACTTTGGCGCTGAAGTGGCCGAGATCGAGGAGAAGCTCCCCGCCGCACAGGAAAAGCTGCGCCGCCTCCTGATCCCGCGCGACCCGGACGACGCCCGCAACGTCATCCTGGAAGTCAAGGGCGGCGAAGGCGGCGACGAAGCTGCGCTGTTCGCCGGCGACCTGCTGCGCATGTACACGCGCTACGCCGAATCCCGCGGCTGGAAGACCGAACTCATTTCCGCCACGGAATCCGACCTGGGCGGCTACAAGGACGTCCAGATGGCCGTCAAGGGCAGCTCGAACGATCCCGCCGAGGGCGTTTACGCGCGGCTCAAGTTCGAAGGCGGCGTGCACCGCGTGCAGCGCGTCCCCGTCACCGAATCCCAGGGCCGCATCCACACTTCCGCCGCCGGCGTGCTGGTGCTCCCCGAGGTTGACGAGCCCGAAGAGCTCGAGATCAACCAGAACGACCTCAAGATCGACGTCTACCGCTCCTCGGGACCCGGTGGCCAGTCCGTCAACACCACCGACTCCGCCGTCCGCATCACCCACCTGCCCACGGGCATCGTGGTGGCCATGCAGAACGAGAAGTCCCAGCTGCAGAACCGTGAAGCAGGCATGCGCGTGCTCCGTGCCCGCATCCTGGCGCACCAGCAGGAGCAGATCGACGCCGAGAACTCGGCCCAGCGCAAGTCGCAGATCCGCACGATGGATCGTTCGGAGCGCATCCGCACATACAACTTCCCGGAAAACCGCATCGCCGACCACCGCACCGGCTACAAGGCCTACAACCTTGACGCCGTCATGAACGGCGACCTCGAACCGGTGATCCAGTCGGCCATTGAGATGGACGAGCAGTCCCGCCTGGACGCCCTCGGCGAGTAACGGCCGGCGGACTCCTTCATGACGTTTTACCCAGGGCAGAGCCTTGCGGACGCGGTCCGCGAGGCTACTGCCGTTTTGTCCGACGCCGGCGTCCCCACCCCGCGCGTGGACGCCGAACTGCTCGCCGAGCACCTGCTGGGATGCGGCCTGGGACGGCTCCGGGTCATGCTGCTGGGCGATTCCGCGGCCCCGGAAGGCTATGGCGACCTCGTTGCCGAACGCGCCGGCAGGATTCCCCTGCAGCACATCACCGGAGTGGCCTACTTCAGGTACCTTGAGCTGCGCGTCGGCCCAGGCGTGTTCATTCCCCGGCCGGAAACCGAATCCGTGGTCCAGCTGGTCATCGACCACCTCGCAGGCATGCCGCATCCCAAAGTGGTGGACCTGGGCACCGGCTCGGGCGCCATCGCGGGCTCCCTCGCCCACGAGATCCCCGGGGCCGAGGTCCACGCAGTGGAGTACAGTGCTTTTGCGCACGCCTGGGCCGCGAAGAACCTGGAACCGCTGGGCGTCAAGCTCATCCAGGGCGATCTCCGCGACGCCCTGCCCGAGCACAACGGAACCTTCGACGCCGTCGTCTCCAATCCGCCCTACATCCCGGCGGAAGCCATCCCGAACGAACCCGAGGTGGCCTTGCATGATCCGCCGGAAGCCTTGTACGGCGGGGGAGCGGACGGCATGGAACTCCCGACGGCGGCAGCGGCCTCCGCTGCCCGCCTGCTGAAGCCCGGCGGCTACTTTGTCATGGAGCACGCTGAGGTCCAGGCGGCCTGGATTGCCGGAATGATGGAGCGGACCGGACTGTGGACCGGAATCACGACGCATTTCGACCTGAACGGCAAGGAACGCGCCACCAGCGCCACACTGGCACGGTCCGGTCCCGGGGAATGAAAGAATAACGCTGTGACCACTACCTACAACTGCACTTCCGAGGATCTCCGCGCCCAAGGGCTGGAGCACGCCCAGCGCGCCATCAGCGAGAAGAAGTGCATCGTCATGCCCACGGACACGGTGTACGGCATTGCCGCCGACGCCTTCTCGCCGCTTGCCGTCACCCTGCTGCTGGCTTCCAAAGGCCGCAGCCGCCAGATGCCGCCGCCGGTGCTGATTCCCAGGATCAATGCCCTTGACGGCCTGGCCACGGATGTCCCCGTCGGCGCACGGGCACTGGCCGAGGCCTTCTGGCCGGGCGGCCTCACCTTGATCCTGCACGCCCAGCCGTCCTTGGACTGGGACCTTGGTGAAACAAAAGGCACCGTCGCCCTGCGCATGCCCGATGACGACGTGGCCCTTGAACTGCTGGCCCTGACCGGCCCGCTGGCCGTTTCCTCGGCCAACCGGACGGGCCAGCCTGCCGCGCAGACCGCCTCGGAAGCCCGGGTCCAGCTCGCCGAGTCCGTGGAGGTCTATCTTGAAGGCGGCTTCCGCCCCCTGGAAGGGACCGAATCCGTGGCCTCCACCATCGTGGACGCCACCTCCGAACCCTTCCGCGTGGTGCGCGAGGGTGCCGTTTCCCTGGAACGCCTGCGCGGAGTGGTGCCCGGCATCCTCGGACTCGGCGAGCTTGCCCCGGAACCGGAGCCTGCGCCCGTCGACGAGGCCGCAAGCGAGCCCGAAACCGTGGCTGAAACTGCTCCCGAAGTTGAGGCCGCCGAGGCTGATGCCGTCGCAGCAGGAGACGCCGGAACGGCCGAAGCACCCGCCACCAAGGCCTCCGGCACCACCGAGGCCGCTTCCGCATGATCCCCGTCCGCCAGCGCGTCCCTGTCCTCGACGTCGACGCGACTCCGCTGCGCGTGGATGAGCTGATCGCCGTCCTCGAGGGCTTCGTTGCCGAGGGCCGCACCAGGACCGTGCTGGGCCACAACCTGCACAGCGTCACGCTTTTCCATTCCAGCGCCGGGTTCCGTGCCCTGTACGAGGGAAGCGATGTAGTGCTGCTGGACGGCGCCCCCGTGGCGATGCTCTGGGGCCGGGTCCATAAACGTGGTCCGCAGGCGCTGGGCGATGGCCCCATGGAGTACCGGCTTGGCTCCACCGACTGGGTTCCGGCCCTCGGCGGTGTCCAAGGCCTGGAGCGGATTGCCGTCATCGGTGCCGGGGCGGATGCGAACGCCAAGGCCGTTGAGCGGCTCCGCGGCATCGTGCCGGGCGCCGAGGTGGTGGGCATGCCGGGCGAAGGCTGGGACGGCGGCGTGGAAGACCGCGCCGTGGCGTGGCTGCAGGGCTTCCGGCCGCAGCTGGTGCTCCTGGGCCTGGGAATGCCCCTGCAGGAATCGGTGCTCAGCCGACGGCTGGACACCCTCCCCCCTGCCGTCTACTGCGCCGTGGGCGGAGCCATTGAACAGATCGCCGGCATCCAGAAACTCGCGCCCCGCTGGCTGGGCCGCCTGGGGCTGGAATGGGCCTGGCGCCTGGTCCTGCACCCGGGCCGGGTTGCCTACCGGGTTTTCATTGAGCCGTGGAAACTTGCGGGCCTCCTGCTTCGCCGCAGGATCGTCCGCCGCCGCTAGGACGTCTGCTCGGCGCCTGGCTTCTGCCCGGCCGCTAGAACTTCTGGTCCTTGAGCGGACCGAATCCCTTGCCGCGGAGGCCGGCGGAAAAGGCACCGAACCATTCTGCCAGGCCCTTGAAGTCGCCGCGCGGCAGGAAGTAGCCCAGGTAGCCGCCCACGTCCGCCACCAGCGACTTCCCGCGGCGGTACCGGCGGATCAGGTAGCCGCGGTTGCGGTAGTAGAAGTGGCGCTTGAAGGCGTTGCCCGGAACGATGACGTGCCAGCGCGCACCGAAGACGTGCTTGGTCTCGTCGAAGGCATGGGGGTGCGTGATCGCGGCCGTGGTCACCGTACCGAAGCGGATTCCGGCCTTGCGCAGGCGGATGGTGAAGTCCACCTCGTCACCGCGGATGAACAGGCGCATGTCAGGGACGCCCACCTTGAAGAAGACGTCCGAACGGATCAGGGCGCCATTGAAGAAGTGGCCGTTATTCTCGAGGAATCCGGCCTTTTCGACCTCGGCGCGCTCATGGCTTACCTTGCCGTCGATCCGGAAAAAGAAGGAAAGCTTGTCCGGTTCGCCGGGAGCAAGGACCAGCGGCAGGACGGCTTCAAGGCCGCGCGCCTCGGCCTCGCGGAGCAGCGTGGCAAGGCACTCCGGATCGGTGGGCTCGGCGTCGTCGTCCATGATCCAGATCCATTCGGCGCCACTGGCGACGGCCTTGAGGATGGCCAGGGCAAAGCCTCCGGCGCCGCCCAGATTGGCCTCTGAGCGGACGTAGTCCACATTCGCGTGTGCCGTGGCGACGTCCTTGGCAGGCGTGGTGCCGCTGTCCACCAGGCAGATCGTGTCCACCGCCGCAGTCTGGGCGTTCACCTTCTCCAGGAGGACGGCCAGCTCGTGCGGACGGTCGAAGGTCACGGCAGCAAGAGCGACCGACATTGCCATGTGGGGGTTCCTTCCGGGAGGGCGGGGAGAGGACTTCCGGCTCGCCCTGGCGCGCGTGGCACGGAGCAGGGCTGCCGTTGGCGCTAGTATTTTGACTGAGTCCAACTGTAGTACAGCAATATTCGGCGGTGCGCAGCGGCTGTTGCCCAGTGCAGGCAGCCATCCATCCATCGGAAGTCAGATTCACAAGAAATTGAGTTCAGTAAATCTGCATGGTCGAGCCATGACGCAGCCGCACGTCCGTACGTTGCCACCCCGGGAACGCAGCACCGATACCGTTTTCCGAGGAGGCGCCCAATGATCATGTACTCGCTCATGATGCTCACGGCCGCCGTGGTGTCCTATGCCGCAACGTGGGGAGCGCGCGCGCTGGGGAACAGTCTTCGCCTGTACCGTCCCATCCGCAGCCGGGACATGCACTCGGAGCTGATTTCCAAGCTGGGCGGGCTGGGCATCTTTTCCGGCTTCCTGGTTGCGCTTGTCCTCTCGAGCAACTCGTTCTTCGTAAAGGACATCTTCGCCCACAACGATGCCCCGTGGGGGATCCTGGCCGGTGCCGTGGTGATCGTCGCTGTGGGTGTCGCGGATGACATCCTGGACATCCGCTGGTGGATCAAGCTGCTCGGTCAAAGCGCAGCGGCCCTGATCGTGGCCGTGTGGGGCGTGCGGATGGCGGTCATCCCGTTCATCCCGGAGCCCATCGTCATCGAGTCGGAAATCGTCCGGATCGTGCTGACGGCCGGCCTGATCGTCACCACCATGAACGCCGTCAACTTCATCGACGGACTGGACGGCCTGGCGGCGGGTGTGGCGGCGATCGGCGGCGTGGCCTTCTTCCTGACCGCCTACTGGGTCCACCGGAACAACCCGCAGACCGATAACTCCGACCTCGCCACCCTGCTGATGGCGATCCTGGTGGGCAGCTGCATCGGCTTCCTGCCGCACAACTGGTTCCCGGCGAAGATCTTCATGGGGGATTCGGGTGCCATGCTCATTGGCCTCCTCATGGCCTCCGCTGGCATCGTGGCCACCGGCCAGATCAGCTCGGGCCTTTATGACCGGGCCAACGGTATCCCCACCATCATCCCGATCCTGCTCCCGTTCGCGGTGCTGTCCATGCCCCTGCTGGACTTCGGCCTGGCGGTGATCCGCAGGACAGCCCGTGGGCAGTCGCCATGGTCCGCGGACAGGGGCCACCTGCACCACAAGCTGGTGGACCTGGGGCATTCGCACCGCGCCTCCGTGGTGATGCTCTACGTCTGGACGTGCATCCTGGCCTTCGGCGGCGTGGCCTTCGCCGTCTACCCGTGGCAGCTGGTGCTCACCGTGGACCTGGCTGCGGCCTTCGTCATGGCCGTCGTGACCGCCTGGCCGTATTTCACGAAGAAATCCTCGGGTCCGCCAACCGAGGCATGACGTCCGCGGTTATGGTCACAGTTCTATCTCATGTAGAATTCAAGGCGCGGACAGTCACTCGCCCGTGCACCCACTCTTGAGAACATGGCACTCGTGCCACGACGATTGGTTCCCCCATGTCATCCAACGCCGGCCCCGGACGCTTGTCCGGCAAACGCACTGTTGGAGTCGGCGGATCCATCTCGTCGCTGTGGCTCCGGCTGCTGTTCCTGAGCTCGACGGCGGCCGTGCTGGCACTTGCTGCCACCACCGTAGTCGCGGCGTTCATGAACGGCGGGCAGGGAGCACTCTCCGCCGCCTTCGGCGGCGGACTGGTCATGGTTTTCTTCGCCATCAGTCTTCTTATCGGCCACTTCGTGGGGCGGAACAATCCCTCGGGTGCCGTCGGCCTTTTCGTCGCCACCTATTTCGTCAAGGTGATCGGCTTCGCCGTGGTCCTCTTCCTGATCGGCGCCCCAGCCTGGCTGCACGGCCGCTGGTTCCTGATCGGCGCCGTCGTCGCTGTCGTTTTCTGGCAGGCGGCCGAAATCTACGGCTTCAGCAAGGCCCGCCTGCAGATCTACCACGACCCAGCGGACAGCAAGGGCGGCGATGATGTTCAGGCGTAAGCGCAGCAGCAAAGCCACCCTCACCGCAGGCTCCAAGGCAGCCGGAACCGCCGATGCGGCCGGGGACGGAAATGACGGCGGATACAACGCCGGCATCGCCGTCTTCAGCTACATCATTGGCGGGATCATTGTCTGGAGTTTGATAGGCTGGGGTCTGGATAATCTGTGGGGAACCCGCTGGATTGTGCTCCTTGGCGCTCTGCTGGGAGCCGCGGGAGGGTTCTATCTTTCACATATGCATGGCCTCACCAGTCAACGGTCTTCTTCTGGCGAGAGCAACGCAGACAGCGGTCCGTCCAAGGACGGGGACAGTAATGCCAAATAATTTCACATGGGAGAAGGCTGCTTTGTGTGCCGCCGGATCCCCACCAACGCCCAATGATGGACACTGCAGAGAGGAAACGCGTTGATCGCGCTTGCGCTCCCGGCCCAGGATTCAGGGACCTTCACTCCTCCCGGAATCGACGAAATGCACCTGCCGGCTATCCTGCCGTGGGGTGCGCACGACGGATTCTCCAAGCAGATGCTGCTGGTTATCCTGTCGGTCGTCATTATCGCTACATTCTTCATCCTCGCAGCACGCAAGCAGCAGCTGGTTCCCGGCAAACTGCAGTTCGCAGGCGAGATGGCCTACGGCTTCGTCCGCAACAGCATCGCCAAGGACATCATCGGCGGCAAGGACTTCATGAAGTACGTCCCGCTGCTGTTCAGCCTGTTCTTCTTCATCTTGGTGAACAACATCTACGGGGCCATTCCCGTGATCCAGCTCCCGAGCTTCTCGCACGTCGGCGGCGCCTACGTACTGGCCGGCATCGTGTATGTCACCTGGATCGCCATCGGCATCAAGAAGAACGGCCTCAAGTACTTCAAGCTCGCAACGGTTCCGTCCGGCGTGCCGTGGTACATCCTGCCGATCGTTGTGCCGATCGAAATCATCTCGAACTTCCTGGTTCGTCCTGTCACGCACAGCCTCCGTCTGTTCGCCACCATGCTGGCAGGACACCTGATCGTGATGCTCGCAGGCTCCGGTATCGAATTCCTCGTCATGCAGGAAAACGTCCTGCTGAAGGGCGCTTCGGTCCTGGTGCTGGTCGGTGCCATCGCCATGTACATGCTCGAGGCCCTGATCATGGCCTTGCAGGCGTATGTCTTTACGCTGCTGACCGCGATCTACATTGAAGGCGCACTCCACGCCGACAGCCACTAGGCTCACCCAAAGCTTCCCCTCAGGGGGATGAAGCAACCCAAACAACCTGCCGCACGGGCGGCATCTTGAAAGGAAGAAAAATGGAAGGCACCATCAACGGCTCCCTCAACCTCATCGGCTATGGCCTGTCGGCTATCGGCGGTGGTATCGGTGTGGGTCTCGTGTTCGCCGCTTACATCAACGGTGTTGCACGTCAGCCGGAAGCCCAGCGTGTGCTCCAGCCGATCGCGTTCCTTGGTCTGGCACTGACCGAAGCACTCGCCATCCTCGGCCTGGTCTTCGCTTTCGTTCTTTCCTAATCCTTAAGAACCAAGCGAAAATCCACACACGAGTAGATAGGACGGGTGAACCATGAATCAGCTGATCATCTCAGCCGCCACTGAAGGCGCCGCGTCGCCCAGCCCGCTCATGCCCAATGTTTGGGAAATGGGCGTCGTCCTGGCCGGCTTTGCAGTCCTCATGTTCATCGTGGTCAAGTTTGTTGTCCCGATGTTCGAGAAGACGTTTGCAGAGCGCGCCGAGGCGATTGAAGGCGGCATTGCCAAGGCTGAAAAGGCCCAGGCCGAAGCTTCTGCTGCGCTCGAAGAGTACAGGCAGCAGCTCGCCGAAGGCCGGGCTGAAGCCAACAAGATCCGCGAAGAAGCCCGCGCCGAAGGCGCCCAGATCCTTGCGGACCTGAAGGCCAAGGCTGCTGTCGAGTCTGCACGCATCACCGAGCAGGCACACGCCCAGATCGAGTCCGAGCGCCAGGCAGCTGTCGTTTCGCTCCGTGCTGAGGTAGGAACCCTGGCCACCACGCTGGCTGGCCGCATCGTTGGGGAGGCGCTCAGCGATGACGAGCGTTCCGCACGCGTTGTGGACCGCTTCCTGGCGGATCTGGAGACCCAGAGCGCAGGTGCAGCTAAGTAATGGCAGGTATATCGAGCGAATCGCTGACCACGGCGCTGGCGCACTTGGAAGCCAAGCTTCCCACCGCCTCGCTGCAGTTGGCTAAGGACCTCTTCGGAATCCTGGGAACGGTGGACAGCTCGGCTGGCTTGCGCCGCGCCCTGACTGACCCGTCCCGCAGCGGAGACGAGAAGTCGGCGCTGGTCAAGCAGCTGGTTGGCGGAAAAGTCTCCGCTGATGCTGCTGAAATTGCAGGCGGATTGGCCAGCTCGCGCTGGGCATCGGCACGCGATATCGGCGATGCACTCGAGACTCTTGCCGCCACGGTGGTCATTGCCGTAGCTGAAAACAAGTCGGCCGTTTCTGCCTCCGGTATTACGGGGCTGGAAGAGCTGGAAAACGATCTGTTTGCATTCAACCAGACCGTCGCTTCCAGCCACGAAGTACAACGTGCTCTGTCTGAGCCGCAGGCATCCGCCTCGGCCAAGGTTGCACTGGCCGAGAAGCTTGTTCCTGGCATCAGCGAGGAAGCAAAGGTTCTCATCGGCCAGGCAGTAACACAGCCGCGCGGTGTCAAGCCGAGCAAGCTCGTCGATTCTTTCGCCAAGCTTGCAGCCAAGCGTCAGCAGCGCTGGATCGCAACTGTCAGCGTTACCCGTCCGTTGACGGAAACGCAGGCCAGTCGTCTGCAGGCCGGGCTGGATGCCCTGTACGGCCGCGAATTGAAGGTCAACGTCAATGTTGATCCTGCGCTGATTGGTGGAATCCGGGTCCAGGTAGGCGACGAAGTGCTTGACGCTTCGCTTGTTGCCCGCTTGTCCGAACTTCGCCGCCAGCTCGCTGGCTAGCCAGACAAAGCACAACTTAACTGATATAAAACCCGGTCATCGTGAGCAACGATGATCACGAAAACAGGAGAGCAGGGACTGCAGATGGCCGAATTGACCATCAACGCCGACGACGTCCGTAATGCGTTGAACGAGTTCGCGGCGTCCTACGAACCCGGAAACGCAGAGCGCGTAGAGGTTGGTCGTGTGACCGCCGCAAGTGACGGCATCGCCCGTGTTGAGGGCCTTCCCTCGGTCATGGCGAACGAGCTGCTTCGCTTCGAAGATGGCACCCTGGGCCTGGCCCAGAACCTTGACGTCCGCGAAATCGGCGTCATCATCCTCGGCGACTTCACGGGCATCGAAGAAGGCCAGGAAGTACACCGCACCGGTGAGATCCTGTCCGTTCCGGTTGGCGACGCCTTCCTGGGTCGCGTTGTTGACCCGCTGGGCCAGCCGATCGATGACCTCGGTGAGATCAAGGCTGAGACCACCCGCGCACTGGAACTCCAGGCCCCGGGCGTCACCGAGCGTAAGTCGGTTCACGAACCGATGCAGACCGGCCTCAAGGCCATCGACGCCATGATCCCGATCGGCCGTGGCCAGCGTCAGCTGATCATCGGTGACCGACAGACCGGCAAGACCGCAATCGCGGTGGACACCATCATCAACCAGAAGGCCAACTGGGCTTCGGGCGATGTCACCAAGCAGGTCCGCTGCGTCTACGTCGGTGTTGGCCAGAAGGCTTCCACCATCGCCGCTGTCCGCCAGACCCTGGAAGACCACGGCGCGCTGGAGTACACCACCATCGTGGCGTCCCCGGCATCCGACCCCGCCGGCTTCAAGTACCTTGCACCGTATGCAGGCTCGGCCATCGGCCAGCACTGGATGTACGGCGGCAAGCACGTTCTGGTCATCTTCGACGACCTGTCCAAGCAGGCCGAAGCCTACCGTGCAGTTTCCCTGCTGCTCCGCCGTCCGCCGGGACGCGAAGCCTACCCGGGCGACGTCTTCTACTTGCACTCCCGCCTGCTGGAGCGTTGTGCCAAGCTCTCTGACGAGCTCGGTGCGGGTTCGATGACCGGTCTTCCGATCGTCGAAACCAAGGCAAACGACGTCTCCGCGTACATCCCGACCAACGTGATCTCCATCACCGACGGTCAGATCTTCCTGCAGTCGGACCTCTTCAACGCCAACCAGCGCCCCGCTGTTGACGTCGGTGTGTCCGTGTCCCGCGTGGGTGGTGCTGCACAGGTCAAGTCCATGAAGAAGGTCTCCGGTACCTTGAAGCTGGACCTGGCCCAGTACCGCGACATGCAGGCATTCGCGATGTTTGCGTCGGACCTCGACGCCGCATCCCGCCAGCAGCTCACCCGTGGTGCCCGCCTGATGGAACTGCTCAAGCAGGGCCAGTACTCGCCGTTCCCGGTCGAGGACCAGGTTGTGTCCATCTGGGCCGGTACCAAGGGTTACCTGGATGACGTTCCGGTTGAGGACATCAGCCGCTTCGAGTCCGAGTTCCTGGAGCACCTCAAGCACAAGTCCTCCATCCTGACCACGCTGGCACAGACCAACGTCCTGGATGACGACACCGCCGAGGCCCTGAAGTCCTCGATCATCGCCTTCAAGAAGGGCTTCTTCGGAGAGGGCGACAACCAGCTGGTTGGCGCAGGCCACGAGGAGCACGAAGCGATCTCGGGCGGCGACGTCGACCAGGAAAAGATCGTCAAGCAGAAGCGCTAGTTTCGTTGCTCTGGCCTGCCGGGGTCCGCAAGGGCCCCGGCAGGCCAGCACATCGAGAACTTAGGAAAGGATAAGTATGGGAGCCCAGATTCGGGTCTACCGTCAGAAGATCAGCTCGACGACGTCGATGCGCAAGATCTTCAAGGCGATGGAACTGATCGCTACCTCGCGCATCGGTAAGGCCCGCGCCCGCGTAGCAGCTTCACTGCCTTACGCGAACGCGATTACCCGTGCCGTTTCTGCTGTCGCGACTCAGAGCGAAATCGACCACCCGCTTGTCACCGAGCCGGAGCAGATCCGCCGCGCCGCCGTCCTGGTAATCACCTCGGACCGTGGCCTTGCAGGTTCCTACTCCGCAAGTGTGCTCAAGCAGGCCGAAGGCCTCACCGAGCTTCTTCACGCAGAAGGCAAGGAAGTCAAGGCGTACCTTGTCGGCCGCAAGGCACAGGCGTACTTCGATTTCCGCAACCGTCCCTACGCCCGCGTTTGGACCGGCGGCACGGATGCACCGGAGTTCGAAACCGCGCAGGAAGTCGGAGCCGCGCTCCTCGAAGACTTCGCCACGAGCTTCGAAGAGGGTGGCGTGGACGAGATCCACGTTGTCTACACCCGCTTCAAGTCCATGGTGACGCAGGAGCCGACGGTTATCCGCCTGCTGCCGCTTGAGGTCGTTGAAGAGGAAGCAGCCTCGGAGTCCGAGTTGCTGCCGCTGTACGAATTTGAGCCGGAAACCGAGCAGGTCCTTGACGCCCTGCTGCCGCGCTACATCGAGTCCCGCATCTTCGCAGCCATGCTGCAGGCAGCAGCTTCCGAGCTCGCAGCCCGCCAGCGTGCCATGAAGTCGGCCGGTGACAACGCTACGGACCTGATCAAGAAGTACACGCGTCTGCGCAACACGGCCCGTCAGGCCGAGATTACGCAGGAGCTTTCCGAAATCGTGGCCGGCGCCGACGCCCTCGCGTCCTAGCCGGTACAGGATTCGGCTCGAAGCCGCACCTGCACCAAACAGATAAACTTAACCCCACGCCATCTACTGAGTGAAGTGAGAGAGATGACTGCCACAGCTACCGAACACGTAGCCGCAACGGCCGGTGCCACCGGCCGCATTGCCCGTGTTATTGGCCCGGTTGTCGACGTCGAATTCCCGGCTGACGCAATCCCCTCGATTTACAACGCACTGACCACTGAGATCACCCTCAACGGCCAGACGAAGACCATCACGTTCGAGACCTCCCAGCACCTGGGTGACAACCTCGTCCGCGCCATCGCCCTGCAGGCAACCGACGGCCTCGTCCGCGGCACCGTCGTGCAGGACACCGGTGCCCCGATCTCCGTGCCTGTCGGCGACGGCGTCAAGGGCCACATCTTCAACGTTCTCGGCAAGCCGCTGGACGTCGACGAGTCCGAGATCAAGGCTGACGCCTACTGGCCGATCCACCGCAAGGCCCCGGCCTTCGCGTCCCTCGAGGGCTCCACGGAGATGCTCGAGACCGGTATCAAGGTCATCGACCTTCTCACCCCGTACATCAAGGGTGGAAAGATCGGTCTGTTCGGTGGTGCCGGTGTCGGCAAGACCGTTCTGATCCAGGAAATGATCACCCGTGTTGCCCGCAACTTCGGTGGTACTTCCGTGTTCGCCGGTGTGGGCGAGCGTACCCGTGAAGGCAACGACCTCTGGGTTGAAATGGAAGAGGCAGGCGTCCTCAAGGACACCGCCCTTGTGTTCGGCCAGATGGATGAGCCGCCGGGAACGCGTCTGCGCGTGGCACTGTCCGCCCTGACCATGGCGGAGTACTTCCGCGATGTGCAGAACCAGGACGTGCTGCTCTTCATCGACAACATCTTCCGCTTCACCCAGGCAGGTTCCGAGGTTTCCACGCTGCTCGGCCGCATGCCGTCCGCCGTGGGTTACCAGCCGAACCTTGCTGACGAGATGGGTCTGCTCCAGGAGCGCATCACCTCCACCAAGGGCCACTCCATCACCTCGATGCAGGCCATCTACGTTCCCGCAGATGACTACACCGACCCGGCTCCGGCAACGACCTTCGCACACCTCGACGCGACCACGGAACTTTCCCGTGAAATCGCCTCCCGTGGTCTGTACCCGGCCGTTGACCCGCTGACGTCGACCTCCCGTATTCTGGACCCCCAGTACATCGGCAAGGATCACTACAACACGGCTGTCCGTGTCAAGCAGATCCTGCAGAAGAACAAGGAACTCCAGGACATCATCGCCATCCTTGGTGTCGACGAACTGTCCGAAGAAGACAAGATCGTCGTGTCGCGTGCACGCCGCATCCAGCAGTTCCTGTCCCAGAACACCTACACCGCCAAGCAGTTCACCGGCGTCGAAGGCTCCACCGTGTCCATCAAGGACACCGTGGAAGGCTTCACCGCCATCTGCGACGGCGAGCTGGACCACATTGCAGAGCAGGCGTTCTTCAACGTCGGTGGCCTGGATGACGTCGAGCGCCAGTGGGCCAAGATCCAGGAACAGACCAAGTAGCATGGCCGAGCTTGAGGTTGAGATTGTCGCGGCGGACCACTTCGTGTGGTCCGGTGCGGCCAAGATGGTCAAGGCCCGCACCAGCGATGGTGAAATCGGAATCCTGCCGGGCCACTCGCCCCTCTTGGCCATCATGGCCGAGGGCGAACTGGCAATCCAGCCGGTTTCCGGTGACCGTATCTCGGTAGCAGTCGACGGCGGATTCTTCTCCGTCGACAACAACCGCGTGGTCATTGTTGCTGACAACGCCCAGCTGGGCGAAGCGGCTACAGCGGGGATCCGATAGCACGACCTTGATGGACGACTCTCTTATTCCGTTCATCGCACTGGCAACAGCGCTTGCTTTGCTGATTTTCACACTGTGCCTGTTCGGGGTGCGCCGCTTCAATCTGCGGCGCGCCCTGGGCACGGTCGACGCCTCCATTTGCACGGCTGGAAACAGCTGGCAGATGGGGGTTTGTCGTTATCAGGACAATGAACTCGAGTGGTTCCGGCTGTTGTCATTGAGCGTGATCCCCAAGCACAGATTCCGCCGCAGTTCCCTCGAGCTGCTTGGCCGCCGCAAACCCACAGAGGAAGAGCTGGTCAAGATCCAGCCCGGAGTGGTTGTGGTGGAACTCCAGTATGAAGGCGAGAAGTTCATGCTCGCCATGAACTTCGATGCCTACGCCGGGCTGTCGTCCTGGCTCGAGGCGGGTCCGGTCATCGGCGTCGGCACCTGGCGCTAGCCGTTATGGACACGTTTTTCGACCTCAGCCTGGTGGACGGCCCGCTGCTGTGGTTCAGCCTGGCAGCCGGCGTCATTGGCGCGGTCCATTTGCTGTGGAGGCGGAAGCTTTCCTGGGCCCTGTTTGTTGCCGGAGCCTTGCTGGCCGCCGTGGCAATCGTCGCATTGGTCCACTGGCTCCTGATCTACGTCTTCTCGGCCTTCCCGGAGCATCTGCCGATCGAGATCCTTGCCTGGTCCGTGCCGGCCGTCGCTGCGGTGCTGCTGTTCGCCCTGCGCCTGCGGCGGAACACCTGGCCTGGCCGGGCCGCCAGCGCCTTGGCAATGCTGGGCGTGGTGCTTTTGAGCGCCGTCCAGATCAACATCTACTTCGGCCTCAACAACACTGTGGCAGACCTTGCGGGCACGGCCGTTGCCCGCATTCAGCCCCTTGAGGACAGCCTCAAGAAGCAGCCCGGAAGCCCTGTCCGCCCCGCTCCGGCAGCATGGACTGCCCCCGATTCCATGCCGTCCGGCGGGATCCTCCGGCGGGCGGAAATCCCCGGAACGATCTCCGGGTTCACCTCCCGGGAGGCCTTCGTCTACCTCCCTCCGGCCTACCAGACTGCTGCACGCCCCGCGTTGCCCGTCCTGGTGCTCTTCTCCGGGCAGCCCGGCGGTCCATCGGACTGGCTCAGCGGCGGCCGCCTGCGCGCCGTCCTGGACAAGTTCGCTGCCAACCACGGGGGATTGGCCCCGGTCACCGTGGTGGTGGATCCCAACGGCAGCGGCAGTGCCAACACCATGTGCATGGACAGCCGGATCGCGCAGGCCGACACCTACCTGTCGCAGGATGTCCCCGCCTGGATCCGGGCGACCCTCGACACCAACCCCGACTCCTCGCAGTGGGGCGTGGGAGGCTTCTCCTTCGGCGCCACCTGCGCCGTCCAGATGGGCACCCGCCACCCCGCAACGTATCCTTCCGTGCTCGCCTTCTCGGCCGAGCAGGAACCTGCCCTGGCCAAGGACCGGAGCAAGACCATCGCCGAATCCTTTGGCGGCGATGTTGCGGCCTTCGAGTCGCTGACGCCCCTGGCGGTGATGGGGCAGCGCCAGTACCCCGGCAGTGCCGTGTACTTCGCGGCCGGGGCCACGGACCATGAATTCATCGGCTACATGGAAGTCCTCGCGAAGGCGGCCCGTTCTGCCGGCTTCACCGTGGAGGAACACAGCATCGCCCGGGCCGGGCACTCCTGGGACACCGTGGTGAAGGGCATGCCGGAGGCCCTGGACTTCCTGGGCGGGCGTTGGGGCATCCCCAAATGACTGAACGTCCCAACGCCGGCGGCCCCGGCGCCGGTCCTAGCGCCGGGCCGAGCTCCGGCGGCCCCGGCCGCGGTGGTGCCGGTGCCCGCAGCCTGTGGTTCAACGGAGTGTTCCGCCCCGCGGCACGGCAGGCGCTCGGCCATCTGCGGGCCATTCCCTTCACCCTGACGGTGATCGCGGTGATGGTGGCGGTGGCTGCGTTCAGCGGGAGCTTCCTGGGCGGCCCGCCGGAGTCCTGGTTTTCCGTTGCCGGAGTGACGGCCAGCGGGCTGAAGTCCGGGCAGTGGTGGACCATCTGGACGTCGATCTTCTTCGCGACGAACCCCCTCGCCCACGTGACCGCAGGCTTGATGATCTTCCTGCTGCTGGGCCTTGCAGAGCGCCAGCTCGGCTTGTGGCGGACAGTTGTGGCTTTCCTCGGCGGCCAGTTCGCGAGCGTGTCGGCCTTCCTGCTGCTCACCCAGCTCGCCCGCTACGCCGGCGACGACTGGCTGGGCGGCATGGTGGAGACCAGGCTGATCGGACCCTATGCCGCGGTGCTGGCGGCAACCCTGACCGCGAGCGGGCTCTTGCCCACGCTGTGGCAGCGGCGCCTCAGGGCAACGGCGCTGTCCCTCGCATCCCTCCTGCTCCTGTATGTCGGCCATCCGGAAACGGTGGTGGGCTTCCTCGGTGCGCTGCTGGGGCTTGCGGGCGGCTGGTGGATCCAGAGCGACCACGGCAAGCTGCACCTGCACCGCTCCACGGGCCGCGAAGTCCGGAACCTGCTGGCCCTGACCATGGCCATCTTCGCAGTGGGGCCCATTCTGACCGCGGCGGCGAAGAGCCCGTCCGGTCCGCTCGCGCTGCTGCGGGACGTGGTCCTCAACCCGTTGCCCACGCTCTCGCAACTCGAAAGCAACTGTGGCGGCACCGTGGATGCCGCGTGCCTGGAGCTTGGACGCCAAGGCTACACGGGGCCCTTCGGCCTGGCCCTGGCCGTGGTCCCCGTGGCCCTCCTTCTGATCTGCGCCGACGGCATGCGCCGGGGGCGGCGCCTGGCGCTGGGACTTGCCATTGGCGTCCAGCTCATGGTGGTGGCGCTCTCAACCGTCTACCTCACACTGTTCGCCAGCATCCCGCACCACCCGGGACGCCCGAAGGGCATGCTGAGTTCCGGCGTCGTGCACATCCTGCCCCTGGTCCTGGTGCCGCTGGCCCTCGCAGTGCTGCTTTTGGCCTACCACGGCCACTTCCGGGTCCAGTCGGCGGTGGCCCTCCGACGCCGGGTGTTCTGGCTGGTGGGCCTTGCGTGGCTCGTCCTCGCCGGCGGCTATGCCGCGGCGTGGACCGCGGCGGGCGGCATGACGCGCGACGGCGGTCTGCTGGGACTGGTGGCCGAACTCGCCAGGCAGTACTTGCCGGCGCCCATTCCCAACGGCTACCGGAAGGTTTTCGCGGACCGCAACGCACTGGAGGGGATCCTGTTCGCCTCCTCCGGTACGGTCTTCTGGCTGCTCGCGCTGGCCGCTGTCTGGGTGCTGCTCCTTCGGCGCCACCATATTGGCGGCCTGGACCGGGAGGACCGGAACGAGGCCAGGGATCTGGTGAAGACCGGCGGGGATTCCTTGTCCTGGATGGCCCTCTGGGAACCGAACAAATACTGGTTCAGCACGGACCGCTCAGCAGGCGTCGCGTACCAACAGCACGGCAATGTTGCCCTGACGCTGGCCGGGCCGTTCGGACGCCGGGATGCTCACGAAGCGGCCGCCTTGGAATTCCTGGAGTTCTGTTCCCAGCACGCCTTGGTTCCGTGCCTGTACTCGTGCACGGATGAGCTCTGGCCGCTGCTGGAGCAGCGGGGCTTCCGCCGGGTCGCCGTGGCGCAGGAAACCCGGCTCAGCATCCGCGGGCTGGCGTTCAAAGGCAAGGACTGGCAGAACGTCAGGACGTCCCTCAACCGCGCGGAAAAGATGGGGATCACCGCCGTCTGGGGGAGGTACTCGGCCCTCCCTCACCATCTGCGCACCCAGCTGGGCGAGGTTTCGGAGGAATGGGCTGCCCAGAAGCGGGTCCCCGAGATGGGCTTTACGCTGGGCGGCCTGGACGAACTCATGGACGACGACGTGCTGTGCTGTGTAGCAGCGGACCAGGACGGGCATGTGTACGGCGTGACCTCCTGGCTGCCTGTCTTTAGAGACGGTGCCGTGGTCAGCTGGACGCTGGACTTCATGCGGCGGCGCGGGGACGGCTTCCCGGGCGTGATGGAATTCCTGATCGCCTCGGCCATCCTGGAACTGCGGTCCTCCGTGGAAACCATCTCGCTGTCCGGTTCGCCGCTGGCCCGCGAGAAGGGCGAGATTGAGCAGCGGGCCGAGGGCCTGGCCGGCATCCTGGAGCTTGTGGGCCGGGCCCTGGAACCCGTCTACGGCTTCCGCTCGCTGGCCACGTTCAAGTCGCGATTCCAGCCCGAGTACCGGACCCTGTATCTGTACTACCAGGATCCTCTGCAGCTGCCGGCAATAGGCCGGGCCCTCAGCCAGGCGTACCTGCCGGGATTGTCCGTCCGGCATTCCGCCAGGCTATTGCGGAGCCTGGTCGGCTGAATTCCGGGCCGCCAGCGGCACACCGTATTTCAGCTGGGGTAAATATGTATTACTTAATTGCTGCGCAATCAGACATGTTTGTCGTAAGCGGCCTTAAACAGAGCCGCCCCGGCACAAAGGCCGGGGCAACCCCATTGCTGAACGTGCCTGCGGCAGAATTCAGCGGCTCAGACTAGACGACGGTAACGCCGGTTGCCTGCGGGCCCTTGGCGCCCTGGCCGATCTCGAACTGAACGCGCTGGTTCTCATCAAGGGTCTTGAAGCCACCGGTCTGGATCTCGGAGTAGTGGACAAAGACATCGCCATCCGCGTCGTCCGGGGTGATGAAGCCGAAGCCCTTTTCAGCGTTGAACCACTTCACGGTTCCCAGTGCCATTTTTTCTCCTCATTGTGGAACGTAGGCCGATACACCGCGCACCGGCCCTGGTTACTTCGCGAGAAGACCTGGTTTTCCGCCCAGGCTTGGCCTGTTTGGTTCTGCAGGAGCTTCACGCTCGCAACGCGTCTTGCGAGCATGAATAACACCTACACAAAGACTGCTACAACACTTTCATGGGGCGTGCTGGAGGTCAACGGTCTGCCCGGGAATTCCGGAAAATTTTAGGTAAAAAGAAGGTAACGGCGGAATGGGCGGCCGTGCAGTCGGGAAAGATGCCATTTGACGTCAAAGAAGGCAAGGGAAAGCAACAATGTGAATGCCGCAGGAGGCAGCAGGAAGACTGCGTCAGGCGAGCCAGCTGCCGTTGCGCATAACGGCAGTCAGGCCCAGCTCCTTGTCCGCCACGACAATATCAGCGCGCAGTCCGCGGCGGAGCCCGCCCACCTCATCGGCCAGTCCCAGCACTCCTGCCGGGACCGCCGTTGCCGACAGCACGGCGTCGCTGATGTCCACGCCCGCGGCGACGGTTCGGCGCACTACCTCCAGCATGGTGGCCGTGCCTCCGGCGATGGAACCGGTGGCATCGAGCGTGGCCACGCCGTCGGTGACCGTCACGGGTGAGGGGCCCAGCATGTAGTTGCCGTCCGAGAGGCCGGCGGCAGCCATCGAATCGGTGACCAGGAGGATGTTGGCCGCCCCCACCAGCTGGAAGACGGTGGCAACGGTGGCGGGGTCCAGGTGGGTATCGTCGGCGATGAGCTCCACGATCGCCTTGCCCTGCTGTGCGGTACGCAGGCAGGCCGCCACCGGGCCGGGGGAGCGGTGGTGCATGGGCGGCATGCCGTTGAAGAGGTGGGTGACCGTGGGCAGCGAGCTGACGCCGTCGAACCCTGCGGACTCAAGGCCTTCGCGGGCCGCCGCAAGGGACGCTGCGGCCGTGGCGTCGTCGCAGTCCGTGTGCCCCAGCGACGGCGTGACTCCGTGGGAGGTCATGAGGTCCACGAGCGCCGCGGCGCCGGGCAGCTCCGGGGCATAGGTCATGGTTGCCAGCTTGCCCGCGGCAGCCTCGACCAGTTCGTTCATGAAATCGAGGTCCGGTTCCAGCAGGAAGGCCGGGTTCTGCGCACCGCAGCGGGCGTGGGACAGGAACGGGCCCTCGAGGTGGATACCGGCGACCAGTCCCTCGTTGGCCAGCTTCACATAGAGTTCGATGCCACGCAGCAGATCCTCGCGCGGGGCCGTGACCATGCTGGCCAGGAACGTGGTGGTGCCGGAGCGGTGCAGAAAATCGACGGCCGTGCGGGCGGAGGATTCCTCGCCGCCGGGGAAGTCACCGCCGTTGCCGCCGTGGCAGTGCACATCCACCAGGCCCGGCAGAATGAACCGGTCCTGGGGAAGATCCAGCCAGGTCTCTTCCGGGAGATCGCTGAAACCCTCGAAATCGGCGGGGTCAAAATCCGCGGCGGGCCCGGCGAAGGCGATCCGGTCGCCGTCGACCGCCACCAGACCGTCCTCGACGATCACGCCGTCGCTGACTAGTGTCCCCGTCACCAGATGGCGGCTGGGCGCAGGGACAGATTCAGGCTGGTCAAGGACAGTCATGGCACTAATTCTAGTGTCCCGGAGCACACAGCCTACTAGTGTCCCGGAGCACACAGCCTAGAAGAGCCGCGACTCGCTGTCATCCACGCCGCGCATGGCGTCATAGTCCAGCGTCACGCAGTCGATGCCGCGGTCGTTGGCCAGGACCTTGGCCTGCGGCTTGATCTGCTGGGCGGCGAAGATGCCGCGCACCGGCGCCAGCAGGGGATCGCGGTTCAGGAGCTCGAGGTAGCGGGTGAGCTGCTCGACGCCGTCGATGTCGCCGCGGCGCTTGAGCTCGACCGCCACGGTGGCCCCGGCGGCGTCACGGGCCAGGATATCCACCGGACCGATCGCGGTGAAGTATTCACGGCGGATCAGGGAGTAGCCGGTGCCAAGGGTTTCGATCTGCTCGGCCAGGAGGCGCTGCAGATCGGCTTCCACGCCGTCCTTGATGAGGCCGGGATCGGTGCCAAGATCATGGGAGGTATCGTGCAGCTGCTCATAGATGTTGATGATCAGCCGGTCGTCGGTCTTGGCCGACTGCACGGTCCACTGCTCCACCACGCCTTCCTCCACCTCGGTCTCCTCGGGCGTGGTCACGCGCAGGGAAGCCGGCGGGCTCATCCAGTTCAGCGGCTTGTAGGAGCCGCCGTCGGAGTGCACCAGGACGGAACCATCGGCTTTGACCAGCAGGAGCCGGGTAGCGAGGGGGAGGTGGGCCTTGAGCCGGCCAACATAATCAACAGAACAACGGGCTATGACGAGTCGCACCAGCCCAACTTTACCGTCTGGCAGTCCCGGGCTTTGGCAGAATGGAGGCATGCCCCGTTCCAACCGCCCCCGCCGCCCCCTGTCAGCCACCCGGACGTCAAAGGGCGGCAGCAAGCACACCGGGGACGTTCCGGAGCTGGACCTTGAGCGCGCCCGGTCCGGGATCGCCCGCCGGGAGAGCGCCCCCGACGGAGACTGGATGGTGCGCAGCATCACCGCCAGGAACGCGGAGAAACAGTACATCTGCCCGGGCTGCTCGACGCCGATCCTCCCCGGGATCGCGCATCTGGTGGTCTGGTCGGACAGCCATTTGTTCGGCGAGGCCGCCGGGCTGGCCGAACGGCGCCACTGGCACACCAACTGCTGGACGGGACGCACATACCGCTACCGCTGAGCACTTAAGCTTGGAAGCATGACTTTCGATCCCGCCACCTTCGTTTTCAGCCCGCAGGATGCCGCCTCGGCGATCCGGGCCGCCACGGTCCTTCCGGCGCGCCGGGAAAACGTCGAGTTCACCACCGAGGACGGCAAGGTTCTCCTGGGTGAGCTTGCCCTGCCGGAATCGGGGGAGATCACCGCCACGCTCATCACCCTCCACCCGCTGCCCACGCACGGCGGCTTCATGGATTCGCACGTCTACCGCAAGGCCTCCTACCGGCTGCCCGCACTCGCCGGCGTCGCCGTCCTGCGCTTCAATACGCGGGGCACGCACTCGCCGCGCGGCACCAGCCAAGGCCAGTTCGAGGAAGGCATCGGCGAGCGCTACGACGTCGAGGCCGCCGTCCGCTTCGCTGTCGAACGCGGACTGCCCAACCGCTGGCTTGTGGGCTGGTCCTTCGGCACTGAACTGGCCCTGATGTATGGCGCCGTGGAGCCCGTGGCCTCGCAGATCGAGGGGGCGGTCCTGCTCTCCCCGCCGCTGCACCGCGCCACGGACGTGCACCTCAAGGAATGGGGCGCCTCGGGCAAGCCGCTCACGGTCCTCGTGCCGGAGCACGACGACTACCTCCAGCCCGTGGAAGCCGAGGAACGCTTCAGTCTGGTGCCACAGGCCAGGATCCTGGGCGTGGACGGGGCCAAGCACCTCTGGGTGGGCGAGAAGTACGCTGCCCGGGTGCTGGATGAGATCGTCGACGACGTCACTGCTGCGGGTGCCGGTCCGGAGGGTCTTCCCCGGGAATGGGCCGGAGCGGTGGCCACGGCGCACTGAAGCTCTAGTGCCGGTCCTGGCGGGCGATGAACACCTCTTTGATCAGCAGCATGATGGCGGCCGCCGTCGGGATCGCGATCAGGGCACCCAGCACCCCCAGGAGGCTGCCGCCGGCAATGACCGAGATCACGGCAACGGCGCCCGGAACGGCAACGGCGCGCTGCATGATGCGCGGGGAGATGAAGTAGGCCTCGAACTGCAGGTAGGCGAAGTAGCAGATCGCGTAGATGACGGCCGTCTGCCAGCCCACCGTCAGCGCCACCAGGATCACGACGATCGCGGCGATCATCCCGCCCACCAAGGGGATGAACGCCAGCAGGGCCACCACGAAGGCGAGCAGGACGCTGAACGGGATGCCCAGGATGCTCATGACAATGAAGGCGAAGAGCGCGTTGAGCAGAGCGACGCAGGCCTGGCCAATGACGTAGTTGCCCACTGAGCGCGTGATCGCCTCGGACAGGGCCTCGACGCGCGGGCGGCGCGACCTCGGGGCCAGGCGGTAGGCCCACTTTTTCATGGACGGCAGGGCGGCCAGGAAGTAGAGGCTCAGCACCAGGACGATGAGGGTGCCGAAGATTCCGTTGGCCACCGTTGAGCCGAAGCCCACCACGCCGCCGAAAATGCCGCCCATGGCCTCGGGGTTCTTGACGAACTTGTCCAGTTCCGCCGTGATGCGCTCGCGGACGCCGAATTGGCTGTCCAGGGAACGGAAGAAATCGGAATCCAGGAATCCGCGGATCCAGTCCGGCGCCTGGCGGACGATCTCAGAGACCTGTTCCACGATGGTGGGGATCAGGGTGGCGAAGAATCCGGCGACGCCGAGCACCAGGGCGGAGACAGCGATCAGGATGCCGGCGGGCCGGGGCAGCTTGCGGCCCTCAAACCAGCGCACTACCGGATCCAGGCCCAGGGCGATGAACAGCGCCGCCACAATCCACAGCAGCAACTGGGCTGTGTTGATGCCGATGTAGTAGAGAAGCAGCGCGGCACCCACGCCTGCGGTTCCCAGGAAGCCTACGTACAAGGGGTGCTGGGCCGAGATCTTCGGCCCGGGGGAGCCAAAGCGGTCCTCGTCCTGACCGGGCTCGAGATGCTCCTCTTCGGGAGGCATCTCGAAACGGACCCTGGTCCTGGCGCCGGGGATCGGCTGGCGCAGTTTGCGTGCCACGGAGGCCAGGCGTGCCTGCACTCCGTCCCCCTTGGTTCCGGAGCCTTCCGTGGACGCCGGCCCGTCAGCCGTGCCGGGCTGTTCGGCGGGGCTCGGGTGCTTGTGCTCGTTCACGGGGATCTGCTGCCTTTTCGCTCCGCGGCCATGCCCTCGGCAGGCCGGTTTTCATGATCATCGCCACAGTACCAGCAGCCCCGAATGGCGCTTCCGCAGCGCGCTGGCGCGGCCTGGAATGCCATTGCGCTCATGCCCGGATCAGGCTCCTTCGTAACAAAACGGTTACCCTAGAACTTCAACGACCGCTGATGATAGGTATTCCTGTGCGATTGAAGACTGCAGCCACGCTGGCTCTGCTGGGCCTCCTGGCGCTGCTGGCCGGCATCGGCCAGCTGACTTTCTGGGCCCCCGCCGAGACCGTGACCGTTTCGGCCCCCGGCGACACGAAAGCCGCCCCGCTGACCGTGATCGACGAGAAGCTGATCGCCCTTCACGGCGGTGCCATGAAGATCAACATCAAGGGCGAAGGAAACTTCCTGGTGGCCACCGGCCGCCCGGACGACGTCGACGCCTGGGTGGGCAAGACCGCCCACACCACTGTGACCGGAGTGTCCGAGGACCAGAAGTCCCTCCAGGTTGCCTCCACCGAGGGCGAGGCCACCGCGCCGTCACCGGCGGGCTCCGATCTGTGGGTCACCGTAGAGAACGGCAGCGGCGAGCTGGACTACACCTGGAACCCGCCGGCCGGCGGCGACTGGACGCTGCTGCTTGCCAGCGACGGCACCAAGGCCGCGCCGTCGTCGATCTCCATGACGTTCCCCAACAAGGCCACCATGCCGTGGGCCGTGCCCCTCATCGTGCTGGGCATCCTCGTCATCCTTGCCGGCCTGGCCTTCCCGTTCCTGGCCAGGTTCCTCAGCGAGCGGCGTGGCAAGGGCAAGGGCCCCGACGGCGGCACCCCCGAAGGCGGGTCCGGACCGGAAGCGGCCCGGACCGGCGACGCGCAGCCCGAGGGCCGCCGCGGCCGGGCCGCAGGATCCAACGGGCAGGCGCTGCGGGTATCCCTCGCCGCCGGGCTCGCAACCGTGCTTGTTGCCGGCTCCGCCGCAGGCGCACAGGCCACCACCACGCCCGCGCCGAGCCCGGCGCAGGGCAGTTCCTCCGCCGCTGCCGAGGAAGCGCCGGTAGTGCCAGTACTGCTGGACGCCCAGCTCAAGCGGGTCCTGGAGCAGGTGGCCAGCGCAGTCGCCGCCGGGGACGCCGCACGGGACGCTGCCAAGCTGGCGCCGCGCGTGGACCAGATGGAACTGCAGGTCCGCACCCAAAACTACAAGATCCGTTCATCGGTATCCGCCTATGAGGCCCGCATGCCTGTCCAGGCAAGCAAGCTGCTCAGCAGCGTGGTCACCACCCAGCGGAGCTGGCCGCGCACCGTGCTGGCCGTGACCCAGGGCGAAGGAAACGTGGTTCCCCAGGTCCTGACGCTCACCCAGGTCTCGCCTCGGGAGAACTACAAGCTCACCGCCAGCGCCCCGCTGCAGCCCGGAACCACCTTCCCGTCCATTCCCCGCGACGGCACCGCTTCCGCTGACCCCGCAGGCAAGGACGGGCTGGCGTACAGCGGAACCGAGGCCCTGGCGGCCCTCGCGGACCGCCTGACCACCGCCGATTCCGCCTTCAAGGACAAACTGGTCGAGACGGGTTCCTCGCCGTACATCGCCGGCGCCCTGGCCTACCAGGCGGACACGATCGCAGCCGGGACCAGCGCGACCTTCAAGGTCACGCACACGCCGGTGCCGGCGCTGACGTCCGTCCTGCGGACCTCCGACGGCGGTGCCCTGGTGATCGGGCGGCTCGATTTCGCGCTCGACGGCACCCCGAAGGCCTCCGGCGACAAGCTGCTGCTGGACGATGACTCCGCAGTGTTCGCCGGCGGCAAGGAAACCACCACGGGCATGGTCCTGACCTTTGCCGAGTCCGTGGCGGTCTACATCCCGCCGG
This sequence comes from Arthrobacter sp. CJ23, assembly GCF_024741795.1. Classification (NCBI taxonomy): domain Bacteria; kingdom Bacillati; phylum Actinomycetota; class Actinomycetes; order Micrococcales; family Micrococcaceae; genus Arthrobacter; species Arthrobacter sp. CJ23. The sequence continues at coordinate 2,975,343 of NZ_CP102950.1, read as the reverse complement.
CGGGTTCGACCGAACCCATGAAGCTGATTGCCGCCACGCGCGGCCTGGTGGGCGCCAGCTTCAAGTAGGACATGAGGCTGCCCTGGCAGCGGCTAGAGTTGACCGTATGAGTTCGCCCGGATCCCGTCCCGTCACTCCAGCCGCTGCCAGCCAGCTCAACCTGCGCGGCGCCGTCGACCTCTCGTCGCTGAGGCGCCCGGCGCCCGCCCCGCCGGCGCCTTCCGCCCCGCCGTCGCCTGCGGGAACCGGCAGCGCCACCGAACCCCCTGCCGGCCGATCGCCGCTCCGCGTCGAAGCCGGCGAAGAGAACTTCCAGGACCTTGTGCAGCTTTCTGCCCAGGTCCCGGTGGTCTTCGTCCTGTACTCGCACTATGCCCCGGAATCGCCGGCATTGCTGGACACCATGGAGCAGATTGTCGAGGGCTTTGCCGGCAGGCTGGTGCTGGCAGCGGCCGACGTCGATGCCTTCCCCCAGCTGGCACAGGCCTTCCAGGTCCAGGCCGTCCCCACCGCCATCGCCGTCCTCAAGGGGCAGCCGGTTCCGCTGTTCCAGGGCGCCGCCGAGGAGGAACAGGTGCGTCCGCTCCTCGATGAACTCCTCACGGTCGCCGAGGCAAACGGTGTGACTGGAAGCATCGGCGGAGCCGGTGGGCAGGGGCCCGCCGAGGCGCCCCCGCTGGCGCCGCTGCACCAGGCCGCCTTCGATGCCATCGAGGCCGGCGACTACGCCGCAGCCGCCACCGCCTTCCGGCAGGCACTGGCCGAGTCGCCCGCCGACGCCGAGGCCAAGGCCGGGCTGGCCCAGGTGGAACTGATGGGCCGCCTCGAACGGCTCTCCGCCCCCGAGGCCGAGGCCCTGCGCCAGCTGGCGGCCCAGGAACCGGACAATGCCGAAGCGCAGCTCGGCGTGGCCGATCTGGACATCTCAGGCGGGCATATCGAGGACGCCTTCCAGCGGATCATCACGTACATCAGCCGCAACTTCGGCGCCGAGCGGGAAGCCGCCCGTGTCCGCATGCTGGAGCTCTTCGACGTCGTGGGCACCTCCGATGAACGGGTTGCCAAGGCGCGCCAGGGGCTCGCCCGGGTCCTGTTCTAATGGCCCCATCCGCACTCTTCACACCGCTCCGGCTGCGTTCACTCACCCTCCCGCACCGCGGCTGGGTCTCGCCCATGTGCCAGTACAGCTGCCACCCCGAAACCGGCGAGGGCGTGCCGAACGACTGGCACCTGATGCACCTGGGCTCCTTTGCCACCGGCGGTGCCGCGCTGATCCTCACCGAGGCCGCCGCAGTAAACCCTGCGGGGCGGATCAGCCCCCTCGACGCCGGGCTGTACTCGGACGCGCAGGCGGCGGCCTGGGAGCGGATGGTGCACTTCGTCCACCGGCACAGTGCCGTGGACGGCAAGATCGGCGTCCAGCTGGCACATGCAGGCCGGAAGGCCTCCACCTACTGGCCGTTCTCCGGGAAGTCCGGTTCCGTTCCGGCGTCCGACGGCGGCTGGACCACCGTGGGCCCGTCCACTGAGGCTTTCGACGGCTATGCGGTTCCCGAAGCCATGGGCGAGGAAGACATCCAGGACGTCATCGCCGACTTCGCCGCGGCCGCCACCCGTGCCGTGGACGCGGGCTTCGACACGGTGGAGATCCACGGCGCGCACGGCTACCTCCTGCACCAGTTCCAGAGCCCGCTCATCAACACCCGCACGGACGCCTGGGGCGGCAACGAGGAGGGCCGGAACCGGCTCATGCTTGCCGTGGTGGACGCCGTCCGGGCCGTCATTCCTGACTCCATGCCCCTGTTGCTGCGCATCTCGGCCTCCGACTGGGCCGAGGGCGGCGTGGACATCGGCGCCTCCGTGCGGCTTGCCCGGACGGCGGCCGAACACGGCGTGGACCTGGTGGACGTGTCCAGCGGGGGAGCCGTGGCGCACCAGGAGATCAAACTCGGCCCCGGATACCAGGCCGGCTTCGCCGAACGGATCAAGCGGGAAGCCGGGGTGCCCGCCGGGGCCGTGGGGCTGCTGACGTCGCCCGGGCAGGCCGAGGCAATCGTGTCCCAAGGCCGGGCCGACGCCGTCTTCATTGCACGTGCCGCCCTGCGCGACCCACACTGGTGGCTCCGGGCCGCCCACGAACTGGGGCACAACATTGCGTGGGTTCCCCAGTACCAACGGGCGATTCCCCGGCACGGTTTCTAGGCCCCGAGGCTAGGCTGGAGCCATGACTGACCCGAGCAGCGTCCCCTATCCCGCGCCATCGCCCGGACCGGCGGTGCCGGCACTTTCGATCCGGGGCCTGGCCAAGCGCTTCGGCGGTAAGATCGCCGTCGACGGCATCAGCCTGGACGTCCCGGCCGGTTCCTTCTACGGCGTCGTGGGGCCTAACGGTGCAGGCAAAACCACCACGCTCTCGATGGCGACGGGGCTACTGCGCCCGGACTTCGGCACGGCCTTGGTCCACGGGATCGACGTCTGGTCCCGGCCGCTGGAAGCCAAGAGGCTGATGGGTGTGCTGCCCGACGGCGTGCGGCTGTTCGACCGGCTGACGGGCGAACAGCTCGTCAGCTATGCGGGCCTGCTGCGCGGCATGGACCGCGGGACCGTCCGCTCCCGCGTGCCCGAGCTGCTGGCCGCCCTTGACCTTGGAGCCGACGCCGGCACCCTGGTGGTGGACTACTCCGCGGGCATGACCAAGAAGATTGCGCTGGCATCCGCCCTCATCCACGCGCCGCGGCTGCTGGTCCTGGACGAGCCGTTCGAATCCGTGGATCCCGTCTCGGCCACCAACATCCGCGGCATTCTGGACAGCTACGTGGCCTCCGGCGGAACGGTGATTGTTTCCAGCCATGTCATGGACCTGGTGCAGCGCATGTGCAGCCACGTTGCCGTGGTTGCCGCCGGCCGTGTGCTGGCGGCAGGACCGGTTGACGACGTGCGCAACGGCTCAACTCTCGAGGACCGCTTTGTGGAACTTGTGGGCGGCGGCCGCCCGACGGAAGGGCTGGAATGGTTGCGCACCTTCTGAGCCTGAAGTGGCGCCTGCTGCTCAACGGCTTCAAACGAAGCCCCGGGCAGCTCATTGGCATGGCCATCGGCGGCCTCTACGCCGCGGGCACTGTGCTCACCCTGCTGGTCGGCCTGGTGGCCCTCCGCTGGGCCGACGCCGGAAGCGCCCACACCGTGGTGGTCCTGGGCGGTGCCGTCGCCATGCTCGGCTGGCTGGTGGTGCCGTTGCTGGTCTCCGCGGCCGACATGACTCTGGATCCTGCCCGCTTCACCAGCTCGGCCATCCCGGCACCCCAGATGCTGGCAGGCCTGGCGCTGGCCGGTTTCATCGGCCTGCCCGGACTGTCCACGGCGCTGGTCTCGCTGGCCACGGTGGCCACCTGGTGGCGCAGTGTCCCGGCGGTTGCCGGGTCGTTGCTTGGTGCCGCGCTGGGCGCCCTGAGCTGCGTGGTGCTGTCCAAGGTGGTCACAACGGCCACGGCAAGCCTGGCGTCCTCGCGCCGCTACAAGGACGTCAGCAGCCTGGTCATTTTCGTTCCCCTCGTCCTCATGGGGCCGATCGTGGCGAGCGTGATGCAGGGATTCTCCGGTTCCTCGGACTACCTGCCGGGACTCGCCAAGGGCATTTCCTGGACTCCGCTGGGGGCCGCGTGGTCCCTGGGCGGGGACCTTGAGGCGGGCGACGCCGGCGCTGCCGTGCTCAAGTTCCTGATCGCCGTGGCAACGCTGGCAGGGCTCTTCCTCTGCTGGCACCTCCTGCTGCAGCGGGCATTGGTGACGCCTCCGTACGCCGGCGGCACCTCCCGCAAGGGCGGCAAGCTGGGCCTGTTTGCCCTGCTGCCGGCGACGCCCGCCGGTGCCGTGGCCGCCCGCTCGCTGAGCTACTGGCTCCGGGACCCCCGCTATGCCGGCTCTCTGGTGGTGGTTCCGCTGCTGCCCGTCATCTTCCTGTTCTCCAGCGCGCAGTCCGGCAGCTACGAGATGCTGTCCGTCCTGGCGCCCATGACCGCGTTCCTGCTGGCCTGGTCCATTTCGGCCGACACGTCCTACGACAACACGGCCTTTGCCCTGCACCTGGCTGCGGGCGTCAGGGGCATCCACGACCGCCTGGGCCGCGCCCTGGCCTGCCTGGCGATCTCCCTGCCGGTGGTGCTCCTGTTCGTCATCGGGCCGTTCTTCATCACGGGGGACTGGGTGTGGCTGCCCAGCATCCTGGGGCTCTCCCTGGGCATGCTCTTCACCGGGCTCGGCCTGTCCTCGGTGGTTTCGGCCAGGTACGCCGTGGCCGTGCCGCTGCCGGGCGAGAGCCCGTTCAAGAAGCCGCCGGGCAACGTGGCCCAGACCCTGGCCGTGCAGTTCGGCGGGATGGGTGTCCTGTTCCTGCTGGTGGCGCCCGAGCTGGGCCTGACGATTGTCCAGGCCGTGACCGGCAACCCGGTGCCGGGGTGGATCAACCTCGTGCTGGGGCCGGTCCTGGGCCTGGTGCTGTTTGTGGTGGGCGTGCGGCTGGGCGGGAAGTGGCTGGACGCCCGCGGTCCCGAACTCTTTGCCCAGCTGACCGTGAACCGATGACGACGACGGCGGGACCTCCCGCCGTCGGGCGCCCCGACTGGCACCGGACCCGCCAGGCTTGTTCACTTGTGTTCACCAATGGAGAAGTTATGGGACATGGGATAACCTCTAATTGGATCCTCAACGTAATTTTCGACACAGAAAGGCCGTGACGATGGAAGTTGTCATCCTGCCAGGCAGCAAGCAGATCGGCGCCCTCGCCGCGGACGCCATCGAGGCACTGCTGCGCCGCAAGCCCAACGCAGTCCTGGGCCTGGCGACGGGCTCCTCGCCGCTGCCCATCTACGACGAACTCGCCCGCCGCCATGAGCAGGGCGGCCTGGACTTCAGCCAGGCCCACGGCTTCGCCCTGGACGAGTACGTGGGCCTCGAACCCGGCCACCCTGAGTCCTACCGGGAAGTCATCCGCCGCGAGTTCACCAACCGCGTGAACATCAAGCCGGAAAACGTCCACGGCCCGGACGGCGCGGCCCAGGACATCCTGGCCTCCTGCCAAGCCTACGAGGACGCCATGAAGGCCCTGGGCGGGGTGGACCTGCAGATCCTGGGCGTCGGCACCGACGGCCACATCGGCTTCAACGAACCCGGCTCCTCGCTGGCCTCCCGGACGCGCATCAAGACCCTGATCGAGCAGACCCGCAAGGACAATGCCCGCTTCTTCAAGAGCATCGATGACGTCCCGCACCACGTGATCACGCAGGGCCTGGGCACCATCATGGATGCCAAGCATGTGGTGCTCGTCGCCACGGGTGCGCAGAAGGCCCAGGCAGTCCGCGACTTCGTCGAGGGCCCCGTGTCCGCCATCTGCGCCGCATCCGTGCTCCAGCTCCACCCGCATGCGACCATCCTGATCGACGAGGCCGCGGCTTCCTCGCTCAAGCTGGCCGACTACTACCGGCACACCTACGACAACAAGCCGAAGTGGCAGGGCCTCTGACGGGCACGCCCTAGCGGCTAAGATGGATGCCATGACTACGCTGCCTCCGGATCCATTCGAAAACGACCCCATGCGCGAGCTTTCCGGAGCCGGTACTTCCACTGCCACCATTGAGCGCGAGGAGCTGCGCCAGGAAGTGGAGCCCGGCGACCGCGAGCGCTTCTCGCACTACGTCCGCAAGGAAAAGATCATGGAGTCGGCCATGACCGGCGAGCCCGTGATCGCCCTGTGCGGCAAGGTGTGGACGCCGGGCCGGGATCCGCAGAAGTTCCCGGTGTGCCCTGAGTGCAAGGAAATCTACGAAGGCCTCCGCCCAGGAAATGACGGCGGAGACAAGGGCAGCGGCTCGGGCAACTCCAGGTAGTGGGCGGGGGAGCGCTTTCTCCTGCCCTCCGGCCCCTGACCATCGGCATCCTTGCCCTGGTCAGCTGCGTCGCCTTCGAAGCCATGGCCGTGGCGACGGCCATGCCCCTGGTGGCGCGCGAACTTGACGGTGAGTCCGCCTACGGGCTGGCCTTCTCGCTGTTCCTGACCGCGTCGCTGGTGGCAACCGTGGCTGCCGGGGCGTGGTGCGACCTCAAGGGTCCCCGGCCAGCGCTGCTTGCCGGCCTGGCACTGATCTGCGGCGGCCTGCTGGTCTCCGGCTTCGCCACGGCGTTTGCCGTCATGGCCTTGGGCCGTGCGGTCTCCGGGCTTGGCGGCGGCCTCCTGATCGTGGCACTCTACGTGATCATCGGCGAGGCCTATCCTGCCCGGCTGCAGGCCGTGGTTTTCGGCTGGTTGGCCGCGGCCTGGGTGCTGCCGTCCCTGGTGGGCCCGCTGCTGGCCGGCTACCTGGCCGAAAGCGTCAGCTGGCGCTGGGTGTTCCTGGGCGTCATGCCCATCATTGCCCTGTCCCTGGCCCTGGTGTGGCCGCGGATCAGCTCCCTCGGCGCTCCGCAGCACGGGAGCATGGATGCCGCCACGGGCCGGCGCCGCAGCCTGCTGGGCGCGATCCTTGCCGCCGGCGTCTTTGTGGTCCAGTGGGCCGTCCACGCCCTGGCCGAAGGCCCGGAATGGTACGTGCCCGTGGCCATCGTGGCCGGGGTAGTTGCGGTTGCCCTGACCGTACCCAGGCTCCTGCCCGCCGGTACCGTGGTGCTCAGGCGCGGACTGCCCAGCGTCATGGTCACCCGTGCCCTGCTGGCCCTGGCATTCTTCGGTGCCGAGGCGTTCATCCCGCTCATGCTGGTCACCGCCCACGGGCTGGACGCCGCAGTCGCCGGGCTGGCACTGACCGGCGGCGCGCTGGGCTGGTCGGTGGGCTCATTCCTGCAGAGCCGGGTTAAGATTGAACGGCACCGGATCCTGGTATGCGGTGCAGCGGTGGGAGGCCTGTCCATTGGCGCCCTTTCCCTCCTGTCCGGCCAGGGCAGCCCCTTGTGGCTTGTCATGCTGGCCTGGACGCTGACCGGAACGGTCTTGGGAGCCGCTTTTTCAACGACGTCGGTCCTGGTGCTGAACCACTCGGAACCGCACGAACGCGGCCGTAACTCGGCCTCACTGCAGTTGGCGGACCAGCTCGGCGCAGTCATGGGAACTGCCGGAGCGGGTGCGTTGTTTGCCGCTCTTCGCGATCCGGCGCATCCGGAACAGATTGGTGTTTTTGTGGTTATTTGGGTTTCGCTGGCAGCAGCGGCCTTGTTCGGCATCGTGGCGGCCGCCCGCAGCGGCGTACCTTCGCCTCCGCCCGGTGTACGGATTGTCGAATCCAGGCAGGGGGAGTCCGCATGACCGAAACACTCTTTGGCGGGCCGTCGCTTCCTCCGGCGTACCCGGAACGCGCCGCGTGGGGCACCGCCCCCAAGCTCCGTGCCTGGCAGCAGGAGGCGCTGGACCTGTACCTGCGGACCAGCCCTCGTGACTTCCTCGCGGTCGCCACCCCCGGCGCCGGCAAGACCACGTTCGCCCTGCGCATCGCCACCACACTGCTGGACAGCGGCGCGGTGAACCGCGTGACGATCGTGGCGCCCACCGACCACCTCAAGCGCCAGTGGGCAGATGCGGCCGCGAAGGTCGGCATCGCCATCGACCCCAACTTCAAGAACTCCGACGGCCAGCACGGCCGCGGCTTTGTGGGCGTCGCCGTGACGTACGCCCAGGTGGCCTCCAAGCCCATGCTGCACCGGGCCAAGACCGAGGCCGCCCGCACCCTGGTCATCCTCGACGAAATCCACCACGGCGGCGAGGCCCTGTCCTGGGGCGACGGCTTGCGCGAAGCCTTCGACCCGGCGGCCCGCCGGCTCTCACTGACCGGCACCCCGTTCCGCTCGGACACCTCGCCCATCCCGTTCGTGGAGTACGCCGAGGACCGCGACGGCATCCGCCGCTCCAAGGCCGACTACACCTACGGCTACGGCAACGCCCTGCGCGACCACGTGGTGCGGCCCGTGATGTTCATGGCCTACTCCGGCCAGATGCGCTGGCGCACCAGTGCCGGCGACGAGATGGCGGCCTCCCTGGGCGAAGCCGCGGTCACCAAGGACATCACCTCGCAGGCATGGCGCACGGCCCTGAATCCGGGCGGCGAATGGATCCCGGCCGTCCTGGCGGCAGCCGACAAGCGGCTCGGCGAGGTCCGCCGCTCCGTGCCCGACGCCGGCGGCCTGGTCATCGCCACGGACCACGAGGACGCCCGCGCCTATGCCGCGCAGCTGAAGAAGATCACCGGACAGTCGCCCACGGTCATCCTCTCGGACGACTCGAAGGCCTCGAGCAAGATCGAGGAGTTCACCGCCAGCGAGAAGCGCTGGATGGTGGCCGTGCGCATGGTGTCCGAAGGCGTGGACGTTCCGCGCCTGTCCGTGGGCGTGTACGCCACGTCCACGTCCACGCCGCTGTTCTTTGCCCAGGCGGTGGGCCGCTTTGTGCGTGCCCGCAAGCGCGGCGAGACGGCCTCGGTGTTCCTGCCGTCGGTGCCGCCGCTCATGGCACTGGCCAACTCCATGGAGGCCGAGCGCGACCATGCCCTGGACCGTCCGGAGAAGGAAGACGCCGACGGCCTCTTCAATCCGGAAGACAGCCTCATGGCCGAAGCCAACCGCGAGGACAAAGCGTCCGAGGAACTGACCAAGGGCAAGTTCGAGGCCCTCGACTCACAGGCTTCCTTCGACAGGGTATTGTTCGACGGCGGCGAATTCGGCACCGGAGCGGACATTGGTTCCGAGGAGGAACTGGACTTCCTCGGCATCCCCGGCCTGCTGGACGCCGAACAGGTGGGCACGCTGCTGCGCCAGCGCCAGCACGAACAGCAGTCCCGCAAGAAGCGCCAGTCGCCGCTCGCGGCGGCAGCGGCGCCGCCGCCCGTTACGGACCACCGGATGCTGACGGAGCTGCGCAACGAGCTGGCCAAGAACGTGGCCGCCTGGTCGGCCCGGACGGGCACGCCGCACGGCGTCATCCACACCAAGCTCCGCGAAGTGTGCGGCGGCCCTGCCGTGGCGCAGGCCAGCGAAGAGCAGTTGCAGACGCGCCTGCGCAAGCTCCAGGACTGGTTCATCGGCCGCAAGTAGGCAAACGGGGAAGGGCACCGCAGTTGCGGTGCCCTTCCCCGTTGTTGCCGGAGTTCCGTTCAGCTCAGTCCCGTTCGACCTCGACGCCGTTCTCTTCCATCTCGGCATACGCGGCCTCCAGGTCGTCCGCGATTCCGGCGGTCAGCTCGCCGAGGACCGTCACGGAGTAGCCTGCCTGGACCGCATCCAGGGCCGTGGCCATCACGCAGTAGTCGGTGGCGATGCCCACCACCACAACGTCTTCCACGCCGTGGCTCTGCAGCCAGTCGTCCAGGCCGATGGCGTCCTCGTCCAGGGTCTCGACGGCGGCCGCGCCGGCCTTGAGTTCACCGCTGGGCACCTCATCCTCCGGGGCAAGCACGCCCTCGAAGCCGGAGTAGGCCGCGGTGAACTGGCCTTTCCGGAAGTAGGCCTGGATGTATTCGGTGTCCAGTTCGGGGTGCAGTTCGGCGCCCTTGGTCCCGGCCCTGCAGTGCTGGGGCCAGGAATCCACCATGTCCGGTTCGTCCGAAAAGTGGTCCCCCGGTTCGATGTGCCAGTCCTGGGTGGCCACGATGTGGTCAAAATGCTGGTGGTTGGCGTCCACGTATTCGGTGATGGCGGAGGCCACGTCCGCGCCTCCTGCCACGGCAAGCGAGCCGCCCTCGCAGAAATCGTTCTGGACATCGACAATGATCAGGGCCCGGGACATCAGTCCTCCTCGTAGACGGTGGGGATGGCGGGTTCGCCGCGTTGCAGGCGGTTGACCACGGCGGGCAGCTCGGCCATGGTGGCTGCGTGCCGTTCCTGGGCGCGGACCACGCCTTCGTGGCCGGTCCAGCCGGGGAGGAGCTCTCCGTTCTTGACGAACTGCTGCAGCAGGGCGCGGTCGTTGCCGTCGTCCTCCGGGCGGTGCCCGATGCCGACGATTTCCTGCATGGCGATGCCGCGTTCGTTGAGCCTGCGGAGCGCATACTTCCGGCCGCCCATGCTGGCCTTGTTCTTGGCGGCCTTGGCCACGGAGACGAACTCGCCGGCATCGTTGGTGCGGCTGACCAGCTTGTAGACCATGCTGGCTGTGGGCGCGCCGGAACCCGTGACCAGGGAGGTGCCCACGCCATAGGAGTCCACGGGCGCCGATTGCAGGGCCGCGATGGCGTATTCGTCCAGGTCCGAGGTGACCACAATGCGCGTGTTGACGTTGCCGAGTTCGTCCAGCAACTGCCGCACCCACTGGGCCTGCGCCACCAGGTCGCCGGAGTCCAGGCGGACGGCGCCGAGCTTGTCGCCGGCCAGTTCGACGGCGGTCCGCACGGCGGTCTCGACGTCGTAGGTGTCCACGAGCAGCGTGGTTCCCGGTCCGAATGCGGCGATCTGTGCTTCGAACGCCTCGCGTTCGGTGTCGTGCAGGAGCGTGAAGGAGTGGGCTGCGGTGCCCACGGTCTTGAGGCCGAAGCGGCGCCCCGCCTCGAGGTTGGAGGTGCTGGCAAAGCCGGCAATGACAGCGGCCCGGGCGGCCGCCGTCGCGGATTCCTCGTGGGTGCGGCGCGAGCCCATCTCGATGCACGGCCGGCTGCCGGCCGCCGAGGTCATGCGCGAGGCAGCGGAGGCAATGGCGCTGTCGTGGTTGAGCACGGAGAGGATGTATGTCTCCAGGATGCAGGCCTCGGCGAAGGTGGATTCCACGATCAGGATGGGGGAGTAGGGGAAGTAGGCCTCGCCCTCGGCGTAGCCCCAGATGTCGCCGCTGAACCGGTAGTTGGCCAGGTAGTCCAGCGTCTCGCGGTTCACCACGGCGTTGCGCTCCAGGGACTCCAGCTCGGAGTCGCCGAAGCGGAAGTCGACGATCCCCTCCAGGAGCCGGCCCGTCCCGCCCACCACGCCGTAGCGGCGTCCGTCCGGGAGCCTGCGCGCGAACGCCTCGAACACCGAGCGGCGGTGCGCGGCGCCCGAATGCAGGGCGGCCTGGAGCATGGTCAGCTCGTAGTGGTCGGTGAACAAGGAGGTGCGGGGATGCTCCCACGTGGTGGATCTACTCACGAATTCACTCTAGTCCCCACCGTCTCCCACGTCTCGCTCTGTCCCCACCGGCTCCCACGTCTCGCTCCGTCCCCACCGTCTCCCACGTCTCGCTCCGCTCGACGCGGGGCCCTCGCCGGTGTGGGCCCCCGACGCGGGGCCCTCGCCGGTGTGGGCCCAGGCGGCCATAGAATGGACAGATGACCCCAAGCGTTGCGTTCGGCACGGACATTGATGAGCGGACAGAGGCTGCAGAGCAGACGTTCACAGATGTCCTGACAGCTCCGGACATCCCCTGGAACCTGGTGATCTGGAACGATCCCGTCAACCTCATGAGCTATGTGAGTTTCGTGTTCCAGAGCTACTTCGGCTACTCGGAGGCCAAGTCCAACAAGCTCATGATGGAGGTCCACAAGAAGGGCCGCTCCATCGTGGCGCACGGCAGCAAGGAACAAGTGGAACAGCACGCGGTGGCCATGCACGGCTATGGTCTGTGGGCCACCGTGGAGAAGGCCGCCAGCGGCAACGACGCCCCAGGAAAGGGCGGCAGCGCGCGTGGCTAAGGCATTCAAATACGGGCTCAAGGGCATCACCGGGTACCTCGAACCCGCCGAGCGCGAGCTCCTGCGCGGTCTCCTGAACGACGTCATCTCCATGCTCGAGACGGAGTCGCGCGAGGACGAGGACCCGCTGGCCGCCCTGATCGGCCTGGACATGGACGTCCAGGAACCGAGCGACCGTGCCCTGTTGCGGCTCCTGCCAAACGCCATGAAGGACGACGACGCCGGGTCCCTGGAGTTCCGCCAGCTCACCGAACGCTCCGTCCGGGAAAGCAAGATCGGCGCCCTGCGCGCCACGGCACTGGGGCTGGACAAGGACGATCTCCTGCTGTCTCCGGAAGAAGCGCGCCGCTGGTCCATGGCCCTCAATGACGTGCGCCTGGTGTTGGCCGAGCGCCTGGACATCCGTGACGAAGCCGACGCCGACCACGTCCACAGCATGCAGGACTGGTCCCAGGCCGAGGACGTGGAGAGCTACCTGGCCCTCGTCTACAACTTCACCACGTGGCTGCAGGAGTCCCTGGTGCAGTCCATGCTGGCGGCCCTGGAGCGCAAATCCTGAGGTGCAGGCACCCCCGCCATGTGACAAATCAGACATGAGGCGGGGGCCACAGGTGATGGCTGCAACAGGGGCGAAGCCTTATTCTCGAATAATCATGAGTTCAGCATCGGGCAAGGGGAGCGCCGCATCGGCGGCAACAGAATCCCCAGACAACACCACGGCCGCCAGCCAGCTGGGCTCCCGCCCGATCGGCATCTTCGATTCCGGTGTGGGCGGCCTGACCGTGGCCAGGTCCATCATCGACCAGCTGCCCAACGAATCCATCCTCTACGTCGGCGACACCGCCAACGGCCCCTACGGTCCGCTTCCCATCGCCGAGGTCCGCGCCAGCGCCCTGGGCGTCATGGACGAACTGGTGGACTCCGGCGTGAAGCTGCTGACCATCGCCTGCAACTCGGCCTCCGCCGCCGTGCTCCGCGACGCCCGCGAACGCTACACGGCCCGCTACGGCATCCCCGTCATCGAGGTCATCCAGCCCGCGGTCCGCCGCGCGGTGTCCGCCACCCGCAGCGGCCGGATCGGTGTCATCGGCACCTCCGCCACCGTGGGCTCGCGGGCCTACGAGGACACCTTCGCCGCCGCCCCGGACCTCGCCATCACCTCCGTGGCCTGCCCGGAGTTCGTCAACTTCGTCGAAGCCGGGATCACCACGGGGCCGGAGCTCCTGGCCGCCGCCAACAGCTACCTGGAGCCGCTCAAGGCCGCCGGCGTGGACACGGTGGTGCTCGGCTGCACGCACTACCCGCTGCTGACCGGCGTCATTTCCTTCGTCATGGGGGAGTCCGTGACCCTGGTCTCCAGCGCCGAGGAAACCGCCAAGGATGTGTACCGGGCCCTGGCCACCCACGGCATCCAGCGCTCCGAGGCCAGTGCGCCCAGGCACGACTTCGTGGCCACCGGGGACGCCGGAGAGTTCGAGACCCTCGCCCGCCGCTTCCTGGGTCCCGAGGTTTTGTCCGTCCAGCACGTGGACCACGTGGCCGCGCAGTACCCCACCGGCAGCCTCGCCCGGATCACGCCTGAAATGCTCGAGGCGGCCCGCGCCGGCTCCGGGCGAATCCGCCGATCCAACTTCGTCGAGTCCGCGGCGGGCCTCAACGCGGCGGGCCTCAATGCCGAGGGTCTCAATTCGGCGTCCGGGCGTGGCCTGTGAAACTGACCATTGTGGGCTGCACGGGATCGTTCCCCGGCCCGGGCTCTCCGGCGTCGTGCTACCTGGTGACCGCCCATGATGGCGAACGCCAGTGGAAGATCGTCATGGACCTGGGCAGCGGCGCCCTCGGCGCGATCCAGCGCTACACGGACCTGGAGGACATCGACGCGATCTTCCTGACCCACCTCCACCCGGACCACTGCATGGACCTGTGCGGGCTGCACGTTGCCGTGCGCTGGAAGCCGGGCGGCTGGGGCCGTGGCCGCATTCCTGTCTGGGGACCGGCCGCGACGGCGGACCGCATGGCCACCGCCTATGGCCTGGAGCTTGACCCGGGCATGCATGAGGAATTCGACTTCGCCAACTGGACCGAGCTGCAGTCCGTCACGGTGGGCCCCTTCACCGTGACGCCGTTCGCGGCCAACCACCCGGTGGAGGAGGCCTACGCCCTGCGTGTGGAAGCCACCGAACCGGGCAAGGACGGCGTCCCCGTGACCCGCGTGTTGACCTACTCGGGCGACACCGATTCCTGCCAGGGCCTGGAGGATGCCGCCAAGGACTCGGACCTCTTCCTGTGCGAGGCGGCCTTCGAGGAGGGCCGGGACGATGAGATCAAGGACGTGCACCTCACCGGCAAGCGGGCCGCCGAGGCCGCCACGAACGCCGGTGCCAAGCGGCTGCTGCTGACGCACATCCCGGTCTGGACCTCGCAGACGAAGGTCATGGCCGACGCCCGGCCCGCGTTCGCCGGTGACGTGGCCGTTGCCGTCGCGGGCGTCCACTACACGGTCTAGGCCCAACTGGGTAGCAGTAAGTGACGTTTTGCCCGCTCAAAACGACACTTACTGCTACCCAGTTGGGCGGGAAGTCGGTGCGCTGACCGGCCGGCGTCGGGCGCCTGTGCCGGGTGACTAAGCTTGTCGTATGACTTCTGAAGCAACAACCGCCCCCGTCATCCGTGCCGACGGCCGGACCCCCGATCAGCTCCGCCCCATCAGCATCACCCGCGGCTGGTCCAAGCAGGCCGAGGGCTCGGCGCTCATCGAGTTCGGCAACACCCGGGTGCTGTGCACGGCGTCGCTGACCGAGGGCGTGCCGCGCTGGCTCAAGGGCGAAGGCCGCGGCTGGGTCACGGCCGAATACGCCATGCTGCCCCGGGCCACCAACACCCGCTCCGACCGCGAGTCCGTCAAGGGCAGGATCGGCGGACGCACGCACGAGATCTCCCGGCTGATCGGCCGATCGCTGCGCTCCATCATCGACACCAAGGCCCTGGGCGAGAACACGATTGTGCTGGACTGCGATGTGCTCCAGGCCGACGGCGGCACCCGCACCGCCGCCATCACGGGCGCCTACGTGGCGCTCGCCGAGGCCATCCGCTTCGCGCGCGAAAACAAGATGATCGCCAAGAATGCCCAGCCGCTCATCGACACCATCGCGGCCGTGTCCGTCGGCATCATCGACGGCGTCCCCATGCTGGACCTGCCCTACGTCGAAGATGTCCGTGCCGAAACCGACATGAACGTGGTGGTGACCGGCTCCGGCAAGTTCGTGGAAGTCCAGGGCACCGCCGAGGGCGCCCCGTTCGACCGCGACGAGCTCAACGCCCTGCTGGACCTTGCCCTGCTCGGCACCACCCAGCTGTCCGCCATCCAGCGCGAGACCCTGGCCGAAGCCCCGTGAGCGGGGCAGCCGTGGCGCCCCGGCTCGTCCTGGCGACGCACAACAAGGGCAAGCTGAGGGAGCTCCGTGAGCTGCTGCGCGGCCAGGTTCCAGGGCTCGACGTCGACACCCAGGTGGTGGACGCTGCTGCGGCCGGTGCCCCCGACGTCGCAGAGACCGGCGTGACGTTCGCCGAAAACTCGCTGCTGAAGGCGCGCGCTGTGGCCGAGGCCACGGGGCTGGTGGCCATCGCCGACGATTCCGGACTGTCCGTGGACGTGCTGGGCGGCGCCCCGGGCATCTTCTCGGCCCGCTGGTCCGGGACGCACGGCGACGACACCGCCAACCTCAACCTCCTGCTGGCCCAGCTCTCCGACGTGCCGGACTCCCACCGCGGTGCGGCGTTCGTGTGCGCCGCGGCCCTGGCCGTGCCGGAGGCCGCTGGCGCCCGCGAAGTGGTGGAATACGGCCAGCTCGAAGGGACGCTGCTCCGCGAACCTCGCGGGGCCGGTGGTTTCGGCTACGACCCGGTCCTGCAGCCGCTGGGCATGGACCGCAGCTGCGCCGAACTGAGTTCCGAGGAGAAGAACGCGATCAGCCACCGCGGCAAGGCCTTCCGCGCCCTGCTCCCGGCGATCGTCGCGGCGCTGCAGTAGCCGGTCCCGGACGCACACAAGAAAAGGCACCCCGCCTATGAACCGCGCGGGGTGCCTTTCTGCTTTGTACCGGACTTAGTGGTCGCGGTGGGTTTTCCGCTCGGCCTCGGGTTCGTGCTCTTCGATGAATTCCTCCACGGGGTCCGTGCCCAGGGCTGCGGCCTTGCGCTTGGCGAAGAATCCGCGCGCCACCTCGATAGCCACGGGGATCACCGAGAGCAGCACGATCACGATGAAGATGATGTCCAGGTTGTCCCGGACCCACGGCACGCGGTCGCCCAGCAGGTACCCCAGCAGGGTGACGCCGCCGCCCCAGAGGACGGCGCCGATCACGTTGAAGAGGAAGAACTTGCGCTTGTCCATCTGGGCCACGCCCACGATCACGGGGACGAAGGTGCGGATGATGGGGACAAAGCGGGCCAGGATCAGGGCCTTGCCGCCGTGCTTTTCGAAGAAGGCGTGTGCGCTTTCAACGTTTTCGCGCTTGAACAGCTTGGAATCGGGCTTGTTGAAGATGGCAGGCCCGGCCTTGGAACCGATCAGGTAGCCGGTCTGGTTGCCCAGGACGGCTGAGACGATAATCAGCGCGGCGAAAGCCCACACGTTGAACTTGATGGTGTCCGTGGCCACAAGGAGGCCGGCCGTGAAGAGCATGGAGTCCCCGGGCAGGAAGAATCCGACCAGGAGGCCGGTCTCGGCAAAGACAATGCCGCAGACGAGCAGCACAACCCAGGGCGCCAGGGCCGGGTCAGCAAGGAAGATCTGGGGGTTCAGCCAGTCAGGGAGGAACGAGGCCATGTGCGGCTGCACCGGTCCCGCGCCCCCGATGGTGGATACGGCAAAGTCGCTCATCGCAGAAAAGATCACTGGTCAAGCCTACTTGACGGCCGCCGTCGGGGGCTCTTGAGGGGCGCCTGCTTCCCCGCCGCAAGCGGAGGAGGCCACCTCCGATGTAGCGTTCGCCACAAACAAGGCCGAAGGGGCCGTCCCGCCGCGATTCACGGCAGGGGGCGGCCCCTGCCCGCTGTAACCTTGTGCAGTGGCATTGGACTTTACGGCGATCGACTTTGAAACAGCCAACGGATTCCGGGGGTCCCCGTGCTCCGTCGGCCTGAGCAAGGTCCGCGGCGGGGTGGTGGTGGAAGAGGCCTCCTGGCTCATGCGCCCGCCGGAGAACCACGACCACTTCGAGTTCCACAACACCCGCATCCACGGCATCCGCGCCGAAGACGTCGCCGGCGCGCCGCGGTTCGGCGAACTCTTCCCCGAGATCGGCGCGTTCATCGGCGGCGACGTCCTGGCAGCCCACAACGCCGCCTTCGACCTCGGCGTGATCCGCTCCGGGCTGGAGGTTTCTGGCCTCGCCGGCCCGGCCTACGAATACGTCTGCACCGTCATGCTGTCCAGACGCTGTTATTCGCTGGTCTCCAACTCGCTGCCGTACGCGGCCGAGGAAGCCGGCGTCCCGCTGCTCAACCACCACGACGCCGGTGAGGACGCCCGTGCCTGCGCCGGGATCCTGATCGACATTGCCCGCCGCAACAACGCCAACAGCATCGCCGAACTCTATCTGTCGCTGGGACTCTCATTGCCCAAGCAGCAGGCCTTCGATCCCCGGGACGGACTGTCCAAGGCCACGCTTGCGGCGCTCGCCGGACGCGGCGGGGGAGCCCCCGGCGGCAGCCCGTTCGAACGCACCCTGGAAAACGGGGCAGCGCGCCGCTCCTCGTGGCCCGAGGAAGGCCCCAACCCGCTGCCGAATCCGGGAGCCGAGCCCGGGCACCCGCTCTTCGGGCAGACGGTGGTCTTCACCGGCGACCTCGCCATGGCCCGGTCCGAGGCCAAGGTCCGGGCCGCCGAGATGGGCGCCAGCCCCGAGAGCCGGGTGACGGCCCGCACCACGGTGCTGGTGGTGGGCGATGGCTTCATGGCGGATGATCTGCGCGCCGGACGACTCACCGGCAAAGCCCGGAAGGTCCTGGAACTGCACGGCCGCGGCCAGCAGATCGAGGTCGTCTCCGAGGGTGAGTTCCTGCAAATGGTGGGCGGCAGTTGAGCCTGCGGTCATACGGAGCAACAATGCTTCTCTGCGGAGCCGGCCGCTCCTAGCCTTGACCCATGCGCAACACTGGACAGGTCAAAACCGCCGCTCCCGCCACGCCGGGCCGCGGCGTCGACTGGCGTGCGGTGTTCGCGTTCCCGAACCCCGTCAACGAGTACGCCGCCCGGATCACCGCCGGCCTCGTGGTCCTGCTGGCCGTGGCGACGCTGCTGAGCGGCAACGGCTGGGGCCTGGTGCTCATCGCGGCCGGCTTCTGGCTGCGTGTCCTCTTCGGCCCCCGGATTTCACCGCTGGCCCTGCTCTCCGTCAAGGTCCTCGCGCCGCGCATCGGCCATGCCCGCCTGGTGGCGGGTCCGCCCAAGCGCTTCGCGCAGGGGATCGGTGCCGCACTGACCACGGCCGCCGTCGTGCTTTACTTCACCGGCTTCGCGCCGGCAGCGTGGATTCTGCTGGGTCTGCTGATTGTTGCGGCGTCGCTGGAATCGTTCGTCGGTTTCTGCCTGGGCTGCGTGATTTTCGGATTCCTGCAGCAGCGCGGTCTCATTCCAGAGGAGATTTGCGAAGCGTGCAACAACATCACGCTCCACCAGTCCTGAACCGCCGGCCCTTCTAGCCCGTGGTCACGGCGAGCAGCCGCCCGGCCATCCCGCGGATGACCTCGGGGCCCTCCAGTGCCTGCAGCCAGTCGGCCGGAAGCGCCTCCTCGCCGTACAGGGCGCCCAGGATGTTCCCCGCGATCGATCCGGTGGAATCGCTGTCCCCGCTATGGTTCACGGCGACGCCGATCGCGTTCCGGAAATGCTCGGCCGGGCCCGCTCCCTCCGTTGAGAGCACCGCGTAGAGCCCGACGGCGAGTGCCTCCTCCGCCACCCAGCCCTCGCCGAGCGCCGCGGTGAGTTCCTCTGGGGCCAGCACGGTGCCGGCGGCGCTGAGTGCCAGCGCGGCTTCCAGCCGTTCCGGCAGTTCGGGTGCCTTGGTGGGCACGCCATTCACGTAGGAGAGGGCTTCGGCGGCCGCCTCGCGGACCCCGCTGCCGGCAATGATGTGGTGGATCAGCAGGCTGAAGGCCGCGGC
Source organism: Arthrobacter sp. CJ23 (assembly GCF_024741795.1). Classification (NCBI taxonomy): domain Bacteria; kingdom Bacillati; phylum Actinomycetota; class Actinomycetes; order Micrococcales; family Micrococcaceae; genus Arthrobacter; species Arthrobacter sp. CJ23. Next base: position 2,956,547 of record NZ_CP102950.1, on the reverse strand, counting down.
GCTGAGCCTGGCGGAGGGATGCCCGTGGGTCAGGGACGCGGCGTCGGAACTGAGCTTGTAGACGGCTTCGCGGGAAATGTGCGGGATCAGCCCGAAAGGTGCCGAGCGCATCACGGTGCCGCAGCCCTTGGAATCGGGATTCACGGGTCGGCCCACGGTTCCCATGGTCCCGCCGGAGAGGCCGCTGAGGCAGGCATTGCCGGGGGCCCGGCGGTGGTGCAGCACTTCCTGGGCGTCGATCCAGCGTGGCTGCGGGGCCGGGGCCGAGTCCGGGACCGGAACGCCCTGCGTCGCAAGCCACCGGAGGTAGGCCAGCCACAGGCACGCGAGTTCATCGGCGGCCACGCCGTCGTTGGCCCACTCGAGGGCTTCCACCAGGCCGTCAACGGTGTACAGCGTCATCTGGGTGTCGTCCGAAAAGTGGCTGCCGCCGTCGAGCTGTCCGAAGGAGGTGAGCCCCGCGGCGCCGAAGCGTTCCCGGATGGCGCCGATCTTGTCGAACTCCACCGCGTAGCCGAGGGAATCGCCCAGGGCGCCGCCCAACAGGCAGCCGTGGACACGGGATTCGAACGACGGCGGGACGGGCGGGAGGGCTTCAACACTCATGCCTGTAATTTACCGTGGACCCCACGCAGGCGTTGACCCGCCGCTGCTAAGGTGGGGAGGCTGCCGCAGGGGCGGCACTGCCCGATTGCCCCGTTGTTGGGTGCCCTCAGTTGGGTGCCCTCAGCAAAGGTGATCGCTGCCGACTCGAAGGCCTGGAGGACACAACGTGCGGGAACCGGCATGGCGTAAGACGGGGCAGACCCCTGACTACAGATTCTCCCTCGCGAACGAACGCACCTTCCTGGCCTGGATCCGCACCTCGCTGGCCCTGCTGGCGGGTGCCGTGGCCATCGACCAGCTGGCCCCCAACATCGCCCCGCAGCCCGTCCGCGTGATCCTGTGCGTGGTGCTCTCCGTGATCGGGGCGGGGCTCGCGGCGCTGTCCTACCGCCGCTGGGGACAGAACGAGGCGGCGATGCGCAACGACCAGGCCCTGCCGTTTTCGCGCGTCATGCTGTTCATGACCATCGTGGTGGCCGTGGCCGCTTTCACCTTCGCCGTGCTGATCCTGGTGGCGCGTTGAGCCTGGACGTCCGTGATCCGGGGCTGCAGCCCGAGCGCACCACGCTCGCGTGGCGCCGGACGCTGATTTCCCTGCTCGTTGTGGACCTGTTCATCTGGCGGAACTGGCTGACGTCCGAGGCGGAGCCGGGGCAGAGCCCCACCGGCATCCCCGGGCTGGACTACCAGGGCCTCTGCGCCCTCATGGCCGCAGCGGCCACGATCGTCCTGGGCTGCGTGGTGTGGATCCGCTCCCGCCAACTCCATGCAGGCACTGTAGCGCCCTCCCATGCCCTGATCCTGGCCAGCACGCTCTCGGTGATCGGGCTTGGCGCGACGGCAGTCGCAGCCATCGCGCTGGGCGGCTAAGCTCGGACCCGGGACTCAGCCCGGACTCAGGACCAGGCCCAGACTCAGGAACTGTCCAGACTCTGGTGACAGGATACTGCGGGGCCGCTGCCCGTCTGCCGCCTCGCACGCTGCCGTTCACCAACACGACACTGCACCAACATAAACGAAGGATTCATCCGCCATGACCTCTCCTGCGCCAGTCTCTGCCGTACGCGGCCCGGGGCTTGTTGCCCGGTTGTCCGCCGAAGCTCTTGGGACGCTGTTCCTGGTGCTCGTTGCGATCGGCGTGCCGATGTTCACCCTTCCGCAGTCCAACCCACTGCCGGCCTCCCTGGCCGCCGGCTTTGCCGTGACTGCCGGCATGCTGGCCTTCGGCTACATCTCCGGCGGTCATTTCAACCCCGCGATCACGCTGGGCAACCTCATCGCCGGACGCATCCGCCCGCTTGCCGCCGCCGCGTACGTCGGTGCGCAGCTGGTGGGCGCGGTTCTGGGTGCCCTGCTGCTCTTCGGCGTGCTGCGCACTCTTCCGGGCATCCCGGACAGCCGCGCCGCCTTTGACACGGTTGCGGCCGGCTTCGGCGAACACTCCACGGTCCAGGCACCCATGGCCGGCGTCCTGCTGGTCGAGGTGGTGGGCGCCGCCCTGCTGGTGGCCGTCTTCCTGGGCACCACCACGGGCCGGAAGGCTTCCCCGGCCATGGCCCCGTTCGCCGTCGGCCTGACCCTTGCCGTGCTGCTGCAGTTCGGCCAGTCGATCGGCAATACGCCGTTCAACCCGGCCCGTGCCACCGCGCACGCACTGTTCAGCTCCTCGTGGGCCGTCGAAGGCCTCTGGCTCTTCTGGGTTGCACCACTGGTGGGCGCCGCCCTGGCCGGCCTGGTGTACCGCGGCTTCGCTGATGCCGCCGCCCTGGTTCCTGCTGCGGCTGCGGTACCGATTGACGGCGACGACGATATTGACGAGGACGACGACGAGACTTTCGACGCCGATGCTGCGCCTGCTGCGGCCGCCGCTGCCGCCGAGCCGGCCGGGGAAGCCACGGCCGCTCCGTCCGCCGCACCGGCCTCGCCTGCTGCTCCGGCAGCGGACGAAGCCCGCGATTTCTTCGACGGCAAGAAGGCCTGATTCTGCTGCGGTACCGGCAGTGTGGGCCTGTCGGCCCTATATTGTCGGTGCCCGCCGCTAACTTGAAAACATGCGGTTACTCCATACCTCGGACTGGCACCTTGGCCGGTCGTTCCACGGCGTTGGCATGCTTGATGCCCAACGGGACTTCGTCGACCAACTCGTGGCCTGTGTGCAGGAACGCTCCGTCAACGTCGTCCTGATCGCAGGCGACGTCTACGATCGCGCCCTGCCCGGGCTGGACGTCGTGAAACTCCTGGACGACGCCCTCGTCCGGATCACCGCTGCCGGTGCCCAAGTGGTCCTGACCAGCGGGAACCACGATTCCGCGATCCGCCTTGGCTTTGCGTCCCGGCTGCTGGAGCGCGGCGGCGTGTACCTGCGCACGCGTGTGCAGGATCTCGATGTCCCGGTGCTGCTGCCCCTTGACGGCGGTAGCCAGGGGACCGGCAGCCAGAAGCCCGACGCCGGAAGTCCGGCAGGTCCAGCCGTTCTGGCGGTCTACGGCATCCCGTATCTGGAACCGCGGCTCGTCGCTGAGGAACTGGGTGTGGACACGGCCAGCCATTTCGAGGTCACCAAGGCCGCCGTCAGGCGGATCCGCGAGGACATCCGGCAGCGCAGCGCGGACGGAGCCATCCACTCGGTGGTGCTGGCACACACCTTTGCCAGCGGCGGCATCACTTCGGACAGTGAGCGGGATTTGAGCATCGGCGGGCTGGGCGCGGTGCCGCTGGACCTCTTTGCCGACTTTGGGTACACCGCGCTCGGCCACCTGCACGGACGTCAGGAGCTGGCGCCCAACGTCCGGTACTCGGGCTCCCCACTGGCCTACTCCTTCTCAGAAGCAACGCACCGCAAGGGGGCCTGGCTGCTCGACGTGGACGAGTCAGGCATCGGCGCCGTGGAGGAAATCTTCTGGGACGCGCCCAGGACACTCGCGGTACTCCGTGGAAAGCTCACCGGGCTGCTGGACTCCGAAGAGCACGCGTGGGCCGAGTCCGCCTACTGCCAGATCACGCTCACGGATTCCCAGCGGCCGGCGCAGGCCATGGAGCAGCTCCGCGCCCGCTTCCCGGACACCCTGGTCCTCGCCTTCGATCCTGAAGGCGCCCAGGCCCGCAGCAAGAAGAGCTACAGCTCCCGGATGGCTGAAGCCGTGGACGACCTCGGCGTCTGCTGCGGATTCCTGGACCACGTCCGGGGCCGCAGCGCCGGGGAAACCGAGCAAACCGCGCTCCGCGAGGCCCTCGAGGCCGTGCGCGTGGAAGGGGCGGAACTGTGAGAATCCACCGCCTCGAAATCGAAGCGTTCGGCCCCTTCGCCGGGCTCCAGGAGATCGACTTCGACCAGCTCGGTGCCCAGGGACTGTTCCTCCTGAACGGGGCCACCGGCGCAGGCAAGACCAGCATTCTGGACGCCATCTGCTTCGCGCTCTACGGTTCGGTCCCCGGCGCCCGGCAGGATGGCAAGCGCCTCCGCAGCGACCACGCAGCTCCGGCCGCCGAACCCCGCGTGGTGTGCGAATTCTCCGCCCGCGGCCGCCGCTTCGAGGTCAGCCGTTCCCCGGCCTGGGAGCGGCCCACCGCCCGCGGCAAGAACGGCTTCACCACGCAGCAGGCCAAGACGCTGCTGCGGGAACGGGTGGGCGGCGCCTGGATCGACAAGTCCTCCCGCAATGACGAGGCCGGAGCCGAACTCAGCGACGTCCTGGGCATGGACCGTGAGCAGTTCACCCGGGTAGTCATGCTGCCTCAAGGAGACTTCGCCGCGTTCCTGCGATCCAAGGCCGGGGAACGGCTGGACCTGCTGCAAAGGCTTTTCGGCACCCAGCGCTTCGAGGCCATCGAGCAGCAGCTCTCCCGGCAGGCGGCCGCCGCACGTTCCAAAGCGGACGGCAATGACGCCGGCCTCGAGCTGCTGCTGGGCCGGGCCAGGGCCGAGCACGCCCAGTTGGGTCTGCGCCCTCTGGTTGCGGAACACAGCCTGGGTGCGGGACCCGGCGACGGGCCTGGAACATCAGGTGGGGCCCCGTCGGGCACGGCCTCATCGGGTGCGGCAGCTGCGGAGGAACCCGAGGCCTGGCTCGAAGGCCTTGAACAGGAAGCCCAGGACGAATGGGATCGCCGGCAGGACGAAGCCCGCGCCGCCGAATCCAGCAGGCTCCAGCTCGCCGACATCCTTCAAGGTGCCCAGGAAAGGGCACAGCGGCACTCACGCCTGGCAGCCGCCACCTTGCGCCGGGAGGCACTGGAAGCCGGGGCCGCCCCAGCCGAGGAGAAACGGGACCGGCTCGGCCGGCACCGGAGGGCATCCGTCCTCGGCGGCCACCTCGACGCCGTCGACGCCGCAGCACAGGGAGTGATGGCGGCCGGAAGCCGCGCAGACGAGGCACTGTCCCGCCTTGAGGCGGCGTCGCTCGATGCCGCCCACCCTGCCGCCGCCCTGGAAGCAGTGACGGCCAGCTGCGCTGTTCTGCTCGCGCGGGTTCCGGAGGAACAGAAGCTGGAGGACATCGCCGCGCAATTGCTGGCGCTCAGGGAAGAATCGGCGGAACGGCAGGCAGCCTCCGAGGCGGCAGCGGCACGACTCGCCGGGCTGCACGCGGAAGAGGCGGCTTTGCTGGCGGCCATGGAGCCGCTCCACTCGGTGGCCGCAACCCTGGCGGAACGGGAACGTGGGCTTGGCGCAGCCGAAGAACTGGTAGACACCATCGCCAAGCATGGATCCGCGGGGTCAGTCCTGGCTGAAGCCACGGAGCAGCACGGACTGGCCAAGGCGGAATCCCTCGATCTGCGCCAGGCATGGCTGGAACTGCGCGAGGCCCGGCTCACCAACGCTGCCGCCGAACTGGCCGCGGAGCTGAAAGAGGGCCAGGACTGCCCCGTCTGTGGAAGCGCCGAGCATCCCTCGCCTGCCCAAGGTGCCAGATCTGCGCTCGCCATTGCCCAGGAAGAGGCGTCTGCACGCAGCCGCTTCGAGGATAGCGAACGGGAGCTCGAGCGCCTGGCAGCGGAACTGTCCGCGGCGGCGCAGGCTGTCGCCGGACTCGCAGCCCGGGGTGGTGCCGCTGACCCGCAGTCCGCCGCAGCCGAAGCCGCAGCCGCTCTTTCCTCGCTGGACACCGCACGGGCCGCCGCAGACACCCTGGCGAAGCTCTGCCAGGAACACGTGCTGCTGCAGGCCGCCGTCGACCGCCTGGAACAGGAACAGCTGCAGGCCCGGACCGACGCCGTCCGCTCGGCAGCTGACGCAATGTCCCTGCAAAAGCAGCACACCGAACTGGAAGCCACCCTCGCCGGACTGCGGGAAGGGTTCCCGTCCCTGCGGGAACGCATCGAATCCCTGTCCACGCAGCGCCAGCTGCTGCAGGCCGCGGTGGCCGCCGCGTCGCAGCTGGAACGCGTCACCGAGACCCTGGACGATGCCGGAAGGGCGCTGCAGAAAGCCCTTCCTGCGGCGGGCTTCGAATCTGCGGACGCGGCCCGCGCCGAACTGCTGGCCCCCACGGAGGTGCTGGACCTTGAGGACGCCGTGGAAGCCTTCACCGCCGAGCGCGCCCGCGTTGACGAGTTGTTCGCGGGGGAGGACCTCGTGCTGGCCGCCAAGGAACTCCGCGTCGGCGACGTCGCCATGTCCGCTGCCGAACTCCTGGATCTGAGGACGGAAGCCGAGGCCGGGGAGGCGGCCGCCCGTGCGCTGGAGCTGTCCTCGGGCCTGGCAGGGAAATCGGTGGCCGCCCTGCGGCGGATCCGGGCCGAATACCTGGACCTCTCGGCCGCCGGGCGAGGACCCCGCGAACACGCACGGCTGCTGGGCGAGCTGGCCGAAACGGCCAGGGGCTCCGGCGACAACAGCTACCGCATGAGCCTGAACAGCTATGTCCTCGCGGCGCGGCTGGAGCAGGTAGCCTTCGCCGCCTCCGAACGCCTCGTGGCCATGAGCGACGGTCGGTACACGCTGCGGCACAGCGACGCGAAGGCCGCACGCGGTGCCAAGTCCGGGCTGGGCTTGGAAGTCGTGGATGAATGGACCGGACAGCGCAGGGACACCTCCACCCTGTCCGGCGGCGAATCCTTCATGGCCTCCCTGTCGCTCGCGCTGGGCTTGGCCGACGTCGTTCAGCAGGAGGCCGGCGGCGTGGACATCGAAACCCTGTTCGTCGACGAAGGCTTTGGCAGCCTCGACGAGCAGGCATTGGAACAGGTCATGGATGCCCTGGAGAGCCTCCGTGACGGCGGCAGGGTGGTGGGGCTGGTCAGCCACGTCTCCGAGATGAAGCAGCGCATCGCCAGCCAGCTACAGGTCATCAAGGGACGCAACGGGTCCACGGTTCGCATCGCCACATCCGCGCTCCCCTGAAGGGCGGGACCGCCCTCCATGGGAGGCTTGCGGCCGTCCGGTAGAATTATGGGGTTACACCGGGTTCCGCGCATCGGGAGGAGGGACGATGCGCAGACTTTAGCGAACCCGGAATCATGAACAACCCTCTGGCTCCACAGAACCCCGCGGCAGAAGCCGCCACCCTCCTGACCGAAGAAGCACCCGGCGCGCCAGCCTACGCCGCAGCACCCGATGCCCCGGCGTCAGCCGCGCCAGCAGCTGCTGCCCTGGCACCAGCTGCCCAACGCAACGCCGGCCGCCGGCCGTCCCGCCTTCCGGGCCGCCTCGCCAGGCTTCCCGAACTGGCCGGCCCCGGTTTCCTGCCCCTTGGCCTTTTTGCCCGGCTGCCGCTCGCCATGCTCACCGTCGGCACTCTGACCCTGGTCACGGCCGTCAGCAACTCCTACGCCATCGGCGGCATGGCCGCCGGCGCCGTGGGCATCGGCTCCGCGCTGGGTGCCCCCGTCCTCGGTGGCCTGGCGGACCGCGCCGGCCAGCGCATGGTGCTGCTGGTCGCCGCCGTCGTCAACGCCCTGGCCGTGGCCGGACTCCTCGCAGCGGCGTACCTGACCCCCGCCTTCGGCTCTGTGGCAGACGCGGCAACCGTACTCGTAGCCGCCTTCCTGGCCGGAGCCAGCTGCCCGCAGGTGGGCCCCATGGCACGCGTGCGCTGGATGGCCCTCACCACGAGGAACCTGGCCAAGGAACGGAACAGCGTGGCGGCCAACCGCGCGGACCTGGACACCGCACTGTCCTACGAAGGCACGGCGGATGAGATCACCTTCGTACTGGGCCCGGCCCTGGTGGGCGCCCTCGCCAGCCTCGTCGCGCCCTGGCTGCCGCTGGCCATCGCCGCCCTCCTGACCATCACCCTGGTTCCCGCCTTCGCCGTCCACCCCACGCAGCTTGCCGTGGTTCCCGCACGCCGCGGCCCGGCCGCCGCCGACGGCCCTGCCGGGAAGGCCGCACGCCGCGCCGGCTGGCTCGTCGTGGCTGTACCGGTCCTCGCCATGGTGTGCATGGGCACGTTCTTCGGTGCCACGCAGAATGCGCTGAACGCCTATGCCGCCCAGTTCGCCACCGCGGAAATCGCCGGCCTGCTGTACGCGGTCATGGGCCTGAGCTCCGCGGTTGCGGCCCTCTCCGTGGCCTTCTGGCCCCAGCGCTTCGGCCTCGCCGCGCGCTGGATCGTTGCCGCCGCCGCCATGACCGCCTTGTCATTGCTGACGGTGCTTCCGGCTGGCATCTGGCCGATGGTCCTGGTCCTGCTGGTGCTGGGCATCCCCGTAGGCCCGGTCATGGTGACCGTCTTCAGCATCGGCGGTGTGGTGGCGCCCGCCGGCCGGATGGCAACGGTCATGACCGCCCTGGCCAGCGGCATTGTGGCAGGCACCGCACTTGGCGCCTACCTGGCAGGCCTGCTGGCGGAGGCCCAGGGACCGGCCGCGGCATTCATGGTTTCCGTGGCCGCGGCGGCAGCCCTGCTGCTGCTCGGTGGAATCGCAGCACTGGTGCTGCGGCGCAGCAGGCACGCCACGCGCTGACGCCACAGCCCGGCACGCGCTCCGGACTGGACCCTCGTGGGGTCTACGCCAGCTGGCCTTCGATCCGGGCGGCGCTCGCCGCCAGGGCCTCGCCGACGGCGGCCTGGTCCTGTTCGCGGCGGATGTAGACGACGGCGATCGCTGCCGGTCGCCCGCCCGGGACATGGATGGGGGCCGCGAGGGAGGACAGGCCGGCGATGACCTCGTCATGGCTGGCGGCGTAGCCCAGGGCGCGCGCCTCGGCGGCCTCGGGGCGGTAGGGGAGACCCGGGGCCAGCGTGCCCCACTCTGCCTCGCTCATGGTGGACTGGATCGCGATCCCGGGGGCGCCCACGTTCACGGGGTGCCGGGTTCCGGGGTGCTGGGCCAGGGTCGCCGCCGAGTGGCGCGGCTCCACGGTCACCAGCGTGACGCAGTCCTGGTGGTCCCAGACCGCCACGAAGGCCGTCATGTTGAACGTGTTGGCGAGCTGGGTCAGCTCCGGCAGGGCTGCGGTCTGCAGATTGCGGGAGACGCCGCGGGCCAGGACGGCCAGGCCGGGGCCAGGCTGCACCCGCCCGGCATCGTCGCGGACCAGCAGCGAATGGTCTTCCAGGGTGCGCAGGATCCGGTAGGCCACGGAGCGGTGGACGCCCAGGGCGGCGGCAAGTTCCGCAATCGTCAACGGGCGTTCGGCCGCGGCGAGGATCTCGAGGGCCTGGATTCCGCGCGAAAGCGTCTGCGACGGCGAGACGGGCGCCGGGGTGCCCTGCAGGCCCGTGTCCTGCAGCTTGTTCGCGGCGCTGGGAGACATCATGCGCTCCATCCTATGTTGGCGGCTTCGGCCGTCTGGACGCGGCGAGTCTTGTGCTGCCCGTCACAAGCGACTATGGTTCTGTATGAGAATTGATTGTTCAAATATAGAACAATCGCCGACGAGGATCAACGATGATAGCCAAGTCCACCCCGCATGCGGAACCCGGCAGCACCAGCCGGACCGCAAGGCCGCGGGCCCACCACTTCCGCGGCAGCCTGGGCCGGTTCGCCACCGGCGTGGCCATCGTGACCTTCGACGGCGCTGCAACTGCAGGCGGCCCCGGCAGGCGCTACGGCATCACCGTCAACTCCTTCACGTCCGTGTCCATGGAGCCACCCCTGGTGCTGGTCGGCATCGCCCGCACTGCCAGGGCCCACGATGAACTCAACGGCCGCCCCTTCACCGTGAACATCCTGGGCGCCGAGCAGCAGCAGCTGGCCATGCACTTCGCCGGCCGGCCCGGCCCTGAGCCGCTCTGGGTGGAAGGCGGCACTGCGCCGCGCCTGTCGAATGTCCTGGCCTACTTCGAGTGCACACCCTGGGCCGCCTATGACGGCGGGGACCACACCCTCTACGTGGGCGAGGTGGCGGACTTCAACTACCGCTCCGGCGACGCGCTCGCCTTCGCCAACAGCGCCTTCACCACCATCCCGGAGAGCCAGCTCGGCATGGAGGATCTTCTGTAGCCACCCGCGGCGCCAAGCCGGGCGCCGCTTCCACGCAATGCGGTTTCAGCGCACCCATCATTGGAGAGAACCATGGGAATCCGGACCGGACAGCAGTACCTGGACAAGCTCAATGCCATGACGCCGCACGTGGTGATCGACGGCGAAATGGTCACCGAGAGGATCGCCGATCACCCGTCCTTCAGGAACGTGGCACGCACCTACGCCGGGCTCTTCGACATGCAGCACGATCCGCGGTACGCGGACGCCCTCACGTATGAATCCCCGACGACGGGTGACCGGGTCAGTGCCTCGTTCCTGGTGCCGCGCACGCCGGAGGACCTGAAGCACCGGCATGCGGCCATCCGGGTCTGGGCCGAGTACTCCAACGGCTTCCTCGGCCGCACCGGCGACTACATGAACGGCGCGCTCACGGCCCTGTCCGCGGCGGAGAAGTGGTTCTCGCAGGCCGATCCGATGTTCGGCGAAAACATCCGCAGGTACTACGAGCACTGCCGCGAAAACGACCTCCTCGCCACGCACACGCTGATCCCGCCGCAGGCCAACCGCTCCGTCTCGGGTTCGGAGCAGCTCGGCGGCCAGCTCTCCGCCAGGGTGGTGGAGGAGCGTGAGGATGGCATCGTGGTCCAGGGTGCGCGCATGCTCGCCACCATCGCACCGATCGCCGACGAACTCCTCGTCTTTCCCTCCACCCTGCTCCGCTCGACGCCGGAGGATGCCCCCTACTCCTATGCCTTCGCGGTCCCCAATGACGCCCCGGGCATGAAGTACCTCTGCCGGACCTCCCTGTACCAGGGGGGAAGCCTCCACGACGAACCCCTTGCGGGCCGATTCGAGGAGATGGACGCCGTCGTCATTTTCGACAATGTCTTTGTCCCCAATGAGCGCATCTTCATGCTCGGCCACCCGGAGCTCTGCAACGCCTTCTATTCGGAAACCGGCGCCGCCGCGCTCATGACCCACCAGGTGCTCACCCGGACCATTGCCAAGAGCGAGTTTTTCCTGGGGCTGGCCTCGGAAATCGCGGCGTCCATCGGCATCGACGGCTTCCAACACATCCAGGAGGACCTGGCCGAGCTGATCGAGACGGTGGAGATCGGCAAGGCACTCATGGTTGCCGCGGAGGCCCAGGCCGCGCCCAGCCCGGACGGGGTCCTGTTGCCGCACTGGCCCACCCTGAACGCCGCCCGCAACTGGTATCCCAAGGTGGCGCAGCGCTTCCCGGCGATCATCCGCAAGTTCTCCGCGTCCGGCCTCATGGCGCTGCCGGGGGAGGCCGACGTCGCCAGCGCCGCACGCCCGGACATCGAGCTCTACCTGCAGGCCAAGACCCTCACCGGCCCGGAGCGTGTCCGCCTCTTCAAGCTTGCCTTCGACGCCAGCATCTCTTCCTTCTCCGGGCGGCAGGCGCTCTACGAGTACTTCTTCTTCGGCGACCCCGTCCGCATGGCGGGGGCGCTCGTGAACAGCTATGACCGCGAACCGGTCCGCGCCCGCGTGCGCGAATTCCTGGAGCGGGACGCGTGACGCCACCCCTGTCGCCCGGCTCCGTCAGGCACAGAACGACGGCGGCAGCCCGCCGTCGTCCTTGTGCCGTCTGTCACATTGCCTGTACCCTCTTATCTACTGACCGTTCTGTCGGTAATTCATCGCGGGACCTCGGCAACCACCACCCCTCACCACTGGAGTTTCAATGACCGCAACTTCCACTGTCGACGCCACGTCGGGCCCCAGCAGCAAGCGCGAAGAGCGCAGGGTCCTGGCCGGCACCCTGGTGGGCACCACCATCGAGTGGTACGACTTCTTCATCTTTGCCCAGTTGACGGCGACGCTGCTGTCCCCGCTGTTCCTGACCCCGCTGGAGAAGTCGAGCCCGGGCCTGGCGCAGATCCTTTCGTTCGCCACCATCGGCATCAGCTTCCTGTTCCGGCCGCTTGGTGCCTTCGTGGCGGGCCACCTCGGTGACCGGCTCGGCCGCAAGGCCGTCCTGGTCATGACCCTGGTGATGATGGGCGCTGCCACGGCACTGATCGGCCTGCTGCCCACCTACGACGCCATCGGCGTGTGGGCCCCGATCCTGCTGATCACCCTCCGCGTGGCGCAGGGCTTCTCCGCCGGCGGCGAATGGGGCGGCGCGGCGCTGATGGCCGTGGAGCACGCACCCAGGTCCAAGCGCGGGCTCTTCGGTGCCTACCCGCAGATCGGGGTGCCCATCGGCATGATCCTGGCCACCGGCCTGCTGTTCTTCCTGACGTCCAGCATGTCCAAGGAAGCCTTCTCCACCTGGGGCTGGCGTGTGCCGTTCCTGCTCTCCGTGGTGCTGATCGTGGTGGGCTACCTGATCCGGCGCGCGGTGGGCGAGAGCCCGGTCTTCAAGGAGATCTCCGAGCGCAAGGCCGCCAGCAAGGCGCCCCTCGGCGAGCTCTTCCGCCACAACAAGAAGGAAGTCATCCTCGCGGCACTGATCTTCATCGCGAACAACGCCGCAGGCTACCTGCTGATCGCCTTCTTCATCTCCTACGCCACCAAGTCGCTCAAGATGCCTGCTCCGCAGATCCTGCTGGCCACCACCATCGCCTCGTTCGGCTGGCTCATCTTCACCATGGTGGGCGGCTGGCTCTCGGACAAGATCGGCCGCGTCAAGACCTTCCTGCTGGGATACGCCCTCGTGTTCGCCTGGATGATTCCGATGTTCGCGCTGATCGATTCCAAGGACATCCTGCTCTACGGCACGGGCCTGTTCGTCCTGACCATCGGGCTGGGCCTTTCCTACGGCCCCATGTCGGCCATGTACGCCGAGATGTTCCCGGCCCAGGTGCGCTACTCCGGCATCTCCATCGGCTACGCACTCGGCGCCATCCTGGGCGGTGCCTTCGCGCCCCTGATCGCGCAGGCCCTGCTGGACACCACCAAATGGTCCGGATCCGTGGGCGTTTACATCATGGTCCTGTGCGTCATCTCCGCAGTGGGCGTGATCCTGGCCAAGGAAACCCGCGGCCGGCCCCTCGGCTACAGCGCACACTAGGCACCTACGTGAGAAAAAGCGGGCACGGACTCCTTGGTCCGTGCCCGCTCTTGTTATGTACCCTGGCGGCCTGAAACGGCACAGAGGCGGCGGCTTCCGTTGCACCGGCATCATGGGTGGTCTTCAACGGTCAGGAGTCTACTGCTGGCTGGGGCCGGGAAACAGGGAAGCCGCGGCACGGTTCTGCGCTGCGACCCGGGGGTAACCTGCATGGCGCGAATGTTGAGCTTCTTGCCGCACAGGTGGCTGTGACAGGTTTGGCTGGCCCCGGTGGGACGGTTATCTCTGGCCCCACTTCGGCTGGTACGCCCGCGGTTCAACCTTGGCTGAACCTAATTCCTTTGTTGGCGTGACGTGAAATGGCGGGAGCGCCGCTCCGGGCGAATTCCGCCCGGACCAAGGTCCCGATTGGAGGAATCCGTGTCAGTTTGCGGAGGACCGGGATCACGCAGACATAGAGCCCGGTCTCGTCGGAGGTCGATCCGATGAGCACGTCGATATGTGGCGCGACGGATCGCCAGGCCTCGTCGCGCTGGTCCTCTGCGGGAAGCGGCGGTTGTCCATACTGGGTGCCGAAGGCCATGCGTCCGCGCAGGGCGAAGCGGCGAGCCGCTCGTTCAGCCGTGGTCTGCAGCTCTAGCAACTCGGCCGCGGAGGCATCGCACGGTAGAGGTCCCGCTGCGCGGACCATCGCGCGTGTCATCCGTGCCCGGTTCCGACTTAGCCTTAGCGGCGCGCTCTGGATGATTGCGCGGTGGAAAAGGCCGGCTGCTCCATCGCTGATCATGAGGTGGGCGATGGCGTCGCCGCCCGCGGACTGGCCGAAGAGGGTCGCGGAGTCAGCAGTGCCTCCAAAAGCGTCGATGTTTTCGTGCAGCCAGCGCAGTGCGGCCAGTTCTCCTGGACTTCGGTCAGTCCTGTCATCGGTGCGGTCGGTGTGAAACAAATGCCGCAGCGAACCTGCAGGGACCTGGCACGGACCCACCCTGCCTTCGAGGTTCTCGCCTTCAGTCCGCACGACTTCCGCCGGATCTTCTCAACCGATCCGGTCAACTTGGGTCTGCCGATCCACATCGGTGCCCGCCTGCTCGGGCACGTTAACTTGCAGACCGCTCAGGGCTATGTCGCGGTCTTCGAGGAAGATACCGTCCGTCATTACCGGGACTTCCTCTCGCGGCGGGGGCCAGGCCGGGCGGTCCGGGATCCGGAGGCCCCGGGGCCTACCCCTTGACGCAGAGCACGGTGCGGAGGTGCTGCACGGCGTCCACCAGGTCCTTCTGGGCTTCCATCACCGAGCGCAGATCCTTGTAGGCGGCCGGGATTTCATCCACGATTCCCTGATCCTTGCGGCATTCGACGCCGGCAGTCTGGGCGATCAGGTCCTTGACCGTGTAGGCCCTTATGGCGGCGTGGCGTGACATGCGTCGGCCGGCACCATGGGCGGCCGACTGGAACGATGCGTCATTGCCGCGGCCGCGGACCACAAACGATCCGGCGCCCATGGACCCGGGGATCAGTGCAAGCTCGCCCTTGCCGGCACGGATCGCGCCCTTGCGGGTCACCAGCATGGTCTCTCCGTCGATGAGTTCCTCGGCGACGTAATTATGGTGGACGTTGATCTCCTTGCCGAACGTGACGCGCGCCCTCCCGAAATGCCGGGCGAACTGCTCCTTCAACAGGCCCATCATGACGGCGCGGGACCGCGCTGCATACTCCTGGGCCCACCACAGGTCATGGCGGTAGGCGTCCATCTGCGGCGTGCCCGCCAGGAACACGGCGAGGTCGCGGTCTGCAATCCCCTGGTTGCAGGGCAGGGTGCGGGCGATCTCCGTGTGGTGATCCGCCAGTTCCTTGCCGATGTTCCGGGATCCGGAGTGCAGGGTCAGCCACACGTGTCCGGCTTCGTCCACGCAGACTTCGATGAAGTGGTTGCCGCCTCCGAGGGTGCCCAGCTGGGCGCGGGCGCGGGACTCAAGCCGTTGGACGCCGCTGTGCAGATCCCTGAAACCGGACCAGAATCTCGCCCAGCCCTGGTCCAGGCCAAGGCGCTTCAGGTCCACCGGCCTGTCGTGCGAGTTGGGGCCCACCGGGATGGTGGACTCGATGGCCAGCCGCAACGCGTGCAGGTTATACAGTTCGGCATCGATCAGGGAGGTCTTGACCGCACTCACGCCGCAGCCTATGTCCAAGCCGACGGCGGCCGGGGCAACAGCCTGGCGCATGGCAATGACGGAGCCAACTACCGCGCCCTTGCCGACGTGGACGTCGGGCATGACACGGACACCGTAGACCCACTCCAGGGACGCGATGTTGCGTATCTGTTGCAGGGCGGCCGGCTCGATCTGAGTCTCAAGCTCCCACAGATGGACCGGGTGTTTCGTGCCGCGCATTTCCACGGGAAACATGGTTGTTCCTTCACAAGCTAGGACGCAGAACGCTCCAGCATCCGGATGACCTCGCCGTCGCTGAGCTGCTCGAAGTGTTCGTAGAAGGAACCCACTGCCCGGAACTTGCCGGGCGTGTGCAGGCACATCACGAAGTCGCAGACGCGGGCCAGCGATTCGTACGCCTCCAGGGAGGCTACGGGCACTGCCGCCACCACGGTGCGAGCGCCGGCGGCCCGGACGGCCTCCACTGCTGCCCGCATGGTTGCTCCCGTGGCCAGGCCGTCGTCCACGAGCACCACGGTCTTACCCCGGAGCTCATGATCGATGCCGGGGTAGCTACCGGCGCGGCGCAGGAGCTCCCCGCGCTCATGGGCTTCCACGGCGTCCAGGGCGGCCTGGCTGATTCCGTGGCGCAGGATGCGCTCGGCAAGGGGCCGGTTGACAAGGCGGACAACCCGGCCGTTGGCCCAGGCCAGCGCCCCGAACGCGGTCTCCTCGCGCCCGGGGATGCCAAGTTTGCGGACCAGGAGGGTGCCGAAGGGCAGGTAGAGTTCCGCGGCGGCGGCCGAGGCCAGGGGGACACCGCCGCGGGCCAGGCCCAGCAGGATCGTGTCCGGGCGCTCGCGGAACTGGGGGAGCCCTGCCGCGAGGCGCCGTCCGGCCTCTGCACGGTCCCTGAAACGCATGCCCATCTGCCCCACTCCCACGTAGTCCGGCGCTATGCCAAGACTATCGTTCCATGCTTGCCGGGTGCTGCCCGCACTGGAACGATTGGCACTGTGAACAAGCCCATCGGTTACTGGCTCAAGCGCCTGGACGCCGCCCTCGAGGCCCAGCTGGACAACACCCTGGCCCGGCTCAAACTCAGCCGGCGCCAATGGCAGACCCTTAACGTCCTCGCCGGGAACCCCGTGAGCCCGGAACAACTGGACGAGGTCCTGCGGCCCTTCTGGGGCAGCGATACGCGGCTGCGGGAACGTGAACTCGCCACCCTGGTGGGCCGCGGGCTGATCGTGGTCATCGACGGGCGGATAGCGCTCAGTGCCCTGGGCCGGGCCAAGCACACCGAGGCGAACCGCCTGGTGGAGGACGCCCGGCGCGACCTCTCGGCCGGAATCGGCATGGACGAGTACGCCATGGCACTCAGCGTGCTCGAACGCATGAGCCGGAACGCCGAGCGGCTGGCCCGCTAGGCCGCCCGCGGCGGCCTACCCGCACGCTCAGACGCCCAGGAACTCCACCGCTGCGTCCTTGAACGCCCGGCTGGTGACCACGTTGGTGTGGTTGCGCCCCGGCACCAGGACCTGCTCCGCGAGTCCGCCGACGCGGCCGGCAAGGGCGGCGAGTTCGGGCAGGGACACAGCGCGTTCGTCCTTATCCCCGGCCACCAGCAGCACGGGCATGTGCGGCGCGGCCTCGGCGGGATCGAACGGCTCGCCCTTGATGGCTTCGATGAGGGACAGCAGGGCAAACAGGTCGTTGCTGGGGACCAGCTGGGCCATCTTCAGCAGCCCCGCCGTCGATTCGTCCTCGATGGGGGTGCCGTCGGCCAGGTACTTCTGCGCGGCCACGAGGTCGAACTCCGCAAGCGGGTCGGCATTGCTCGGCCCGCCCAGGACCATTCGGTGCACCAGCTCGGGCTGCGTGGCGCCGAACTCCCAGGCAAGGCGCGAGCCCAAGGAGTAGCCGATCACGTCAAGGCCCGTGGACGGGTCGCCGTCGCGCAGCGGGCGGGCACCGGCGTCGATGACGATCTGCAGCAGATCCGCACGGATGCGGCTGGGCGAGTAGGAATCCAGGTCCTCCGGTGAGCCGCTCCGGCCGTGGCCGGGAAGGTCAACGGTGATGATGCGGCGGCCCGCCTCCTGGAGCCTGGCGATCCAGCCGGCGTCGGCCCAGTTCAGCTTGCTGGAGGAAGAGAAGCCGTGGATCAGCAGGACGGGGCGCAGCCCGGCGTCGGTGATTGGCTCGTGGACCTCCACGAACAATCCCGGGTCCGTGCCCTCGACGGTGTGGTGGAGTTCCACTGTGTGCCTGCCGGTCATGGTGTCAGTCCTCATCGAGTACGGCGCTCAGGCGGACCCGGCGCTTGGGTGCGTCATCCTTGGGAACAGTGCCCACGATGCCGGCCGTATTGTCCGGAACCTCGAACACTATCAGCGGCTCGCCGACGTTGATCGTGTCGCCGGGCGCCCCGTGAATACGCACCACTTTACCCGCCTGCGGGCTGGGCAGTTCGAGCGCCGACTTGCTGGTTTCGAGCTCCACGAGCGGCTGGTTCCTCTCCACCTGCTCGCCCGGCGAAACGAGCCAGTCCAGCACGGTTGCCTCGATGAGGCCTTCGCCCAGATCGGGCAGGGGGAAAGAGATTTCAGCCACGGCGGTACTCCAGTACGCGTTGGATCCCAAAGAGGATGCGGTCGATGTTGGGAAGGTATTCGTCCTCCAGGTCGCCGGAGGGGTAGGGGACGTCGAAGCCGGTCACGCGCTCCACGGGCGCCTTCAGCGTGTCGAAACAGCCCTGCGTGATGAGCTGGGCGACTTCGGCACCGAGGCCGGAGGTCAGGGGCGCTTCATGCACGACGACGGCGCGCCGCGTCTTCCCCGCGGATGCCACCAATGCGGGGGCGTCGATGGGTTTGAGCCAGCGCAGGTCCAGGACCTCGACGTCGATCCCGTCCTCGGCGGCGAGTTCGGCCACCTGCAGGCAGCGCGCCACCATTGCGCCCCATGCCACCAGTGTCACGTGCCTGCCTTCCCGGACCACCCGCGCTCCGGTGAGTCCAGCCTCCGGTGGCTCTCCCGCATCGGCGGTGCCGGCGTCGGGCGTTTCCGGTCTAAAGGTGACGGGGCCCTTCTGCCAATACCGTGACTTCGGTTCCATGAAGATGACCGGGTCCGGGCGGGAGACGGCGTACTTGAGCAGGTGGTAGGCGTCGTGCGGGTCCGACGGCGAGACGACCTTGAGCCCGGGAACGTGCGCGAATAGCGCCTCCAGGCTTTCGCCGTGGTGCTCGGGGGCGCGGATGCCGCCGAAGCTGGGCACTCGCAGCGTGATGCGCATCGGCAGGGTGCCGCGGCTGCGGTAGTTCATCCGGGCGATCTGGCACACGATCTGATTGATGGCCGGGTAGGCGAAACCGTCGAACTGGACCTCGGGGATCGGGTGGAAGCCGGCCATGGCCAGGCCCACGGACATGCCCAGGATGCCGGACTCTGCCAGTGGCGTATCGAACACGCGGCCTTCGCCGTGCTTGGCCTGCAGACCGTCCGTGATGCGGAAGACGCCGCCCAGCTGGCCGCAGTCCTCGCCGAAGACCACGGTCTTGGGGCTGGCGGCCAGGATTTCGTCCAGGGCCCGGTTGAGGGCCTGCTGCATGGAGAGATGCTGCACTGGCGCTGTACTGGCCGCCGGGCTCGTGGGGGCTGCCGGTGCCGCTTCGCTGGTGGCGGTGATGGTCTCAGACATGTTCGGACTCCTCGCGCCACGCGGCGGCCTGGGATTCAAGGGCGGGGGTGGTTTCCTGGAAGACGAGATCGAACATCTCGGAACCGGGCCGCGGGCCGAGGGCCTCGATCCCGGCGCGGATGGCCTCCTCTTCGTCCTGGGCGGCCTGGTGCGCCGCGGCGAAGAACGCCTCGTCCGCGGTACCGTCGGCCAGCAGCCGGGCACGGTGGCGTTCCAGCGGGTCCTCGCCTGCGTCGGTCCGTTCCTCGTCCAGGGTGCGGTAGCGGCCGGGGTCGTCGGCGGTGGAGTGCGGCCCGCGGCGGTAGGTCATGGCTTCGATGACCACGGGGCCGTTGCCGGAGCGGGCGTGGGCGAAGGCATTGCGGGTGGCCTCGAACACCGCCGCCACGTCGTTGCCGTCCACCTGCACCGCGGGGATGCCGTAGCCGGCGGCCCGGGCGGCCACGGAGCCCCCTGCCACCTGGCGTTCGGTGGGCACGGAGATGGCCCAGCCGTTGTTCTGGATGAAGAAGACCACCGGGGCCTTCATGACGGCGGCGAAGTTCATGGCCTCGTGGACATCACCCTGCGAGGAGGCTCCGTCGCCGAAGTACGTCATAGCGGCGCCCAGTTCGCCGGCAGGCTTTCCGGACAGGGTTTGGCCGTGGGCCCAGCCGACGGCGTGGAGCACGGAACCGGCCACGACCGCCTGGATGGGCGCAAAGCGGGATTCCAGCGGGTTGTACATGCCGCCGTGCCAGGTGGCCTTGTGGGTGGACATGTAGCCCACCATGTCCAGGCCCATGGCCCGGGCGACGCCCATTTCGCGGTACGTGGGAAAGACGAAGTCGCGGCTCTTATCCACCGCGTAGCCGCTGCCCACCTGGGCCGCTTCCTGGCCAAGCTCCGGGGCGTAGCCGGGGATGATGCCCTGGCGCTGCCAGGCGACGGCCGCGGTGTCCAGCTGGCGGACGGCGGCCATCAGGGAGTACAGCTCACGCAGTTGTTCATGCGTGAGAGGAGCCGCGTCGTCGGCTACGAGGGTGGGCGTTGTATCCATGGCTGTGACCCTAGTCACTGGGATTGGATCTGTGCAATAAGCGCATCAAAAACCGCACACTTTGTACAATTTTGGCAAAAGAAAGTGTCCCTCACCAAACAAACTGTGAGGGACGCTTTCGATGTGGTGAACAAACGCTATTGCGCTGCGCTGCCCGCTTTGACCTTGGCGTTGATGAAGCAGCCCACGGCGATTGCGACGATCAGCAGGAAGGTGCCGATCAGCTGCCCGGCGCTCTCCGGGTTGGCGAAGCCCACCACGAAGATCAGGGCCAGCAGGGCCAGCCCGAAGATGGTCAGGTAGGGGAAGCCCTTCATGCGCAGCGGCAGCTCGGTGCCTTCGCGGTCGGCGCGGCGGCGCAGGATCAGCTGCGACACCAATGCCGTGCCCCAGACCACCAGGCAGGTGGAGCCCACCAGGTTGAGCAGCGCCGGCAGGACGCGCTCCGGGAAGAGCAGCTCGAGGACGGTCGCGATGAAGCCGAACGCAACGGAAACGCCGACGGCGGCGGCCGGTACCTTGGCGCCGCTGAGCCGGGACAGGAAGCCGGGGGCCTCGCCGCGTTCGGAGAGGGAAAAGATCATCCGGGAGGCGCCGTAGAGGTTCGCGTTCAGTGCCGAGAGGAGGGCGACGACGGCCACCAGGGTGATGGCGGCGCCCGCGCCCGGGATATTGGCCAGGTCCAGGACGCCGGCGAACGGGGACTTCAGGCCCGCCGAGCCCACGGGGAGCACTGCGGCAATGACGAAGACGGAGCCGATGTAGAAGACCAGGATGCGCCAGAGCACGGTGCGGACCGCCTTGCCGACGCTGTGGGCGGGATCCTCCGTTTCGGCGGCGGCCACGCTGACAATCTCGGTGCCGCCGAAGGCGAAGATCACCACGAACAGGGCCGCCGCGATGCCGCCGATTCCGGCCGGGGCAAAGGTGCCGAAGTTGGCCAGGCCCGGGGAGACGGTGCCGGGCAGCCAGCCGAACAGCAGGGCGGCGCCGATGGCCAGGAAGATCACGATGGCCGCGACCTTCAGGATGGCGAACCAGAACTCGAATTCGCCGAAGTTCTTCACGCCCGCGAGGTTGATGCCGGTGAACGCCACCATGAAGACCAGCGCCAGCACCCAGATGGGGATGACCGGCCAAATGGAGAACAGCAGGCCGGCCGCGCCCAGGGCTTCGGCGGCGATGACCACCACCAGCTGCAGCCACCAGAGCCAGCCGATCGTTGAGCCGGCGGTCTTGCCCATGGCTTTTTCCGCGTAGACGGAGAAGGCGCCGCTGTTGGGGTTGGCTGCTGCCATCTCGCCCAGGGCCCACATGACCAGGATGATCAGGGTTCCGGCGACGAGGTAGGAGATCAGGACGGCGGGGCCGGCGGCTTGGACGCCTGCGCCCGAGCCGAGGAAGAGGCCTGCGCCGATGGCGCTGCCCAAGCCCATCATGGTGAGCTGGCGCGGTTTGAGGGAGTGACCGAGGCCTGTTGATGGCGCGGTCGCCGCGATGGACTTCGTTGTCATGCGTGTCTACCTTCTATGGGTTACATGGTGGGGAGGTCCATGCCGGCCTCATGGGCAATCCGGGTGCGGCGTCGACGGCGCACCCGAAGGCATGGAATAATTCTCGCAGTTTGTAAGATACATCACTTTCTGAGGCTCTGATGTGATGGTCTTTGATCCCAGGCGACAGGAACTTTGATGCTGGTCGATGCACTTGATGCGAAAATTGTACGTTTCTTCACGGACTCGCCGCGAGCGTCCGTGCTGGAAGCGTCCCGGGTTCTGCACGTCGCACGGGCCACGGTGCAGTCGCGGCTGGACCGCATGCTCGAGTCCGGCGTCATCGGATCGTGGGTCCCGCAGCCTGATCCGGCGAGCTTCGGCTTCCCCGTGGTGGCCTTCTGTTCGGTCACCATCACCCAGGAGCTCGGCCATGATGCCATCATCCAGGCCCTGGGGGCCATCCCTGAAATCATCGAAATCCACACGGTGACGGGCAATTCGGATCTCATGGTCCGGATCGCGGCGCGGTCCAATCCGGACATGCAGCGGGTCCTGGACGCCATGATCGCCACCAAGTCCGTGGTGCGCTGCTCCTCCGTGATCGTGTTGAACAGCCACATCCAGGGCCGCACCCTGCCGCTGCTGGAGGCTGCCGCCGGACCAGTGTGACGCGGAGTATTTTGCACTGCATGCGGCGGGTCGTATCATTAGTTCTAGTCAAAGTGACTTTAACTAACGAAGCGGGGTGAACGCCGTGACTGCAGGATCCGCCAATGTATCCGAACGCAGGCTCGCGCCGCCGTCGTTGGCTATTTCCACGGTGATCTTCGCCCTGCGGCCCAGCGAAACATCCGGCCGGCCCACCCTGTGGCTGCCGCTGGTGCAGCGCATCCGCGAGCCCTTCCGGGGGATGTGGGCGCTCCCCGGCGGCCCCCTGGGGCACGACGAATCCCTTCAGGACGCCGCCTCGCGGAACCTGCGCGAAACCACCTCCCTTGCCCCGGAATACCTCGAGCAGCTCTACGCCTTCGGCGGCCTGCACCGCTCGCCGAGCCAGCGGGTCGTGTCCATCGTCTACTGGGCCCTGGTCCAGCCCACGGAAGCCGCCCTGGCCGAGGAATCCGAGAACGTCCGCTGGTTCCGGGCGGACCGCCTTGGCGAGCTGGCCTTCGACCACAACGCCATCGTGGACTACGCCCTCTGGCGGCTGCGGAACAAGATGGCCTACGGCTCCATTGCCTACCACCTGCTGGGGGAATTCTTCACCCTCGCCCAGGTCCGCGAAGTGTATGAGGCCGTGCTGGACCGCCAGCTGGACCCGGCCAACTTCCGCCGCCAAATCAAAGCCACGCCGGAAATCGAAGAAACCGGTGAATACCTGCAAGGCGGAAAACACCGTCCGCCACGCCTCTACCGCTTCACAGGCACGCCCGGCCTCGGGCCAGACAACAGGAGTACACCATGAGCAGCGTCAACACTGCCGTCCAGCTGATCACGCGGGAAGAAGCCGAAAAGGGCCTCTCCGCCGCCGGAGCCACGTGCAGCCCTGCCTTGGCCAAGGGTCCCTGGGAATATGACCTCGCCGAATCCCTGGCCGGCGCCCCCGCCTACGGCCCCGGTGCCTCCAGCAGCGACGTGGCGCCCAAGGGAACTCCGCGCCAGGGCCAGCTGCCCGAGGAATACAAGCTCGCCAGCGACGACGAGCTGGACGCACGCATCCGTGCCGCCAAGGAAAAGCTCGGCGACCGCGCCGTCATCCTGGGCCACTTCTACCAGCGCGACGAAGTCATCCAGTACGCCGACTTCGTGGGCGACTCCTTCCAGCTGGCCAACGCAGCGCTCACCAAGCCCGAGGCCCAGGCCATCATCTTCTGCGGCGTGCACTTCATGGCCGAAACCGCGGACATCCTCTCCACCCCGGAACAGGCCGTGATCCTGCCCAACCTCGCCGCCGGCTGCTCCATGGCGGACATGGCGGACACCGACTCCGTGGAGGAATGCTGGGAACAGCTCGAAGAGATCTTCGGCACCGAGCCCGACGCCGACGGCCGAGTCCCCGTCATCCCGGTCACCTACATGAACTCCTCCGCCGCCCTGAAGGCCTTCTGCGGCCGCAACGGCGGCATCGTCTGCACTTCCTCCAACGCCAAGGTGGTGCTGGAATGGGCCTTTGAACGGGGTCAGCGCGTCCTGTTCTTCCCCGACCAGCACCTGGGCCGCAACACCGCCAAGGCCATGGGCGTGCCGCTGGAGCAGATGCCCATGTGGAACCCGCGCAAGGAACTGGGCGGCAACGACGAACAGGCGCTGCTCGATTCCCGCGTCATCCTCTGGCACGGCTTCTGCTCGGTGCACAAGCGCTTCAACGTGGGCCAGATCGAAAAGGCCCGCGCCGAGTTCCCCGGCGTCAACGTGATCGTGCACCCCGAATGCCCCATGGAGGTGGTGGACGCCGCCGATTCCGCCGGTTCCACCGACTTCATCAAGAAGGCCATCGCCGCGGCCACCGAGCCCACCACGTTCGCCATCGGCACCGAGATCAACATGGTGAACCGCCTGGCCGCCGAAAACCCACAGCACACCATCTTCTGCCTGGACCCGGTCATCTGCCCCTGTTCCACCATGTACCGCATTCACCCCGGCTACCTCGCCTGGGTCCTGGAGGAACTCGTCGAAGGACGCATCGTCAACCGCATCACCGTCGACGACTCGGTGCAGGACAACGCCAAGATCGCGCTGGAGCGCATGCTGGCATCCCGCCCGCTGTAGCGCCACCCACCCAGCTGACCCGGCCCTTCAGGCCATCGCCGAAATGAGCCCCACATGACCACAGAAAGCCTTGCGGACAGCCCACAGCGTCCGCGGCTGATCGTCGTCGGGAGCGGTATTGCGGGGCTGTACTCCGCGCTGCTTGCCGCCGACGCCGGCGCCGAGGTGGTGCTGCTGAGCAAGGGCGCCCTCGCGGACAGCAACACCTACTACGCCCAGGGCGGCATCTCCGCGGTCCTGGACGAGCCCGCGCCGGGAGACACCGTGGCCGCGCACATCGCGGACACCCTCAAGGCCGGGGCCGGGCACTGCGACGAGGCCGCCGTCCGTGTGCTCTGCACGGAGGCGCGCCTGGACATTGCGGGCCTGGAGCGCTTCGGCGTGCGCTTCGACATGGACGACGACGGCGACCCCTCGCTGGGGCTCGAAGCCGCCCACTCTGCGCCGCGCATCCTGCACGCCGGCGGAGACGCCACCGGCGCGGGCGTGGCCCGGGCACTCATCCGGACCGTCCTGGACGCCCAGGCCGCGGACAGGATCCAGGTGATCGGGCACGCCCAGGTCACATCCCTGGCGCAGGACGAGGGCCGCGTGGTGGGCGTCACCTTCCTCCACGACGGACGGGAGCTGGGCATCCACGCCGACGCCGTGCTGCTCGCCACCGGGGGAGCGGGACAGCTGTTCGCGCAGACCACCAACCCCGCCGTGGCCACCGCTGACGGGCTCGCGCTCGCCTGGCGGGCCGGAGCCGCGGTGGCGGACCTGGAGTTCTTCCAGTTCCACCCCACCTGCATGGTCCTGCACGCCGATGCCTTGGAAGCCGCAGGCAACGATGCCGAGCCGCTGCTCATCTCCGAAGCCGTCCGCGGCGAAGGAGCCATCCTGCTGGACGCCAACGGCGAACGCTTCATGCCCGCCTACCACCCGGACGCCGAACTCGCCCCGCGCGACGTCGTCTCCCGCAGCATCGCCCTGCACCTCGCCACGCTCGGCGACCCCAACGGCCACGTCTTCCTCGACGCCATGGCGGTGGAGGCCAGGCATGGCCAGGGCTTCCTCGAAAAGCGTTTCCCCACCATCAGCGAACGCACCCGCCAGGCCGGCGTCGACTGGACCCGGGAACTGGTTCCCGTTGCCCCGGCGGCGCACTACTGGATGGGCGGCGTGGTGACGGACCTCCACGGCCGGACCTCGGTGCCTGGGCTGCTGGCCGCCGGCGAGGTTGCGTGCACCGGCGTGCAGGGAGCGAACCGGCTGGCGAGCAACTCGCTCCTTGAAGGACTCGTCTTCGGACGGCGGGCTGTTGCTGCTTTCCTTGACGGCAGTTCCACAGATCCCTCGGCGCCTGCGCTCCCGCCTCGTACCGGCGATCGCCTCGCAAGCTCGGCGGCCGGTTCGGGCGATCACGCGACAACGGCGCTTTCGGGACCTCTGGAACTGCCGGGGGTATTCGACGACGCCGCCGCCCCGAGTGCGTGGGAGTTTGACGCCGTTCCGAGGCCTGGTGAAGTCTCGTTGGCTGAGCCGGAGCAGTTTTCCCGGGCCGCTCTTCGTCGGCTGATGACTGCCAAGGCCGGCGTGATCCGTGACGGAGGGTTGTTGGCCGAAGCTGCGGAAGCTCTTGGGTTTTGGGAGGGGGAGGTGCTTCCTGAGAGCGTGCCTGACTCCTTGGATCCCCGGGAGCACGAGGATACGAATCTTCTCTTGGCTGCGCAGCTGTTGGTGCATGCTGCCCGGGAGCGGCGGGAGTCCCTGGGGGCGCATTACCGCAGCGACAGCGTGCCGGGAGCGGCCGCCGTCGACGATTTTGACAAGCGTTACACCATGAGCCGGAAAGCGAGCCTCGTCAATGACTAGCCTGACCCTCCCCGCAGCACCCGTCCGGGACATCCTGGAGCGGGCCTTCGCCGAGGACGCGCCCAGCGGCGACATCACCTCCCAGCTGCTGATCCCGGCCGAGGCCCGGGCCACCGCCGTGCTCAATGCCCGCGTGCCCGGCGTGTTCAGCGGCGGGACCGTCTTCCGCGACGCCATGAAGCTCATAGATCCGGAGACGGACGTGAAGTTGCTGCTTGCAGACGGCGAAGCGTTCGACGCCGGAACCCATCTCGCGCGGGTGAGGGGCAGCGCCCGCTCGGTGCTGCTGGCCGAACGGGTCGGGCTCAACCTCGTGCAGCGCATGAGCGCAATCGCCACCAAGACGGCGGAATTCGTGAAGCTCGTCGAAGGCACCAAGGCCCGCATCACAGACACCCGCAAGACCACGCCTGGCCTGCGCGTGCTGGAGCGCTACGCGGTACGCTGCGGCGGGGGAGCCAACCATCGCTACAGCCTCTCCGACGCCGTGCTGGCCAAGGACAACCACCTGGCCGTCATGACCGGCGGCGACCCCGCCAAGCTCACCGCCCTGCTCGCAGCCGCCAAGGCCCAGCTGGGGCACACCACGCACTTCGAGGTGGAGGTGGACAGCGCCGAGCAGATCGAGCCCGTCCTCGCCGCGGGCGTGGACACCATCATGCTGGACAACTTCAGCCTCGACGAGCTCCGTGCAGGCGTCAAGCAGGTGGCCGGGCGCGCCATCGTGGAAGCCAGCGGCAACGTCAATCTCCGCACCGTGGCGGACATCGCCGCCGCGGGCGTGGACGTCATCTCCATCGGCGGCCTCACCCACAGTGTGGCCGCGCTCGACCTGGGCCTGGACGTCGAACTGAGGGCCGGCTGACGCGGCCATGATCTTCCTCGACGCCGCCGCCACCACGCCCGTCCGCCGCGAGGTCCTCGAGGCCATGTGGCCCTACCTGAGCGGCGAGTTCGGCAACCCCTCCAGCCACCACACCCTGGGCGAGGCGGCGGCATCGGCGCTCGCCGGGGCCCGGGCGGCCGTGGCCAGGGTGCTCGGCTGCCGCCCCGGCGAGGTCACCTTCACCTCCGGCGGCACGGAGGCGGACAACCTCGCCATCAAGGGCATCGCCCTGGCCCGGCAGGCAGCGGATCCGGCGCTCAACCGCGTGGTCATCAGCGCCGTCGAGCATCCCGCGGTGGAGGAATCGGCGCGGTACCTGGAACGGATCCATGGATTTGCCGTGGACGTCCTTCCCGTGGGCGCCGACGGGCGGGTCTCCGTGGACGCCCTGCGGGCCGTACTCCGGCCGGAGACCGCCCTGGTGAGCATCATGTACGCCAACAATGAGGTGGGCACCGTCCAGCCCGTGGCCGAACTGGCCGCCGTGGCCTCGGAGCACAGCGTGCCGTTCCACACGGACGCGGTGCAGGCCGCCGGCTGGATGCCGCTCGATGTCAAGGCCCTCGGCGTGGGTGCGCTCAGCATCTCGGGCCACAAGCTCGGTGCCCCTAAGGGATCGGGCGTGCTCTACGTCCGCGGCCGGATCCGGGTCGAGCCGCTGGTGCACGGCGGCGGGCAGGAGCGCGGACGCCGCTCGGGCACCGAGAACGTCGCAGGTGCCGTGGCTCTGGCCACGGCGCTGACGCTGGCCCACGCCGAGCGGCCGGACCTTGCCGCCCGCGTTGCCGGGCTCCGCGAGCGCTTCATCGCCAGCATCCTGGACACGGTTCCGGGCGCCCTGCTCACCGGACACCGCACGGAGCGGCTGCCCTCGGTGGCCTCCTTCTGTTTCCCCGGCACCAGCGGCGAATCCGTGCTGCTGGAGCTCGAGCGCCTCGGCGTGGTCTGCTCCAGCGGATCGGCGTGTGCCGCGGGCTCGGACGCGCCCTCGCACGTGCTTCTGGCGCTGGGCCTGGAAGCGGAGGTGGCGCAGACCGCCGTGCGCTTCAGCTTCAACTCGACGGTGACCGCCGAGGAACTGGAACAGGCAGCGGCAGCCGTGCAGACCGCCGTCGGGGCCGTGCAGGGGCTCGGCAAACGTTAAACCCGCGTCCCGGCCCAACCAGGTAGCGCTATCTGTCGTTATGAGGCTCCAAAACGACAGATGGCGCTACTTGCTTGGAGAAGGGTCAGACGTGCCGGGCGCGCCGGAAGATCCAGTGCCGCAGCAGCGTGAACCGCACCGCCGTGGCGAGGAAGCCGGACAGCGTGGTGGTCCAGAGCTCCTCCGTGACCGTGGCCCCGGGGTGGAACCAGTGCAGGATCCCCAGGCTGCCTCCCGTGATGACCAGGGCAACCGCAATCACGATGAGGCCGTTCAGGTGGTCCTGCATCCGCTTCCGGCTGCCCGTGATCTTGAAGGTCAGCCTGCGGTTCAGGGCCGTATTCATGACCGAGGTGATGATCAGCGCGGCCGCGTTGGCAAACTGCGGATCGATCCACTGGCGGAGCAGGGCGTACAGGGCCAGGGACGTTGCGGTGCAGATGACGCCGACGCCGGTGAAGCGCAGCAGCTGCCGCACGGCAGGATAGCGGAGGATGCCGCTGTGCCGTTTGCGTGGCTTCTTCCCGGGAGACTCCAGTAACTGTGTGGTCTCCGCGGCATTCTCCATGGCTTAAGCCTGACATATCAGGCGGGGGTTTCCTCCCAGGAAGCTGCCTTGACCGGGTTGCTGAGTTCGCCGATGCCCTCAACGCGGCACACCACGGTGTCTCCGGGCTGGATGCGGGCGCATTCGGCGGGGAAGCCGGTGAGCACCAGATCGCCGGGCTGCAGGGTCATGAAGGAGGTCAGGTAGACCAGGATTTCGTCCACCTTCCAGCCGAGGTCGGCGCTGCTGGCGGCCTTCAGCTCCGTGCCGTTGTGGACGATGCCGATCGACAAATCCGAATCGTCGAGTTCCGTGACGATCCACGGGCCGGCCGGGGTGAAGGTGTCCTGGCTCTTGGCGCTGATCCACAGCTCGTCCGATTTCTGCAGATCGCGCGCCGAGACGTCGTTGCCGATGGTGAAGCCCAGGATGGCGCTGCGGGCGGTCTCCAGCGTCAGGCCGCGCACAGTACGGCCGACGACGACGGTCAGTTCAGCTTCCGGGTCCACGTAACCGACCGCTGAGCTCAGCTCGATCGCCTCACCCGGGCCGATCACGCTGGACGCCGCCTTGTGGAAGGCCTGCGGCGGGAGATCGCGGCCGGGCTGCCCCGTGTTGTGGGCCATGCCGAAAACGTTGACGGGAAGCGACGGAGCGAGGAAGGTGAACGAGTCCTGGTCCACCACGGTGCCGCTCTCCCAGCCGGGCCGGGCCGGGCTGTTGGTGTTCGCGCGGGAGCCCGTGAAGGGGGAATCGATGACCGTCCAGGCCCGGCCGGCCCCGGAGGCGAAGTCCGGGGCATCGTTCGCCACGAAGAAGTGCTCGTCGGGGGCAACCGCGGAGAGCGGGCGGACGCGGGCAAGGCGGCGGGGTGCGCTGACAGTCATGAAGACATCCTACGTCCTCCGCTCGTTGCGAGGCCTCCTTTACGTTCCAAGAACACTCCCACGGACGTAGGGCGGGCCCCGCAAGTCGTTCAGCGGAAGAAATTCACCCCAGCGCCGCGGAACCGAAGGCCACGCTGAAGCGGTCGCACCAGAGCACCACCGTGCTCAGCCCCGAAAGGTCGGTGCCGGCCGGCACGGCATAGTTCTGGTTGCCGTGCGTCGCCTTGATGGGCCCAAGATCGAGGTAGCTGCCGGAACGGTACTTGAACCAGTCCCCGCCCGCCTCCAGGCTGCTCAGCCAGATTTTCACATCGGGCCCGTCGCTGCTGGCCAGGTTCTCGAGCCGCACCACGTGGCTGCCGTCCGGGAGCCTGAGCAGACTGGCCGTTCCGCTGGTGGCATGCTCCTGGGACTGGAAGGCCCCGCTGGAAAGTAAGACGGGCGCCGCGGGCGCCGGGCTGGACGGTGCCGGCGTACTGGTTTCCATGCCCGACGGCGCCGTGCCGGCTGGCGCTGTAGTGGCCGGCGGGGCGGAGGCTGCCGCCGTCGTGCCCGGCAGGGCCTCGTCCACCAGGCTGCTGGTGAAGAGCCTCCACGGCTGGAACAGGGCTGCCCCCACGGCCACTGCCGCCAGCAGGAGGATGCAGGCCACCGTGGCGGCCGCGCGGTGGCGGCGGATGGCTGTGCGGAGTCGGGGCGTCATGCTTTAAGGCTAGGCGCGGGAGGCATCCCGTGGGGGCGCCAAGGATTACCGTCCGATTACCGTTTTGCGGGGCCCGCTCCACGTCCCTGGCATGCCCGCAGGACGTAAAGCGGACCTCACAACACGGGGTAGAGCTCTCCCACCGGGATCTCAGCCGCGAGCCGGTTGTCCGGGCCGGCCAGGGGGCAGGCCCAGGCCTCGTTGTAGGCGCAGGATGGGTTGTAGGCGAAGTTGAAGTCCAGGATGAACTCCTGGCCGCCGTCGGATCCGCGGACACCATGGAAGGCGCCCTTGACGGTGTCCAGCAGGTACCGGCCGGCGCCGTAGCTGCCGCTGGCCTTCCCGGCCGTGGCATCGCGGAACGGGACGAAAATCCCGCCGCCGTAGCTGCGGAGCCGCCACGCGGCGAGCGCTCCCAGGCCGGGCAGCTCGAAGGTGCCCAGCCGCACGAAGGGCACCACGCCGTCGGTGCCGGTCCGGACGTTCATTTCCTGCCCGGCCCCCTCGCCGGAGAGTGCCGCATACAGCCTGAACGCGGGATCATAGTCGGCTGTTCGCAGCCCGGAAAACTCCGCCTTCATGGCCGGTGTCAGTGCGGAGGCGGGATGCGTGGCGAACATGCGGTCCCGCTCCTGGCGCCAGTAGACATGGGCTTCAAAGGGGTCCGTTGCGGCGATCCGGCGGACGGCGTCGTACAGGGCGAACGTCCGCAGGCGCCAGTCCGCGATATCCACCGCCGACATCTCCGGCAGTATGTCCTCAGCCTCATCAAAATGATCGGGAGCCATGCTCCCCAGCCTAATCCCCAATGCCTCCCTAACCTCGCTTCGCTTCGGCCAGGGAACCCTGGCATCGTGGGCCCCTGCGAGGGGCGGACGCGGACCCGGGATTGCGAAACGCTGCCGGTCCTGCCGCCCCTCCCGGCCCGCGCCGCTAGGCTGGCCGCATGAGAGGCAATCGGATCCCCGTGAAGCATTCCATGGTCCTGGCGGCGGTCCTGGTGCTGGCCGCGACGGCGGGCTGCACCACGGAAGGGAAGCGCGGGCCGGAGCCCGCTGTCGGCAGTTCCTCGAATGGCAGCTCACTGAGCGGGACGCCCCAGCCGGGGAGCACGACGACGGCGGGCGAAGGTTCCGCGCCCGCCACCTCCGCTTCGCCGTCGGATCCGTCCGCTTCCGTTCCCGGGCAGGCCGCCACGGCAACGGCCTGGAAGACGTACACGGATCCGGCCAAGAAGGTGGCGTTCGAGCTGCCCCGGGACTGGATCGCCCAGTCGGAGGCCCCGGAGGCCGGTTCCCTGCCCGGCGCCGTGAAGGTGGTGGTCAAGGATGCCGGGGGCCGGTACCTCGGCACTCTGCACACGGGAATGGCAGCGGCTGCTCCCCTCGCCTGCCCGGCCGGCGAGGGGCGTCCCTATGTGGTGATCAACAGCGTGCCCATGGACCTGCCGCACTCCGCAGAGGCCGGGACCATCACGCCGCACGCCGTGTTCCGGGTCATCCAGGGCTATAGGTTCTTCGGCTCCTACGGCATCACCAACATGGTGGCCGGGGCGGACGGGCAGGCCTGCGAACTGAGGAACCGGGTGCAGGGCCCGGCAGGCCAGGGAGACTACTTCTTCGGCGACCTGGCCGCCATTCATGCCTTTGCGGCCGACGAAAAGGTTGCTCCGGCCAAGAGTTTCGACACCCTGGACCAGGCAGCCAAGTACGTCGAGCAAAGCCCGGAATTCGCAAACGTCCAGCGGATGCTACTGTCTCTGAAGGTCAATCTGTAGTCCGCGGTTGGCTGATCAAGAAGACAACGGCGACATCGGGGGCTGTCGTGCCGCACCACACCCCGGAGATCCATGGAACGCAACGTTTCTGCCAAGCTGCTATTCAAGACCGTCGCCGACACCAAAGTGGCCATGGCCATCGCCGTGGCGAGCAATCCGGGCTACGAATCACTGACTGAGACCCTGTCCATCACGGTGGACGGGCTGGATGTTCCCTTCGCGGAACTCACGGACCACCATGGCGGGCGCTTCCAGTACATGGAGTTCGCCGAGCCCAGCGAAGTCACCGTGGACTACCAGGCAACCGTGGTGGGCTTCGGCGCTCCGGATGAATCCTCGCAGATGGAACTCATCAGGTACGTGCGCCCCAGCCGCTATGCGGAATCGGACCGGCTGCTTCCCACGTCCTACGCCGAATTCGGGGGCCTGCGCGGCGAAGAACTGCTCCAGGCGGTCCGCGACTGGGTCAACGGCGAACTCCGGTACGTCAGCGGTTCCTCGCGCGGAACCGACGGCGCCGTGGAGACGCTGCTGCACCGCAGGGGCGTCTGCCGCGACTTCGCGCACCTGGCCATCGCGCTGCTGCGATCCAAGGACGTCCCGGCGCGGCTCACCGCCGTCTACGCGCCCGGGCTGAGCCCCATGGACTTCCATGCCGTGGCCGAGGCACACATCAACGGCGCCTGGCATGTCATCGACCCCACCGGGCTGGCGCCGCGGGAGGCAATGCTCCGCATCACCGCCGGACGCGACTCCTCGGACACCGCTTTCCTGTCCACGGTGGGCGGAAGCCTGTCACTCAAGACCTTGAAGGTCACCGCCGAGGTGGCCGGCGAGCAGCCGGAAGAGGATCCGGCCAAGCTCGTCGTCCTGCACTAGCGCTGCACCAGGCAGTCTGCCGTGCCGGTCACCGCCCGGCACGGCAGCCGCAGTCAGTGGCCGCTGACCGAAGCCCGCAGCTTCTCCGTCAGGCGCAGCAGTTCGCGCTGTTCGGCAGCGGTCAACGCCGGCGCCACCAGGTCCGCGATGTCCCGGACGTGTTCGCGGCCGATCGTCTTCTGCAGCTCGAGACCCGCCTCGGTGAGTTCGAGCAGGACCCCGCGGCCGTCGTCGGGCGCTGCTTCCCGGGCCACCAGCCCGCGCTTCTCAAGGCGGTCCACCAGCCGGCTCAGGCTGGACTGGCTCAACAGGACCTTGTCGTTGATCTCGTTGAGGCGCAGCTTGCCGGAGGGGCAGCGGGAGAGCGTGAACAGCACGTCGTACTCCTTGGCCGGCATCTTCTTGAAGGCCGGTGCGGCCTGGAGCCGCCGCATCACCGCCACCTGGGAACGGAACAGCGCTTCCCAGGTCTCGGCGGCGAGGCGCACAGAGGACGAGCTTGCCTGGCCGGACATCAGGCGTCCCCACCCGCGGTCTCGGCCACGGATCCGACGCGTGCCTCCAGGGCCGCAGCGACGCGCGAGGCGTGCGTGGGGGCATCGGGAACGTGTGCCGGCTTGAGGGCGGCGTACTCCTTGCGCAGCACCGGGAGGACTTCCTCGCCGAACAGGTCAAGCTGCTCCAGCACGGTCTTCAGCGGCAGGCCGGCGTGGTCCACCAGGAACAGCTGGCGCTGGTAGTCGCCGAAGTGCTCGCGGAAGGTGAGCGTCTTCTCGATGACTTCCTGCGGGCTGCCCACGGTCAGCGGCGTCTGCGAGGTGAAGTCCTCCAGGGACGGGCCGTGGCCGTAGACGGGCGCATTGTCGAAGTACGGCCGGAATTCCTTGACGGCATCCTGGGAGTTCTTGCGCATGAAGAACTGCCCGCCCAGGCCGACGATCGCCTGGTCTGCCTTGCCGTGGCCGTAGTGCTCGTAGCGCTCGCGGTACAGGCCGATCAGCTGCTGGTAGTGCTCCTTGGGCCAGAAGATGTTGTTGGCGAAGAAGCCGTCACCGTAGTACGCGGCCAGTTCGGCGATCTGCGGGCTGCGGATGGAACCGTGCCACACGAAGGGGGCCACGCCGTCCAGCGGGCGCGGTGTGGAAGTGAAGTTCTGCAGCGGGGTGCGGTACTTGCCGCTCCAGTTGACGGTGTCTTCGTCCCAGAGGCGGCGCAGCAGCGAGTAGTTCTCGATGGCGAGTTCGATCCCGTCCTGGATGTTCTTGCCGAACCAGGGGTACACCGGGGCGGTGTTTCCGCGGCCCATGATGAGGTCCACGCGGCCGTCCGCCAGGTGCTGGAGCATGGCGAAGTCCTCCGCGATCTTTACGGGGTCGTTCGTGGTGATCAGCGTGGTGGACGTGGACAGCGTGATGCGTTCCGTCTGCGCCGCGATGTAGGCCAACGTGGTGCTGGGGGAGGAGGAGAAGAAGGGGCGGTTGTGGTGCTCGCCGATGGCGTAGACATCCATGCCGATCTCTTCGACCTTCTTGGCGATTGCCACTGAGGCCTTGATGCGCTCGTTCTCGGTGGGCGTGTGGCCCGTGGTGGGGTCAGTGGTGATGTCACTGACGCTGAAAATACCGATCTCCATGGTGTGCCTTCCTGCCTGCCCGGTTGTGCCGGGGTTCTTCCAACAGTGTATCCCAAACTAGATGCATTTGCATGTATCACCGCTTGCAACAGTGCTGCCGGGGGATTTGTTCCCGGTGAGGGCGGGCGGTGAGGGCAGGCGGTGTGGGCGGCGGGCAGTGAGGGCGGGCGGCGTGCGGTGCGGGCCACGCAGGGCCCGGAAGCTATTCGGCCGGCGCGTTGGCCGCGCGGCGGCCGGAGACCTTGGACATCATCCCGGTGGTCAAGTAATCCTTGTCCTCGCCGCCGCCGGGCAGGACCTCGGGGCGCTCCGTCATCGAGCGCAGCAGGGCCCGCTTCTCCCGGCGCCCCTCCACCAGCTTGTAGAGCACCGGCACCAGGACCAGGGTCAGCGCCGTGGAGGACACCAGCCCGCCGATCACCACGATCGCCAGCGGCTGCGAAATGAAGCCGCCGCCACCAGTGAGGCCCAGCGCCATGGGAGTCAAAGCGAAAACGGTAGCCAAAGCCGTCATCAGGATGGGGCGGAGGCGTTGGCGCGCACCGTGGGTGATGGCGTCGGCCACGCTCATGCCGGGGCTGCCGTCGTGCGGCTTGCGGTACTGGTTGATGAGGTCGATCAGCACGATCGCATTCGTGACCACGATGCCCACCAGCATGAGCATGCCGATCAGCGACGGCAGGCCCAACGGAACACCCGTCACCAGCAGCAGGCCCACGGCGCCGGTGGCAGCGAAGGGGACAGAAACCAGCAGTATCAGCGGCTGAACAAGCGACTTGAAGGCGGCCACCATGATGACGTAGACAATGGCGATGGCGGCCAGCAATGCGAGCCCGAGCTGCCGGAAGGACTCGGCCTGCTGGGTGGTGGCGCCGCCGATCGCGGCGGTCACGCCAGGCGGAAGCTCCACCGAGGCCAGGCGTTCCTGTACGGCGGAGCTGACGGCCCCCAGGTTTCCGCCCGACGGCGTCACCGTCACCTTGGCGGTCCTCTGGCCGTTGCTGCTGGTGATGGACACCGGAGTGTCCACCTGCTCGACGGCGGCGATGCTTTCCAGCGCCACCCCGCCTCCCGCCGTCGGGACCTTCAGCCCGCGCACCGCGGCGATGCTGGTGAAGCGCGTTCCCTGGCCGATCTGTACGGGGTAGTCGTTGGTCTCGATGCGCACAGTGCCGGCAGGTATGGGGCTGACAGTCGATGCCAGGAAGGCGCCCACTTGTTCTTCCGTCAGGCCCGCCGCCACCGCCTTGGCCCTATCTACGCGGACCTGGACCACTGCTTGGCTTGAGGCCAGGTTGGTGGCTACCTCTGTGCTGCCCGGCACGCCGTCCATGGCCTTGACCATGGCATCGCTGGCTGTACGCAGCTCTGCCGTGTTGGCGGCCTTGATGGTGATGTCCACGGTGGATGACGTGCCGAAGCCACCCTGTTGGGATCCGACGGTGATCTTGCCGGCCGCTCCCTCCAGCTTGGCCCGGACGTCATCCTGGAGCTTCTTCTGGTCGACCTTCTCATCGGTGACGATCGTGAAGGTCGAGTTGGACGAGCCCGTGGACATCAAGGCCGCAAATCCTGTTTGGGCGTTGCCGGAAGTCACTTGGACGTCCTTGATCCCGTCCATGCCGCGGAGCAGGTCCTCGATCTTCCCGGCTTCATCGCTGGTTGCCTGGAGGCTGGTGCCGGCAGGGAGGACCTGGCGGACCGTCATGCTGTTCTCGCCGGACCGTCCCAGGAGGTCCGTGGCCAGGAGGGGGGAGACGGCCACGGTCGCGACGAGGATCAACGCAGCGGCCGACAACGTCATGACCGGGTGCTTTTGGGTTTTCGAGAGGATCGGAAGGTAGCTGCGCTGAAGCCGGCTCCGTTGTTCCGCTTGCCTGGCCTTGTCCGCGGCATCTTTGGCGGCCGTCCCCGGCGAATCAGCGCCGGTTGCGGGGGATTTGAGGAACCAGTAGGCCAAGACCGGAACTATCGTCAGGGCGACGAGCAGGGATGACAGCAGGGCTATGGTCACTGTCAACGCGAACGGACGGAACAACTCGCCGGCAAGGTCGCCCACGAAAGCGATCGGAAGGAAGACTGCCACCGTGGTGAGGGTGGAGGCCGTGATGGCGCCCGCTACCTCGCGGATGGACGTCAGGATCGCGGTGAGTTTGTGTTCGCCGTAGCTGAGGTGGCGCTTGATGTTCTCGATGACCACGATCGAATCGTCAACCACTCGCCCGATCGCGATGGTAAGAGCACCCAGCGTGAGGATGTTCAGTGAGTACCCAGTGGCTGAGATACCGATGAAGGTAATCAGCAGGGACAGCGGAATGGACACGGCAGTGACCAGGGTGGACCGGACCGACATGAGGAAGACCAGAATGACCGCGACCGCAAACCCAAGTCCCAAAAGGCCCTCCGTCGTGAGGTCCTTGATGGATTTCTCAATGAACGGAGCTTGGTCGAACGCGGGCGTGAAGCTCGCATTGTTGCCCAGTTCAGCTTCCATCGGGGCAATGGCCTCGTGCACGGCGTGGGAAATTGCCACCGTGTCGCCGTCAGGCTTCTTGGTGACAGACAACGCGAGGCTGGGTTTGCCGTTGGTGCGCGTGATGGAGGTTGCGGCGTCATCCGCAATGCTGACGTCAGCCACGCTGCCAATCGTGGTTGCGGCCTTGGCGCCGGCCAGCGGCAATGCCTTGATGATGTCGAGGGAATCCACGGGGCTGCCGAGCTGGAGCGACAGCGTCTTGCCTTGGTCTTCGATGGTGCCGACTGGAATCAGGGTTCCGTTGTTCTTCAAGGCGTTGCCGATGGACTGGACCGAGGCCCCTGTTGCGGCCACGTCCGCAGGGCGGGGCTGGATGAGGATGTGCTGGCGGGAGCCGCCGGTGACATCGGCTCCCCGGACGCCGTCGATCTTCAGCAGCCTGGGAACGCTCAGTCGCTGCAGCTCGGCGTTCAGCTCGCTCAGCGGCTTGTCCGAGGACACCGCAAGGTAGATGATCGGGAAATCGCTGATGCTGCCTGCGATGGACTGCGGCTCGACGTCGGCCGGCAACACGCGCTTGGCGTTGGAGATGGCACGGTCGATCTGGTTGCGTGCACGGTCCAGGTTGGAACCGTACGCAAACACCATGGTGATCTGCGAAACGCCGTTGCGGGACGTGGACGTCGTGGACTCAAGCCCCTCGACACTGTTCAACGCCGTTTCCAGCGGCTGGCTCAGCTGCTTGTCCACCACCTCCGGGGAGGCGCCCGGCATGGACGTCACGACCGTGATCTGCGGGAACTCGATCGACGGAATGAGTTCCTGCTTCAGGGACCCCATGGTGATCACGCCGAACACCGCCGCAAAGACGGTGATCAGCGCGATCAGGGCCCGGTTTCCCAGGGACAGCTTGGCCAGGCGGAACATTGCATCGACTCCTGACGTCTACGGAATGACTCGGCTGACGGGAAGCGACCGCAGCCCGGTGTAGGCCCACGCCGCCCGGGTTCCCTGACCGAGCGTAGCGAGGTGAGGGTGGCGGTGGGTGGGCCCACGCCGCCCGGGTTCCCTGACCGAGCGTAGCGAGGTGAGGGTGGCGGTGGGGACTAACTCTGGACGGCGTTGGCCACTTCCAGCTGCAGCGAGCGTGCCGTGCTGGCTTCGAGTTCGGCGGCCAGCTCCGGGTTGTCGTTCAGCTTGACGCCGTAGCCCGGCATCATGTCCTTGAGCTTGGACTGCCATCCCTTGAAGTTCTTGGGGAAGGACTTCTGCAAGAGTTCGATCATGATCGGGACGGCCGTGGAGGCTCCCGGGGAAGCACCAAGCAGGGCGCCGATGGAACCGTCGCGGGACGCGATGACCTCGGTGCCGAACTGCAGGACGCCGCCCTTGCGGGGGTCCTTCTTGATGATCTGCACGCGCTGGCCGGCAGTGATGAGCTCCCAGTCGCCGCCGGCGGCCTGCGGGTAGTACTCGCGCAGGGCCTCCACCTTGGCTCCGTGGCGCTTGGCCACCTCCTTGATGAGGTAGGTGGTCAGGTCCATGTTGTCCTTGGCTACCGCCAGCATCGGGATGATGTTGCCCGGGCGGATGGACAGCGGAAGGTCCAGGTAGCTGGAGGTCTTCAGGAAGTTCGTGGAGAAGCCGGCGTACGGGCCGAACAGCAGGGAGCGCTTGCCGTCAACGTAGCGGGTGTCCAGGTGCGGGACGGACATGGGCGGAGCGCCCACGGAGGCCTGGCCGTATACCTTGGCGCTGTGCTGCGAGGTGATCGAGTCATCCGTGCAGCGGAAGAACTGGCCGGAGACGGGGAAGCCGCCGTAGCCCTTGCTCTCCGGGATGCCGGAGGCCTGCAGCAGGTGAAGGGCGCCGCCGCCTGCGCCAACGAAGACGAACTTCGCGTGGATGCGGCCGTGCTCGCCGGAGGCGGGGTGCTTCGTGGTGAGGTCCCAGCCGCCGTCGGCGGAGCGGCTGACGTTGGTGACGTCGTGGCCGTAGTTGATTTCCGCGCCGTTGTCCTGGAGATAGCCGGTCAGCTCGCGCGTCAGCGCACCGAAGTCGACGTCGGTGCCTTCAGCCGCGCGGGTCGCGGCCACGCGCTGCTTGGCGTCGCGGCCCTTGACGACCAGGGGGGCCCACTTGGCGATCTGCGCCTGGTCCTCGGTGTATTCCATGCTCCGGAACAGCGCGTGCGGCTTGAGGGCCTCGAAGCGCTTCTTGAGGAAGTTCGAGTGGTCATCGCCGAGCACGAAGCTCATGTGCGGCACGGTGTTGATGAAGCCCTTGGGGGATCCGATCAGCTGGTTGTCCACCAGGTGGGACCAGAACTGGCGGGACAGCTGGAACTGCTCGTTGATGTGGAGGGCCTTGGCCGGGTCCACGCTGCCGTCTTTGGCTGCGGGCGTGTAGTTGAGCTCACACAGGGCTGCGTGCCCCGTGCCGGCGTTGTTCCACGGGCCGGAGCTTTCCAGTCCGGCCTCGTCCAGCCGCTCAAACAGCGAAATGGTCCAGGTGGGTTCAAGCTGCTTGATGAAGGCGCCGAGGGTGGCGCTCATGATTCCGCCGCCAATAAGGACGACGTCTGCGTGGGGGGTCTTGGAAATGAAGGTCACGATCAATCTCCGGTAGCGGCGGCACTGGCTGTCACAGAATATCCCCGCAGCATCCCATAACTGAAATTGCCGCGAATCGTCAAGGCTTTAGCCGGACGTTTGTGAAAACTTCGTTCAATACAGGGGAGGCAGGGTAACTTTCCACCTTGTCGGACAGGGCCAGCGCCGAGATCGGGAAAGCGATCGGTACGGCCGGAACCGCGGCGGCGATCGACGCATTGATGCCCTGGTACTGGGTGTTGCGCGCATCGCCGTCGGGCAGTCCGCGGGCGCGTTCGATCCTGTGGAAGACGTCCGAGTCGGTATAGCCGAACTCGCCCCGGCTCTCGCCGAAGAGCGGCCCCAGGAAGTTGTCGGCGTCGGCGTAGGCGCCGTTCCAGCCGAGCATGTGCAGGGCGTGATCGCCGGGGGACTGGACCTTCTGGAGGTAGCCGTCCTCCCAGTCGACCGGCACGGGCTTGATGTTCAGGCCCACGGCCACCAGCTGGCGGCTGATCTCGGCGTAGATCTTCTCCGGCGTCGGCATGTAGGCGCGGGTGGCGTTAAGCGGGTAGTAGAACTTCAGTTCCTCGCCCTTGTATCCGGCCTTCTCCAGGAGGTCCTTGGCCTTCTTGGGGTCGTAGCCCAGCGCCGGCGCGTTGTTGTTGAAGCCGCTCAGCTTGGGCGGCACGAACTGGGAGGCCTGGGCCGTGTTGTCGATGAAGAACTTCCGGATCAGGGTTTCCTTGTCGATGGCCAGCTCGATTGCCTGCCGCACCTCGAGCTTGTCCAGGGGTGCCACGGCCTGGTTGATGCCCACGTACATGACAGAGAAGGGATCGCGCTGGATGATCGGCAGGCCCTTCTTGACCAGTTCGTCGAAGGTACCGGGCGTCACGAAGTCGTAGGCGTCGATCTTGCCGTCCAGCAGTGCCTGTTGCCGGGTCTGCGCATGGTCATAGGGGATGAAGTTGACCGTGGCGATCTGCCCGCGGTTGCCCCAGTAGGCCTTGCTCGTGGACAGGGTGACCTTGTCCTTGTCCCAGGAGGTGAAGACATAGGGGCCCGTGCCCACCGGATGGCCGGCATAGGCGGACATTGCCTGGCCGTTCCGGAGCTGGTCGAGCACATCGGCCTTCTGCGCGGCCATCGCGGTTGGCGAGGACATGGCGAACGCCGGGAGGGTCAGGGCCTGCAGGAAACCCGTGTACGGGCGGGTGAGGTTGATCCGGACATTGTCCGTGGACACCACCGTGCAGTCCTTGAAGATCGAAAAGACCGGCTCGTCGGAGTACGCCTTGAAGATGCCCTTGAACGAGATGCCTGGGGCCTGCTGGCGGAGCGCCGCCGGGAAACTGAACCAGCGGTTGAAGTTGGCACACACGGCGGCGGCATCGAAGGGCGTGCCGTCGTGGAAGAGCACCTTGCTGCGCAGGGTGAAGTCGTAGCTGAGCCCGTTCTCGCTGTTCTTCCACTCCGTGGCGAGGAGGGGAGTGGGCTGGCCGGTGGCGCCGTCCACGCCCACCAGGCCCTCCAGGATCTGGCGGGTGACACGGTACGACTCGGAATCCGAGGTTACGGCAGGATCGAGCCCCAGGGGCATGGACGGCGTGCCGAAGTTGAAGGTGGCACTCGGCTCGGCCGGTGCGGAACTGGTGGCGGAGGTGGCTGGCGGATTCGGTGCCCCCGTGCAGGAGGTCAACGCCAGGGCCAGGAGACCGGCCCCGATTCGCACCGCTGTCCGGCGTATCTTGCTGCTTGCCACTCTCGTCCCCTCAAGACCGTCGGATGGGCTGTGGCCGGCTGCAGCCGGACCGCGTTCCAGTCTAGGGGAACGCCCTGAGTCTCCGGCGCGGCCCGGCGTGGCCCGGCGTGGCCCGGCCCGGCGCCGTCGCGGTCCGTCCCGGACGCGGAAATGCCCCGGTCCGGGGACCGGGG
Organism: Arthrobacter sp. CJ23; assembly: GCF_024741795.1. NCBI lineage: Bacteria > Bacillati > Actinomycetota > Actinomycetes > Micrococcales > Micrococcaceae > Arthrobacter > Arthrobacter sp. CJ23. The sequence continues at coordinate 2,915,048 of NZ_CP102950.1, read as the reverse complement.
CATTTCATGTGTGCGCAAGGGGGGACTTGAACCCCCACGCCCGAAGGCACAGGAACCTAAATCCTGCGTGTCTGCCAATTTCACCACTCGCGCAAGGCCGGCGTCGGCCGCCGGTCCTCGTCCTGTTGGAAAAGGGTCCTGTTGGAAAGGCCCGGCGCCGTATGCCGCGTCCAGTGTACCTGCTACTGGACAGGCTTGGGCCACTTGGCAGGCTTGAACTACTTGTCCAGTTTGAGATCCCTGCGGAGCTTGGCCACATGGCCGGTGGCACGGATGTTGTACTGGGCCACGGCCACCTTGCCGTCGGGGTCCACCACGATGGTGGAGCGGATCAGGCCCATGTAGGTCCTGCCGTAGTTTTTCTTCTCTCCCCAGGCGGCATAGGCGTCTGCCACTGCGTGCCCTTCATCGGACAGCAAGGGGAACGTCAGGGCTTCTTCCGCCACGAACCTTGCGAGATCTTTGACCGGGTCCGGGGAGATCCCCACTACTTCGTAGCCGGCCGCCTGGAGGGAGGCCAGCGAATCGCGGAAGTCGCAGGCCTGCTTGGCGCAGGCAGGGGTGGACGCTGCCGGGTAGAAGTAGACGATGGTGTTGCGTCCTCGGAAGTCGGAGAGGCTGACGTCCTTGCCTTCCGCATTCTTCAGCGTGAAGTCGGGGGCGGCGGTGCCGGGGGTAAGTCGTTCAGCCAAAATGTGCTCCTTGCTTGCGTTCGCGACTCCCCAGCTTAGTGAGGGGCCGGGCCGTTCACGAATTGAAGGGCGCCGTCGCTGCGGGCTGTTCCGGGCACGAGCATGGCTCAGCGGGCTTCGGCGTGGCGTCTATATACTGGCGCTTATGCCTGACATGGAGCGTTGGCCAACGGTGCGTCTGCTCTCGACAGCGGCCCGTGTGGTGGAGCTTGCCTGGAACGAGAAGTTGAGCTCCATGGGACTGACCCATGCCGGAGTGATTGCCATGGAGGTGCTGGCCGTCAAGGGGGCGCTGAGCCAGGCGGCCCTGGCGCAGATCGTCCGCGTCCAGGCGCAGACCATGGGCAAGACCCTCGCCAGGCTTGAAAGCCACGGACACATCAGCCGCGAACGGAGCCAAACCGACCGACGGAGCCATCTGGTGACGCTGACCCGGGCCGGAGCCGTTGCCTTGGCACGTGCAGTCGAACTGGAACGGGACGTCCTTGGCCCCGTGCCGGTGGATACGGGCAGGCTCAGGCAGGAGCTCCTGACCGTGGTCCGGGACCTCGCCGGCAGGAACTCCTCGCAGGCCATGCGCGGGATTGTTAAACCTGAAAGGCCCTGAACGGCGTTTCCGCCATTCAGGGCCTTTCCTTGGTGCACCCCCCGGGACTTGAACCCGGAACCCATTGATTAAGAGTCAATTGCTCTGCCAATTGAGCTAGAGGTGCAGCTGTTGAATCCGACCACTCCCGGGAATCAATATTCCCTTGTTGATCTCCGCAACGAGCAATAACTCTACACCATGTTTCGCGCTCTTGTGTCCACCGCGCGCGCAACGTGATGGAAGCCATATTGGCAGCCATCACTGCGCGGAGCAGCACGCCGGCAGGCGGGAAAGGGCGCACTAAAAAGGCCCTGAACGGCGTTTCCGCCATTCAGGGCCTTTCCTTGGTGCACCCCCCGGGACTTGAACCCGGAACCCATTGATTAAGAGTCAATTGCTCTGCCAATTGAGCTAGAGGTGCATCTGTTGAATCCGATCACCCGAAGGCTTTTCTTCCCTCGTTGATCTCCGCAACGACATGTAACTCTACACGAGTTCCGGCCAACTGTGAAATCGGCGGATCCGCCCGGATGCCAGCACGCTTCACGGGCGCAAAACCAGCGCAAAGTCGGGGTTTCTGTTGTTGCTCAGGACCCACATGGTGCCGTCCGGTGCCCGCGCTACGTCCCGCAGCCGCCCGTATTCGCCGGTGAAATAGGCCGCCGGCGTCCCCGCCGCACCGTTCTCCAATGGCACGGCCCATAGGCGCTGGCCCCGCAGTGCGCCCGTGTAGGCAACGTCGTCGATGATTTCCAGCCCGCTGGGCGAGGCCTCGGCCGTGGAGGGCCACACCACCTTGGCGTCGATGAAGCCTGCCCGGCCCGGAGCCCCGGTGACCTCCGGCCAGCCGTAGTTCCCGCCGGGCTGGATGAGGTTCAGTTCGTCGTCCACGTCCGGGCCGAATTCACTGGCCCACAGCCTGCCGGCGCTGTCCCACGCGAGGCCTTGCACATTGCGGTGGCCGTAGCTGTAGACGGGATTGTCGCCAAAAGGATTGCCGGAGGCGGGCTTTCCGTCCGGGGTGAGGCGCAGGATCTTGCCGCCCAGGGCGTGGGCGTCCTGCGGTTGCTGCCGCCGCTGCGAGTCTCCGGTCCCCACATAGAGGAGGCCGTCGGGGCCGAAGCGGATGCGCCCGCCGTTGTGGGTGGATGCCTTGGACATGCCGGAGAACACCACCTCGGGGGCGCCGAGGGCGAGCCTGCCGCCGGTATCCTGGTCAAGGCGCATCCTGGCGATCCGGTTGTCTGTAGCCGAGGTGAAGTAGGCATAGAGCAGGTGGTCGTCCGCGAATGTGGGGGACAGTGCCAGGCCGAGAAGCCCGCCTTCACCGCCGGGCACGACGCCGGGCACCTCGCCCACCGTTGTTGCCTGCCCGTCCCGGATCGCCTTGATCAGGCGGGAATCGCGCTCGGAAATGATCGCGGTGCCGTCGGCCAGGAACACCACCGACCACGGAAGCTGCAGCCCGGCGTCGAGCTTGCGGAGCAGTTGGGGCTGTCCGGGTCCAGCGCCGGCGGGTTGGCTGGTGCCCCCTGGAGTCGCCGCGGTGCCCGGGGATGAAGGGCTGCCGATGCAGGAGGTGAGCAGCACGGCCGTGAGCAGCATCGCGGAGAGCCGCAGGGCAGCAGCGACGCCTGCCCTTGGGGCCCGTACCGCCGTCGCCCGCTCCATGCCGTCCAAGCCCTTTCAGTGCTGTGCTGCCTCCGCGGCCTTCAGCCTCAGTGCCGGCTCCGGCGGGGCGGCCGAAAGCCAGCGGCCTCGGCGTGGGCGGCGGATTCAAACCACACCTCTGCCGTGACAGTCGCGTATTCGGGGCTGTCCTCGTCGTGATAGGTCATGGAACCGGCCTCGCCTTTGACCGCATAGCCCTCCGGGCCGCTTCCGTCCGCTGCGGCAGCCGCCGAGCCGGAGCCATACGGGTGCTCGGCAGCCAGATGGCCCCCAGGGGCACTGGCTTCGGCCGCGGGCACTCCGGTGGCAGAGGATCCGTTGGCCGGAGATCCGGCGGGGTCGAGGTCTTCCGCCGCGCCCGATTCCGCGCCCGGCAGCGTGGGGGCATGCGGATCCGTGTATTCGTTGTGGTGGGCGGGGTTGCCCTCAGTCGGCGCGGCGGGTTCCGTTGTGGCCGCAGCTTCCGGCGCGGCTTCAGCCTCCGGTTCGGTTTTGTCGACGGCGGCCGCGGGGGCGGCCAGCGGAGCGCCGGCGGCGTCGGTCCAGGAAGCCTCCCATTCGGCTTTGTCGGCCGCCTCGGCTGCCGCTGCCGCCGTGTCGTCGCCCAGTGCTTTTTCTCCCGGCATTTCTTCCTCCGGCGCTGACGCTGCTTCTTCTGCCGGTACGGCAGTCTCGGCCGGTGCCGCGTCAGTTACGGCAGTCTCAGGAGCGGCGGCTTCGGGTGCTGAGGTATCGGCCGGCGTCACGTCGTCCGCAGTGACGCCTTCCTCAGCCGGCAAGGACTCTTCGCCGGCGTCGCTCGGCTCTTCGCCTGGGCCTGCGTCCGCTTCACTTGCCGCAGAGGCTTCTTCCGGCTCTGCCACCTCGGCTGGGGCGGCCGGCGCTGGCGCCTCCCAGTCATCGACATCGACGCCGCCGGCTTCGGTGGGCTCCTCGGTGGGCCGATCATCGGCGGGCTGATCGGTCGAGGTTGCAGCCGCCGTCGTGGTCGCTGCCGCGGCAGCGGGCTCATCAGGTTCGGGAAGCTGCGCCGCGTGAGGCGCGGAACCTGTCAGGCTGGCCGACTCCACATCCATGACGTGCGACGCTGGCGAACTCGGTGCCTGGCCGCCAGGGGGCGTGCGCCTCATGAACCTCCAGACAATCGCGACAATCAGCACAATGACGATGACCCAGATCAACCAGTCCATGGCGAGCCCCTTCTGTTCACGCGGCACAGTTTGTGGTGTTCCCGACGTTACGTGCCTGTCACGACGGCTGTCCAGCACTGTCAATCGATTCCCGGGAGCGGAACTGTTGAGGAAATCCCAGGCGATTCCGGAGCATCCCATAGTGTGGCTCCATGGACCTCAAGAGGCTGCGAATTCTCCGCGAGCTGGCCGACCGGCAGACCGTGGGAGCCACCGCCGATGCCATGAACGTGACGGCCTCGGCGGTTTCCCAGCAGCTCAAGACACTGCAGGAGGAACTCGGCGTCGTTCTGGTCGAGAAGGCCGGCAGGGGAGTGCGGCTGACCGAAGCCGGCCACGCCATGGCCGGGGCCGCGGCCGATGTTGCCACCGCGATGGCCAGGGCAGAATCGACCATCGACACCTACCGCAAGGGCTGGCAGACGCACATCAATGCGGCGTTCTTCCCGAGCGCCGCGGAAATGCTGCTCCCGGGGCTGCTGCACCGGCTTGCCGGGATTGCCGGCCTTCGCTTTGAAGCGCATTTCGAGGATCCCGGGACCGCCCATTTTGCCGGGCTGGCCGCGGACTACGACATCGTGCTGGCCCACAGCGTGGACGGTCCGGACGTGTTCGCCCGGCACGGCCTCGAAGTGTTCCCGCTGCTGGAAGAAGCCCTCGACGTCGCCATGCCGGCCGGCCACGCCCTGGCGGCCATGGCGCGGCTCACCGCGCAGGACGTGGTGGACTACCAATGGATCGGCGTGCCGGAGGGATTTCCCTTCGACACGGTGCTTCGACAGATCGAGCTCCATGCCGGGCGCACGGCCACCCGGAGCCAGCGCTATCCGGACCTGCGCGTTTTGGAAGCGCTGGTCAGTGCCGGCCATGGCATCTGCCTCCTGCCGCGCTACACAGCCCTGGCCAATGCCGGGCGGGGCCTGGTGCTGCGGCCCCTCACGGGAGTCAAGGCCAGCCGCAGCATCGTGGCCCTGGCCCGTCCCGAGATTGCGGCCCGGACCACCATCAAGCAGGTGCTGGGCATGCTGCAGGACGAGGCGGCGCACATCGCGAGCGAGCTCCAGCTCCGTGAGCCGTGATTGTGACCCGCCCATGGCCTGTGTCCGGTTCGTGACCCGACCGGCGACCCCGGCAAGCCCCGGAATGGTGGCGAAGGGACCCGCGCGTCTCATTATATGAGACGCATGTCCAGTATTTGATCGAAATATTCTCGATTTTCCGCTTAACGCGCCCAAAGGGGTCGTTCGGCGCATCGCGGGACACATAGACTTTGGGTCATGAGTGACCAGACCCATATTGCGACAGACGCCAAGCCGGACATCAAACCGCGTAGCCGGGTCGTGACGGATGGAATTCATGCGGCTCCCGCGCGAGGCATGTTCCGCGCGGTTGGCATGGGCGATGACGACTTTGCCAAGCCCCAGATCGGCGTCGCGAGCTCGTGGAACGAAATCACTCCCTGCAACCTTTCCCTGAACCGTCTGGCCCAGGGCGCCAAGGAAGGCGTTCACGCCGGCGGCGGTTTTCCCATGCAGTTCGGCACCATCTCCGTGTCCGACGGCATCTCCATGGGCCACGAGGGCATGCATTTCTCCCTGGTGTCCCGTGAGGTCATTGCGGACTCCGTGGAGACGGTCATGCAGGCTGAGCGCATCGACGGCTCCGTGCTCCTGGCCGGCTGCGACAAGTCCCTTCCGGGCATGCTCATGGCTGCCGCCCGCCTGGACCTCGCCAGCGTCTTCCTCTATGCCGGCTCCATCATGCCCGGCTGGGTCAAGCTTGAGGACGGTTCCGAAAAGGAAGTCACCCTCATTGATGCCTTCGAAGCCGTCGGCGCCTGCGCAGCGGGCAAGATGAGCCTCGGGGACCTGGAGCGCATCGAAAAGGCCATCTGCCCGGGCGAAGGCGCCTGCGGCGGCATGTACACGGCCAACACCATGGCCTGCATCGGCGAAGCGCTGGGCATGTCCCTCCCCGGCTCGGCCGCACCGCCCTCGGCAGACCGCCGTCGTGATGACTTCGCCCGCAAGTCCGGCGAAGCGGTGGTCAACCTGCTCCGCCTCGGCATCACTGCCCGCGACATCATGACCAAGAAGGCCTTCGAAAACGCCATCGCCGTCACCATGGCGTTCGGCGGTTCCACCAACGCCGTGCTGCACCTGCTGGCCATCGCCCGCGAAGCCGAGGTTGAGCTCACGCTGGACGACTTCAACCGCATCGGCGACAAGATCCCGCACCTGGGTGACCTGAAGCCGTTCGGCCGCTACGTCATGACGGACGTGGACAAGATCGGCGGTGTGCCGGTCATCATGAGGGCACTGCTCGACGCCGGCCTGCTGCACGGCGACTGCCTCACCGTCACGGGCAAGACCGTCGCGGAAAACCTTGCGGCCATCAACCCGCCGGACCTGGATGGCAAGATCCTCCGCGCCATGGACAACCCGATCCACAAAACCGGTGGCATCACCATCCTGCACGGCTCGATGGCCCCTGAAGGCGCCGTGGTCAAGAGCGCCGGCTTTGACGCCGACGTCTTCGAAGGCACCGCCCGCGTGTTCGAGCGCGAGCAGGGCGCCCTCGATGCCCTGGACAACGGCAAGATCCACGCCGGCGACGTCGTCGTCATCCGCTACGAAGGCCCCAAGGGTGGTCCGGGCATGCGCGAGATGCTGGCCATCACAGGCGCCATCAAGGGTGCGGGCCTCGGCAAGGATGTCCTGCTGCTGACCGACGGCCGCTTCTCCGGCGGAACCACGGGCCTGTGCATCGGCCACGTTGCCCCGGAAGCCGTCGACGGCGGCCCCATCGCCTTCGTCAAGGACGGGGACAAGATCCGCGTGGACATCGCGGCCCGCTCCTTCGACCTCCTGGTCGACGAAGCAGAGCTCGCGGCCCGCAGGATTGGCTGGGAGCCGCTCCCGGCCAAGTTCACCAAGGGCGTCCTCGCCAAGTATGCCAAGCTGGTCCACAGCGCCTCCACGGGCGCCTACTGCGGCTAGAAACCTGTTGCGTGTCCCCGCCCAACTAGGTAGCAGTAGATGTCGTTTTGAGCGTTCATAACGACATGAGCTGCTACTCAGTTGGGCGGGGTGTTCAGCAGGTGGACTTGAGGGTCCAAATAGTGAGATAGTCTCGACTGTCGTTTGACACTCTTCTCACTAAGAGGGAACACTGAACGCATGATCACTTTCGTTACCGTCGGCTCCGTCGTCGTACTTACCAAGCGCGTGGCGTCTTAGCCCGACTGGTAACGAACCGTCACGCGCAACCCCTCGAAAAGCCGCAAGGCTGAGGGGTTTTTTTATTACCCCGCGACGAAGTGAAGCATTACCGCACGAGCAACACCCATCTACTGAAGATCCACAAAGGAAGAGTCCGATGAGCAAAGGATCGCCGATCAGCCCCTCGCTGATGGCTGCAAAGTCCGCTGGAGCCCCCAAGGCTCCGGAAAAGGTCGACCGTCCGGCTGACGCCGTCGTCGTCGACGCTGCTGCAACTCTCTCTCCTGTACTCGGGCCGAACAACGTTGTACCCCCAACGGTGATGACCGGCTCGCAAGCTATTGTCCGCTCGCTCGAAGAACTCGGCGTCGACGATATTTTCGGTTTGCCCGGTGGCGCGATCCTGCCCACCTATGACCCCTTGATGGCATCCAGGATGAATCACATCCTGGTCCGTCACGAACAGGGAGCCGGCCACGCCGCCCAAGGCTACGCCATGGTCACCGGACGGGTTGGCGTCTGCATCGCCACCTCGGGCCCCGGTGCCACCAACCTCGTCACCGCCATCATGGATGCCCACATGGACTCCGTTCCGATGGTTGCCATCACCGGCCAGGTCTCCAGCGGTGTCATCGGCACCGACGCGTTCCAGGAAGCGGACATCGTCGGCATCACCATGCCGATCACCAAGCACTCCTTCCTGGTGACCGACCCCAACGACATCCCCCACGTCATGGCCGAGGCCTTCCACCTTGCATCCAGCGGCCGTCCCGGCCCCGTGCTGGTGGACATCGCCAAGGACGCCCAGCAGGGCAGCATGACGTTCTCCTGGCCGCCCAAGATCGACCTCCCGGGGTACCGCCCCGTGGTCCGCGGCCACAACAAGCAGGTCCGTGAAGCCGCCAAGCTGATCGCCGCTGCCAGCAAGCCCGTGCTGTACGTGGGCGGTGGCGTTGTGAAGGCGCACGCCGCTGCGGAGCTCATGGCACTGGCCGAGGCCACCGGTGCGCCCGTCGTTACCACCCTGATGGCCCGCGGCGTCTTCCCGGACTCGCACCCGCAGCACGTCGGCATGCCCGGCATGCACGGCACCGTTTCCGCGGTGACCGCGCTGCAGCAGTCCGATCTGCTCATCACCCTCGGTGCACGCTTCGACGACCGCGTCACGGGCGTGCTCAAGACCTTCGCACCCTTCGCCAAGGTCATCCATGCGGACATCGACCCCGCGGAAATCTCCAAGAACCGCACGGCCGACGTCCCCATCGTGGGCTCGGTCAAGGAGATCATCCCGGAGCTGACCGAGGCCGTGAAGGCGCAGTTCGAACTGAGCGGCACTCCGGACCTGGAGAGCTGGTGGGCATTCCTTAACAACCTCAAGGAAACCTACCCGCTGGGCTGGACCGAGCCGGAAGACGGCCTCAGCGCACCGCAGCGCGTCATCGAGCGCATCGGTGCACTGACCGGACCCGAAGGCATCTACGTGGCCGGCGTTGGCCAGCACCAGATGTGGGCCGCCCAGTTCATCAAGTACGAGCGTCCCCACGCCTGGCTCAACTCGGGCGGTGCGGGCACCATGGGTTACGCCGTTCCGGCCGCCATGGGCGCCAAGGTGGGCGAACCGGACCGCGTGGTCTGGGCGATCGACGGCGACGGCTGCTTCCAGATGACCAATCAGGAACTGGCAACTTGCACCTTGAACAACATCCCCATCAAGGTTGCGATCATCAACAACTCCTCGCTGGGCATGGTGCGCCAGTGGCAGACCCTCTTCTACGAGGGCCGCTACTCCAACACCGACCTGAACACCGGCCACGAAACCGTCCGCATCCCGGACTTCGTCAAGCTGGCAGACGCCTACGGCTGCGCCGCGCTCCGCTGCGAACGCGACGAGGACATCGACGCCACCATCCAGAAGGCCCTGGAAATCAACGACCGTCCCGTGGTCATTGACTTCGTGGTCAGCCCCGACGCGATGGTGTGGCCGATGGTGCCCGCCGGCGTCAGCAATGACCAGATCCAGGTTGCCCGCAACATGACCCCGGAATGGGAAGAGGAGGACTAAGCATGAGCCGCCACACACTGTCCGTTCTGGTGGAAGACAAGCCCGGTGTGCTGACCCGCGTGGCCAGCCTGTTCGCCCGGCGTGCCTTCAACATCAACTCCCTCGCCGTCGGACCCACCGAGGTTCCCGGCATGTCCCGCATGACGGTTGTCGTCGACGCCGACGGCGACCTGATCGAGCAGGTCACCAAGCAGCTCAACAAGCTGGTCAACGTGATTAAGATTGTTGAGCTGACTTCCGAATCTTCCGTACAGCGTGACCACATCCTGGTCAAGGTACGTGCGGATGCCGCAACACGTCTGCAGGTTACCCAGGCTGCAGACCTGTTCCGTGCCTCAGTGGTCGACGTGTCTACAGACTCGGTGGTCATTGAAGCAACCGGTACCCCCGAGAAGCTCGCCGCACTGCTTTCAGTGCTCGAGCCGTTCGGCATCCGTGAAATTGTGCAGTCCGGCACCTTGGCCGTTGGGCGGGGATCCCGCTCCATGAGTGACAGGGCACTTCGTTCGGCATAGCTCCGGCTGGCAGGACGCGGTTCCCTTTACCGCAGCACCACAGACTACATCTCCAAAAACCACTCAAGAGGAGTTACGCAAGTGACTGAAATGTTCTACGACGACGACGCAGACCTGTCGATCATCCAGGGTCGCAAGGTTGCCATTGTCGGCTACGGTTCCCAGGGCCACGCCCACGCGCTGAACCTGCGCGACTCCGGCGTCGAGGTTGTCATCGCCCTCAAGGAGGGCTCCAAGTCGATCGCCAAGGCCGAAGAAGCCGGATTCAAGGCACTGAACGTCGCCGACGCCGCCGAATGGGCCGACGTCATCATGATCCTCGCGCCGGACCAGCACCAGCGCTCGATCTACAACGACTCCATCAAGGACAAGCTGACCCCCGGCAAGGCCCTGGCCTTCGCCCACGGCTTCAACATCCGCTTCGGCTACATCGAGGCACCGGAGGGCGTTGACGTCATCCTGATCGCCCCGAAGGCTCCCGGCCACACCGTGCGCCGCGAATTCGAAGCCGGCCGAGGCATCCCGGACATCATCGCCGTGGAGCAGGACGCCACCGGTTCCGCTTGGGACCTGGCCAAGTCCTACGCCAAGGCCATCGGCGGCACGCGCGCCGGCGTCATCAAGACCACCTTCACCGAAGAGACCGAAAGCGACCTCTTCGGCGAGCAGGCTGTCCTCTGCGGCGGCGTGTCCCAGCTGGTCCAGTACGGCTTCGAGACCCTGACCGAAGCCGGCTACCAGCCGCAGATCGCCTACTTCGAGGTGCTCCACGAGCTCAAGCTCATTGTTGACCTCATGTGGGAAGGCGGCATCGCCAAGCAGCGCTGGAGCGTTTCCGACACCGCAGAGTACGGCGACTACGTCTCCGGCCCGCGCGTCATCACCCCCGCGGTGAAGGAAAACATGCAGGCTGTCCTCGCCGACATCCAGTCCGGTGCGTTCGCCAAGCGCTTCATCGACGACCAGGACAACGGCGGCGCCGAGTTCAAGGAACTGCGTGCCAAGGCAGAGCAGCACCCCATCGAGGCCGTTGGCCGCGAACTGCGCTCCCTGTTCTCCTGGCAGCAGCAGGACCAGGACTACGTAGAGGGCTCCGCAGCCCGCTAGTCCCGGCATTCAGCCGCCAGGCAAAAGACAGCAATGAGGCCGGGTTCACACTTAACAAATGTGAACCCGGCCTTTCTGTCAGCCTAGACTTCACTTATCCCCCCGGACTGCAACGCAGAGGATCAGACGTGTCAAAACCCGTAGTACTGCTCGCCGAAGAGCTTTCGCCCGCCACTGTTGCGGCCCTTGGCCCGGACTTTGAAGTCCGTCAGACCGACGGCGCCGACCGCTCCCAGCTGCTCTCCGCCATCGCCGACGTCGACGCAATCCTGGTGCGCTCCGCTACGCAGGTGGATGCAGAGGCCATCGCCGCTGCCAAGAACCTGAAGATCATCGCCCGTGCAGGCGTGGGCCTGGACAACGTGGACATCAAGGCCGCCACCCAGGCCGGCGTCATGGTGGTCAACGCCCCGACGTCGAACATCATCTCCGCCGCAGAGCTCACCGTGGGGCACATCCTCAGCCTCGCCCGCCACATTCCGCAGGCCAGCTCCGCCCTCAAGAACGGCGAGTGGAAGCGCTCCAAGTACACCGGCATCGAGCTCTTCGAGAAGAAGATCGGCATCATCGGCCTGGGCCGCATCGGCGCCCTTGTCGCAGCCCGCCTCCAGGGCTTCGAGACCGAGATCCTCGCGTACGACCCCTACATCACGGCGGCCCGCGCAGCGCAGCTCGGCGTCAAGCTGGTCACCCTCGATGAACTGCTCGAAAACGCGGACTTCATCACCATCCACATGCCCAAGACGCCGGAAACTGTCGGCATGCTCGGCGAGGACGCCTTCCGCAAGATGAAGGAGACCGCCTACGTCGTCAACGTCGCCCGCGGTGGCCTGGTGGACGAGGAAGCCCTCTACATCGCCCTGAAGGAAGGCCAGATCGCCGGCGCCGGCGTGGACGTCTTCGTCAAGGAGCCCAGCACCGACCTGCCGTTCTTCGAACTCGACAACGTCGTGGTGACCCCGCACCTGGGCGCCTCCACCGACGAAGCCCAGGAGAAGGCCGGCGTATCCGTCGCCAAGTCCGTCCGCCTCGCCCTCGCCGGCGAACTCGTGCCGGACGCCGTGAACGTGGCCGGCGGCATCATCGCCCCGGACGTCCGCCCGGGCATCCCGCTGATCGAGAAGCTGGGCCGCATCTTCACCGCCCTCACGCACGCCTCCCTGACCCAGATCGACGTCGAGGTGGCAGGCGAGATCGCCGCCCTTGACGTCAAGGTCCTGGAGCTCGCGGCACTCAAGGGAATCTTCGCCGACGTCGTGACCGAACAGGTCTCCTACGTCAATGCCCCCGTCATCGCCGAGCAGCGCGGCATCAACACCCGCCTCATCACCACTCCGGACGCTGAGGACTACCGCAACGTCCTGACCATCCGCGGCGCGCTCAGCGACGGCTCGCAGATCTCGGTTGCCGGTACCCTCACGGGCCCCAAGCAGGTCGAGAAGCTGGTGGGCGTCAACGGCTACGACATCGAGATCCCCATCAGCGAGCACATCGTGGTGGTGTCCTACGCGGACCGTCCCGGTGTCATCGGCACCATCGGCCACATCCTGGGCATGAACAACATCAACATCGGCGGCATGCAGGTGGCCCGCCAGTCCGAAGGCGGCCAGGTGCTCGCGCTCCTGACCATCGACACGTCCGTGCCGCAGCAGGTCCTGGAAGCCATCAAGGCCGGAATCGGTGCAGACATGGTCCGCGAAGTGGATCTGGAAGACTGAGGCAGGACCCAAACAAGTAGTGTGTGCGCCGACGGCAACCTTCGGCGCGTATGATTGGCCGGTCTGCATACAATGGCTGGGTCCGAATTTCGGAACCGGCGGCAGGCCGGCCAATACTTTTTGCACACACGCCCATGGATCCCCTTTGTCATCCCAGGGAACCTGGCAGCCGTGTGTGCGCGCCCGCAATCAAGGTCTCAGGGAGCCCAATGAACGCCGTCCAGAGGTTCATCAGAAGCCGTGTGCTGCTGCTGACCGCGGCCATTTTGATCGTCGCCATGTGTTTGTCCGTCCTCGTCCAGAGCCAGTCCCAGGCGGCGCTGAACCGCACCGTGGACGAAAACTCGAGGGGACTCTATGACATCCTGGTCCAGGCCAAACCGGAGCAGTCCCAGGACGGCGACGGCGGTGCCCTGATCCAGCCGGAAATCGCCACCGGCCAGGGCGGCATCAGCTTCGAGCAGCTCGACAAGATCCGGGCCATGGGACAGACCGGCGTTGCCGCCCCCATCAGCCTCGTCTCCCGGGTCACCCAGAACCTCGAGGCACCCCGGCTCAGCGCCATGGACTATCTCGGCTTCAACTCCGGCCTCGCCGGGGCCGTGACGGCCGGAGACCCCTCCGCACTGGATCCGTCCAAGTGGCCCGCCGCCGAATCCGTGCTGTCCGCGGCGCCGAAGAACTACCGACTGACCGCCACCGCCGTCAGCTCCGACGGCGTCAACGAACAGACCCTGTTCAAGACCAGCGCCGAAGGCACCCTGGGCAAGGGCCGCCTCGTGGAGGAACAGACCGCGGGCGGCAAGAGCATCCGCATCGCCGGCGCCGCGGGCGAGACCGGGATCAAGTTCCCGGCACCTGCCGGAGGCTCCGAGCACAACCTCTTCAACCTCTCCGTGGCGCTGCCCCTGGCGCCTGAGGTGACCGAGTCCGTGGTCGCCGTCGACCCTTCCGCCGAACGCGCCCTGCTGGGCTCGGCTGGCGACTTCCTGGCCCCGCTGGAGAAGGCCCCGCCAGCCGACGCCCGCAACGCCGGCGCCATCGGCCGCCACTTCGAGAGCCTCTTCACCAGCGGAATCGGCATGGACCAGCTCACCGAAGGCCCGGACTTCCTGGGCGTCAAGCTCAAGTACTGGGCACCCCTGATGACGCAGTACCAGCAGGCCAAGCGCGACGGCAAGCTCACCGCCGACTCGCAGGCCATCCCGCTGATCGTGCGCTCGGGCACTTCCCTGGACCTGAAGTACTCGGTCAAGATCGAGGAAATCGACGCCAGCGGCAAGGTCATCAACGACGTCGGAACCGTCACCCGCTCGCTCGACAAGGACTACCTGCCCTTTGTCTCCAATTCCCCGTTCGCCCTCGAATGGCCCGGTTCCACGGACCACAGCAAGGTGCTGGGCGCCACCGGAAGCTTCAGCCAGGGCCTCTACAACCCGGCCGCCTGGAGTGCAGCCTTCGCCGCAGCACCGCAATACAAGGACGAGGAAACGGCGGCCAACGGCGCCGTCGGCAAGACCGCGACGCCTGGCGACTGGGTCACCGTCAACCGCCTGCCCGAGAAGTCGGCCTTCGGCGCTCCGGTGGACCAGACGCAACGCAGGCCCGTGGACGAGCGCTCCTACCGCGAGGACCTCGAAACCGGCAAGAAGCCCGCTGCGCCCCTGCCGATGGTCTACGGCACCTTTAACCCCGCCGACGTCATGGCTGCCGCCGGCGACGTCAACCGGCTGCCCCTGGGCGGCTACGACCCCGCCCCGCTGACCCTCAGCAAGGACGCCGAAGGCAAGGACACCGACGCCACGGTGCTCAAGCCGTCCCTGAGCGCCACGGGACTGGTCAGCCAGTCGGCCGGTGCCATCACCGACTACTACGGCCTGGCCGCAGCCCGCGGCTACGACGCCAACGCCAACGTCATCGACGCCATCCGCGTGCGCGCCAACGCAGCCGGCACCTGGAAGCAGGCCCAGCCGGAAGTTGAGAAGCTCGCCGCGGAAATCCGCAAGCTCGGGCTCGAAGCCACTGTGGTGGCCGGTTCCGCCCGCGAGGACACCAGCATCTTCGTCCCCGGCTACTCCAAGGACGACGCCGGCAAGGAAGCGGCGCTGGGCACCGTCCAGCAGTCGTGGGTGCGCCAGGACGCAGCGGACGCCGTGTCCGGCTCGCTGACCGGCACCAACATCACCCTGCTGTTCCTGACGCTGCTGGGCGCCACCCTGCTGACCGGTGCCTCCACCGTGAGCTACATCCGCCAGCGCCGGCGCGAGGCCGGCACCCTGCGGGCCATGGGCTGGACCCAGAAGCGGATCCGCTCCTGGGTGCTCGAGGAATTCGCGGTGGGCGCGGCGGCCCTGGCGGCTGCCGGGATCCTGCTGAGCCTGCTCAGCTGGAACCTTGCCACCGTGATCGTGTCCATCTCGATGCTGGCGATCTACGCCGGCGCCGCCTACCTTGCGGCCCGCCAGTTGCGCCACCGCGAGGTGGTGGACCAGGAGCCGCAGCACGACGACCGCCTCATCATGGTGGACTCGCCGCTGACCTTCGCCAACCGCCAGCTCACCACGAACCGCTTCAACTCGGCTTCGCTCGCCGTCGCCGTCGGTGTTTTCGGCGCGGCCGTCGGTGCGCTGATCGCGCTGCTGATCGACATCCCGCGCGCCGCCGGCGCCAGCGCCCTCAGCGGCCTGGCCGCCGCGAGCATCACGCTCCCCAGCGTGGTGCTGGCGGTCTTCGGGGTGCTCGTCGGCCTGATCCTGACCTTGGTCACCGGACGGTTTGAGCTGCACGCCAAGCGCGAGTACCTCGGCACCCTGCGGGCCATGGGCTGGAACCCGGACATGCTGGGCCAGGTCCGGTTCTTCGAAAACGCACTCGTCGGCACCGTGGCCGTGCCCTTGGGCGTCCTCGGTGCCCTCGGGCTCGGGCTGCTCCTGGCCCCCTATGCCGCACTCTGGGCCGGACTGGCCGGGCTGCTGGCCGTACTTTGCTGGATTCCCATTGCAACGAAAGTGGTCAAATGACTGACAACCTCCACACCGAGCTGACGGCGACCGCGGAATCCACCGACGAGTCGCTCCAGACGCGCGCCAACACCATCGTGAAGGCCGCCGACCACGCGACCCCGCTCGCACTGAGCCGGATCACCATCCACTACGGTGGGGACAAGGGCGGCGCCGAGCCGGTCGACGTCGTCGACGATTTCGACCTGACCCTGCACGCCGGCGAGATGCACTGCATCGCCGGGCGCAGTGGCTCCGGCAAGACCAGCATCCTGACGGTGAGCGCCGGGCTGACGCTCCCGACGTCGGGACGGGTCTTCTGGGAGGGCACCTCGCTGGAGAACATGGGCGACGACGAGATCGCCGACCGCCGCCGGGCCCTGATCGGCTACGTGGACCAGGGCGGCGCCCTGATCGACGGCATGAGCGCCCTTGAGAACGTGCTGCTTCCCGCCGTGCCCGACGGCGAAGTGGAGCAGCGTACGGAGATGGCCAAGGACCTCCTGGACCTGGTGGGCCTGGGCCGGCGCATGCGTCACCGTCCCGCGCAGCTCTCCGGCGGTGAGCGCCAGCGCGTGGCCATCGCCCGTGCGCTGATCCTGGGCACCCGCGTGCTGGTGGTGGACGAACCCACGGCCAGCCTGGACCGCGCCGCCGCGAACCGCATCATCGGCATCCTGAAGGACACCACCAGCGACGGCATCGCCGTGCTGGTGGCCTCGCATGACCATGAGCTCGTCCGTCTCAGCGACACGCTGACCGAACTGAACTAGAAAGGTAACTTCTTAGAGTGACGTCCGCAGAGAAGCCCCCGTTCTACATCTCCACTGCCATCAGCTACCCCAACGGCGTGCCGCACATCGGCCACGCCTACGAGGTCATTGCCGCCGATGCCATGGCACGGTTCAAGCGCCTCGACGGCCATGAGGTCTTCTTCATGACCGGAACGGACGAGCACGGGCTGAAGATGCAGCAGTCGGCCGAGAAGGAGGGCCTCACGGCCAAGGAACTCGCCGACCGCAACTCCGCAGCCTTCAAGCAGATGAGCCAGGACCTGGGCATCTCCCACGACCGCTTCATCCGGACCACGGACGAGGACCACTACACCGCCTCGCAGGCCATCTGGAAGAAGATGGAAGCCAACGGCGACATCTACCTGTCCAAGTACGAGGGCTGGTACTCCGTCCGCGACGAGGCGTACTACGTCGAAGACGACACCCTGGTCAAGGACGACGGCCTGCGGTACACCAAGGAGACCGACACGGAGGTCACCTGGACGGCAGAGGAAAGCTACTTCTTCCGCCTGTCCGCGTACCAGGACAGGCTGCTCGCCCTCTACGAGGCGCAGCCGGAGTTCGGCGCGCCGCAGTACCGCTTCAACGAGGTCATCAGCTTCGTCAAGCGCGGCCTGGAGGACCTCTCCATCAGCCGCACCACCTTCGACTGGGGCGTACCCGTCCCGGGCGACGCGAACCACGTCATGTACGTGTGGGTGGACGCGCTGACCAACTACCTCACCGGTGTGGGCTACCCCGACGTCGAGTCGGAATCGTTCCGGAAGTTCTGGCCGGCCGACGTCCACGTCATTGGCAAGGACATCTCCCGCTTCCATGCGATCTACTGGCCCGCGTTCCTCTTGAGCGCAGGCCTGGAGCTGCCCAAGCGCGTCATGATCCACGGCTTCCTCACGAACAACGGCGTGAAGATGTCCAAGTCCCTCGGTAACGTGGTGGCACCGCAGGACTTCGTGGCCCAGTACGGCCTGGACCAGGTCCGCTTCTTCTTCCTGCGCGAAGTGCCTTTCGGGGCCGACGGCAGCTACAACCACGAGGCCATCGTCGGCCGCATGAACGCGGACCTGGCCAACAACTTCGGCAACCTGGCACAGCGTTCGCTGTCCATGGTGGCCAAGAACTGCGAAGGCAAGGTGCCGGTACCCGGTGCCTTCACCGATGCCGACACGGCCCTGCTGGCCCAGGCCAGCGAACTGCTCGCCACGGCCCGCGCCGCGTTCGACAAGCAGGAATTCAGCCGCGCCCTCGAGGCCATCTGGGGCGTGCTGGGCGACACCAACGCCTACTTCGCGGACCAGGCCCCGTGGGTGCTGCGCAAGACCGACGTCGAGCGCATGAACACGGTCCTGTACGTCACCCTCGAGGTGGTCCGCATCGTGGCGCTCCTGGCCCAGCCGGTCATGCCGGCAGCCGCCGCCAAGCTGCTCGACGTTCTGGGACAGCCGGAGGGTGAGGCCCGCCGGTTCGACGCCATCGCGACTCCGATCGTAGCCGGCACCGAACTGCCCGCCCCGGCACCGGTGTTCCCCCGTTACGAGGAGCCCGCCGAAGCCTGACGGTTGGGCTCCGCACCCGATCGTTTCCGCACCCGGTAATGACTTTGGCACCCACAGCAGTGAGTGCCAAAGTCATTACCGGGTGCTTTTCCTTCGCAGGACTACGCCGTGGCGAGGCCCTCGACGGGGGAGAGGCGGGCTGCACGCCGGGCCGGGAGCACCGAGGCGAGGAGTCCGGCCACCACGGCCACGCCGAATACGCCGAGCAACTGCAGCCACGGCACGGCCGGGACCACGTCCGCCAGGCTGCCGAGCGAGGCCTGCGCCCCCAGCCAGCCGTAGCCGACGCCCAGGGCCGTGCCGATCACGGCCGCCACGCCGGCCACGAGAACCGCTTCGATCGCGAGCATGCCGCGCAGCTGGCCCTTGGTCAGGCCCAGGGCCCGCAGCAGCGAGTTCTCCCGCGTCCGCTCCAGGACGGACAGCGAGAGCGTGTTTGCAACACCGATGAGGGCGATCACCACCGCCACGCCGAGCAATCCTGTTACGACCAGCAGGAGCACGTCGATGATGCTGTTGAATGTCACGCGCTCGATGGCCGCACCGCTGATGGTCCGCTCGGGAACGCCCAGCGCCGCGGCCACTTCCTTCTGGATGCCCGGCACCCGGTCTGCGGCAACACTATCGTCCAGTTTCACCCAGACCATCCCGGCCGGCGCGCTGACCGCCGGGGAACCGGCTGCTGAAGAACCGGCTGCCGAAGAACCGGCTGCTGAAGAACCGGCCGAGCCTGTCGCCCCCGCAGGAGCACCCCCCGCAGGAGCACCCGCCGTCGTCGGGCCCACCAGGAACGGCACCACATGCCGTGTCCGGAGCACGACGGCGTCGTGTTGCGTGGCTCCGCCGGCTCCGGCGAGCGTCGCCGGACCTTTGGGGGAATCCTTGGGAAGGTAGACGGTTCCCGCGGTGGGCTGCAGTTTGTCGTCGCGCAGCACCGAGGCTGCGTCCTGCGCGGAGACCGCGTAGACCGCGGGGCCGCCGTCGGGATAGGCTGTGCCGCCCAGCGTGCCGGCAGGCCGGAGCAGCACGGCGGCAGCGACGCCGTCGAGCGCCTTGATCTGCTCCACCGCGCGGACCGGATCCACCGCCGTGCCGGAGGCCGTGCCGCCGTCGGCAAGCCCGGACCCCGCAATCCCCGCGGCCAGGTCCACTGGGTACGTCTCGGCAAGGGTGCTGTTGAAGGCCTGCCGCGAGGTCGCCGCACCGGTCATCATCATGGTCACCAGCGTGACGCCGATCAGCAGCGCGGCAGCCGTGGCGGAGGTCCGCGCCGGGTTGCGCGTCGCGTTGACGGCGGCCAGCCTGCCGGGCACGCCGGCCGGGGCCGCGAGGTGCCCGGCCCACGCCACCACGGAGGGGATGAACAGGCTGGCGCACAGCAGCAGGCCCACGAAGGACACCGCGCCGCCCAGCATGGCCACGGGCAGCATCACGGAGATGGCTCCGAACACCAGGGCGGGAATGCCGGCAAGCAGCGCCAGGATGCCCAGCACCAGACGGACCCTGCCGCGCTTGTTGCCCACCTTGGCGTCGTCGGCGGGCCGCAGCGCGGCCAGCGGCGCGACGGCGGTGGCCGCCTTCGCGGGGATGAGGGCCGCGACGACGGTCAGCAGGGTTCCGGCCACCAGCCCGGCGATGATTGCCGACGGCGGGACGGCCAGTGTTGCGAACGCCTTGTCCGGCGTGCTGCGCGCCCAGGCGATGAGCCCGGACATGAGTCCGACGCCGGCGAGGACGCCCATCACGGAGGAGACAAAGCCCACCACGAATGCTTCGAGCAGCACCGAGCCCCGGATCTGGGCCTTGCCCGCGCCGAGGCAGCGCAGCAGCGCCAGTTCGCGGGTGCGCTGCGCCACCAGCACGGCGAAGGTGTTGGCCACTACCAGGGCGGAGACCAGGATGGCAACGCCGGCGAAGGCCAGCAGGATCACGGTGAGCTGGTCCTGCCCGCCGCTGAAGGATGCCACCACGGAGGTCACCTTCTCCTGGGCAGTCTGGACGGCGGCGCCGGAGGCCCCGGCCGCCTCCATCCTGCGCGCCACGTAGTCCTTGGCGGCGGCCACGTCCTGGCCGGGCTTGAGGAGCAGCTGCAGCCCGGTGTAGCCGGCTCCGGCCTCCTGGACGGCGTCGAGGGTGGAGTCCGTGGCCAGGAGCTGTGCCATGGCCGCCGAGAAGGGATCGTTGCTGGCCTGGACCAGCCCGGTGATGGTCACCTTGAGGGGCTTGTCCTGCCCGGATCCCCGCAGCTCCAGGACGCTGCCGGCAGTGAGCCCGAGGTGCCCGGCGGACTTGGCGTCGAGGGCGGCCTCGAACGGTGCCGAGGGGAGCTTGCCGGAGGACAACACCGCGCTTTCCAGGGCCTGCGGGGCCAGGTTGCGGAGCATGCCGATCTGCTCGTCGCCGCCGGACGTGCCGCCGGAGGTGAAGAGAGCCGGTGCGGTGCGCTCGGCGTAGGAGTCCTTGACCGCAGGCGCGGAGGCGGCGGCCTCCACGGCGGCCTGGTCGAAGGCCGCGCCCAGGCCCGGAGTGGCTACGAGGTCCGCTTTGCGGTAGGCCTCGCCCAGGCTGGCGCCCAGGGAAGCCTGGGTGCTGGCGCCGACCATGAGCGTGGTGGACAGGAAGGCCACCGAGAGCATCACGGCCAGGCCCACGGCAATGAACCGCCTGGCATGGGTGGAGAGTTGTGACAGGGCAACGCGAAGCATGCTCAGGCCCCCAGCTTGCCGAGGGCCGCCAGCACCGAATCGGCGGTGGGGTGGTGCAGCTCGCCTACCAGGCCGCCGTCGCTCATCAACACCACACGGTCCGCGTAGCTCGCGGCGACGGGGTCGTGGGTCACCATGATGATGGTCTGGCCCAGCTCCTGGCTGCTGCGGCGCAGGAGGGCCAGGACCTCTCCGCCGGCCTTCGAGTCCAGGTTGCCCGTCGGTTCATCGCCGAACACGACGTCGGGACGGGTCAGCAGGGCCCGCGCGACGGCGACCCTCTGCTGCTGCCCGCCGGACAACTCGTGCGGACGGTGGCTCAGCCGGTCCTTCAGGCCGAGCGTGGTCACCACATAGTCCAGCCAGGCGGCGTCGGCAGTGGTCCCGGCCAGGGCGAGGGGCAGGGTGATGTTCTGCTCCGCCGTCAGCGTGGGAACCAGGTTGAAGGCCTGGAAGACGAAACCGATCCGCTCGCGCCGGAGGGCAGTCAGCTGGCGGTCGTTGAGCGCTGTCAGCTCGGTCCCGCCCAGCACGATCCTGCCCGAATCCGCGGTGTCCAGTCCGGCCAGGCAGTGCATGAGCGTGGACTTGCCGGAGCCGGACGGGCCCATGATGGCGGTGAAGCGTCCGGCCTCGAAACTGACGCTGACATCGTCCAGGGCGGTGACGCGCGTTTCGGCGCGGCCGTAGCCCTTGGACAGGTTGAAGGCTTCGACGGCGGGGGCGGCGGGGAATGCCTCCGGTCCGGAGGGGCGGGGGAGCGGCGTGAAGGTTGTCATGCTTCCACGCTATTTTCCGGGCAAGCCGTTCCGGATCCGGCCAGGGGGCGATTGTCCGGACGCCCGCCTCATACCGTGGTCGGAGACGCCGGGGCCACCGGTGGGAGAAGCAGAGGGGCTCAGGCGCCGGGGGCCACCACTCCGGTCTCGTACGCGATGACCACCACCTGCACGCGGTCCCGTGCGCCGAGCTTGGCCAGGATATGGCCCACATGCGTCTTCACTGTGGCCTCGGACAGGTACAGCCCCGCCGCGATCTCCGGGTTGGAGCGGCCGATGGCGATGAGTTCGAAGACCTCGCGCTCGCGGGCGGTCAAGCGCTCGACGGCGGCCGCATGCTCGCTCTGTTCCGGCGTCTGGGTGCGCAGGAGGGGAGCGACGTGGTCCAGGAGCCGCCGAGTAGTGGAGGGGGCGATGACGGCGTCGCCGCGGTGTACGGTGCGGATGGCTTCGAGGAGTTCCTCGGGCGGGGCGTCCTTGAGCAGGAAGCCGCTGGCCCCGGCCTGGATCGCGGCCAGCGCGTACTCGTCCAGGTCGAAAGTGGTCAGGACCACGATCCTGATGGCTGCCCGCTGTGAACCTTCGGGCTGGGCCGCCGCCTGTTCCAGGATCCGGCGCGTGGCCTCGATGCCGTCCATGCCGGGCATCCGGACGTCCATCAGCACCACGTCGGCCGCAGTGGCGTTGAGGGCCTGGATGGCCTCGATGCCGTTGCCGGCCTCGGCCACGACCTGCAGGTCCGGCTGGGAGTTGATGAGCATGCCGAAGCCGGAGCGCACCAGCTGCTGGTCGTCGACAAGGGCCACCCGGATGGGCTGCTGGTCTGCGGGCATGGGCTCAGGCCTCCGAATAGGGAACGAACGCGGATACGTGGAAACCGCCGCCCGTGGCCGGGCCTGCGGTCAAGGATCCATCGTAGAGCGAGATCCGCTCGCCCATTCCCCGGAGCCCGTTGCCGGCACCGTCGGCGGGAGGATCGGCGGCGGCTCCCCGCCCGTCGTCGTGCACGTCCACTTGCAGGCCCCGGTTCTGCCACTCCAGTGCCACCCCGGCGCGGGCCCGGGGGCCGGCGTGCTTGATGACGTTGGTGAGCGCTTCCTGGATGACACGGTAGGCGGTCAGCTCGGCGCCGGCGGGCAGCCGCCGCCGCGGCGTTCCGCTTTGTTCGAAGGCCAGCTGTAGTCCGGCGGCGCGGAAGCCCAGCAGCAGTTCGTCCAGGTCCGCGAGGCCTGGCTGGGGCCGCGTGGGGGCGGCGTCGTCCGAGCGCAGGATTCCCAGCAGCCTGCGCATCTCGCCCAGGGAATCGCGCCCGGTGGCCGCAATGGTGGCCAGGGCCTGCGTGGCGAGTTCGGGTTTGGCCGCGGCTGCGTAGCGGGCGCCGTCGGCCTGGGTGATGATCACGGACAGGGAATGGGCCACGATGTCGTGCATTTCGCGGGCGATGTGCGAGCGTTCATCGGCGGCGGCCAGCTGGCGCTCCTGCTGCTGCTCGATCTCGAGCCGCCGGGTGCGGTCTTCCAGGGCCTGCAACTGCAGCCGCCGCACGCGCGTGAGGTCGCCCAGTGTCCAGCTGACCAGGACCAGCATCCAGATCAGCACGGTGTACACGGCGCCGATGGTCAGGTCCATGATGCCCGAGGAGGAACTCATGGACAGCCGCGTGGTCAGCATGACACCGCCCAGCAGGCCCAGCACCAGCACCGAGCGGCTGGCCCAAACGGGCCCGTAGGCCGCCGTCGCGTAGATGATGAGCGGCACGGCGAGCTGCCCGGCTACCGGCTGCTCGGCGAGTGCCCACTGCACCAGACAGACAAGGACGACGGCGGCGGCGGCCGGCACCGGGCGGGTGCGGCGCCACGCGAGGGGCAGGACCAGGGCAGCGGAGATCAGGAACAGCACCGGCCGTTCGGCAAAGAGGTACACGGGACCCAAGAGCAGGAACAGGAGCGCAGCGGCGGCCAGGTCTACCTTGAAGGGGTTGTCCCGGAACCAGCTGTAAATTGCATGCCTTCTGTCCACGGATTGAACTCTAGTGCCGGGGCCGGGCGAGGGGCATCATGCCGCGGTCTGAGGCGGGCTCCCGCCCGCATTCCGCGGGCGCTCCCGCCCGCGTCCCGCCCGCCGTCGAGCGTGTTCGAATGGTGAGACGTTTTTGACCAACATGTGGATGCCTTGGCTACATTGGATTCATGAGCGCATCGTCCATCAATCTGGCTGTCATCCCCGGTGACGGCATTGGCCCCGAGGTCATTGCCGAAGCCATCAAGGTTCTCGAAAAGGCTGTCGCCGCTGAAGGCGTCACCCTGGAGCAGACCCACTACAAGCTCGGTGCCCAGCACTGGCTGGAGACGGGCGAGACCCTCCCGGACGAAGTCCTTGCTGACCTGCGCACGCGGGACGCCATCCTGTTCGGCGCCGTCGGGGCGGCCCCGGGCGATACGCGCATCCCCTCCGGCATCATTGAACGCGAGATGCTGCTCAAGCTCCGCTTCAGCCTGGACCACTTCGTCAACCTGCGGCCGTCGCGCCTCTACGGCACGGTGGGCAGCCCGCTGGCCAACCCGGGCACCATCGACTTCATCGTGGTCCGCGAAGGCACCGAAGGCCCATATGTCGGCAACGGCGGCAGCCTGCGCACCGGCACCCCGCACGAGATCGCCACGGAGGTCTCGCTCAACACGGCCCACGGCGTGGAGCGCGTGGTCCGCGATGCCTTCCGCCGCGCCAGCGAGCGCCCCCGCAAGCACGTCACCCTCGTCCACAAGCACAACGTGCTGGTCTACGCCGGCCACCTGTGGAAGCGGATCGTCGAAGAGGTGGCCCAGGACTTCCCCGAGGTCACCCACGACTACCTGCACATCGATGCCGCCACGATCTTCATGGTCACGGACCCCGCGCGTTTCGATGTCATCGTCACGGACAACCTGTTCGGCGACATCCTCACCGACCTCGCCGCGGCCGTCACCGGCGGCATCGGCCTGGCCGCTTCGGGCAACATCAACATGGACCGCACCGCTCCGTCCATGTTCGAACCGGTCCACGGCTCGGCTCCGGACATCGCCGGCCAGCAGAAGGCCGACCCCACGGCGGCCATCCTGTCCGCGGTGCTCCTGCTGGACCACCTCGGCTTCACCGCCGCGGCCCGCAGGATCGAAGCCGCCGTGGTGGCCGACGTCGAGGCCCGCACCGGTGAACCGCGCAGCACTGCTGCCATCGGCGATGCGATCGCGGCGGGTCTTTAGGCCCTGCCTGCGGGCGTAAGCTTGACGTGAATTACTTACATGCTGCCGTGGTCCGCCGCTGAACCATATCCCTCCGGGGCACCTATCCCCTGGGTGAGGTTCGCGCCGACAGGCAGCCGACTGTGGAGGAACAATGACCCAGACTGCCCACGGCGTCGAATTCAACAAGCACCTGTCAGCCACGCCGAAGTCTGTTGAAGAACGAGAAGCCATCCTGGCGAACCCGGGATTCGGTGACTACTTCACCGACAACACCGCCATTGTCGACTACAAGGTGGACGCTGACGGCAACGGTGGCTGGAGCAATGCGCGGGTCGAAGCCTATGGACCCATCTCTTTGGATCCCTCGGCGGCAGTCCTGCACTACGGCCAGGAGATCTTCGAGGGCCTCAAGGCGTACCGCCACGCCGACGGCTCGGTCTGGACGTTCCGTCCGGAAGCCAACGCCGCCCGCCTGAACAAGTCGGCCCGCCGCCTGGCCCTGCCGGAACTGCCCGAGGACTACTTCCTGGGTGCCATCCGCGAGCTCGTGGCCGCGGACCAGGATTGGGTTCCCTCCGGCGACGGCGAGGCCCTGTACCTGCGTCCGTTCATGATCGCCACGGAGGCCTTCCTGGGTGTCCGGGCAGCCCGCGAGGTGTCCTTCCGCGTCATCGCCTCGCCGGCCGGCAACTACTTCGGCGGCGAGCTGAAGCCTGTTTCCATCTGGATCTCCCGCGAGTACGCCCGTGCAGGCCGCGGCGGCACCGGCGCGGCGAAGTGCGGCGGCAACTACGCTGCCTCCCTGATCGCCCAGCAGGAAGCCGAGGCCAACGGCTGCAAGCAGGTCCTGTTCCTGGACCACTTCAACGACGACGCCGTGGAAGAACTCGGCGGCATGAACGTCTTCTTCGTCTTCAAGGACGGCTCGCTCGCCACCCCGGCGCTCTCGGGCACCATCCTGGAAGGCGTCACCCGCTCCTCGGTCATCCAGGTGGCCAAGGACATGGGCCGCGAGGTCGCCGAGCGCAAGATTACCCTCGCCGAATGGCGCGACGGCGTGGCCTCGGGCGAGATCACCGAGGTGTTCGCCTGCGGCACCGCTGCGGTCATCACGCCCATCGGCGTCCTCAAAGACGAGACCGAATTCATCGGCTCCGAGGACGCGAAGGCCGGCGACGTCACCATGGCCATCCGCGAACAGCTGCTGGGCATCCAGACCGGCACGGTCGAGGACACCCACGGCTGGCTGACGCGACTGGTCTAGCCTTCCGGTCCTGAGCCTGCTGTTCTGAAGCAATGCCCGACGGCGGTCGGTCCACTGCGGTGGGCCGGCCGCCGTCGGGCCTGCGCGAGCCGCACAAGGGACCATGCGTGATTTACGCCGAAACTGTGGGCACCGCGGGCACGTCTGATGTTAAGGTGGGCTGAGGATGGGAGATGGGGGATCTTGACGTGAGCACACCGGGCGTTGCCGTAGTAATTGAGGATGACGACGATATCCGGGAGGTGGTCCACGCCATCCTTGAAGCATCGGGAATCGAGGTCCACGCGGCCGGGAACGGCATTGACGGCGTTGCCGCCGTCCAGCGCCACAATCCGGACGTCATTACCCTGGACCTGGGCCTGCCTGACATTGATGGGATTGAAGTCACCCGCCGGGTCCGGGAGTTCAGCGACGCCTACATCATCATGCTGACGGCCCGTGCGCGCGAGGTCGACACACTCCAAGGACTGGCCGTCGGTGCCGACGACTTCATCACCAAACCCTTCCGCCCCAGGGAGCTCCTGGCCCGGGTCGAGTCGCTCCTCCGACGCCCCCGCGGCAGCAAACTGTTGGGAAGCAATTCCAGCGGGATGCGGGCGGCGGAGCTGCCTCCGGCCGAAGGGTCGCCGGAGCCTGGGTTGCCGGCAGCGTTGCCCCAGGCAAGCAAACCCCAAGAATCCGAGACTCCCGCGTTGGAATACAACGGCCTCCACTTGGAGGTGGCCACTCGCACAACCCGGATCGGTCCAAACGAGGTGCAATTGACCCGCACCGAGTTCGACCTGCTCCAGGCGCTCATGGAGACCGGACGGGTCGTCCGGAGCACCACAGGGCTGGCCCGTTGGCTTCACGCCCGGGAGTACGAAACCGGGGGCTACGTCAGCGAGTCCGAAGAACGTGCCATCCAAGTCCACATCGGGAACCTGCGACGGAAACTTGGCGACTCCGCACAGAAACCACGTTGGGTGGAAACGGTGCGCGGCGTCGGATACCGTTTGGCGGCAAAGACTACGGAAAACCGAGCGGATACCTAGCTGCCCGTATCCAGCAGGAGCCGTACGGAGACGGTGGTTCCTACTCCGAGTTCGGATTCGACATCGAGCCTGCCGGCGTGGCGCTTCACGATGTCGTGGGCTATGGCGAGGCCGAGTCCGCTGCCGGGGATGGCTGCCGTAGAGGCGTTTGAGGCGCGGAAGAATCGCGTAAACACCCGGTCGACTTCGTTCGAGGGGATCCCGACGCCGGTGTCTTCCACGCGCACAACCACGCTGGGAACCGTCCCTGGACCGATGCTGATCCCGCTGCTCACGGCGACGTGGCCGCCGTGGGGGGTGAACTTGATGGCGTTGCTGATGATATTGGAAAAGACCTGCTCCAGTTTGGCCTCGTCACCCTGAACAATTACCGTTCCTGGCGCGTGCATCACGGTCAGCGATAGTGAACGGGAGTCCGCGAGGGGCTGCAATGCCGCGACGACGAGCTTGAGCACTGTGCCCACGTTCACCCGACTCAATTGGAGGTCGCCCGCCGTGTCCTGGTGGGAGACCGTGAGCATGTCTTCGATCAGCTGGCGGAGCCGCTCGGCATTGCGTGAAATGACGTCGACCATCCGGCCGACGCTTGGCGGAACCGCTCCGCCGGCGCCGCTGCGGATCATGTCCACGTAGGCGGCGATGGACGTCAGCGGGGTTCGAAGTTCGTGGTTGACGGTAGTGAGAAAGTCGGTCTTGGCTTGATCCAACTCGTGGAGTTTGAGCATGACCATCTGCTGGGCGCCGATCAGGTGGCTCTGCATGAGGGCGTAGGCCAGATTCCCCGAAACGTGCTGAATCAGTCCGATTTCAGCCCGGGTCCATTCCTGTGCGGTGTCTGGCCGGGCGATCCAGATGACGCCCAGGACGAGATGTCCCTCGCCGACCGGCACCACCACGGAACGTGACGACGGCGCCCCGCGCCCGCGCAGCGGCTGCACCTCGGCTTCGGCCCACAAGCGCGCCGCCAATTCGAACATCGTGCTTTCGTCGCTGAGTTCGTCCGGCAGGACCCCATTTGCTGCGCCCGGGGCGTTCCACTCGGCGCTGACCTGCGTCACGCGCGCATCCTGGAAGGTGGTGAACCAGACGTGGTCCGCGCCCAGTGCCCCTCCGATTCCTTCGACCAGGTGCAGGGCAATCTGTCCGGGGTCAATGGTCGACCGGATGGCCGCGGACACCTTCCGCAGGCTCTCCCGCAGCGACTCGGCTTTCGCGCGGCGGCTGGTCCGTTCGGTGGCGCGGTGAGTCAGTACCAATGCCCGGTGGGCCCGGATCTCCGGGGCCTGGCCGTGGTACACGAAATCCGCAATTCGCCAGGCCTCCAGGGCGGCAACGTCAAGCTCGTCCGCGGGATCCAGCATCAGCAGGACAGGGGAGCCGTTTGTGGGACGGAACCCGCGGAGGTCATTGTCCAACACCACCACGTCGCTTGGCCCGTGTTCCAGCGCGTCAGCGAGCGAATCGGCGTCACAGGCTGAACGGACCGAGAACCCCGCAGAGGTCAGCGCCGCAACTGTCTCAGCCAAACGGGCCGTGTCAGGGTCGGCCACCAAGGCGCGTTTCGGCTCCGATGCATCGTTCTTCAGGCGACTCACCACTGCACTCCTGCCGTCCGGTTCGGCCCTGAGTAAGGCCCTCCATGGAGAACCCTACTTGAGCCCTGCCCCCGGACGCGGAACAACGGCCCCTTCCGCCCCGGTATTGGGGTTCAGCGACCACCGATTTGGCTCAGAGCGGCCGTTCCGTCAGCAGACGACTGTTCCCGTAAACGGTTGGCCCGTCCACACGTTGCCGGGAGATGCCGTATACAACCCGCGTATCTGGTACGTCCAGGTGCCCTTGGCTGCTGGGGATTTGACGTATATTCCATCGGGCGCTGAGAAGGTGGAACCGCCGGGGTTCGTCGCCGTGAACTCGTAGGATGTCGCGCGGGGGACTGTTCCGTAGCTAACCACAATGATGCTGAGGCTGCGTGCTATGCAGGTGGCCGCAACACTTGCGCCGGTCGGGGCAGGCAGCGTCATGCTCCCTACGCTGGTTGAGCCGGTAGCCGTCCTGGTGAACGCAGCCTGGGCGATGCCGGGGGCAAAGATCAGCACCGCCGCAGCAGCCAGGGCCGCGACGACGTGCCCCATGGCGGGAGTCTTGGCGGCATCGGCGGTGCTTTGGCTTCTACGCAAGGTCAGCGGCTTTCGACGCGGCGGGCTGTTTGGCCGCCGAGTGCCTTTTCCAGCTGCGGACGGTGCCGGCGTACGTCTTGCGCGGCTTCGGCTGCAGCGGTGTGATCGACCATGACCAAGGCACGTTCCAGGCGGGCGCAGTGCTGCTCCATCCGGAGTGCCCCGACCATCGAGGAACTGGTCTTCAGGCTGAGCACCGCGTCCATGGCCAGGTTACTGTTCCCGGCGCTCAGAGCGTGGCTGATCCGGTCCACCCGCTGCGGCAGCAGCCTGGTGTAAGAGGCAGCGAAGTTCCTGGCGGCGTCCTTGCTGTTCATTTCCCTTGCCAATCGCCTGAGGGGGCGGCGGTCGAGGGCTGGCAGGGGGCGTTCCGCCAGGTCGGCGTCCGCAGCGGCGTCGTCGTCTTCTTCTGGCTTCTTCCGCCAGATGGACACGAGGAGCATGACCACCAGGACCGCGGGAGCACCGTACATCAGGGTGTTCAGGACCAGGGGATCCCGGAAGGCCCGGATCGCATTGCCGAGGTAGGGAACGGCGAAGGCCTCACGGTCAACGTGGCCCGCCGCCAAGGTTGCGGTCCATGGGTCGGCGCCGTTGTTGGCGTCGCCCTTGGTGCGAACGGTTGCGGTGCCCTGGTTGTTGACGGCGAGATCAATGATCCGGTGTGTCTCGACACGTTGGTCGTCCACCGGAATGTGGTAAGTGATGATGTCCCCGACCTTGAGGTCCTGGACCGGGACGGGAACGGTCACGACGACGTCGCCCGGATTGATCAGCGGCGACATCGAGCCGGTCAACATCGTGCTGGTCTGGTAGCCGAGGACGCGGGGTCCGATTGCGAGGAACAGGAACGCCGCAACAGCCACAACCATCACAGCGGTGGTGATCAGCCGTACGAAGGCCTGGACCACCCGCGGGCCAATGCCGCGCTTTGTGTCCGCGCCCGGAGCCGCCGCAGTGGTTGCGGTCCGGTCGACCCGCCGCGTGGTGCGGAGTGGGGATGCGGTCATGGCTCGGTCTCCGTTCCGGAAGGTGGCCCGCCGCCGCCGCTTCCCAGGGAGCGACGGCGGCGAGGCGGTCCTATTGTTCGTCAGGCTTATTTGTTGGTGGCGGTGCGCTGGGTACCGGTGAAGTTGAAGCCAACCGTGCTGCTCTGCCCCTGGAGGGTGTTGTCAGCTGTTGACGGGAGCGTCATGGTGACCCGCAGGTTGTCGGTCTGGCCGGCGGCAACCGAGGTGACGTTGCTCAGGGAGAGGTTCGATCCGATGACGGGGCGTGAAGCCAGCACCGAGGTGGTGGTGCCCGAGCAGGTGTAGGTGTAGGCAGGGGAGGTGCCGGCCTCGGTCCACGGGACGGAGCAGTTGTCGATGGTCAACTGGAGGCCCATGGTGGCGTCGGTGTCCAGCTTGGAGGTGGGGAGTGCCGAGGTGGTCAGGGTGATCGAGGACAGGTCCTGGTTTCCAGCGGTGTTGCTCAGGGTGACCGCACGCTGCACGGTGTCACCGGGGACCAGGCCGGAGGCTGCGACGCTGAGGCGGTTCGCGGTGCCGGATGCGCCGAGGGCGATGCTCACAGTGCCGGAAGCGACGACGTTGCTGGCGGAAGTGCTGGAGGTGAAGGCACCGTACGTTCCCAGTCCGGCCACGCCGGCAGCCGTGCCGACCAGGGCCAGGGAGGCAATGACTTTACCGGTGGTGGTTTTCAGGTTGAGACCCATGATGACATCCGTTTCGTGAAGCCCGGCAGACCCGGGGTTTTGCTGTCCGATGGCTCTACTTTCCTCGGTGAGTTTTAGGAAGCCGCAAGGACCCCGCAAGGTTTGGCTCAAGATTGCTTAAAGATTGGATCAAGTGGTTTTCGAGTGGTGCGACGTGTGCATGGATCGCCCGGTAACTGCGTTGAGAGTCGCCGGGTTAGGCAGTGCTTGGCATGATGGAAGCGTGAACCCGGTCAATGACGCCTCTTCCCAGCACTCGGATTTCCAGCAGAGCAGCCCGCTGACGCGCTTCCGGCTGGCACCAAACCCCGGCCCGATGAGCCTGGACGGCACCAACTCCTACGTGATTGGCGTCCCGGGGTCCGGGCACGTCGCGGTGGTGGATCCCGGGCCCCTGGATGAGGGACACCTGGCAGCGCTGGCGGCCGCTGGCACCGTGGACCTCGTCCTGATAACGCACCGGCACGCCGACCACACCGAGGCCTCGGCCCGCTTCCACGAACTCACCGGCGCCCCCGTCCGGGCCGCGGCCCCGGAACACTGCCATGGCGGCGGACCGCTGCGGGACGGCGAGATGCTCCTGGCCGGCGGCGTGGAGATCCGCGTGCTCGCCACGCCCGGCCACACCTCGGACTCGCTGTGCTTCCACCTGCCCGGCGACGGCCCGGCCGGATCCGTGCTGACGGGGGACACCATCCTGGGCCGCGGCACCACGGTGCTGGATTACCCGGACGGGCGCCTCGGCGACTACCTGGGTAGCCTGGACCGCCTCGAAGCCCTGGGCGCCGCCACACTGCTGCCGGCCCACGGCCCGGTGCTGCCGGCCCTTGACGAGAAGTGCCGCGAGTACCGCGCCCACCGACAGGAGCGCCTGCAGCAGATCCGCGCGGCCTTGGCGGAGCTGGGCCAGGACGCCGGGATTCCGGCCGTCACCGACGCCGTCTATCCCGACGTTGCGCCCAATGTCCGCTGGGCGGCCGAGACGTCCGTGGCGGCGCAGCTGGACTACCTGCGGTCCTGAACAGCACGTGACGGCCCAGTGCGGACGACAGCGGGTCGGGCGGTAGGCTTGAACCCATGCGTATCGCCCGGTTTGTAGTTGATTCTGACCCCCTTTACGGCGTTGTTGAAGGCCAGCCCGGCAGTGAGGAAATCACTGTCATCAACGGCGACCCCTTCTTCAACGGCGTGGAACGTACCCACGTCAAGCACAAGCTCGAGGACGTCCGGCTCCTCGCGCCGATCATTCCCCGCAGCAAGGTGATCGGCGTGGGCCGCAACTTCGCCGAGCACGCCGCCGAGCTGGGCAACGAGGTCCCGCAGCAGCCGCTGCTGTTCCTGAAGCCGAACACCTCCGTGATCGGCCCCAACGATCCCATCGTGCTGCCGGAATTCTCCGAAGAGGTCTCCTATGAGGCCGAGCTGTGCGTCGTGATCGGCCGCATCTGCAAGGACGTGCCGGAAGAGCGCGTGGACGATGTCATCTTCGGCTACACCTGCGGCAACGACCTCACCGCCCGCGATGTCCAGAAGACCGACCTGCAGTGGGCCCGTGCCAAGGGCTTCGACACCTCGGCCCCGCTGGGCCCGTGGATCGAAACCGAGCTGGACACCGAGGACCTGGCCATCAAGGGCTGGCTCAACGGCGAACTGCGCCAGGACGGCAACACCAAGCAGATGATCCGCGGCGTCCGCGAGATCGTCTCCATCGTCTCTCAGGCCTTCACCCTGCTCCCGGGCGACGTCATCATGACCGGCACCCCGGCCGGCGTCGGTCTCGTCTCGGCCGGCGACCGCTACGAGATCGAGATCGAAGGCATCGGGCGCCTCTCCAACCCGGTGGTCCGCCGCTAGGCGGCCGCCGCCGCTGAACCCCAGCCACTGACAAGCGCCCGACGGCGGCACCCACCCGGGTGCCGCCGTCGGGCATTGCCGGGACGAACCCCCGCGAAACCCAACACCCCGCAGGCGGTAAAGTTGGAACCACTATGACTACTGCTTCCGCGTCGAACTCTGCCGACATCCCCGCCGTCAACGCCGAGACCCCCGTCCGCGTCCGGTTCTGCCCGTCACCCACCGGCACGCCCCACGTGGGCCTGATCCGCACCGCCCTCTTCAACTGGGCGTATGCACGGCACACCGGCGGCAAGATGATCTTCCGCATCGAGGACACCGACTCCGCCCGCGACAGCGAGGAAAGCTACCACCAGCTGCTGGACGCGCTGAAGTGGCTCGGCATCAACTGGGACGAGGGCGTCGAGGTGGGTGGCCCGCACGAGCCCTACCGCCAGTCCCAGCGCAGTGACATCTACCAGGACGTCATCGCCAAGCTCAAGGCCGGCGGACACGTCTACGAGTCCTACTCCACGCCGGATGAAATCGAAGCCCGCCACAGGGCCGCTGGCCGCGACCCCAAGCTGGGCTACGACGGCTTCGACCGCCACATCACGGAGGAGCAGCTCGCCCAGTACAAGGCCGAGGGCCGTGAGGCCGTGCTCCGCCTGCGCATGCCGGACGAGGACCTCACGTTCAACGACCTGGTCCGCGGCGAGATCACCTTCAAGGCCGGTTCCGTACCGGACTTCGCCGTGGTCCGGGCCAACGGTGCACCCCTTTACACCCTGGTCAATCCGGTGGACGACGCCCTCATGGGCATCACCCACGTGCTCCGCGGCGAGGACCTGCTGAGCTCCACCCCGCGCCAGATCGCCCTTTACCGCGCCCTGTACGCCATCGGCGTGGCCGAGTACATGCCGGAGTTCGGCCACCTTCCCTACGTCATGGGGCAGGGCAACAAGAAGCTCTCCAAGCGGGACCCCGAGTCGAGCCTGTTCCTGCACCGCGAACGCGGCTTCATCCCCGAGGGCCTGCTCAACTACCTCTCCCTGCTGGGCTGGTCCCTGAGCGCCGACGAGGACATCTTCACCGTGGAGCAACTCGTGGCCAACTTCGACATCCACGATGTCCTGGCCAACCCGGCACGCTTCGACATCAAGAAGGCCGAGGCCATCAACGGCACGCACGTGCGCCTGCTCAGCCCGGGAGACTTCCGCGAACGGCTCGTCCCGTACCTGCGCGCCGCCGGTTTCGTGGGCGAGATCCTCACGGACCGCCAGGAAGAGATCCTTATCGAGGCCGCGCCGCTGGTCCAGGAGCGCATCATCCTGCTGGGCGAGGCCCCTGAGATGCTCGCCTTCCTGTTCAAGGCGGACGACGCGATCGACGTCGCGGACGACGCCCGCAAGGGCCTGCCGGAGAACCTGGGCGAAGTGCTCGACGCCGCCCTGGCGGCCCTGGAGCCCGTTGAGGACTGGAACGCGGAGAACATCCAGACTGCACTGAAGCAGGCGCTGGTGGAGGACCTCGGCATCAAGCCGCGGCTTGCCTTCGGCCCGGTGCGCACAGGCATCTCCGGACGCCGCATCTCGCCGCCGCTGTTCGAATCGATGGTCATCCTGGGCAAGGACTCGTCCCTCGCCCGTCTCCGCGCGTTCCGCGGCTAAGCACCCAAGGCGCAGCCACCATGGCAATTGACGGTTCCTTCGGCCCCATCCGGGGTGTCCTCTTCGACATCGACGACACCCTGGTGGACCTTGAGTTTTCCATGACCACGGCGCTGCGCGACGTCAGCGAACATCTCCTGCCCGGCCTCGATCCGGCCGGGTGGGAGAAGTTCGGGCGCATCTTCACCCACGAAACCACGCACTACTACGACCGCTACCTGGCCGGAGAACTGACGTTCAACGAGCAGAGGCTGCTGCGCGGGCGCGCGGCCCTGGGCCACTTCGGAGTGGACCTGGGCGAAGGCGAACTGTCGCATCTCTGGCTCAGCGAGTATTCCCGCCTGCAGCCCAGCTACGTCCGGGCCTTCGACGACGTGGCTCCGGTGCTGGATGCCCTGGACGCCGCAGGCATCCCCTACGGCGCCGTCAGCAACAACGTCCACGACTACCAGCGGGCCAAGCTGGACAGCGCCGGGCTCTCCCGCATCACCGTCCTGGTGGGCACCGACACCGTGGGGGTGCCCAAGCCGGATCCCGCCATCTATCTGGAGGGCGTCCGCCGCCTGGGCACCGCACCAGGTGACACTCTCTACATCGGTGACAACCGCCTGCTCGACGCCGACGGCGCCACCGCGGCAGGCCTACTGGGCGTCTGGCTCAACCGCACCGGCGAGACCGCCGAGGGCTTTGCAGGCCGCGAAGTCGACTCCCTGGCGCGGTTGCTCGCCGCCTAGCTTCCGGGGCCTGGCTTCCAGGCTTGGCCCGCTTTACGGCGCGCCCAACGCCAAGCGCCGCTTGCGCAGGAACACGAACGCGCCCACGGATCCCGCACCGAGTACCCCCACGAGTCCCACTGCCGTTCCGGCGTCGGACTTTTCCGCCATGCTCGACGGCGATACTGCCGCCGCGCCGTTGTGCAGCTCTTCGGTGCCGGCCGCGATCCTGGCGTTGCCATCGGCGAGCTTGTCCGCGCCGCCGGCCAGTTCGCCGGAGCCTGACGCGAGCTTGGCCGTGCCATCGGACAGCTGTGCCGCCCCTGCCGCCACCGCCTTGGATCCGTCCAGCAGGCCGGGGGAGGCGGGGTCGGACGGGCTCCCCTTGATGCCGGCATTGAGGGACAAGGTACCCTCGGCCAGGCGCGCAGAACCGTCGCTCATCCGGGCGGTCGCCGCCAGCAGGCCCGGGCGTTCCGGATCGCCGGGTACGCCGTCCATGCCCGTGCGGATCTTCGCGGTGCCTTCGGCGAGCAGCTGCGTCCCCAGCACCACACCCGGCGCGGCGGGATCCTGGCTGTTCAGCTTCTGCGACAGGGTCTGGAAGCCCTCCGTGAGCCGGCCTGTGCCATCCTGCAGCCGGGCGGTGCCGTCCCGGAGCTGGAGGCTGCCGTTCTGGAGTTCCGCGGCGCCGCCCTGCAGCTGCGCGGCCCCGGCGTCCAGCTTGGCGGCACCGGCCGACAGCAGGGCGATCTTGTCCTTCAGGAGGGCCAGCGGAGCCATGCCCTGGAGGGGATCATTGGCGGCTGCTTGCAACTGGGCGAGTGCCTGGGCCAGGGCCGCGGTACCTGTTCCCTTGCTCGGATCGTTCCCCGCGCCGGGGTAGCCCTTGAGCTGCAGCGTGCCTGCGGCCAGGCGGGTCGTCCCGTCGGCCAGGCGGCTCGCGCCTGCATTCAGCTGCACGGCGCCGCTCTTGAGCTGCCCGGCACCGTCGGCGAGGTTGTTCTCGGCGTTGCCCGCCGCCGTCGGCGTCAGGGCGGCAGAGAGCTGCACGGCGCCGGCAGCGAGCCGCTGGGCGCCGTCGTCTACCTTGTAGACGCCCGGTGCCAGTTTGGCGTTGACGTCGTTCTCGATCTTCAGGGCACCGCTCGCCAGGGTTTCGGCGCCGGCCTGGAGCTTGTCCGCGCCGGGTGCCAGTTTGCCCAGCACCCCCAGATGTACCTTTTCGGCACCGTCTGCGAGTTTCGCGGCGCCGCTGCCCGCCTGCGCGGCCCCGCCGGCCAGCCTGGCCGCTCCTTCCTTCAGCTGCCCCGCGCCGGCCGAGGCCTGGCCGGCGCCCTCCTTGAGCTGGGCAGAACCGGCGGTGATCTTCCCTGTCACCATCGTGTAGAAGCCCAGCAGGGCGATCAGCAGCAGGACCAGGACGGCAATGGCGATGACCTGGGCCCGGGTTCTTGTCCTCATGGCACTGGCACGGTTCTGTGTCACGGGTAATTCCTCTCGATGACTTCCCGACGGCGGCGCTGCCGGCGGTTGATCCCCCATGTGACGCAGCTAACAGCCGGAATTGGCTGCAGCTGTGCCGGTAAAGCGAATGAAAGTGGCTGGCTACCGATCGGTAACTTACCGAGAGTAAACTTATGAATCCTTGAAATGCAAGGGTTTTTGCCTGGCCGAAGGTCCCGGGGCTGGTTCGGAGGGTGCTTGGGGAGCCCGCTTGCGAGCCGATTTGTGCAGTCCCAAAGTGTCGGGTAGAGTAATTACTCGTGCTGAGGGGCACGGAGGGAAAAGCCAGGGCAAAGCCGAGGCGAGGAACTCCGGTCCGAAAGTCACTTTGGGATATGGTGTAATTGGCAACACAACGGTTTCTGGTACCGTCATTCTAGGTTCGAGTCCTGGTATCCCAGCTCTGAAATTCCGCGGAATTCCGCGGAAAATTCGGAAGTTTTGAATCGGTTCGCCGATTTGGAGCGAGGCTGAATATGTGAAACAATCATTCAGCCTGAATGCCGGAAACGGCAATCAAAAAGTGCAAGGCCCCATCGTATAGCGGCCTAGTACGCCGCCCTCTCACGGCGGTAACGCGGGTTCGAATCCCGCTGGGGTCACAGATGAATCCCCCGGAACCACTGGTTCCGGGGGATTTTCTTTTGCCCGGAATGCAAGGGTTGCAGGAATGCCACTTGCCTTCACCCTCGAAGCGGTAGCGGGCTGGCATGATGATGCTGTGACCGCAAACGAACAGCCGCCGGCTGCAGACAGCCAGCCGGGACGGGGACCGGCCGCCGCCGTCGGGCTCCTTGAGGCCACCCGCGGGGCATTGGCAACAGCTTCCTTGCCGCTGGCACTTCCCGAGGCCGAGGAGGCACGGCGCCGGATCCGTGAATCGCTCGCCCAACTGGATGACTACATCCTTCCGCGGTACCGGAACCTGGACGCCCCTCTGCTGGCCGTCGTCGGCGGTTCCACCGGGGCTGGAAAGTCCACGCTCGTCAACGCGCTCGTGGGGCACCCGGTGACCCGGGCCGGGGCCATCAGGCCCACCACCCGGCAACCCATCCTGCTGCACAACCCCGCCGACGCCGCATGGTTCCAGGACCAGCGGATCCTGCCGAGCCTCAGCCGCATCCAGGGGACCGTCACGGCCGCCCCCGTGCCTGCGAACCAGGCAGGCGCGACTCCCGACGCCGCCGCCACCACCTCGCTGGTCCTGGTGGGGCACGAGGGCGTTCCCGGCGGCATCGCCCTGCTGGACGCCCCCGACGTCGACTCCATCTCGGACGACAACCGCCGCCTGGCCGGGCAGCTCCTGGCCGCCGCTGACCTCTGGATCTTCGTCACCACTGCAAACCGCTACGCCGACGCTGTCCCGTGGAAGCTGCTGCTCGACGCAGCCTCCCGCGACATCACCGTGGCCGTGGTGCTGGACCGTGTGCCGCCCGCCGCGGAACAGGAGGTCGCGGCCGACCTCGCGGCGATGCTCGGGCGCGAGGGGCTGGGAGGCGCCCGGCTCTTCACCGTCCTCGAGGCGGCCCTGGACGAGTTCGGCATGCTGCCCGTAGCCGCCGTCGCACCGCTAAGCCTCTGGCTCAAGGAACTGGCCGCCGATGCCGCCGGACGGGCCCAGCTCGCCCGGCGCACGCTCAACGGCGCCGTGAAGGCCCTGAGCGGCCATGTGGAGGCCGCATCGCAGGCCGCGAGGGCCCAGGGCCAAGCCTCGGGCCAGCTGCGCGCCGCCGTCCACGAGGAATACCAGCAGGCCCTCGAACGCATCGTGGCTGCCACCCAGGACGGTGCGCTGCTGCGCGGCGAAGTCCTGGCGCGCTGGCAGGACTTCGTGGGTACCGGCGAATTCTTCCGGGCGCTCGAACAGAACATCGGCCGCCTGCGCGACAGGGTCGGGGCCTTCTTCCGCGGCGAGCCGACGCCGGCCGTCAAGGTCGAGACCGCCATCGAGACAGGACTGCAGGCGGTGATCCTCGACGAGGCAGCCAACGCCGCCGAGGACGTGGACCGGCGCTGGCGCTCGGACCTGGCCGGCCGCCAACTGCTCGGCAGCGACGACCTCTCCGGCACCAGCCCCGGATTCGAGCAAAGGGCCGCTGCGGCCATCCGCGGATGGCAGGAAGGGCTCATGAACATGATCCGGATCCAGGGCCAGGGAAAGCGCAGCCAGGCCCGCTGGATGTCGTTCGGCGTCAACGGGCTGGGCGCAGCACTGATGATCGTGGTCTTTTCGATGACGGCGGGACTCACCGGCCTGGAGATAGGCATCGCAGGCGGCACCGCCGTCGTCGGCCAGAAACTGCTGGAAGCCGTCTTCGGCGAAGAGGCCGTGCGCAAACTCGCCCGGCAAGCCAGGGAGGACCTCCAAACCCAGTGCCGCAGCCTGCTGGAGGCCGAGAAGGCAAGGTTCCTGTCCCGGCTCAGCGATGACGCCGCCGGGTCCGCGGAGACCCTCGCCCGCAACGCACTGGCTCTCCGGCGGCTGGCGGAATCCGCATGAGCCGCCACAGCCAGGTCAAGGAGGCCTCCGCGCTGCAGGCCCGCCTCGAGGCGCTGAACACGGCCCGGGAACTCGCAGAAGGCATCCTGCCGGAGACCACGCTCGACTCGGTGTACGGGGTCCTGGAGCGGGCCAGCTCCCGGCGTTCCCTGTCCGCCGGGCACACCGTGGTGGGATTCTTTGGCGCCACGGGCAGTGGCAAGTCCTCGCTGTTCAACGCGGTCGCGGTCACCAACATCGCCACCGCTGCCGCCCGCCGGCCCACCACGTCCGAGCCCCTTGCCGGCATCTGGGGATCCGAAGGCAGCGGGCCCCTGTTGGACTGGCTCGAGGTGCGGCAGCGGCATGCCCTCGGCGAGGTGCCCGGCCTCGCCGCCGAGGACACCGGCCTGATCCTGCTGGACCTGCCCGACTTCGATTCCACGCGCGCCGAAAACCGGCAGATCGTCCAGCGCATGGTGGGAATGGTGGACGTCCTGGTCTGGGTCCTGGACCCGCAGAAGTACGCCGACGCCGCCGTCCACAACGACTTCCTCCGGCCCCTGGCCTCCCACGGGGCCGTGACGCTGGTGGTGCTGAACCAGATCGACAAACTCGCCGCGGGCGACACCGCGGCCGTCCTGGAATCGCTGCGCGGCATCCTTGCCCGCGACGGCCTGGGGCAGGTTCAGGTACTGGGCGCCTCCGCCCTGGAAGGCACCGGCGTCGATGCCGTGCGGGCGGCCATCCGCCGCGTGGTGGTGCAGCGCGAAGCCGTCACCCAGCGCCTGGCCGCCGACGTGGCCAAAGCCGCGGAGGAACTCGGCAGTGCCTCGGGCGAGGGCGCCGCCAGCGGCGCCGGCTCCGCAGCGAAGGCGCGGCTCACCAAGGAACTCGCGACGGCGGCCAACGTCCACGTGGTGGTCGAGGCCGTGGGGCGCTCCTACAAGCGGGAGTCCGTGCGCCGCACGGGGTGGCCTTTGACGCGCTGGCTGCTGCGCTTCCGGCCGGATCCGCTGCGCCGCCTGAACCTCGGCCGGGACGACACGAAAGCCGAACTCAACCGGACTTCATTGCCGCCGGCCGGAGCCCCCGAGCGTGCCCGGACGGATGCCGCCGTTCGCGACTTTGCCGACTCGGCCTCGCAGGGCGCCCCGGGCCCCTGGCGGGCCAGCATCCGCGGCGTCGCCCGGGATGGCCGTGACCAGTTGCCCGACGCCCTGGATCAGGCCATCGCCGGAACGGACCTCAGGGCAAGCAGGCGCTCGTGGTGGTGGCCGGTGTTCAACACCGCGCAGTGGCTCTCGCTGCTGTTGGCCTTGGGCGGCGTCGGCTGGCTCGGCGTCCTGGCCGTGCTGGGCTACCTGCAGATGCCAGTGCCGGAGGTGCCGCGCGTGGAGGGCTGGCCGGTGCCGACGCTCATGATCGCCGGGGGAGTGCTGCTGGGGATTGTCCTGGCCATCGTGGGGCGGCTGATTGCCGGCGCCGCGGCCAGGATGCGTGCGGCGCAGGCGGGGAAGCGGCTCAGGGCTGCCGTGGCCCGGGTTGCCGAGAGCCGGATCGTGGAGCCCGTGGAGCTGGAGATCAGCCGGCTGGCCTCGTTCAACGCCGCGCTGAAGGCGGCCCGGGCGAAGTAGCTGCCCGGGCGAAGTAGGTGCTCGGGCGAAGTAGGTGCTCAGAGCGCCGCGGCGGCGTCCCGGACCTTGATCATGGTGCGGAGGTTCCGCGTGGTGGTGCTGGCCTTGTAGCGGGTCTTGGAAGAGAGCTTGCTGAACGGGCTGTCCAGGGTTCCCCCGGCAGGGGCGAGCCACGCCGACGCCTCGGGGCCAAGCCGGACTTGCTCCACACCGCCTTCAGAAGCACTGCCAAGGGCCTCGCCGGCGTCGAACAGTTCATCCAGCATTGCGGTGTCCGAGGCGAGCGTGACGTAACTGTGGGTGGACTTGTCGTCCGCGGGGTAGGGGCAGGCGTCCACCAGCTCGGCCACGCGGGAACCGCTGAGCACCACCACCCAGGCGTCATAGCCGAAGGCATCGCGCAGGCACTTCTCGAACTGCGATTTCACGTCCGCGGCGGCAAGCTCGCTCCGCAGCACCACATTGCCGCTGGCCAGCAGCGTCTTGACGCCGGTGAACGGATACGCCTTCAGGGCGTCCTTGA
The DNA here is from genome assembly GCF_024741795.1 of Arthrobacter sp. CJ23. Classification (NCBI taxonomy): domain Bacteria; kingdom Bacillati; phylum Actinomycetota; class Actinomycetes; order Micrococcales; family Micrococcaceae; genus Arthrobacter; species Arthrobacter sp. CJ23. The sequence continues at coordinate 2,873,670 of NZ_CP102950.1, read as the reverse complement.
GATCGGCCATCTTGATGTTGATCCCGCCCACGTTGATCCCGCGCAGGAATACGGCGTAGCTGTCCATGCGCCCACCCTACAACGGCTGCTCTTCACCCAACTGAGTAGCGCCAACTGTCGTTTTGACACTTCAATGCGACAGTTAGCGCTACCTAGATGGGGTGGGGGCCCGACGCTTAGTCGTTGTTCTTGCGGAGCGCTTCTGTCAGCACGCGGGCGGCGTTGCAGACTACTTCGGCGTGCAGCCGGCCCGGCTGGCGCGTCAGGCGCTCGATGGGACCGGAAATCGAGACGGCGGCAATCACGCGGCCGGACGGACCGCGCACCGGTGCCGAAACGGAAGCGACCCCTGGCTCGCGCTCGCCGAGGCTCTGGCCCCAGCCCCGGCGTCGTACTCCTGCCAGCACGGTGGGTGTAAAGCGCGCGTTCTGCAGGCCGTCCAGGAGGCGGTCGTGGTCTTCCCAGGCGAGGAGGACCTGGGCGGCGGAGCCGGCCTTCATGGACAGCTGGGTGCCCACCGGGATGGTGTCGCGCAGGCCGATGGGGCGTTCGGCCGAGGCGACGCACACGCGCCAGTCGCCCTGGCGGCGGAAGATCTGGGCGCTCTCGCCGGTGGCGTCGCGCAGCTGGATGAGCACGGGGCCTGCCGAGGCGATGAGGCGGTCCTCGCCGGCGGCCGAGGCCAACTCCACCAGGCGGCTGCCCAGAACGAAGCGGCCCTGGATGTCGCGGCTGACCAGGCGGTGGTGGACCAAGGCCAGGGCAAGCCTGTGCACGGTGGGCCGGGCGAGGCCCGTGGCTGCCACCAGCTGTGCCAGGGTGGTTGGCCCGGCTTCGAGTGCATCGAGCACCTGGGCCGCTTTATCGATGACGCCGACTCCACTAGAATTGTCCATGTAATGATATTGCCGTCTCAATATCTGAGATGCAAGTTGTTTCGCTGGCCTATTCCACGGCCGTGCTGGTTCAGTGGAGGCAGAACATCCAACCGCAGTGAAGGGAGCAGGCCGTGGGAAAGACACTGGCCGAGAAAGTCTGGGACGCACACGTGGTGCGCAAGGGTGAAGGCGAAGGAGCCAATGCCCAGCCCGACCTTCTCTTCATCGACCTGCACCTCGTCCACGAGGTGACGTCCCCGCAGGCATTCGAGGGCCTGCGCCTGGCCGGCCGCCAGCTGCGCCGGCCGGACCTCACCATCGCCACCGAGGACCACAACACCCCCACGCTGGAGATCGACAAGCCGATCGCGGACCTCACCAGCCGCACCCAGATCGAGACCCTGCGCAACAACTGCAAGGAGTTCGGCGTCCGCCTGCACTCCCTGGGCGACGCCGAGCAGGGCATCGTGCACGTCGTCGGCCCGCAGCTGGGCCTGACCCAGCCCGGCATGACCGTGGTCTGCGGCGACTCCCACACCTCCACCCACGGCGCCTTCGGTGCCCTGGCGATGGGCATCGGCACGTCCGAGGTGGAGCACGTCATGGCCACCCAGACGCTCTCGCTCAAGCCCTTCAAGACCATGGCCATCAACGTCGAAGGCACGCTGCGTCCCGGCGTGACCGCCAAGGACATTATCCTGGCCGTCATCGCCAAGATCGGCACGGGCGGCGGCCAGGGCTATGTCCTGGAATACCGCGGCTCGGCCATCCGCGCGCTGTCCATGGACGCCCGCATGACCATCTGCAACATGTCCATCGAGGCAGGCGCGCGCGCCGGCCTGGTGGCCCCGGACCAGACCACGTACGACTACATGTACGGCCGCCCCCACGCTCCGGAAGGCGCCGACTGGGACGCCGCCGTCGAGTACTGGAACACCCTGCACACCGACGCCGACGCCACCTTCGACTTCGAAGTCGACCTCGACGCGGACACCCTGGAGCCGTTCGTCACCTGGGGCACCAACCCGGGCCAGGGCGTTTCCCTGTCCGCCAAGGTTCCCTCCCCGGAGGACTTCGGCGACGAGAACGCCAAGGCGGCCGCCGAGCGCGCCCTGCAGTACATGGGCCTCGAAGCGGGCACGCCCATGAAGGACATCCGCGTGGACACGGTCTTCCTGGGCTCATGCACCAACTCCCGCATGGAGGACCTCCGCGCCGCGGCGGACATCGTCCGCGGCCGCACCAAGGACCCCAACATCCGCATGCTGGTGGTACCCGGCTCGGCCCGCGTCCGCCTGGAAGCGGAGGCCGAGGGCCTGGACAAGGTCTTCAAGGACTTCGGCGCCGAGTGGCGCTTCGCCGGCTGCTCCATGTGCCTGGGCATGAACCCTGACCAGTTGGACGTGGGGGAGCGCTGCGCCTCCACCTCGAACCGCAACTTTGAAGGCCGTCAGGGCAAGGGTGGCCGTACGCACCTGGTCTCACCCGTCGTCGCTGCTGCCACTGCCGTCCGCGGCACGCTCAGCTCGCCGTCGGACCTGGACCCCGCCCCCGCCGCCACCCTGACCGACGCCGCCTAGGAGGATCCCATGGAAAAATTCACCACCCACACCGGAATTGGCGTCCCGCTGCGCCAGAGCAACGTGGACACGGACCAGATCATCCCGGCCGTCTACCTCAAGCGAATCACCCGCACGGGCTTCGAAGACGCCCTGTTCGCTGCCTGGCGCAAGGACGAAACCTTCATCCTGAACCAGGAACCGTTCAAGTCCGGCTCCGTGCTGGTGGCCGGCCCTGATTTCGGCACCGGCTCCTCGCGTGAACACGCAGTCTGGGCACTGAAGGACTACGGCTTCAAGACCGTGCTGTCCTCCCGCTTCGCGGACATTTTCCGCGGCAACTCCGGCAAGCAGGGCCTCCTCGCCGCCGAGGTAGCCCAGGACGACATCGAGCTCATCTGGAAGGTCCTGGAGAATGCTCCGGGCACCGAAGTCAAGGTTGACCTGGTCTCCAAGACGGTCGAATGCGGCAACGTGGTGGCGCCCTTCGAGATCGACGACTACACCCGCTGGCGCCTCCTGGAAGGCCTGGACGACATCGGGCTGACCCTGCAGCACGAGGAAGACATCACCGCCTACGAGGCTACGCGCCCTTCGTTCAAGCCGCTGACGCTCCCCGCGAAGACCCAGAGCTAGGGCCGCCTTCAGGGCTTGGCTTCAGAAGTGCACCCGGTAAGGAACATCGCCCCCGTTTGACGGGGTGCCCTGGTCCTCACTGGGTGCATTTTCGTTTCCGGGGCAGGTAGAGGCCGCGCCGGACCCGGACCAGTTCCTTGCGCCTGGCCTGCCTGGCTACGGTTCGGCCGCCATAGTCATCACCGGGGTCGCTGTGCGGCGCGATCCAGTCCGGGGCGGACAGTGCGGCTCGCGGTTCCTGGCCGGTCGTCTCGGCCCAACTTGATTCCGCCAAGCCCGGACCCGACGGGCCTGCATCCGAGCCCTTTGCGTCTGACCAGCTCGGCTCCCGCCAGCCTGAATCCGACCATCGCGGATCGGACCAGCCAAGGGACGTCGTGTCTGCAGTCATAGGTCCACGGTCGGCCCGCAGAGCCCGGCCGCGCCAGCCCGCCGTCGTCGTATGTTGATAACGGGGCCCTGCGGCCGGTGCCCCGCGCGGAATCTGCACCCGCAAAGGAACCCGTCGCGCCCATTGCAACAGGTGCCGCGGTCCCCACCGAATGCAGATCTCGCAGGCCGCAACGCCACCCCTGCAGCCCCGTCATTTCGGATCAGTTCCGCGAGCTTCTATGCTTAGCTGGAGCCTTTGTAAGTATGGGGGGCGAGTATTCGTGAGGAAACCGGTATAGATGAGTAGTGTTCTGACAATCCGCGGTGGCGTCCCGTTGACCGGGCGCGTAACCGTTCGCGGTGCCAAGAACCTTGTACCAAAAGCAATGGTCGCGGCGCTGCTGGGCAGCGAGCCTTCCGTGCTGCGGAATGTGCCGGAAATCAAGGACGTGGAGGTTGTCACCAGCCTCCTGCAGCTCCACGGCGTGACCGTTGTGAAGGACCCCGCCACGGGAGACCTGACCCTGGACCCGAAGGATGCCAAGACGGCCTCCAGCACAGCCATCGACGCCCACGCCGGTGACTCCCGCATCCCCATCCTGCTCTGCGGCCCGCTCATCCACGCGATCGGCGAAGCCTTCATTCCGGACCTCGGCGGCTGCAAGATCGGCGACCGCCCCATCGATTACCACCTGAACGTGCTGCGCCAGTTCGGGGCCGTGGTGGAGAAGCGCCCCGGGGGCATCCACATTTCGGCCCCGCACGGCCTGCAGGGCGCCAAGATCTCGCTGCCGTACCCGTCCGTCGGGGCCACCGAGCAGGTCCTCTTGAGCGCCACGCGCGCCGAGGGCATCACGGAGCTCTCCGGTGCCGCCACGGAGCCGGAAATCATCGACCTCATCGCCGTGCTGCAGAAGATGGGCGCCATCATCAGCGTCCAGACGGACCGCACCATCAGGATCGAAGGCGTCAAGGACCTGGGCGGCTACGACCACCGTGCATTGTCCGACCGCAACGAGTCGGCGTCCTGGGCCTCCGCGGCGCTGGTGACCCGCGGCGACATCTTCGTCGAGGGTGCCTCGCAGCGCGACATGATGACCTTCCTGAACACCTACCGCAAGGTGGGCGGCGGCATGGACATCCGCGAGGACGGCATCCGCTTCTACCACCCCGGCGGCAAGCTGAGCCCGCTGGTCCTCGAGACCGATGTGCACCCCGGCTTCATGACCGACTGGCAGCAGCCCCTGGTGGTCGCCCTGACCCAGGCCGAAGGCGTCTCGATCGTGCACGAAACCGTGTACGAAAACCGCTTCGGCTTCACGGAGGCGCTGACCCGCATGGGCGCCAGCATCCAGGTCCACCGCGAGTGCCTCGGCAGCGTGCCGTGCCGCTTCGGTCAGCGGAACTTCCTGCACTCGGCCGTCATCTCCGGCCCCACCCCGCTGCACGGCACGGACATCGACATCCCTGACCTCCGCGGGGGCTTCAGCCACCTCATCGCAGCCCTCGCCGCCAACGGAACCTCACGCGTGACGGGCATCGACATCATCAACCGCGGCTACGAGCGCTTCACGGACAAACTGGCCGGCCTCGGCGCAGATTTCGACATCACCTCAGCCAAGTAAACGGGGGACCTCCTTGAAGGAATCGGCCAAGAGCCGTGCCATGTTCGCGCTGCTCGCAGGGCTCGCGCGTCCGCTGATGAACATCCTCATGGCCAAGAAATGGGAAGGCACTGACAAGCTTCCCGCCGGAGGCTTCATCGCGGCACCGAACCACTGCACCGAGATCGACCCCGTGGTGGTGGGGCACATGCTGTACAACATGAAGCGCCCGCCGCACTTCCTGGCCAAGGCGGGTCTGTTCAAGGCTCCCGTTGTGGGTGCCTTGCTGCGCGCCACCAACCAGATCCCGGTGGAACGCTCGACGGCGGGGGCGAACCGTTCGCTGCAGGCCGCCCAGAGCGTGGTGGACGCCGGAGGCGCCATCATCATCTACCCGGAGGGCACCCTCACCCGGGACCCGGATCTGTGGCCGATGAAGGGCCACACCGGTGCGGCACGCCTGGCCATCCAGACCGGGGCCCCGGTGGTCCCGATCGCGCACTGGGGCGCGCAGGAGGTCTTTCCCCGCTACGCCAAGCGCTTCCACATCTTCCCGCGCAAGACCTCGCGCATCCTGGTGGGGGAGCCCGTGGACCTGAGCGCCTTTGAGGGCAGGCCCATGGACCGGGCCACGCTGACGGAAGCGACGGATGTGATCATGGATGCCATCACCGCACTCCTGGCCACCTTGCGCGGCGAAGAACCCCCGGCTGAGCGCTGGGATCCCGCGGCCCACAAGCAGTCCAAGCACGGACGTTTCATGGAGAGGGGCGCCGCTAGCGCCGCTAGCGCCGCCGGCCCGGACGCGCCGGGCGGCGCACCCAAGGACGAAACCGACCCCGGTCAGGACGGCCCCAAATGACGGCCACACACAGCCAATCAGCCATTGCCGTGCTCGGTGCAGGGTCCTGGGGCACCACGTTCGCGAAGGTCCTCGCGGACGCCGCTGCCGCTGCCGGCAGTGAACGGAGCATCCGGATCTGGGGCCGCCGCGCCGAAGTGGTGGAGCAGATCAACACCAAGCACCGCAACGAGCAGTACCTCAAGGACACTGAGCTGCCGGACTGCATCACGGCCTCCACCGACGTCGCCGAGGTCCTGAACGGCGCGGGCATCGTCATCCTCGCCGTCCCGGCCCAGTCCCTTCGTGCCCAGCTGAGCGAATGGAAGCCGCTGCTGGCGCCCGGCGCCGTGGTGGTTTCCCTGATGAAGGGTCTCGAGCTCGGCACGGACGCACGCATGAGCGAAGTCATTGCCGAGGAATTCGACATCCCGGCGGATCGCGTCGCGGTGGTCTCCGGGCCCAACCTGGCGATGGAAATCGCCATGGAACAACCGACGGCGTCCGTGGTAGCCTGCAGCGACGAGGCCACCGCGGTGTCCATCGCCGTCTGCTGCACGGCCCCGTACTTCCGCCCGTACACCAGCACCGATGTGGTGGGCGTGGAAATCGGCGGCATCGTCAAGAACGTCATCGCCCTCGCCGTCGGAATCTGCGAAGGCAAGCAGATGGGCGACAACACCAAGGCCTCCGTCATCACGCGCGGCCTGGCCGAAACCTCGCGCCTGGCCCTGGCGCTGGGCGGCGAAGCGCACACCATGGCCGGCCTCGCGGGCCTGGGCGACCTCGTGGCAACCTGCTCCTCGCCGCTGTCCCGCAACCACACCGCGGGCCGGCTGCTGGGCGAAGGCCTCACCCTGGAGCAGGTCACGCAGCACATGACGCAGACCGCCGAAGGCATCAAGTCCGGCCACGCCGTCCATGAGCTGGCCGGCAAGCTGGGCGTCGAGATGCCCATTACGGCCGCCGTCGTGGCCGTCCTCGAAGGCAAAATGTCCGTTGATGACCTCGGGCCGCGTTTGCTGGCCCGGGCCCTGAAGTCCGAAGGCGATTACTGACCGTGACCGAAGAAACCACTCCCGACGCCGTCCGCCGCCCTCGTGTGGCCGTGCTGTTCGGCGGCCGCTCCAGTGAGCACGCCGTCAGCTGCGTGACCGCCGCCGGCGTCATGGGCGCCATCGACAAAAGCAAGTACGACGTCGTCCCCATCGGCATCGCGAAGTCCGGCCAGTGGGTGCTCGCCTCCGGCGACACCAGCCAGTGGTCACTAAGCTCTGCCTCACTGCCGGAGGTGGCGCCGTCGGGCAAGACCGTCACGCTCGCCGAAATCGGCGGCGCGCACCAGCTGATCGTCACGGAACCGAACGCGGTTCCGCAGGAACTCGGCTCGGTGGACGTCGTCTTTCCGCTCCTGCACGGCCCCTGGGGCGAGGACGGCACCATCCAGGGGCTCCTGGAGCTCTCGGACACGCGTTACGTGGGTGCCGGCGTGCTGGCCTCCGCCGTGGGCATGGACAAGCACTTCATGAAGGTGGTCTTCGAGGCCGCCGGGCTGGCCGTGGGGCCGTACATCGCCGTGACCGACCGTGAGTGGAGCAACGACGCCGAGGCCGTGCGCAAGCGCGTGGACCGGCTGGGCTTCCCGGTCTTCGTCAAGCCGGCGCGTGCGGGCTCGTCGATGGGCATCTCCAAGGTGGACTCCATGGCCGGCCTGGACGCCGCCATCGAAGAGGCCCGCCGGCACGACCTCAAACTGGTCATCGAGGCCGGGATTGTGGGCCGCGAGATCGAGTGCGCCGTGCTGGAAGGCCGTGGCACGGAAGCCCCGCGCACGTCCATGCCGGGCGAGATCGCCGTCGCGGCAGGCGAGCACGAGTTCTACGACTTCAACGCCAAGTACGTCGAGGACGGCGCCGCTGCCCTGAGCTGCCCGGCGGACATGCCGGAGGAGGCCATTGCCCGGGTCCGCGAGCTTGCCGCTCAGGCGTTCGACGCCGTCGGCGCCGAGGGCCTGAGCCGGGTGGACTTCTTCTACACGCCCGACGGCGAGCTCATCATCAATGAGATCAACACGATGCCCGGCTTCACGCCCAAGAGCATGTACCCGCAGATGTGGGCGGCGTCAGGCTTGCCCTACGCCAAGCTGATCGACGAACTGATCTACCTTGCGTTGAACCGGAAGACCGGCCTGCGCTGACGGCAGCCCTGTCGACAGCCCGACGGCGGTGGCCGTCGGGCGCTGTCCGGCAGGAGGCGATTCGGCTACTTGCTGCTCGGCAGCTTCTGGACGTCTCCCAGGCCCACGCAGTTTCTGGTGGCCTTGATCTTGCCCGCTGCTGCGGAGAGGTCGGCCAGCACCGTTGCCGAACTGATCTTGTCCACGTCCATCAGGATTTCAGTGGCCGGTTCGCGGCCGTAGGTGGTCAGTGTCCAGAACGGCTCGCCCTCCTTGATGACCCAGTCGACGTCATTGACGCTCACGCAGCGGTCCGTGGTGGGGCCGGGAACGTTGACGCCGCACCGCAGGATCACCTGCGAAGGGTCGCCCCAGGCCGCCGTTGCCTGGCTGTTGGTCTTCCGCCGGGCGGCGTCGCCGATCGAGTCGGGGAGTGCCACCATCATGGGAGCGCAGGCCGGATTCGCGGCGTCGCCGGCGGCGGCGACATCCACGGCCGGGGAGCAGCCGCTGAGAACCAGGAGCGATACGGCCGCGGCTGACACAGAACAAAGGGCGCGGATGTACACGGCGGATCTCATTTGTTGCATCCGTCCAGCCTATCGTGGAGTTCGGAAGCGGACTGGAAGGAAGAAACTTGGGCCGGGAACGCGAACGCGCTGGTGACGAATTCGAGGCACGGCCGGCAAGGGCAGGCCACGGACGGAGGTTCTTCCGGGGCGTAGTGGGCGGGCTGGCTGCCGTGCTGCTGGCAGGGGCCGCCGTCGTCGGCGTTTATCTTGCAGGCCTCGCCCACAGCTACGACACCAAGACGCAGAAGATCGAGAACGCCTTCCCTGAGCCTGCGGTCCGTCCTGCCAAGCCTGCGCTGCCCAACGGCGGCGCGGCCATGAACATCCTGGTCCTGGGCAGTGACGCCCGCCCGGCCGCCCTGGATGCGGCAGAGCAGGCCGGCGCCTCGGACCAGCGTTCGGATTCGATGATGCTGGTGCATGTGCCGGCGGACCGCCGCAACATCTACATCATGTCCATCATGCGCGATACCTGGGTGCAGATCCCCGGCCACGGCGAGGCCAAGATCAACGCTGCCATGGCCTACGGCGGCATCCCGCTGGTGGTCCAGACGGTTGAGGGAATCCTGGACGTGCCCGTGGACCATGTGGCGATCCTCGACTTCGAGGGCTTCAAATCGATGACCGACGCGTTGGGCGGCGTGGAGGTGGATGTTCCGATTGCCTTCTCGGCGACGGGCTTCGACTTCGCTGCCGGCACGCAGTTGCTCAGCGGTGACAAGGCCCTGGTGTTCGTGCGGGAGCGATATGCCTTTGCCGACGGCGACTACCAGCGGGTCAGGAACCAGCAGCTCTTCCTGAAAGCCGTCATGGGCAAACTCCTGACGGCTGAGACCCTTTCCAACCCGGCCAGGATCAGCACGATCGTCGACGGGGTGTCGCCGTTCCTTACCGTCGATAGATCCTTGGACTCGGTCGCAGTGGGCCGGCTCGTCATCGAACTACGCAACGTCCGCTCCGCTGACATGGAGAGCTTCACCCTCCCGAACAGCGGCACCGGGTGGTCGCTGGACGGACAGTCCATCGTGGTCCCGGACCAGGCCGCCATCGATGCCGTGGGCGCGGCATTGAAGGCCGACACCCTCGGCCAGTACCTGGCCGCCGCGGGCCAGGATGCTTGAATGTCGGCCCCAAGCGATAGCGTAGACGCGTGCCCGATGAACAGTTGACCGTCGCCGAACTCTCCGAGTCCCAGCTCCTTGCCCGCATCTTCCCGCGCCTGAACCACAGTCCCGGCATCCTGCTGGGCCCGGGGGACGATGCCGCGCTGGTCGCCGCCCCGGACGGCCGGACCCTGATTTCCATCGACACCCAGACCCAGGACCAGGACTTCCGCCTTGAGTGGAACAACGGCTACCGGACCACCGGATATGACGTCGGGTGGAAGTCCGCCGCGCAGAACCTCAGCGACATCAATGCCATGGGCGGCCGGGCCACGTCCCTGGTGGTCAGCCTGACCATGCCGCCGGGCACCCCGGTCGAATGGGTCGAAGGCTTCGCCGACGGCCTGACCGCCGGAATCATCGGGCTCGGGGCCGCCGACTGCTCCGTCGCAGGCGGAGACCTGGGACGCGGCCGCGAGATCGCGGTGACGGTCGCCGTCGTCGGGACCCTGGACGGCCGCCCACCGGTACTGCGCTCCGGCGCCCGGCCCGGGGACACGCTGGCCCTGGCGGGAACGGTCGGACGCGCAGCGGCAGGGCTTGCCCTGCTCGAGTCTTCCATCCCGGCAGGCTCGCTCACCACCGAACAGCGGCAGCTCATGGACAGCCAGTGCCGGCCGGTGCCGCCCCTCGCGGCCGGGCCCCTCGCCGCCCGAGCCGGCGCCACCGCCTTGATGGACGTTTCCGACGGCCTGATGCGCGACGGCGGCCGCCTCGCCGCCGCCAGCGGCGTGGTGCTCGACCTTGATCCCGCAGCGCTGAAACCCCTTGCCGAGGCGCTGAGTGCAGCCTCCGACGTCCTGGCAGCTGACCCCATGGCCTGGGTGCTCGGCGGGGGAGAGGACCACGGCCTCCTGGCCACGTTCCCAGCCGGAATTCAGCTGCCGGAGGGCTTCACTGCGATAGGCTCGGTTCAGGCCGTTGCCGATGACGGGCGCAGTGGCGTCACCATGGCGGGGCTGGCCGCAGACACCGTGGGATGGGATCACTTTGCAGACTAAGATCGCTGCCAATGCGCAAGCGATGAGGCGCTGGCTGGGCAAGGCAGAGACCACGCTCGGCAACCACAGCGACCGCCTCAACGCCATCAACATCTTCCCCGTGGCCGACGGCGACACCGGCACCAACCTGTACCTCACCGTCCGGGCGGCCCGGCTTGCGCTCTCCGGCGATACGGCCGAAGGCACCGAGGGCAGCACCGATATCGGGGCGGTCCTCGCCAAGGCCGGACAGGCTGCCATGGAGCAGGCCCGGGGGAACTCCGGCACCCTGTTTGCCGTGTTCTTGTGCGCCGTCGCCGAACCCCTCGCAGGCAAGTCACGGTTGAGCGCCTCCGTGCTGGCCACGGCCCTGAACCGTGCCCAGATCCGTGCCTGGTCGGCACTGAGCGATCCCGTGCCCGGCACCATGCTGTCCGTCCTCGAATCCGCGGCCCGGGCCGCCGGCGCCGTGGACACCGTGCAAAACGGCGACGACAGCAACCACGCCCTGGGCCTGGCCTTGGACGCCGTGGTGGACGCCGCCCTGGCCGCCGTCATCCGCACCGAAGATGAACTTGCGCCCCTGCACGCCGCCCATGTGGTGGATGCCGGCGGCGTGGGCATGCTGCTGGTCCTGGACTGCCTGCGCTCCGCTGTGCTCGGCGAGGAACTGCAGGATGAACTCCTGGAGGGTCTGCACGGCTACAAACTGCAGGATCCGCACATCCACACCCAGATGCCTGCCGACGACGGCGTTGAAGTCATGTGCACCATCAACCTTTCGCCCCTGGCAGCGGCCACCCTCCGGCAGCGTCTGGACGAAATGGGCGATTCCGTCATCATGAGCCAGGTGGGCAGCTCCGCCGGCCACGATGACGACGATTCCACGGCCGAGACCAGCTATCGCTGGCGCGTCCATGTCCACGTCCGCGATCCGGAGCCCGCCGTCGCGCTGATCCGTTCCCTCGGCGAACCCGCGGGCATCGAGATCAGCCAGCTTGCCGTGGCCCGCGATCCGGAGCCCGGCGCCACCGCAGGCCAGCACCGGCATGAACTCTGAGCTGGAACTGCCCCTCGAACGCAGGATCGGCAAGCGCTCCGCTTCCGTGATTGAAAAGCACCTGGGGCTGAAGACAGCAGGCGCCCTGCTGAACTATTTTCCGCGCCGGTACCTGAGCCGCGGCGAACTGACTCCCATCAGCAACATCCCGCTCGATGAGGAGGTCACCCTGATTGCCCGGGTGTTGTCCAACTCCACCCGCCAGATGCGCGCCCGCCGGGGCTCCCTGACGGACGTTGTGGTCACCGACGACGCCGGCGGAAACCATGTGCCCGGAACGCTCAAGCTCAGCTTCTTCAACGGCTTCCGCGCCAAGGCCGAACTGCAGCCCGGCCGCCGCGCCATGTTCTCCGGCAAGGTGACCCGCTACGGCGGATCCCTGGGCCTGACCAACCCGGACTTCATGCTGCTGGACGAAGACCCTGAGCTCGAAGGATCGCTGGACCCCGGGAAGCTCGCAGTCATGCCCATCCCGGTCTACCCGGCCACGGCAAAGCTCACCAGCTGGTCCATCCACAAGGTCATCACGTCCTTGCTGCAAACAGTTGACCTCGACGCCCTCGATGACCCACTGCCGCAGTCCATCGCCTCCCGCGACGGCCTGCTGACCGTGGCCGAGGCCTACCGACTGATCCATTCGCCGGAGACCGCCGGGGACTGGCGGCGGGCGCAGGATCGCTTCCGCTACCAGGAAGCGCTGGTCTTGCAGACGGCGCTGGCCCGGCGCCGCGCCCAGCTGGCGGCCGAGGAAGCAACCGCCCGGCGGCCCCGCGCCGAGGGCCTCCTGTCCCGATTTGACCGGCAACTGCCGTTCATCCTCACGGCCGGCCAGACCGCCGTCGGGAAGACCCTCGCGGAAGAGCTCGCCCAGGACACCCCCATGAACCGCCTGCTGCAGGGCGAGGTGGGCTCCGGCAAGACCATCGTGGCCCTGCGCGCCATGCTCCAGGTGGTCGACGCCGGCGGGCAGGCCGCCCTGCTGGCCCCCACCGAGGTCCTCGCGGCCCAGCACTTCGACTCCATCCGCCGCACCCTGGGCCCGCTGGCCGGCGACGGCATCTTCGGCGGCGCCGGGATGCTCGGCGGCGATGCCGGCCCGGATACTGTGCAGCTGACCCTGCTGACCGGTTCCCTGCCCACGGCCACCAGGAAGCAAGCCATGCTGGACGCGGCCTCCGGGAACGCCGGCATCGTGATCGGCACCCACGCCCTGCTGAGCGACAAGACCAGCTTCCAGGACCTGGGCCTGATCGTGGTGGACGAGCAGCACCGCTTCGGCGTCGAACAGCGCGACGCCCTCCGCGCGAAAGCCAACCGCCCGCCGCACCTGCTTGTCATGACTGCCACGCCCATTCCCCGCACGGTGGCCATGACCGTGTTCGGCGACCTCGAAACCTCCGTGCTGGACGAGCTGCCGGCCGGCCGGGCGCCCATCTCCACGCATGTAGTGGGGCTCGCCGAAAACCCCGGCTGGGCGGAACGGATCTGGAAACGTTCGCGGGAAGAGATCGACGCCGGCCACCAGGTCTATGTGGTGTGCCCCAAGATCGGTACGGACGACGACGGCGACTTCACCCCCGGCGAGGCCGAGCCCAGCGACGCCGAGCTGGCGGAGGAGAGCTCCGCCCGCGAACTCGCCTCCGTGACGTCGGTGCTGGAGAGCCTGCGGCAGGAAGCAGTGCTCGACGGCGTCCGCGTGGAGCCGCTGCACGGCCGCCAGGACCCCGCGCTCAAAACCGAAACCATGGCCTCCTTCGCCGCGAACGAAACCAAGCTGCTCGTGTCCACCACGGTGATCGAAGTGGGCGTGGACGTCCACAACGCCACGCTCATGGTCATCCTGGACGCCGACCGCTTCGGCATCTCGCAGCTGCACCAGCTGCGCGGCCGCGTGGGCCGTGGCGGGCTGCCCGGAACCTGCCTGCTGGTGACCACGCTGGAGCCGGGCCACCCGAGCCGCCGGCGCCTGGACGCCGTGGCGGCCACCACAGACGGCTTCGAACTCTCCCAGGAAGACCTCAAGCTCCGCCGCGAGGGCGACATCCTGGGCGCCTCACAGTCCGGTGGCCGCTCCACCCTGAAACTCCTGCGCGTGCTGGAGCACGAGGACATCATCGCGCGGGCCAGGGCCGACGCCCAACGGCTCGTGGCCGAGGACCCCGCACTGCAGAACCACCAGACGCTGGCCGCGGCCATCGACGACTACTTGAACCCCGAGAAGGAGGCGTTCCTTGAACGCGGCTAAGGAATCCATGCAGCACCAAGTGCAGGCCGGTCCGGCCGCCGGGGCCCGCCGATGAGCCGGGTCATCGCCGGCGTGGCCGGTGGCAACCCCCTGATCAGCGTGCCCGGCACCGCCACGAGGCCCACCACCGACCGTGTCAAGGAAGCCCTGTTTTCACGGCTGGACGCGTTCGACGTGGTGGACGGCGCGCGTGTGCTGGACCTCTACGCCGGCTCCGGATCGCTGGGCGTCGAGAGCGCCAGCCGCGGTGCCGCCACCGTGGAACTTGTGGAATTCGATGCCCGCGCCAGCGAAGTCTGCCAGCGCAACGCGGACATGGTCAACCAGGTGCTGCGCGGCAAGACGGTTCACGTGCACCGCGCCCGCGTGGAGTCATTCCTGGAGCGCGCCGCCGAGGACGTGCGCTGGGACCTGGTGTTCCTGGACCCGCCCTACCCGCTGGACGAGCCGGCACTGAACGCGGTCCTGACCAAGCTCGCGCCGCATCTGGACGAGGCCGCCGTCGTGGTGGTGGAGCGCTCGTCCCGGACGGCGGAACCGGACTGGCCCGAAACCATGGAGTGCTTTGCCGAGAAGAAATACGGCGAGACGCGGCTGTGGTTCGCGGAACCGACCGTTGAGCTTCTACCGGAGGCGTCTCCAGAAGATGCCACGGAAACCGCCCCGGGGGACTAGTCCGAGATCCGGTCCAGGTCCACGCCGGTCAACACCGCCGCGGGGTGCGGGCCGCGCGCCAGGAGCTCTCCGGTCCACGCCGCGGGCCACGGCCAGGGCGTGCCCACCAGGATGATGTTGCCCGGGTAGCGGCCGGCGAACATGCCGCTTTCGGCGAACGCTGCAATATCGGGCAGGGCCCGGCGCATGGCCGCGACCTGGCTGCGCACCAGCGTCAGCCCCGGTTCGTCGCCCACGTTGACGATGAGCACCCCGTCCGGCCGGAGCCGGGAGGCAGCCTCCGCGTAGAACTCCGTGCACGCGATGTGCTCCGGCGCCTCGGGACCGGAGAAGATGTCCAGGATCACGACGTCGAAGCGGAGTTCCGCGGGCAGCTCGGCCAGGGCGTCGCGGGCGTCGCCGATGTGCGTGTGCAGCCGCGTGCCCCCGGGCATCGGCAGCTTCTGCAGCACGAAGTCCAGCAGTTCGCGCTCCAGCTCCACGGCATACTGTTCGGAGCCGGGACGCGTGGCCTGGATGTACCGGGCCAGGGTCAGGGCGCCCGCGCCCAGGTGCAGCGCGGTGATGGGCACGCCCTCCGGCGCGGCGAGGTCCACCACATGGCCGATCCGGCGCAGGTACTCATAGAAGATCTCAGCGGGCTCCGCCACATTCACGTGCGACTGTTCCGCGCCGCCGATGCTCAGGACGTAGGCGCCGTCGATCAGCGAATCGGCCTCGATGGAGGCGTGCTGGCCGGTGGTCCGGAGGAAGCGGGAGGCCTCGTGTCCGCCGGGGCTGGTGCGGCTCAGAGCTTGTCCCGCAGCGTGGCGAGCCGGGAGGCTGCCTCCTCGAGAACCTCGGTCTTCTTGCAGAACGCGAAGCGGAGCAGGCTGCGGGTGCGCCCGGCCCCTTCCGGGTGGCAGAACACGGGGACCGGGATGGCGGCAACACCCACCAGGCCGGGAAGCCGGCGGGCCAGGTCCACGGAGTCCGTGATGCCCAGCGGGGCCGTGTCCACGTTGATGAAGTAAGTGCCCTTGGGGCTGTAGACGCCGAAGCCGGCGGCGGTGAGCCCCTCGGCAAGGATGTCCCGCTTGTGCTGGAGGGTGCCTGCAATGCCGGTGTAGAAGTCGTCCGGCAGTCCCAGTCCGACGGCGATGGCGCCCTGGAACGGCGTGCCCGAGCTGTAGCTCAGGAACTGCTTCACGGTGCGGACGGCGGCCACCAGCTGCTGCGGACCGCTGAGCCAGCCGATCTTCCATCCGGTGAAGGAAAAGGTCTTGCCGGCGGAGGAAATCGTGATGGTGCGTTCCGCGGCGCCGGGGATGGTGGTCACCGGGATGTGCTGGACGCCGAAGGTCAGGTGCTCGTAGACCTCGTCGCTGATGATCAGGGCACCGTACTTGGTGGCGAGTTCCACGATGCGGCTGAGGACCTCGCGGGGGAAGACGGCCCCTGTGGGGTTGTGCGGGTTGTTCAGGAGCACTGCCCTGGTGCGGGAGCTGAAGGCAGACTCGAGGGCGTCCAGGTCAGGCATGAAGTCGGGGGCGAGCAGGGGAGCGGTGACGTGCCGGCCGCCGGCCATGCCGATGATGGCGCCGTAGGAGTCATAGAAGGGCTCGAAGGTCAGGACCTCGTCCCCCGGCTCGATGAACGCCAGCAAGGCTGCGGCGATGCCCTCTGTGGCGCCCGTGGTGACGATGACTTCGGTCTCGGGATCCGGCGTCAGGCCGTAGAAGCGTTCCTGGTGGGCGGACACGGCTTCGCGGAGGACGGCAAAGCCCTTGCCCGGGGCGTACTGGTTGACTCCGGCGGCGATGGCGGCCTGTGCGGCCGCCTTGATCTCCGCGGGGCCGTCCTCATCCGGGAAACCCTGGCCGAGGTTGATGGCGCCGGCCGACAAGGCGAGCATGGTCATCTCCTCGAAGATGGTCACGCCCAGGCTGCCGTCCGGGGAGAGCAGGTTGGCGCCCGTTGCGGCACGCTGCCACGGGGCTGGAGCGGTCTCGGATGATGTGGCCGGGCTCGTCACTGTCTGCATTGCCTTCCTGCACGGCGGATCCGGCCAGTCCGGTCCGCCATTCCAGCCATGGTATCCCGCCAGTTAGATGGGGTAGGTTCAGAGCATGAGACGTGCGGTATGCCCTGGATCCTTTGACCCCATCCACAACGGACATCTCGAAGTCATCGCCCGGGCAGCAGGGCTGTTCGACGAGGTCATCGTCGCCGTGTCCACCAACTACACGAAGAAGTACCGCTTCAGCCTGGAGGAGCGCATGGACATGGCGCGGGAAACCCTGGCCTCGCTGCGCGGCATCATCGTCGAACCCATGGGCGAGGGCCTCCTCGCCGAATACTGCAGGCACCGCGGGATCTCCGCTATCGTCAAGGGCCTGCGCTCGTCATCCGATTTCGACTACGAGCTGCCCATGGCCACCATGAACCGCCAGCTCAGCGGCGTCGAGACCGTTTTCCTGCCCGCGGAATCGCACTATCTGCACCTGTCCTCCACGCTCATCAAGGAGGTCAATGCCCTGGGCGGGGACATCTCCGAATTCGTGCCCAAATCCGTGCTGAAGCGGCTCCTTGCCGGCGAGCCTCCAACAGAACAGCCCCGCAAAGGGTAGGCTGTACCGGTACCTTTCCGCCGCCCACGCGGTGCTCGATGCCGGATCCATTCAGGAATTACTTTCCAAGCGGCCCCGGTTTGAGTCCTTTCGCGTGATCAGGCTAAGATGGTACGTCGGTCATATGTTCTACAGGAGTTCTCATTAAGCGAGATGCAAGTTCGCCCTTGGCGCTGGTAGTCAAGGACCTTGGACGCAGTCCAGGGACCATGCGGACACTCAACGAACATGTACCTGCACCAAGTGACCTTGGTGTGGCACTCATTGGCGTGAAGGAAGGCTCGGACGTCGAGCTGGACCTCAGACTTGAGGCCGTACACGAAGGAATTCTGGTATCCGGATCCGTAAGCGTCGAAGTTTCCGGCGAATGCGGCCGATGCCTGGATCCCCTTGCGTATGACCTTGAGGTCAATGTGCAAGAACTTTTCTTCTACGAGGGCATTGAGCTTTCCGATGAAGAAGACGATGAAGAGCAACGTCGAGTCGAGCACGATCTGATCGATCTTGAGCCGGTGTTGCGGGACGCAGTGGTTACCATGCTGCCGTTCCAGCCGGTGTGCCGGGAAGACTGCCAGGGCCTTTGCTCCGAATGTGGAGTACGCCTGGAAGACGAGCCGGGGCACCACCACGAGGTCATTGATCCTCGCTGGGCTGCCCTAGCTGACCTGGCTAAGACTGACCGGCAAACTGATTAGTAAGTGTTCGACTAAGAGAGAAATGAGATAGCCGTGGCTGTTCCCAAGCGGAAAATGTCTCGCGCAAACACACGCGCCCGCCGTGCCCAGTGGAAGGCAACTGCCCCCGCCCTGGTCAAGACCATCGAAAACGGCCAGGTTGTTTACAGCCTGCCGCACCAGGCAAAGGTCGTTACCGACTCCGCCGGCACTGCGCTGTTCCTTGAATACAAGGGACGCAAGGTCGCAGACGCCTAATCTGCCGCACAGGCTGACAAAGGATGTCTTCAACTGAAGAGCTTCTGAAGCGTCTCGGTGTCTCTATTGACGCCGAGACGCTTCGTCTTGCTCTGACACATCGCTCATACGCGTATGAGAACGGCGGGATTCCCACCAACGAGCGCCTCGAGTTCCTCGGCGACTCCATCCTGGGCTTCTCCGTGACCGACTCGCTCTACCGCGACAACCCCGGACTGCCCGAAGGCGACCTCGCCAAGCGGCGCTCCGCCGTCGTCAGCACCAGGGCCCTTGCCGGCATCGGCCGGGAACTGGGCATCGGCGAGTACATCTACCTCGGCCAGGGCGAAAAGCTCACCGACGGCAAGAACAAGGCCTCCATCCTCGCTGACACCATGGAAGCGCTGATCGGGGCCACGTACCTCTCGAACGACATCGAGACCGCACGCCAACTGGTCATGCGCCTGGTGGGCCCGCTCCTCCTGGACGCCGCCACCCTTGGCGCGGGGACGGACTGGAAGACCAGCATCCAGGAACTGGCCGCAAGCCGGCAGCTCGGCTCCGTGCACTACGCCGTGAACGGCTCCGGCCCGGACCACGCCCGCACTTTCGTGGCGGAGCTGCTGATCGGCGGCACGTCCTACGGCAACGGCTCCGGGCACTCCAAGAAGGAGGCCGAACAGGAAGCCGCGGCAGATGCCTGGCGCACGCTTACGGTACGGGACAAAGCGGCCCAGAACGGCGCTTCCCAGGAGAGTGCCATCCAGGACAGTGCCGCGGCCGGTCCTGCCTCCGCCTGACCCCATGCCTGAGCTTCCCGAAGTCGAAGTGGTGCGCCGCGGCCTGGCCCGCTGGGTGCGCGGCCGCACCATCATTTCCGTGGACGTCCTGGACCCCCGGTCCATCAGGCGCCACAGCCTGGGCACCGAAGACTTCATCGGCAACCTCGAACACGCCACCGTCCTGGACGTTGTCCGCCGCGGAAAGTTCCTTTGGATGCCGCTCGCCGTGGAAGGTTCCGGCGGCGGGCCCGACGGCGGCGGGCCGCTTCCCGGCGTCGCGCTCATGGCGCATCTGGGCATGAGCGGGCAGCTGCTCATGCAGGACCCCCACGTCCCCGACGAAAAGCACCTCAAGGTCAGGATCCGGCTCAGCCCCGCCGACGGCATGCCCGAACAGTTGCGCTTCGTGGACCAGCGGATCTTCGGCGGGCTGTTCGTCACGGCATTGGTTCCCACGCCCGACGGCGGCCCTGGCGGCCTGGGCGAAACGCCCCTCCCGGAGATTGCCGAGGAAGCCGCGCACATCGCGCGCGATCCGCTCGATCCGTACTTCTCCTTCGAGGACTTCTACCGCAAAGTCAGGTCCCGGAAAACCGGGTTGAAGCGGGCGCTGCTGGACCAGGGCGTGATCTCGGGCATCGGGAACATCTACGCGGACGAGGCCCTGTGGCGGGCCAGGCTGCACTACGCCCGGCCCACGGACACGCTGCGCCGGGCCGACGCCGAGCGCCTGGTGGACTCCGCACGGGACGTCATGAGCGACGCCCTCGCCGCCGGCGGCACCAGCTTCGACTCCCTCTACGTCAACGTCAACGGCGATTCCGGCTACTTCGCAAGAGACCTTGAAGTTTATGGGCGTGAGGGCGAGCCCTGTCGTCGCTGCGGAACCCCGATTAAGCGCATGGCCTTCATGAACAGGTCCTCCCATTTTTGCCCGAAATGCCAGCGTTCGCGCTGATTTTGAGCGGGGTGTCCATGGTCGGATCTGAGTGATCGCCGGTAGCCGATGAACACTCTTAGACACCGCTGGAGCATCAATGTCGTAACGGCGTGCCGAGGAAAAATCTTCGCAGAAAGCTTGAAGTGTCCAACCCGGACGATCGCCGCCAGTGCCCTGCCCGAGACGACTTCCGTAACGTGAGCGCGGGTCCCTCCGACTTTCGGTACCGGGCCTTCGGCGCGAGGAAGTAGCCATGCTGGCCGGCGTCAGCGTAGAGTACAACGCGCGAATGGAACGGGGGACCTGCGCGGAGTCTCCCATGAGATCCTTGACGGCATTGCCAGAACTTTGCGCCTGGACGAGGCGGAGATCGATCACCTGCACGCCCCGGCCGAGGCTGCCGGTCCCCAGCCGGTCCGCCGTCGCAAACGTCTGGTGGAGCAGCCATTCCTTCCGAGCCTGCAACGGTTCATCGACGCGATCGCCATGCCCGTCTGGGCACGAGACCCCTGGATGGACTTCGTGGCTGGCCAACGCGCAAGGCCATGCCCTCTACGCGCCGCTGCTGGAGGATCCGGCAAGCCATGGCAACACCGCCAGGTTCACCTTCTTCAGCCCGGCAGCGAGGGTGTTCTTCTCCGAATGGGAGCAGAACGCGTCCGACATCGTCGCCACGCTGCGCAGTTACGCCGGCCAGAATCCTCGGGATAAGCGTCCGAGAGCTGATGACCCGCAGTGATGAAGTCCGGCTGCGCTGGGCTGCGCACGATGTCCGGCACCACCGGACCGGGATCAAACGCGTCTATCATCCCGAGGTCGGCGACCTCGAGTTGGTGTACGAGGCAATGGACTCCCCTGCGAACCCCGTATGGTTCATGTCCGGCTACACAGCCAAACCGGGTACCCGAAGCGAGGAGCGCCTGAAGTTGCTGGGCAGCCTCGCTGCTGGGACTTCACAGACCGGACACATTGAGAAGTCTTAGCAACCGCAAGATCGCCGGATGACCAAATCGGTGGGAAACAGTTGAATCTCGCCGTCTGGCTCGTCACTGGAGAGAGCTGATTCAAGGACTGCGTCGGCGATTTGGTTGATCGGCTGTCTCACCGTGGTGAGCTGAGGCCAGCTGAATTCCGATTCGGAAGTTCCGTCGAAGGAGACAACGGCAATGTCACCGGGTACGGACATGTTGGCTTCGTGGATGGCGCGAAGGGCTCCGACGGCCAACAGGTCAGAGCTGGCGAAAATGGCCGTCGGCGGCTTCGGCAGCTCAAGAAGGCGGAGCGTGGCTTCGTAGCCGCCTTGCCTGGTGAACTCCGTGAATTCCGCGGGTCCGTCGGGCAGGCCTGCCTCGCGAAGCGCCTTCCTCCAGCCGTTTTGCCGTGGGTCCACACGTGACGGGTCAATGTCCTTGCCGACCAGAATGCCAATGTCCTCGTGGCCGTGACCGATAAGGTGCCGGACGCCCATTGCGGCTCCTTGTTCAAAGTCGGTACTGATCGTGGGTATGCCGTGCACGGCGCTGGACTGGTCGATGAGCACCCGGGGGATTCCCTGGACCGGCATGGCGGCGACTTCACTTGGGCTCAGCACGGTGGCGAGGATGATCGCGTCGACCTGCCGCGAGACGAGATTGAGGGTGTTCTGCCGCTCCGTGTTGGCATCCGTGCGGGAGTTGGCGGCGAGGAGTGCGTAGCCGCGGGCGGCCGCTGCCTGCGCGATGGCGTCCGTGAGCTCAGCGAAATAGGGGTTGGTGCTGTCGGGAACAATCATGCCCAGCAGCCGCGTGGAGCCCAGGGACAGGGCCCGGGCTGTTGCATTGGGCTGATACTGGAGCACTTTGATGGCTTCGCGCACCCGTGCCGCAGTCGCTGTCGCGACCGGTTTGGGACCCCCGTTGATGACATAGCTGACGACTGCCGTACTCACCCCCGCATAGCGGGCGACGTCGGTCCGTGTCACCTTTCCGGATCCGGCCTGCGCCTGCAGATTTGCCATGAAGACCACCTCTATACTCCGTTGTTCCTCATAGTCTACCCGCGTTGACTATGATCTTGTCGACGACTCGCCCAAGGCTTACCAAGGCTGAAAAGACGCTTGCACTGATGAGTCTACCCGCGTAGACTCATTCTCAAGCCCCTGGGTAGTGATCCTCCTCACGCTTCGCCTGACGATGTCGACAGCATTTTGAATGCTTTCCCTAAAATTTCACATCCTCCGAAGGGATCAATGATGACCATTCCGAAATCCACGAGCGGGGCGCGGATCCTCACCGCTGCCGCCGCAGTATCCATCGCAGCCATGGCACTAACTGCCTGCGGCGGTCCGGGAACCGGCAGCGCCGGCCCCTCCGTTGAGGCAGGCTCCGGCGAGGGCACCATTAATGTTTGGGCCGTCGATGGACAGGCTGCCGAGAACGATGCACTGAAGAAGATCATCTCGAGCTTCGAAAGCTCACAGAGCAAGATCAAAGTGAACCTGAAGCTATTCCCTTCCGACCAGTACACCAAGGCCGTGAACTCTGCCGCACCGGGCGACTTGCCTGATGTTCTTGACTTCGATGGGCCCACCTTGGCCAGCTTCGTCTACAACGGCAAGATGGCCCCCCTGAAGGGCTCCGTGTCCGACGCAACGCTGTCGAACCAGACGGATTCCATCAAGGCGCAGAACACTGTTGACAATGCCGCCTATGGCGTGGGCATGATGAACGCCGGCCTGGCGCTGTGGGGCAACAAGAAGCTGCTGAATGCCGCCGGCGTCGCCTACCCGACCACCCCGGAGAAGGCGTGGACAGCTGAGGAGTTCACCGGAGTTCTGGACAAGCTCGCCACCGTGGTGCCAGGCGGAAAACCCCTGGATCTTTCCGAGCAGTATGGTTTTGCCGGCGAGTGGGGTACGTGCTGTTCTGCTGGGCCGGTCATCTGGTCCGGTGGAGGGACCATGCTCAAGGACAACAAGGCGTCCGGGGCGCTGGATTCGGAAGCCAACGTGAAGTCCCTGACAAAGTTCGCGAGCTGGAAGAAGTTCACTGATCCGAACGCTGACGGGCTGGCCTTCACCAACGGGCGCGTCGCGTTGAGCTGGGTGGGTCACTGGACCTACCCGACCTACAAGGCCCTGGGCAGCGATCTGGTCTCCATTCCCCTGCCGAACTTCGGCAAGGGCACCAAGACCGCTTCCGGGACCTTCGCCTGGGGCATGGGTGCTACCACCAAGAACGGTACCGCGGCCGGGAAGTTCTTGGACTTCCTGATGTCGGATGAGAGCGTCCACACCTACACCGACGCCAACGGTGCCCCGCCCGCCACCAAGACGTCACTGGCCACTTCCAGCCTCTACGGCCCCGGGAAGCAGTTGCAGCTCCTCGGCGATCAGCTGAGCAAGGCGTGCGGCACCGAGGACAAAATCAACGACAACTGCGTCAGTGTCACCCGGCCGGTGACCGCAGGCTACCCCGTTGTCACGGACCAGGTCGGCAAGGCCGAGGCCGCCATCTATGCCGGCAAGGATGCCAAGGAAGCCCTGAGCGCCGCCGCCCGCGCCATCGACCAGAACTTCGCCGACAACGACGGATACAAGAAATAGACCTCCGGCTCTCGTCCGGCCGCCGCAATGACGGCGGCCGGACCTCTCCGGACTTGCTCCTAGCGAAAGCCTCCATCATGACCACACAAACGCAACAGATCCAGGCCCCCACGGTGCCGGCAAGGCGCCGGTCATCCGCCGGCCTTTCCGGGCACCGGTTCGCGGGCCCGCTCTTCGCCAGTCCGGCACTGCTCGGACTCGCTATCTTCCTTGTCGCACCGTTCGTGCTCGCAGTGGTGCTGTCCTTCTACCGCGTGCAGCTCAACAGCCCGCGGCCGGCCCGATTCGTCGGGTTCGAACAGTACGCAAGGTTGTTCACCGATCCGGACCTGGCCGCGGCTTTCGGCCAAGCACTGCTGAACAACTTCAGCTTCGCCCTCATCGTCGTACCTGTGCAGACCGTTTTGGCCCTCGCCCTGGCCGTCCTCGTCAACCGAAAACTGCGCGGCATGGTGATCTTCCGGACCTTCATCTTCATGCCCCTGGTGTTCCCGCTGGCCCTGACAGCCGTGATCTGGCGGCTCATCTACTCCCGCGGAGACCAAGGACTCCTGAACGCCATCCTTGGGCTCTTCAGCGGAGGCACACTGTCCAGCCACGACTGGCTCGGCGATCCCGCCACTGCGCTCGGATCGATCATTGTCATGTCCATCTGGCAAAGCGTGAGCTTCCAGATGATCATCGTTCTCGCGGCGCTTCAAAGCGTCCCAACCGAACTCTACGAGGCGGCATCGCTGGACCGCGCCAGCAAGTGGGCCCAGTTCATCAACGTCACCGTGCCGGGCATCCGGAACACGCTGATCTTCGTCGCCCTCATCACCACGATCTTCTCCTTCAGGCTCTTCGACCAGGTGTACCTGTTGAGTCGTTCCGGAAGTGTCGACCGCGGTTCCACCGAGACCGTCATGACCCAGATCATCAACACCGGCTTCGATAACAACAACGTGGGCCAGGCCGCAGCCATGACCGTCATTTTCATGCTGATCATCACCGTGATCGCAATCATTCAACGCGCCGCGGCGCGCCAGCGAGGAGGGGTCTGATGACGATGTCCAGAACCGTGCAGCCAACGAGGCGGGGCGGAAGCATGAAACGCACCCATCGCTGGCAGACCGCACTCCACTACCTGATCCTGACGGCGGTCGCGCTGTTCTTCTTCCTGCCGGTCTATTACCTGATCGTCGGAAGCTTCCGCCCGTCGACTGAGGTCCTCAGCGGCCTTAGCGGCTTCGTCCCCACGAACCTGTCCGTCGAGAACTACATCGGCGTCTTCGACCACCTCAGTTCCGATGCCACCGGATATTTCGGGCAGTTCGCCGTCGTCTCAATCATCGTCACCACCGCCGTCGTTGCCGGCAGCCTATTCGTGAACTCGATGGCGGCCTACTCCTTCGCCCGGATGCAATGGCGGGGAAAGAAGGTCCTCTTCCTGCTGGTGATTGTCCTGACGATCATCCCGTTCGAAGCGGTCGCCCTGCCCCTGTATTTCATGTTCTCCGGCCAGCGGGATACCATCTACATCCAGGCGATCCCGTTCATGGCCAACGCGTTCTCGATCTTCCTCTTCTATACCTTCTTCCTCGACGTTCCCGGCGAGATCGAAGAGGCAGCACGCCTGGACGGTGCCGGGCCATTCCGGACGTTCTTCCAAGTCATCGTGCCCATCACGAAACCGGCGTTCGCCACCGTCGCCATCCTGACCTTCCTGGCCCAATGGGGATCGTACCTGTGGCCGGTCCTCATGGTCTCCGACCCAACCGTCCGGCCCCTCCCGTTGGCCATCAGCATCTTCCAAAACCAGCAGCCACCGGAATGGGGCCAGGTACTGGCCTTCGGAACGATGTTCATCGTCCCCGTCCTGGCAGTCTTCCTGATCTTCCAGCGCTGGTTCGTCGCCAGCATCAGCAGCTCAGCAGTCAAGGGCTAACCCCCCAACAACAATCCCGCCCCGACAGGCGGCCACAATAACAAGCAGATAGGTCTATTCAATTGGTTTTCAGTCTCAAGGACTCATGGGTGTGGGACTTCTGGCTAGCCGACGACGGCTCCACGTACCACATGTACTACCTCCATGCTCCAAAGAGCCTGGGCGACCCGGCGCTCCGGCACCGCAACGCCCGGATCGGGCACGCCACCTCACAGGACCTAAGCACCTGGGTCTCCCACGGCGTCGTCCTTCAGCCCGATGACCCGGATGCTTTCGACGCGACCTCGACCTGGACCGGCAGCGTGCTCCGGGGCCCGGACGGGATCTGGCGCATGTTCTACACCGGTGCCCGCTTCTACGAAACACACAACATCGAAGCCATCGGCGTCGCAACCTCCCCGGACCTCCACGTCTGGACCAAGCACGCGGCCACAGTGATCGAAGCCGACGGACGCTGGTACGAAAAATACGGCGACTCCACCTGGCCGGAAGAGGCCTGGCGGGATCCTTGGGTCTTCGCCGACCCGGACGGCGACGGCTGGCACATGCTGATCACGGCCCGGGCCAACACCGGAGACGACGACAACCGCGGAGTCATCGGCCACGCCGTCTCCTCCGACCTGGAAACCTGGGAGGTCAGGCCACCCCTGAGCCAACCCGGCGCGGGCTTCGGACACCTCGAAGTTCCCCAGACCGCGGTCATGGACGACCGGACCGTCCTGCTGTTCTCTTGTGGAGTGGACACTCTTGCTGCCGAGAGGGCCGAAGGATTCGGCGGCGGCGGTATGTGGAGCCTGGAAACGGACCAAACCAGCGGCCCCTACGACGTGGCAGCGGCAACTATTGTCACGACGGCACGGCTCTACAGCGGCCGCCTGATCCAGGACCATGCAGGCCAATGGCTGCTAATGGCCTGCCATGACGCCAACAGCGACGGCTTCTTCGACGGCGTCGTGTCGGATCCAATACCGGTCCGCTGGGACCCGGAGCGCGGCAGCCTGACCCCCGCCCCACCACACACCAGCACCGCCAACGCACGCTAGCCCGTGACGGGCTTGAGCGCACCAACGCATGAGGAGTTCCATGTCAACCGATAGCCAGGGCGCGATCCTGCAGCTGACCGCAGCCGGAGTGTCCGTGCTGGTAGACGCCACGGACGGGCGATTGCCTGCCGTCGTCCACTGGGGGGCCGAACTGCCGTCACTGAGCGCCGAGCAGGCAGGGGCCCTGGTAGGGGCCAGCGTCCCGGTGACCGGTTCCAGCACCATCGACCTGCCGCCCCGGCCCGGTCTCCTGCCTGGACAGGAATCAGGCTGGATGGGACGCCCCGGATTGCGGGGGTCCTTCGACGGCATCGGGTGGTCACCGAAATTCCATGTCCACACCGTGGCCTTGAACGGTGCACCAGTCACCGGGTTCGCGTCCTCGGGCGCAGGCCATGTCCAATTCGGCGCCGTCGACGACACGGAACGGCTGCGCCTGGACCTGACGCTGGAGTTGCTTCCGGGCGGGCTGCTGCGCAGCCGGGCGGAACTCACCAACCTGAGTGACAAGACGTACGCCGTTGAAGACATTTCCCTGGCTTTTCCGATTCCGGTGGAGGCGACGGAACTGCTGGACTTCGCGGGCAGCCACAACTACGAACGGGTCCCACAGCGCGGCAGCCTGCGGACGGGCACGCACCTGCGCGAGAACCGCAAAGGCCGCACCGGCTCTGACAGCGCCTACATTCTGCACGCTGGAACCCCCGGATTTGGATTCGGCCAGGGCGAGGTCTGGGCTGTCCACACGGCCTGGAGCGGAAACCACCACCATTATGCGGAGCGCTTCTTCGGCGACCAGCTGCTCGGCGGCGGAGAATTGCTCCTGCCCGGCGAAGTCCGGCTGGGCCTCAGCGACACGTACCAGAGCCCCTGGGTTTACGCCTCCTACGGGACAGGCCTCGACGCCGTCGCCCGGCGCTTCCACGCCCACGTGCGCAGCCGCACGGCTCCGGTCTCCGCCGATCGCCCCGTCACACTCAACGTGTGGGAGGCTGTCTATTTCGACCAAGAGGAAGAAGAGCTCATCGACCTCGCCGAGCGCGCCGCCGCCGCAGGCGTCGAGCGTTACGTGCTCGACGACGGGTGGTTCGGTTCGCGTCGCGACGATACCTCCGGTCTGGGCGACTGGGTGGTGTCCCCGGACGTGTGGCCCACCGGTCTGCACCCCTTGGTTGACCGCGTCCACGAGCTGGGCATGCAGTTCGGCCTGTGGTTCGAACCAGAGATGGTCAACCCCGACAGCGACGTCGCCCGCGCACACCCCGAATGGATCATGGCGGCCCGCACCGACTGGCCCGTGGAGTCACGCCACCAGCAGGTCCTCAACCTCGGCATCCCCGAAGCATACGAGCACGTGAAAAAGCAGATCCTCGCGCTGCTGGCAGAGTACCGGATCGACTACATCAAATGGGACCACAACCGCGACCTCATCGAGGCCGGCAACCAACTCGACGGTGGACGCCCGGGCGTCCACCAACAGACGCTGGCGTTCTACGCACTTCTACAGGAGATCCGGGCACTCCACCCGGACCTCGAGATCGAATCATGCTCATCCGGCGGTGCCCGAGTCGACCTCGGCGTCCTGGAACACACCGACCGGGTCTGGGTCTCGGACAACATCGACCCGCACGACCGGCAGACCATGCTGCGCTGGACCACGCAACTGCTGCCGCCCGAATACATGGGCTCCCACATCGCTTCGGGCCGCTCCCACACCACCGGCCGCCAGCACGACCTGGCATTCCGCGCAGGAACCGCTATCTTCGGACACCTCGGCATCGAGTGGGACCTCGCCCACGCCAGCAACGAAGAACTTGACAGCCTGCGCCGGTGGATCACCTTCTACAAGCAGGAACGCCAGCTCCTCCTCTCCGGCGACCTCGTCCGAATGGACAGCCCCGATTCAAACGTCATGGTCCACGGCGTCCTCAGCAAGGACCGCAGCAACGCGATCTTCGCCGCCGCGGCACTGGACAGCCTGTATCCGGACCCCGCCGCACGCCTGAAGCTCCGCGGACTCGACCCGGACGCAACTTACCGCGTGGAACCGGTCTTCACAGGGCCTACCCCCTCCGGGCTTCTGCCACCCCAGTGGTGGGGCCAGCCGACTGCCGATGGCGTCGTGGTCGAACCTTCTACACTGCGCGCAACCAGTCGGCATGGTGTGGTCTTCCCCGGGGCAGTCTTCCCTGGTGATGTCCTCGCGAAAGTCGGAGTTGCATCCCCGAGGATCCACCCCGATCAAGTGGTTCTATACCGCATCACCATGGCCAGCTGAACCTATCACCAGTCCACATCGGCAGGACACGGGCCGCGTGCCCTGCCGATGTCGACATTGGCACACCGACACCTCCGAGTTTGGACGCGCTGAAGAGTCCTTGAGCAGCAAGGAGCACCATGATGATCACCCGGATCGAATCCGGAGAAGTCCTGCACGTCACCGGAAACAGCACAAGCCACATCGAGGATGAACTGAGCACTGCGGTCGTGCTCGTGCGCCAACGGGCCCAAGAAGTCCAACAAGGCATTCTCGTCACTCGGCTGGGACCTGCCTCGTACACCGTCGCTCTCGATGAGGGTATCCCGTATGGCGTGACGGATGAACGAGACGAGTGGACCTCACGAGGGCTTCGTGGTGACTCTGGAGACGTGACCGACGAATTCCTGACATGACTCGTTCGGCTGCTGTTCGATTCTCTTCGCCGTCTGCCACCAGGCTTCCTCCAGTGGGAAGTAGAAAGAAAATCCTATGAACTATTCAGCCGCGGACACCCGCTACGACACCATGCCCTACCGCCGCGTCGGACGTAGCGGTCTCAAGCTTCCCGCCATCTCCCTCGGCCTGTGGCACAACTTCGGGGATGACAAGCGCTTCGAGGAGCAGCGGGCGATTCTTCGCCGGGCCTTCGACCTGGGCGTGAACCATTTCGACCTTGCCAACAACTACGGCCCCCCGGACGGCTCCGCGGAGACCAACTTCGGCCGCCACCTGAAGGACGACTTCAAGGGGTACCGGGACGAACTCGTCATTTCCACGAAGGCTGGCTACTACATGTGGCCCGGCCCCTACGGCGAGTGGGGCTCCCGGAAGTCCCTGCTCTCGAGCCTGGACCAGTCCCTTGAACGCATGGGCCTTGACTACGTGGACATTTTCTACAGCCACCGCCCGGACCCGGATACCCCGCTCGAAGAGTCCATGGGCGCACTGGACCACGCCGTCCGCTCCGGCAAGGCACTGTACGCCGGCATCTCCTCCTACACCCCGGAACAGACCCTCGAGGCGGCACGCATCCTGAAGGAGCTGGGAACGCCGCTGCTGATCCACCAGCCCAGCTACTCGATGCTGAACCGCTGGACCGAGAACGGCTCGCCCAATCTGTACGAGGCCCTGGACCAGGTAGGGGCCGGCTCGATCGCGTTCTCGCCGCTCGCCCAGGGGATGCTGACCAACCGCTACCTGCTCGGAGTCCCTGCCGATTCGCGCGCCGCGAAGGAACGGTTCCTGTCCGAGAAAGCCCTGACCGAGGAGAAGCTGGACCGCGTCCGGGGCCTGAACGCCATCGCTGAAGGCCGCGGCCAGAGCCTGGCGCAGATGGCAATTGCGTGGATCCTGCGCGAGCAGCCCAAGGGATCGCCGGTCACCTCCGCCTTGGTGGGTGCCTCGAGCGTGGCCCAGCTGGAGGACACGCTGTCCGCTATCAACAACCTCGCGTTCACGCACGAGGAACTGACGGCGATCGATAAGTTCGCCGTCGAATCCGACATCAACCGCTAGCCGGCCCGGTCCCACCATGGATGGCCTCCGAACTGCGGCATCGATACTTCAGCGCAAATGGGATTGCGCTCCGCCGGTGTCCCCGCGAGATCGCGGCGGGAAACGCTCCCAGGCGAACGCAGCGTTTCGTCTTTCGTGAACCTTCTTGTCGCAGCTGCCGTGCCAACCGCGTGTGGGAAGGCGGGTGCCGAGACGTTTGTTATGACGCCGGCTTTCCATCGCGGGCCCGGAGACAACCAGGACATGAACGGGCAGTGCCGGCGCGGCTCGAAAGTATGGTCTTTCCCGCCCCCTCTTGCTCCAGAGGCCTAGGCTATCGAGTGCTAGATGCCTGTATCTACGGGGCGTCGGCATAGTTCGCACGCATTGTCTTCCCAACATGTGCGCACCACCGGGTCTATGTCCTTAGCATCAGCAGGCTGATTTGAGTCCCGATGTCCTGCACGATCGCCTCGGTGCTTGAGGGAGCGTTCATGCTTGCCGCCATGCTGAGGAACATGATTGCCGAGACAATGCGTGCCGTGGTTGCGGCATCACCGGCACCGAGCGACTCATCCCTGCCCAAGACGCCGGCGATGGCTTCCTCAGTCTGCGCGACGATGGAAAGGGCCACGCTGTGGTGCGGCTCTGTCGGGTCCCCGAAGACCATCTCCCGCAGGTAAGTGCGCCCGTTGTCGACCTGGATGCGGTTGCATTCCACGATCGGCCGCACGATGGACATCACCGCATCCAGTGCATCCGGGATGGCTTCAGCGTCAGTCCGACCCCGTTCGAGCGCTTCGGCGTAGTGGGCGTTCTGAACGAGCAGGAGGAGTTCTCCCTTGGTTTTGGCATAGAGGAACAGGGTCCCGGTGCCGATGTCGGCCTTGTCGGCGATCTGCTGCGTCGTGACATCCTCGACTCCGTGTTCAGCGAACAGCTCGCTGGCTGCGGCAGTGATGCGATCGAGCTTCTGCTGTTTATTCCGCTCGCGCCGTCCGAGCGGCTGGGACGCGACAGACATGAGGGTTCCTCCCGAAACAAACTGACTAGACTCAGTTATGACTATATCCCCCAAGGCCAACCCGGAGTCCTTTGCGCTACGTGTCTACTCTTCGTAATGGGGGAGGGCGTGTCCGTGCCTGACATAGGTCAGGGCGGCGTCGACGTCGGCAGGAACGTCTGCATGCGCAGCTCCTTCAGCACTCCGGTACTTGTGAGGGCAGGAACGAGTTGCCTCTTGATGTATTTGCGGAAATCGCCCGCGCGGACCCTGTCGCGGCGGCGGAGGTAGATGATGGCGCGTGAGTCCACTGTCTCTGCCGGGCTGGCGACGTCATACCAGTGGGAAGAGTTCGGCGGGCCGGCGTAGAGGAGCGTGCGGTGGAACACGTTGATTTCGTCCTTGTGCGCCAGCGCGGTCTGCTTGCGACCCTGCAGCGGGGAGAGCACGGACTGGAAGGTGACTTCAGCGACCCCGTCGATCTTCCGATTCCCGGGGATGATGGTCTCCACCGCGCTGGTTGCTGGCCACCGGCCGGGGTTGTGTTCGGCGAGGTGGATCTGCCGGTATTCCGCCAGGCCCGGAGTGGCGGCGATGATGCCGGAGTGCGGCCCTTTCCAATAGTCCAGGCCGGTTTGGCGGGGCTGGTCAGTGCGCACCCACAGCAGAATCGATGAGCTGAAGTGCTTCTTCACGTCGGGTTGCGCGTTGGGCGGTGATGTTCTCATGGTGGCGTCGTTCTTGGTGTGTGTGCTGGTTAGCGGTTCAGGAACTCGGCGGCGGCGGGGGCGAACGTGGCGTGGAATTGGAAGATGCCGCCGTGGCCGGAGTCGGGGTAGATGATCAGCTCGGATCCTTTGATGCGGCGGTGGAGGTCCTCGGAGAGGATCGATGGCACCATGCGGTCGTTGTCGCCGTTGGCTATGAGGGTGGGCTGGGTGAGCTTTGACAGGTCCGTCGGGTTGGAGCGGCCGAACTTCTGGATTGCCTTCAGCTGCGCCTGGAACGCCTTGGTGCTGATCGGTTTGTCACGATCGATGGTGCGCTCCTGCAGGCGCTTGATGAATGCCTTCGCGGCGGGCTTGCCGGTGGCGTTGCGGTTGAAGAACAGGAACTCCTTGGGGTCCGATCGTGTCAGGGTCGCGCGGAGGATGTCCCGGTACGTGGTGCCGACGACCTTGTCGATGTCTTTGCCTCCCCGCGGCCCGGTGCCGGTCAGCACCAGCTTGCGGACAAGGCCGGGATGCTTGAGGGCCAGGTCCTGGGCGATCATGCCGCCCATCGAGAAGGAGAAGACGTCGATTTTGTCGAACCCGAGGGCCTGGATCAAGGTGTAGGCGTCGTCGGCCATCACCTCGATACTGTCGGGAACCGGCCCGGTGGAGGCACCGACCCCGGGCTGGTCGAAGGTGATGACGTGACGGTTCCTCGCGATGGGATCGATGATGCGGGGGTCCCAGTTATCCATGGTGGCAGCGAGGTGCACGAAGAACACGACCGGGATGCCCCCCTTGGGTCCAAGCTCCCGGTACGCGTACGTGACGCCACCGGCGGTGATGGTGCGGGCCGGTGCTTTCGCGTACGAGGTGACGACGGATTCGTTTAGGGCGTCGGTGTTACTCATGATGCGTGTTCTCCTGGATGGTCTATATGGTGGATGGTGTCAGCGGGTCAGTCGGCGAGAATGACGACTGCCTTGCCGCGGATGCCGCCCTTGGCTAGAGACTGCAGTGCCTGTGGAGTCTGGGCGAAGTCGAAGACTTTGCCCACGACCGGGCGTAGCACGCCATCGTTGACCAGGGCACTGATCTGGCGCAGCTGGTCGCCGCTGGCACGCATGAAGAGGAACTCGTAGCTGACACCGAGCTTCTTCGCCTGCCTGCGGATCCTGCTGCTGAGCCCGGCGATCGCAAGGCGCAGCACAGGGTTCAGGCCGGCCTTGCGTGCGAAGACCGGATCAGGTGGGCCGGAGATCCCAATCGCCTTTCCTCCGGGCTTGAGGATGCGCAGCGACTTCTGCAGGTTCTCCCCGCCGAGGCTGTCCAGCACCAGGTCGTATCCGCTCAGGAGCTGCTCGAAGTCCTGCGTGCGATAGTCGACCACGATGTCTGCCCCGAGCTCGCGCACGAAGCTGGCGTTGGAGCTGCTCGCGGTGGTCGCAACGGTCGCACCGAGGTGCTTGGCGAGCTGGATGGCGATCGAGCCGACCCCGCCGGCACCGGCGTGAATGAGAACCTTCTGCCCCGGCTGCACGTTGCCCTGCTCCACGAGGGCCTGCCATGCCGTCAGCGCCACCAGCGGCAGCGAGCCCGCCTCCTCCATGCTCGCCGATGCGGGCTTCAACGCAAGGTCTTCCTCGGCGACGGCGATGCGCTCGGCGAACGTGCCGATGCGGTCCTTGTCGGGGCGGCCGTAGACCTCGTCACCGGGCTTGAACCCGCGCACTTTTGACCCGACACGGATGACGGTGCCGGCGACGTCGTTGCCGAGGATCAGCTGGAGCCTGTAAGGGAGGATCTGCTTGAACTCACCCAGCCGGATTTTCTCATCCAACTGGTTCAAGCCCGCTGCTTGAACCTGCACGAGCACATCGCGGTCCCCGACCGTCGGCTCAGCAACGTCCACTTCGCGCAGCGGCTCCTTGTACTTGGTGACGACGAACGCTCGCATGGCGTGGTGTTCCTTTCGGGGCAATAAATGAGTCTACTCAATTATGACTCAACTCAATTAGTTGTCAAGGGTGGTTCGGCGATCTTTGCCGCTGTCGCTGGTCGTGCCTATGCATGGCGGGACGAGAGAGGTTCACGACTCCAGAACCACCCGGTCACCAGATCCGGATACTCCGGATGTCCGTCTACGGTGTACGTGCTTGCCGCCGTCCCTACCGGTACAGCGACCCCGGGGCCGGGGTTTGCCCGAAGGTCGAGCTCGGCCAGGCCAGGGGAGGCGGTGCGAGGATCCTTTCCAGGTCGGCCAGATTCAGCGCGACATTGCGGACCGGCGACTCCATCGCAGTGCCGGAGATCGCCGAGGCATGTGGTGGCGAGGGCGATATTGGCGTTCTGGCAACGATCTGAAGCTCGCTTTTCGCTCGCTTACGAGCACATCACCGGACCGATACACACTCCACCGGGGCGGGGAAGACAATGCTTGCCGAGCGGTGCGAGGCTACGGAGCGGCGATTTCTGCGAAGCGCCTGAAGTCCGCGGTTCCGGGACGAAATGCGTCACAGAACTCGCAAGATGGCGAGTAGACAGCCCGTGAAGCGGCGGGTCTCCTCCTTGTTCGTCAAACTTTTAACACTCTCCGAATAATCGGGAGACAATACGCCGAACGTCCGAAATCCCTTGATTTCACGGCTCTCGCGTCAGCCTTGGACGAACTGGGACACCTGATCCATATCAACGTTACTTACTGTGCTAGGCGGGCTACTTCGCCCGCTCCCTGAACGCCTACGGCCGCGCGGGCGAGCAATGCAGCCGCTGCGCCGCCGCCGGGCTGGTCGGCATCATCAAGCGGGAGCAGTTCATGAACCGTTCCTCCTACACCTGCCCGGTGTGCCAGCCCTGCCCGCGGAACGGGCGCTGGTAGCTGCGACGCCCCCGGGCCGGAGGCACGGCTGTCCCCCCGCTGTCAGTGCACCTGTTCCGTTGTCAGTGCATGGTGGCAGACTGTGCGCATGAAAACCTGGGCCATCCGGATCGGCATCGCATTGGTGTTCAACGCCATCACCTTGTGGGTGGCCTCCATTCTTCCCGGCGTCAGGCTGGGCAGCGGTTTCCTCTGGGCGGTGGTAGTCTTCACGGCCGCCACACTGCTGGTCAAACCCGCCATCACCGCACTGATCAGGCGCGGCGGCAATCGCCTTCGGACCCGCTCCAGCATCAGCGGCAAGCTGCTCACCGCTGCGGCCGGCCTGTTGGCAACCCTGGCCATTCTGATCCTCACCAGCATTTTCTCCAACGGCTTCAACATCAACGGCATCGTCGGCTGGGTGATGGCCACCGTGGTGATCTGGCTGGCCTCGGCGATCTACGACTTCGTGGATGACGGCCTCGAAGCCAGGGTCTCCCGGCTGACCGGTGGCCGCGGTGGAAAAGACCAGCTCCGGAGCTGAACAGGATTTCGTGGTGCGGAGCCTATGGTTCCGGTTCGCCAGTCCCGGAGAATCCGGCGTCGGGCAGTAGATTTGAAGACCAGTAGTTTGAACGGGACCGGCCACACAGGAGAACCGAAGCACCTTGCATCTGAAAAGTTTGACCGTCCGCGGATTCAAGTCGTTTGCGTCAGCCACGACGTTCGACTTCGAGCCCGGCATCACCGCCGTCGTCGGCCCCAACGGCTCGGGCAAGTCCAATGTGGTGGACGCCCTCGCCTGGGTCATGGGCGAGCAGGGTGCCAAGACCCTGCGCGGCGGCAAGATGGAAGACGTCATCTTCGCCGGAACGTCCGGACGCCCGCCTTTGGGCCGCGCCCACGTCTCGCTGACCATCGACAACACGGACGGCGCCCTGCCGATCGACTACAGCGAAGTCACCATCGCGCGCACCCTGTTCCGCGCGGGCGGCTCCGAATACGCCATCAACGGCACCGCCTGCCGGCTCCTGGACATCCAGGAGCTGCTTTCCGACTCCGGGCTCGGCCGGGAAATGCACGTGATCGTCGGCCAAGGCCAGCTGGACCGGGTCCTGCACGCCACTCCGGAGGATCGCCGCGGCTTCATCGAGGAAGCAGCCGGGATCCTCAAGCACCGGCGCCGCAAGGAAAAGACGGTCCGCAAGCTCGAAGCCATGCAGGCCAACCTTGCCCGGCTGGGGGACCTGACCACCGAGATCCGCCGCCAGCTGACACCCCTCGGCAAGCAGGCCGAGATTGCCCGCCGCGCCCAGACCGTCCAGTTCGACGTCCGGGACGCCAAGGCCCGCCTGCTGGCCGACGATCTCGTCAGCCTCAGCACGGCACTGGCCCAGGACGACGCCGACGAGGCCGCCCTCAAGGAGCGGCGCACCGCCGTCGACACCGGGCTCGGCACAGGACGCCGGCGCCAGGCCGAGTTGGAACAGCACGCCGCCGAGGCGACGCCCCTGCTCAACGCCGCCCGCGACAACTGGTACCAGCTCTCCGCGAGCCGCGAACGGCTGCGCTCCCTGGGCTCGCTGGCAGCCGAGCGCCGCCGCCTGCTGGGCTCCTCGGACGCAGCCCCGGACACCGGCCGCGACCCCGAGCACCTCGACCGCCAGGCCGCGAAGGCACGCCAGGAGCAGGCCGCCCTCGAGCACGACATCCTCGCCAAGCGCGCCGCGCTCCTGGAATCCACGGTGGCCAAGCAGGAAGCAGAACGCCTGGCCGCGGACGAGGACAAACGCCTCACTGCGATGCTGCGCGCTGCCGCCGACCGCCGGGAGGGCCTCGCGCGGCTCGCCGGACAACTGGGGGCCGCTCGCTCCCGTGCCGAGGCTGCGGAATCCGAGCGCGGCCGCCTCCGCGAATCCCTGGCTGCGGGCGAGGAACGCCGGCGCCTGGCCCAAGGCGAATTCACCGCGCTCGAATCGGATGTGGCCGGGGCCGAAGACGGCGAAGAGAGCCTGGACGCGGAATACGAGGAAGCCAGCGGACTCTTGGCTGCGATGGACGCGGAGATCGAGGCGCTGAAGGCGGCCGAGCGGCAGGACCTGCGCGAACGTGATTCCCTCACGGCCCGCCGCGACGCCCTGCAGCTGGGCCTGAGCCGGAAGGACGGCTCGGAACGGCTCCTGGCCTCCGGCCACCCCGGCGTGCTGGGTCCGCTCGCCTCCCTCCTGGCCGTGGAGCCGGGTTACGAAACTGCCGTGGCGGCTGCCCTCGGCGGCGCCTCGGACGCCGTGGTGGTGGCGGACGGCGACGGCGCCGTCGCTGCCGTGCAGCTTCTGAAGGACGACGACGCTGGCCGGGCCGCACTGCTGCTGGCCGAGGCGCCCGGACACACCCGCGACGCGGCGGCAGTGCCCGAGCTTCCCGACGGCGCCCGCTGGGCCAGCGAGCTCGTGACCCCCTCCGGCACCGGAGCCTGGGGCGCCGTCGCGCTGCTGGCCCGCACCGCCGTCGTCGACGATCTCGGGGCCGCCGCCCGGCTCATCGAGGGGCATCCGCGGCTGACCGCCGTGACCCGCGCGGGCGATGTGTTCACCGCCCTGACCGTCAGCGGCGGTTCCGCCACCGCGCCCTCGCTGCTGGAAATCCAGGCGGCAGTGGACGACGCCGGTACCCGGCTGATGGACGTGACCGCACGGCTGGAACGGGGACGCTTCGCCCTGGCCGGCGCCGTGGCCCGCCGCGCCGAAGCCCGGGAACGCGCCGACGCTGCCTTGGAGAAACTGCACGACTCCGATGCCCGGCTGGCAGCCGTTGCCGAACGGCTGGGACACCTGAATTCCCTGCTCCGCAGCGCGGTGGGTGAAAGCGAGCGGCTCGCGGCGTCGCTGGCACGCGCCGAGGCCAACATTGCCGAGGCCGGACTGGCCCTGGAAGTGGCGGCCGAGCGGCTCAGCGCCGCGCAGGAGGCCCCCGATGAAGAGCCCTCCACCGAGGAACGGGACGCCCTGGCGGCCGCCGCTGCCGTGGCCCGCTCCCAGGAAATGGAGGCCCGGCTTGCCCTCCGCACGGCAGAGGAGCAACTGGGCGCCATCAGCGGCCGCGCCGCTTCCCTGGAGCGCGCGGCCGATGCCGAACGCCGCGCACGCGAGGAGGCCGCCCGGCGGGCCAGGATCCGGCGCGCCCAGGCCGAACGCGCCGCCGCCGTGGCAACAGCGGTGGAACAGGCCATCAGCTTCATCGAGGTGTCCGTGGATCTGGCCGGCCAGGAGCGGGACCGGGCAGAGCAGGAGCGAGAGCTGCGCGAAGCGGAACTCACCGCAGTCCGCGCCGGCAACGACGCCCTGGCGCGGGAGCTCGCCGAACTCACCGACTCCGTGCACCGCGACGAACTGGCCCGCGCCCAGCAGCGCCTCCGGATCGAAGCCCTGGAGAACCGTGCCGTGGAGGAACTCGGCCTCTCCGCCGCACAGCTCATTTCCGATTACGGCCCCCAGCAGCCGGTCCCCGTACCGGCAGGCGCCGGCGCTGACAAATGGGCCGAACTCCGGGCCCCCGTGGACGAGGACGGTGTTCCGCTGCCCCAGGGGATCCCGTTCGTGCGGGAGGAACAGGAGAAACGGCTCAGGAAGGCCGAGCGCGACCTGGCAGCCCTTGGCAAGGTCAACCCGCTGGCCCTGGAAGAATTCGCGGCCCTCGAGGAACGCCACCAGTTCCTGAGCACCCAGCTCGAAGACCTCAAAGCTAGCCGCAAGGACCTCCTGGACATCATCAAGGAAGTCGACAACCGCGTCCAGCAGGTCTTCGCCGAAGCCTTCGCCGACACCTCCCAGCAGTTCGACCACGTGTTCGCACGCCTCTTCCCCGGCGGCGAAGGCAAGCTCGTCCTGACCGACCCGGACGACATGCTCACCACCGGCATCGAGGTGGAGGCGCGCCCCGCCGGCAAGAGAATCAAGCGTCTCTCCCTGCTGTCCGGCGGCGAACGGTCCCTCACCGCCGTCGCCCTGCTCGTGGCCATCTTCAAGGCGCGGCCTTCGCCGTTCTATGTCATGGACGAGGTGGAGGCTGCCCTGGACGACACCAACCTGGGCCGGCTCATCACGATCTTCGAGGAACTGCAGGAGTCCAGCCAGCTGATCGTGATCACGCACCAGAAACGCACCATGGAAGTGGCCGACGCCCTGTACGGGGTCACCATGCGCGGCGACGGAGTCTCCACCGTCATCAGCCAGCGGCTGGGCAACAGGGAGTAGAAAGCCGGGCACGGCTTTGTGAGAAGCTAGGGGAGTGAACGATCTCCTCCCCATTATCTTGTCCATTGCTGCTGCCCTCGTGGTGGTCGGCGGGCTCGTGCCGGTTCTCCTCAAGGCGCGGAAGTCCGCCGCCAAGTACTCCGGAACGCGCGACGCCAACGACCCCGCGACGCCGTCCACAGCTGGCGGCGGAACCCTCGTGGAGGATGCCCCGGCAGCGGTGCCGGAGCGCACGGCCCCCGCGGGCCTCGACGTCCTGGAACCGGCCACGGCCGAGGTCGAGGACGACGTAGCCGGGCTCGAAACCATCGCGGTGGAGACCCCCGCTCCGGTGGAAGGCCGCCTGAACCGGCTCCGCGCCCGCCTGCTGAAGTCCAACACCATCTTCGGCAAGGGCCTGCTGGCGCTGCTCGCGAGCGACAAGATCGACGAAAACGTCTGGGACGAAATCGAGGAGACCCTCCTGCTGGCCGACCTCGGCACGGAGCCCACCCTGCAGCTCGTGGACGCCCTGCGCGAACGCGTCAAGGTACTGGGCACGCGCAGCCCCGAGGACGTCAAGGCCATGCTGCGTGAAGAGCTCATCAAGCTCGTGGACCCCACCATGGACCGCACCCTGCACGTGGAGCGCCACGCCGGCCGTCCCGCCGTCGTCCTCGTGGTGGGCGTCAACGGAGTCGGCAAGACCACCACCGTGGGCAAGCTCGCACGCGTGCTCGTGGCCGAAGACAAGGACGTCCTGCTGGGCGCCGCCGACACCTTCCGTGCCGCCGCTGCCGAGCAGCTCGCCACCTGGGGCCAGCGCGTGGGCGTGCCCACCGTGAAGTCCGACATCGACGGCGCCGACCCCGCCTCCGTGGCCTACGAGGCCGTCAAAGCGGGCATCGAGCAGGAAGTCGACGTGGTCATGGTGGACACCGCCGGACGCCTGCAGAACAAGACCGGCCTGATGGACGAACTCGGCAAGGTCAAGCGCGTCATTGAGAAGCTCGCCGAAGTGGACGAGGTCCTCCTGGTCCTCGACGCCACCACCGGCCAGAACGGCCTCAACCAGGCCCGCGTCTTCGCTGAGGTGGTCAACATCACCGGCATCGTCCTGACCAAGCTGGACGGCACGGCCAAGGGTGGCATCGTGGTCGCCATCCAGAAGGCACTCGGGGTCCCGGTCAAGCTCATCGGCCTGGGCGAAGGCCCGGACGACCTCGCACCGTTCGACGCCGAAGGCTTCGTGGATGCCCTGCTGAACTAGGCGCACCAACAGCGGAGTGCCTCCGTTCCGTGAACCGGGACGGAGGCACTCTCTGTTTAAGGCGCAGTGCCAGCCTTCCCGCCATCGCGCAGGCCTTCGTCAGCGCTGCAGCGGCTCCCGGGCCACCGACCAGCCCGCGGCGCACAGCACCAGCAGCCCGCCCGTTGCGGCGAACGCCCAGCCGTAGCCCAGGCTGTCGGCCAGCAGGCCCACCAGCACCGGGCCGATGATGGCTCCCGTGTCGGCCGCCATCTGGAACACCGCCAGGACCTTGCCGCCTGACCGTCCCCTGCCGATGACATCGGCGACGGCGGCCTGCTGGGCCGGGCCCAGCACTCCGGAACCGAAGCCGGCCACGGCCGAGGCCACGAAGAACGCCGTCAGATCCGTGGACAGGCCGATCACGCCCGTGGCCAGGCCGGTGATGATCAGGCCGGCAATCATGAGGGGCTTGCGTCCCAGGGAATCGGCCAGGCGGCCCGAGAAGGCCAAGGCCACGGCATTCCCGGCGGCGAAAATGGCCAGCGCCCACGCTGCCGTCTCCGGCCTGGCGTCCAGCACGGCAACGGCAAAGAGCGGGATGGTCGCCATGCGGACGCCGAACGTGGTCCAGCCGTTTCCGAAGCTGGAGAACAACGCCGCCCGGTAGGCCGAGTCGCCCAGCGCTTCTTTGAACCCCATGGCGGGGGCCACGGCCGTCCCCTCGGCCTCACCGTCGCCGCCGCGCAACAGGGTCCGCACCACAATGGCCGCCAGGACCAGGGCCGCGGCGTAGGCGAGGAACGGCACCCGCAGCCCGAAACCGGCGAGCAGGCCGCCCACCACCGGACCCAGGACGCTGCCGATCAGGAACGCCGAGGCATAGGCGCCGGAGACCCGGCCGCGGCGCTCTGGTGGAGCGAGGCGGACCAGCAGGCCCATGGCCGCCACGGTGAACATGACAGAGCCCGCACCGCCCAGGCCACGGAAGATGAGCAGCTGCCAGTAGTCCTGCGCGAAGGCACAGGCCGCCGTCGACGCCGCCACAATCAGCAGCCCGGACACGTAGACATTGCGCTCGCCGAACCGTCCGATCAGCATGCCGCCCGCGGGGGCAAAGAGCAGCCGCATGAACGCGAAAATGCTCACGATCACGGCGGCCGCCGTCGCCCCGACGTCGAAAGTGGTGGCGAACTGGGGCAGCACCGGCGCCACGAGGCCGAAGCCGAGAGCAATCAGGAACGCCGCGGCCAACATCACCTTGATGTCGCGGGGCAGGGCTTCCTTTACGGGCCGGATCCCTTGGATTGCAGTGGACCGGGGGCTTTGCGTCATGGAACGGGGATCCTTCAAAACTAAGCGGTCCCGTGGGGTGTGGGACTCGTGAAACATATCCGTAACAAGCAGGATATGCACCATTTACTTCCGGGAGATTGTTGTAACAGCCCGGCAATCTAAATCCTCCGCAGGCGAAACACTGCGGCACAAAACTCTTAAGCGGGACGCAAACGGCGTCAGGACAGCGGATGTACCGCAGTACAAGCAAGGGAGGACGTGCACTATGGAACTTACCGCAGCTCACGTATGGGTCATGGTAGCGGCGGCGCTGGTGCTGTTCATGACACCTGGTCTGGCATTCTTCTACGGCGGCATGACGCGCGCCAAGGCAGCACTGAACATGATGATGATGAGCTTCATCTCCATCGGCATCGTCGGCGTGGTCTGGGTGCTCTGGGGCGCGTCGATGAGCTCCGGTGAAGGCTTCATGCAGATCGTAGGCAACCCCTTCGCCACGTTCGGCCTGGAAGGCATCACCACCCCCGACGGCCTCATCAAGGTAGGCTACGCGGCAACCTTCGCCATCATCACGGTGGCCCTCATCAGCGGCGCCATCGCCGACCGCGCCAAGTTCGGCGCCTGGAGCCTGTTTGTCCCCGTCTGGGTCACGCTGGTCTACTGCCCGCTGGCCTACATGGTCTGGGGCGGCGGGCTGTTCGGCCCGGAAGGCGCCATCGGCAAGGCCCTTGGCCCCGCGATCGACTTCGCCGGCGGCACCGTGGTCCACATCAACGCCGGTGTGGCAGCACTGATCCTCGTCCTGATCATCGGCAACCGCAAGGGCTTCGGCAAGGACCCCAACCACCGCCCCCACAACGTCCCGTTCGTGATGCTCGGCGCGGCCATCCTCTGGTTCGGCTGGTTCGGCTTCAACGGCGGCGCGGCCACCACGGCTGAACAGGGCGGCCTGATCTGGATCAACACCCTCGCAGCTCCGGCAGCAGCGATGCTCGGCTGGCTCATCACCGAACGCATCCGCGACGGCCACCCGACCTCCCTCGGTGCCGCCTCCGGCGTCGTGGCCGGCCTGGTCGCCATCACCCCCGCCTGCGCCAACGTCAGCCCCGTCGGAGCCCTCGCCCTCGGCCTGGTGGCCGGCATCGCCTCGGCCCTGGCGGTCGGCATCAAGTTCCGCTTCGGTTTCGATGACTCCCTGGACGTCGTCGGCGTCCACCTCGTCTCCGGCATCATCGGCACCGTGGCGCTGGGCTTCATCGCCCTCCCCGTGGACGGCGTGGGCGGCGGCCTCTTCTACGGCGGCGGCCTCACCCAGCTCTGGGCACAGCTCGCAGCAGCCGGCATCTCCATCGCCTACTCCGCGGTCATGACCCTGGTCATCGCCCTGATCATCCACAAGACCATGGGCTTCCGGGTTTCCCAGGAGCAGGAAGCAGTGGGCGTGGACCTCAGCCTGCACGCAGAGACTGCCTACGAATTCGGCGTCGGCGGCCACGGCGGCAGCTTCCAGCCCCTGCACGACCTCATCACCGGCAAGCCCTCGGCTGAAGCCAAGGCAGACAGCACAGAAGACAAGGAACGTGTCCAGGCATGAAGCTCATCACCGCGATCATCCGACCGGAAAAGCTCGAAGCAGTCCGTGAAGGACTCGAAGCCTACGGCGTCCAGGGCCTGACCGTCAGCGCGGCCAGCGGATACGGCCGGCAGCGCGGCTACACGGAGGTGTACCGGGGCGCCGAATACAACGTGGACCTGCTGCCGAAGATCCGCGTGGAGGTCCTGGCCACGGACGAGCAGGCCGACGACATCCTGGATGTCCTCATCGCCTCCTCGAACACCGGCCGGGCCGGCGACGGCAAGGTCTGGACCGTGGACGTCTACGAGGCAGTCCGCGTCCGTACCGGAGAACGCGGCTCAGCCGCCATCTAGCTCCTGACGCGACAGCGGGCCGGGTACCTGGAAAGGTACCCGGCCCGCTTTGCTGTATCCAAACGTGTGCTGCATCCGAACAGTCGCTGTGTCCGCCCGCCTGCCGTGTCTCCCGCCGTGCTCAGCCCCCGACGGCGGTGGGCCAGCCCGCGGGACCGGCACTGCCGGCGTCGTACTCGTCCAAGGGG
The DNA here is from genome assembly GCF_024741795.1 of Arthrobacter sp. CJ23. NCBI lineage: Bacteria > Bacillati > Actinomycetota > Actinomycetes > Micrococcales > Micrococcaceae > Arthrobacter > Arthrobacter sp. CJ23. The sequence goes on along the minus strand of NZ_CP102950.1, from coordinate 2,829,890 downwards.
ACCGAACCGCTCTGCCAGGCCTCCAGGACGGGCTCCACGATCCGCCAGCAGTCCTCCGCGGTGTCGCCGCGCACGGAGAGCAGGGGATCGCCCGTGATGACGCCCTCCAGGACTTCACCGTAGGGGAGCATGCCGGGGGCGTTGAGCTGGGCGAGGAGCGTGGCGCGGTCCAGGGTGAACATGTCCCCGGGGCCGTTCACGTCGACGTCCAGCTGCAGGGTGTCCGGGCCGAAGCCGATGCGCAGCTGGTTGGGGGAGTCCACCCCGGAGAAGCCCGTGGGCAGGTGCGGCACGGGCCGGAACGTGACCACGGCTTCCTTGCGCTTGCGGCCCAGCGCCTTGCCGGAGCGCAGGATGAACGGCACGCCCTGCCAGCGCCAGTTGTCGATCTCCACGCGGACCTCCGCCAGGGTCTCGGTGTTGCGGGCCGGGTCCACTCCCTCCTCGGAGGCATAGTCCGGGACGGCGCGCCCGCCGATGGCGCCGGCCGTGTAGCGGGCCCGCCTGGTCGAGGCCCGGTAGGGTGCGGCGATGCTGCTTGCCCGCAGCACCGTGGCGATGGCGTCGCGGAGGTCGCGCTCCCCGATGGTGGCCGGGGCGTCGATGGCCAGCAGGGCCATGATGTGGAGCAGGTGGCTCTGGACCATGTCCCGCAGGGCGCCCGCGCCGTCGTAGTAGCGGGCCCTGCCCTCGAGGGCGAGGTCCTCGTCGAAGATGATCTCCACCTTCTCGATGTGCTCCCGGTTCCACACGGGCTCCAGGAAGCGGTTGGCGAAGCGCAGGCCCAGGATGTTCAGCACCGTGGCCTTGCCCAGGAAGTGGTCCACGCGGTGGATGTGGTCTTCCGGGACCAGTGCGGCCAGGGTGCGGTTCAGCTCGGAGGCCGATTCCGATCCGGAACCGAAGGGCTTTTCCATGACCAGCCGCGTTCCCTGTGGCAGCTGCCCGCCTCGGAGCACCTCGCAGGCCTTCTGGCTGACGTGCGGCGGCAACGCGAAGTACACCGCCACCGGCGCCTCCAGGCCGGCCAGCAGGGAAGCCAGCGGGCCCTCGGCGGTGACGTCGAGCTGGTGGTAGACGGTGCCCGCCGTGACGCCGGCCAGGGCCTCCTTGCCGGCAGCATCGGCGCCATCGGTGGCCGCCGCAAAGGCGCCGGCCACGCGTCCCTGCCACTGTGCGGCGGTCCACGGGTCCGAGCCTGCCCCCACGAGTTTCAGGCCGGCGGCGCGGCCGGTCGCGAGGAGCCCGGCGAGGCCGGGAAGCAGCAGCCGGCCCGTCAGATCGCCTGATGCACCGAGGATGAGCAACGTTTTCACTGTTGTTTTGCTGGTCACCGTGCCAGCATGCCATCTTGAAGGTGCGACTTGGTACCCTAGATAGTCGAGTCCCCGTAGTTGAGACAAACGTAGTTGAGACAAATTTGTTGGGGCAGGAATCGTCAAGACTCAGGTGTGCCGTTTTCGGCCGCCATTCGTAGACCATCGAAAGAAGTGCACGGCGCGTGTTCAATTCACTCTCTGACCGGTTGACAGCAACCTTCAAGAATCTCCGTGGCAAGGGCCGCCTCTCCGAGGCCGATGTCGATGCCACCGTCCGGGAGATCCGCCGCGCCCTGCTGGACGCGGACGTTGCCGTGCCCGTGGTCCGCGAGTTCACGGGCCGCATCCGTGAGCGCTCCCTCGGTGCCGAGGTTTCCGGTGCGCTGAACCCGAGCCAGCAGATCGTCAAGATCGTCAACGAGGAACTGGTCGAGATCCTCGGTGGCGAGACCCGCCGCATCCGCCTGGCGAAGACCGGCCCCACCATCATCATGCTTGCCGGCCTCCAGGGCGCCGGCAAGACCACCCTCGCGGGCAAGCTCGCGAAGTGGCTCAAGGCCCAGGGGCACAGCCCCGTGCTCGTTGCTGCCGACCTTCAGCGTCCCAACGCAGTCACCCAGCTCCAGGTGGTTGGCGGCCGGGCGGGCGTGCCCGTGTTCGCGCCGCACCCCGGAACGACTTCCGAACTGGAGCACCCCATTGGGGACCCGGTCGCCGTCGCACGCGCCGGCGTGGAGGAAGCCCGCCAGAAGCTGCACGACGTCGTGATCGTGGACACCGCCGGCCGTCTCGGCGTCGACGCCGACATGATGGACCAGGCGCGCCGCATCCGCCAGGCGATCATCCCGAACGAAGTGCTGTTCGTGATCGACTCCATGATCGGCCAGGACGCCGTCAACACGGCGCTCGCCTTCGATGAGGGCGTCAACTTCACGGGCATCGTGCTGTCCAAGCTCGACGGCGACGCCCGCGGTGGTGCCGCCCTCTCCGTGGCGTCCGTCACCGGCAAGCCGGTCATGTTCGCGTCCACCGGCGAAGGCCTGGACGACTTCGAGCTCTTCCACCCGGACCGCATGGCCTCCCGCATCCTGGACATGGGCGACGTCCTCACCCTGATCGAACAGGCCGAGAAGAACTGGGACAAGGACGAAGCCGCCCGGATGGCGAAGAAGTTCGCCGACCAGGAAGACTTCACCCTGGACGACTTCCTCGCCCAGATGCAGCAGATCCGCAACATGGGCTCCATGAAGAAGATGCTCATGATGATGCCGGGTGCGCAGAACATCCGCCAGCAGCTGGAGAACTTCGACGAGCGCGAGATCGACCGCGTCGAGGCCGTGGTCCGCTCCATGACGCCGCACGAGCGCGTGGCACCGAAGATCATCAACGGCTCCCGCCGCGCCCGCATCGCCAAGGGTTCCGGCGTCACCGTCTCCGAGGTCAACGGCCTGCTGGAGCGTTTTGCGCAGGCCCAGAAGATGATGAAGAAGCTGGCCCAGGGCGGCGGCATGCCGGGCATGCCCGGACTTGGTGGTCCCGGCGGCCGCAAGGGCGGCAAGAGCGCCCCGAAGAAGAAGGCACGCTCGGGCAACCCGGCCAAGGCAGCCCAGGAACTGCGCGACGCCGAGGCCAAGCGCAGCGCCGCCGCTGCCGCAGCGCCCACCGGTGCCGCTTTCGGCCAGGGCGCAACGGACTTCGACCCCTCCTCGCTGAACCTGCCCAAGGGCTTCGACAAGTTCCTCGGCAAGTAAGGCGCGTGCTTTCCCACCCAACTGAGTAGCGCCAAGTGTCGTTTTGAACGCTCATAACGACACTTAGCGCTACTCAGTTGGGATGTCCGGGCCGTGGCATAGGGTGAAATCATGCAAAAGCAGCGCGTAGTCTTTGTGCACGGCGCCGGCAGTTTCGGTGCCGCCGCCTGGCCCAAGCAGCACGGCATGGCCCTGGACTACGACGCCCTGTTCCTGCGCCGGAACGGTTTCGACCCGGCAGCCGAACCGGTGGAATCCGACGTCGCCCAGGACATCTCCATCATCATCGGCGCCATCTCGGACAACCCCGCCGGCGGGCACGTTGTGGCCCACGCCGAGGGTGCCATCTCGGCCATGCTCGCCGCCGTGGCCCGGCCGGACCTGGTCCGTTCCCTCACCCTGGTGGAGCCGGCCTGCCTGTCCCTGACGGCCGAACTGCCCGCCACCGCCGCCTACCGGGCACTCATGGAACCGCTGTTCGCGGTCCGGCACCAGCTCAGCGACGACGATTACCAGCGCGAGTACGTCCGCCGCGCCTTCTCGATGGAGCCGGGCGGGCTCGACACCCCAGAGGCCCGCCGCACCGCACGCCGGCTCCGGCTCCAGGCCCCGCCGTGGGAGGCCCCGCTGCACATCGTCCCCGGCGTGCCCACGCTCGTCCTCACCGGCGGCTGGGAGCCGCTGTACGAGGAAATCGCCGGCTACCTGCAGGAAACCGGCGCCCTCCGCCGCGTTGCAGCAGGAGGACACCGGCCCCAGGATTCAGCCGAAGGAAACCGGATCATCCGCTCCTTCCTGGCTGATGTCAGCCGTGCCCGCTCAGTTCAGGCTTCCTGACGCGCCTTCGCTTGACGCGACAGCCGCCGCCGGCACCGGAAGCTGCAGCTCCGGCAGGTAGACCTTGCCGCCCGAGGCCAGGAATTCCTGGCTCTTTTCCCGCATGCCGCTGTACAGCTCGGCGATGGCGGCCTGTGACTCCGCGGAACCGTACTCGTCGCGGATGTCCTGGCTGATGCGCATGGAGCAGAACTTCGGCCCGCACATGGAGCAGAAGTGCGCCGTCTTGGCGGGTTCGGCCGGGAGGGTCTCGTCATGGAACGCCTCGGCCGTGACCGGGTCAAGGGACAGCGCGAATTGGTCGCGCCAGCGGAACTCGAAGCGTGCCTTGGACAGGGCGTCGTCTCGTTCGTTCGCGCCCGGGTGGCCCTTGGCAAGGTCGGCAGCGTGGGCCGCGATCTTGTAGGTGATCACGCCGGTCTTGACGTCGTCCTTGTTCGGCAGGCCCAGGTGTTCCTTGGGCGTGACATAGCAGAGCATGGCCGTGCCGTAGCGGGCGATCTCCGTGGCGCCGATGGCCGAGGTGATGTGGTCGTAGCCGGGGGCCACATCCGTGACCAGCGGGCCCAGGGTGTAGAAAGGGGCGCCCTTGCAGAGTTCCTGCTGGCGTTCGACGTTTTCGCGGACCAGGTGGAAGGGGACGTGGCCCGGACCTTCCACCATGACCTGGACGTCGAATTCCCAGGCGCGCTGCGTGAGCTCCGCCAGCGTGTCCAGCTCGGCGAACTGGGCAGCATCGTTGGCGTCCGCCGTCGCTCCCGGCCGCAGGCCATCGCCGAGGGAGAACGCGACGTCGTACTTGGCGAAGATCTCGCACAGCTCGTCGAAGTGCGTGTAGAGGAAGTTCTCCTCGTGGTGGGCCAGGCACCAGCCTGCCATGATGGACCCGCCGCGCGAGACAATGCCCGTGACGCGGTTCGCCGTGAGCGGCACGTACCGCAGCAGCACGCCGGCGTGGATGGTCATGTAATCCACGCCCTGCTCGCACTGTTCGATCACGGTGTCGCGGAAGATTTCCCAGGTGAGCTTGTTGGCCTCGCCGTTGACCTTTTCCAGCGCCTGGTAGATCGGCACGGTGCCGATCGGAACAGGGGAGTTGCGGATGATCCATTCGCGGGTGGTGTGGATGTCATCGCCGGTGGACAGGTCCATGACGGTGTCCGCGCCCCACTGGGTGGCCCACTGCAGCTTGTCCACTTCCTCGGCGATGGAGCTGGTGACGGCGGAGTTGCCGATGTTGGCGTTGATCTTCACCAGGAAGGCCTTGCCGATGATCATCGGCTCGGATTCCGGGTGGTTGATGTTGTTGGGAATGATGGCGCGGCCGGCGGCCACTTCGCTGCGGACCAGTTCAACATCGCAGTTTTCGCGCAGTGCCACGAACTGCATCTCGGGCGTCACCACGCCCTGCCGGGCGTAGTGCATCTGCGTGACGACCTTGCCCTCGACGGCGCGGCGGGGCACCGGCTGCGCGCCCTTCCACTCCGCGGAGGCTGCGCCGCGGCGCACGGCGGACTTGCCGTCGTCGAGCAGGTTCCGCTCGCGTCCCGAGTAGACCTCGGTGTCGGCGCGTGCTTCGATCCAGGCGGAGCGGAACGGCTCCAGCCCCACCACGGGGTCGCTGCCCGGACCGGCGGTCCGGTACACCTGCAAAGGCGCGTTGGCTTCACCGTTGGGGGAGGGCTCCAGCGCGATCTCCGTGACAGGAACCCGGATGCCGTTGGCGGGGTCCTCGAGGTACGCCAAGGAGTGGGATTTCAGCGACTGGGTGACCGCTGCTGCCTCGTTCTGGGCAGGGCTGTGCTGTGTTTCTGTGGTGCTCAAGGATTACTCACTTCCTTCGCCGGCATTACCCGGACAGGTTCAACGGTCGCAGGCAGCGTCAGCCTGATCTCAGCCCATGCAAGGGCCCCCGTGTGGTCGTAGACGAAGCTACCACAGCCGCCGCCATGCCCGGGGTCAAGAGCAGTCATGTTGCGGCCGGACCAGGATTTCCCGGCCGGATTAGGATTTCCCCATGGCCAACATCATCGAATTCAGCGGAACCGTGCTCACCGGGACCGAGCAGGAGCGTCGCGGGCTCTGGTCCGTGGACGGGCTACTGACGTTCGAACGGCCGGCCGCGGAACCGGACGCGGTGCTGGACGGCTGGGTGGTGCCCGGCTTCGTAGACGCGCACTGCCATGTGGGCCTCGGCAAGGGCGGCGCTGTTGACGAAGGGACCGCCCTGGCCCAGGCCACGGCAGACCGCGACGCCGGAACTCTGCTGATCCGTGACGCCGGCTCGGCCAGCGACACACGCTGGATCCAGCAGCGGCCGGACATGCCGCGGCTCATCAGGGCGGGGCGCCACATTGCCAGGAGCCGCCGCTACATCCGGGGCCTGGGCGAGGAAGTGGAACCGGCGGACCTCGTGGAGGCCGTCCGCAAGCAGGCCCGTGCCGGCGACGGCTGGGTCAAGCTGGTGGGCGACTGGATCGACCGGGGGACCGGTGACCTGGCGGCCTGCTTTCCGGCCGCGACCGTCAAGGACGCCATTGCCGCCGCGCACGACGAGGGCGCCCGCGTCACGGCGCACTGCTTCGCCGAGGACACCATCGATGACATGCTCGACGCCGGGATCGACTGCATCGAGCACGCCACGGGCCTGCTCCCGCGGCACATCCCGCGGCTGGTCGGCCAGGGTGTGCCGATCGTCCCCACGCTGGTCAATATCGAAACCTTCCCGGACATCGCCGTCCAGGCCGCCGGCAAGTTCCCCGTCTACGCGGCACACATGACCAGGCTGTGGGAGCGCCGCAAGGAGCGCGTCCTGGAAGCCTTCGAAGCCGGTGTGGCGGTCCGTGCCGGGACCGACGCCGGGAGCGTCATCCGGCATGGCCGGATTGCCGATGAGATCCTGGCACTGCACGACGCCGGCCTCCCGGCTGCCGCTGCCTTGGACGCCGCCTGCTGGGGAGCCCGGGACTGGCTTGGGGTCGAGGGTATCGGCGAAGGCGCCAGCGCCGACGTCGTGCTCTGCGCGGACGATCCGCGCGCGGACCTGTCCACCGTGCGTGGACTCAGGCACATCGTGCTGCGCGGGAACATTATCCGGACGAATTCGGCCGGTTAGGAATAAATTGAAGCTTCAAGTAATTTAGATAGGTAGAGGATGCCGAACGTCGGCACCAACAGGACCCGGGAGCTTCGCATGACCACACCATCCAGCCAGGACCTTCTTCCTGCCGAACTCACCATGGGCACCGTCATGCTCAAGGTCGGCGACATGAAGCTCATGAGCGGCTACTACCGGGACGCCCTGGGCCTGGACGCCGTGGCCGAGCAGGACGGCGGCGTCTACTTCGGCCGCGTCGGCAAGCCGCTGGTGCACCTTTCCCCGGCGGCCGGGCTCCACATCCCCGGCCGGGGCGAAGCGGGCCTGTTCCACACCGCCCTGCTGTTCGAAGACCAGGCCGCGCTCGCCGCCACGGTGGCCACCGCCGCGCAGTTCGAGCCGCAGGCCTTCGTAGGGAGCGCCGACCACCTGGTCAGCGAGGCCTTCTACTTCACGGACCCCGAGGGCAACGGCATCGAGCTCTACTACGACAAGCCCCGCGAAGGCTGGCAGTGGAACGGCAATACTGTTGTCATGGACAGCCTTCCGCTGCCCCCTCAGCGCTACCTCCAGCAGCACCTGAGCGAAGCCGCCGTGAGCGGCCAGCGTGGGGCGAACGCCGGCGTCGGGCATGTCCACCTCCAGGTGGGTGACGTGCAGACGGCGCAGGACTTCTACGTGGACGCCCTCGGCTTCGAAAAGACCGCCGGCTGGCATGGGCAGGCGCTGTTCGTTTCCGCCGGCGGCTACCACCACCACATGGCCATGAATGTCTGGAACAGCCGGGGTGCCGGTCCGCGCAAAGACACGCTGGGCCTGGGCGAGGTAGTGATCGAAGTGCCGTCCGGCGATGACATCGGTGCCCTGGCCGACCGCCTCAAGGTCGCGGGCATCGAAAGCCACCACACCGGCCTGGAGCTGCGCTTCGAGGATCCGTGGCGTAACCGGCTCCGAGTGGCCATCCGCTGAGGGACCCGGCTGCACTAGGCTGGGCTGTGACGGTGCGGCACCATCCGGGCTGCCGTGCCGGCTTCCTGCCAGCATCACGGTCCGTTAGAAGGAATGAGAGTACTCTCCATGGGTTTTGCCGAAATCTTTGTTGCCACCCACGCTGAAGCACTCAAGCGGGCGTCAGCCTTGGAAAAGGGTGCGGCCGCCGCTGGCGCCGCCGTCAGGATCCCGGGAATCAGCGACTTTGAGGTGGAGCAGCTGGGTGACCTCGCGGGAAAGGCCGTCCATGCGGGCGGTGCTGACTACGAACTCGCCCTGGTTGACGTCACCAGTGACGCCTTGCTTGGCGTGCCCGATGCCATGGTCCGGGCCCTCGCGGAGCTGCTGAGCTACGAAAGCGAAGGCGAAGGCAACGTGCTCGAAGAGGTGGCCGACGGTTGGGCCGGACAGGACGACATGCCGTTCGGCGCCGAGGAATCGCGCCGGTACGTCCAGCAGCTTGCAAAGCTGGCGGTCGAGGTGGAATCCGCCGACCGCGCGGGCCTGTACGTCTGGTCCGAGTAGCCTTTTCCGCCGTCCGGGGAGCCGTTGGCGACCCGCCGGTGGCCCTTCGGGGTGGCGCGGCTCGAAATAGTTTCTGTCATCTGGCACAATGGACAGGTACTTGATCGGCGCGGCCCCTCTCTCCGTGCCTAAATCTTGTCCTTCGAACCCTCTAGTATGGCCCGCCCCACGGGTGCAGAATGCTGGGCTCAACCCCGTTTCAGAAACAGGAGTGACCACAAAAGTGGCCGTAAAGATTCGCCTTAAGCGCTTCGGTAAGATGCGCGCACCGTACTACCGCATCGTCGTCATGGACTCCCGCGCAAAGCGCGATGGCCGTGCGATCGAAGAGATCGGCAAGTACCACCCGACCGAAGAGCCGTCGTACATCGAGGTCGTTTCCGACCGCGCCCAGTACTGGCTCTCCGTCGGCGCCCAGCCGACCGAGCAGGTTGCCGCGATCCTCAAGATCACCGGTGACTGGCAGAAGTTCAAGGGCCTCCCGGGCCAGGAAGGCACCCTGAAGACCAAGGCTCCGAAGGCTGCCTTCGTTGCACCGGAGAAGGGTTCCGTCATCATCCCGGAAGCCATCACCAAGAAGGCCAAGAAGGACGAAGCTGCTGAAGCTCCGGCCGAGGCTGCTGAAGCAGAGACCACCGAGGCTGAGTAAGTTGCTGGCAGAAGCGCTCGAGCACCTGGTCCGCGGGATCGTTGACAGCCCTGAGGATGTCAAGGTCAGTGCCAAGAACAACCGCCGCGGGGAATCCCTCGAGGTGCGCGTTCACCAGGACGACCTCGGACGGGTGATCGGCCGCCAGGGACGCACCGCACGCGCACTGCGCACTGTGGTTGCTGCACTGGCCGGTGGCGAGCAGGTCAGGGTCGACGTCGTCGACACCGACCGCCGCCGGTAGCGCGCCCAGCACGACTTGTCTTAGATCCGGCCCCTTCACCGAATACGGTGGAGGGGCCGGACTGCTTTACCCCAAACACCGCAGTCCGCAGCTCCGCACACGGCACCCCGCCTTGCGGGACACGGCACATCCAGAAAACAGAGGAACCCATGCAGCTCCAGGTGGCCCGAATCGGCAAACCCCACGGCATCCGCGGCGAAGTCACCGTCCAGGTGCTCACCGACGCGCCCGGCGAGCGGTTTGTCCCCGGCACGGAGTTTGTTGTGGAGCCGGCGTCCGCCGGACCCCTCACCGTCATCAGCGCCCGCTGGAACAAGGACATCCTGCTGCTCGGCTTCGAAGAAATCGCCGACCGCAACGCTGCCGAAGCCATCCGCGGCGCCAAACTCTTCATCGAAACCGCAGACATCGACGACGAGGACGGCGACGAGGGCTGGTACGAGCACGAGCTCGTCGGCCTCGAAGCCCGCGTCGGCTCGCAGGTGGTCGGCAAGGTCTCCGCGCTGAACACCATGCCGGTCCAGGACCTCCTCGTCGTCGAAGACGCCAACGGCAAGGAAATCCTCATTCCGTTCGTCGATGAGATCGTCCCCGAGGTGAACATCGAGGAAGGCTACATCCTCCTCACGCCGCCCGCCGGGCTTTTTGAGATCAACGACGAGGCCGCGGGCGACGACCCCGACGCCGAGGCCGGCACCGAATCCGACGCCGACGCCGGGAAAGACGCCTAGATGCGGATCGACGTCGTCAGCATTTTCCCGGAGTACCTCGCGCCGCTGGAGCTCTCGCTCATCGGCAAGGCGCGCCAGGACGGGCTGCTGGAGCTGAACGTCCACGATCTGCGGACGTTCACCACCGACAAGCACAGGACCGTGGACGACACGCCATACGGCGGCGGAGCAGGCATGGTCATGAAGCCCGAGCCCTGGGCGAAGGCCCTGGAATCCGTGGCAGGTGCCAGTGAAGGTGCCGGTGCTGCCGAAGACTCCCGCAAGCCCGTGCTGATCGTTCCCTCGCCGGCGGGGGAGCGTTTCAACCAGGCCCTCGCCTACGAACTCGCCGAAGAAGAGCAGTTGGTCTTCGCGTGTGGCCGGTACGAGGGAATCGACGAACGCGTCATCGAATGGGCCGAGGAACACTTCACGGTCCGTCCTGTCAGCCTGGGCGACTACGTGCTCAACGGCGGCGAAGTGGCCGTGCTGGCCATGGTGGAAGCCATCGGCCGGCTGCTGCCCGGCGTGGTGGGCAATCCGGAGTCTCTCATCGAGGAATCGCACTCCGACGGCCTGCTCGAATACCCGGTCTTCACCAAGCCCTCGTCCTGGCGCGAACGCGACGTGCCCCCGGTGCTCCTGAGCGGCAACCACGGCAAGATCGCCCAGTGGCGCCGCCACGAGCAGTTCCGCCGCACGGCGGACCGCCGTCCGGACCTGCTCGCGGAGTTCGACGCCGGCTCGCTGAGCCGTGCGGACCGCAACGCCTTCAAGGATCTCGGGTACGACGTCGTCGACGGCCGGTTGCGCCTGCGCGGCGGGCAAGAGGACTGATTGGCTGGATGCCACCGTGTGTGGCAGAATTAACCCTTGTGTCTACTGGGCTCGCACCTGCCACAGGGGGAGTGTAGCCAACAGCAAGACAACCCGGTTCCACCAATCGGTGGCGGAATCGGACTTTGAAAACTTCGGCGGGAATTTCCGGCTGGCCTCAGGCCCCCGGCTTGCCCGCCGTGACCCAAAGTGAATGACCTGTGGCGTTCACCAGGAGTGGATTAATGCATATCCTCGATAGCGTAGACGCAGCCTCGCTGCGCAACGATGTTCCGGCGTTCCGCGCGGGTGACACCCTCAAGGTTCACGTCAACATCATCGAAGGCAAGAACTCCCGTGTCCAGGTATTCCAGGGCTTCGTCCTGGGTCGCCAGGGTGACGGCGTTCGCGAAACCTTCACCGTCCGCAAGGTTTCCTTCGGTGTCGGCGTAGAGCGTACCTTCCCGGTACACTCCCCGATCATCGAGAAGATCGAGGTTGTCACCAAGGGTGACGTCCGTCGCGCCAAGCTGTACTACATGCGCGCACTGCGCGGCAAGGCTGCGAAGATCAAGGAAAAGCGCGACTTCACCACCGCCAAGTAGGTCTTCCCGACCAACGCAGCGGGTCCTGGATTCGTGCCCGGCCAGCGCCGGAGAAATCCGTAACGCAACAGGAACGAATCATGGACCACACAGAACGCCAGCCCCGGAAACAGGGCTGGCGTTTTGCGTTGATGGCGCTGGTCCTTGCCATCGCCATCAGCGGCCTGGTCCGGTCCTTGTGGCTGGACGTGTACTTCATTCCCTCCGAATCCATGGAGCCGCTGCTTGGCACGGGCGACCGGATCCTGGTCTCGCGCACTGACTACACGTCCGATCCCGTCCGCCGCGGCGACATCGTGGTCTTTGACGGACGCGGCTCCTTTGCCCCGTTGAACAGCGGCAAGGGACCCTTGGCGGACGCGGCGTCCGCCGTGAGCCAGTGGCTGGGCGTGACTGGCAGCGACACCACCTACGTCAAACGCGTCATCGGGATGCCGGGGGACCACGTGGTGTGCTGCGACGCGAACGGGCAACTCACAGTCAACGGTCAGGCGCTTGAGGAACCATACTTGTACCCTGGCGACGTACCCAGCGCCCAGAAGTTCGATGTGATCGTCCCTCCCGGGCGCCTGTGGCTCATGGGCGACCACCGCTCCCGCTCGGCCGACTCCCGAGGACTCCTCGGCGCGCCGGGCGGCGGCATGGTCCCGCTTGAGCGTGTCATCGGCCGGCCGGTCCAGATCCTCTGGCCCCTTGATAGATTTGCACAAACGCCTCGCCCCGCGCAGGCCGCACCAACTTCGAAGAACGGACAGTAGATGCCGGAGACAACGCCCGGGACGCCCGAGCGGCACGACGACGTCCGGCCGAGGGAAGGGACTCGCGCCGCGGAGTCGCCGCGCCGCGCCGCACGCGAGGCAGCGCTGGCCGCCGACAACCAGGCTGCAGACGCGCAGGCGGCCGATGCGCGGGCGGCCGACGCGCGGGCGGCCGATCGGGCCGGCCTGGAGGGTGCGGGCGGCAGTGCCGGGGCGCGTGTCGAAGCAGCGGTCCCAGGCCGCTCGGAAGGCGCCACGGAAGACACGGCGAAGGACACCGGGGAAGGCGCCGGCAAGAAGGCCAAAACCGGAAACCCGTTGCTGCTCTGGCTGAAGGAGATCGCCACTGTGGTGGTCATCGCCGTCGTCCTGTCTTTCCTCATCAAGACGTTCCTGTTCAGGGCCTTCTACATCCCCTCTGAATCCATGGTCAACACCCTGGACATCAACGACCGCATCTTCATCAACCTGCTCGTGCCGGAACCCTTTGCCCTCCAGCGGGGCGACGTGGTGGTCTTCAGGGACGCCCAGGGCTGGCTGCCGGCCGCCGCGCAGAAGCCCGCTGGTCCCTTTACCTGGGTCCAGGACGGCCTGGAATTCGTGGGGCTGCTGCCCGACGACAGCGAACAGCACCTCGTGAAGCGCGTGGTTGGCCTGCCCGGTGACCGGGTGCGCTGCTGCGACGCCAGCGGACGTGTCAGCGTCAACGGCGTCCCGCTGGATGAAAGCTACGTGAACCCTGCCGAGATCCCCTCGCCGATGTCCTTCGACGTGGTTGTTCCCGCGGGGAAGGTCTGGGTCCTGGGGGACAACCGCAACCACTCGGCCGATTCGCGGCTGCACCAGCAGGTCAACGGCGGCTTCATCAATATTTCCGACGTGGAAGGCAAGGCCACGGTCATTGCCTGGCCGCTCAACCGCTGGAACGTCCTGGACAACCACCCGGAGGTCTTCAGCAACGTCCCGGCGGGCGCAGCCCCCGTATCCATCGGCAAGTAAGGCCGGCAGGACCATGGCCACGGCAGCCACCAAGGAAAAGAAACCCCCGAAGCTTCCTACCCTGGATGTGGAGCGGACGTTCCTGGCCCCCGGCATCCGGCTACTGGCCGGCGTCGACGAGGTAGGCCGCGGTGCCCTGGCCGGGCCGGTGAGTGTCGGCATTGCCGTTGTGGACCTTGAGAACCTGGTGCCCTTGGCCGACGTCCGGGACAGCAAGCTGCTCAAGCCCGAGGACCGGGATCGCCTGGAACCCCTTGTGAGGGAATGGGCCGCCGCGTCCGCGGTGGGCCACGCCAGTGCCCGGGAGATCGACGAGCTCGGCATCGTGGGGGCCCTGCGGCTTGCCGGGACCCGCGCCTGGCTGGACATCCTGGCTGGCGGGGTGCGTCCCGACGTCGTACTGCTCGACGGCAGCCACAACTGGCTCTCGCCAGAGGTCCAGGCGTCCCTGTTCGACGCCGGTCCGGCGGGACCGGCGTGCGAGGCGCCAGTGCACACCCGTGTGAAGGCGGACATGAGCTGCCTCAGCGTGGCTGCCGCCAGCGTGCTGGCCAAGGTGGCCCGCGACCACCTGATGCTGGAGCTCCATGCGGAACTTCCGGCCTTCGGCTGGAATGAAAACAAGGGCTACGGCACTGCCGCGCACCGCGACGCCATCCGCGCCGCGGGACCCAGCGCCTACCACCGGACCAGCTGGAACCTGCTGTAGCCCTGCTGTGGCCCCGCCTTGTGGCGCAAGGTGCCCCGCGGATGGTGCAAGATGGAAGCATGAGCGCCGAGGACCTTGAGAACTATGAAACCGACATGGAGCTTCAGCTCTACCGCGAATACCGGGACGTCGTCGGTTTGTTCAGCTACGTTGTCGAGACCGAACGCCGGTTCTACCTGGCCAACCACGTCGACCTGCAGGCCCGCAGCGCCGACGGCGAGGTCTACTTCGATCTGACGCTGCAGGACGCCTGGGTGTGGGATGTGTACCGTTCCGCACGGTTCGTGAAGAACGTCCGCGTCATCACCTTCAAGGACGTCAACGTCGAGGAACTGCCCCGCAACGAGGACCTCGCCCTGCCCAAGGACGGCGAGCTGGGGAACCTGGGAGATCTCGGCAGCTGATCCGTCCTGCCCTTGCCCCGGCTGGCGGGGCGACTCGTCCTCCACAGGCCTGCTTTGACCCGGTTTCCCACATAGCCGCATAGACCCCTGCCGCCGCCGTCGTTCCGCCCTCAGGCTGGTAGCGGAGGTGGACATGAGAGCCAAAGACTTGCTCGGCCAGCACGGTGAAATGCTGGCGGCCGGGTTCCTGGAAACGCAGGGCATGCGCATTGTGGACCGGAACTGGCGCTGTTCCGACGGCGAAATCGACATCGTGGCGCTGGACGGCGACACGTTGGTGGTTGCCGAGGTAAAGACCCGTCGCAGCACCGCCTACGGCCATCCGTTCGAAGCGGTCGGCACCGCGAAGCTCGCCCGCCTGCACCGGCTCGCTACCTCGTGGTGCCGGGAACACGAACTCCGCGTGCCGTACCGGCGGGTGGACGTCGTCTCGGTGATCGACGACGGCGTGGGCGAACCAATGCTCGAACACCTGCGGGGTGTCGGCTAGATGGGCGTCGGGCGGAGCTATTCCGTGGCGCTGCTGGGCCTCAACGGCTACATCGTGGAGGTCGAGGCCGACATCGGCCAAACACTCCCCAACTTCGTCATTCTGGGCCTCCCCGACGCCGCTTTGAATGAAGCCAAGGAACGGATCCGCTCGGCGGCCCAGAACTCGGGCATTCCCCTGAGCCGGCGAAAGATCACCGCCAACCTCATCCCGGCCTCGCTGCCCAAACGCGGTTCCGGCTTCGACCTTGCCATCACCATGGCCGTGCTCCGGGCGGCGGGCGACATCCGGTCCACGGCAAAGACCGTGTTCCTGGCCGAACTCGGGCTGGACGGCAGGCTCAGGCCCGTCCGCGGGATCCTCCCGGCTGTCATGGCCGCCGTGCAGGCAGGGTATCCGGACGTGGTGGTGGCCCAGCCGAACATGGCTGAGGCATGCCTGGTTCCGGGAGCGAACGTCCGCGGCTACCGGACCTTGGCCCGGCTCGCCTTTGACTACGGTGCCGACCCGCAGGACCTGGCCCTCGATTATGATCCCGAGGACAGCCAACCGGCCGATGAAGAGGTTCCGGAAGGACCGGCCCCTGACCTCAGCGACGTCTCGGGCCAGGGCGAGGCCCGCCGGGCACTCGAGGTGGCCGCAGCGGGAGCCCATCACGTGCTCCTGACGGGGCCGCCCGGAGCCGGCAAGACCATGCTGGCGGAGAGACTCCCCGGACTGCTCCCGGATCTCGCTGACCGGGAAGCCATGGAGGTCACGGCGATCCACTCCCTGTCCGCGGTGCAGGCCTCGGCCGTTTCGCTGGTGCGCCGCCCGCCCTTTGAAAACCCGCACCACAGTGCCACCGCGGCGGCGATCATCGGCGGCGGCTCGGGCCTGCCCCGGCCCGGAGCCGCCTCGCGGGCGCACCGCGGTGTCCTGTTCCTTGACGAGGCGCCGGAATACGAACGCCGCGTCCTGGACGCCCTGCGCCAGCCCCTCGAGAGCGGCGAACTCGTCATCCACCGTTCCGCCGGAACGGCGGCCTACCCGGCCCGTTTCCAGCTTGTCCTGGCGGCCAACCCCTGCCCGTGCGGCAAGGCCTCCGGGAAGGGCCTGGAATGCACCTGCACGCCCACCATGCGCCGGCGCTACTACGGGCGCATGTCCGGGCCCCTGCTGGACAGGGTGGACATCCAGCTGCACGTGGAACGGGTTTCGCTGGCGGATTTCGGGCAACCGGGTTCCGAGGAGGACACGGTCACCGTCGCCCGAAGGGTACAGGAGGCGCGGCAGCGCCAGCGGGAACGGCTCGGGCACTTGGGGCTGGAGACCAACTCCCAGGTACCCGGGCGGCTGCTCAGGGGCGAGCTGCGCCTGCCGCCGGCAACCACCCGGATCCTTGATGCCTCCCTGGAGCGTGGCGTCCTCACGGCCCGTGGATACGACCGCGTGCTGCGGCTGGCTTGGACCCTGGCCGATCTCGGCCACCGGGACCGGCCGCACGGCGATGACATCGGACAGGCGCTCGGCCTTCGGCAGGCGGCCGCAGCGGCATGAAAGGAAGCACCATGAACACGCAGGCCACAACGGACACCAAACGCCTGGCCCGGGCAGCCCTGTCGCGGCTCATGGAGCCACAGGACGCGGCAGGCCTGGCGCTCGTCCAGGCGGCAGGAGCCGTCGACGGCCTGCGCATCGCGACGGGCCAGTTGAAGGCCGGCCCGGAGCTCGAACAGGAAATCACTGCCTTGCTCGCCGGTGACGGAACCGGTTCATGGCCCGGGATCACGGCGTCCCTGAAGCGTTGGGCGCCCCGGGTGGCCGATCTGGCTCCCGAGCGGGACCTGGCCACCATGAAGCGGCTGGGCGGCAGGATGATCGTCCCCGGCGACGAGCTCTGGCCCGTCCAGCTGTCGGACCTCGGCATCCAGGAGCCTCTGTGCCTCTGGTGGCGCGGCAGCGAGGTGGAGATTCCGCCAGCCAGGCGCACCATCGCGCTGGTGGGTTCCCGGGACAGCACCAGCTACGGCGCCTCCGTCACAGGCGACTTCGCCCATGGGCTGGGACAACGCGGGTACACGGTGGTCTCCGGCGGCGCGTACGGCATTGATGCCCACGCGCACCGCGGGGCCTTGAGCGGCGGCACCGGCCCGATGCCCACCATCGCAGTCATGGCAGGGGGCGTGGACCGCTTCTATCCTTCCGGCAACGAGGACCTGCTGCGGGCGGTGGCCAACCAGGGTGCGGTGCTCGCCGAGGTGCCTCCCGGCTCGGCCCCCACCAGGTACAGGTTTCTCCAGCGCAACAGGCTCATTGCCGCGCTGGCTGGCGTCACGGTGGTGGTCGAGGCGCGCTGGCGCTCCGGCGCCTTGAACACGGCGCACCACGCGGAAACGATCGGCCGGGCTGTTGGCGCGGTTCCCGGTTCGATACACAGTGCCAATTCCGCCGGCTGCCACCGGCTGCTCCGGGATGGAGGCGCTGTGTGCGTTACCGATGTGGGGGAGATCGCCGAGCTTGCCGGGGCCAGTGGCGAGGAGCTGCCCGCGGAACAGGAAGGGCTTGCGGCCGCGCACGACGGACTCACGCTCGAGGACCTGATCCTGCTCGATGCCCTTCCGCTGCGCTCCACGAGCTCCGTGGACAAGCTCGCCGTCGTGGCAGGGCTCAGCCCCGAAGCAGTCCGGGCGGGACTGGGCCGTCTGGGCCTGCTCGGCCTGGCTGCGTCCGAGCGCGGCGCCTGGAAGAGGTCCAAGGACGGTTGATTGCGTGGCTGATGCGGGCCGGAAATGAACAGTACATAATCGCACTGGCATATTTCAGGATCGTACGGCAAAATGAAAGCAATACCGCGGAACTTTCAAGTCCTACTTGAAGCTTCCGCGGCACCAACTTAATAGTCCGGCAGGGACCACCGGGAATCCGTGGCACCCAGGGGCAACAAGCACCATCCAGGCAGAGGTCGTTGGGGAAGACGTACCTACAGCTATGGAGGATGGAATGTCTGTTGCAATGACCCGTGGTGTTTTGTTTGTTCACTCGGCCCCTACCGCGTTGTGCCCTCACGTTGAGTGGGCCATCGGATCGGTCGTGGACAAGCGGACCGATCTTGAGTGGACCGCTCAACCTGCTGCACCCGGAATGTACCGGGCGGAGTTGTCGTGGACAGGCGCACCGGGTACCGGGGCGCAGCTTGCTTCATCGCTGCGTGGCTGGGCCCACCTGCGCTATGAGGTCACGGAGGAACCCAGCCAGGGAGTGGACGGTGCGCGCTGGTCGCACACCCCCGATCTCGGCATCTTCCACGCCGTCACGGACGTCCACGGCAACATCATGGTTACCGAGGACCGCATCCGCTATGCCTATGAATCCGGCGCCGGCGATCCCTCCGCCGTCTACCACGAGCTTTCACTGGCCTTGGGCGAGGCCTGGGACGAGGAACTCGAGCCGTTCCGGCACGCCGCCGAGGGCGCCCCGGTGCGCTGGCTCCACCAGGTCGGCTAGCGCCAAATTCCGCAACAGCAGCAAGCCCCCTAATCGCACCAAGCAAGACCCGTAGCAAGCTAAACCCCATAGCAAACAGCAAAAGAGGATGGCCCCACCAAACGGTGGGGCCATCCTCTTTGCGTGTCTCCGGTCCGGCGCCGACGGTGCCTGCGGCTAGACGTTGCGGACGGCGATGACGGCGTTGTGGCCGCCGAAACCGAACGAGTTGCTCAGCGCCACGATGTCACCGGCGGGCAGATCACGCACGGACGTCACGACGTCGAGCGGGATCTCCGGATCCTGGTTCTCAAGGTTGATCGTCACCGGAGCCTTGCGCTCGTACACCGCGAGGACCGTGAGCACGGCCTCAACGGCGCCGGAGGCGCCCAGCAGGTGCCCCATCTGCGATTTGGTGGCGGAGACCGCCACGTTGTCCACGTGGGCGCCCAGGGCGGCGCGCAGCGCCGTGTACTCGGGCTTGTCGCCAACGGGGGTGGAGGTTGCATGCGCGTTCACGTGCACCACGTCCTCGGCCTGGATGCGGCCATCGAACATGGCAGCCTTGAGCGCACGGGTGGCGCCCAGGCCCTGCGGGTCCGGGGCGGTGATGTGGTAGGCGTCGGCAGTGACCGAGGTGCCTGCAAGTTCGGCATAGATGCGGGCGCCACGGGCAAGGGCGTGTTCCTCGGCCTCGAGCACCAAGGCGCCGGCACCTTCACCCATGACGAAACCGTCGCGGTCGATGTCGTACGGGCGGGACGCGCGCTCGGGCTCGTCGTTGCGGCGCGAGAGCGCCTGCATCGACGAGAAGGCAGCCAGCGGCATGGGGTGGATGGCGGCCTCGGCGCCACCGCACATCACAACGTCGGCCTTGCCGGAGCGGATGAGCTCCAGGCCCAGGTGCAGGGCCTCGGTGCCGGAAGCGCAGGCGGACACCGGGGTGTGCGCGCCGGCACGGGCGCCGAGGTCAAGGCTGACGGCTGCGGCCACGCCGTTGGGCATGAGCATCGGAACCGTCATGGGCAGGACCCGGCGGGGGCCCTTTTCCTTGAGCGTGTCCCAGGCATCCAGGAGCGTCCAGACGCCGCCGATGCCGGTGGCGAAGGCCACGGCAAGGCGGTCGTGGTCAACCTCGGTGATGCCGGAATCAGCCCAGGCTTCGCGCGCCGCGATGACGCCGAACTGCGTGGACGGGTCCATGCGCTTGGCCTCGACGCGGCTCAGGACATCCAGCGCCGGCGTGGAGCACCGGGCAGCAAAGTGGACGGGGAGCTCGTACTTGGCCACCCACTCGTCTTCGAGCGTGTGGGCACCGGAGACCCCTTTCAGCGCGTTCTTCCACATTGTGGGTACGTCGCCGCCGATGGGAGTGGTGGCCCCCAGACCGGTTATGACTACTTTGCGTGCCATGCGATCACTCTCTGTCGGATCAGCCGGCCCTGCTACGGTTCTTCGCAGGGGCGGCAGGAAAATCTTTGGGCGGTATTGCGGCTGTGCCGGGCCCGGGAGGGTTCACCACCCGGGTCCGGCACAGCTGGAACCAGGACTAGGCCTGGGCGTTTGCGATGAAGCTGACGGCGTCGCCGACGGTCTTGAGGTTCTTGACCTCTTCGTCCGGGATGCGGACGCCGAACTTCTCTTCAGCGTTGACCACGATGGTCATCATGGAGATGGAGTCGATGTCCAGGTCCTCGGTGAAGGACTTGTCCAGCTCCACAGCCTCGGTGGCCAGGCCGGTCTCTTCGTTCACGATTTCAGCCAGGCCGGCCAGGATTTCTTCGTTGCTAGCCATTGTTGGCTCCTTTTCTTGTTGTGCCGGCTGCTGCCGGAAACGGTTCAAACCACGGATGCGGCTTGTGTCTCAAAGTCATATTCAGTTGGCTGGCGGCCGCGGGGCCGGTCCAGTTGTGCAGCAAGCCAGTGCGGTAAGCGCTGGACCGCTACGGCAGCACCACTACCTGCGCGCCGAAGACCAGGCCGGCGCCGAAGCCGATCTGCAGGGACAGGCCACCGCTGAGCTCCGGGTTTTCCTGGAGCAGGCGGTGCGTGGCCAGCGGGATGGACGCTGCCGAAGTGTTGCCGGACTCGGCGATGTCGCGTGCCACCACCACTGTTTCCGGGAGCTTCAGCTTCTTGACCATCTCGTCGATGATCCGCATGTTGGCCTGGTGCGGGACAAAGGCGGCCAGGTCCGAGGCCTCGACGCCCGCGGCATCCAGGGCCTGCTGGGCAACCTTTGCCATCTCCCACACGGCCCAGCGGAAGACCGTCTGGCCGTCCTGGCGCAGCGTCGGCCAAACATCCTGCGCGGCCTCAAGGATCGCCTGGTCGTCCGACTCGTCGGAGTGGCGGGCGGACTCGCCGAGTGCGCGGACGTCGTCGAGCGAGTGCGTCATGCCGATGGCGTCCCACTTGCTGCCGTCGGAACCCCACACGGAGGGAGCGATGCCGGGCGTGTCGGACGGACCGATCACCACGGCGCCGGCGCCATCGCCGAGAAGGAAGGAGATGGTGCGCTCGTGGTTGTCGATGACATCCGAGAGCTTCTCGGCGCCGACCACCAGGACATACTCGGCAGCGCCGGAGCGCACCAGGGCGTCGCCTTGGGCCACGCCGTAGCAGTAGCCCGCGCAGGCGGCGGAGATGTCGAAGGCGGGTGCCGGCGTCGCGCCCAAACGGTCGGTGAGGGCGGCGGCAGCGGACGGCGTGGCAAACGGGTGGGTCACGGTGGAGACGATGACGGCACCCAGCTGGGACGCTTCGATGCCGGCGTGCTTGAGTGCCTCGCGGGCTGCGCCTTCGGCCATGTCGATCACGCTGACGTTGGCGGCGGCGCGGTGCCGGGTCACGATGCCGGTGCGCTGGCGGATCCATTCATCGGAGGAATCGATCCACTGGCAGACGTCGTCGTTGGTGACGATCACATCCGGGCGGTACGCCCCGATGCCGACGATGCGCGAGTGTGCGTTGATTGGTGCCTGCTTGAGTACGGGAGTGCTCATGCCTGTCCCTCCAGTTCGGCGAAGAGTGCCAGGGCCGCGGAGAGGTCGTCCGGGGTCTTGACAGCGACGGTCTTGACGCCGGGCATGCCGCGCTTGGCGAGCCCGGCGAGGGTGCCGGCCGGGGCCAGCTCGATCAGGCCGGTTACACCGCGCTGCACCAGGGTCTCCATGCAGAGATCCCAGCGGACGGGGCGGGAGACCTGGGCGATCAGGCTCTCGACGGCGGCAGCACCGGCGCTGACTTCCTTGCCGTCGAAGTTGGACAGCAGAGGGACGGCCGGGTCATGCGGCTTCAGGGACGGCTGCAGTGCTTCCAGGGCGCTCACGGCCGGTGCCATGTGCGAGGTGTGGAAGGCGCCTGCGACCTTGAGCGGGATCACACGGGCCTTTGCCGGCGGGTTCTCGGCCAGGGCCTTGAGCTGTTCGAAGGTGCCTGCGGCGACGGTCTGGCCAGCACCGTTGACGTTGGCGGGAGTGGCACCGGCAGCCTCGATGGCGGCCAGGACCTCTGCGGGGTCGCCGCCGACCACGGCGCTCATGCCGGTCGGCGTGACGGCGGCCGCGGCGGCCATGCTGTTGGCACGCTCCCGGACGAAGGTCATGGCTTCGGCCTCGCTGAGCACGCCAGCCAGGGCCGAGGCCGTGATTTCACCGACGGAGTGCCCGGCAAGAACCACGGGCAGCGTGCTGAGCTCGACGTCGAACAGCGACTTGGCGGCCACAAGGCCTGCCGCGACGATCAGGGGCTGCGCGACGGCGGTGTCCTTGATGGTCTCTTCATCCGAGGTGGTGCCGTGGGCCTTGAGATCAATGCCTGCGATCTCGCTCAGGGCGGCCAGATGGCCCTCCGCGGAAGGCAGTTCCAGCCAGGGGGCCAAAAAACCAGGGGTCTGGGAGCCCTGTCCAGGGCAGACGATTGCAAGCACGTATCCAGCTTTCCAAATTGCCACGTGATCCACCGGTGTTTTCGTACACCAAGCTCACTGGGTCAGTTTGTAGGAAGTCTACAACGGTTCAGTTCTGTGAACGTGATCCGTGTCGTTCGGACGAGGCCTTCGGCTGGGCCGAAAGCCTTCCCACCACCAGCGCCGTTTGGAGGACAAAAGCCTCCCGCGGCAGCAGCGGATCCCATCCGGTGACATCGCAGACGCGCTTCAAACGGTAGCGCACCGTGTTCGCATGGACGAACAGTTCACGGGCGGTTGCCTCGAGCGAATGGCCCAGTTCCAGGTACGTCCCCAGCGTTTCCACCAGTCCGTTGGAGGCGGCCAGCAGCGGCCGGTAGATGTTCTTCACGAGTGAGCGACGGGCGGCGTCGTCGCCCGACACCACCCGCTCCGGCAGGAGATCGTCGGCCGCCACGGGGCGGGGGGCGGACGGCCAGGCCTTCGCGGCGGTGAGGCCCGCGAACGCCGCCTGAGCGGAACTGCTTGCCTCCAGCAGTGAACCGGCCTCAGGCCCGTACACCACGGCGCCCGGGGCAAACAATTCACTTAGCTTCACATACGCCGTGTCGCGGTCCTGCACGCCGCCCAGGATGAGGATCAGCCGGTCTCCCTGGATGCCCACCAGCGCGTCCTCGGCATAGCGTCCCGCGGTGCGGCGCAGCTCGCTGACATAGCTGGCACTGGGTTCCGACGGCGAGTTGCCCACCATCACGGTGAACCTCTCCTGTGCCTTCCAGCCGAGCGCCGCGATCCTGGAGCGCAAGGCGTCGGTGTTCTCTCCGCGCAGGATGGCATCGACAATGAGGGCCTCAAGCCGCGTGTC
Organism: Arthrobacter sp. CJ23; assembly: GCF_024741795.1. NCBI lineage: Bacteria > Bacillati > Actinomycetota > Actinomycetes > Micrococcales > Micrococcaceae > Arthrobacter > Arthrobacter sp. CJ23. The sequence goes on along the minus strand of NZ_CP102950.1, from coordinate 2,806,747 downwards.
CCAGGAACCCCGGGACTCGGCTGCACGCGCATAGACATCGGCGGCGGCGAAAGCCACCTCGCGCGAATACCGCAGCACGGCCTCGCGCAGCGAGGGCTGGTCCGATTCCGGCGCGATCACCGGCACCTGGTCCTCCACAACCTCCACCACAATCCGGATCAGCTGGAGCGCCTTCTGCAGGCTGATGGAGCGCGTCAACTCCGTGGGGGCATTGCCGAAGACGTCCGTGAGGATCCACGACGGTGAACTCGGCCGCTCGTACCAGGTCACGAAGGCGGCGATGCCGTTCTGGGCCACCAAGCCGAGCGCCGAGCGTTCATCGGAGCTGAGGCGGCTGTACCAGGGCAGCGACTTCTCCAGCTGGCGCATGATGGTGGTGGACAGCTGGCCCACATTGGCGCGGAGCTGTTTCAGCGTCACCGCCTTTTCCGGCGTCAATGCACGCGACGGCGCTTTGCGCTTCGCGGGGGTCTCTGAGGGCTCTGCCATGGAACGAGCATACGGCCCATCACCGGCAAGCTCCATTTGTGCGAAGGCTACAACTTCCTTTGTCGTGTGTCACCCGCCGTGCCGGGCATCCGGCAGGGAAGTTAAAAGCCCGACGGCGGCCCCCACCGTGTGGTGGAGGCCGCCGTCGTGGAGTATCGCCAGGGCGATGGGTCCTTGGTGCTTAGGCGTCGCCGCCCGAGCCGCCGGTGGTGCCGGCGTTGACATCGAGGAGACGGTACTTCTCGATGGCCTGTGCCGGTGCCTGTGCGTCCACTTCGCCGCGGCGGGCCAGGAGCTGCAGGGTCTTCACGACGATGGAGTGGGTGTCGTTCTTGAAGAAGCGGCGGGCTGCCTGGCGGGTGTCGGAGAAGCCGAAGCCGTCCGCGCCGAGGGAGGCGAACTCGTTCGGGAGGAACTGGCGGATCTGGTCCGGGACGGCCTTCATGTAGTCCGAGACGGCCACGACGGGTCCGGTGGCGCCGGCGAGCTGCCGGGCCACGAAGGGGGTCCGGGCCGGGGCGCCGGGGTTGAGGAAGGCCTCTTCCTCGGCGGCGAGGCCGTCGCGGCGCAGTTCGTTCCAGGAGGTCACGGACCAGACGTCGGCCGAGACGCCCCAGTCGTTGGCGAGGATGGCCTGGGCGTCCAGGGCCCAGGGCACGGACACGCCGGAGGCCAGGAGCTGGGCGCGGGGGCCTTCGGTCTTGGCCGGGGCCAGCAGGTAGATGCCCTTGAGCACGCCTTCCAGGTCCAGGTTCTCCGGCTCCTTGGGCTGGGTGATCGGCTCGTTGTACACGGTGAGGTAGTACATGAGGTTCCGGTCTCCGGAGGCGGGCCCGTACATGCGTTCGAGGCCGTCGCGGATGATGTGGCCGATTTCGTAGCCGTAGGCGGGGTCGTAGGTGAGGACGGCCGGGTTGGTGGAGGCGAGCAGGGGGGAGTGGCCGTCGGCGTGCTGGAGTCCTTCGCCGGTGAGGGTGGTCCGTCCTGCGGTGGCGCCGATGATGAAGCCGCGGGTCATCTGGTCCGCGGCGGCCCAGAAGGCGTCGCCGGTGCGCTGGAAGCCGAACATGGAGTAGAACACGTAGATCGGGACCAGGGGTTCGCCGTGGGTGGCGTAGGCGGTGCCGGCGGCGGTGAAGGCCGCGACGGCGCCGGCTTCGTTGATGCCGGGGTGGATGAGCTGGCCCAGGGGGGATTCCTTGTAGGCCAGGACGAGGTCGCGGTCCACGGAGAGGTAGTTCTGTCCCTTGGGGTTGTAGATCTTCGCGGTGGGGAAGAACGCGTCCATCCCGAAGGTCCGCGACTCATCCGGAACCACGGGCACGAAGCGCTTGCCGAAGTTCTTGTCCCGCATCAGGTCCTTGAGCAGGCGCACGAAGGCCATGGTGGTGGCGGCCTGCTGCTTGCCCGAACCGCGCTTGGAGACCTCGTAGGACTTCTCCTCGGGCAGGGCCACGGTGGCGTGGTTGCTGCGGCGTTCCGGGACGAAACCGCCCAGCTCGGCGCGGCGTTCCATCATGTACTTGATTTCCGGGGCGTCCATGCCGGGGTGGTAGTACGGCGGCCGGTAGAGGTCGGCGTCCAGCTGCTCGTCCGTGATGGGGATGCGCAGGTGGTCACGGAAGGCCTTGAGGTCCTCCATGGTGAGCTTCTTCATCTGGTGGGTCGCGTTGCGTCCCTCGAAGTGGGGTCCGAGGCCGTAGCCCTTGACGGTCTTGGCGAGGATGACGGTGGGCTTGCCCTTGAACTCGGTGGCGGCCTTGTACGCGGCGTAGACCTTGCGGTAGTCGTGGCCGCCGCGCTTGAGCTGCCAGATCTGCTCGTCGGACAGGTCCGCGACCATGTCCTTGGTCTGCGGGGTCTTGCCGAAGAAGTGCTCGCGGACGAAGCCGCCGGACTCGGCCTTGTAGGTCTGGTAGTCCCCGTCCACGGTCTCGTTCATGATCTGCACCAGGGAGCCGTCCTGGTCCTTCTCGAGCAGGGCATCCCATTCCCGGCCCCAGACGACCTTGATCACGTTCCAGCCCGCGCCGCGGAAGAACGCCTCCAGTTCCTGCATGATCTTGCCGTTGCCCCGGACCGGGCCGTCCAGGCGCTGGAGGTTGCAGTTGATGACGAAGTTCAGGTTGTCCAGGTTCTCGTTCGCGGCGAGCTGGAGCAGGCCGCGGGACTCGGGCTCGTCCATCTCGCCGTCGCCCAGGAACGCCCAGACCTGCTGGCCGGAGGTGTCCTTGATGCCCCGGTCGGCCAGGTAGCGGTTGGACTGGGCCTGGTAGATCGCGTTCATCGGGCCGATGCCCATGGACACCGTGGGGAACTCCCAGAACCCGGGCATCAGCCGCGGGTGCGGGTAGGAGGACAGGGCGTGGCCTTCCTTGGACTTCTCCTGCCGGAAGCCGTCCAGGTCCTCCTCCGAAAGCCGGCCCTCCATGAACGCCCGGGCGTACATGCCGGGGGAGGCATGGCCCTGGAAGAAGACCTGGTCCCCGCCCGTGGCGTGGTCCTTGCCGCGGAAGAAGTGGTTGAAGCCGACCTCGTACAGGGTCGCGGCCCCGGCATAGGTCGAGATGTGCCCGCCCACGCCGATGTCGGCCCGCTGGGCCCGGTGCACCATGACCGCCGCGTTCCAGCGCATGTACGCCCGGTAGCGGCGCTCGTACTCCTCGTTCCCGGGGAACGGCGCTTCCTGGTCCACCGGGATCGTGTTCACGTAGTCCGTGGTGGTCACCATCGGCACGCCCACCGAACGGGCACCGGCCCGCTGCAGCAGGCTGCGCATGATGTACTGGGCACGCTCCGTGCCCTGCTCCTGGATCAACGCATCCAGGGACTCGATCCACTCCGCGGTCTCTTCCGGATCACGATCAGGCAGCTGGGCAGTCAACCCGCTGAGGATATGGGAGGTCTCTTCTCCTGCAGCCACGTCCAACCTCTCTTTAGGCGCATCCATCGGCGCCTCAGGTCCGGCAGGGTATCTGCCCGGCATGAACGCGTCGTGTGCGACATCTCGGTTTCAACAGCCCGGTCAGATGCGCCGGGCAGGTCTTATGGTGAGCGTATGGCTGCGCAGTAGTATTCCTGGGGCTGTTGCCCTGCAGCCAAAGCGCTCATGGCCACTCTAGCTTCGACGGCGCCGCGATGCGTAGCCGCGGTGCCGGCCGGGGCGTTGTATGTCACAGTGGGGCCAGATGTGTGACCATGGGCACGGCCCCGACTTGCAGGGGAACAGCCTGTGGTGGTGCGGAATATGGCCCATGGCAGGGACAATGGCTTGAAGCACACGCCCAAAGGGTGTTGGCTGGTAGTAATCGAAGTCACTTCAAGAGGAGGAAACGTGAGCGAGGCCGACGCCGCGACATCGGTAAATGTGGCGGAACGATTGGGTTTCAAGGACGGGGATCTGATCCAGGAACTCGGTTACGACGACGACGTCGACATGGACCTGCGTGACGATATTGAAGACGTCACGGGTTCCGAGTTACTGGATGAAGACGACCACGAAGTTGTAGACGCCGTTATTTTCTGGTGGCGTGACGGCGACGGCGACCTTGTGGATGCCCTGGTTGATTCGCTGACCACGCTGACGGAAGGCGGGGTCGTCTGGGTCCTAACCCCCAAGTCCGGCCGTGACAACTACGTTTCCCCGGCAGACATCCAGGACGCCGCACCCACGGCAGGCCTGCACCTCACCACCTCCGCAGGGGTGTCCAAGGACTGGAGCGCCACGCGCCTTGTGGCGCGGAAGAAGAACAAGTGACTGCAGTCCGGCAGGCGGCTGCCGCGACGGCGGCCGTCCCGCAGCCGGGGCAGGAGGCCCCCGACTTTGAGCTGGTCAACCAGTTCGGTGAACCGGTCCGCCTGTCCTCCCTGCGGGGACGCAACGTCGTCGTGGTCTTCTACCCGTTCGCGTTTTCCGGTATCTGCACGGGGGAGCTGTGCGAGATCCGGGACAACCTGGCCGTCTTCCAGGACGCCAACGCGACGGTTCTGGCCGTCTCCGTGGACAGCAAGTTCACGGTCCGCGCCTACGCGGACAAGGAAGGCTATGAGTTCGACCTCCTGGCGGATTTCTGGCCGCATGGGGCCGTGGCCGAAAAATACGGGGTGTTCGACGCCGGCAGCGGCATGGCCCTGCGCGGCACCTTCATCATCGATGCCGCCGGGATCATCCGGTACGTCGTGGTGAACCCCCGCGGGCAGGCCCGCGATCTGGCCGAGTACCGCCAGGTGTTGGCCGGGCTCGGGGAGAACTAGCCCCATGATGCCGCAGCGGCCGGGGGTCGGCCTGACTGGATTTGCCAGCAGGCCGCCGGCCGCCGCGGAACCACTCGGACTCGAAGAACTCGACGCTGTCCGGGAGGCGGGCGCCATCCTGGGCGGGCTGCCCCTCGCGCTGCTCACCGGCGCCGGCCTGAGCACGGACTCGGGGATCCCCGACTACCGCGGCCCCGGTTCGGCTCCCCGGAACCCCATGACCTACCAGGAGTTCATCGGGAGTCCCGCCAACCGCCGCCGCTACTGGGCCCGGAACCACATCGGCTGGGCCCACCTCCGGCACGCCGATCCCAACGCCGGGCACATTGCCGTCGCGCAGCTGGAACGCCGCGGCCTCCTGAGCGGCCTCATCACGCAAAATGTGGACCGGCTCCACGAGGACGCCGGAAGCGTCAACGTGGTGGACCTGCACGGCAGGTTCGACCACGTGGTTTGCATGGACAACGGGCACGTCTTCACTCGCAAGCTCATCGCCTCCATCCTTGAGGAGATCAACCCCGGCTACCTCGAGGCGGCCCTGGCGGGCGGAATTATCGAGATGGCGCCGGACGCCGATGCCACCGTGGAGGACCCCGGGCTCATCAGCTCATTCGTCATGGCCGTCTGCCCCGTCTGCGGCGGAGTGCTGAAGCCCGATTTCGTGTACTTCGGCGAAAACGTGCCCAAGGATCGTGTTGAGCGCGCCTACTCCATGGTGGACGCGGCCGGGGCCCTGCTGGTGGCGGGCTCGTCACTGACCGTCATGAGCGGCCTGAGGTTCGTGCGCCACGCCTCCAAGGTCGGCAAGCCGGTGGTCATCATCAACAGGGGAACCACCCGCGGCGATGAATTCGCCACCCTCAAACTTGAGGCCGGCGTCAGCGGTGCCCTGACCTGGCTGGCACGCGAATTGCCCGATCTGGAGCCGCCCGCGCCGCCGATTGGTGTTTCCGGCGCTTGATCAGGTAGAGTCTATGTTCGTTGGTCGAAGCGCTGAGGTGCGGAAGGCAGCATCCTGGGTCTTTAGCTCAGCTGGTAGAGCGCCACGTTTACACCGTGGATGTCATCGGTTCGATCCCGGTAGGACCCACCAAGATAGTCTTGTGCAAACCAAGACACCCAGTGGTAATAGAATACAAAGTTGACGTGGCAGTATCGTCTCCTTGAGAGTCATCCCCGGCCTTTTGTCGGGGGTGACTTTTTGGTTCTGGGGCTACTGTTCCGAACTGAGCAATGAGGGACGCAGACGGGTGTGGAACGCCTTCTGCCAGTGCATCGCCAGATACGTCCTCTCGACCGATACGAATATCGGAAAAGAAGGCGTCCAGAATTCGTCGGCGCTCGGTATCGGGTGCATTGCAATAGAACTCTCCTGGGCTTTCAAGTAGGGCTGTGTAGAGAAGGCCCGTGGCAACTCCTCGCTCAATAGACTCGTCGGTGGTACTCAGCCGGTCTTGGATGGCCGCCTGCTCCAACGCGAGGTCTTTGAGTTTGGCTCGGAGCCTAGTGCTGTCGAAGGCTCCATCAGCGGCAAGATTCAGAAGGTTTTCCTCTCGTACAGCAAGGGACTTGAGCTGCTTGCGGTAACTTGCTGATTGAGCCTTTCTAGCATCTTCTGATTCTTCAAGAATGACTTTGAAGGCAGCCCGGAGTTCGGTGCTTATCTCTGTCGAGAGGGAGTAGCTAGCCATGTGTTCAGCGATAGCGGCCTCAACGTCTTGAACGGGCAGCGATCCGAGCGTGCATCCGATATCCATACGCCCGGTGCAAAGGAAGTATTCGTAGGTACCGCCGTTGCCTTTTGCCTCGGCATACACTAGGCGCCGAGAATATCCACGGTCGTGACACTTTTGACAGGCGAGCATCCCTCGAAGGTAGTGGCTGAATATGCGGTCCCGTTGAGTTCGTCGAGCCCGTATCTCAAGGACCGACTGAACGGTGAGGAAGAGATCTGGCGAGACGAGGGATTCGTGCCGCCCCTTGTAGAGCTCGCCTTTGTAGCGAATGAAGCCGGCGTAGTACGGGTCTCGCAGGATCTCGCCGAGCTGGCTATCCGATACGGCCTTTTCGGCCCATCGCTTCGTTGGCCGGGTTGTCAGACCTTGAAGTTCCAGTTCCTCGACGAGTTGCATGATCGAGAATTCCCCCGTGGCGTAGGCCTGGAATCCCCACCGCACCAGCGGACCACGGATTGGATCCACATCAATGGTATTGACGAGGTGGCCGTCTATTTCCTTGCGAGTATTGAGGTAGCCAATGCGCGCTCGGCCAACGGTTCCACCTCGCTGTACTTTGTGAAGGAGCTTATCGCGGATGTCGTGGCCGCCCTTCTTCACTTGGAGCTCGTTGAAGATGTCGGTCATCCCCTCCATGGCTTCGGCGTCAGGACCCTCTCCAAAGTCATCTTTGACGCTTCGAATTTTGACGCCCATCCCTTTGAGCATGTGCTTAGTTAGAGTTGCCTCAAGGCTGTTGCGGAAGGCTCGGTGCCGCATGTAGACCAGCACATATTTTATCTCGCGGTTTTCGCGCACGAATTCAAGGAGCTCTTTGAATTCTGGTCGGTTTTCAATCGACTTTGCGGATTTTCCTGGATCAACAAATTCCTTGAGAATTGGGACACCAAGTTCCTTGGCCAAGTTCCTGGTCAGGTCACGTTGAGTTGCAATGCTGTTTCCATCTTTGTCGATGTCAGTGGCTGTCTCGGTCTGCCGCTGGGTGGAAACACGAAGGTAGGATACTGCAGCCCCCTTGGATGATCGGGTGGATGCGCGGCTCTGGGCGTACTTCCCGAGTCCAAGAGCCTGTTCCATCTCTTGCACGCTGACGTGGTCGGACACTTCTGTTTGGTTCATTGCGGTCAGGCTCCTAATAGTCGGGATTGATTCGTTTGGTGCTGCCAGTCCCGGTTGAGTGGCATGCTTGCACCGGCGCAGCGTTGGGGGCGGTCGATCAGGCCGGTGGCGATGAGGCGGAACCGGATGGAAGCTTCGGAGACGTTGAAGTACTCAGCCAGTTCGCGGGTGGATTGCATGCCGCCGAAAAACACTCTCTTGAGCAGCGGCTTGGGTATGAGCAGGCATCCAGCGAAGTGGTCTGCTGCGCGTTCGGCTTGTTCCTGCGGCGTAGTCCAGGTTGTTCCGGTGTAGAGCCGGTCAGCATGGTTGTGGTCGATGATGTGTTTGTATTCGTGAGCCAGGGTGAAGCGCTGACGGGTCCAGCTTTCGTGCCTGTTGAGTTGGATGACCCAGGAGTTTTCGTCCCAGAAGGCCGCTCCAGATACGGGTAGTTCGACGTATTCGATGCGAACTTTTGGGAGTTCCCCGATCAGTTCGACGGGGATTGGCCCGTCGGTAATGTCGTGGAGCTGGAGCAGTCTCATGGCTTGCCACTCGGCAACTCGCAGTGCTTCTTCCGGTTCGGTGACAGTGCGGTTCGGGATGAGTGAGCGGAGGCTCGACAGGACGCTCCGCTCGGTGATGGTGGTAGAAGGTAGTAGTGTCATGGGTCCTCCTTTCATGAGGTGTTAGCTATTCGTCTTGGCCAAGTGATGGGCCGCTGTTCGGGGAGATGCCGTGGCGTTTGGCGACTTCCTGGAAGTGGCGCTCGATCTCTTTCACGGCCGCTTCGGGCATGTTCTTGTATTTGGTCCTTAGGTACGGGGTGAGTTGAGGAAGGTCGTGTTCGTCAATGACGTGGGACTCGGCTAGGAGCTCCGTCAAGGGCATCTTGAGCGCTGCTGCGATGTCGCGGATGTTGTTGAGCCGGCCGCCGACCTCTCCAGCCTCGAGTCGGGTGATGGACGATGGGTACACGCCGACCCGTCGCGCGAGTTCAGCCGCCGATATGCCAAGCTCGTCACGCCTGGCTCGTATGGCATTTCCGATTCCGGAATATTCTTGATGTTTCATTTGCATTTTCTCCGAGTTGGATTATGAGCGGGCCTTTGCATTTATGCAATGAGTTAAGCGAATTCCACAACGCCCATATCTGTCAACGAAGCGTAGGCTGGGCTATATTCTGGCGTTGAAAACATGAATGGAATTTCCGGCGCGGACGGTGAAGATACTTCCGTTGGCTTGAAGGTCTCGGGCCATGGCGGCTTTGCTGATCCTCACGTAGCCTCGTAGCGACTCGGGTAGCCGTTCGTCGAGGACGGTCTCGTAGTCGAGGTCATCAATGACGTGTTCGACATAGGCCTCGATGTCTTCGTACTCGCCGAGGTAGGCCTCGGTGAAGTAGTGCCAATCTGCGGGGCCGAAGTCCGTGAAATCGAGCCAAGATGCAAACGCTGGCCCGTACTTCTTGATGTGCTCGGCGATGGCGGCCACCCGATCGATGTCGGAGAACTCAGACAGTCTGAGGGGGTCGAAGTCTTTGTAGTCGTGGATCGCCCATTCCTCTGGTGCGGGTTCTTTGGAGGCTGCGAGCATGGCCTGGATTTTCTGGTGGATGGCTCCGGCACCGATAGTGGCGTCGATCCAGGTGCCATGGAGCTTTCCGTTGACATAGTCGGCGAGGGACGCGACGTAGATTGCTGGTGATTTCGCTTCGGTGGCTTCGCGTTCCGGGCTGGCGGCTGCCTCAGGGGTCGTTGGGGCGGGTTCGTGGTTCATGGTGTTCCTCCTTTCCGAGGATGGCTTTTGGTTGATGGGCAGGGACAGCGGAGACGGGTGCCTCAACGCTGCCCCTGCCTGGTGACTCGGACTACCGGGTACGCGCTGGGTGAGGCTTGTCGCTGGCCTGTGTCGGTGTACCGAACAGGCTGGAGATGGCCTCACGACGGGCGGCGGCGTCACGTTCGATTTCTGCCATGGCGGCCTCGGCATGGGTTGCCAGGTCGCCGCCAGCCTTGACCGATGCCACGTGGGCGGTCAGGGCTTTGCGGATTTCGTCGGTGAGGGTGCTGCCCTGCAGCTGAGCGATGAGCGTCAGCTGGGCGTGCATGTCGGGTTCGAGCTGGATGCCCAGCTTCTTGACGTTGGCTTGGGCATCATTGGTGGGTGTTGTCATGACAACTCCTCGGTGCAAGCGACTGGCGGGACTCCTGGATGGAACCCTGGTCACCAGCCGCACAACACCGACGAGTTGCCAGCCGCGTGCGACTACGGGCTGCCGCGCGATTCCTTGATCCTCCGGTCGGCGATCAGGGCAAATTTGTGGTTGAGTTCGATGCCAAGCCAGTCGCGCTGGTGCTTCTCGGCGACGACTGCGGTGGTGCCGCTGCCCATGAACGGGTCGAGGACAATGCCCGGCTCGTAAGCGTCACTATGGGCACACGTTGGTTGGAGGGCGAGCCGGACGGCGGTCGAACCCAGCTTCCGGATGGGTCGGCGCCAGGCGGCATGACAGTGCGTGCAGCGGCGCTCAGGACAGCCGGCCAAGATTGCCCGCTCGGCGAGCACCTTCGGAAAAGCTGCGTGGTGGCCGCCGTAGCCGCGGACGGTCGGGATGATCCAGAGATCGGTGGGGTTCTTCCCGAGCGGGTGGCCAACCCGCCCTTGAGCCGAGAGCGTAGCCAGTCCTCCGACGGTTGAGCTGTTCGGGCCGCGCCAGCTTGGGCGGTTCGGCCTTCGTGTGCGAGCCAAGGGTGGTTTCCCTGGTTTCGTCAGGTGCGGAAGGCGGATGGCATCCAGGTCGAAGAAGTAGCGGGGTTGCTTGGCGAAGACGTAGATGACTTCGTGGGCAGCGGTAAGGCGGTCCTGGGAACGCGACGGCATTGGGTTGGGTTTGCCCCAGACGATCTTGTTTCTGAGAATCCAGCCGTCTGCGATGAGGAGCCGGGCGACGCGTTCCGGGGCGAGCATGAGGCTCTTCTTGGACGCTCCTTGGGCTGGATGGGCGGCATAGCTGTCGCCGAGGTTGAGCCAAAGTGTCCCAGTGGGTGTGAGGACACGGCGGATTTCCTGAGCTATGGCATGAAGGCTTTTGGCCCACTGTTCTGCCGTAAGTTCCATCCCAATCTGCCCGTCTGCCTCGTAGTTTCGTAGCCGGAAGTACGGTGGGCTGGTCAGGCACATGTCGATCGATTCCGATTCCAAGATTCGCAGCCTAGTGAGGGCATCTCCTATGAGGATCTGGTTGCGAGGATCAGCCATGGTGAGCCTCCCTCAGGAGTCCGTCCGCGGCAGCCGACAGTGCAAAGATCCGATAAGCGCGGGAATCGATTCTCGGGTTCCGTTCCAGCGCCCGGGCGAGGTCCCGTTGGCGTCGCTGAACAACGGCCTGTCTCGTCGCGGTCATGGCCCACACAATCACCGGAAAACCGCCGTACCGGCGCTGCTCTTCTCCGCTCTGCCGGTAACTCTCATAGGCCAGGCACTTGCCCACCAGCGTGGGAATGCTTTCGTGCCCCAAGTCGACTTCAACGAAAAAGGCAGCGACATCCTCATCGCCGGCCACTGCCGCCAGCTCGACCTCAAGATCAGGCTTGATGACCTGTGGTGTGCCAAGGAGGTCGGTGTAGTGGCGGTGGGCGGCCGGTTCAGCGGCGAGGCGCACGATCTCCGCGCCGTGTTCCCGGACTCGGTCCTGCAGCTGGGCCGCCAGGCCGGTAGTGGCCAGGGTATGGTCGAGGAACCTCGTTGAGGGGTCTCCCACTCGGCGGCGGGTCCGGGCTGGGTTTTCCTGTCGGAGGACGCGGTCGCCTACGGTATTCACGTAGTAGACGAGTCCGTCAGATCCGGCTCGGACACCACCGATGCGCTGCTCGAGCACGCCGAGAACCCGAAGTTCGCGTAGTCGGGCCAATACCCTTCGACAGGTACGTTCGGCTGAGACGGGACTGGCGTGGGCGGCGAAATGGAAGGCCATCAGCTGGGATCCGGTGACGAAGCGAAACTGGTCCACGCTGCTTAGGATGGCCAGGTCCCGCTCGCTCAGATTCGTCGCCAGAGTCTGCAACCTCTTCCTGCTCACCCTCGATGCGACGTGAGTTGCGGGAAGCGACAGGTTCCCACTTTTCGTCTCCCGTACTCCAGCAGATTTGCCGCTGACCTGGGGCAATGCCGTTGGGGAGTCCAGCACGGGCGGGTAGCCGAGCGGTAGTGCATGCAGCTCACTCACGATTGGCTCCTTCGGCGGCGATTGGAGTTGGAAGGGGGTTCAGGTTCAGTAAGGACGGCGACGCGGAAGGAAACCTCGATGTCCTTGACCGGAACGCCGTAGCCGGTACGGCTGGCCTTTTTGACTACCTCAGGCGGGGAAGTCGACTTGGACGTGTCTTGTGTCCGGCCGGAGGCCCATTCCGTCACCGCGCCGTCGTGAACGAGCTGTGCGTAGACGTGCCTGGCAGGCAGAGCCATGAAGTCCTCCGGCTCCAATCCAGGGGCCATGTCGGCGGCAGCCCTGGCGTCGCGCGGAGCGAGCTGAAAGAACACCCGAGAACGACAGTTCGCCTCAAAAGCCGTGCGCATCGAACTCGGCAATTGATCCAGGAACTGATGCGCCACATGGAACGACGCCTTCAAGCTCCTCGAGAGCGCCAGCGCATCACCAAGATCCGTCGGAAGCCGCAGGTATTCCTGCACCTCATCGAGCACGACCGTGATCGGGTGCCGATCCTTCCGCGCGATAGCGGTTCGTTCTTGGAGAGCTGCCCACAATTCAGCGACCACGAGAGCCCCCAGTAGCTGGGCTGCCTCCGGGCCAAGCTCACCCTTCTGGAGCGGCACCAGCAGGATCTTCTGCTCAGTGAGGACCTGCCGCAGGTTGAAGCGCGGCTGTCCCTGAGCCAGCACATGCCGGAGCTGCTGGCTCATCAGCGGTCGCAGCTTGTTCATGAGCGGCGCCGTCACCTGGGCGGCAGCCTCGGGGGAGAGGTTCTCGAACCAATGCCAGAACGGTCCGGCCACCAGAGGATCGGCGGCAGCAACCGACTGCACGATCCTGGCCCTGAAGGCCCTGTTCGTGAGCAGGAATGGCAGCTGCGCCAAGGTGCCTTCACCACTGCTCGCCAAAGCGAACAGGCTATTACGGAGAATGTCCGAACTACGAGGCCCGAGCGCATCACCGTAGATTGCCTGAAAGGTAGCGAAGAGTTGATCGGCCACCAGCGCAGGACGGCGCCCATGCAAACTAAGTGGGTTCATCCCGACCACGGCCTCACCATCCAGGGCATCAAGGATGACAACATCCTGCAGACGCTCTTTGGGAATATGGCTCAGCAGGTCCTTGATAAGGTCCTTCGGCTCCACCACGACCACTCCTCGTCCGGCTTCCATGTCCTGAATGAGAAGATTCAGCAGGAGCGAGGACTTGCCCACCCCCGTCGGTCCCATCGTCCAAAAGTGCCGGGTACTGTCCTCCATGGAGAGGCCCAACGACTTCCCTTCCGCACCCGGAGCGGTAGCTTCCGCCACCACACGGTCCTCCTCCTTCGCCTCAAACGAAGGCCGAATCTGGCGAGGATGCGCCGGCGGCTGACCAGGATAGAGACTGTCCTTCTCGGTCAGCGGCCAAGCGCTCAGCTGCCCCACCTCCGCAACCGTCAGATGCTGACCCAACGGCAGCAACATCGGCCAAGTGGTCACCGGTCTGTAGATCCGCTGCACAGATTCGGGACGAAACCGCAGCCGCATCCCCGGGGCCGTCAAGCCCCTCAGAGCATTGACCAGATTGCGAGTCAGCGTGTGGGCACGAGCCTCGTCACGAGCATGCACGCCAATCCGCACCAGCGCCACAAACCCGCCCTCAGCACGCTTGCTCGTGAGCCCCCGGCGCACATCACTGCGGCGCTCGCGGGCAGTCCCTGTGAGAAGGACGGAGCTGAGCGACTGGTTGACTTCAGGAACGTTGGCCGGAGTCAGGCGTGGTGGCACACGTGGTCCGAGAACGAGTTGGATAACCAGCTCTTCCCTGCCTGTCACTGCGGTCAGGGCGTTGAGGATAGTGCGGGTGGAACCATCGGCATCCGCCGCCTGGAGAGGTTGGGAGCTGGGGTGCAGGGTCACCCGGCCGGCAGAGGTCGTCGCCGTGCGGGGCGAGTCGTTCTCGACGACGATGGCCCCGGGAACGAGCTTCTCCACGTCCCGTCGGGTGACCTTGCTGAAGCGCTGCTGGGAACCGATGAGATAGCGGAGGCCTTCGCGGCTGGCCCTCGCCTCGAGGATGAGGAGCGGGGCGTGCGTCTGGGCCGACCAGGCCCGAAGGAGCCGGATGATGTGGATGTCTTCCAGAGGCTGCGGCCAGTGGATGCGCTGCCACGCCAGACGTTGGAGGAGTTGGCGGCGGCTATTAGTCACGGGGCGATTCCTCCCGTGGTGGTACCGAGGTAGCGCGTGCCTCGTGGGTAGCTTGTGCTTCCCGTTCGGCGGCGGCCTGTGCCAGGGCAATGGCAGCCCGGCCCAGCTTGCGCAGATCCGGGCGCTCGCGCTGCACGCCGGTAACGACGATGCGACGCTTGGGCTTACTCAGACGGCGAGGCCGCGATTTTGGTGAATTGGTCATAATGGTTTCCCTCCTTCCTGCCGGTGTTGTGGCCTGTGAAGTAATAGCAGCCTTTGCATTTATGCAAAGGTCTGCGCCATACTATGCGTTGCATAAATGCAATGAGCAAGGGCTTTTGTATAAAACACAACACCGGCAGGAACTGGTGATCTCCCGCATTAGGGCAACGGGATTTATTACATGAAATGGGTGGACTTAGTAGCGGTCGCGGAAGAACCTGATGATGGCCCAGCCGCCCCAAACGAGCGCGATGCCCCCTACCGCGATGATGATGAATGGCAGCATCGACTGGATGACCTGCGTGGCGCACCACAACGCCACGGCGGCCAGCAGGATCGACATGCACGCCCCGATGGCCCGGTCGAACCAGGACTTTGGGTTCTGCTCGCTCATACGGCGTTCCTGGCCATCTCCAGGGCCAGTCCCTGCTCCACGCCGTGCCTGGTGCATTCCAGGGCGAAGCGCAGCTGGTCGGACACGAACTGCTTGGTCAGGGCGTAGTAGAGGACCTGGCCCATGGCGTCGGCATAGAAGAGCTGCCACTCCAGGTCCTTCTCGGTAAAGCCGGCCTCGGCCAGCATCACCATCTGCCACCGGGCCAGAGCAAACTCATCCCGGGATGAGAAACTGAGGCCGAGCATGACGTGGTGGCAGTCATGAGCGAAGCGGAAGGCGTAATTCACTTGGGGATCCGTGAACACCACGCCGGTCGAGTTCTCACTCGACACCGGCAGAGGCCGACCATCTTGCATGGACAGTTCGAAGGCTGCTTTCAGGCCCTTGTAGGTGTTCGGTGCGATCGGTGTCGGCTGCCAGCCGAAGCCGAGCTCATCCGCCGTCGCGTTGGCGAAGCCAAGCATCCACCGACTCAGCCGGGAACGAGCCTGGGTCAGCTCCAGCTCGCTGATGTTTTTGGGCATGACAAATGACCCCTCTCTGGAGGCATCTCAAAAGGAAGACAAGGACGGGACGGAACGTCCCAAGAAGTTGCCGGAGTAAGCGGCCCAGTTATCCGCGGCGAGAGCGCATGTGCCGCAGCGCCTCACGATGCTGATGCTGCAGCCGCTCAACGGCGGCGTCCGCCTCGGCCTTGGCCCGACGATACTCGGTGATACTGTCCACCGAGGCCGCCACGAAGTAGGCAATGACAGTCAGAGCGATGATGCTGAGCACCAGAATGATCGACCAGACGAGACTATTCATGACGAGAAGACACCGCCTCGGGCCAGGTCTGGACTGCAGTCACCGCTAGGCTGGCGTACTGCTGCGACAAAAGCCGCACATGGCGGGCCGTGGCCGGATGGGTCACCTGCACGGCATTGGCCAGCTGTTCTAGGTCATTGACCAGCTGGGTCGCTTGAGCAATGAAGTAGTGCGCGGCGGCCTCATGTTCGGGGATTGAGCGTGCGCTATTCTCCCGGCCAAGCAGCGGAGGGAAACGGAAGGCTTTCATGGTTGCACACCTCCCTAGCGCAGCATGCGGCGCACTTCGTGCGCCGCACCTTCCGCGAAACTGTCGGCGATGAAGTTCAACCGCTCTGCAGTGCGAGGATCCCCATCGGCAAGGAACGCCGCTTCACGGCTGAGCATGCCGGTCAGCTGCATCCCCGCGGCGGCGACGTAGCCGGCGGCAGCCACGCGAGTACCGCTGACCAGGCCGCGGGCCACCTCGGCATTCTGTGCCCGCTGCAAGGTCTTGCCCTCTGAGCGGCTGAAGCCCTCGGGCGCCTGAGACAGTCCCTGATTGGTCGGGCGTGGGATGAGGTTCGACATGAATATGGTCCTTACTACTGGTTGAAAACTTCCCCGTGTTCCCGGGGATGTCTCAACGCTAAGAGCGCCCCGAAGAGCGCTCTGAAAGTTGGAATAAAGTTGGAAAACGCGCATCCCGGCGCGGTGAACCCATAGGGAGGCAACGGATGGCTGACCTGGATCCGGATGACGCAGCGTCGCTGGCGGGAGAGCTGGCGTGGCTGCGCAAGAACGAGGGCTTTACACAGCGTCGCCTCTACAAAGCAGCCATCGTTGATGAAGTGCTGCGGCGGTCCTTGGACGACACCTACGAGCGACTCAAGAGCAGGTTCCTCTCCGCTATCTACTCACTCCCGGACGACGAGGCCTCGCTGTTGCTGGACGTTTTCGCCTTGAGCGAGGAGACCGAGACGACGAATTCGATCCTGGAGCGGCGGAAGGTCCATGGGGTCAGGATCGGGCGCGGAACCGAGACAGTCGCCGACCGGGAGGAGCCAGCGCTGAAGCACCTGCACTCCCGACTCGTCACCGGCACCTACCCGCAGTCGCCTCTGGTGCTGCATGTGCCGGAGATGCATGGCGGCATCATCTACGAAGCCGCCAGTACTTTGATCATCATTGAAAACCGGAAATGGAAGGAGACCTGCGAGTACTTCCGCTTCGCCAACATGGTCGAGGGGCTGGAGTACGTCACGATCGGGCGATCCTACGACGGCTGGGTCAACCCGCACGCCGGCGGGGACTTCAAGGTCAACACACGCCCCGTCGATGGCGCTGGCCACGCCGACCACTTCTGGCACCTTGACGCAGCCCGCACCAAAACCGAACCCATGGCCAAGGGTGTCTATGATCTCAGATTCACCATCTACCCTGAGGATGATGGCGAGGAACAGGAGGCCATCTCGCTTGGCAGCCGGGCGTTCCACGAGCGAACCCTGCTGACTACTATCCAGGTGGTGTTCATGGGTGACAAGCCACGCAGTCTCTGGAAGTTCGAGCAGGTCAGTCCCTTTGCCAGGCCGACGGGGGCCAATGAATACAACGCCACGCAACTCGACGGCCGCGGAATCGCCACGCTGCGTTTGCGCGACGTGCATGGCGGGCTTTTCAGCGGGATCGCATGGAGTTGGTAGCCAATAAACCCCTGAAGCCCGGGCATATCTGGCTCTTCGTGAAGAACATCATGTCGAGAACGTCATCTCTGTAACAGCTCCGTCGAATGATCGTTTTTGGTCGGACGAAAGTTTCGTGGCTACTAGACTTCCGTTGGCGTTGTAGGAAATTGAGGAAGGACCGTTTCAAATCGGGGATATTGGTGGTCCTCGTTGAGCTACTGGGTGGTGTTTTCAGCCCGGATGTGGTTGGAACCGGTATCGGGAACTACAAGAAGGGTGACTAGCGGTTCCCTTAGACCCAGATCTCGGAGTATTTACTATGCAAGATGAAACGCCGACAAATCATTCGCACTTGCTAATCGTATAGAAAAGAATCGTCGTCGATAACACGGGCGTTTCGAGAATTGTCATGGCGCTTCTCTCCAGGCTGCCACTGGTCTTCTGTGTCCAGCAGGTCCACCAAATCTGGCAACCCTGAGTCTCCCTCAGCCGGGTCCGGTCGATTTGCCGCATTAAAACGATCGAACATTGTTCGAAGCCTGAACCGTTCGCGAGCTCGCGCATTGGCACGAACGTGTATCTCTGCCTCGGTCAGAGCGTCCTCCACAGCCATCCGCATCTCTGCTTTCGCTCTGCGATCCTCGCCTTTCCTTCGCCATCTATCTCGATTACGCACAATTTGCGCCCACGAATGGGCACGGTCATCAACTGCACTCATCATGTCCGCGTAACCGGTCCGGGGCAGGATCGCTCGCACAAACTTGAGAACGACTGGAGCGACCTCGAAGGCGAAGATCATCCATCTCCACAGCTGCGACTGGCGTGCAGCCCCATCTGAGTAGTACGGATTGCACTCATTAGTGGTGCCCCCTAGGGCCGATCCTGGCGCGGGCGTCGCATTTTCAACCGGTCCGCTGGCCGGAGAACTAGCGGTTGAACTAGGTGACGCGTGGCAGCCGGGGGCCGGAGGCAGGGTCAGCTGATCAAGGGCACCCATCCGAAGGAGGAGACCAGGCGAGCCCAAGACATCGGGAAAGGAATCGTGAAGGACTTGCTTGGCCTCGTCACGTGCCCCTCCTGCGACATATGCGCGAGCCTTAATGACCGCCTCCTCCGTGTCAATCGCTCGCTTGGCGCTATCCACACTGGCTTGGCTGAGATTCAGATAGGGCCCAATCGCGTTCTCGTATGCGCTGTTGGCGGCCTTCACTTCCGGTGGACAGCCCTCGTCCCACCCTTGCCGCGCTACGCCGGCGAGGTCGTACCACGTGTATGTAAATGGGTAACAGGTTGTTGTGGCACCTAGTGCAGCAGCCTGGCCGATACTCGCGTCACGCTGCTGCGTTGCAGCCTTGATCGCAGTTGTAGCATTGTTGAAGCTATCCTGAAGTTTTACCTTTCGGTCGTCAGCGGATTGAATCGTGGCTTTTGAATCACTTGAGAGTTTGTTTGTGAGTTCGTCGACCTTAGTATTCCATCTGCCTTCTTCTGCTACTTGATTTATCTTGAGTTGCTCTTGAATCTCTGCCGCAAAAACCGTCAGAAGCAAGATTTCGGCAAATAGCAATGATGTTATAATAGAGATAATTAATCGTGGCGCGATTTTTATCAATTCAACGATAAGGTGACCAGCCCAACGAGATACCATCGTAAAAGCGCCGTCAGAGGCAGTCGCGTGAAATCCTGCACGAGGATCTGTGACCAACCACCGTTCAAATCCAAGAATGAGGAAAAAGTAGACCCCGCCAACGGCAGCTAAAGCGAACCAAGGGAGATCCCAGATAATCGCCGAAGCGGAAGTTACAGACAGAGTCCCAATCGCGGCAGAAAGCAGAAGCGCACTGCCCATACCGACGTAACTCGCCCGATCGACGCCCCATTTATCTAGTCGAACTAGATCGCCCCCGGCGAGTGTAGCGAGCCAGTCACCCAGACTACTTGGCCTGCGCGCCCTATACCCATCGGAGTGGCCTGGTCCCGAGGTGTCAGTAGATGAGTTATACCCATTGGAGTGGCCTGGTCCCGAGGTGTCAGTAGAGGAGTCCGGTTCTTCTGGAAATCGATCACTCATGATCCCTCAGTATTTTTTACGCACTTGACCACAACTTGCGTTTCGTGGTGGCGGAAAATTCCTTCTCCGGATCGATAACGCGCCCATGGTCGATGCCTCAGTGGTTCAATTCCCAACATGCTCGCTTCACTCATCTCAGCTGCAGGATTCGGCCGGAGAAAGAGGGTATCTGCGTCCCCCACCAGATCACGAAAATGGCTGCGGGCGCGATGAATGTCGTCTGCCCAGATCACGGCAATCTTCGTCTGCCGAAGTGCTTCCGCTACGAGCTTCGCTGACTCCGAGGACGACAGAACATCGCAGAGAACAACCAAGGGACGCCCATCGACTGAAGCACACTCAGCTGCTGTGAGTCTCTCGACGAAAGCGTTGACGGCGCGCTCGGGGTTCGGGAAGTCCGCAAGGATCTCAGTCAAATCGCTTGGCATCAATGTAATGTCCGCGTCCCCCTGCCTTTGACGTTCTGCTCTTGCCACGTAAGCGATCCGGGCTCCGGCCATTGCAGCGCTTAGTTGGACACGAAGAGAGTGCAGAAGTTCTTCCTTACCAGACTCGTTTCCCCCCACAATAAGCAGGCTCCTTTCCCATGGATCAATCAGGATCGGCTCACCATGAACATCCTCTCGACCTAGGACGACTGCCCGTGATCGGTCAGCAAGTTGAAGCCGTTCCATGCTTTCCCCGTCAAGGACGATCGAACCGTCTCTGATCTCCAGCTCAGGCCTACAAACATCTAGGGCGACGGTAGGATTTCTGCCTACGCTGAGCACCGTTGCTAGGGAATATATCTGGACGAGATCGCCTCGTTCAGTCAGACCGAATCCTGGCAATCTGTCTTCTCGTGCAGAGCCGGATGAGTAGTTGGCCCACAACTCAACCGATGCACTGATCTCCGGTCCAACGAAACGAGAAACGTCCTCAGCACGAGGCGCTGAGATGAGTATTCCAACCCCAAACTCTCGCCCGATGCGGATTATGGTCCGAAGCCGCTCCAGCCATGCTGTGATGTTCGAGGAAGAGTCTAGGACTCCGATCAATCGATCGAAGCCGTCTATTACCAGCAAGGTGTCGATTTGCTTCCTCAAGGGTGTTTGCTCTCGCCGAGCGTTGAGAAGTGCCGACACTTGTTCGATGGTTCGTGTCACGGCCGCAACGTCCGACATCGAAGTAGCGGTCCATCCCTGGATATCCCGGCACAAGGCTGAGATGGCTACGCCTCCGTCCAGGACGATAATCTCACCGTCAGAAGCGTCCTTAATCCAGGCATTTGCAATGCTTGCGAGACAGGTGGTCTTGCCGGTACCGGTAGGTCCTGAAACTAGGAAGAGTCCACTCGAGGGTCTGAATTCGTAATCATCCTGCTTGAGGAGTGCAGGGAGATCGCGGCGGCCGACGGATATAGTCCCGTTCTGCCCATGATGTGCAGAACCTCGTAGACGGATCGGCCTCTTCTCCAGTGAAGGCATAAGCTTGACCTGGTCGGCGCGTGGTGCGTCGGTAATCGCGCTCCCAACAACACCAACTAACTCGTCGAGATCTGTCGGGTTTGTGACATCGTCATCAAGCAAGGCCAATTCAAAATCCAAATTCTCAAAGTCCTTGAACGCGCCCACACGGAAAACCTCTACCGAACTTTCACCATCGACAATTGGCTCAATGTATTTGTCGCCAAGGTACGCGGTTTGAAACTCAATCAGGACGCTTCCCTCCAATCGAAGCAGTGCGCGGCCCGGCAGGCTCCGAGGAATCAGCGCGGCTTCAGGAGACTCAATTACCAGCATCGAATCTTCCCTAGATATCGTTTGGAGGCTGATCCTGCCACGGACGTTTGCACGCACCTTCGCGCTAACAACATCGGCGGATGGGCGCTGGGTAGCAAGGACGAGATGTATGCCATATGCGCGCCCTCTTTGTGCAATGTCGAGGATAGCATCTAGCGCTTGCTCTCCGGCGTCCTGCACAAGAGTGGCAAGTTCATCAAATGCCACAACCATCCGGGGGATGACACTATTACTTGATCCTGCCCATTTTCGATACTCCTTATAATTCTTTGCATTGTTGCTATTGGCAAATATTAGCTCTCTCCGACGTATTTCTGCACGAAGGAATTTGAGTCCACGGCCGACCTCAACTCCATCCAGATCATGTACGTAGCCCGCCACGTGACTAGTGTCCAAAAGATCAGGGAACTCGAAAGGAGCAAATGTTGATCCTCCCTTGAAATCGACAAGGAAAAGACAGACATCGCGCGGGCTGTACCGCTGCAGGAGCGAAGCGACGAGTGTTTGAAGTAGCTCGCTTTTGCCGGAATTTGTTGTTCCGGCAATCAACAAGTGAGGTCCGTCGCGCTCAAAATCAAACTCCAGGAGACCAACACTCGAAACACCAAGAAGTGCGGTTAACCCGTCAACGGACGAGCGGTGGGCCCACTCGATGCGTGAAACGTCCGCGACATCTGAGAATCGAATGCGCTCGGGAATGCCTGCATTTGAACCTGTAATCCTAGGGTCGTAGAGTGGCGCAAGGGCTCTTGCAACTCTCCCTGGGTCGGCGATAAACCGACTTACTCCCAGTAAGCCATCCGAGCCGCCCCGCGGCTCCCGCCACTTCGCGACAGCATCCGGCAAAGACGCCAAGTCTACCTTTTCGGGCGAGAACTCAAGCCAGGCGTCAACTGATGCGCTCAGTGTTGTCCGACCGCTCCCAAGCCAAATGAGATGCACTGCTCCCGATCCGGTTCGGAGCGCCTCCTCAAGAATTCCTTGGTCGATCTCGACCGATTCAACAACAAGCAAAATCACATGGTGGGCTTGCCCAATACGGTCTGCCGCAAGCATCGCGGAATTCTCAAGCAGCCCAACCAAGCGCCTGAGGAAATTATCGGCGGCATCGCGACCGTAGACGACGCGGCCCTGGGGCATCAAAGGCGAAACTGAACGAACGTGAGGAATCCAATTCACCCAGTCCATCTGGCGAGTTTCGCGCCATTCAACAGGAAAAAATGCTGCAATACTCAAGTGGGCAGGCGAGTGGGCCCCAATGAGCTGAATCAGATAGTCGGTAAGGGAGGCGACGACGACTGATTCAGGCCCGACTAGCCCAAGATCATGCTCTCGCAGCTCGAAGGCTTTCGGCACACTAATGAGTCTCGGAATGATCGCATCCTCTCGGAGCGTCTTACCCCGTGTTGAAGTTCGCTCAATTAGGTCTTCGTCCTCAAGATTAACGCCAGCAGAGACGGTAATCTCGAATCGACTACTTGCATGACTTTCGCCAAGTCGAATACGCAGGAAATCGGGGTCGGTCACCCCTCTTGTCCAGAGGGGAGGAAGCCGACGATAGGCAGCTGTTGCCCATAGCTCAGTCGCAGGGCATTCTCTCGCCAAATTCTCGATCTCCACACCAGTGAGCTCGTCAAGTCGTTCTAACCCACGATCTAACCAGGATAGCCATGCGTCTCTAAGTTTCTCCGAACGCTGCCTAAATCGCTTTCGAGCTACCCAGACATTAGCAATTGTTGGAAGAGCAAGTAGCGGCATCATCCAGAGAAATTCCCAGCGATTGGACATCAATGTGAAACCAATAGGTATCGCCAGCATCGGCAGGATTTGAGCGAGCTCATACTCAGGCATCTCCCCTGGGGAAGCCGGCGGGTCAAGGCGGTGATAGCGTTCCGGCAATTCCGGCCACTGCGGAAGCGGCTCCCGTGCAACGGGAACATAGGCAATTCGGGACGTAAGGGAGCGATCTTCAACAGTCGAGTAGCGGCGCACCCCGAATGCGGCGCGGGGGGCCGAATCCAAGTCAGGAGCAATAGCAATCAAGGAACCGACCTGCAGGACATGCTGGCCAGGAGACAGCAGGGAGCCGGACAGCATTACGACGAACTCTGAACTCTCTGGGACCAGCAAGAAGAGTCCATCAGAATCATGCTGCAGTGCGATGGTTGAGTTTCCTAGGATCCGGTCATCGACGATCAGGTCTGCCTCAGGTGCCATCGCACCAAGAGTCAATTCACCTTCTGTCGGTAGGAACGTCACGCGACCCCGCGCTGTTCCAAGCTCATCGACGATGCACAGTCGGTCGACGGCCTCGAAGCCTTCCTCTCTCCCAGATTCAAGGTCCCAAACTGGGTCCGAAGCACTTGGATACGGTCGAACGACCAGGCAGAGCGAAACCCCATCGAGCAAATGGCAATGAGACAGTTGACTCGAGGCCGGAAGGAATCCCCCACGGAATTGTTCGGCCCCCGCTTCAGTTCGAATACGCAGAACTTCACGGTAGAAGGAGAGCTCGGAAACCGGCCCTAGTCGCTGGCGCTGGTCATCAGACAGGAGCCCATCATAGATCTCGCGAACAAGCTCCTCCACAGTCGATGTAGATGAGAATTTGGCTCGAATATCCAGGTAGACATCCGAATGAAACCGTCTAGGGTCGAGCTCGACACGCAAGTCGACGGTCGAAACCGAGTTCATGGCCCAACTCCTGAAATCGTAAAGTAAGAGTTCGCTGTTGTAAGCGAGTGGGGGACTTCATTCCTGACTTAGTCAATAAATTTTGGACTCACCGGATGCCACGCCGGGAGGATTTCGATAGGCCTTGGATATTTCGCGTGATCGTCTTCATATGCTTCACGTTTGGGGCGTATTGCCGTCCACGCGGGCTCACTGTCATAGTCGAAGGTCATTTCGAGAGCCAGTCCATCCCGTTTGAGACTTACTTCTGCGATATACCACGTTCCTTTCTTAGGATCGTGCATTACCTGGCGAAGTTCAGCCATGCACAAGGTCACTTCATCGGGCACCTCAACATTATGCACCTGGCCGTCTCGCCCTTCGATTTTCATCCAGGACTCCTCAACTATCGGATGGATAATACCAATCGAGAGCCAAGCAGACTCCCAATCATTGATATTTATCGTCCTTAGTATTGCATCACCAATTGCTAGTTGAATCTCATCTATTTCTCGCATTCGACCTCACCTCCTTTTAGTTAAGGAATTTTCGGGGTGGCTGCCGCGCCCCATCAATATCATATGTAACTTTTAGCATTGCCGGTCGCTGGCTGTCCTGAGGATAAACAATATCGATTGATACGTCAACAGTCTTAGGTGGGTTGCCAGAAATAGCCGCGTCCCATTCTCTCTCCATGGCATAGTATTCGCCGCGATTTACTACGTCTCTCAGCGCAACCAAATTGACGCTTTCACCGGGGCCGCCAAACATGGCGGCAAAAAGATGCGATCCTTCGTCACCAGGAAGTCGGTCCGCGCCGCCTTCTATGCGTTGTCGATATATGTTTCGCCCCTCTGAGGCCGTTGCCGGATCCACTTTCTCAATGATCGATGTCCGAGCGAATACAACTCTAGAGTTTGCGTCAGTTTTGTACTCGAAGCGGCCATCCACGACGTACGTAGTGCTAGGCTCGAGATTATTCAGGACTCGGTTCTTTCCGCTCAAGGCTGATTCAAGTCGTATCACCCGTGCCTCGCCAGCAAGTCGGTCGGCAACTGCCGAAGTGCGGGCAACACCCCGGAGGGAAGTCGCAACAAGCGTCCCGCCACCAGTCAAGAGCCCCGTGAGTATGGTCACTCCCAGCTGTGCTGCGGCGACACCCGGATCATTCTTCCAAGTCTCAAGATTGAGTGCCCCCGCGCCGAGCTTCTGCAGCGTTCCTAGGGGGTCCGTGGCGATGCCCGTTGCGAGCGCGCCCAGGGTCTCAACCGGATGGCTGATCGCGTCCCAAGTTTCGACGACGGGATCCACGAACACGCGTTTGCTCGTATCTCCAAATTCTTCAGCGAAGCCCTGCCACCACGCCCACGGGTTGACATTCACGTTCCCAGCAAAGTCACGAGACTCGCGAGCAGCACTGTCGACCTGGTTCACTCCATTACGTATCCGACGCCGAACTTCTCGTTCGATGTGCTCCATTTCGGCTTCCACTTGCCTAAGGCGGCGGGCCTCTTCTCCAGTGCCAAGTCCGAGTTCCAGCACACCGTTCTTGCTCAAGAGGTCACTCCGCGTACGAGCGAGATTTTCGTAGTAGTGACGCTTTGACAACAGGTAGGAACCCACCTCGGAGAGTGCTTCGGATGCCTTGCGGAATTCATGCGCAGCACGATCAGCGTCTCCTGCGTATCGGAGCAGTATGAGGCCAACCTCAGTGGCCGTTGGAGACTGCCACGTAGACGGCGCAATGGTTCCAGCAATATCTCGAAACGCGTCCCCAGCGCTGAATGACCTTCGTTCCGCGTCGCGGAGTGACTCAGCTGCGGAAACAAATGCGGTTCCATCAGGGATGTACCCAACAGTCACGGCGGCTATTGCCTGTCGAGGGCTTTGGCTCCCTGGCGTTCTGTTTCAGCCACAAGCCCCACATATTCAGAGATGATTGTTGCAAGTTGGTTAGCAGACTGTGACAAATTCGAACTGTCATTCGTCCAGCAGATATTGAATGTCCGTAATGATCCGGAGAGTCCCTCGTCATATATTGACCCACCAACTGCACTGGCGATCCGCCCTTGGGCCAAGTCAATCGGTGCCGTAGCGACAAGTGCAGCCATCGCGGCTCCGCGCAAGTGCTCTGTAAGCCTTGAGATAGCCGTGACATCAACGATGAGCGTGTTCACGTTCTAGAACCCATCGAGCGCTTGACGACCGCTACGCTCGATCTCGTCGTGATTGTCCGCTACCTGACGGACGATACGGGCCAAGCCTTCAAGAGCGTGGACGAGTTCACGTTCCGCCGCCTCCCAGCGTTCGTAAGCATGGGTGTATGAAGTCGCAGACTCCCCGGCCCAAACAGCCTCGGGGCTTGCTACGGCTTTCAGTGTACTGAGGTCATCTAGTCGAGCGGTGGCGTTCGACTCAAGTTTCGCGGCAATCTCGCGTGCTGCGGCTGGATCAATTCGCAATACTGACATGATCGTCGTCCTCTCTAAGGCCACTACGCGACCAGAATGTTGGCACAATGGAATACAAGTGTGATGATAGCGGTACGGAAGACGATCTAATCCTCACCTTTGAAAATATACGAAGTATGACTTCGATGAAGGGTGAAGCTTTCAGCACCACGCTATTCATTGATTCGTTACTGCGAAGAATCTCCAACCTAGACCGGTTGGAAAGGCTATCGATTCTCAGGACTTGTAAGTATTTTGGAGCAACCCACGAAACGCGTCTGGCCTGAGCAGCTGGATCCCAAGGTTCGCCACTATGGCCGAATGGGGTCACGAACACAAGATCGCTGCTGTACCTCGCTCCGTGACCCATGGACTCCCGGCTGGCACTTGGCCGGCCCAAGCCTGATATACGCATTGAAATACGTCACCCTCGCTTGTGTCTTGGTCGTTCGATAGGTGGTGTTGCGAATTCACTGTTCTTGGTTCGATGTCGAGCTGTACCCCTCGGAGTTGCAGCGCTAGGAGCACGAATGTTGGCCTTCCTTCAAGAACCGCGGAAATGAGCTGAGCGCTCTTTGATTGGCTTATGGGTGGCCGGACTCTACGGCGCTGGCGACAAGGGTTCCTGGCCTACTTCACCTCCAACCGCGCCAACAACGGCGGCACCGAAGCCATCAGGGGCATCATCGAATTCCATCGCCGACTCGCCCGCGGCTACCGAAACTACAACACCTACCGCCTCAGAATGCTCCTCGCCGCCGGCGGACTCACATCCCGATCCCCACCGGATGTTCCAAGTGCCACTCTAAGGTCCACTCGAAGGCGACGCCGGATCGAGGGAAAGCCCACCCGTGAGGGCTCAACGTGATGGACTTTTACGGGCTGTGACGGGTGTGCGCTCAATTCGAGCGGGCTTGGGTACATCCGATGAGGTCAAGGACTTTGAGCCTGATAGTCGAGCGTTACGCTCATGCCTCTTGCGGGCTGGTCCGTAGAACGTATCAGACTGGCGTGGTGAATCTTGACATTTGCTTTCCCTCTCTCGGCTGTGGAAAATCTGACCGATACCACAGCTGCAATTTCGGTCGGATCCGAACCTGTAGTGCAGGTACCCTCTTCCCCTTGACCGGAGATATTTCACTCAGCGAATGATCTCATCGGGCAGACAGCACGTTGAACCTGATCGATTCGTAGACAATACATATTGCTACTCCTGCTAGATTCATGCTGACGGGGCCTGGTTGAGACTCCGCGAATGGATCGTTGGATCTGCCTCGCCATCTACCTGTATAGTCGGCTCTCGGTCAATGGGGGCTAAGGAACCAACTCAGATCTCAAGCAGGAGCTGATATGGCGAAGCAAGTAATTTACAGACTGGTCGATGACTTGACCGGAGAACCCATTCCCGAAGGAACTGGCGAGAGTGTTCGCTTCACTTACGGTGGGACCAACTTCGAAATTGATTTCTCTGCCGAGAACGCCGAACAGTTCCACGAGACGCTCGCCAAGTACGCAAAAGCCGGCCGAAAGGTCACTGGAAGCGAGCCGCGCGTGCCTGCCACCAATCGTGGATCGGACAAAGAACGCCTGGCCAGGATCCGTGCATGGGCGGCAGAGAACGGACACAAGGTCAATGCTCGAGGCCGCGTCGCACAGACGATCATCGATTCATACGAGGCTGCTCACTAGCCTCCTGGTAATCCCGTCGCCGGCGTTGAGACACCCGGCATGTTTCCAGCTCGTTCAGCGTGCGCCGGCGCGGGAGTGCCTCACATTCGCCGTAAACAGTGCGCTTACAAAATGGACCTTGGTCATAGATCAGCAGATATGCAGTTCCTCCTTCCGCGGGTCACCCAGCATAAGAGGCGATGCGCGAACCGGTGGACCTTCCGCATAGCATATTCCTATGTCTGATCAGAAGCCGCAGCCCTCACGATTCCTTACGGTAGATCAGGCGGCTGAGTACCTAAATGTCGGGAGGCCCCTCGTTCGAGGTCTCCTGAAGTCCGGCGAGCTGCGGGGCGTTCAAATCGGCGGCCGAAACACTTGGCGAACGAGTCTTGACGATATCCATGCTTATCTTGACGAGGCCTACCGGAAGACCGCTGCGCGTATTGCCGCCGGGGAGATCGACGATTCATTGCCCGGGGAAGATGACTGAGCAGCGCTTCGAGAGCCGCGAGGAGTGGGAACTCATGTATCGGCGAGGTCTCACCCAAACGCAGATAGCCGACTTGTGCTCCGTCCCAAAACAGGACGTAAACCGGGCCATTGGATGGTCAAAGCGTCGGGATGTATCTGTGGAGCAGGAGCACTTGGTAAGTCGGCCTACTCCCACCCAGGAAGATACCGGGCTAACGCCCCTGTGGCTTGGGCGACGTGACGAACTGGCTGACTTTATGTCTAGGGAGGGCCGCACCCCATCGTCTGCAAGCGCTGAAGCAGCGGAGCGAGCCATTGCGCGGTGGGTCAGCGCTCAACGGACGGCAGCCCGACGTGGCATGCTCATGGCTGCCCAGAGGAAGTCGTTAGATGCCATCGGCCGGTGGCAGGAGTTCTCCATAGTCTTTCGCAACGCTGCGGCATGGGACTTGCGAGTACAGCATCTTGTCGCGTACTGGTCGGAGCAGCAACGCTGGCCGTCCTGCAAGACTTATGTAAATGAAGCCGAGCGCTCTTTGGGGATTTGGCTGCATGTACAGCGGCAGAGGGTTTCTCAAGGCACGTTGGCTGACACGCGGCGGATGTCTCTCGATGAGGCGACCCCGGGGTGGAATACGTGGAGATCTCGACGTTAGCTTGTGCTGTGCTCGGACTCTAGGTCCAGACGAAGGCGATGCCGGTTCGAGGGAAAACCCGCCAGTCAAAGCTCAACGTGACGAATTTGCCAGGGACGGTGACCGGTGTCCGCTCGATCTGCGCATGCTTGGTGCTTGCAATGAGGTCAAGGACGCTGACTCTGCTGATGTCGCTGTCGCTGTAGTCGGGCGTGACGCTCATGCCCTTAGTCGGCTGGTCGATATCGAAATGCAGGAGATGGCCGGCCCTCTGCGTGATCGTTTTGTAGGTGTAAGAGATCCGCACGGGCTTTCCGGCTGCGACGCTTTCGTGGCCGAGACTGACGCTGTAGGTCTGGCCGGTTTTGCGTTCAGTGCGGCGGATCAGCCGTTCGATGCCCTCGATCGTGTACTGGACGAGTTCGAAGGCTCCTTTCTTGGCTGCATCAAAGCCTGGCCGAGGGACCAGGTACCAGGTGGCCGTAGATGGGATCTCGCTCACGAGCTCACCGAATTCATCGCGGTCAGAGACGCAGGCAAAGCGCTGCACCTCATGGCTAGGTATGACGGTGTATTCCCATTTCACGGTAACGATGGATCGAGGAGCACCAGCGGCGCTCCTCTCATCTATGGATGAGAGACGGATGTCGACGTCAACGTCATGCCATCTTTCAGGGGCGCGGATAGCCTGGTCCCGAATGTCGGCATAGACCTCTTCGGCGAAGGCTCGCCGAGCCTCATGGCGAGGACGTTGCCGGCGACACTGTCGAGTAGTTCGGGAGTGGCTACTCTCTTGGGGTCTTCGCTCTCGACAGCGAAACTGCGGACAACGGCATCACGGAACCTTGGGGCAGACTCTTCCAGGAGTCGCCCAATACGTTCATCTTCGCGGGCGTCTTTGTCTTTGCCGAACCTCCCCGACTACCGCGCCATCGACACCGTGGTGCTCACGTTCGGGCAGCGCCGGATCCTGGTGGAATGCACTGCCGAGACCGGCTGCCCGTCGTGCGGGGTGATCGGCACGCGCAGCCCCTTAGGGTGTGGTCTCGTCTCGGTAATTCGCGACCCCGATGACTTCGGGTACCGGCAGCAGAGATCATAGCCGGAGGAGGACGACGATAACCACCGCATAGATGGCCACCGCTGCCAGCCATGTGTAGCCAAGAACAAGTCCCGCAACGGCCAAACTCCTTCCCCGTTCACCGCTGCGCTTTATCTGACTGAGCCCTATGTGTCCGAACGGGATTGCGACAATCCCGCCTAGCACGCCAAAAACCAAGGCGAGAACTGCCATGATGTTTTGTCCCGCCCCGGCGGGCGTGGTCGTTGGGTGGCCAGAGCCTATTGCTTCAAATATAGGAGAGCCATCGTTCGCCGTGCCTACTTGCTTCATGAGCATACGCGGCCGCAGTTCAAGTGGCCCCTTTGCTGGCTCAGTCGCTTTGGCTGGTCGGGTGCTCAGCCAGTGCAGGCCTGCGGCGACAAGGATGAGGGCGGCAGAGAATACCACGACGATGATCAAGTAGAAGACCGAATCAGCCACAAGGTTTGATGACTTGAAGTACTCGGGATTCGCTTGAATCATCGCAAATGTGTCGCGGCTGTGCCGGTCAAATATGAACGCTATTCCGTAGATCCAGGATGCAATTAGCATGAACCATGCAATAGCCGCGGGGATCATGCTAAGCCACGCAAGGCGCGCAAGCTTCTTCCACAGGATCCAGCCAATTACATTGAGAACGACCGTGCTTGCCAGGATTATGTAAATCGCCCCAGGGGATTCGATATAGAACTTGCATACGCTGGCTAATACTGTCAGGACAATGCAGGCTCCTGCAATGAGTAGCCTCAGGCTGGATTCATTTCCAGGCTGACGAAGAATTTCACTTTCTTCAAGACCCTCCAATGAATCATGTACTTGCTCGTTAGCCATGAACCCTCACTTAGTGTGTGCTTCTCCGGCCGTCAGTTGCTCAATAAAAATAGAGAAACTGTTCGGAGTTATGGTGGACAACATATTGATCGCCGCGCGGGAAATACCCACCCGATGAAGTTCCGCAGTGGTGCCGTTGCAAGTTGTGTCGGAATTGATCCGGCGCCCCGGTCAGTCACTAGGTGCTCTGCTGTGTGCGCTTCCCCGATTCAAACGCCGCCAAGTGCTGATCTAAGGAGACGGACGAGTTGGCAAACAGGTACGTTCCATCACTACCTATGATGAGAGAACCGCCACCGCGCCCCGGTTTCCACACGTATAGGGCATGGAGTTCCGGTAGATCGCGACGGCAATTTCCGGCTTCCTCAATCGAAATCCCTAAGAATGCAGCGGCTTGTGCAATGAGTTTGTCCGTGTTGAAAACACCACGTTCATTCATGATTTCATACTCCTACGTCCCAATATACGACTGGATTTTTCGGACTTCCGTAGTCAGGCGGCCATCCGTGGATTGTGCCCGTCTGACCATCTAATGCGACGACCTCATTCCCATCGAAATAGGCGTTGAACCAATGCCCAGGACCGAACAATCTGTCAATGCCGACAATGGCGTGCGACCCGGGTACTTGTCGAACGAGATGTTCGCGAATTTCTGACGAAGTCATCGGTGTCTGTTTCCGCCCGGTTGCTTTCTCTACTTCCTCAATTGAGAGGCTTGAAGCCTCTGCAGCTGCAGCCGGGCTGCCATCAAGTCTGTTGAAAACGGCAAGTGCACACGATCCACAGTTGGAAGATCTCGGATCGAACGGATCACCTGAATATCCAGGATTGATCGACTCCAGCCAGCCCCTGACGTCAGCGATCGACTGAACGGCCCTCGTCTCGGGGGCTAGCGGCGAACTTTCACCAAGCGGGCGGGCGTCGAGCGTATTCCCTAGCGTCCGGGCAACGAAATCATCCCCTCGCTGGGCTGCGCGGTCGAGAAGTACTGATGCCAGTTCAGCTGCTTTTGAGGCGTTTTGCAGCGCGGCTAATGCTTGCCGTGGTGCCGGGTGACTGGTTGTACCTATGACGGCACTGGCACGAGTGAATGCGCCGGCGAGATCCACGGCAGTTCTGTGCAAGTGGCTTGCGACTCCCCGTGCTTCCCTGCCGGTTGCATGGAGTGACCCGCAAGCTTCAACGAGGATGCTGCTCATAGTCGCGTCCTACAGTGACGATGCGAACTTCGTGACGGCTCGTTCTGCTTGTTGAAGCGCAGCGATGGCTGCATCCACTTGTTTCTCGGCGGCTCGGAACGTCTGAACCATTTCACGGTCGACGCCTTGGGCACTGCCACCTACCGCGGCCTGGACTTGAGCGATGGCTCTCGAGAATTTGGATTTGAATCCGGCAAGGCCAGCCGCCGTCGTCTTCGCATCATTCCCGATGCTCGCCAGCTGTTGTTTGACGTTTGCAAGTTGCGACATGTCTATGTTCCTTTGTGTCTCTATTGGATATTGAGGGTCATCGAATATTTGTCAGCAGCACGACTGTGACAGCGCAGATGGCAGTCGCCACAACGACGAGGACGATAGCTCGGCGACGCTTTCGTGCGGCCAATGCATGTGCCTGGTGTTGTTGCGCTTCAGCACGTTGGGCGGTGAGGGCCTGCTGTTCAAGTTCACGGCGGCGCCGAAGTGCTTCTGAAGCGTTGGCTCCGGCCTGCGCCTGACTCTGTTCGTGCTGGGACTTCTGTTGGCGTCTGCTTTGAAGAACCCGCAGGCAATCGCCGACGTCCTGGGTTGCCCTCTGCTGTTCTGCGAGGGCTCCTGCGAGTCCGTTGGCCGTAGAGTGCCCTTTGTCAGGTCGAATTTCACGAGGCATCGGCACACCGTCTCGTGTAAGTTCGGCCGCGACAGCTGAGTAGCGAGATTGAATTGATCGGCGTAGTCGGGAGACGCGGTCGAGTTCGGCTTCAAGTACCGTTTCAGCGGCCGCAGTCGATTCGCGGCATGCTTGGTCTGCTGCTTGGATTGCCGTCTTCAGTTCCCTCGGTAGGGCGCTGAGGCTTCGAAGGGCTTCTTCGTATCGCGAGTATTCACTGCCGCTGTTCGGCTCGTTTCGGTCGCTCATGTCAAGCGTCCCAATCCATGCGGAGGAACGCTTCCGCGTCTTGTCGGCAAACCGGCGCAAACGGGACCAAGATGGCTGGTTCGGGCAACTGCGTCCTATCAGCCAATAGCCCTCGATTTCGAGACATACCCCATTTCACAAATGGCCCAAGGAAGGACTGAACCGTGGCCTGATCAACGCGAAGCATCAGTAGCGCATCGATGAATCCGTCGCCACCAAATCCCAAGTGGGACTTGAGCGAGGAAGCATTCGACCACCAACCCAGCATGTGTACTGACAACGTCGGTCCTTCTCGAAGGATGCGTTGGAGGTTTTCAACGGGGCGGTTTGCGAACATGTCGGGAGCTTCGAGGTCGCCGGCCCTGTCAAGGGCAAAGCCAATCAAGTACTTCGTCGGCGCGCCATCTTCGCGAACAGTAAGCTCTCCCGCGCATTCCTGGAGATACTCGACAAAATCGCTTCGCGAGATGGTGCGGATTGGGAAGCCGAGACGCTCCATGAGCATCTCCCAGTCCTTTTGATTGTTGCGTTCGGCCGTGGCCCCATCAAGTAGGTCTAGACTCACGAATTCAGCGTCGCCTTGAGGGTGCTGCAAGGCGAGTGAAAGCGCCGCCGTATGCAGAACGCCTATCGCGCAGTTGGTCCCGCCGTCCTGGTCGCCTGCCTCGCTGGCATCCTCCCCTGCCCCAATCACCGCAAGATTGCGGCCAGGTGAGGCATCGAGGGTAATGGCTCTTGGCTGCTGCCATACGTCAAGTGGCAACCCCAAAACGGCTGCCGGGGCATTGCCGGTCGCCCGTCGACGGTCGCGCAACTGTTGGATGGCGGTAGTCGCCCACGATGGCCTGACTTGTTGACCCCCATCGAAGACATGTGGTGGGGCGATAGTTCCTTTGGAAATATGCCACCAGTGCCGACGAAGTTCATTGATCCTTTTATCGTCTGCGCTTGCAATCGAGACGGACTGGTTCGCGTCGCGTTCGCCGTAGTTAAGGTTGAGTACTGCCTGGCCGCGAAGTCGTACGCGCGCCGCCGCATCATTTCCTTGGCTGAGGGCCACGAACGATTCGGCCCTGTTGTTCTTCAGTGCTATGCGGATCGGGAACTGAGCAAACAGTCCTTGTTCGCGCGAGAGGAGTGCGGAAATCCCCGAGATCGTTTGGGATGCGAGTATGAGGTGTACTCCATAGGACCTGCCGCGTCGGGCGATTGCTTCGAGCAACCGGGCCGCTTCATCTGCAATTTCGTCCGCAGGATCGAAAAGCAAATGAAACTCGTCGATCATGACGACTATTCGGGGCATTCGGTCACTTGGCACCGCTGAACGATATTTGGCTATGTCGTCGCCGTAGGGTCTAAACAGCTTTGCTCGGCGGGCGAACTCACTTTCAATGCGGCGGAGCACGGCTAACCCGAAGTCACGGTCGCTCTCCAGCCCGAGTACTCGTGCCTGAGGTAGGAAGTCTGGGGAATCAGCGGTAGCCGCAAGCGGGTAGAGCGTAACGCCTTCTTTGAAATCAAGCAGGTATAGCTCAAGCTCATCGGGCGAGTATCGCTGGCAGAGGCTGTAGATGATTACTTTGAGAAGGTTCGACTTCCCTTGGCCAACCGCGCCGGTTATGAGCGCGTTGTGGCGCTGAGTATCCGCGTCGCCTAAAACGACGTCGACGGTCTCGTAGCCAGAGCGGCCTACTGCGAACCTAAGCCCGTCACGACTCGATTCCCCCCAGGTTGTCTCCGTCTGTTGGACATCGTCGAACGGAATTGCGGGAATCTTCGACTGGCTGGCCGCCAGGGCAATCTGGTTAACGTCGCGAACAATGAGCGCAGGATCAGCCGTCGTCGGCACAACGTTGAAGTCTGGATGCGCCTGCCATCGGACATCGCTAGATATTGAGGCAAGAACGTTTCCATTTTTCGCTAGTTCTGCCTCGTTCCACCAGGACGGCTTATCGCTTCGAGGATCGCTATGGAAGATGAATGAGATCCCTGCTGCCGGACCTGCCTTGCAGAGCGACATGATCTGTCGATGCGTTGATTCGTCGACGCCGGTTGGATAGTCAGTAAACACCACGATTTGATAGCGCTCGACCGGGTAGCCAAGTCGTGCTCGAGAATCAACCAGCGTCTCGTCAATGCCTCTGAGCAGCTCATCTATACGGCGCACGTCTGCGGTTAGCTGCGTGAGGCACGGTTCTAAGTCACGGGGGTGGCTGAGAACGGTCACAGCCTCCTCGCTGCCAGCACGAAGGGCTGCAAAAGGCGCTAAGACACCTGCCAACAACGGGTCATAAGCAATGAGGTCAAGCTGGCCGGGAGCGGTACCCTTCAGCGCAGCCAGCACAGTAGCGCGAATCAATTCAGTCCCGGTCGAACGCTCCATCCGAAAAACCAAGTTGGCCGTGCCCAATAGCGGCACAACGCATGGCAAATCAATTGGCGAATTGACGCCGACGCTCCTGGCTGACAATTGAAGGCGTCCCAGCTCGATGTGGCTAGCAACATCGAGAATGGAAGGCTCCGCTGGTCGCGTCAGCACCACAGCATCCCGCGCCGTAAGGGTGTACTCCGTAAGCGACTGGGCCGACCTATTTCGGGCCACCGCGTGGGACCTCTCGCGGGCACTTTGGGCAAGGGCGCGAGTCTTCTCTGCCTGAGCGCGAGCTAAGGTTTCAGCATTATTCAGGGAGCCCAGAGCTCCTGCTTGTGCTTCAGTCAGGCGGCGAATTGCCGTCTCAATGTCCGGCATTTATCAGCTCATTCTGGGGGCGCTGAGGACCTCTGGCTATGGTCACCCGTGAGGCGCGCAATAGGCGCCCTTCGAGAACGTAACCGGCACGATGTAC
This sequence comes from Arthrobacter sp. CJ23, assembly GCF_024741795.1. Lineage (NCBI taxonomy): Bacteria > Bacillati > Actinomycetota > Actinomycetes > Micrococcales > Micrococcaceae > Arthrobacter > Arthrobacter sp. CJ23. Next base: position 2,771,044 of record NZ_CP102950.1, on the reverse strand, counting down.
CGCGCAGATGGTTCCCGCCGGGAATATCTCACTCGGCTCAATAGTCCCGACAACCTCGTGAAAGCGAGGATCAAATGAACCCCCGTCATCGACTTGTTCCAGACCCCGGCGACCAAAAACTTCTAGTAGCTCATCGACCACCGAGGCAACGAGATCCGGCGTGGGAGGATCGGAACGAAGCCGGTCAATAGCTAAGAGCGCTTCCTTGCATACATCCGCCAGCTCACGCCGCTGCAGCATTTCCTGGGACGCCCTGACCTGCTCCTGGACCGTTTCGTAGAGTGAGTTCCTGGCCCGGTCCTCCATCAGCCGCCGGCGAAACAAGTCGCTTAAGCCCGCCACCTCGTTACAGAGATCGGCAAGGACAGCCCCAGGCTCGTTTGTTTCATCGCCATCCGTCACAGCTCAAGCCCCACTCGGCTGAAGACCACTGCGGCGAACAAACTCTGGCGAACGTTTCGCTTCCCATTTCCAGCCCGGCATGAAGTGTCTCTTCACAAAAAGGACCGGCAAAAGTCCCGCGATCACCAAGAACAATAGGCCCCACATCACCGAGCCCCCACGAGTGGCGCCTGCCATAGAGAAGGCACCGAACATGCCGAAGAACGAAGCTCCAAAGACGGCCGCGTAAATCAGGGCGTTGTTTGAGCCGTACCAACTCTTGCGTTCTGCCTTTGCGCAGACAAGGGAGACTTCGTCGATATGCGCTTTCAGTTCCGGGTCCTTTACCCTGAGTCCCTCTACCATCTGGAGGTTCTTCCTTGTCAGGTCAAGCTGCGCCTCGTTCAGGATCGAGCTGCTTCCATCTGCGTAGCTTGACCACTGATCAGTGGTGGAATCAAGGAGGGCAATCGCGTAGTGGAACTTGAACAAGTCATTGTCAGGGTCCGACTCAGTAGCCTTCCTGAGAAGGGGGATTGCCTCTGCAGCCTTCTCCTGGGCTACGAGAGCTGACCCGACACCCACATTGAAAAACAAGTTGGAAGGGTCAAGGTCACTTGCCCTTTGGTACGCGGTCTGCGCACGTTCAGGGATCCCGGACGCCATGTACAGGTCGCCGAGCTCACAGTGGTAAGACGCCTCGTTCGAGTTCAAACGAATTGCCTCTCCAAGTTCGAACTCGGCATCGGCGACGTTATCGAGGACCCCCGACGTGACTCCCCGCAGATACCAAGCTTCAGCGTTGTCTGGGGTGGCACTCGTTGCCTCACGAGCGGCGTAGTTGGCCTGCGAGGCGCTTCCTGAAGCCAGGTGTTCACGAGCGACCTTCAACCAGTCCCGTCCGCCATTTGGAGAATCCTGAGCCACTGGAGGCTGATTCACATGGGCTACAAGCTGACGGTTATATCCTTCTCGCTGCTCGGGATCCAGCAAGATGCGCTCCGCATCAGACACATGCTGGGTGTACTGCTCAGCGATTGCCCTGGTTTCGGCCTTGGGATGGTTTGCCTTGCGCCGCCATTCGGTGCGCTGCTTCTGTACCGCACGGCGAATAGCCTCAGAATCAGCCGATCGTTCGAGCTCAAGCACTTGGTAGTAATCAACGAAGGTCATTGAAGTCAGTGCCTTTCTATTTGTCTTTTTTGTTACTGAACAGGTAGGACTGCGACTCGCGCTGCCGCTGCTTCGAGCTGTCGATCGTTCATGTTGGCGGCACGGTCCACTTCGAAAGTTCCAAGAGACTTCCCGCTGGTCAGGTCAAGAACCTCAACAAACACCACTTGATCGATGTCGTAGGCGTAGGTGACCCGAATCGGAGCACCTGCAGGGTAGGCAGGAATTGGCAGCGTCTTTTCGCCAACGACCACGACGAAATCCGGGTTAGGATCATCACCCTGAGTCACCTCCACGTGCAGGGCTGTCTGCTGGTCCCGCACCGTTTGAAGGTCCTGGCTGTGTTTGGCAGGAATCTTGCTGTTGCGGGGGATCACGGTCGTATTGATCTTGGTTACGCGATCGTCTTCGACAGTGACCACGCCTAGGGCCTGCGAGGTCACGTCAGAAACAACCAGTGGCTTTCCCTCGAATACCTCAATCTGACTACCTGTGGACGCAGATTCCTCAATAGCCGCTTGTACAGCTGCCCCGAGTGCCACCGCCTGATCAGGATGAATCCTGCGATTTGCGGGACGGCCGGCTCGGCGTTCCACCAACTCACGGACCATCGGCATGCGTGTCGAACCGCCTACCAACAGGACGTGGTCCAGCTGGCTCCAGGTGACACCAGCCTCCTCGAGCACAAGATCCGCCAGGTCCTCGGTACGACGAAGCAGGTCCGCCGTAATCCGTTCGAATTCCTTGCGTGCAGCTTGGACGCGGAACGGTCGCCCGTCCACGGATATGTGCACGTTGGTCGTCGCAACCGTAGTAAGGCTTCGTTTCGCGATCTCTGCCTTTTCCCGTAGAGCAGCCAGCTGCACATGGTCGTCCATAAGGTCTGGACCGCCTTGCTCCCGTACTTGCTGTGCCAGGTACTCCATGAACCTGTTATCAAAGTCAAAGCCGCCAAGATTGCGGTCTCCATCGGTGCCAATTACGTCGAATTCGCCGTTCGTGATCCTCATCAGTGTGACGTCAAAGGTTCCACCGCCCAGATCGAAAACGAGGACCACGCCTTCTTCCGAGGCATCCAGGCCGAATGACAGGGCGGCAGCAGTTGGCTCATTGAGCACGCGCAGGACATTAAGCCCTGCAATCTTTCCGGCCTGCTTGGTCGCCACCCGTCGGGCATCGTCGAAGTACGCCGGTACGGTGATCACCGCGTCGGTGACTGGCTCTCCGAGGGCGAGTTCCGCATCTTCCTTCAGCCGCTTGAGAATGATCGCAGAGACCTCTTCGGCGGTGTATGTCTGGCCCCCGGACGAGTCGAAGCGCCAGGCGGCATCCCCCATGTTGCGCTTGACGAACTGAACTACGTCATCAGGGGCGCTTGGCGCCGAGTGTTTTGCCATGGTGCCTACCAATGGCTCGTCTCGTCCGTCGAAGTTCTGGAAGAGGACAACTGAAGGGGTGATTTCCTCACCGTCTCGGTTTGGCAGGATCTCTGGTTCCCCGGACGGACGCAATACGGCGACCGCCGAGTAGGTCGTTCCTAAGTCAATACCGATAGCGCGTCCCATGTCAGGTCTCTATGCAGCTTCCAGGCGACGAATGATCTTCTTCTTCATGCCGATTACGCCACTGTCGTTGGCGATGCCATATTTTGACTGCCAGGCGGACATCCAGACGGCCACGTGTGAACCACCGTTGGGAAGAGGCGCGATCTCGATCGAGATGACCGCCGTCTTGTCGGACAAGCTGCGGCGCCGCTTGTTGATTGCGCCCGGGCCGGGAGCGTCTTTCCATAGCAAGCCAGAAAAGCACTGTTCGATGATGTCGACCGTGCGCGCCGGGCTGAGCGTCACCTGTGTCTCGAGCTGCGTCTTGGCCACGCTCGTCAGCCAAAGCCCCAGGCTCCAGACGACAATGATCAAGCCCACAAGGGTCAGAATCACTCCACTTGCTGCATCCATCGGGTCCCCACTTTCTCTTGGTGTCAGTTCCCGCCTTGGGAAGAATCTGACTGATACAGACCGTACGAAGCTCGTGGTGACAGCACACGGCCCTTGCGCTGCATGGCGCACTCTGCTAGTGCAAATTCATGCTAGACAATCCCCAGGCTTCCCTCACAACTTCCCTGACACGAGGCCATTCCGGGGTAGTCGGCGGTCGGCGAATCGAGCTGGCATAACGCACGAATTCCGGGGCGGGAATACCGGCGCATTCCAAGGCAATGCGGCGAAGGCGGCCAATTTCAGATCGAGATAATGCAATACGATCCAAGTCCGCGCCCACCGCCCATGCATTCGCCGGCACCCTGCAAGCAGCCTCCAGTAACACCGCCAAGTCTCCATCGAGCTTCAGGCCCAATTTCTGGCGCAAGGCGAACGGCGTTTCGAGGTGATACTCCTCCGGCAACCCCGCCGTAATGAGGAGCGAGGAAAGCTCACCCGAGTTGGCAGACAGCCAGGCGAGTGGAAGGACGTACCGCGCCCCTGCCTCGGCCAGCCTGAGACGGACAAATGGGCTGATTGTCCCTTCGTGAATCGCAACGACAGGAACCTGTGACGTTGCGTCGACCCCAAGCTCGCGGATCAGTGGAATCGCGCCAAAGGCATCAATCTCGCGCGCACTCTGGATCCAGACCAGCACGTAGTCCCAGACACCGACGGTTGAACGATCCACATCATCGACGCCGCTGGACCAGCACAGCACATCAGACTTACTGAGGACATGTTTGAGGCCGGCTCCGACAATCGGGTTGTCCGAGACAACAAGAACTCCGGTTTGCGTTGCCGCACCACGGAAGATCATGGGCTCTATGCCCTCGAGCCAGGCCACCATCGCCGGTTTGCCTGTTCCTCCGTTGAACTCCATCCTCAACGTCTCGACGGCTTCCCGAACCATCGAAACCGGCAGCCCACTGCGTACAAGGTCGACCAAGTATGCAAAGACTTGCGCTTCGGTCAGCAGTTCCTGACCCGACAGCGCTCGCCTGCTGGGTCGATAGCCGATATCCCCGGCATCAATGTGGGGAAAGCAATCCCGGTCAGATGCTTCCAAGTCAGACATCTGAGCACTATCAACGACGCTGCGGATACTGCGCTCAGTATCCATGTCGCGCCGCCAACTCGCGCTTCGACCCGAAGGCCCAATTGAATTCCATGTTCCCCCCGTACTACATGCATTGCCCAATCCGCTGGGCACTTCTTTTTGGACGATCTGGGCGAGTCCGCATGGGTCAAATTCGGCCGTTTCACCGCACACCTGGCGCAAGTCGCACTGGCTCGTTCCCTGCCTCAATGAGGCACAGGCTTGCTGTTGCTGCGACGAGATCACAAAGATATTCGAATAGCTTCGCGTATATCCCTTGAATCAAAGTGCCCGCCGCGCCCGGTTCCAGGATCGCTGCTATTGGAATTACTAATCGAAAACAGCCATCGCCCGTCGACCAAGCGGACCAGCTTGCTTTGCCGCCTTGATCACAAGCTCCTTCTGTTCCTTCGTCAGCGATTTGAGCCCGAATGCCTCCGCCTTCTCGACGGCCTTTTCGTAATCCTCCGCATTTGCCATGTCCCGTCACTCCTTCGAATTCCGACTCTCCCGCTGATGGGTCGAACCACTTGAACCAATTTCGAATTCATGAGATCACGGTCGCTGTCCGGCCGGACCCAAAACATACCCGGCCGGAATCTCCGGACGAACATTCCCCCTGCGTCATATAGGGCCTGAACTTCCGTTCCGCTCCTTGACTTGACTTATGATCGCCATGTTGCATGCAGCCACGCACCGACACAGTGAGGACCCAGTGACCGACGAAACTAAGCCAGAGATAGACAAAATTGAGTCATTTGCTGCTGATTTGAGGCGGCTGAGGCAAGCATCTGGCTCGCCAACCTTTCAGGCTCTGCACCGGACTACGGGCATCTCGAAGACGGTGTTGTCAGACGCGCTAAAGGGCGATCGGCTTCCAACCGAGCCCACCGTCAGCGGGCTCGTTACTGCATTCGGTGAAGATCCTGCTCCGTGGTGCGAACGCCGCGAAAGGATTCGTCGTTCTCTGAACCCCGTTGACGAACCCACAAGAACTTCCTCTACGGTGAACAAGGGCTCCGGAGGTCGAGTTATTTCGGTACGGAAAGCGGCAATTCTGGCCCTTGTTGCCTCTTTGGTTGTTGGGGCCATAGCATCCGTAACAACTGGCATTCTGGTTTCTAATCAGGCGCAAACGCCTCAGGCCAGCGCGCCCAGTCCGACTGAAACAAGTCAGGCCCTTCCCGCAGGCAAGACCGGGGACAACATCTTTGATTCAAAATGCGTCAATGACGGAAAAATCATCGCGAGCGAGGAGCGCGCCGAGAAGGCTCAGCTGCAGATCCTTATGTCGAATCGTTGCAATTCGCTCTGGGCCCGCGTCACTCGGTACGACGGCAAGGCGTATGGAAACACAATCGCAATTCGCATTTACGACAAGAACGAGCCGAGCGGCCCCCTAACACAGCAGGCGGATGCAAAAGATGTTCAGACGATCCTGACAACAATGATCGTTCAAAAGACCGTGACGGATCAGTTCTGCGCAGTCGCGAGCTACACAACAGATGGCAGGAACGTGGACCTCGGACTACCTATCTGCGTCTAGCATCGACCCTTCAGAAGCGCCGACCCCGCCAGGCCAAATGCTAGACACCCTACAGGCGGGGTGGTTCGGTCATGTGATGCAACGAAAAGTTGCCGAGCTCATTGTGGGACTACGAGATCCTGAGCCATTTGGCCATGCGGCTCAGGATTCTCATGGCTCCTCCAAAGGATTCATCCTCATCGAGAGGCAGCAGCGTGCTGAGGCTTTCGACAATTTCCAGGTTCGTCTGCTCGTCGCCGGTTAGTCCCAACTCAAGCGCAGGCCGGAACCGTTTTGCGGGTAAGAGGAAGATGACAGGTCCCGCTGAGACACCGTCCCTGCCGTATTCCTCGCTGAGTGTAAACGCCCGATAGCTGGCCAAAGCGTAGGTCACAGTGCCTTCACTGACGCCATCCTTTGTCAGCCGGTAGGTGAAGGGCTCTGAGTACCGTCGGTCAATCGTAAAGATGCCCACGATTGCGACGATGATGACTGCCGTGAAGGTCCAGTTGCCCAGCAGCGCAGACAAGCCCGCCGCGTATAGGCCGACGACGCAAATGCTGGCGTACCACCACCAACGACGCGGCCGTCCTTCATCTAGTGTCGTCCATGCAAGGTCGGTTGTCGCGGAGAGCATTGTTGAGCGGTTCTTGGTGCTTGAGGTCTTGCGCGCCTCCTTGACTGTCGTCTTCTTCGGGTTGGTCATTCGAAATCTCCGTTACGTGCTTACTGCTTGTTGATGCGATTGTGGTCGTGCGGCTCACGGTGCTCTCCGTCTACCAAGGCGATCCCGGTGCTGGTCCTGATGGACTTCCGCCACCCGAAGGAGGTGATGGCCTGCTTGTTGGTCCGCTTGTACTTGGTGGAGGTTCTGCAATCTCCTCGAGGACGGCACGGACGCCTGGCTTCATGTTGATTGCCGCCTGGCTATCCAAAGCACGTCTGGCTTCTTTGGGGTCGATATGTGCCTTTCCGGCCTCTGCGGAGGCTGGGTCCAGATCAACGAGCTTGGATGCCTGAGCACCTGAGTAGGTAGGGGCAACAGTCTCGCCCTGGTAGGCACTTCCCTGCGCTGCAGCGGCAGTACTCGCCCAGTTCGCGAGATCTGGCGCCTTCTGTCGAACAACGCTTTCGTTACGACGAGATGATTCGACGACGCTACGAGCGTGCCGTTGCATGATCGCCGGGTTCTGCATGATCTTGCGCAGTTCAGCGGTACCGCCACTGGCCAGGAGAAGGTCTGAAGCTGCTTGCATGTCGGTGTCGCTCATTGAGCTGTGCCCGGCTTCGATGTGCTTGAGGATGTCCTCGGGATTGGTGCCGACGTGGTCTTGCAGGACTTTCATCTGTTGCTTGACTGCCTCAGACTGTGCCGAAGCAGCCGTGCCGCTGGCCGCACGGACAATTGCTTCCTTTTGTGCTCGCTGCGATTCTGTCCAGCCCAGTGAGGCGAGCCCGCCTGCGGCGATGGCGGCTGCTCCGCCCCCTTCAACGCTCTTGGCGAACTTGCGGTCTCGGTAGTTGGCCTTGGCCTGTTTGCGGATCGCCCGACCGCGTCCAAAGACGCTGCCCCGGTAGGAATCCCCGAACTTCTTGCCGAGGTTGGCGTTCGCCCGACCGGACATCTTGCTCGCAAGGTTCCCAAGCATTGGCACGGACGCGAGGGCTCCCTTGAGGGCCAGCGGAGTAAGGAACAGTGGGACGACCTGGATGCCGGCCGCAACGATCTGCCCGAGCCAGTTCACGTTGCCGTTGGCTTCCGTGAAGCTGCCAAAGGAGTCACGCAGGATCACAGAGGCCAGCGTCGAGGCGCCAAAGATGAGGGAGATGATCGGGAACAGCAGCAACATGCGGGAGAAGATCTTCCACCAGCTCGTGGCCAGGCTTTTGGTGTTCGGCAGAAGCCAGAAAGCTATAGCGATCGGGGCGGTGACAATGGCGAGGACGATGATGCCTTGGCGGGCTATCAGGATGAGCAAGATCATGAACAATGCCAGCACTGCCGCAAACAGCAGACCGCCGAGCATTGAAAGCATGAAATAGCCGGCCACCACTGTGGTGCCCGCCGCGAGGATGCCGCCGGCGAGATTCGCCCAGCCGTTGGTCCCACCAAGGACGTTGCCACTGGCGGCGTCGATGGCCTTGCCTGCTCCGCTGCTCGCCTGGGACGCCATACCGGTCAGCATGTCTTTAAGGCTGTAGCCAATGATGTTGGACAGGTCGACAGCGATCTGGCAGATAAAGAAGGAGACGTTCATCAGGATGGCCGCGATGACGATCTTCGGGAGCATCTTCTTGACGCCGAGATTACTGAGGCCAACGCTCGTCAGCTGGGAGAAAATGACGAGCAAGAAGGCGATCACCAGGATGATATTGGCGAAGCCCTGCATGGTCTTCCATGTCTCGTATGTTGTGGTCGCCCCCTTCTTAGGGTCGGTGTTGACGACGCTCGTGCCGACCTTCAAGAAATCGTTCGATAGCACCGTAAACATGCTGTCAGCCAGCCCGGAGACGAACGTGATCACCGGACAGACAATCCAGCCGATGCCGTCGATGGCGCATGAGGACGTGTTCTCTGGGCACGTGCCTGTTTTCAAACACTCGGTATCTCCGCCGCCTGATTGGTTGGTGTCAGTTCCGCCGGTGCTTGCGAAGAGGGTATAGCCCTTCACGACGGCGGAGTTCGGGTCGGAGATTTGGCTGGCAATATCGCGGCACGACATCTGCGTGCCATCGTAGATGGTGACCATGTAGCCGGGCCCGCGGTCGCGATCGGCCGAACCGTACTTGGCCGGGGTGGGTGTTGTTGCCCCGGTAGCGAACTCCTGAATGGTGTAGTCGCTTCCGCCAGGTGAAAGCCGGCACTGGCTCTTGAGATTGTCGAGGTAGAGGCGGTAGGCGCCGCCTTTCGCCGTGATACTGCCGATGTCGGTAGTTCCGGACTGAAGGTGGCCTTTCCAGAAGTCGTCGAGCTTGTTCGTCCCTTCGTCGAGGTATCGGTCGTGCCCGCCGGGTGCGATGAAGTCGTTGTTGGCCCCGGCAGTCGTGTCGTCACAGGACACCCCGGATTGCTCACGGGTGAAGCCAAGCTGGCAAAGCAGCTTCGGGCCACTGTCGTAGCCCCACAGGCCAGCCGCGGCCTTGATCCAGGCCCGCCCTTCGCTGTCGCCGCAGTTTTGGTTGCCATCGCCGCTGGTGCCGCGCGGGTCGTTGAACGCTCCGACGTTGATGCCGTTGACCGTGGCTGGCCCCTGGCGGCCATTGAACCATTCGAAATCGGTGGCATTCTGCTGGCTCATCTTTTCGCTGCCGAAGGTCCCCAGGGAGTTCTTGTAAAAGCCCATACCCATGCACGAGCGCAGCGCCTTGTAGTAAGCGAACGACTTGGCTTGATCCGCCGGCGACAGCGAGCCGGTCGGTGCGGCGTTGGCCGCCTGGGCGGGGCCAGCAAGGATCATCAGGCCCGCGAGGAGAAGCACCGCGGCGAACCGGGCCGAACGGTTTAGGGTCCTAAACCACTGAAGGCAGGCCCCGGTGGGGCCTGCCTTCAGTGGTGTATCGAGCCTATGTGAATTTTTGACGCGCATTCGTGCATACATTTAAGCACAAACACGAACATTCGAGAAGGCTACTTACCGAGATTGGAAATCTTGAAGGTCTCGCCTTCCTTCACGTACGTCAGCCTGTAAGTGATCGTCTTGTTGACGCCGTCGTTGATGCCGATCTCGACGGTGGACGCACGGTTCTTCTCGGCGTTGTTGCGTGAGGTGCTGGTGATCTCGAGGACACCGCCGTCCGGCGAGCTACTCACGACCCTGATATCCCCGGTTTCTTCCCACGAGTGATATGGCTCCTTGTCCTCGGGCCAAACATGACCAGAGGTCTTGAACCAAGCGCGTACATGCTGAACGCTTATGTCAATGGATGATCTTGCGGCGTTCTTCAGCCTCTGGTTAGACTCCCAACCATTGACGTACATGTTGTCGGTAAAGAGTTTTGCGTTCTGCGTAGCGATCTCGGTGATGTAGGCGTTCTTGTCGGGGGTGTTGAGCCACTTCTCTCCGTTTTCCTTGGTCGCCCCAGCCATAACCCAAGCGGTGAGGCGCTGCTCGAACGCACGTCCGACTTCTTCCGGCGTCAAGGTCGCCGGGATTTTGATCTGTTCTGCCGTCGGCACAGGAAAGCCATTCTCTGGGCTTGGTACCGTGGGCTCCTTCGTCTCTGGCGCCTTCGCTGTCTCGACGGGGCCCGGTAGTACAGACGCACTGCTGGCAGTATCTGGGCCAGGCTGTGGCCTGCTGTTCTTTGGCTGGTCGATCGCCGCCTTCACGCCGAATACCGCACCGGCGGCAATGAGGCCGGCAGCCACGGTGGCGCTGGCGCCAATAAGGAGTCCGCGGCGCTTCCTGGCAGGCGCTTGGTGGCGCTCGATGAAGTTGGCGGTCTCTGGCGAGGCCATCTCAATGACGTCCTGAGCATGATCGGGCACCTGGTTATCCACGAGACCCTCCGCGTGTGCCTGCGGCAGCGAGGTGTTGTCGAAGGCTTCGTCGACTCGCTCGACGTGATCCGGCAAATCGGCCGGGCTGACGTTGGTCTTGTGGAGCTCTGGATGTTCGATGCTCATGTGAATGGGTTCCTTGCGCGCTTACATGGGCGCATGAAAGTTGGTGACCGCCACGATCCGCGGGAGGCCGATGCCTGCAACCGCCACTATCGGGCAATGCCTTATATATACCACAAACGGCATATATTGTAAAGACGCTCACGGTTTCCACCTCTCAAATCTGGCCAAATTAATAATGCATTATAAATCATGCAAGTGAAAATCTGGCGCTGTCAGAAGTTGGAAGGATGGCGAATGAAAATCCAGATGAAGCATGGGCGGCCTACATGGTCGAGGTGGGCCTACGGTTGCATCGGCTCCGCACGGATGTCGGCCTATCACAAGAAGTCTTGGCGAACCGTGCCGGACTCACCCGCAACCACTACCAGCTGCTCGAAAAGGGCAAGTCGACACCAATTAAGGCGGCGAATCCGCAGCTCAAGGTGTTGGCCTCGTTGGCAGAAGTGCTGAACGTGGAGCTCAGTGATCTCTTGCCGAAACCTGAAGGCATTGCCGTCGGCCGTTAGCTTCCATTGCCCACGGCGTGATGGCTATATTGCCGACGCATTCCGCGCTCGATTTGTAATTATGCGGAAAATGGATGTTCATTCATTTCCAGCCGCTAGATTGGCTCCATGAACATCTCTCTTCATGTCACGGAATCCTTTGCCAACGGTATCCCCGGGTTCAGGCATAACTGGTGGGCCCGCGATCCTGGCAGCGAAGCGTACGACTATCTACTATTTCGCGTCGGTTCAGAAGAGATTGGCCGATGCAAGGTGAAGCACACGAGTTTTCTCGCTGCCGACTACGTGAATCTCGCTCGGGCAGACGCGTATGCCGAAATCACACGCTTCCAGATCCGTGATGATCGGATCAAAGAGGGACTCGGCCGCCAAGCAATCGAACTGGTTGTAGGTCAGTATCCATCCTGTGACCTCTTCACATTTTCCTACGACGCGGACTACTTCTGGTCTAAGGTGGGCTGGCGTCGCTTCGAGAGAACTGACGGGGACGATGGGCATATGCCGCTATTTGTCCACCAAGCGGCCGCAAACAACTAGGCGCGGTCAGAACATGCCGCAACGGTCAGGCGTCCATAACCAGTCATTGTTAGGGCACCTGCGAACATAAAGCCATGCGCCTCCGACGTTCGGCCCTATTCGCAGATTTTTCCGCTGTTCATTTTGTATTAGCTTCGGACCAGGAGAATTCCTGATCTCCCGGAGTTCCATCATTTCACCGCCAGGAGACCAAAGACATGCCCCTGAACGTCACGTCGCGCCGGAGCGCGATCAAACTTAGCATGGCGGGACTTGCCATGGCCGGAATCACCTCCTGCTCGGTATCAGGAGGTATCGCTGCCGCTGGCCAGGGCGAATTCCCGCCTCGAACTATTGGAGATGCGCGCCGCGTTGATGACAATGAAGGTTTCGCCGTGTGGAAGGCCCTCCCGCAGTCAGACGAGGCGGCCAAGAAGAACCGCACCACGGAAGAATTCTTGACAACGGTGAAAGACGGAGTCGTGCGAACCCTTCAGTCGTTGGGCTTCAAAGACACTGACCTGGCGCGAGTGGAATCTGTCGCGCTGTACGTACGGGGAGACCAGCAGGCTGGGGCGGGTTCCAGTCCAGAGGGCAACCATGGCCTTGCAATGTTGGCAGCCGTCACCTTCCCCGATGGCTACAAAGTGGATCAACAGGCTCTGCTGGACTCAGCAAAGCAGAGCGTTCCTGGCGGCACTCCAGGCAAGGAACAGTCGTGGTGTGATGCTACGGGATACTTTGGATTCGGCGTGTCCAGGATTGTGATTGCCAGTGGGAGTGCCGGTGCGTCAGAGGAAGCCGCGTTGAAAGCGATGGTCGACCTGTCGGCGGCAGTTGTGGATAGCGGCTACCTCAAGTAGTCAGAGAATCCACGGAAGGCCGATTTTCGACTTTACGCAGCCGGCACAGATTAGTGCCTGTCTTTCCTGTTTGGAGAACTCGTGTGTGTGAATGTTGATGTGTGCTTTCAATTTGGCAAAAGACGAAAGTTGTGGCATAACCTCTGATCCTGCGTTAGCTACCGGATGCTAGGATCCTGTTGCAAGTTCGACACCAATACCATATGGGGGAATCAATGAAGTTAGCCGGGAACTCATATCTCATGGCAGGAACACTTGCTGTCTGTTCTCTGATCATGGTGGGTTGCGGAGGGTCAGGTCCGTCTTCAACGCCGTCGGGCTCACCGAGTGCGACCTTGCCGGTACCTGCAGTGCCCACTGCGCCATCGGTAAACGCCCCCTCAAACAGGGCAATTCTCGAGGTGGTCGGGACAGCTGTGCTCAAGACTGAACGAGGATTCACCTTCGAAGTTCGCAGTGAATGGGCGCTAAATACAGTTTCGGTAGATCCCAGCAACTCCGATCCTGGCAAGACCTCGATACTATTTGCATCTGCGGGGACGGCAACGCTGGCCAACACAACCGCTGGACGAGGTGTCCAGCCTCGTGGAATGACTTTTGTGACCACCGCTTTTTACGATGCCTCGAGCCCGGTGTGTTCCCGAACGTCCTTGGCCGGGGAGGCCCACCGCGCAGGCGATACTTGCTACGTAAGATTCTCTGGTGCTTTTCTTGGAAACCAAAAGTCCCAAACCGGCCAGTTTGATCTTCCGGCAGGGGGAACTCTTTCGGCGCCATACAGCACTAAGATCAAATCAACGCTGTTTTCGTACACGACGTCCCTGCAAGACGTTCCAGAAGACTCGTCGGATTCAGTTATTGAGGCATTAAAGACGCCAAAGTATTTGACTCTGACCGTTGAATCAAACTGGGGGTTCGACCGCGTTTCTGGTACCTGCATTACTGAGAAGGGCCAGGGAACTTCCACAACTGGAACGGCATTAGTTTTCTCGAAGCCTGAGATTCCATGCGAATCATTCGGTACATATCAGCCACACTAACCGGCTCGTCAAGGTTCCCAGTGAAAACCAAGGGATGCGGCCCAGTTTGGCCCTCGCCCCTTGACGGCGACGAGGTCGCGGCGGGCTAACCACCCGGCCGAAATCCGACGGGAGTAATCGGGCGGCGTGCTTTCATCATAGCCGTCACGGATCCACTCGAGAATTTCTATTTGATGCGTTGTCAGGGGAGGACGCGATGCCATGGCTGAAGGATGTCAGGAAGCCAGACGAATGTCGAGTGCCGGCCGACGCCGATTCACCAGGCAAGGAAGAATTCCTTGCCCAGAGTACTTCATGAGCTTGTCCAAAGCTGGCCGCACGAGCATTGCCTATCGGCGTGCTCTTGGATGACGTCCAGTCTGATCTCGCCCATCCGGATGATGTCTTCATATTCCATTGGCCAATTGCAACATTCAAGAGCGGGACGGAGAAGGCCGTCATCGACCCATGTGGAAAACTCCGCCTTGCGATGCTCTGCTATCGGGGGATCTATCACCGGTATCGTGCCCGTGGTTCAACGACCTCGACTGCCAATGCGACGTCTCGGCGTAGACGGCGGGCCGGCTCGTATCTGCAGACGTCCTGATCAGAGCTCCCTAGCTTCAGCTTCCCATTGCTTCAGAATGTCAGCACGCAGCCGATTCTCGCCCGTCACGATCCGCCGATTCTGACGGATGCGCTGGATGTAGTCGCTGAGCTTGCGAACGTCGCGCTGTCGGTAGCCAAGCTTGTAGGCATACAGCAGCAGGTCACGCTCTTCATAGGCGTAACCCTCCCTGTGAAGTAGCTGCAGGGTTTGTACGACCTGAGCCTTACCTCGTCCGTGCTTGAGGCCACTGGCCTCATCCAAAATCTCCAGTGGCCATTGAATGGCGACGCGAACGACACCTGGCAGCCGGTCAAGGAAGCCTTGTTCAGATACCGTCCCCGAAGGCAGTTGTACTGCGCCGTGAGCCTGAAGCCATAGCTCAAGCTGGTCGAATCCTGGCCAAAGGACCAAGCACAGGTCAGCGTTGCCAACGTCAACACCGTCAGTGATGGTTTCGGCAAGGACTTCGTCGGGAAACAGAATGAGCGCGGACGAGTCGGAACGAAGACCAGAGACAACGTCCGACGCATCGCCCATACGAACGTCCGGGACGCAAGCCTCGATACCGGATAACAGTTCCTTGGTGTGGTCCGGGTTCCGAGGGTCTGAATGGACTGACACGTCCTTATTCGGGCTAGTCTCTAGCCATTCGGCAAGGAAGCCAACGGCAGAGCGCTGCTGGTCCATGGCTACCCAATCGTTCCACGAGATGTAAGCGAGACCTGGTTTGCGAATGAAATCTGTCATGCGGAACAGCTTCCCATGAAGGTACGACAGTCACGTTTTGGCGTATAGCGGCATTGCACCCGTGACAACGATCCATCCTCCGGGCTTCCTGCGTAGATTTAGGACCAGCAGCGATGAAGTCCCGGGCTCAGCCATTGTCGACGGGTAGGCCTGCTTCAGCGTTGGCAAGTGCCCTTTGAAAGGAATCAGGGAACACGCCTTCCGCCACCAAGGAGTAGTTGGATTGAACCCGACGTGTTCCCTTCTTGATATGGACATTCTTGTGCTTGATTTTCCAGCCGAGCGTCCTGAGGTCACGTAGTCGACGCTGCCAGTCCTCCTGGAACGCACCCATTGAGGCGACAACGCCGATCAAGTCGCTCGGTACGAGGTCACCACCGAAGGCTCGCAGCAGCAGCGCAATTCGTCCTTGGGGCTCTGGATGATGGGTTGCCTGGGCGATGGCGTCGGCGTTCTCGTCATAGGTGGCGAACCATGCCTTCTTGCCGGCATTGCAGTCCTGGCACAGGGGTTGAAGGTTTTCCTCGTTGTTGTTGCCACCCCAAGACTGCGGAAGTTTGTGATCAACTTGCAAGACCACATCGTGAACCAGGGGAGCTCTCCCGCACATTGCACACTTGGCTGGTGCAAGCACCCGAGCACGCACGGCCTTGCTGATATGAATCTTTGAGCCAGATTGAGGCGTCACCTTGGGGCTCTCGAGTAGATATCGAGGTGCACGCTCTCCGGGGAGTCGGATCTTGGTGACTTTGAAGTACGGATACAGCTCGCGCACACGGCGGTCGACTTGGTTACGCTCTGTCGAGTCCTCTGCGTGTCGAAGCGTTCTATCAAACGCACGAATCTCGGCCATCGTAGGCGGGTTGTCGCGTCGGTCGTACAGGAAGCCGTATATGAGCTCGTGGATCTCCTGGAGCTCAAACAGTGCAGCCACATGACCCTCACCCGGAACGGGCAGATCCAAGCTGATGGCTGGATGCTCGTGCCCACCTTCAATGCTTTGCTCCATGATTGATGAGGCTAGCCGGCCGGCTGAGGGTGACTCGTTCCAACCTGGTTGTCGATCTGACAAGTGATGATGGCCACTTCCCAGCGCTTGGGCGGCAGATCCCCTTGTAGGAATGACAAGTAGGCGGTGTCCAAATCCTGTCAGTGGTCGTTGTCAGGATAGAGTTGACCCTGTCGATCGACGCCCATGGAGGAACCATCCAGTGACCACATCACTATCAGCCCTAGAGATTTGCGCCGGTGCAGGCGGCCAATCGTCCGGTCTCGAATTGGCGGGATTTGGACATTCGTTGGCGGTCGAGATCGACCGTGATGCCGCCGCTACCCTGCGTCTCAATCGCCCCTCCTGGGACGTTCACGAGGGTGACGTTCGCGAGATCGACGGACGTAAGTACAAGGGCATTGATCTTCTGGCCGGCGGAGTCCCTTGCCCGCCGTTTAGCGTGGCTGGGAAGCAGTTGGGCGCTAACGATGAACGTGATCTCTTCCCGGAAGCGCTACGGCTCGTTCGCGAGGCCAAACCGACGGCCGTGATGCTAGAAAATGTGAAGGGGCTGGCCTCTGCGCGTTTCAATGATTACCGAGAAGCAATCCGCGACGAGCTCCACCGTATGGGGTACCAAACGGATTGGCAGCTCCTCTACAGCTCTGAATTTGGCGTGCCTCAGTTGCGGCCTCGATTCATCTTGGTAGCACTTAAGAGCAGCAAATTCAGCAAGTTTGAGTGGCCGCATCCAGTTGGCTCCCCAGCCAAGGTTGGTGAAGTGCTTAAGGACCTGATGGCAGCCAATGGTTGGGCCGGTGCTGATGCTTGGGCAAAAAAGGCCAACGGCATCGCCCCGACAATCGTCGGTGGCTCCAAGAAGCACGGGGGAGCGGACTTGGGCCCCACTCGTGCGAAGGCTGGCTGGGCTGCTCTCGGAGTTGACGGAAAGGGCATCGTCGACGAGGCGCCGTCCGCTGAAACTCCAGAAGACTTTGTGCCCAGACTTACGAATCGCATGGTGGCACGCGTTCAAGGGTTTGAGGACTCCTGGCAGTTCAGCGGGCGCAAGACTTCTGTCTACCGCCAGATTGGCAACGCCTTTCCTCCGCCCGTGGCAAAAAACGTCGGGTTGTCGATTGCTACCGCGCTGGGCGCCCGGGCTACTACCACGGGCACCCAGCTGATTGCGCGTCAGGCGTCATAGATCCTCTGCAGTCGGGCTTGCCTTCTCGTCGATTCGAGGAGCAAGCCCGACTGATTCCTCAGGCCTTGCCCGCCGCCACCTAGCTCCGGCGATAAGGGCACCGGTCCCATCTTCGGATGGAACGACGCGGGTTGACACGTACTCGTCGGCAAACGGGACCGGCAGGCCTAGATCTCGGGCGATATCTGTCTGTGCCCGATAGGACCCGCCGAGAATGATGTAGCCCTCAGGTGCGAGAGCTTGCCTGGCCCCACCGTTATAGCGAACGCGTTTCTGCGCATCGAGTTGCCTGCTCACTGTGGCGACGATATTTCGATGCACAAGCATCCCCTCAGCGCTCCTGAAGAGTTGGTTGGTCTTTCTTGTGCCAGGACCTGCGGCGAAGATCTTGTCGACCTCCACTTGGGGAAGCTGTAGCAACACGTTGGGTCGAAGCGGGGCATCGCGCCAAAGCCAGGTGATGCTCGACTTGCCGCGATCATTGAGCTGGCTCTTCTTATCCCTATTCACGGACTCGCGCCGTGCATCCGCCGTGATACGCACGAGCCCGAGCGACCAGACTGAGTTCTGGTCGCTGCCAGTGGCTACAAGAGCAAGCTCGCCGAAGACTTCAGGTGGGAGCATCCAGCCACCATAGGACTGGCTCCATTTAGCATCGACTTGGTGGCCGGCGATCCGATAGTCCGTGGTGTCACCACCGTCAAACCCGAACTCGCGCTGTGCGAAAATCTCGAAGAGAGTGCCGAAGTGGGTCTTCTCAGTCTTCATGAGCTGGTCCCAGCGGTAGCGTCCTGTCTCTTGCCCGCCGTAAATCACGTCGTAGGTATGCCGGACAACTTTGGCCCACCGCATGCCAGAGCGATCGAGCTTCCGCAGTTCGGCTACAACTTCTTCGAGGGCGGCATCATGCGGAAGCTCAAAGATTTCAAGAGGCTGAGTCATCATGTCAGCCTACTGGAGTGAATTACCCCACCCCGAAACGAGCCTTCGGCAACAACAGCAGTGTCCAGGTCAGGCTGCCAGGGATTGCGGCGCTGTCGAGCTTCCGTTTTTCGGGACGAATCATTGAGCCTGGATGCCGTCCGCAAGGTAGCTTCAGGCCTGGTGGTCAGGTTTCCGCCAGAACAAAATGCTCAATTCGATCCACAAATTCAAGGGATAGCTTGTATCTAGCAATGATTTCCGCGGGGGTTAGCTCTATGAGCGCACTCGCGTAGTCGTTGTGAACTACTTGGTTACGAAGATCTCCAAGCTGCATGAAAGCACCGTGCTGCGCCTTTAGGACGTCGTCCGCCTTCAGCGCAGCCTTGAACGTTTGACCACAGACCTCACCGAAGCTTGTGAAGAACCCCTGAGCAGTTCCGCCCCGCCAGTCAAACAAGGTGTGATAGCCACGAGCCATCACCTGTTTCGCGACGAAAGCCGCAAGTCTGTCAGTTCCGTGCCGTCCGAAGATCTCAGGAACAAGGGCTTTGACCCTATCCTCCAAGCTGCTCGCGGCCGCTACAAGAAGGTGCTTATGGTAGCTACGATTCAGAGAAGAGAGGCCTGACGGACTCGTACTCAGATCAGAAACTAGTTCGACATAGTCTTGATATAGAAGGTCAACCGCATCATTCACAGTCGCCATTTTCTAGACTGCATCTTCGATGTATTTACGAAGTATGCCAATGCGATTGCGCGTGTTGATGGGTTTCGTCGATCCTTCCTGGAGAGTCTCGGCAAACTCTTCCGTCAGTTTTGCCTTACTAATTGCCTCTGAAATCCTTTGGCGGTCCACCGCTGGTCTTTCAAGTTGCTGCCACGCGGCATATGCGCTCTCAAACAGCACTCCGCTGAACTTTCCCGCACGCAGGAACGGCGAAGGGGTGTCGCTGAATAGCTCGAAAAACCCGGTTAGTCCGTCGTGGGCAGTCCGCGCGTCTTGTGAGGAAAACTTCTTAGCCTTCACGCAGTAATTATTGATGAAGTTGGCCATCGAGCCGCTGAATCCATCGGACGAGCCGGCAAGGGCAAGAGCTCGGAGGAGGAACTCGGTGTCACGCATCCGGGCGTCCGGGTTTGCAGTTCCGACGATGTGGCGCCACGCGGGATCAGAGTTGAGATTGATGACCTCAATGAAGAAGTCTGAATGATACAAGCTTGCGCGAATTTCCTGGGGTGTCAGGTTGACACCTCCGGTATTGAGCCTGTTGAAGAGTTCGAAGACGGCAGAGTTTCCCTCTGGGCTCGTTTGCTTGACTACGATGTTTCTGATCGTTCGCAGGTCAAGTGACGTTCTATCCTCTTTCAGTCCCTTATAGGTGAGGCCGTGGAACCTGTTCGGGGTACCTGATGGCGACTTCGGTAGGGAAAGCTTGAAGGACTCAAAAAATTCGTCGTCCTCCAAGAAGTCGTCATCAATGAATCCTTGCTGGAGACGTGCGCGAAGATCGCCACGAATTTTTGGCTTCGGGAATCGGCCTTTGGAGAAGAAGTAGAGGGTCAGAAGTCGCTGCTGGCCGTCAATCACGAGGAAACTATTTCTCTCCTCTTCGTAGAGAAATACTTGCGGTACAGGCAGCCCAATGAGCAACGACTCAATGAGCTTGGAGGCGCGTTTGCGATCCCAAATGTAGTTTCGCTGGAAGCTTGGTACCTTCATCGCGCCTGAGCCGATGAAGCTAACGATCGTGGAAAAATTCCAGTCGTTGGGCGAGGAGACGAGGTCGTACTCCTGCACTTCGACGTCGTCGGATTCGAGAGAAGCTTCGTCCAACCACGAAGTGTCAGCTGCACTTTCGGTGATCGGATTCGGCGAGTTTTCAAGCAATTGCACGCTATCGGTCATTTGCATCTCCGCTCATACTGCTACGTTGGTCTTCGTTAGAGCCAGAGTATCCAATTTTCATCGCCATTCCTGCCGACAAGCACTTGGTCCTTGATGTCAGTTCTTCGACGACGTCACAGCTCGGATGCAGGCACCGCTTCGGAGCCACTCCCGCTTCGACCGCTGCGAGAGCTAGGTGTCTCAGCCACGTGCAGACGAAGCACGCACTCTGTGTTAGTGCGGCAGAGACCCAGAATTCCCTATAGCCACAAAGGCCTGGGATGAGGTGGTCCGCCGGCAGCCGTGGCCTATCGTGCCCACGCGCAGCCGATCGCCTGCATTGGACCTTGGTTCCTCAGCGCCACCCGCGAGGGTTGGGATGCCGCGGTCGGTTTCGCAGCTCCGGAGAGACGGTTGCTTGGAAAGTTCGGACAGTGAATTTGTAGGGCCCTATGGTATTCCAGTCGCTTATGCAGGGTTCGAGGGCGCCTGATAGAAGTCGAACCGGTGCGATCAGACATTGGATCACGAGATGGCACCGGAGTCGCCCCCAGGACGCCTCCATGCCAGATGCCTTTGAGGAATTGTCTTATCCAGATGGTTGAATAAGAGCGACTGCAAATCGACTGGAACCTAAAGGATTCGGTGTGAGCAGCGATGCGCTCCAAGGTCCATCGCATGCTTGCACGCTAAGGCTACCCGCCGGACGCCGAGGCGAAAGCGATCGAGCTGGTGCTTGAGCAGACAGAGTTATTCGCTAAGGGGGAGGCACCTTGAGGATCACCAGAATCAAGTTTGAGAACTATCGGCGGTTGGCTGACAGAGAGCTATCAGTGCGGGATCACCTGGTCCTCGTCGGTGCGAACGATGTCGGCAAATCGTCGTTTCTGAGGGCAATTGACCTTGTGCTTGGTACGAGTACAGCTCAGCTGTATTCAAATATCTCGATTGACGACTTTCGGACTACTGAGGAACCGTTACTCGTCGAGGTTGACCTCGAAGAGTTTTCAGAAGCTGAGAAGGCGCTCTTCCCCGACGAGATTCAGTATGACCCGTTGCTAGACAAGGCGTGGCTCACTGTCAGGCTGAGTGCGACTGTAGACCCCAGCGAATCAATCTCAATCGCCCGCACGGGTCCGCATGCCGGGACAGGACGCCAACTTTCAAGAGACCAGATCACGGGGCTCGGTTGGAAATTTCTCAGTGCGACTTCGCAGACCCGTGATCTGAGAGAGGATCGTCGCTCCGCCCTCGACGACCTCCTTCGCAGCGTGGACCTCGGCTCGGAGAAGGCGGACTTTGACAAGGTGGCCGAGCGGTTCCAGCTGGAACTGAGTAACTCGGAAGTTCTCGGGAACCTTCGCACGGACCTTGCCGGTCAGCTCTCGAAGGCGCTGCCAGACAAACTGGAGAAGAAGGATCTGTCTTTCGTGAGCGGCGCGTCTGCTGATGAAGACGTACTGAGCGACGTCCGACTTCGCGTGAGTAAGGATGGTGTGGAGCACGAGCTCTCGCAGCAGTCGGATGGTACCCGGGCACTTTACGCAATCGCCCTCTACGACATGATGAGCGCCGGGGCCAATGTTGTCGGCATCGATGAGCCCGAGATTCATTTGCATCCCACCAGTCAGCGTAGCTTGGCGCGGCTCCTCAGAACCAGTACCAACCAGAAGGTTCTTGCCACTCACTCTTCGGATATCGTCGGGGCTTTCGACGCCGACTCGATCGTGGTGGTCCGCCCTGGTGGCGAGCTTGTCCAGCCTGCAGCGGGATTCCTCGCACCGAACGAGCGGACCTTCGTGCAGTGGTGGGTACGAGACAAACTTGAGCCCCTCACGGCTCGTAGGATTATTACCGTCGAAGGGCTTTCTGACCGGGTGGTCCTTGAACGCGTTGCCGAACTCACCGATCGCAACTTGGACCGGCTGGGAGTCTCAGTCATCGAGACCGATGGCTCGGCCGAGATCAAGGCCATCGCGAAGCTGTTCGGCCCGGATGGATTTGACCTCCAGATCTCACGGCTTATCGACCTTGATGCGCGGGATACGACTGAGTCAGCGACAGGCATTCCTGTCGGTGATTTCCCGACGAAGTCGATATGGGTGTCTGACCTCGATCTCGAGGATGAGTACGTCAAGGCTCTTGGCGCCGCTGAGGTGTATGAAGCGCTGAAGAGCAGCGGACAGTTCGGGAGGAATGAGCTTGCAAATTGCACGCCAACGGGGCCTGATGGGACGCATACCGAGGTCGATGTGGCTGGATTCTGCCGCAGGAGCAAGTACAAGATCCGCGCGTCATTGGCCATATTGCCGATCCTCACCCCAGGGAATGCAGAGAAGATCAGCAGCATCGACAACCTCCTCGCAGAAATCGTGGCGTAGATGATCCGTCCCACGAAATCGCAGCTCAAGATCCGAGATGCCGCTGCACGCGATCTCTTGGTGGTCGCACCCGCTGGCTGCGGTAAAACCGAGGCACTCGCTCTTCGTATCCAAGGACTGCTTCAACGCGGAGATGTCGCGGGCCCCCAGAAGATCCTCGTCACGACCTTTTCGAACCGGGCGCGTGACAACATCCGTGACCGGCTCGGCGACTATCTGCCGATCTCGGCGATGCGCGAGCGCGTCACCATCACTAACTTTCACGGACTTGCCGCTCGGCTGTTCCGAGCACATGCCAATGTGATCGATCTCAATGCTGATCTGATCCTGCCCGACGGCGACTGGGTGGGCGCGCACGCGCGATCGAAAGGTCTTGACTTCAATACCACCGCGGCGCTCCAGAAGACGTTGAGAGTGGTAAAGCAAGAGCCTCGGACAGATACTGAGGTTGATTCATTCCTGCAGAAACCAGGCCTCGAGGGCGCGCTTGCCGTAGAACGATTGCGCGTTCAAGAGGGACGTCTCACCTACGATGATCTTCCGAGATTAGCCGAGCTCATCCTTGCCCACGACGCCGTGGCCGATCTCTACCGGGCGCATTTCGGAGCTGTAGTTGTCGATGAGTTCCAGGACCTTACGCCGCAGCAGCTTCGCATTGTTAATCGGATCGGATACAAGCGAACAACATACGCCGGGGATTTGGCGCAAGGGATCTATGGTTTCGCAGGCGCCAAACCAATCGAGGTGCATTCGGCGATTCGGGTTGAGTGTACTGAGGCGGTCGAGTTCTCAGAGTCGCATCGCTCATCACCGGCTGTGCTCGCTATGGTGAATGCCATGGGGCCGCTAACCGGTGGTAGCGCTCTTACCAGTGCAGATCCGGCATCGTGGCCAAACGCAGGCTTGGCAGCCGTTGCCCATCATCAGACCGCTGAGGCTGAAGGCGAGTGGGTCGTAAAGGTTGCGCGAGCACTTGTGAGCCGTGCTTCGAACCATCGAGTTGGGGTCATTGCGCGAACCGTTGGACGTCGTCGATTCGTGGAGGCCGCCCTTGTGGCCGAAGACGTACCCTTTTTCCGGTGGGATGACGGGATCCTTGATACCGACACCGCACGGGCGATCAAGTCGATGTTGGCTGGCTTCGATCTGAAACGGTATGGAGCAGCGACGGACAAGATGGCGTTCCTGCGCGATGCATCAGCGTTCGAGTCCGTGACGGACCCGCGCGGGCGCGAGAGCCTTCTTGACGCCCTCTCCTGGTGCCACGACTTGCTCCGCGATGGCGCGTCACCGCAGGAAGTTCGTGGCCGAGTTCGAGTCGGTGATGCTATAACGCTTATTTCGGCGGCCGGGATTCACCTGCTGACTGGCCACGTCGGCAAGGGGCAGCAGTTCGATTGGGTAATCATCGTCGGTCTCGAAGACGGAGTACTTCCTGATTTCAGGGCGACGACCGCCGAGGAGAAAACCGAAGAGGCTCGGGTGCTCTCGGTCATGATGTCGCGAGCTCGGCACGGAGTTGTACTAAACCGCGCAGCTTCGGTGCCAACGGTCACCGGTTATTCGAAGAGCCGTCCTCCGTCCCCATTCCTCAGCCAAGTTGCTGCAGCTGATCCACTGGATTCAAGAGGCCTCGTTGAGTGGATCGAGCGGGCTGACTGGAAAGCGATTGCTGAAAGGTAGTGCTTTCTCCGTTGGCCGGTCCTAAGCCGAAGTGAATGTCGGACGTCGGCAGTACGGTCAAGGCATCAGCCACGAGTGAAAGAGGAACACGATGTCATCTGACGGCTATCCCAACCCGGTCGCGATCTCTCGACTCAGCGAGGGCGAGACGTCACGCGAACAACAGAACCTGCGCGCAATCACCTGGCTTCTGGAGCAGTCTGGCGGATCGGTCGTGGTCGTCACCCCGCGGAAGGACTTCGACAGCGCAAGCCTCAAGAAGCTGGTCGAACACCCGTGTCACGCATCGGACGTGGCGAGGATTTTCGGCGAACTCTCTTGCCGGCCACCGAGTGGTTCATGAATGGCCGAACCGCCAGAACCTGAACGATCTCTGGGGCGTCGGCGCGGACGCGCTCGTCGTCAGCTAGTGGAACGAACAGGAGACCGTTGAGTGGATCGCGGATGCCAGCCCTGTCCAGCTCTTCGAAGGCCGAACAGTGTCGCCTGTTGTCGAACCGGAGGATGAAATGACTAACGAACCTTTGCCCAACGGTGTCGAAGGGATTCTTGAGCATGTGGCCCACTTGGCGGCCGGCTACTCGTCCGGCTTGAAGTGGAATGAAGAGGACAAGCTCAAGGCTGACGTGATGAATCGGCCCGAGCGATGCGTACCAATCACGGTTGAGCAGGTCCGCGCTAAGTGCCGTGAGTTCGGGATGCGTCCGAACGACATCGATACGATCGCGGAGTTCCGGCAGCGGCGAAAGGCGGGACGTCGATTCAACGTGCGCAGTTCGTACCGCGATTTTCCGTTCAACTAGGCTCGCGGAGCGCCACAGGTGCTTCACCGCTGGATCGCGGTTCGCGGGCCAGACTGAGGTGTTGTCAGTGGCTAGATCTATACTCCTTGCCAGCCGCGTCCCTGCGGCTTAAACGAATGAGAGGCATTGAAGATGACGCTTTACATTGATGGATCGTGGTCAGGATGGTCGGGAGATACGATCGTGCAGCTCACTGATGGTTCGGTCTGGCGACAGACCGAGTACCACTATGAATATCGCTATGCCTACCGGCCGAAGGTCACCGTCTCTGGCGGGAAGATGATCGTCGAGGGGATGAGTAGGCCGATCCGCGTTCGTCGCCTCTGAACCGTCCGGAGCAACTCCAGCACTAGGCTGATGCGGGAGCATTTTGCCTGAGGTCGACACGGTTCTGCGTCCACGCCCGTCACCACTTCTGCGGATTTTGCCGCGTCCACTCCCGCCACCCGTCATAGCTCATTTCCGGGCGGTCGCCCTTCGGGAGCCAGATACGCCGGAACGGATCGGACTCTTCGAAGTGGATCTCGGACCAGGCCAGGTACTCGCCGAGAATCTCGGCATACTGGTGGTCCGGCCCTCGAGCCTCCACGGCTTCTCGAAGGCCGGCGACGACTTCTCTTAGCTCACGATGCCGCACGAAGTCGGTGCGGAGTTGTTCGAGTGTCTTGAGCCACCTGTCGTATCGTGCTACCTGGCTCCGGAGCTCCTCGGCGCGGCGTTGGTTCTCGAGCCGCTGGATCTCCATCTGGCGTCTGTACTCGGCTAGTTCTCGAGCCTTGACCGACATCTGCTCGATTTTTTCGACAGCGCGCACTAGCTTGTCCTCGATGCGCGTCGCCGCAGTGTCGTCGAGGGTGAGAACGTCATACGAAGCAGCGCGAATCTCAAGCCGCATTCGCTCGGTCGGGACGTATTCGTACGTCGGAGGATATGACCAGCTGTACTTTGCTTTGTCGGCCAGCTCTTTCTCCGTTGGGACGTGATTGACGCGCTTCTGCTGCATGCGCAAGCGAATGACAGCCGGGGCATCTCCGGCGTCAATCGAGAAGAGGTCTGGCCCGGGGGAGACCCGGACTCGACGATCGTTCCAGGGGCCCTTCTTGAGCGTCGCCGGATTGGCGATCACCTTCCAACCGCGGCGGAGGGCTTCTTGGGCCAGGGCGTGCAAGATAAGCAGTGCACGCTGCCGCTGTTCTACTGGAACACCCAGCCGTGCCTTATCGTCGACGATGTCCTTGACCGCACTGTGAGGCTGCCGCAGCTGGCTGGGCATTGGAATGGTCTCGTCCTTGACGATTCGCACAGGCTTCGGAGGCGATGGAGCCTGGTCAGCCGGTTCGGGGCTTACCGCTATGGAAGGGTCCTTTGCCGCTTCTGTCTTCGGCTCGGGCCTCGACGATGTCGGCTTCTTCAGCTTTGGCGCTTTCGCCTTGGGATGGCGCCCGTGCTCCAAATAGAACTTCCCTGCCTCGGTGATTGCGATGCGCCAGTGCCCGCGCCGCTTGTCGAGATCGACGAGGCTGCGGTTCTGGAGTGCTACGGCACTCGTCTTGAAGGTATCGTTCGGTGGATAATTCAAGTCGGCTCCGTCCGCGACCCACCGAAGGACGCGGAGCTGCGTGGAGTTGAGGGCGAGATCCATGGGATCAGTCTGACTGTGACCTCCTGGCGACCGCCACCTCTCGAAACTTGAACCCAGCTACGAGGTTGCGCAGCAGACAGGCCGAGCAATGCTTCGTTCTTCATCTCAGCTCCTGCAGCCTCGTTCTCGGACGGTGCCCGGTGCCCCCAATCGCGGGCACCGTCCAATTCTCTGTAGCCGAGTAGCTCGGCTGACCTTGAGGAAAGCAGGGGCGAGTACCCTACTAAAGAAGAACGCTGAACTGCGCGCAGACCGTCGAACCTTGGGGGCACTATGAGCACGCCATTTACGATCCATTCCATCAACGCTTACACGCACGGCTTACTCGGATCGATGATCGGAATGTTTGGTCTTGAGCCAAGCCAAATGCGCGAGCTGGTTCTAGACATGCATGGTCAGGTGACGGAACGCCTGCGCGCTGAGAGCATCGAATACTCTGACCTTCGGAACGCACTCACTCCGACGTCGAAGAAGCACGAAGTTGCTTTCATTTTCGATTCAACCCGCGTTGAAAGCTGGCACTACGGTCTGGAACTAGCCGAGAGTTGGATTCCTATCTTGAGCGATCTTGGGCCGGAGAAGACCGCGATAAGCGTCGGTGACATTATCGGATTGCCGGCCGAGCTGGCATGGTCGGCGTTGCATCGGCACCTCGTCGGTCCGGAGGATTTCCCGATTCTTTCCCCAGAGCTCTATTTCGTCACATACATGACGAATCTCACCGCGGGACAGCTAAAGAAGATGGACAGCGAACTACGGAACAGGACGAGCGCATACCTCGGCTATGTTGACTGTACGGTCTGGAACCCGCTGAAATTTGCGATGCTCCTGCCGCAAGTCGGTCTTCGCATCGGGAGTAAGATCATCACAACAGCCGACGAGGATGGCAATGCCAATCTGCCGGGCTATCCGTTTGAGGCCAGTGGATTTGAAACCATAGGCGTTGACGACGATCAGTACTCGATTCTCCTTGATCATCGACTGGACAACGGAGTGCCCGCTTGGGCGGAAGACGACAGTCGGATAGCCTTGAGTGTCTTGGGAGGTGACTTCTCACCACTTTCAGACGGAGATGTATTCGCGAACGACTTGAGAATTACCTATCTCCAGGAAAGTCACGGAGCATCCCTTCAACGTGCAGGCCTCTTCGGGATCGATAAGGATATTCTGTCCGGAGCCGTCAAGGAGAAGATATCCTCCGGGCTGGTCTACAACCTTCGGTTTATTGAAGGCAGCCGCGGATCAGAGCGAGTACCCGAGTTGGATGCATCGATGTTTACTGTCCAAGTTGAGTTCCCCGACGAAGAAGCTGGGGTGAAGCGCTACCAGGTGGGTTTGAAGTACCGCGCTGTAGATCACTCGAGCGAGATCACTACTTTTTTCTGAGTTCAGGACTTTTCTGTCTATTTGCTCCGCGCCCTTCAGCTGCCGCGCGTGCACAGAGTATCCTCTGCGTTCTGCGGGTGATTGGTGAGTGTGGTCGAGGCGCGGCGGAGTCGGGTTCGCAATGATCCCGGCGCTCTGCCCTGCTCGCAGAGTCCGGGCTAGCGAGACGGGAGGTCCTGCATCGTCATTGGGTGGAGCGGCGTGGGGGATGTTTTGCCGACTGGCGTAGCAGGTGCTGCATGCCTACTTCGCGGCCACAGGTCGACGTGATGAAACTCGCCGAAGCCTACCTCGCCATCGCCAAGGACATGGCACGGCGCCAGGAGGAAGACGGGCAAGAATCGCATCCAAGGGATGACTGCAACAAGGCCGGCTAACCTACCCGTCCGGTGGCCGGCTTTGAACCGCCGCGAGGGCGGAGGGTAACGCCGTTCTTGCGGAGATGGTTAGTGAGCGTTGTCGAGGGGAGTCCGAGTTGGGCGGCGATGACGGCGACGCTTTTGCCGGCGAGGTAGAGCTCCTTGGCCAGGATCATCTGGTCCTGGGTCGGGGACTGGCGGCGAATGGTCGCGTCATGTTCGCGGAGGAGCCGCAGTGCCGTGCGGATGTCGAGGTGGTACTTGGCCGCCAGAACCTTGCTTGACGCGCCGTTCTCGTAGGCGGCGACCAGTTCCTTCACCTGCTCCTCGGTGAGGATGGTTGCGCGGGTCTTGGCGGCTGAAGGCCGCGGGGCGTTCCGTGGCGTGTTTTTTGCCTGGAGATCTGCGAGCAGCGACCGCAGTTCCTCGAGTGATTTTTCAGGGGCGACTGGGTTTGCAAGGCGACCTATGTGGTCCACCGAGGAAACCCCGTCATTCCAAGTCATCGGCTTGGAGCGGCGGGGTTTTTTGCGTTGCCTGACTATTGCGTTGCCTGCGAATCGCCGGCCGGCGCCGTGGCTTGTGCGGGAGATGTACCGGGCGCGTGCCCCGGGGAACCGTCCGGGAATTGGAAGAGCTCTCCACCGCGACTATTGGGGGATGCCGCGGTGGAGAGCTCAAAAATGAATATACAGCGAATTCTTGTCGTTGGGAAACGGGATGTTCCAGGTGTTACCGGCGTCTCGTCCGGTCGAGGTTCCTGAAGGTCGGGGCCATTTCACACGCCTGCCACTATGATGGTTCGTGTTCAGTAGATTGAACGCAGGCATTCACAGACGAAGGAGAATCATGGCCGATTCCCACACCACGCGTTCCACTGAAGGTTTGGGGAGCTCTTCTCCCGCGCCGGCCGTGACACGGGCCGCTGCAGTGCTTGAGGCCTTGGCGGGATCGCCGTCGGGCCGCCTCACGCTGAGCGACCTGGCCCGCGAGCTGGGCATCCCCAAGTCATCCACCTCGAACCTGCTGCTGGCACTTGAGGAGGCCCGGCTGATCACCCGCCAGGGCATGGACTTCGCCCTGGGCCGCAAGCTCGTGGAACTTGGCGCCGCGTACCTGAGCCGCATGGACGAGGTCCAGGAGTTCTACCGGTACTGCGAGCAGGCGCCCGCCCTGTCCGGCGAAACCGTCCGGATTGCGATGCTCGACGGCGACCATGTCATCTACCTGGCCCGCTATGAGGGCCACCCTGCCGTGCGGCTGACATCGAACATCGGCGACAAAATGCCGGTTTCGCTCTGCGGTGTGGGAAAGGCGCTGCTGGCGCAGCTTCACGACCACGACATTGCGGCGCTCTTCCCTGACGGCACTGAGCTGCCGGTGATGACGGCGAAGTCGCTGCGCACGGCGGAAGAACTGAAGGCGGAGATCGTTACCATCCGCGAGCAGGGCTTTGCCTTCGAGGACGAGGAGTCCACGGTGGGAGTCGTCTGCCTGGCCGTGCCGGTTCCCACGCACGGGGCGCACGGCCCCAGCCTGGGCCTGTCCGTTACGGCACTGAAGGCCACCTATTCCCAGGAGCAGGGTGCCCTCATGGTCAAGGAGCTCAAGGAGCTTGCCCGTTCACTCGGCAATCCCATGGGCTGACGCGGCCACATGACGCGCGTCACATTTCGGACTGTTTGAATAAATCCGATTTCACCCTTGGCTGATTGTTCAGCACCATGTACGCTGTTCAATATAGTGGAAATGGCGTTGAAG
Source organism: Arthrobacter sp. CJ23 (assembly GCF_024741795.1). Taxonomy (NCBI): domain Bacteria; kingdom Bacillati; phylum Actinomycetota; class Actinomycetes; order Micrococcales; family Micrococcaceae; genus Arthrobacter; species Arthrobacter sp. CJ23. The sequence goes on along the minus strand of NZ_CP102950.1, from coordinate 2,740,977 downwards.
CCATCGCTATCTCGCCAGGCCAACGGGGGCCTGGAGTGTTCTTGAGGGAGTGCTTGTGACAACTCGTACTAAGACAAAGCTTGCCGACGCCGACGGTGCAGTAGTTGCTCCGGACCAGCTGCGCAAGGCAACTCTTGCAAGTTCCGTAGGATCCGCGCTGGAGTACTACGACTTCTACATCTACGGCCTGGCCTCGGCCCTGATTTTCGGCCCGCTGTTCTTCAAGCCTTTGGGCGACAGTGGAGCATTGATCGCGTCGTTTGCTACCTATGGTGTCGGTTTCGCCGCCCGTCCCTTCGGCGGCATTGTGTTCGGCTACATCGGCGACCGCTACGGCCGGAAAATGGTCCTGTTGCTGACCATCGGCATGATGGGCCTGGCCAGTTTCGCCATCGGCTTGCTGCCGACATTCGAGCAGGCGGGCATGCTCGGTGCCGTGTTGCTGGTCATCCTCCGCATCGTCCAGGGCCTCGGCGCCGGGGCGGAGCAGGCCGGCGCTACGACCCTGATCTCCGAAGTGGCCCCGCGCCGTCGTCGCGGATTCTTCGCTTCGCTGCCGTTCGTGGGCATCCAGCTCGGCACGTTGCTCGGTGCCGGTACCTTTGCCCTGATCGCCCTCGCCAACAAGGACGTCCTGGAAGGCTGGCTCTGGCGGGTGCCCTTCCTGGCCAGCTTCATCCTGATCATCGTGGCGGTGTTCATCCGTCTCAAGCTCAAGGAGACCCCGGTCTTCCAGGAGTTGGAGAAGCACAAGAATGTCGTGAAGAACCCGGTCGGTGAACTGTGGAAGCACTCCAAGAAGAATGTGCTCATCGGCATCGGCCTGCGTATGGGCGAAAACGGCAACTCCTCCATCTACTCTGCCCTGCTCATCGCTTTCCTGGCAGCCAAGGATGGCGGTATTTTCCCGGGGGACAAGTTCATTGGCCCCGTTGGCCTTCTGATTGCTGCCGGCTTCGCTGCCATCATGGTGATCACGTTCGGCGCGCTGTCGGACCGCATCGGTCGGGTCCGCGTCTACCGCTATGGCGCACTGTTTCAGGCCGTCATTGCTTTGCCTGCGTTCTACCTGGTGACGCTCGGCAACGTGACCCTCGTATGGGTCGTGATGGTGGTTGGCATCGCCCTCGGCGTGCAGTCAATGCTTGGTCCCCAGTGCCCGCTGCTCCCTGAGCTCTTCGGTTCCCAGTACCGCTTTACGGGTGTCGCCCTTAGCCGCGAGCTCTCTGCCGTGTTGGCAGGTGGCCTGGTGCCTGTGGTTGGAGCCGTCCTGCTCGGCGCCACTGGCAACTCCTGGATGGTCCTGGCGATCTACTCGCTGGTCCTGGCGCTCATCTCCTTCGTGACCACATTCTTCACCCCGGAAACGGCAGGACGTGACCTCCTGCTGATCGAGGATGCCAAGTAGGCAGCACGCTCTTTCTGCAAGGCGGCGGCCGCTCCCCTAGGGAGAGCGGCCGCCGCCTTGCTGTGCCATGGAGTGCCGGGCCGTCCAGGGCAGTCCCGGAGCATCCAGCCCATGCCATTCCGGCGGATGCCTGTCTGGAGACGCGGAATCCGGAAACGCAGACAGCCCCTCCGGAATCCGGAGGGGCTGTCGGGCTGCCAGGCCGGGCGCCCGGGGAGCCGGCCTTGGTGGACGTGGCCTAGTAGAAGTGGACCGGGTCCACGAGGTGGGGGAGTTCGCCGCCGTCGAGGAAGGTCCGCAGGTTGCTGCAGAAGCGCTCGGCGATGAGGCGGTTCTCCGCGGCGCTGAGGGCCGAGGTGTGCGGGGACACCAGGACCTTGGGGTGGTTCCACAGCGGGCTGTCCTGGGGGAGGGGCTCCACGGCGAAGACGTCCAGGCAGGCGTAGGACACTTGGCCGTTCTCCAGCGCCTCGAGCAGCGCGTCCTCGTCCACCACGGTGCCGCGGCCCACGTTGACGAACACCGTGCCGGGCTGCATGGCGGAGAAGATCTCCTTGTTGAAGAGCCCTTCCGTGTAGGGCGTGCCAGGGAGGGTGTTGACGACGGCGTCGGCGTTGGCCACCAGGCCGGCCAGTCCGCTGTTGTCCGTGACCTCGTCGATGCCTTCGATGGCTTCCACGTTGCGCTTGGTGCCGCTGACCTTCATGCCTAGGGCCCGCGCCACCCGGGCGGTTTCCATGCCGATTTCACCGAGGCCGGCAATGACAACCTTGGAGCCGTTGGCCAGCTTGGTGGGGGTGCGCAGCTCGGGCCAGTGCTTGGCGGCCTGGTCCTGTGCCAGTTCGGCGCTGCGCTTGAAGCCGTTCAGGATGCCGAACGCGGAGAATTCCGCTAGGGGCAGGGCATGTACGCCGGCCGAGGTGGTGACGTGGAACTTCTGGAGCGTCGCCGTGTCCAGTCCGGAGGCCTTGACGGCACCGCCGGCGCCGGCGGCCATGGCGTGGATCCACTGCAGGTGCGGGTTGCTCTTGGCGATCCGGGCCAGGCCGGCCGGGCTCTCGTTGGGGAAGCCGTAGAGGACCTGTGCCTGGTTCAGCATGGCCCAGTAGCGTTCCTCCTGTTCCGGGGTCCGCTGGAAGGCGGGATCGCCGGAGTGGTCGGCGGGGAAGCGTTCCGGCGGCAGGAGCTCGGGTTCGTACAGCACGGTTATGGCTGGGTCCACGGCGCGGATGCGGTCCACATGCTCTGCTTCGAGCGGGACGGCGATTGCGATGGTAAGTTCATCAGTCGTCATGCTGTTCATCATACTGAATGGAGGCTAGGATATTGAACAGCTTTTCCATAAAAGACCACAAAGAAGTGAGGTGTTCGCCGAATATGACAGCCAAGAGCGTCGGATTCGTAGGGCTGGGACTGATGGGATCGCCCATGGCCGCCAACATTGCGCAGGCAGGGTGGACCGTCACGGCATGGAACCGCTCGGAGGCCGCCTTCCGGGACCTCCCCGGCGTCGGCCGTGCATCCGCCGTTGCAGAGCTCCGGGATGAACCGGTCATCATCTTCATGCTCCCGGATCTGCCCTTCATCGAAGAAGCCGCGGCGCCGCTGCTGGAATCCTGGCGGGCGCAACCGCCCGCCCCTGGAACCGCCGTCGTCGTCATGAGTAGCGTCTCTCCCACCGCCGTCCAGGACTTCGGACGCGCCGTCCACATGACCAGCGGCGGGAACGCCGTTGTCGTCGATGCGCCGGTCAGCGGAGGCACCACAGGGGCGCAGGCCGGGACGCTGGCCATCATGGCCGGCGCCACGGAGGACGAATTCCAGCGGCTGCTGCCCCTGTTCGAAACCATGGGAACCACCGTCCGCCGGATGGGGCCGTTGGGTTCCGGTTCCCTCACCAAGGCCTGCAACCAGCTGATCGTGGGGACCACGACGGCGGCGCTCGCCGAGGCCGCCGAGCTCGCCGAACGCTCCGGCATGGACGTCGGGGCCCTCTATGAGGTCCTGGCCGGCGGGCTGGCCGGAAGCCGTGTCCTGGACATCGTGGGACCCCGCCTCGCGGCCAAGGACTATGCCCCCACGGGCCCGGCCAAATTCATGCACAAGGACCTGGGATTCGTCATCCAGAGCGCCGCGGCCGCCGGCAGCGCGGTTCCCATGGCCGCGGCCGGCGTCGGACTCTACGCCGAACTCAAGCGGCAGGGCCTTGGCGAGCAGGACCTCGCCGTCGTACGGCAGGCCATCTCAAACCTCAGCGACTCCTAAGCAAACTCCCGGAACCACGTCAGCAAGAAGGAAAACAAGCAATGAGTGGACTTTTCGATCTCACCGGGCGCGTTGCGCTCATTACGGGCTCCAGCCGCGGAATCGGCAACGCCCTGGCCCATGGCCTGGCCGACGCCGGTGCCACAGTGGTGCTCAACGGCATCAACACCGAGCGCCTCAAGGCCGCGGAGACGGCCATGGCCGCCGAATACCCGGCCGGCCGCATCCACGGCTGCGCCTTCGACGTTACCAGCGACACCGAAGCCGCCCGCGGCGTCGCATGGGTCGAGGACAACGTGGGCCCGCTGGACATCCTGGTCAACAATGCCGGCATCCAGCACCGCGTGCCCATGCTGGACCTCGACGTCAAGGACTGGGAACGCGTCATCACCACGGACCTGACCAGCGCCTTCCTCGTGGGGCGCGAAGCCGCCCGGCACATGATCCCGCGCGGCCGCGGCAAGATCATCAACATCTGCTCGGTCCAGACGGACCTCGCACGCCCCACCATCGCGCCCTACGTGGCGGCCAAGGGCGGGCTGCGCAACCTCACCCGCGCCATGACGGCGGAATGGGCAGCCTCCGGACTGCAGATCAACGGCATCGCGCCGGGTTACATCCACACGGAAATGACGCAGAACCTCGTCGACGATGCCGACTTCAACTCCTGGATCCTCGGGCGCACGCCCGCGCACCGCTGGGGGACCGTCCAGGACCTGGCCGGGCCGGCCGTCTGGCTGGCGTCCGAGGCCTCCAACTTCGTCAACGGCCAGACGATCTTCGTCGACGGCGGAATGACGGTGGTGGTCTGATGCCCGGCTTCCTGCTCCCCGCCTCAGCCCCTGCCGTGGTCGCGCACGCCGCCGGGGACCTCCGCATCGAGGACGTCGCCCTGACCGCCCCCGCGCCGGACCAAGCCGTGGTGGAGATCGCCTACGGCGGGATCTGCGGTTCGGACCTGCACTACTGGCTGCACGGTGCCGCCGGCGAGTCGGTGCTCAAGGCCCCTATGGTCCTGGGCCACGAAATCGTGGGCACCGTGGTCCAGTCGGCCGCGGACGGCAGCGGCCCCGCCGCCGGAACCGCCGTCGCCGTCCACCCGGCCACGCCCGCCCCCGGTGACGCCAAGTACCCGGAGGACCGCCCCAACCTCTCGCCCGGCTGTACCTACCTGGGCAGCGCCGCGCGCTTCCCGCACACGGACGGCGCCTTCAGCCGCTACGCCAAACTGCCCTCCCGGATGCTCCGCGTCCTTCCGGCGGGACTGTCGCTGCGCACGGCCGCCCTCGTGGAGCCGGCAAGCGTGGCCTGGCACGCCGTCGCCCGCGCCGGGGACGTCTCCGGCAAGACCGCCCTGGTCATCGGAAGCGGGCCCATCGGGGCGCTCGCCGTTGCCGTGCTCAAGCGGGCCGGTGCCGCCCGGATCGTGGCCGTGGACATGCATGACAAGCCGCTTGAGATCGCACGGGCCGTGGGCGCCGACGAGGTCCTCAAGGGCGACGACGCCGAGGCCATCGCGGCCGTCGAGGCCGACATTGTGATCGAGTCCTCAGGCAGCCACTTCGGCCTGGCCTCGGCCATCAAGGGCGCTGTGCGCGGCGGAAAAGTGGTGATGGTGGGCCTGTTGCCCTCCGGCCCGCAGCCCGTGTTCATCTCGCTGGCCATCACCCGCGAGCTGGAGCTGCTGGGCTCGTTCCGCTTCAACGACGAGATCGACGAGGTCATCGCGGCACTGGCCGACGGTTCGCTCTTCGTCGATCCGGTGGTGACGCACGAATTTACCCTGGACCGCGGGATCGAGGCCTTTGAGGTGGCCAGGAACTCTGCAGAATCGGGCAAGGTCCTGCTGGACTTCCGGCCTTAACGCCGCTCCACCGGCACGAACACCCTGGGCTGGTCGTGCCAGCTCGGCGCCAGGTCCGTGATGGTCTCCCGCATGATCCTGCTGGAGGCCTCGCGGGCCTCGGCGCCGTTGCCGGCCTCGATCGCGTGGGCCACGTCCATGTGCCACTGCAGGGCATCCTTCTGGGGGTGTTCGGGCATCAGGCCGTGGAGCGTGCGGCCGGTGAGGGTCTCGGTGACCTGGCCGATCAGGTTGGCGAACATTTCATTGCCGGAGCCGGACAGCACCAGTGCGTGGAAACGGATGTCGAGTTCGAGGAAGCGCGGAACGTCCCCGGCTTCCCCGGCATCGCGCATGGCCAGCGAGATCTCCACGAGTTCGTTGCGGAGCGCCTCCGGGGCGTTGGCAGCGGCCAGTTCGGCTGCCACAGGCTCGACGGCGGAGCGGAGTTCGGCGAGGGAGCGCAGCTGGGCGCCGCGGCCTTCGCCGGCCAGGCGCCAGCGGATCACGAGGGGATCGAAGGGGTTCCAGCGGTGGGCCGGCAGGACCCGGATTCCCACGCGCTTGATGGTTTCCACCAGGCCGAGCGACTGCAGGACGCGCACGGCCTCGCGGATCACAGAGCGGGATACCTTGAGTTCATCTTCCAGATGCTCGGCCAGCATCACGTGGCCCGTGGGGAGGGTTCCGGCGACAATGCGGGTGCCCAGATTCTCAACGGCGCGGTGGTGAAGGCTGGTTGACATAACCGTAAGCATAGTAGCGAGCGGCCGTTCCGGAGTTCCACGGACATCCCCGTGCGGTGGCTTCCTGTGCGCGGCATCATAGACTGGTTTGTGACGTGGCCTGTTCCAAAACGTGGGCAGGACTTTCCCGCAACAGCTTTTAATACGTATGGTTTATTCAGCCTTTGGTTTAGAAAACGTTTCCTGTGCCCGGCGCAGGACCGTTTGCACACGATCGAATTGGAGTTTTGATGTCAGCACACATCGGTGTCACCGGCCTTGCGGTGATGGGCGCCAACCTGGCCCGCAACCTTGCACGCAACGGATTCACCGTGGCTCTCCACAACCGCTCCGTCGAAAAGACCGACGCCCTGCTGGAAAAGCATGGCACTGACGGCGACTTCGTCCGCACGGAAACACTGCAGGAACTGGTTGACTCCCTGGAGAAGCCCCGCCGCGTCCTCATCATGGTCAAGGCAGGCGCTCCCGTGGACGCCGTCATCGAGCAGCTGACGCCGCTGCTGGAGCCGGGCGACATCGTCATCGACGCCGGCAACTCGCACTACGAGGACACCCGCCGCCGCGAAGCCGCCCTGGCTGCCAAGGACCTGCACTTCGTGGGCATCGGCGTCTCCGGTGGCGAGGAAGGTGCCCTGAACGGCCCGTCCATCATGCCCGGCGGCTCCAAGGAGTCCTACGACGCTCTCGGCCCGTTGCTGGAGAAGATCTCCGCACACGTCGACGGCAAGCCCTGCTGCGCCTGGATCGGCACCGACGGCGCCGGACACTTCGTCAAGATGGTCCACAACGGCATCGAATACGCCGACATGCAGGTCATCGGCGAAGCCTTCGATCTCCTCCGCTCCGGCGCGGGCATCGAGCCGGCCGAGCAGTCCAAGATCTTCGCCGAATGGAACACGGGCGAGCTGTCCTCCTTCCTCATCGAAATCTCCGCCGAGGTCCTGGGTCACGTTGACGCCAAGACCGGCAAGCCGTTCGTTGACGTGATCGTCGACGCCGCAGGCCAGAAGGGCACCGGCCGCTGGACAGTCATCTCCGCCCTCGAGCTCGGTTCCCCGGTGTCCGGCATTGCCGAATCGGTCTTCGCCCGGGCACTGTCTTCCCAGGCCGAGCAGCGCAAGATCGCCCAGGAAGTCCTGGCCGGCGAGGAAATCGCCGTCGAGATCCCCGCCAACTTCGTCGAGGACGTCCGCCAGGCGCTCTACGCCTCCAAGCTGGTCTCCTACGCCCAGGGCCTGGACATGCTCACCTCTGCCGCCAAGGAATACGGCTGGGACCTGAAGCTGGACGAGATCGCCTCGCTGTGGCGCGGGGGCTGCATCATCCGTGCTGAGCTGCTCAAGGAAATCACCAACGCCTACGCGGCCGAGGAAAAGCCGGCCAACCTGCTGTTCGCCCCGGCTTTCACCAAGGCCATTGCCGACGTCCTGCCGGCATGGCGCCGCGTGGTTGCCACGGCCGTCCAGCTGGGCATCCCGGTTCCCGTGTTCTCCTCCTCCCTGGCCTACTACGACGGCCTGCGCCGCAAGCGCCTTGCCGCCGCCGTGATCCAGGGCCAGCGCGACCTCTTCGGTGCACACACCTACGGCCGTGTTGACGCCGAGGGCACCTTCCACACCCTGTGGAGCGAAGACAAGTCCGAGGTCGAAGCAGTCGACACCCACTAGGGATTGGGGCAGGGTCCCTGCCCACTCGGTTCCTGAAAGGTGCCCCGCTCGGTTCCTGACAAAGGCCGGTGCTTCCCCGTTACGCTGGGAGGTACCGGCCTTTGACGTGCCGGGACCGCAGCCACCCGTGGCCCTGGAGCAAGGACCCGCCATGCCGCAACGAGTCGCATTTGTCACCGGAGCCTCCACCGGGATCGGCTTCGAGGCCGCCATCAAGCTGAACGCTGCGGGCCTGGCGGTCTATGCGGGTGCGCGGCGGGTGGAGAAGATGGAGCCGCTCAGGGCCCACGGCATCACGGTGCTGCCGCTGGATGTCACCGACGACGAGTCCATGGTGGCGGCTGTGGAGACTGTCCTGCACCAGCACGGGCGCTTCGACGTGCTGGTGAACAACGCCGGCTATGGCTCCTACGGTTCGCTGGAGGAAGTGGCGCTCGATGAAGGCCGGCGGCAGTTCGAAGTCAATGTGTTCGGCCTGGCCAGGATGGCGCAGCTGGTGATTCCGGGCATGCGGGCGGCGGGATCCGGGCGGATCATCAATGTGTCCTCGATCGGCGGCAAGATCTACGAGCCGCTCGGCGCCTGGTATCACGGCACCAAGTTTGCGGTGGAAGGCCTTAGCGATTCGCTGCGCCTGGAGCTGAAACAGCATGGCATCGCTGTGGCGATCATTGAACCGGCCGGCACGGACACCGAATGGGGCGCCATCGCGGGCGAGGGCCTGCTGGCAGTCTCCGGCGCGGGCCCGTACCAGGAACAGGCGCGGATTGTGGCAGCGGCACTGGCGTCGACCTCCGGGAGCGGGCTGTCCACGCCTCCGGGGACGGTCGCGAAAGCAATAGTCCATGCGGCCACGGCCAGATGGCCCAGGACCCGCTACCCGGTGGGCAGGGGCGCCTGGACCATCCTGGCGTTGCGGAAGGTACTTCCGGACAGGGCTTTTGACGCCCTGTTCTGGAATTCCTACAAGCGTTTGGCCGGCTAGATCCGGTATTCGATGTAGTACTCGGCCGGGTCCACCGCGGGCTTGGTCTCCGACTTCGCGTCCCGGTGCCGCCAGGTGGCCGGAACGCCGGTGATGATCGATTCCGGCGGGGCGTCCTTCACGACGACGGCATTGGCGCCGATGGCGCTGTCCGCACCGATCGTGATGGGGCCCAGGACCTTCGCCCCGGCACCGATGGTCACGCGGTCACCGATGGTGGGGTGGCGTTTGACCTTGGCCAGGGAGCGGCCGCCGAGCGTCACGCCGTGGTAGATCATGACGTCTTCGCCGATCTCCGCTGTTTCGCCGATGACCACGCCCATGCCGTGGTCAATGAAGAACCTGCGCCCGATGGTGGCGCCGGGGTGGATCTCGATGCCGGTCAGGAAACGTCCCAGCTGGGAAATCAGGCGCGCCGGAAAGCGCAGCCCGGGGGACTGCCAGAGTTTATGCGTCAGCCGGTGGATCCAGATGGCGTGGAGTCCGGAGTACGCGAAAAAGTTCTCAAAAGAGCCTCGAGCCGCCGGGTCGTGAGACCGGGCGGCGTCGAGGTCTTCCTTAAGTCTTGCGACGAAGCTCACAAAGACCTTTCTACAGGAAAATGAAGGCGTGCGGGCGAAGAATCAGCCGCGGATGTCGTCAAACAGGACCGTGGAGATGTAACGCTCTCCGAAGTCCGGGACGATCGCGACGATCAGCTTGCCCTTGTTCTCAGGACGCTTGGCCAGCTCCAGGGCGCCCCACACGGCTGCACCGGCGGAGATGCCGCCCAGGATGCCTTCCTTGGCGCCCAGTGCGCGGGCGGTGGCTACGGAGTCCTCCAAGGTGGCGTCCAGGACCTCGTCGTAGACGTTGGTGTCCAGCACCTCGGGGATGAAGTTGGCGCCGATGCCCTGGATCTTGTGGGGGCCCGGGGCGCCGCCGTTCAGGATGGCGGAGTCCTTCGGTTCGATGGCGACAACCTGGACCTCGGGCTTGCGCTCCTTGAGGACCTGGCCTACGCCGGTCACGGTGCCGCCGGTGCCGATGCCGCCCACGAAGATGTCCACGGCGCCGTCGGTGTCGGCCCAGATTTCCTCGGCGGTGGTGGTGCGGTGGATCTCAGGGTTGGCCGGGTTGGCGAACTGCTGGGCCCAGATGGCGTTTTCCGTGGTGGCAACGATTTCCTGGGCCTTTTCCACGGCACCGCGCATGCCTTCGGAGCCGGGGGTCAGGACGATCTCTGCACCGTAGGCACGCAGCATGACGCGGCGCTCGGTGGACATGGTTTCAGGCATGGTCAGGATGACCTTGTAGCCGCGGGCTGCGCCCACCAGTGCCAGGGCGATGCCCGTGTTGCCGGACGTGCCCTCCACGATAGTGCCGCCCGGCTTCAGGGCTCCGGCCTTCTCGGCGGCGTCAACGATGGACACACCGATGCGGTCCTTGACGCTGTTGGCCGGGTTGTAGAACTCAAGCTTCACTGCGACGGTCGCGTCGAGGCCTTCCGTGAGCCGGTTCAAGCGGACCAGAGGGGTGCGGCCGACCAGCTGGGTGACGTCGTCGTAGATCCTTGCCATGAATGTATGCCTATCTCTGAAGTAGGGAAATGCTGAGGTCAGCCTAACGAGCGCCGGTCACCCGGGCTAAGCGGTAAGCCATGCAGAGTAATATTTCCGGGCCTTGGCGAGCTTGGGGTTGATGATCACCTGGCAGTAGCCCTGCGCCGGGAACTTGGCGTAGAAGTTTTGATGGACTTCTTCGGCCTCAAAGAAATCGGGCAGCCGGCTGACCTCGGTCACAATCGGATGGGACCACAGAGCCTGCGCGCGCTCGATCGCTTCCTCGAAAAGGATCTTCTCTTCCGTGGTCGTATAGAACATCGACGAACGGTACTGGGTGCCGACGTCGTATCCCTGCCGGTTGAGCGTGGTGGGGTCATGGAGGACGAAGAACATGTCCAGGATGACCTCCTCGGGAACCACGGTTTCGTCGAATGTCACGGCCACGACTTCAGCATGGCCCGTGGTGCCCGAGCAGACCTCGTAGTAGTCCGGGTTGCGGACGTGGCCGCCCGTGTAGCCGGACACCACCGCGCTGACGCCCCGGGTTTTCTGGTAGACGGCGTCCAGGCACCAGAAGCAGCCTCCGCCAAGTACAAAAGTTCTCATGACCTCTTCAATGGATCGGGGCGCCGGATGATTCCCGGGATACCTTACGGGACCGTGACGTTGTCCGGACACTGCCGGGAGCCCCGCGCGTGCCGCATGGGGTAAGAATAAGGGTATGGAAGCAGTAAGCACCGCACTCCCCGACGCGGACTCCGGCGAAGAGGCCGGTACCGGTGAACTCCCCGAGACCCCCACGCTGGGCCAGGTCCTCCTGGCAGTAGAAGAGCTCTGGCCCGAATCACTCGCCGAGGACTGGGACGAGGTGGGCCTGGTGGTGGGCCGGCCCACAGCCTCCATCACCAAGGTCCTGTTCGCCGTGGACCCCACGCTGGAAGTGATCGACGAGGCCATTGAATGGGGTGCCGGGTTGCTCATCACGCACCACCCCTTGCTGCTCAAGGGCGTCAACTCGGTGGCCGCCACCTCGGCCAAGGGTCTGGCCGTGCACCGGCTCATCGAAGCCGGGACGGGCCTGCTGACCGTCCACACCAACGGTGACTCCGCCGTCGGGGGTGTTTCCGATGTCCTGGCGGATGCGATGGGACTGGAAAACGTCGCACCGCTCACGCCTGCCAGCAATGGCCTTCCGGAGGAAGGCATCGGGCGTGTCGGCGAGCTCCCCGAGCTGATGACCCTGGGCGACTTTGCCGCCCGCGTGTTCGAAATGCTGCCAGCGGTGGCCGGAGGCGTGCGCGTGGCCGGGGACAAGGACGGGCTGGTGCGCCGCGTCGCTGTCTGTGGCGGGGCCGGCGACAGCCTGTTCGACGCCGTCCGGGCCAGCCAGGCGGACGTCTACGTGACGGCCGACATGCGCCACCACCCGGCGTCGGAGGCCCGCGAAGGCGCGGTGAACGGGCGCCCGTACCTGATCGACGTCTCGCACTGGGCCAGCGAATGGCTGTGGCTGCCTGCTGCGGCCGAAGCGCTCGGGAATGTGCTGGCGGACCAGGGCCACGAGGTGGAGATCCGCGTCAGCACCACCAACAGCGATCCTTGGGACTTCATTCTGACTCCCGGCTAAGCCTGGCGTAGCGAGGCAGGGGAGCACGCTAGGCGCTAGAGTCTAGATGGACGCGGGCTGAGGAGCCCGGCCGGGCCTGAGACACAGTCCCGGCACAACCAAGCGGAGGTAAGCGTGGCCAAGGCAGCACCGGCGGAACAGTTGAAATTGCTTGAGCTGCAGGGGCTGGATGCCAAGCTCAAGTCCTTGGCCGGCCGCCGCCGCGTCCTTGAACAGGACCCGCGCATCACCGACCTGCAGGACGCCCTCTCCGTGGCCAACGGGGAACTGGGCGCCGCGAAGGTGGCCGTCCACGACGCCGAGGCCGAACTGCGCCGCTCCGAAGCGGACGTGGAGCAGGTGGTTTCCCGCATTGAACGCGACGAAGCCAGGCTGAACAGCGGCACGGGACTGTCCAAGGACCTGATGGCCCTGCAAAGCGACATTGCCTCCCTCAACAAGCGCCGCTCCGACCTTGAAGACGTCGAGCTGGAAATCATGGAGCGCCTCGAGGGGCTGCGGGACCGCCAGGCGGCCCAGCAGCTGATCGTGGACGATATCCAGGGCGCGTTCGGCAGCATCCGCGCCGAACTCGACGCCGCCATCGCCGTCATCGCCGCGGAAGAGGCCGAGGTCCGGACCCAGCGGGCAGCCTTCGCAGAAGGCCTCGACGCCGGAATGCTGGCCGTCTACGAAAAGACCATCGCCAAGCGCGGCGTAGGCGCAGCACGGCTCTTCCACGGCAAGTCGGAGGGGTCCGGCATGATGCTGAGCCCCGGCGACCTCGCCGAGGTCAAGGCCGCCGCGGAAGACGACATCGTCTTCTGCCCGGACTCCGGCTGCATCCTGGTTCGCTCCGCCGAGTGGAACTAGGCACCCAGCCGGGGGGCTAGCCCGGCAGGATGATGTTGAGGGCGTGCGCCTTGCGCGCTGTCCCCTCCACAAGCTCCGCAGTCCACGCCTCGCCTGCAGCCTTCAGCAGTTGCTGCGGGGTGGCCGGCGCCCTGCCGCGCCGCGTCAGCAGGTGCCGGGCGAACTCGCCGCGGGTGTGCTTGGCGAAGTGGCTGACCACCGTGCGCTTGCCGTTGGCCTCCGTGAACACGTTGACGGCCACGGTCTGTGCGGCCGGGGGAGTCCACGCCGCCGCATAGGTGCTGGAGCGGCAGTCCACCAGGAGCTCGCCCTCCGTCCGTTCGGCGAGGGCCGCGCTGAGCTGCGGCTTCCAGAACGAGGCAAGGCGCCCGACGTCGGGCAGTGCGGTCCCCATGGACAGACGGTAGGCGGGCACGTGGTCGCCGAAGCCGATGGCGCCCCACAGCGCCGAGACCACCAGGACCGATTCGCTCGCCTTGCGCCGCTGCGTTGCCGTGAGGCTGTTGAAACCAAGGGCATCGTAGAGGACCCCGGAATACACCTGGTGGGCCGGGGCCGCTGGCTCGGCATGCAGGCGGGTGTTGCGCTCGACGTCGGCCTTCAGGGAGGCCCCGACGCCCAGCAGTGCCAGGGCATCCTCGTGCGCGCTGACCGTGCCCAGCGCCTCCAGCACCTTCGCCCGGGACGCGTTCAGGGCGGGAAAGCTCAGGGACTCCCACTCGACGGCGGGGCCGTGGGCAGCGGGGGTCTTGCCTTCGGAAGGCGGCAGCAGAATCAGCACCTGTCGATATTACCGGCGGACGGGAGCAGCCCCCGACGCCGGTAGACTGTAGGGCGGATGGGTTGACCAGGCGGCCGCGCGCCACGCAAGTGGCTCGAGGAACGTCCGGGCTCCGCAGAGCAGGGTGGTGGGTAACGCCCACTCGGGGTAACCCGCAGGCCAGTGCCACAGAGAACAGACCGCCAGGGTCCCTTGGGATCCAGGTAAGGGTGAAACGGTGGTGTAAGAGACCACCAGCTTCCCGGGTGACCGGGAAGGCTAGGTAAACCCCACCCGGAGCAAGGCCAGACAGGGCACGTTCGAGGGCTGCTCGCCCGAGTGCCCGGGTAGGCCGCTGGAGGGCGTCGGCAACGGCGCCCGTAGATGGATGGTCGCTACTCCCCTGCCGGCAACAGCAGGGGAGCACAGAACCCGGCGTATCGGTCAACCCATCCACCCCAAGCACTGTGAGTGATTTCACGCCCTACGGCGGCCACCCCTGGCAGGGTGCCACCGTAGAATGGGAGCTGAACGTGGATGTTCTGCCGCCGGGTCTGCGTTCGCAGCCGGCGGTTTTTCTTTGCTCGCGTTCAAGTGTCCCTGGGCAGACCGAAGCCCAACGGACGCGCGCGCCGCAGGATCAATCCCCGCGGCCGACTTCTGCATACGAGGACGTATGTGGTTGACCCAAGGAAGGTAGTTCTGTGAGCCAGACGTCAGATTCTTGTCTTGATACGTGGATGGGCCGGGAGGCTCTTGCCGAGGCCATGATCCCCGTGATCGGCCGGCTGTACCGCGAAAACAATGTGGTGACGAGCATCCATGGCCGTAGCCTGATCAACAAGTCGACCATGAACATCCTCAAGGCGCACCGCTTCGCGCGCCGGATGAGCAACACCGAGCTCCTGCTCGAAGAAACCGCACCGCTGCTGAACGCCCTGGCTGAACTCGAGCTCGGTGCCGCAGCAATCGACATCGCCCGCCTGACCGAGAAGTTCAAGGCCGAAGGCGCCGGAACCTCCCTGGAAGAATTCCTCCGCGCAGAACTCGCCGACGTCGTCGGCAAGCGCGGCGGGGACGACCGCACCAGCACCGACGTCGTCCTGTACGGCTTCGGCCGCATCGGCCGCCTGCTGGCCCGCATCCTCATCGAAAAGGCCGGCGGCGGACACGGCCTGCGCCTGCGCGCCATCGTCGTCCGCAAGGGCGCCGAGAACGACCTCGCCAAGCGTGCCAGCCTGCTGCGCCGCGACTCCGTCCACGGCTCCTTCGAAGGCACCATCCGCGTGGATGAAGAAGCCAACACCATCACGGCCAACGGCGTCCAGATCCAGGTCATCTACTCGGACAACCCCGCCACGGTCGACTACACCGCCTTCGGCATCCAGGACGCCCTGGTGGTGGACAACACGGGCCGGTGGCGCGACGGTGACGGCCTTGCCCAGCACCTGCAGAGCAAGGGTGTAGCCCGCGTCCTGCTGACCGCCCCGGGCAAGGGGGAACTGAAGAACATCGTCCACGGCATCAACCACGGCGACATCACCGATGCCGACAAGATCGTCACGGCTGCCTCCTGCACCACCAACGCCATCACCCCGGTCCTGAAGGCGATCAACGACAAGTTCGGTGTGGTCCACGGCCACGTCGAGACCGTCCACTCGTTCACCAACGACCAGAACCTGATCGACAACTTCCACAAGGGCGACCGCCGCGGCCGTTCCGCCGCCCTGAACATGGTCATCACCGAAACCGGCGCCGCCAAGGCCGTCGCCAAGGCACTGCCGGAGCTGCTGGGCAAGCTCACCGGCAACGCCATCCGCGTCCCCACCCCGGACGTCTCCATGGCCATCCTGAACCTCAACCTGGAGAACGGCACCACGCGGGACGAAGTCAACGACTACCTGCGTGAAATGTCGCTGCACTCGGATCTCCGCAAGCAGATCGACTACATCGATTCGCCCGACGTCGTCTCCACCGACTTCGTGGGCTCGCGCCGTGCGGGCATCGTGGACGGCCTGGCCACGATCTCCAACGACAAGAACCTCGTGCTGTACGTCTGGTACGACAACGAGTTCGGCTACTCCTGCCAGGTGGTCCGCGTCATGGAAGAGATGGCCGGGGTCAACCCGCCGTCGTTCCCGGCACGCGATGCCGCCTCCGCGCCCGCCGCTGCGGCGCGCGAGACCGTCTCCGTCTAGGGGACGTCTGATCCAGCGGCCCGTCCGAAAGGACTCCGGGGTTTCCCGGCTGAATTGCTGGAATCAGCCGGGAAACCTGACCAGAATGGAGTCATGGAAAGCGAAACGACTCTGGAACACGAAACCACGCTCGAGCGCGCCCTCGACTTGGCACGCGCCAATCACAAGGAAGCCAAGCGTCTGTACGATGCGGCCGTGGCCGGGCTCGCGTCCGGTGACGTGGGCGAGGCCCGCGTGGCCCAGCTGAAAGGGCTCCTTGAGGTCGCGGCCGAGGACGTCCAGCGGGTCATGAAGGAACAGTGACCCTGGAACAATAACCAGCAGGAAGAGGCACCGCGGAGCGCGGTGCCTCAACTGCAGTGTGACTTCTCCTACACACTGTGGATATCGGCTTTGACTGTCGGGGCCCTCACCTAGGCTCAGAGGGAACGATTTCCCCGATTGGACGGAGCCCCTTGAGTACCACCTGGACCGCATACCGGCGCGCGCGGCGCCAATCCCGCCAGGCCTGGGCTCTCCTCGTCGTACTGGCCGTGGGGGCAGCCGCCGGACTTGCCTGGTTCTTCACCAGCGGCCAGTTCGCGGCGGCCGGGCCACTGGCCTCCGGACCCAGCGAAGTCCGGGTCTATGATCCCGCATGGATGAATCCGGTTCGCCCGGTCTTGCCCGTTCCGGCAGGGACCGCGGCCGAGGCCTTGGAAAATCTCCCCGTCAAGGGCCGTGCCGCCAAGGACAACTACGAACGTACGGAATTCGGGCAGGCCTGGCTGGACGTGGACCACAACGGCTGCGATACCCGCAACGACATCCTCCGGCGCGACCTCTCCGACGTCGCCTTCACCGAAGGCTCAAAATGCCGTGTGGCCGCCGGCCGGTTCCAGGAACCCTACACCGGGCAGCAAATCGCGTTCCGCCGCGGCGCCGAGAGCAGTGCGGCGGTCCAGATCGACCACGTTGTTGCCCTGGCAGACGCCTGGCAGAAGGGCGCGCAGCAGCTGACCGCACCACAGCGGCAGAGCCTGGCCAACGATCCCCTGAACCTGGTGGCCGCCGATGGGCCAGAGAACGGCAAGAAGGGTGCCGGCGACGCCGCAACGTGGCTGCCGGCCAACAAGAACATCCGCTGCCACTATGTGGCGCGCCAGATCTCCGTCAAGGCGGCCTACCGGCTCTGGGTTACCGAAGCCGAGAAGGACGCCATGAAACGGGTACTCTCCGCCTGCCCCGGGCAGCAGACCATCCGCCCCGCTTGAGCAGTCCGCCGCAACGGTGGGCGTCGTAGCGGCGTGGCGGCTAAAGGCTGAGGCGGCCGTGGCCGATCTGCCAGGTCCCGCCGTCGTCGATCCGCTCCAGCACTACCCGCTGCAGGGACGTCTCACGCGGGAGCTTGTCCAGACGGTCCAGGCCGCGCTGCCGGAAGGTGAAGTACACGGCATCCGTGGGCTCGTCCGTGCAGCGCCCCACCGTGAAGCGCCGCGCGAAGGAGGCGATGTTGCTCTCCGGCAGCTTTGCGGCGAGGTAGGGGTCAAGCATCCACGAATCGCAGGTGGCCTCGGCAACGGGCCTCTCCGGGAAGAAGCGGGCGAAGAACTCTTTCGCCATCGTGAGGCTTTCATCCACCAGGGCGGGGGACAAGCCGCTGTCCTCCGGGATGTGCACGCCCAGGATCCACTGCCCGTCCGGGACCAGGCTGCCGGCCTCTGTGCCTACCTCGCGGATCAGGTGGTACTGGAGCCTGCCCAGCCTGAACATGTTTCCCGCCATGTGCAGGGTGAGCCAGCCCCAGGTGTCCAGGCCGAAGTCGCCGTGCACGCGGCGGTTGATGCGCAGCTGGAGGCCCAGGTCGCCCAGGATAGCCGCGGTCAGTTCCGGTGCGATGCCGTGGGTGGAATGGAATTCCAGGAGCTCCGGGGCGAAGCGGAGCAGGGCCTCGATCCAGTCCAGCTCCGTGGTGTCCTCAGCCTTGGCATACCCGGACGGGAACGTGCCAAGACGCTCCCGGAGCGCCGCCATGGCACGGACCACGCCCGGGCCGGCCGGGGAGTCCAGGAGCGCAGCGCACTGCGCTGCGTCCTCGCCTGTGATATCGAGGAGCGCGAACAGTTCGGAATGCCGGGCCGCAGTCATGTCAGTGATCGTGTCCGAAGGGATCGGGATCGACGCCAGGCATCCAGGTCAGCCCTGGAACGCCCCAGCCCTGCTTCTTGGCCTGCTTCATGGCCTTCTTCGCATAGCGGTCCACCAGGCGGTTGACGTACAGCTTGCCGTCGAGGTGGTCGTATTCGTGCTGCATGACGCGGGCGAACCAGCCCGTGGCCTCGAAATCAATGGGGTTGCCGTGGCCGTCAAAACCCTGCACCCGGACCCATTCGGCGCGCTGCAGAGGGTAGTGCTCGCCCGGGAAGGACAGGCAGCCCTCAACGTCCTCGTCGGGGTCGGGAAGGGCGCCGGAGACCTTGGACAGGGTCAGCACGGGGTTGACCAGGACGCCCTGTTCGGGGACGCCGTCGTCGTTCGGGTACTTGTAAACGAAGATGCGCCTGCCGACGCCGACCTGCGGGGCTGCGAGGCCCACGGCGTTGGCGGCGTCGTTGGTTTCAAACATGTCCGCGATCAGGGTGCGCAGTTCGTCGTCGAAGACCTCAACTTCGCTGGCCCGGCGGTGCAGAACAGGTTCGCCCCAGATGGTGACTGGCAGGACGGTCATGGCAGGTTCTTCCTCACTGGTTGTGCCAAACGGCAGTGACAGGGCCAAAAAAAACAAAGGCCGCACCGGATAACCGGTGCGGCCTTTGAGTGGAAACCGGCTCAAGAGCCAATCTCGGTGAGGGTGAGCTACGGGGGTTGAACCCGCGACCTCCTGGACCACAACCAGGCGCTCTGCCAACTGAGCTAAGCCCACCATGTGCCTTTGACGTTCAGACCGTTTGACCGGCTTTCCGTGAAGGCAACGACAAATAGCTTACCTGCTGTTTGGGGGTGCTTTTGCCAATTTCGTGCTTTTCGGCAAAAAAACCTTCAAACATGGCCCAGATCACATCTCGCCGTTGGTTCCCAGGGTCTCGGCCGTGGCCATGATCTCCTTGGAAATCCGCTGCGCGGCGGCCGTATCGGGTCCCGGGGCGGGCACGAAAACGGCCTCGCGGTAGTAGCGCAGCTCGTCGATGGAATCCTTGATGTCGCCCAGGGCGCGGTGTCCGCCGTGCTTTGCCGGCGACTGGAAGTAGGCGCGCGGGAACCAGCGGCGGGAGAGTTCCTTGATGGTGCTGACGTCAATGACGCGGTAGTGCAGGTGCTCCACGATGTTGGGCATGTCGCGGGCCAGGAACATCCGGTCGGTGCCCACCGAGTTGCCGCCCAGCGGCGCCTTGCGGGGGTCCGGCACCCACTTCTCGATGTACTCCAGGACTTCGGCCTCGGCCTCGGCCATGGTCTTGCCGTGGGGGAGTTCATCCAGCAGCTTGGACCGGGTGTGCATGTCCCGGACGAAGTCGTTCATCTGCGCCAGGGCGGCATCGTCCGGCTTGATGACGACGTCCACGCCGTCGCCGAGGATGTTCAGTTCAGAGTCGGTCACCAGGGCCGCGACCTCGATGAGGGCATCGTTCTTGAGGTCCAGGCCGGTCATTTCGCAATCGATCCAGACGATGCGTTCATTTGTAATAGGCACCCGTCCAGCCTATCGTTCAGCCGCTTCCACGTGCCCCGATGATAAGATTCTGGAGCGTGGCAGTGTCTTGATTTCCTGCCGCAGACTTCCCCGCACCGGTGCATTTGGCC
The DNA here is from genome assembly GCF_024741795.1 of Arthrobacter sp. CJ23. Classification (NCBI taxonomy): domain Bacteria; kingdom Bacillati; phylum Actinomycetota; class Actinomycetes; order Micrococcales; family Micrococcaceae; genus Arthrobacter; species Arthrobacter sp. CJ23. The sequence continues at coordinate 2,721,302 of NZ_CP102950.1, read as the reverse complement.
CCGCGTGGGGCCTATGCCCGGCAACAGATTGGACGACGCTGAGATGACGGTGCCTGTTTCCGCGGCCCCCAAAGCCGATGACGGATCGTCGGGCGCGGCAGCAGCACTCAGCGAAGTGGACAATGCCCGCTCACCGCTGATCGCCGGCTTCATCGGCTCGGCGTTCATGGTCTTCGGTTCGCTGGGCGTCGGCTGGCTGGCACCGGTCTCGGAGCTGCGGCGCTTGCCGTTGTTCATCTGGATGCGCACGGAAGGTGTCGGCGTCGGGCTGTCCATCGTCCTGCTCGCCATCGGCGGCATGCTCCTCGTGCGGGCGTGGCTCCGGCTCGGCCAGCGCGTCCGTGTCTGGGGGCTGCAGGCCCGCAAGGCCACGCTGCAGGCAGTGCTCGCCTGGGGCCTGCCGATGATGTTCACCGTGCCTCTCTTCAGCCGCGACGTCTACGCCTACATCGGCCAGGGCCGGCTCATGGTGGAGGGGATCAACCCCTACGAGCACGGGATCTCGGCACTGCCCAACTACTTCCAGCTCGGTGCCGACAAGATGTGGACCGAGGCCCCCGTGCCGTACGGCCAGTTCTTCCTGTGGATCGAGCAGTTCGTCGTGTGGGCCACCAATGTCCAGCCCGAGGCGAGCATCATGCTCTTCCGCCTGGTGGCCGCCGTCGGGATCGTCCTGTGCATCATCTACGTGCCCAAGCTGGCCGAACTCCATGGCGTCAACCCGCACCGCGCGCTGTGGCTGACCGCGGCAAATCCGCTGTTCCTCACCAACTTCATCGCGAGCGTCCACAACGACGCCCTCATGATCGGCCTGGCCCTCGCCGGCCTGTACTACTGCGCCACCAAGCGCGTGTTCCTGGGCATCGTGCTCGTCACGCTCTCCATCTCCGTCAAACCGATCACCATCGTGTTCCTGCCGTTCATCGGACTCCTCTGGGCCGGCAAGAACGCGAACTGGCCCCGCAAGATCCTCTTCTGGTGCCTGACGGCGGCGCTGACGCTGGGGCTGCTGTATGCCATGAGCCTGGTCAACGGCTACGGATTCGGCTGGGTCAAGGGCCTGTCCGCCCCCGGAAGTATCTGGATCTGGTATGCGCCGATCGGCCTGATCGGCCTGATCGTCGCCTCGATCTTCAACGCCTTCGGGCTGGACGGCTGGGGCATGGCGAAATGGGCGTACGACGCCGGCAAGGTCCTGATGCTCGTGGCAATCGCGTGGCAGGTCTTCCGCGGCGAGCACGACCGCCTCATGCGCCGGCTCACCCTGGCATTCGCAGCGATCGTGTTCCTGGCCCCCATGATCCAGTCCTGGTACGTGGTGTGGCTGATCCCGCTCTTCGCCGTCACCGGTATCCGCAACGACTGGCAGGTCAAGGCCCTGTACTTCATGGTGTCGTTCTTCATGGTGTACGCCATTTCGGACCAGCTGGACGTGTTCCCGTACCTGCAGAGCGAAGACCTCGGACTCGCGCTGACGCTGGCCCGCAACGCGGCCGCGGTCATCGCGCTCCTGTTTGCCGTCTACCTGATCTTCGTGGACCCCAAGACCAAGAGCCTGTTCCGCAAGCGTGACGAGCCAGGGCTCCGCCCGATCATCTGAGGCTCCGCGGGCCCTGCGGTTCAGTCGGAACTGAACCTCAGCCCGCCGGTAGGCGCCTGGTGCTTTCCTTGTAGGAGAGCGGGCTCAGGCTGCCAACGTTCTCGGCGGCGAACGCGCGCACCCAGTCCGGATCGCTCTTGCTGTATTCGCGCAGCGACCAGCCGATGGCCTTTCGGATGAAGAACTCCTTGTCGGCCAGATTGGGTTTGATCACGGCGGCCAGCAGCACGGTGTCGGTCTTGGCCTTTGCGTCAAGCTGGGAAGTGATGGCCGCCCGCCGGATCCACATGTCCGGGTCGCCGGACCACGCCAGCAGGACCGGGGTCATCTTTTCGCGGTGGGCCAGCAGCAGCCCGCAGAGCCGGTGAGCCACGCCGTCCACCAGGTCCCACCACGCCCCGGTGCGGATGATCTCCTCGTAGACCGGCAGCATGTCCAGATCGCCCTGGACCAGTCGCAGCCCCGTCAGGTCGATGGCCGCGTAGCGTTCCTCCCGGTACTCCGCCTCGCGCCAGAGCCGCAGCACGGCATCCCGCAGCTCCGCGGCCGATGCGGGAGGATGCTCCTTTGCCGCGGCCTTGACCATGCGGCGGATCTCGGGGACCCGCACGCCCAGGGACGGCATTTCGGACTTCATGTACGCCTGGGCGCCCTGTGCCCTTTCCTGGTCCGCGGCGGACGTCAGTGCGGCCCGTATGTTCGCGACCAGCTCCCTGTTCTGCATGACTCAACTCTAGGCCGGTCGGAATGTCTGCAGGCCGCCACGGCATAGCCCCGCAGACGTAGAGTTGGGATGACCGCCGCCTCCCTGCCGGCGGAGTGCCGGCTTGGAAGCTTGCCGCATCGAGTGGAGGAACCGCTGTGTCAATGCTGAAAACGCCAGATCAGATAGCCGTCATGCGCGAGGCCGGACGTGTCGTCGCCAACACGCTTGCGGCAGTGAGGCGGCACGCCGCCGTCGGGGTGTCGCTGAAGGAGCTCGACGACGTCGCTGCCGCCGCCATCGCCGGCGCCGGAGCGAAACCGGCCTTCCTTGACTACCACCCGCGGTGGGCGTCGGTGCCGTTCCCGGGCGTCATCTGCACCAGCGTGAACGACGCCGTGGTCCACGGAATCCCGGACGGCTACGCCCTGCAGGACGGCGATCTGCTCAGCGTCGACTGTGGGGCCTTCGTGGACGGCTGGTGCGGGGACGCCGCCGTCAGCTTCATCGTCGGCACCGCGGATCCGGTGGACCAGGCCCTCATCGAAGCCACGGACGCCGCCCTGGCCCGCGGCATTGAGGCGGCCCGGACAGGCAACAAGATGGGCGACCTCGCCTATGCGATCGGCGGCGAGGCGAAGCGGGCCGGCTACGGGATCCTGGCCGACCACGGCGGCCACGGCATCGGCAGGACCATGCATGCCGAGCCGCCGGTCCCCAACATCGGCAGGCCGGGCCGGGGCATCAAGCTTGTGGAGGGACTGGTGATCGCCATTGAGCCCATGCTGATCCTGGGCGGCAAGGACGATTACTACCACGACGACGATGAATGGACCCTGCGTTCGTCCAACGGCAGGCGCGCGGCGCACAGCGAACACACGGTGGCCATCACCGCCGACGGGCCGCTTGTCCTGACGCTTCCCTAAGGCTTGCCCTGCTGTGCGCTGTGGGCGGCGGCCCGGGCCCTTTCGAGGCGCATGACCGCCCGGCCGGTCACCGCCGTCGGAACCGTCTCGAAGCCCGCGGCCCTGAACAGAGAAACGGTGCCGTGGTAGAGATCCCCGGGACCGGCCTTCGGCCTCTGCGCCGGGTCCACGGGGTATCCCTCGAGGACCGCGGCACCGTTGCTGAAGGCATGCCCGACGGCGGCGTGCAGCAAGGCGGCCGCCACGCCGCTGCGGCGATGGCCGGGGGCGACGACGAAGCAGCTCACGGACCAGACGCCGGCCTCCTCCGCCTGGACTTGGGCCGGGTCCTGCATATGGGCGTGGGCGGCGCGGAGAAGCCGCGAGCGTTCGATGCGCGGGTAGCAATGCCGGGGCTCCACGGCGCACCAGCCCACCGGAGCGCCGGCGCGGAAGGCGAGGACGCCCGGCGCAGGAGCGTCGTCGTCGAACCGTGTTTTCAGCAGCTCCTTGCGCGCGGTAGGCGGAGTCGCTTTCCATTCCTGGCCGTTCAGCACAAACCAGCGGCACCAGCAGCTGGCGGGCTCGCCGCGGACGCCGAAGAGCTTCTCGACGTCGGGCCAGGCCGCCGGCCCGGTGGTGACAGCGCCCGGGGGATCGGAGGGTTTCGGGTCCATGGGAACAGGGTAGATCGCCGTGGCCCGGTTTGCCGGGCATTGACCTGCGGCATCCGGCTGGGCAGTTGCCTCACAGGCCTGTAACCGTGGACTGCAAACGAAAAGAGGCCCTGAGCTGCGTTTTCGCAGTTCAGGGCCTCTTCATGCGTGCCCCAGGAGGGAATCGAACCCCCGACCGGCGGATTAGAAGGCCGCTGCTCTATCCCCTGAGCTACTGGGGCGCACGGGCGCTGCACGCAGTCTGTGCCGCGGCGCCACATAGAGTTTACATTGCGGCAGGCGCCCGTGGTGGCAGGCCCGTCCGGATGGTGCACTCCTCCTCCACAGAGGCGATCCGGACCGGGATGTCCACATACGCGAAGAGGGGTCTGCCGTGCTGCCCTGCGCCGCGTGAAGCTGAAGACGCCGGTACGGCATTTCATCTCACGTAAGGACAACACGATGAACGACATCATTACGGTCCGTGGCTTTGTGGCCTCGGAGATCAGGAGTTCCACCACGCCGGGCGGCATTGCCACTGCTTCATTCCGCATTGGCTCCACCGACCGGCGGTTCGACCGCGCCAACAACACCTGGGTGGACGGCAACACGAACTGACTGATCTACCAAAAACGTCATTTGGCGCAGCGGATGCCCCGAGAACTTGCTACACCGCTGCGATTTCAATTCGAATGCGTTGGACAAGACCTTGGAACTTGTCAAGGTTTTCAGTTCGGAGGGCTTCGGCTTCTTCTGCCGATAGTTCGCTACTGAGTAAGGTCCAGTGCCACTTCCTAAGCTCCGCACCAAGGTCATTTGCCAAGGATCGAACCTCTTTGCTACCGACAAGCCGAAGGTCAGGTGCCTTCCAGCTATTGATACTGAGTATGGCCTCCCCTAGAGCCTCTACGTCGCCTCTTCCGGCTTTCGAGAGAAGAGCGAAGGACACTTCTACCTGCTCGATCAGGTTGAGGTAGGTCTTGTACCGGAGTTCATTAGCCCACTTCGCCTTGTCACGCTGGTGAGTGGCTTCAGCCGAAAGCCTGCTGTTTCGCCCTGCCAGCCATTGCCCACCAAGGCCAGAGGTAATGACAGCAATAGCGCCAATGAGAATCTTGAGAGTGTCCGGGTCCATCCCCCAAAGTTACACAAATCGGCCCCCAGCAGGAGTACTGGAGGAAATCCTCAGCTCGCGGCTATCTGACTTTGGTGCCTACATCCAAACGTGCGGAGCGCACGAAGGCTTCTGTTAGAGCAGGAATCTCGCTAATGGCCCGCGTCATCTTTGGTCCGATTGCCATAATTGCGTCTTCGTTGGCTGAGTAGTCCAACTCAACCATTTCCCGTCTGCGTTGGCTGAGCCGGTGCATGTTGTTGACGTGTGTGCCGAAAGATACGGCTGCTGAAGTTACTCCAGGGGCACCAATGAGTCGGATCTGGCTGAGAGCAATGGCGGATCGTCGTTGCACCTCTCCAGCCTCAGCGGCGGGGGGTAACGTTGTGGAGGCTTCGACAATGGCTGATAGGAACTCAGCGTATGCCGATTGTTTGCTGTCTCGTAGCCACCGGGCATGTTCGATGGATTTGTCTTGCCCGTTCTTGATTAGCCCGAAGACGCTAGTAACTACCGCGCCACCAAGTGCGCTCCCAAGTAGGGGTATCCAGAAATCCATGACCCAAACCTACACAGGGAACCGGCTCCACCAGGAGAAGGTCAGGGACGGGCCACGTCGTTTGAAAGCTCCAAGTGGTGCTAGCTGACTTGCCTGAGTTCCTGCCGCTTGATGCGCCTTAGATAGCGCTTGATGTAGCGCGGATGGCGCTCCTTACGCTCCGACCACCGGAAACCGTGCTTTTCCAAGTAGCGACGATGGAAGTGGTCTTGCCATGGGTACACAAGGTACTCGTAGAACATGAAACGTATGGTGTGGCGGAGTGCCTGCTTCTCAATAACCCCGAGATCCTTTCGGATCGACTCTTGGAGTCGGGCAACCGACTGCGTGAGAACTGACCGTTCATTCTCATATCCGTCAGTCTTGACCGCTTCGAGAGCGCGGCGAAGACTGTACTGATTCACGTTGAGGTACGTAGTGACCTCGTCTGAGGCCACGATCAAGAGACGCGCGTTCGTAGTGTCCGTGATGTCCTTATGCTGGCTACTCGCTGGCTCCAAATTGTGGTGACGAGCATCAAGAGAATTGACCGAAGCGTGAACCTGCCGAAGCACATTCGTATAGGCTTCGATCTTCTGATTTCTTAACCACTGATCGTGTTCGGTGGTCTTTCCCAGCTTGGTTCCGAACCAGCTACCGGCCACGGCCAATATTCCAGTAGCCACCGGAACCAGGAACGGCCACCACCATTGACCCTGTTTGATCAGTTCATCCATGCCCCAACCCTACAAAATGAACGGCCTCGGCCAAGGTCTTGCGTACCTTCGTAACTGGACAGCAGACCCTTCTGAGTGACGAATCAGATGGGCTTGTACTCCAAAGTCTTAGCTGCCTCTCGTGTGAAGTCCCTCATCCGTTCCGCGTATTCCTTATTGAGCGTGCCCCATACAACTTCATGTTCTGGACGGTGTTCCTGTATTTCGGCTCTGGCAATGACATAAAGGTTCTTGCAGGCTTCCCTTGCCTTCATTGCTGGCACCGTGACGTGCTCGTCGGCGACAAACAGAAGACGTGACAGAGACGAGATAACTGCCTCTTCAAGTCTTCTTCCGGTCTCGACATCATTGTCCTTGGCGCCGTAGACCTCAGTTTGGATGAACCCCTTCATTGCTGTCAGGGCTTCGTGCACCGAACCAAACACGTCTCCGGCGTGCTGTCGGTTGAACTTTCGTTCTTCTGCTATTCGTTGCTGCTCGGCGTTGGAGTTGTGCGCGCTTGTGGTGATCCATGCCGTGAGCAAGCTCCCTAGAAGGGTGATCAGGCTGGCGGCTCGGGCAATGAGGCCGGTAACAATCAGGCGCGCAGTTTCGTTATCCATGGCCCAAACGTACACAAAATCGGCCCCAGCCAGGGTCTTGCCAACCTGCGTAACGCGGACGCGTCTTTCGAAGAATGCGATAGCATCCGGGCATGACTAACAACAATGAGTTCAACCGTTTGCTCGAAGCTTTCTCAAGCGCTTTCGCACACATGAACGAGAAGTACGACGCCGAAGAATCCGACTCAACGGCATCATTTGAGTCCAAGGAGGCGGTCGTCATCGCTATCGAAAAATACGAACAGGCTTGGCGCGAACTTGACGCCTATGTCACTGCGTCTCTTCCCTCTAAGAAGTAGCACCGCGTCATGAATGAGATTCGAGTTGGGGAAAGATTCCCACTTGATGAAACCGACGTAGGGGACTGTCCAGAGGTCACTATGAAGCTTGGCGTCATAGCGTTCTGTGTGCTCGACACGGGGCACGGTGGCCCACACGTTGCCACCAACGGAGACACTGTAGTCGAAGCTTGGACGTAGGACGCCAAACCGGCCCGTAGCAGGAGAACTACGGGCCGGTGGTCTAGAGGCCGTGGAGCTTGGTCAGGCGGACGCGTGCGGCGTTGGTTGTTGAGTTGGACTGAACACCGGTCATTCGGATTTCTAGGTTTGCGGTAGGGACTCTCACAATGGCCTCAACGAAGGATTCCCAGTATGTCGCGCTGTTCATGTGGGTTGCCTGCCCCATGTAGGTCTCGGCACCTGTAGGGCTTCCCGGCCACGTACCGGAAAGGATAATCCTGTAACCGGAGTTGCTCGGCTCGCTTGCAGGACTAATCAGCCACTGCACGCGGTAGATTCCTGGCTCAGTGAACTTGATCGTCCCGGAGAGCGATCCGGCGGTGGCAAACGTCGGCTGAGGGCTGGACATCTGAGAGGATGCGGCGCTTGACGTATCGACAGTGAGCGTTCCGGCGTCCCATGCTGACAGTGCTCCCCAGACAAAGCCAGCGTTCTTGAAGATGAGGCACTTGGGGGCCTCAAGCTTCTCTTTCATGAGCTGGGAGTAGTCCGCAATTTGGTAGAGCGGATCATCAAAGCTGAGCTGTGGAAATGTTCCAGTTGTATCCATGGTGGTTCCTATCTCGGCCCGATTGAGCGGAGGTCATTGATGGTGAGGTTGTGGAAGTTGCCGATGGGGTAGTCATTGGCGAGTTCGTCGGTGAGCAGGGAGTCGCGAGTGATCGGCACGGGTGCGGAGTAGTCCACTGGCTCGATTTCCAGCTCGACGGCGGGAGTGTTGCCAAGCACGATGCGCCCACCACGGAGCCGCTGATACTGGTTGATCTTCGGGACGCCGGAAATCTTCACGATGAGTCCGTCGCGGTAGTTCATGCTCAGCAGTTGCCAGCCTCCGGCCTGAGGGGTTAGCTCTTTCAGGAGGACGCGGACTGTGCTGGCAAGTCGCCATTTCGGTTCACTCTGTGCGGCAAGGATCTGATTGGCCTTGGTGACGATGACGCCGGTTGGCGCGGCTCCGGTGGTTCCATCCCATGCAAAATCAGATTCGATGCTGCGCTGTTGGGGGACTTTCTTGAGGCTGACCTGATCAACGGAAGACAGTGAGGTGTCATTGAACGTCGTTCGGGAATCGGTGGTCAGGCTGTACGCGAGCTTGACCTGATTGACGGTGTTGGCGTGGTCGATGACAAAAGCGTCATCTTGAATGGCCGATGCCGGAATCTCCACAATCGGAGATCCGTCCCAATAGGGAAGCTCGTTTGTGGTGATGTCTGCTGTCAGGTCAAGGCTGTTGCCATCGAAGAACGTTCCAGCTGTGGCCGTGTTCTCAAGGAGCACGCCGTCAATATCGTGTGTGGTGCCCACGGCAACAGCGCCCTGTACTTGGGCCTCAAGAAAGACGTTGGTCCAAGCTCCTGTTGCTGCGGCCCCGTCTACCTTGATGTACGTCCAGATTCCTGGCGTCAGGGTGTATGTCGTTGACGCTTTGGTTCCCACCGGCGTTGTCCCGTTGCGGAACGTCAGGACCGCCTTGATTCCGGCTGAAGGGCCGTACTTGGTGCGTACCCACATACCGCCTGACCAGACAGCGCCGGAAGCGCCTGAGAGCGTTTCTGTGTACTGCCAGCCAGCCGTACCGCCTGTAGAGGCGACAGTCCATGTGAGGGCACGGTAGGCCTGCCCACGGCGTGCGCCGCCGTCATCGACTCGGAGGTTTCCAAGGAGGAATCCGGGGGTAGCTGCTCCACCTGTTCCGGAACTGTAGGTGTATCCGGTGGAGGTCACATCACCGCTTGGGTTGGAAGACCAGTTCTTGCGGGCCTGAGATCCGGAGACGGTCTTCACCGAACGGGACTTGTCCTTGAGGCCTTCCCACGAGTACACGGCTGAGGCTGCGGTCTGGTCAGAGACAAGGACCGTTGGAAACTTCAGCGGGTCCGTAAGTCGGATAGTTCCGGCGCTGGTAGCGGTCAGGGTTGCGCCCATGGCCATGGCCACCTTCTGGACTGCTTCCAGGGCGTTGTAGGAATCAACGTCCTTGGGTGCAACGTTGGTGTCACCCATGACGGTGTACTCAACGGGGAGGGCGTCAAGGGTGATGCCTGACTGAGCCAGCAGGGTTTGGAGTCTGGCGTAGCGTGTCAGGACGCTTTCCCACGGCCACGGAGAATCCGACAGGCGAAGCTTTGCGGTTTCGGCTATGACATCGGAAGCGGTGAGATTGATCCTGTAGCCACCGGGTTCCTTGTGGTCATCCTGCGCAAGGACTGAATCCACCTTGCCCGTAAAGCAGTTGGAGCCTTCCCCATCCACGACAGCAGCTATATAAACCAAGTCCCCAAGCTTGGGCATGATGGATTCGTGGGTCTTCGGGAGCCAGAGCGACAGGCGGGCACGGGAGCCGTCCGTGTGCTCAAGGCAGGACGGAGCGCCCCACACGATTTCCAGCCCACTCATGACCGTTGGGAGGAGCGGGTAGTCTTCTGCGGCCATCCCGTAGTAGGTTTCGCCGATGTAGGCCATCGAAGTTCCAAGGACTACCAAATGGAGCCACCTCGATCGATCTTTCCGGTTCGGATTGCATCCGAGTTGATGAGTTGTGTGAGTTGTCGGGCGACGGCGTTAGAGTCCAGAGCGCCATTCACCGTGATGTTGTAGTTGTTGATTTCGGTTCGGCCAGAGCTTGCTCCGAAGCCGGCGCCGCCCATGGAGAACAGGCCGGATGCGCCCATGCCAGCGGGGAGGCCGGTGAGGTCATGGCCTATGGACATTTCGACGCCGGTCATGCCAAGGCCCATGAAGTTCATGACGTCTCGGAGCCAGCCCGGCACGGAGAATCCGTTGAACAGTCGCGATACCCAGCCGATGACGTTGGAGACTGCGCCCACGATGTTGTTGAATCCGCCCACGATGAAGTTGATGACTCCGGAGACGATGTTGCGAGCGGTGTTGAACGCATTGGAGAAGGCCGAACTGACAAAGCCGGTGACGGATGAGACGACGCCGATAATGCCCCGGATGATCCCCATGACGGCGTTGATGTACGCGCCCACGATGGAGGCCACGAAAGCGAATCCAACAGCAAAGAAGTTGCGGATGTTCGAGACGATGCCGCCCACGAAGTTTCCGATGCCGTTGAAGATCGACGCGAAGAAGTTTCCGATGTTGCCAAGGGCGTCGTTGATGAAGCCCATGAATCCGGTCCATGCGTCCGTGATGAATCCAACGAAGCCGTTCCACACGTCAGCGCAGAACTTGGCGACGGTTGCCCAGAGATCCTGGAAGAACGTTGTCTGTGTGGCCAGATAGATAATCCCGGCCACGAGTGCGGCGACGGCGACAGCCAGCAGCACGAAGGGGTTCAGTGCGGCAATGGCGTTCATGATTGCCATGGCGATGTTGATGACCAGAATTGCTGCGGCAAGGATTCCCAGACCGACAGCCAGCCCTTGTACAAGTCCGGTGTTCTGGGATACCCAGTCCACCACTACGCCCAAGATCTCAGCGGCCTTGGACATGATCGGCAGCAGGACGGTTCCCACCTTCACGCCCATATCGTTGTAGGCGGCTGTCAGGCGGGCTTGTGCGCCTGCTGCGGTGCCTGCCTCACGGGCATTGGCTCCCAGTGAGTCCGCGCCCTGCTTCTGGATGAGCGAGAGGATAGCGGCTTGCTTCTGCTGGTCGGTGAGTGCGCCGTTGACCTTCTCGAATCCCATGGCTGCGGCCTCAGCGTCGATCTTCGACTGGTTGAGGCTGATTCCATACTTTTCGATGGGGTCCATTTCGCCCTTGAGGGCTGAGGACAGAGCAGCGACGGCATCCGGAACGGTTCCACCGAACTGAGCGGCGAAGTCGGCACCTGTGTTGAGCAGCATGTCGGTCTTGCCCACGAGCTGATCCATGGAGGTTCCGCCGTTTTTGAGCTGGGAACCGATGAGCGCGGCGTACTGCTTGTAGTCGTTTGCGGACAGTCCCAGCTTCTTGGCGGACTCGGAAGCGAGCTGATCCACCTGACCGGACATGTTCTTGAATACGGCATCGACTGCGCCGGAGTTCTGCTCAAAGTCGGAGGCCATTTTTCCGAAGTCGGAACCAACCTTGAGCAGACCAGCGCCCACGGCAAGGGCCGGAAGGGTCAAAGACTTCATCTTGGACTTGAACTGATCCAGTCCGGAAGCTGCTTCGTCCGTTCCCTTCTTGAAATCCTTGGCGTCAGAAATGATCTTTACTGACAGGATTGCGGATTTTGTTGCCATGGGTTACCTCTTGGATGCCTCTTGGTAGGCGTCGTATTCCTTCTGCATGAATTCGAAATAGGTTTGGATAATCAGGTCATCCTCAAGCACCAATACGCTGTAAGGGATTCCTGTTTTATAGCTGAGGGCTACAAGGTTCTGATTAAGAAGACTTGCTTTTGGAGGGCTCTGCCTCTTCCTCGGCTTCTGGCTCGATGTTTAGAACCGTGTCGATGAAATCCTCAGGCTTGACCGTGTCGGCAATAGCTCCGGTGCGGACCAGAGAGCAATAGGAGACAAGCACCATGAAAAGGAACTGTCCGTTCTCCTGAGCCGGGAATCCGTGGCGATTACGTACGATGTCGTAGCGGGCTAGGTCGGCCATCTTGATATCAACCTTGTGGTCTACGGTGTTGCCGTTGGTTTCTGTCGTAAGTGTGAAAGACATTGTTGCCATTTTTATCTCCTGATAAATGGTGTGAATTAGTAAATGTGAGCGACGGAATCAACCGTCTTCATTAGTGCGGCCCAATACAGTTCCACCCATTCGGGTTCTGTATCTTTGGCCGCTTGGGAAAGCCAAGGTTGTTCGTCCTGAACGTGAGGCCGGCCTATGCTGTCCTGATATCCGGAAGGGGTTCCGTAGTGCGTCACCCCGGCGTAGGGAACGGCCTTGTAGCCAAAGCGGATGATGGCCTCACGGGGTGTTCCGGAGGCGCGGCCCGTGTTCTTGAGCTGTCCACCGTCTGTGGAATCAACCGGCGTCAAGGGGAGGGCTGCGGCAAGGACGATTTCAGCGGCACGCTTGTTAGCGGCCTTGAGATCCTGCATGTCTGCACCGGCTTGCTTGAGGGTGCGGACAAGCCTGTTGAGGCCCTCCACCCTGACGCCGACGAATTCCGTAGCCATGCCTTAGACGAACGTTGGAGCGCCGACTAGGACAAAGCTGAAGTCAGACGTTGGCTTGGTGTTGACGTCGCCACCGATTTCGATTGCCTCAACCACAAGAGATCCAGTGATCTTCTTGGCCTTGACGGTGTTGGGGATGAACTCGAAGACGTGAGTCTGTCCACGCATGGTGAAGAGCTTTTCCGTGGTTCCGGCTGCTGTGCCGAAGTCCTGGAGGAGAGTTCCCTCAAGGGTGAAAGACTCCGTGCGGTCACCGGCTACTGACTCGCCTGAAAGAGTGGCGATGTTGTCGCCCTGATCTACGGACGGGACCAGACGGCAAGCTGTGACTTGGCTGGAGAAGTTAACGAGTGCTGCGGCTGCTCCGATGGTGAGGCTTCCGGCACCGATGGTGATGGTATTTACTGCCATGGTGTTTCCTAAGAAATAGTTGTTTGGAGGGTGACCAGCAATGCCGGTGCGGGATTCGAAATGTTGCTGTTGGGCCTATTGATCGGAAGGGCGTCCGCGATCTTGTAGACCGTTCGGACCTTCTGCAAAAGCTCTTGGAGTTTGATCCAGACCTCAGCGCTTCCGGATACGTCAGAGGTCATGAGGAAAAGACTGAATTCCATATTGAATTCCTGATCGTCCAGATAGGGGAATTCGATCGTTGAGGGGACTACCAGAACGCCGGGAAGCTCCAACATGGTTGCTTCCGAAGTTGCGGCAATCCCAGCCGATTTGAGGCTGTCCACGATTTCGTTGATTGCTTCGGTGATCGTGGTCATCAGCCCACCTGTGGCTGTTCGAAGCCGTCAATGTGGAGCAAGCGTGCAATGTCCGAGTCATACTTGGTGATTCGGATTTGTCCGCCGTCCATAGCGCCGTCAATCGTTGCGCCGGGGGAGTTCCTGCGCTTGTACCAGCGAGCGGCAAGAAGTACGGCGGCAAACTTTGTGGTGCTCTCCCAACCGGCGACATTTCTGTCGATTTGCGGGAGAGCATCCACGTAGTAATTGACGGCAGGCACGATAAGCTCTAGGGAATCCAAATTCTGGGTAATGCCCATAAAGCCAATTACGTCTGCCGTGGTGATCATGACTAAGCGCCGGTAACGTTCGTGAACTTGATCAGTGCGCCTGCGTCAAGAGTCTTGAGGGCGTAGAACTTCACAAGCGAAATGTCCTCACCAAAGACCGGTAGGTTGTGTGCGCCGTGGCGGAAGTCCTTGGACTCGCGGAAGTCAATGGCTCGGGCGTCACCAGCAATAACGGTCTTGATGGGAAGGGCCGCGCTGGAAACGATGATCGGTCCGCCTTCAAAGGAAATTGTTCCGTTTGAGATGGAGAGCTTGCCCTGATTCTGGAGCCACCATGGAGCGTTAGCAGCCGGGATATCGCGGATGGCTGCGTGAACGTCAGGGCTGACCAGAACGAAGTCAAGGTTTGCGCCAATGGCGTTCATGGTGTCTGCGGCCTTGTTGACTGCGGCGATAGCACCGGTAGTAGCGGTAACGGCAGGGGAGTCACTAAGAACTCGGTCTACAACGATTGCTTCGGTCTGCGTGTAGTAGGAATCCAGAGCGTCAGCGTAAATGTCAGAGATGACCGAAGCGTCACCGAAGGCCACGATTTCAGCGGAAAGACCAAGAGCTACGGCCTTGGCTACCGGTCCCCACCATTCGCGGGTAGTGGTGAAACCTGGGGATGTCGGAAGCTCAACGCGGTTGCCTGCCCAGTCGGCTACCTGAGTCACGCGGGTACGGCGGGTACCGGTCAGTGTCAGGGAGGTAACGGCACCCTTGAGGAAGCGCTCAGCGATAGGACGGGACACGCGACGGGCATTCCAAAGGGTGCCCAGATCCTGATCCTTGAGGTAGATCTTGGCAGGGTCGAAGTCTGTGTGGACTTCGGCAAGAGCTGCGGTCAGCGGGCCATTCTCGCCACGAGCTGCGGCCAGAAGAGTCTGAGCAAAATCGCCAGGGTAGTTGGCTGAGGCAGCGAAGACGGGAGCAGCCTGGACAACGGAAACGGCTTCCGTTGCTTCTAGAGTTTCGGAATTAGTTTCCATGTGGGTTTCCTTTTCAGGGGTGAGGTTGCCGAAATCAGCGGCCACCAGTTGTGCATTTTTGAAAGCTGGTCGGACTACTAGCCCTGCTCCTGTGAGCTGACCGGCTGTGAGTTTGCCGTCCCTGATAATTGGGTTGGCGATTTCGACGCTGATTCCTGTGCGGAGGCCTTCAGCAGCGAGAGTTAGAGCGTCATTACCTTTGGTGGTGTTGACGATGCGGACAGTTGCCTCAATGCCGGAGTCTGTTTCCTCGACTCGAACGAACTTTCCGATTTGCTTCTTGAAATCGTGCTCTTCGTTGAGTTCCAGAGAATTCACATCTTCCGGAATGGTCACGGAGCCTTTTGAGGCAATGATCTTGCCGACACTGGTAAAGCCCTCTTCACCGAACGGAAGAAGCTTGTAGGTCAGGGTGCGGTCTTCTGCGGAGGCTGTCAGAAGCTCTCCGTATGCGTGGATTTCAGACATTGGGGGATTCCTCGGTAGTTGGTTCCGGTGCGGGAGGGGTTACCGGCTCCGGCCCCGGAAGGGCATCTAGGTTCTCCATGGCGCGGACTTCGTTGACGGTGTAGATACCGGCAGTGAGCGCGACGGCGTACATGTCCATGCGCTCTTTGGTGTCGCCACGGAGCAGCGCGGAAGTGTCGAATTCGGCCACGGTTCCGGCTGGCAGATAGAGGCTGAGAGTCTGCTCAATCGCCACCATGTACGGGCTGATTGCCTCGATGAGTTCGCGGTTCTTACCGGCTGTGTTGGTGTACGTCAGGGACGCTCCGTCAACAGATCCGTCAAGGAAGTACGCGGGGATGGAGAGGGCGCGGGCTAGCTGTAGAACCTGGAAGTTGCGGCCCTCGATAAGCAGGTTCTCTGCGGCCTGTCCCATGGATTGGGCATCCACAGAATCATTGGCGAAAGCAACTGATCCGTAGCGCTTGCGGCGTGCAGAGGACCACTGACCTAGAAGGGCTGTGATCTCGTCCTGAGTCATCTGTCCCTTGGTCTGCTTGAGCAGGATCGACGGGACCGGGTTAGCGCCAACCTCAGCGGCTACGCGCTCAAGTTCCTTGGTGTCTCGGATGAGATCCCCGGCGAAGTTCAGCAAGCCCTCGTGGTGGGCATCGATGCGGATGTAGGAGCCACGGGATACTGGACGGTCAAAGGCTTTGATGAGTTCGCCGTGCTCGTTGACTTCGGCGTTCCACTCCGGAACCAGTCGAAGGGACGCAGGCAGTCCGTTGGACTGTCGGCCCTCAATCAGCAGGAAGCTACGGCCATAGAAGATCAGCCCATCGACAATCCAAGTGACCGTCTGGAAGTTCGGTACGCCTGCCTGTAGCTGATTCAGGAAAGACGGTTGGGTAGCCAGTGGACGCTGCGCCTTCTCGGCAATGAGCGGCATGCGAGCGATGGAGGTAGCAATAAGAGAGCGGGATTTTGCAATGGCCGGAATGCTCATGGCGGTCTTGCGCGTAATGGGGACGTTGGAGGCGTCAGAGGGCAGGCCGTAAAGGGATTCGAACGTCAGGCGCTCAAGGCCGGAATTGTCGGTAAACGGGGACGCAAGAGGCCATTCCTCAATGTATGAGGCGGCAACTTCTTGGCGCGCTGGAAGATTATCCGTGCCAAAGAGGTAATCGAAGAAACCCAAGCGAACTCCAAGTAAAGACAACAAATACAGGTGATTTGAATTGTTTTTTACTTGGCGCTTGGTATATGAAGCCGGAGCGGGAAAGAAAGGAGGAAGAAACCCGCTCCGGCTCGATACTTAAACAAATGATTCTGCCGGAATCACTCATACCATTATACCACATATATTGCAAGCGCAGTTAGTGTGCGTCTGCAACTACTTAGTCAGCAAAGAGGACCATCGGTGCTTCATAGGCCCTTTGTTCGGTGACCATGCGGACGGCGGCGACAGCGGCAATCAGGGCCGGTTCTGAACGCTCATGGGAGAACACCCATCCCTCACCCATGCGCCTTGTAGCAGCGCTGGAAATGGCGTCCCTAAGAGCAATGTGTCCGTCATGCTGAAGGCGTCCGTCTTCCAGAAGGGATTTGAACGAAACTCCGGCAGTCTTGTACTCGTCAGCCTTCAACAGGCGTAGCTCGGCCCCGTAGTTGTCCGCGTAGAAGGCATCCGTAATCATCTGGTTCATCGGGTACTTGTCAGCGGTGATATCCAACGGGTACGAATCCTTGACCTGCTTGAGGGCATCCGGCAACCAACCGATTCCGGCCCCGGTACGTAGGACTTTGATTTGGATGAACTCGCCTTCCTTGAAAGCGGCCACGATTGCGGCTGAGGACTTGTCATAGGCAACTTCCCAGCCGATGCCAACACTTCGGCGCTGCGGGGTGCCAAGAGTCGCGTAGGACTGCGCCCACTTCTTTGTATCCAGCACTGACTCAACGGTGATCGTCTCGCGGTTCATGTAGGAGCGTTCCCACTCGCCACGGCTCATCTGCCCTTGGGCTTGGGCTATGTCGTCCTTGGTGATCAAGCCGCCATGCAAGCCGGGGTGAAAGTCCCAGAGTGAGGCATCCGAAGCGTCCACGCCGTTAGGTAGTGCCCACTCGAAAATGGCAACAGCCGGAGACTCTTCCTGAAGTGCGAGCCGGCCCCTCTTGAGCCAGGAATTGAGGAACGTTGACTTGGGGGTTCCCTTGGTGGAAATGAGCCAGGTCTGGCGAGCGGTGACGGTCTGCATGGCCGGAATCGCGGCACCAAGAATGTCATTGCCCAGCAGCTCATCGAAGCAGAACACCTCATCAAGCACGAGATCAGCGAACGTGTATCCGTGGAGGGATTCGGCATTGGGGACGAACGGAGCTATACGAGATCCGTTGTGGAAGGTGATTCGTGGGCTGTCAGCAGCTCGGCGCACGTGAATGGTGTTACCGAACTTGGAGGCGGAAATGGCGTCTATGAGATCTCGCCAGCGTTCCTGCGCGTCCTTGCCAGTTTGGGCCGTTGCAAAGGCCTTGCGCTTCGGATTGGTCAGCGCTCGGGCCGTCAGGACGGTCCTGATCAGAAGGGACTTACCGGACTGGCGGGGGACCGTCAGGACAATAGTTCCGTAGCGGTAGGAACCGTCAGGATTCTTCTCCGTGGCTACCCTGACAACGTACTTTTGCCATGGGAGCAGGGGAGTGCCTAGCTCCTGAGCGACGCGCTCTACTATCGCCAATTCGTTTTTGGCTCCCGGCGTGGGCTGGGTTGCGTAGAGCGGTTGAGCTGCTCCTAGGGTGTCGAGCCAGTATCCGGCAGAATCCTGCTGGCTAGACATCCCCCAGTTCGGTTAGCTCGTCGAAGAAATCCTGGACCTCATCGGATTGCCTGACTTCCGGCTTGGGGAGGGCTTCCATCGTGGCGCGGATTTCCTTGGAGAGCGCGGCGAACTGTGTGGCGTTAGCTGCGGTGGGTAGTTGCTCCACTAGCTGAGTCAGCAGGGAGACAGTCAGGGCGTGCTCGTCGGTGATGAGGTCAGCGTCTTCAAGGAACTTGATGAATCTCGCCGTATCGTCGGCAATCGTGGGGGATGTGGTCATATCTGGTCCTACTGGAAGATAAAAGGGTTGGGAGAGAGAGGAAAGTAGCGCGCGGGGCTTTGATCAGGTCACGGAGCTAAAGAAATGAGCCATTCCAGCTCATTTGTGTTGGTAGCTCGCCACTCTTCGATCGGGCGGTTCTGTCTGGTGCTGTTGCACAGGAAGTGTGCCGGTTTGAGGTTTGATAGCTCGTCTGATCCGCCATGGGACCGGGCTACTAGGTGGTCTACCGATGGGCCATAGTTCCCGGTGGCTTCAACATCTATCCACTTCCCGCATAGATGACACACTGGCTCATACGTTGCATAGACCAGTTCCATGAGCTTGACGCTGCGCTGTCCTCCATAGCTACTCATGGGCGGGTACCTCTACAGGGGTAGGGGTATCCATGTATGGGGTAGGGTCTATGCGCCCCGCATATCCGTTGCCGTGGTTGAACGGCTTGAGCAGTAGGCCGAAGTGGAGGTGGTAGCCAGTAGTGGCCCCTGTGTTGCCTGAGATGCCGATAACGTCGCCTGCCTTCACTACATCCCCCACGGTGACGTATGTCCGCATGAGGTGGGCATACTCAGTGCGGAATCCTGGGGCTTCCAGCAGAACGGCGATTCCAGCAGCGGCCCCAAGCATGGGCCACTCTCCGGCGTCTCCTGCAAACTCCACAATTCCGTCGTGAGCGGCAAGCACCGGAGCCATGACTAGCCCGAGGTCTAGCCCGTTGTGGCCCTTGAGTCCGAAGCGTCCATAGACCTCGGAATGCTCGCCAAATCCTTGGAGGACGGCGGCGTCTCCGTAATAGGGTCTGATCAGCCTAATATCGGCCTCTGTGGACCTTGTTTTGGGTTTTTGGGTCATTCTGCCTCGTTAAAGTCAAATACCCTCAGGATGGCTCTGAGGGGCCGTCTCTCCGGCTGTCTCGTCGCTATCCCTTGACGTTAGGGTTCGAATGAATAATCGGTGTATCCGGTTCATCGTCATCCGGTGGTTCGCAGTCTTCGCCCTTGCGGGGTAGTGCCCTGCGGATTAGTTCCCATGCCAGATAGGCAAGGATTGCGAATGGGAATAGTTCCTGTGGAACTTGTCCGATTAGCTGGGAGAGGTCCATAAAATCATCCTCCTGATCGGGGGATATCCTCAACCTCTATTATATCATTTAATCCGTGCTAGAATGCGTGGCCAATATCTTCCGGAGCTTCCTGATATGGCTGATTTTGAGGGCTACTAGGGCTATTGCTGTCGCTGCGAATATCCAACTAATCATTAGCGGTACCAACTGTTCTGGTAATCCATCTCGGAGCACTTCCGGTCCAGTGCTTCCGCTGCTGTTTCCCTGCGGTCCTCAAGGGGCTGATCCGTCCACGGGCCTCTGTGGTCGGCGTCTGGCAGTGTGTCGATGTTGTAGTTCATTTCCGCTCCAGCGGTTGAAGTTCGCCGGGTATCCGGCATGGAGCGTCACTACGTCATTGCGTCGTTTGTACTGCTGGGTACTGATGGTTGTCTGGATTGGTTATTGGTTGGGGCTAAAGCCCCCCCCAACCAAACCAACCATCCAACTCACATCCCCAATTTTTGGTTGGTTGGCTGGTTTTACCTAGATCCAACCAACCAACCAGCTATCCGTTGATAGACGGATCTTCAGGGACTACAGCAAACGGAGCAAGTGAGATGAGCTTGTTACGGCCTTCGCCGGTCTCCTGAAGCATTGCTGAGTAGATCATCCAATCCACGGCATCCTTGAACCCCTTGTTGTTCCTGTCGATACCTACCGCGTCAGCCAGCGAACGACGGGACAGCGCCTTACCGGAGGCAGCAACCATGAACTGACGGATGGTGTCCGGATCGGGCTGCTTGGCTGTGTATTCGGAGATGACTGCTTCCATCTTGCCAATCGGGATGCACACTGCGCCTTCGGAATTGAGGTCCGGGATGTGGTCCACGCCCTGGATGTGGTAGCTGATGGAGTCCTTAGGGATAGCGCGGCCCTTGACCTTCGTCCATTCGAGCTTGGCTTTACCGGACTTCTCGCCAATGACTGTGAGCTTGGCCTGTGAGTCGCACTTGCCCATCATTCCGGAAGCACCACGGGCCTTGTTGCCGTCGTGGCCGGTGTGGTGGATGACGATAGCCATGAAGCCGAACGTGTCACCAAGGCGCTTGACCTCACGGAGCACACCAACCATGTCCGTGTTGGAGTTCTCATCCACGCCGGGAGCAAGGTCAATCTGTGTATCGAAGACCATCAACGATGGAGCAATGTTCGCCGTGATGATTTCCTGCTGGAGGTGTGCCCATGAGTCGGTGGCATCTACTTCGGCCTTGCCAATGCCCAGGAACATGTGGTCACCGTCGCCGCCGTCAAGGAACAGCAGGCCGTCAAGTCGGGAAGGGTCAACGTCGGAGTGGAATTTGAGCCAAGCGTCAACGTGCACGGAGACAGCCGCACCACCCTCAGCGGCGACGTAGACGGCATCCTGCGATTCGCCGTTGTTGTTGAGCTTGTATCCCTGCCACTCGGGAAGGCCTGCGCACCAACTCATCACGAGATCCAGAGTCAGCACGGTCTTACCGGCGTAAGATGCGCCGAAGATCTGGCATAGCCCGGTTGCATGGATCTTGTCTTGAACAAGCCAGTTGATTTCCGGAGTCTTCAGCATGTCCGTTACGGACTTGAGGCGGTTGGATGCCTTGGCCTCTTCGGCTTCAACGGTGAGGATGATCTCACGGCGCTGGAATTCCTGAGCTTCGTGAACCATGTTGAAGAGTGCCTGAGGTCCAAACGCGGTCTTGCTGTCGCCGTGCATAAGCCACGTAGGGATGCCCTGATCGGCGTAGGCCTCGACTTCCTCCATGGTGGCTACCTTGGGCATATCGACGTGCATGAGCTTGCCGTGGAAGTCGTAGCGCTTCCAGAAGTGATCTTGGTTGGCCTTCGCCAGTACAACGCTGCGGTTGGAGGAGTTGCGCCAGTCCTTCAACTCTTCACGGAGACCTTCAAGGAACTTGCGTTCGTAGGCCAGCTTGTCGGCGGCTGCTACTGCGGGGTCTGTCTCGTTGAACTTCGGCGGCAGAGCGCGGTTAGGGGTAGTTGCGGTGGTTTCCATGTGGGTGGTTCCTTCTTTGTAGTGGTTCGGTCATGTGACCTGCTTTCGCTTTGACTTTTCTTTGAGTTGAACTTGGCCCCGCTTGGCAGGCGGGTAACCGGGTGCCCCGGCTTGCCGGGGGCTTCTCTACTGGATTAGACGCTTTACTTGCGTCCAGACGGTCTGAGGCTCTGCTTGCTCTTCTAGTCGGGACTCAAGCTGTTGGACCTTGCGCCACAGGTATTCGATGATCGAAGACTGGGGTGCACTTCCATCGAAGTTTGTAGTGGTTGGTTCCAGCTCCTCAATCGCTAGCTCAAGCTCGGTCTTGGGTCGGGACTTCAGCTGCTCTAGGCGTTCGCTGTATCGAGTCCTTCCCGGATTCTCTGCCATGTCCCTAATTGCTGCGTCGTAGCGGCTTGGTGTTGTTTCGCTCATCTGGTTCTGCTTTCTCTGCGGTTGCCAGCTCCGTGCGGAGCCTCTGGATTCTTGTGCGGTACTCGGCTCTGGCTGCTTCCTGCTTCTTGACCATTCGGTCGAAGAGGGTTTCAGCAAGGGTGACCTTGCGTTGCGCCTCGGCCCGTGGTGATCGGTTCATAACGATTCTCTCTAGGCTATTGACTTAATTGATTGCTACATGTATAAGTATACCACATCTTCAGGAAGGTGCGACATGATACTGCTGGCACACCCATTTGTCAACCAAATCGCCATAGACTATGAGAGTTCCTTGGAAACGACAGAACCCCCAGCCAGTGAAGGCCGGGGGTTCGCTTCGGAAGATTTCCGAGAAGGTGGGAGTCTATCAATAAATCGGGAATCATCCAAATTCCCGCCAAGCAGAAATCCCCGCCACTCCGTAGAGTGACGGGGGTCTGCGGCTGGCCTACTTCTTAGGCTTGCCAGCTCCGTTCTTGGTGGGGTCAACAGGCACGTAGGCCTGTCCTGACTTGGGCGTCGGAGGAAGGGTCTTGCCCCTCACTGCCGTCCGCTCTTCGCCAGTGCGGCCGCCACGCGGTCCCACGATTTCGTACTGTCCGGACAAAGGGGCGTCCTGCCCCGGCTTGTAGCTAGCCAATGGCTGGCTCCTGTCATGTTCAGGTGGCCCCGCTGGTCGAGTCTCGGCGTCACGGACTTGCGTCCGCGCCCTTGGCTCGGTGTAAGCTCATAGTCTCCTACCAAGAGATATAAGCCCCAGTCGGTAGCCGCGTTCCCCAAGGCGGTTGCCCTGGGGTTTTTTTCATGACCTCAAGGCCATGCTTCGATACTACATGTAGTGCAAGTACCTAGGCGGAACCCCAAGATGATGTATTACAAGTATGTCATTTAATGCACCGCTCATCCACAGGCCGGGTGCCTCAAAATGTCCGTGATTCCGCCAAATCTGGAGATGAAATCCACACCCTGTGGATGAGTTAGCCACATTTGTGCACCGGCGTGTCGCGTCATCACGGCGTGTCGCGACGCGTTGAGTAGCTGCGCGACTAAGCTGTGCGGCTCTCCAGCGCAACATGTTCCGGATTCCAGCGGACGCCCTTGGCGGTCTTTACCAACGTGATCGACTTCCAGACGCTCTGGATGATCCTTCGGCGCTTGGCCAGACTCATCTCGTCCCACTGGAAAACCAGCTCAATCCCTTCCGCTGCTTCATCTTCCGTGGCAACCCTGACAAGGGAGACGGTCTGTAGCTCGGTCAGCTTCCCGTCAATCTCGGCAAGGCGGGCTTCGTGCTTCTCGCGGGGCTTGCGGTACTCGGACGGCCTGAGGCCTTCCTCTGCGGCCTCTTCCTGCCACTGCGCCCATTCCTGGACCTCAGTTGCGCGTGCGGCCCTCAGTCCTTCTAGCTCCTGCTTATCGGCTTCAACTTCTCCGGTATCCATGAATGCCAGCGCGGCAAGCGTCTTCAAGATGACGTGGTCATCGGTACGCTTCATCGTCTTTGCCACGTGCGCGGAATTGGTGCACCGGTAAGACCACATTTCCTTACGCTTGCCGCTGGCCTTGGTGACGCGTGTCCCGTAGCACTTGCCAAGGCATACGGAGCAGGTAAGCAGTCCACTCAGCAGGGTTTCCCGACTGTTGAGCTTGGTCACTGCTCGCTTGGGATCTTTGAGGATTGCGCACACCCCGCGCCACGTCTCGGGCTTGATGATCTCCGGCCAGTTTCCATCCATCTCTTCGCCCTTGTAGACGCGGAGTCCCGCAATGCGCGGAGAGGTCATGACTCGGTGAAGCGTCGTGTTCTGCCACGGCTTGTCAAGGGTGGATGTGATGCCCTGCTCATTCATCCAGCGGACACAATCGGCCATGCTCTGCCCCTCCAGTAGCATCCCGGCAACGGTCTTGACTGCCTCAGCTTCCTGCTTGACGTGCTTCCCGTCCATCTGGAATCCGAATGGCCTCTTTGACCAGTGAGGCTTGCCAGCGTCCCGGCTCTGGGCAAATGCGGCCTTCTGTCGTGCGCTCCGTCGTTCTGTCTCGGCCTTGGCTACGGATGCTTTGATACGGGCAAAGAGTCGCCCGTTGTCGGTGGAGAGGTCAGCGTCTCCGGCGCACGTGGCAAGGAACAGTCCGCGAGACTCGGCCAGTTCGATCAGGTGCTCAAGCTGCGTAGGGTGCCGGTAGAGCCGGTCAAGGTCATACGAGCTGATAGCGTCGAACTCCCCGGCTTCCCAGTCGGCAAGCATCTGATCGTAGGCAGGGCGCTTGGCGCGTGCGCTGGTAGCACTGACGGAGTTGTCTGTATAGACGGGACCGGCTTCCCATCCCTTGCCCTTGAGCATGGCGCGGATGAGCTTTTCCTGTCGATCCACGGCCAGGGCCTCGCCGGTCTTGTCCTTGCTGATCCTGAGGTAGAGCGCCGATTTTGTCATGACCAAAAATGTACACCACTTGGTTCACGGTGCAATCCTTCCGGCACCTGGCTGGCCACATCGGCTGCAGTGTCAAGAAGGGACAGCGCATCATCGTGGTGGGAAAGCTCAAGCTGCGCCAGTGGGAGCGTGAAGGGAAGATCTACCACGTTGCCGAGATCGACGCCGAAACCGTGGGCCACGACCTCATGTGGGGCTCGGCAAACTTCACGCGGATGGCAAGCACCGCCACACCGGCGGCCGCTGCAGCCGGATCCCCGGAAAGCAATGCCTGGACGCCGGGGGAGGACGGAGAGCAGGCGCCCCCCGAGGACGACGAGGACTCAGTGCCGTCCACGGGCTCGCTTGAGCTTCTGTCCGACGACGAGGACGGGGAATCGCTGCTGGTCGACACCGGAACGGGTGAGTTGGTGGAGACCGACGCTTGAACCGCCGTGCCCGCTGGGGCGGGCAAAGGCGTGCAGGGCGCCTGTGGTGCGGCACGTTTCCCCGTGGCGCTGCCGCACCACAGAGCGGGCATCATAGCGCAGCGGGCGATCTGGGCAACGTGCCGCCAAACCCCGTGGCGCCGCCCGGCGCGGCTCCAATGACACAATGGCAAGGTGATGAGCCGGGCACCCCACCAAACAAAGACCAAACCAACGGCCAAGGGCGGCTCCGCTGGATACCTGGCGCTCGCGGCCGCGGCTGTGGCCCTGGCATTGTCGGCCTGCATGGCTCCGGCACAGCAGCCTCCCGCTGCGACGCCCGCCACTCAGGGCTCCGCCTCCTCAAGTGCCACCGCGCCAGCCACCGGGACTCCGGCACCATCCCAGACCGGCCTGGATCCGGCAACGGCCCAGCTGAAGGCAACACTGGAATCCACCCTCGTGTCTTTGGCTGCGGCCAACCCGAAGCCGGGGCAGGACCAGCTCCGGACCGCCCTGCTCGCCGCCGGTATTCCTGCCGGAACCCTGGAGGTGTCCGTCAGCCGGACGCCCACAGGCCTGGACGTCGACGCGATCGAGGCCGCCACACCTTCCGGCCGGAATTGCGTTGTAGGGCAGGTACGCGACGGCGCCGTGGCCGTGACCGTACTTCCGGTCCTGGCAAGCGGCAAGTGCTTCGTCGGGGATTCACGCTAGGGTCCCGTCCGGGAGCCCGAATGTGAGTTAAGCACGCCTACCCATTAGATTTAACGGCATGGCGGAATTCATTTACACGATGACCAAGGCTCGCAAGGCCGTTGGCGACAAACTTATTTTGGACGATGTCAGCATGTCGTTCTTCCCCGGCGCGAAGATCGGCGTTGTTGGCCCCAACGGTGCCGGCAAGTCCACGATCCTGAAGATCATGGCCGGGCTGGATACCCCGTCCAACGGTGAGGCCCGCCTCAGCGCCGGCTACACCGTGGGCATCCTGTTGCAGGAGCCCCCGCTGAACGAGGAAAAGACCGTCCTGGGCAACGTCCAGGAAGGCGTCGGCGAGATCTACGGCAAGATCCAGCGCTTCAACGAAATCTCCGAGGAAATGGCCAGCCCGGATGCCGACTACGACGTCCTCCTCGAGGAAATGGGCAAGCTGCAGGAAGCCATCGACGCTGCCGATGCCTGGGACCTCGATTCCCAGCTCGAACAGGCCATGGACGCCCTCCGCTGCCCGCCGGCCGACTCCGAAGTCACCATGCTCTCCGGTGGTGAGCGCCGCCGCGTTGCGCTCTGCAAGCTCCTGCTCCAGAAGCCGGACCTGCTGCTCCTCGACGAACCCACCAACCACCTCGACGCCGAAAGCGTCCTGTGGCTGGAACAGCACCTCTCCAGCTACCCGGGCGCCGTGCTGGCCGTGACCCACGACCGGTACTTCCTCGACCACGTTGCAGAGTGGATCGCCGAAGTGGACCGCGGACACCTGTACCCGTACGAAGGCAACTACTCCACCTACCTGGAGAAGAAGCGTGCCCGCCTTGAGGTCCAGGGCAAGAAGGACGCCAAGCAGGCCAAGCGCCTTTCCGAGGAACTCGAGTGGGTGCGCTCCAACGCCAAGGGCCGCCAGACCAAGTCCAAGGCCCGTCTGGCCCGCTACGAGGAAATGGCTGCCGAGGCGGACCGCACCCGGAAGCTTGACTTCGAAGAAATCCAGATCCCGCCGGGACCGCGCCTGGGCGGGCTCGTCCTGGAAGCGAAGAACCTGCAGAAGGGCTTCGACGACCGCGTGCTGATCGACGGGCTTTCCTTCACGCTGCCCCGCAACGGCATCGTGGGCGTCATCGGCCCCAACGGCGTCGGCAAGTCCACGCTCTTCAAGACCATCGTTGGCCTTGAGCCCCTGGACGGCGGCGAACTGAAGATCGGTGACTCTGTCAAGATCTCCTACGCGGACCAGAGCCGCGGCGGCATCGATCCGGAGAAGACCCTGTGGGAGGTCGTCTCGGACGGCCTCGACTACATCCAGGTGGGCCACGTCGAAATGCCATCCCGCGCCTATGTTGCGGCCTTCGGCTTCAAGGGCCCGGACCAGCAGAAGAAGGCAGGTGTGCTCTCCGGTGGTGAGCGCAACCGCCTCAACCTGGCACTGACCCTCAAGCAGGGCGGCAACTTGCTGCTCCTTGACGAACCCACCAACGACCTCGACGTCGAGACCCTGAGCAGCCTTGAAAACGCGCTGCTCGAATTCCCCGGCTGCGCCGTGGTGGTTTCGCACGACCGCTGGTTCCTGGACCGGGTGGCCACGCACATCCTGGCCTACGAAGGCGACGACGAGAACCCGTCCAAGTGGTACTGGTTCGAGGGCAACTTCGATTCCTACGAAGAGAACAAGATTTCTCGCCTCGGCGCGGATGCGGCCAAGCCGCACCGCGTCACGCATCGCCGCCTCACCCGCGACTAGTCGCCCACTGGCCGGTAGACCGCCGGCAGCCGGCGCACGCGTCAGCAACAGGAAACCCCGCACGGAATATGTTCCGGGCGGGGTTTCCTGCATGCAGGGATGCTTTCCTTGCTATGAGTGCGGAGGACGTGCTGTGTGTCAGGCGTGCTCAGGCCTGCGCCGTGTTCCTGCTCTGCAGCTCCTCGGGCACGCGCAGCATGCCTTCCTGTGCCACCGTGGCAACGTGCACGCCGCTGCGGTCGAAGATCTTGCCGGTGGCCAGCCCGCGTGCGCCCTGGGCGCTGGGGGATTCCTGCACGTACAGCAGCCAGTCATCCACACGGACGGGGCGGTGCCACCACATGGCGTGGTCCAGGCTGGCGACGCTCATGCCCGGGGTCATCCAGGCCAGGCCATGCTTGCGCAGGACGGGCTCCAGCAGGGTGTAGTCGCTGGCGTAGGCCAGGGCCGCCCGGTGCAGATTGGGAGCATCCGGGAGCGGGCCGACCGTCTTCATCCAGACGGCGTTGGTGGCCACCTTCTCGGTGGGGGCGAAGACATACAGGGCGGGGTCGACGTGCCGCACGTCGAAGGGCCGCTCGGAAGACATATGGCGGGCCATCGGGTTGTCATACCGGGCCAGCAGATCGGCCGTGCTCGGCAGCGATTCGGGGTCCGGAATGCCTGCGGGCATGGTGGACTGGTGGTCCAGCCCGTCGTCCTCGTGCTGGAACGAGGCGATCATGGACAGGATGGGGACCCCGTCTTGGTACGCGTGCACGCGGCGGGCCGAGAACGAGCGGCCGTCGCGCAGCCGCTGCACGCCAAAGGTGATGGGCTTGTTGGCGTCGCCGGGCCGGAGGAAGTACCCGTGCATGGAGTGGGCCACGCGGTCCGGCTCCACGGTCCGCATTCCGGCCATCATTGACTGGGCCAGCACCTGGCCGCCAAAGACCCGGTGGCGCGGCTGCCTCTGGGAGGGCCCCAGGAAAATGTCTTCGTCCGTTCGGGCACCGTCGAGGCTGCCCAGGTCGAGCAGCCCGATCAGCGTATCCATGGGGTCATCGATGGCGGCCTCTTCGTCAAGGCCGATGTACGCGTCAGTCATGGTTCGACTCTAGACGGCGCCCCAACACCGCTCAACCGCCGACATGCCGGTAGAGTCGGTGACGTGTCCGATCTCCTGACCCAGCCCCTCCGTTTCGCCGATCCCCGCGATCTTGCAGACCTCCGCACCTTCGTCACGCGCGCCAAGAGCATCGATGACGGCGCCATCCGCTTGCAGGCCGCGGGCGCGGTGCTTGCCGCCTACGTGTGCGTCCTGAGGCCGCGGATTCTGGGGGAGTCCACCCCCACGGTCCTGGGCCTGCGGACCATCGGCCTGGCTGAGCCGGCAGAGCTTGATGTCACCGTGACGCTCGCGTCCATCACCGACCGCCTGGCGCGTGCAGAGGCCGACGACGTGGAGCTGCCCGTTCCGCCGTCGACCGTCACCGAGTCCTGGGCGGGCGTCGGGGCGCCGCGCGGCGGCTGGGAGCCGATTGGGGCGGTGTCCGACGCCGATCTGAAGGCGGCGGCGGAGGCCGGGATCGCGGAGGTGGCCGGGATCGTACCGGAGCAGCCGGGTGCCGCGATCGTCAACAATGCGCGGGCCGCTGTCTGGGGCCGGGAACTCCCGGGAGTGGCAGGTGTGCCTGCGGGCGCAGCCTTTGCTGCCTTTGCTCTCGGTTTCCTCGGCGACGGCGAGCACCGCCTCTTCCGCAACGGCCGCTGGTTCCGCCTCAGCGGCAGCCGCGGCCACATCCTGGTCCGGACCGGTGCCGGGCTGGGACTGGTCCGCTAGCCAAGGCCAAGGAACCAGCCCAAGGACGAGCCCACAAGCCGCCCGGAACCCGGGTCAGACCACCGAGGGGCTGTTGACCATGCTCAGTGCTGCCCGTTCCATGTAGTCCCAGAGCGTGCCTTCGTGCAGCGGCGACAGCTCGAGGGCATCAACGGCGGTGCGCATATGGAAAAGCCAGCGGTCCTTGGCCTCCGGCGTGACCCGGAAAGGCATGTGGCGCATGCGCAGGCGCGGGTGGCCGCGTTCCTCGCCGTAGGTGGTGGGGCCGCCCCAGTACTGTTCCAGGAACATGAGGAAGCGCCGCTTGGCCGGCTCCAGATCCTGCTCCGGATACATCGGGCGAAGCAGCGGATCCCCGGCCACGCCGTCGTAGAACACGTCGATGAGCTTCACGAAGGTTTCGTGTCCGCCGATGGCCGCATAGAAGCTGTCCGTGTAGGCGGGCTGGCTGAAGGGATCGTTCTGCATCAGCTGGCGGCGCTGCTCCGGCTGGGGCGCTGCGGATTCCTGTTGGCTGGTCATGTCACTCACTTGCTTTCTCGTCTATATCCGTGGCGGGGCGCGTCGGCGCCGCAACCGCGGCTCCCGGGCCGCCGTCGTCATCCGCTGCGGGCGGTTCCTCCGGCACGTAGTCACCCTGCGAGCGGTTGCCCACGCGCAGGATCTCGCCGTTGCGCAGGTACCAGATGGCGCCGTCCTCCGCGCGGACACGGGTGATGCGCAGGCCCACCGATTCAACGGTA
This sequence comes from Arthrobacter sp. CJ23, assembly GCF_024741795.1. Lineage (NCBI taxonomy): Bacteria > Bacillati > Actinomycetota > Actinomycetes > Micrococcales > Micrococcaceae > Arthrobacter > Arthrobacter sp. CJ23. The sequence continues at coordinate 2,691,861 of NZ_CP102950.1, read as the reverse complement.
CCAACCACTTCGCCGGTCACGATCACATCGCCGATCCCGTACTGGTCCTCGATGGTGATGAAGATGCCGGCCAGGAAATCCCGGATCAGCTGCTGGGCGCCGAAGCCGATGGCCACGCCGAGGATGCCCACGCTGGTCAGCAGCGGCGCGATGTCCACGTTGAGGAACTTGAGCACGTAGATGATCACGATGACCACCACGGCCACGCTGACCACGCTGGTCAGCAGCGAACCGATCGTGTGGGCGCGCTGGGCCCGCCGCTCGTGGTCCAGGGCGCGGATGGCCGGCTGGACCCACTTGAAATGCGGCTTCTTGAAGAAAGTGCTGCCCTCGGCCACACGGCGCGTGATGCGCAGGATGGTGAAGCGGGACAGCAGCCAGACAACCAGCCCGATGCCGAGGGTGACCAGGATCCCCCCAGCGTCGATCCCGCGTGCAGCCGTTTCAGTGGCCAAGGTCAATGGCGTGCCGTACATCTGCGGGGCCGCTCCTCACTGTTGCTGATGGTTTGTCCAGGCAGGCCCGTGTTCGCCGGGCGCTGAACCCTCTGTCCTCAGCCAACACTATCGCCGTAGCGTGGCCCCATGCGCATCCTGATTCTCGGCGGCACGGCATTCCTCTCAGCAGAAACCGCCCGGCAGGCGGTCGCGTCCGGGCATGAGGTCACCTGCCTGGCGCGAGGCAGCTCCGGCGGACCGCCCGACGGCGTGGCCTGGGTCCGTGCCGACCGTTCCGAGGGCGCCACAGCCTACGCCGGGGTGGCAGGCGGGTGGGACGCCGTGGTGGAGGTTTCGCGCGAGCCGCGCCAGGCGCGGCAGGCCTTGGAAGCCTTGGGGCCGCGGACCGCCCACTGGACGTTTGTGTCCAGCTGCTCGGTGTACGCCGGGCATTCCGTGCCGGGCGAAAGGGAGGATGCAGAGCTCCTGCCGCCCCTGCCCGTCGATGAGGATTCAAGCCCCGAAACGTACGGGGAGTCCAAGTCCGCCATCGAGCAGCTGACCGTGGAGTTGGCGGGCGAGAAGTCACATATCGTCCGGGCCGGGCTGATCGGCGGACCGGGGGATTCCTCCGACCGCTACGGCTACTGGCCTGCCCGTTTCGCAGGCGCCGAGGATCCGGTGCTGCTGCCGGACATCCCGGACCACGCCACGCAGATCATCGACGTCAGGGACCTGGCGGCCTGGATTCTGTACGCCGCGGAGCAGCAGGTCACGGGCGCCTTCAACGCCGTGGGAGATGTGGTGCCGTTCGGCGAGTACATCGACGAGTCGCGGCGCCTGGCCGGCCCCCTCGGGGAAACGGTGGTGGCCGGCGAGGACTGGCTGGTGGAGCACGGCGTCCAGTACTGGGCGGGAAAGGACTCGCTCCCGCTCTGGCTGCCGTCAGGCCACGATGGCTTCTCGGCACGCCCCAACGCAGCAGCCCGCGAGCTGGGCCTGGCGCTGCGGCCGTGGCAGGAAACCGTGCGGGACACCCTGGAGGACGAACGGGCCCGCGGCCTGGACCGGGAACGGAAGGCAGGGCTGCGCTCCGCCACGGAGCAGCGGCTCCTCGCCGAGTTCCTGGCAGGCTAGGCCGCGGCCGCCGTCGTGCTTGGCTCGTGCAGGACCGGGAAGTTCACGCTCCGGGCGATGAAACAGACCGCGTTGGCCTCGTGATGGAGCTGGGCCATGAGGGAAACATGGCCGGGATCGGCCACCGTGACCTGAGGCTTCAGCGTGACTGATTCGAACTGGCCGCTGCCGTCGCGGTTCAGGCGCATGAGGCCCTGGGCGTTGTCCACGTAGTCCGTCACCACCACGCCGTGCTTCACCGCGACGTGCAGGAAGGACAGCATGTGGCACTGCGACAGGGCCGCGAGCAGGAGCTGCTCGGGGTTGTAGCGGCTGCGGTCCCCGTGGAATGTCGGATCGGAGGAGCCCTTGAGGACGGGCAGGCCGGGGATCTCGACGTCGTGGTCGCGCGCGTAGCCCCGGTACGAGGACGTGCCCTCGCCGAGGTTTCCGGTCCAGCGCACGGTCAGCGAATAGTGGTGTTCAGCCAAGCTCATGCGGACAGTCTAATGGGGCACCCAACTGGCCCCGGTCCCTTGGCGGAACCGGGGCCAGGGTGGTTTAGACGTCCGCGGCGCGGGCCTTCAGGGCCCGGGCAACGCCGTCGCGGTTTTCCAGCATCATGCGGCGCAGGGCGGCGCTTTCCTCCGGCAGGCCAGCCAGGAACGCGTCTGTGCGGTCCACTGTGGCCTGCGTGGTCAGCTGGGCCGGGTAGAGCCCGACGACGATCTGCTGGGCCAGCGCGTGCGTGCGGTCCCTCACGATCCCGGGCACGGCGTCGAAGTACTTCTCCGCGTAGGGCTCCAGGAGTGCGGTATCCGCCACGCGCATGAAGCCCGTGACGGCGGAACCCTGCAGGGCGTTGGACAGCTCGCCCGTGACCACGATGGATTCCCAGGCCGCGGCCTTGGCCTCCGGGGTGGGGATGGCCGCCTTGGCCAGCGCGGCAGCGTTCTGGCCGTTGGCGGTGTTGTCCCGCTCCAGTTCGGTGTCGATCCGCTCCTGCCCCTCGCGTCCGCCAGCCACCAGGGCGGCGAGCAGCTCCCAGCGCATGTCCTGGTCCACAGTGAGGCCTTCAAGCGTTGATGTGCCGTCCAGCAGGGACTGGATGGTGTCCAGCTGCCCGCTGCTGCGGGCCAGCAGGGCGAAGGACTTGGCGAACTGCAGCTGCGCGTCGGAGCCGGTTTCCACCGTGGACGCGAGTTCCCAGAGCTTGTCCGCCGCGGCAACGGTGGCGGCATCCTTGTGCTCGGCGGCCACGTAGTACGTCAGGGTGGTCGCGAGCTGGCGCAGCTGGACCTGGACCACTGACGAATCGCTCTCGTGGGCGATGTTGGCCAGGATCAGTTCGGCGTAGCCGCGGGCCGGGGTTTCTCCGTCGCGGGCAGCATCCCAGGCCGAACCCCACACGAGGGTGCGGGGCAGGCTGGCGGCGAAGTCCTTCAGGTGCGCCTTGGCCGTGGCGAGGGACGCAGGGTCGAGCCGGACCTTGGCGTAGGCGAGGTCGTCGTCGTTGAGCAGGATCAGCTCCGGGCGCTGCAGGCCTGCCAGGGCGGACACCTCGGTGCGGGCGCCGTCGACGTCGAGCTCTTCGCGGTGCACGCGCTCCAGCTTGCCGTTCGGGGAGACGTTGTAGAAGCCCACCGCCAGGCGGTGCGGGCGCAGGGTGGGCTGGTCCTCGATGGCCGACTGCAGGATGGCGAACGAGGCGATGGTGCCGTTGGCGTCCACCGAGATCTCCGGGACCAGGGTGTTGACGCCGGCGGTTTCGAGCCAGAGCTTGCCCCACACGTCCAGGTCACGGCCGCTGGCTGCTTCGAGTTCCACCATGAGGTCGGCCAGCTCGGTGTTCTTCCAGGCGTGCTTGGCGAAGTACGCACGCACGCCGGACATGAACTCCTCGGGGCCCACCCAGGCCACCAGCTGCCGCAGCACGGAGGCGCCTTTGGCGTAGGTGATGCCGTCGAAGTTCACCTCGACGTCTTCGAGGTTGTTGATCTCGGCGAAGATCGGGTGTGTGGTGGGCAGCTGGTCCTGGCGGTAGGCCCAGGACTTCTCCACGGAGGCGAAAGTGGTCCAGGCCCGGTCAAAGACGGTGTTCTCGACGGCCGCCAGGTGGGACATGTATTCGGCAAAGGACTCGTTGAGCCACAGGTCGTTCCACCAGCGCATGGTGACCAGGTCGCCGAACCACATGTGCGCCAGTTCGTGCAGCACGGTGATGGCGCGGCGTTCCACCTGCGCGCCGGTGACCTTGCCGCGGAAGACGTAGCCTTCCAGGATGGTCACGGCGCCGGCGTTCTCCATGGCGCCGGCGTTGAACTCGGGCACGAAGAGCTGGTCGTACTTTTCGAACGGGTACGGGCAGCCGAACTGTGCCTCGAAGAATTCAAAGCCCTGGCGGGTGAGCTCGAAGATGTTCTCCGCGTCGAGGTACTGCATGAGGGACTTGCGGGCGAACACGCCGAGCGGCACCACGCGGCCGTCGGCGCTGGTGACCTCGCTGCGGACAGCCTGGTACGGGCCTGCGATCAGCGCGGTGACATAGGAGGACAGCCGCGGCGTGGGGGCGAAGTCCCAGACGGAACGGGCGCCGCCGTCGCCACCGGGCGTGGTTTCCGCCGGTGCAGGGGTGGGGGAGTTGGAGATGACGTCCCAATGCGAGGGCGCGGTGACCCGGAACGTGAACGCCGCCTTGAGGTCGGGCTGTTCGAACACGGCAAACATGCGCCGCGAGTCCGGCACCTCGAACTGCGTGTAGAGGTAGACCTCGCCGTCCACGGGGTCCACGAAGCGGTGCAGGCCCTCGCCGGTGTTCATGTACGGGGCATCGGCCACCACGGTGAGTTCGTTCTCGGCGGCAAGCTCCGGAAGCTGGATGCGGATGCCGTCGGCCACCTCGGCAGGGTCCAGTTCGGTGCCGTTCAGCGTGACGCTGTGCACGGTCTCGGTGACGGCGTCGATGAAGCTGGACGATCCGGGCACGGCGGAGAACTTGACCACGGTGGTGGAGCCGAAGACCGTGGCGCCCTTGGTGAGATCGAGGGTGACATCGTAGGACTTGACGTTGAGCAGTTCCGCGCGCTGGGCGGCTTCGGCGCGCGTCAGATTAAGGCCTGGCAAGTGGTGCCTCCAGTGGGTTCGGTGTGCCGGCAGGCGGTGGCCATCGCCGGTGGTGTGAAGTCATTCTTTCACTAGTTCGGCCGTTGGCAAGGTGGTGGATCACAGTGTCGCACCGCGGGGGTAGCGTTGAGCCATGGGAACGTTCCGAGACTCTTTGGACCTCCGGGCCCTCCGCTTCGCCGTGGGGTTTCCCCTGCTGCTGGCGCTGGGCTTCGTGGTGTCCGCGCTGTTGATCCGCCGCGACCTTCCGGAACCGGTGGCCATCATGTGGAACGCCGACGGCGGCAGTTCCTTCGCTCCCTTCGGCGCCTATGTGGCCGGTGCCGCAAGCCTGATCGCCTTGGTGGGCTGGCTTGTCTTCGTCCAGGCCGTCCCGATCGCCCGGCCAGTGGCAATGCGCCGCATCATGATGGGGCTGGGGCTGATGATGAGCCTGTTTGTCACCTCGGTGGCGGCCGCCGGCCTCGTGGGGCAGTCGCGCCTGCCGGATGCGCGCTTGTCCCACGTGGACCCCATCGTCCTGGCGCTGGGCAGCGGGGCCGCAGTGTCCCTTGGCGTGGTCATGGCCTTCGCCTTCAAACCGGACGAGCGCTGGACCCCGGAAGACGACCTCGCCCTGGAGGCCGAGCGGATCCTGCGCGAGGACCCCGCCCTGGCCAGGGACTCCCTGCGGATGTGGGTGCATGCCCGCAGTTCGGTGTTCGTGATGATCGTGGTGGCCGGCCTGTTCCCGGCCGTGCTGATCGCAGTGGCTGTGCCATGGCTGGGCGGCCTGCTGGCCCTGGCGGCACTGCTCGGTGCCGGTTTTCTGTTCGCCAGGGTGCGTGCGGACCGGGGCGGGCTCGAGGTTTTCGCCGGTGGCGTGCTGAAGGTGCTGAAGGTTCCTGCCGTGGACATTGCCGGTGCGGCGGCCGCGGACGTCAAGGCCGCCGACTTCGGCGGGTGGGGCTGGCGGCACCACGACGACGCCACGGCCATGCTCGTCAGCAGCGGCCCCGCCGTCGTCGTCCGCAAACTCAACGGCCGGCGCGTCGCGCTGAGCGCCGGGGACGCAGCCACCGCCGATGAACTCGCCGGCATCCTCAACAGGGCCGCCGCGCGGGCGCACGGCCCCGGGCAAGCCTAGTAACCTAGGAAACGCATCCCACACCGCCGCGCCCGGCCAGCTGCCGCATAGGCGCGCCAGAACGAAATGGACTTCCCGTGACCACACCCCGCGTTCACATTGCCACGGACCACGCCGGCATGGAGCTCAGCGCCCACCTGGTAAGCCACCTCACCGCCAAGGGCTACGACGTGGTGGACCACGGACCCAAGGAATACGACGCCCTGGACGACTACCCGTCCTTCTGCATCAACGCAGCCCTCGCTGTCGTCGCGGACCAGGAAGCCGGCGTCCACGCGCTCGGCATCGTCCTGGGCGGCTCCGGCAACGGCGAGCAGATCGCCGCCAACAAGGTCAAGGGCGTCCGCGCCGCACTGGCCTGGAACCTGTCCACGGCAAAGCTGGCCCGCGAACACAACGACGCCAACGTCATCGCCGTCGGCGGCCGCCAGCACAGCGTGGAGGAAGCCACCGGACTCATCGAGGCCTTCCTGCAGGAACCGTTCAGCAACGATGAACGCCACGTGCGCCGCATCGGCAAGATCGCCGTCTACGAAACCACCGGCGAAGTCCTCGCATAGTGCCTGAAGGGCATTCCGTACACCGCCTGGCACGGCAGTTCCAGGACGTATTCGGCGGCCGGCGGCTGGACGTTTCCAGCCCGCAGGGGCGGTTCACCGCCGGCGCCGGCCTGCTCAGCGGGCACACCATGGTGGAGGCCATGGCCCATGGCAAGCAGATGTTCCTGCGCTTCGACCATGGACTCATCCTCCACGTCCACCTGGGCCTCTACGGCGCCTGGAACTTCGGCGGGGACGGGTCCTTCCGCGGCGCCTCAAGCATCGGCGCTCCGCGGCGGATCGGCGAACGCGAAGCGGCCTCCGAGGACATCGGCGGGGGCTCCTACCAGGGCCCGCCCGAACCCGTCGGGGCCGTCCGGGTCCGGCTGGTCTCGGACCATGGCTGGGCCGATCTGCGCGGGGCCACCACCTGCGCCGCCACCACCGAAGCCGAGGCGCAGGCCGTGCTGGACCGGCTCGGACCGGACCCGCTGCGCAACGTCCCGGGCGACCGGGATGAATTCGTGCGGCGCCTCCGCCGCCGCAAGACCGCCGTCGCGCTGCTGCTGATGGACCAGGCCGTCCTGGCCGGCGTCGGGAACATCTACCGGGCCGAAATCCTGTTCCGGCAGGGCGTGGATCCGTGGACGCCGGGGACCGCAATCGACGCCGGAACGGCGGAGCGCATCTGGGATGACGCGGTCCTGGCCATGTCCGACGGTGTCCGGGACGGCCGGATTGTTACGACGCCCCGGGAGCTGTGGAGCACCGGAACGGAAGGTGCCGGAACGGACGTACCCCACGACGACGAGGCCCACTATGTGTACAAGCGGCATGGCCAGCCCTGCCGCAGTTGCGGGACGGCGGTGGGCCTGACCGAGATCGGGGCGCGCAAACTGTACTGGTGCCCTGGCTGCCAGAACTGAGCGGGCTGCCAGAACTGAGCGGGCTGCCGGAATTGAGGGCCAAACGCAAGAAGGGCCCCTCGCTGAGGGGCCCTTCTTCGTGGAGGGGACGACGGGAATCGAACCCGCGTAATCAGTTTGGAAGACTGAGGCTTTACCATTAAGCTACGTCCCCGGGGTCAACCGCATGGCGCCATGGAGGCGTTCCTGTGGTCTTTCCGGCGGCTGTTGAAGCCGGGTATAACTAAACCGAATTCGGCTGCAGCTGTCAAATGTGCATTCGCGGCTTGCTTGCCCGTAGACTGTCCTGTGCATTCACGGGGTGTAGCTCAGCTTGGCTAGAGCGCCTGCTTTGGGAGCAGGAAGTCGCAGGTTCAAATCCTGTCACCCCGACTCTGTGCATGTGTTCCGATCCGGAAAACAGCAGAACCCCATACCCACAAAACCAGGAGTACTTAGACTGTGAAGAGCGCTGTCGAGAACCTCACCGCCACGCGGGTCAAGCTCAACGTTGAGGTTCCCTTTGAGGAACTGAAGCCGAGCATCGATGCCGCTTACAAGACCGTTGCTTCGCAGATCCAGGTCCCCGGATTCCGCAAGGGCAAGGTTCCCACCAAGCTGATCGACCAGCGCGTCGGCCGCGGCTACGTTCTGGAAACCGCCATCAACGATGGCCTCAACGGCTGGTACCAGGCCGCTGTCCAGGAAACCGGCGTTCGCCCGCTGAGCCGTCCCGAGGTCGAGATCACCGAGGTTCCGGACCCGTCCGCAACCGATGGCGAGCTCAAGTTCCAGGTCGAGATCGACGTCCGTCCGGAAATCGAACTCCCGGACTACGCCGGCATCAAGGTCGAGGTTGCTGCAGCCGAGTCCTCCGACGCCGACGTCGACAAGGCCCTTGACGAACTGCGCGGCCGCTTCGGCACGCTCAAGACCGTCGAGCGTCCCGCCAAGAACGACGACTTCCTCACGATCGACATCACCGCCACGATCGATGGCGCTGACATCGACTCCGCAACCGGTCTGTCCTACCAGGTTGGTGCCGGCACCATGCTGGAAGGCCTCGACGAGGCAGTTTCCGGCCTCTCTGCCGATGAAGAGGCAATCTTCGACACCACACTGGTGGGCGGCGACCACGCCGGCGAAGCAGCCCAGGTCAAGGTTGTTGTCAAGGCCGTCAAGGAGCGCGAGCTTCCCGAGGCCAACGACGACTTCGCCCAGCTGGCTTCCGAGTTCGACACCCTTGCCGAACTGCGCGAAGACCTCGCCAAGCAGGCTGCCGAGTCCAAGGTTGTCGGCCAGGGCGTCGAGGCCCGCGACAAGGTCCTGGACAAGCTCGTTGAGCTCGTCGAGGTTCCCGTGCCGGACTCCGTCGTTGCCGAGCAGATCGAAGCGCACTTCTCCCCGGAGAACGCCCACGGCGAAGGTGACCACGACACCGAGGAGCACCGCGCCGAGGTCAAGGCCAACACCGAGCGCGCCTTCCAGAACGAAGTCATCCTGGACGCCATCGCGGACAAGGAAGAAGTCAACGTCAGCCAGAGCGAGCTGATCGACTACATCGTCACCACCGCCAGCCAGTACGGCATGGACCCGAACCAGTTCGCGCAGATCATCGATCAGAGCGGCCAGGTTCCCATGATGGTTTCCGAGGTCCGCCGCCGCAAGGCTCTGGCCGTGGTCCTGGGCCAGGCAGAGGTTGTCGACTCCGAGGGCAACAAGGTCGACCTGAGCGACTTCGTCCGCCCCGCCGGTGAGGCAGCTGAAGAGGCTCCCGCTGTCGAAGAAGCAGAAGAAGCAGAAGAAGCAGAGACCGTCGCCAGCGACGATCCCGCAGCCGTGAAGTTCTAGCAGCACCGCCTGCCGCCCCCGGATCCGTGGATCCGGGGGCGGCTTGCTTTAACGCCGCAATGGCGGCGCTCCGGAGCGGTTCCGCAATCGTGCGCCGACAGCGAACAGCGCGATTCCGGAGAACAAATCGCCTTCGAAAACGGTTAGTGTCCAAGTAGTGAAGTTCAGTGATGTCACTGGCACCAGCGAGAGGTAAGTACTTATGTCACAGCACGCAGCGGCTCCCCGGATGGCAACTGTCGATCCGGCAGCCCAGGACAACTACATCTACAACCGCCTGCTGAAAGAGCGCATTATCTGGCTCGGCTCAGAAGTTCGTGACGAGAACGCCAACGCCATTTGCTCCCAGCTCCTCCTGCTCTCGGCCGAAGACCCGGACAAGGACATCTACCTGTACATCAACTCTCCGGGCGGCTCCGTCACGGCAGGCATGGCCATCTACGACACAATGCAGTTCATCCCGAACGATGTCGTCACTGTGGCCACCGGCCTGGCAGCCTCCATGGGCCAGTTCCTGCTGTCCTCCGGCACCAAGGGCAAGCGCTACGCAACGCCCAACGCCCGCATCCTGATGCACCAGCCTTCCGGCGGCATCGGCGGCACCGCCTCGGACATCAAGATCCAGGCAGAGCTCATCCTGCACATGAAGAAAGTCATGGCAGAGCTGACGGCTGAACAGACCGGCCAGACCGTGGAGACCATCCTCAAGGACAACGACCGCGACAAGTGGTTCACGGCCACCGAGGCACTCGAATACGGCTTCTTCGACAAGATCTCGGCCCACGCAGGATCCGTCGCCGGCGGCGGCGGAACCCAGAACGCCTCGAACTCCTCGAACTAACCGGCACCAAGAACCACTGATACCAGGAGCAATGAACATGAACTACAACTTCGGATGGTCTGCCGGTAACCTCCCGTCCAGCCGCTACGTCCTGCCGCAGTTCGAAGAGCGCACGCCCTACGGCTTCAAGCGCCAGGACCCGTACACCAAGCTGTTCGAAGACCGCATCATCTTCCTGGGTGTCCAGGTGGACGACGCCTCGGCCGACGACGTCATGGCCCAGCTGCTGGTGCTCGAGTCCACCGACCCGGACCGCGACATCACGCTGTACATCAACTCGCCGGGCGGCTCCTTCACCGCCATGACGGCGATCTACGACACCATGCAGTACATCCGCCCCGAGATCCAGACCGTGTGCCTGGGCCAGGCGGCAAGCGCCGCCGCCGTGCTGCTCGCGGCCGGAACCCCCGGCAAGCGCCTCGCACTGCCGAATGCACGCGTCCTGATCCACCAGCCGGCCCTCTCCGGCGGCCAGGGTGGCCAGGCCTCGGACCTTGAGATCCAGGCTGCCGAAGTCATGCGCATGCGCTCCTGGCTTGAGGACACGTTGGCACACCACTCGGGCCGCACGTCCGAGCAGGTCAACAACGACATCGAGCGTGACAAGATCCTCACGGCCGCCGAGGCCATGGACTACGGCCTGATCGACCAGGTGCTTGACTCCCGCAAGATCAAGCCCCAGGCGATCAGCCGCTAGCTTGCACCAACGACGCCGGTGCGGTTCACGAAATATGGACCGCATCGGCGTTCTGTTTCAACCCAAGGCGCCCATTGTGACCTAGAGTGGAAGTTGTCACGGTGGTGCCACCCCGCGGCCGCGCCGTGCATCTGGGCGCAGGCGCAGCCGCCCCACCCGCTTGAAACGAAGGGATTCACACATGGCTCGGATTGGCGAGAGCACGGATCTGCTGAAGTGTTCTTTCTGCGGAAAGAGCCAGAAGCAGGTACGGAAGCTGATTGCCGGGCCCGGCGTCTACATCTGCGACGAATGCATTGAACTCTGCAACGAGATCATCGAAGAGGAACTCGCGGAAGTATCGGATCTGGGCAGCTTCGAGTTGCCGAAGCCGCGTGAGATCTTCGATTTCCTGCAGGAATACGTCATCGGCCAGGAGCCCGCCAAGCGCTCCCTTGCCGTGGCCGTCTACAACCACTACAAGCGTATCCAGGCCGGACACGCACCCAAGACCGGCAGCCTCGGCGAGGGCGCCCACCACGAGGACGTGGAGATCGCCAAATCCAACATCCTGCTCATCGGCCCTACCGGCTGCGGCAAGACCTATCTCGCGCAGACCCTGGCCCGCCGGCTCAATGTACCGTTCGCCGTCGCCGATGCCACCGCGCTGACGGAGGCCGGCTATGTCGGCGAGGACGTCGAGAACATCCTCCTCAAGCTGATCCAGGCCGCCGACTACGACGTCAAGAAGGCCGAGCAGGGCATCATCTACATCGACGAGATCGACAAGATCTCGCGCAAGAGCGAAAACCCCTCCATCACCCGCGATGTCTCGGGCGAGGGCGTACAGCAGGCGCTGCTGAAGATCCTCGAAGGCACGGTTGCCTCGGTGCCGCCGCAGGGCGGCCGCAAGCACCCGCACCAGGAATTCATCCAGATCGACACCACCAATGTGCTCTTCATCGTGGCCGGTGCTTTCGCCGGACTGGAGGACATCATCGGCTCGCGTTCGGGACGGAAGGGAATCGGCTTTGGGGCCCCGCTCAACGAGGCCCGGGACAACGTGGACACCTACGGCGAGGTCATGCCGGAGGACCTGCTCAAATTCGGGCTCATCCCCGAATTCATCGGCCGCCTGCCTGTCATCACCACGGTCTCCAACCTTGACCGCCCTGCCCTGATCCAGATCCTGTCCAAGCCCAAGAACGCCCTGGTCAAGCAGTACCAGAAGATGTTCCAGCTGGACGGCGTGGAACTTTTGTTCGACGACGATGCCCTGGACGCCATTGCCGACCAGGCCCTGGAACGCGGCACCGGTGCCCGTGGCCTGCGCGCCATCATGGAGGAAGTCCTGCTGCCGGTCATGTTCGATCTGCCCAGCCGCGACGACATCGCCAGCGTGGTCATCACCGCGGATGTGGTGTCCAAGAAGGCACAGCCCACCATGATCGCGCACGAAGTCGTCGCCAAGCGCCGGAATAAGTCCGCCTGAGCCCCGGTTGGCATAATCGGTGGCGGACTCACGACCGTCCGCATGCCTGCGCCCCCTGACGTACTACCGAGGAGTTCCCTGTGCCCGAGCTGACCGCCAACAAGGCCGATTTCTGGTTCGACCCGATGTGCCCGTTCGCGTGGGTGACGTCCCGCTGGATCGGCGAAGTGGAGGACGTCCGTGGTATTGAGACCGAGTGGCACGTCATGAGCCTGTCCGTCCTCAACGAGGGACGCGAATTACCGGCAGAGTACCGCGAAAAGATGGACATCGGCTGGGGTCCCGTCCGCGTCATCATCGCCGCCCAGGAGCTCCACGGCAGCCAGTTCGTCAAGCCCCTGTACGATTCCATGGGAACCCAGATCCACCACGACGGCACCAAGGACTTCACCGCCGTCATCGCCAAGGCCCTGGCCGAGACCGGGCTTCCGGCCGAACTGGCCCGCCATGCAGAGTCCGATGAATTCGACGCCAAGCTGCGTGCCAGCCACGAGGCCGGCATCTCCCTGGTGGGCCAGGACGTCGGAACCCCCGTGGTTGCTGTCAACGGCACGGCGTTCTTCGGACCGGTGCTCACCCGCATCCCGCGCGGCGAAGAGGCCGGCCGGATCTGGGACGCCGCCGTCACGCTGGCCGGCTACCCGCACTTCTTTGAACTCAAGCGCAGCCGCACCGAGAAGCCTGAATTCAACTAACCCCCGCAGGCAGCCAGCCGGCGCTACTTGAGGAACCGGGACGTCCGGCGGTCCGCAAGGATTTTCCCGTTCGTCTGGCACGTGGGGCAGTACTGCAGGGAGGTGTCCGCGAAGGACACCTCCCTGACGGTGTCCCCGCAGACCGGGCACGGCAGCCCGGTGCGCGCATGGACGCGGAAGTTGCTCCGCTTGACGTCCTTCAGGTCGCCGGAGGTCTTGCCGGTTGTCGCCTGCACCGCCGTCTCCAGCACATTGACGAGAGCCTCGTGGAGCCTGTGCACGGTGTCCTGGTCCAGGGATTTGGCGATCGCGAACGGCGAGATCTTCGCGGCATGCAGGATCTCGTCGCTGTAGGCGTTGCCGATTCCCGCAATGACGCTCTGGCTGCGCAGCAGTCCCTTGATTTGCTGGGAACTGCCGGCAAGGATCCCCGCGAGTGTGTCCCCGTCGAAGCCCGGAGCGAGCGGATCTGGCCCCAGCGTGGCAATGCCGGGAACCTGTTGGGGATCCCGCACCACATGGACGGCCAGGCTTTTCTTGGTGCCCGCCTCGGTCAGGTCGACGCCGATGTGTCTGGCGCCGTTGTCGGCGGTGAAGAGGAGCCTCGCCGCGATGTTGCTTCCGCCGAGCCGGAGCTGCGTGGAGCTGGGGCTCTCCGTGTAGCGCAGCCAGCCGGCCTTGGCCAGATGGAAAACGAAGAACAGTCCGTCCGCGTCCAGGCTGATGAACTTTCCGAAGCGCTCGACGCCGGCAATCGTCCGGCCTTCCAGCGCCGAGTAGGGCGGGTCGGCCGTCTTCAGGACGGCGAACGAGGTGATCTGCACCTTCGTCAGCTCGGTCCCGCGGAGCTGGGTGTCCAGGAAGCGGCAGAGTCCGAGGACTTCGGGAAGTTCCGGCATATCCATACTGTGCCACACACGGCTGGACCACCACACGGCAAAAGGGCCTTGGGAGAACTACAAGACTGTAGTTCTCCCAAGGCCCTTGCGCATGTCTGGGGCCGGGACCACAATGGAACTTACCCACTTCGAAAGAAGAGGGACACGGAAACCAAAGATTCAGTGACATGCATCCAACGCAGCCTTCGGCAAAGTTAGACGCAAGCTACCTGTGACGAGGTAGGAAGACCTGAAATTCCAAGGATTCCGCCAGACTGTCAAGCCGTCACCGGACAGCCGAAAAGTCGAAGCCCCACCAACGGCAAAACGCTGATGGGGCTTCCCCTTTGCCCGAAAACGCCCGGGCCACCCGAAAACTCCCGGGCTGGCCGGAGAACACGGGCAGCCCGGAGTCCCGGGCCCCACTTCTAGGCCTGGCCAGGCTCCTCGGCCGGAGCCAGCACCACATCGCTGACCGTCAGCTCGCCTTCACCGGACTGCAGGGTGATTTCCTGCGCGTTGGCGGCTGCCTTGAGGTCGCCGAGGCCCGCCTTGAGCTGGGCCACGAGGGACTCGTTGGCCGTGATGGTCGCGGAGAGCACCCCGGTGCGCTGCTTGACCTTGGCCTCGGACTTGGCCTTGCGGATGCCGCTCAGCGCAACGCCCACCGTGCCCAGCATCGTCGTGTCGCCGTCGGCGATTTCCAGCGCTGCCGGCCAGGCGGCGCGGTGCACCGAACCCGTGCGCCACCAGCTCCAGACCTCTTCGGTGGCGAAGGGCAGGAACGGGGCGAACAGGCGCAGCAGGGAGTCCAGCGCGGTGGCCAGCGCCGCCAGCACCGAGGCCTGCTCGGCCTCGCCGGCGGCACCGTAGGCGCGGTCCTTGATGAGCTCGACGTAGTCGTCGGTGAACTGCCAGAAGAACGACTCGCTGATCTGCAGTGCACGGGCGTAGTCGTAGTTCTCGAAGGCCTTGGTGGACTGGGCCACCACGTCCGAGAGCTGCGCCAGCAGGGCCCGGTCCAGGGGGTTGCTGAGCACGGAGAGGTCCTCAGAGACCACGGAGTTCTCGGTGGCGCCCAGGTTCAGCACGAACTTGGAGGCGTTGAGCAGCTTGATGGCCAGGCGGCGGCCGATCTTCATTTGGGCGATCTCGTAGGCCGTGTCGGCGCCGAGCTTGGCCGAAGCCGCCCAGTAGCGCACAGCGTCGGAGCCGAACTCGTTCAGGACGTCCGTGGGGACAACCACGTTGCCCTTGGACTTGGACATCTTCTTGCGGTCCGGGTCCAGGATCCAGCCGGAGATCGCGGCGTGCTTCCAGGGCGCGCTGACCTGCAGGGCATCGGCACGTACGGCGGAGGAGAACAGCCAGGTGCGGATGATGTCGTGTCCCTGCGGGCGCAGGTCGAAGGGGTAGACCTTGCTGAACAGTTCCTCGTCGCGGCTCCAGCCGCCCACGATCTGCGGGGTAAGCGAGGACGTGGCCCAGGTGTCCAGGACGTCGGCGTCGCCCGTGAAGCCGTTGGGCTTGTCGCGCTGGGCTTCGTCGTAGCCGGGAGCGGCGTCGGCGGCCGGGTCCACGGGGAGCATCTCGTCCGAAGGCAGCACGGGGTGGTCGTAGTCCGGGTTGCCCTGGGCATCCAGCGGGTACCAGACGGGGATCGGCACGCCGAAGAAGCGCTGGCGGGAGACCAGCCAGTCGCCGTTCAGACCGGCAATCCAGTTCTCGTAGCGGGAGCGCATGAAGGAGGGGTGGAAGTTGATTTCCTTGCCACGGCCGATCAGGCGTTCGCGGCGTTCCTCGTCGCGGCCGCCGTTGCGGATGTACCACTGGCGGGAGGTGACAACCTCAAGGGGCTTGTCGCCCTTTTCGAAGAAGTTCACCGGGTGGGTGATCTTCTTCGGCTCGCCGTCCAGCAGGCCTGCAGCGGTGAGCAGCTCCACCACGGCTTCCTTGGCGGAGAACGCAGTCTTGCCGGCAATCGCGGCGTAGGCTTCTTTGCCGGCGGCGGTGGTGATCCACTCGGGAGTGTCGGCAATGATGCGGCCGTCGCGGCCCATGATGGCGCGGGTGGGCAGCTGCAGTTCACGCCACCAGGTGACGTCGGTCAGGTCGCCGAAGGTGCAGACCATGGCGATGCCGGAGCCCTTGTCCGCCTTGGCGAGCGCGTGGGCCTTCACCTCGAGCTCAACATCGAACAGGGGCGACTTCACGGTCTTGCCGAACAGCGGCTGGTAGCGCTCGTCGTCGGGGTTTGCCACCAGGGCGGCACACGCGGCGAGCAGTTCCGGGCGGGTCGTCTCGACGAAGATCTTCTCGCCCTCGGCGGTGAAGAACGGGTAGCGGTAGTACGCGCCGGCAACCTCGCGGTCCTCGAGTTCGGCCTGCGCCACGGCAGTGCGGAAGGTGACGTCCCACAGCGTGGGGGCTTCGGCCATGTAGGCGTCGCCGGCGGACAGGTTCGCGAGGAACGCGCGCTGGGACACCGCACGGGACGTGTCGTCGATGGTGCGGTACGTGAGGTTCCAGTCGACGGACAGGCCCAGGGTCTGGAACAGGTTCTCGAAGACCTTCTCGTCCTCAACCGCGAGTTCCTCGCAGAGCTCGATGAAGTTCTGCCGGGAGACGACGTCGAAGTCGCGCTGGTTCTTCGCAGGGTCCGCCGGCGGGCGGTACGCGGCGTTGTAGGGGATGGCCGGATCGCAGCGGACACCGTAGTAGTTCTGCACGCGGCGCTCGGTGGGCAGGCCGTTGTCGTCCCAGCCCATCGGGTAGAAGACGTTCTTGCCTGTCATGCGCATGTAGCGGGCCTGGACGTCGGTCTGCGTGAAGGAGAACATGTGGCCGACGTGGAGCGAACCCGACGCCGTCGGCGGGGGAGTGTCGATGGAGTAGACCTGCTCCCGGGTGGTCTCCGGGTTGAACTTGTAGGTTCCTTCGGCAAGCCAGCGCTGCGTGAGGGCAGCTTCGAGGCCCTCGAGGGCCGGCTTGTCGGGAACGTTGATCGGGGCGGTTCCGGGCGTGTCTGTGCCCTGCGTTGATTCAGCCATGGGCCAATTGTTTCATGGCCCCCTTTGTTCCGCGGCACGCGGGTCTGTAGTGCCATGCGCCCATGACCGGGTTGGGCCCGCATGGACGCCGTCGGATCCTGCTCAATCATTCGACTCCGGCCTGCAGCCCTGCCCGCAAAACCGGTGCTCCGGCGGGGCAGCGATAAGGTGGTGCCATGACTTTGGCAGCAGAGAACAAGACGGCAGTAGTAACCGGGGCGAGCACAGGAATCGGCGAGGCCACCGTGCGTGCGCTCGCAGGCGCAGGCTGGCGGGTCTTCGCCGTGGCACGCCGTGTGGAGCGGCTCGAGGCGCTCGCGGCCCAGACCGGTGCGGTGCCGTTTGCGGCGGACATCTGCAACGACGACGACGTCGCGGCCCTGCTCGCGGCGGTCACCGAGGCCGGGGGAGCCGACACCCTGGTCAACATCGCAGGCGGCGCCCGCGGTGCGGACACCATCGCCAATGCGAAGACCGAGGACTGGGACTGGATGCTCCAGGTCAACGTACTGGGCACCATGAAGATCACGCGCGCATTCCTGCCGATGCTGCGCGCCCACGGTGAGGCCACCGTCCTGAACCTGACCTCCACGGCCGGGCTCACCGCCTATGAGGGCGGCGGCGGCTACAACGCGGCGAAATACGCCCAGCACGCCATGACCGGCGCCTTGCGCCTGGAAGAAGCGGAAAACAACATCCGCGTGATCGAGGTGCTGCCGGGCCTGGTCCGCACCGAAGAGTTCGCCCTTAACAGGCTTGGTGACGGCGCCGCGGCGGCCAAGGTCTACGCCGGCGTCGAGAAACCCCTCATCGCGGACGACGTCGCCGACATCGTCAAGTACGCAGTGTCCCTGCCGCACCACATCAACCTGGACGAAATCGTGGTCCGCCCCGTGGCGCAGGCGGCCACACACAAGCTGATCCGCAAAGCGCAGTCCTAGCCGTCGCTCAGCCGGTTGCCGGGATCCCCAGGCTCGCCATGATGGCGGCATGGTCCGATCCCGGCACCGGGTGCACGGCATAGCCGCTGCTGCTGACACCGGGACTGGTCACCAGGTGGTCGATCACGATGCCTGGCAGCGGCGGCCCCTCCATGGGCCAGGTGGCCAGCAGCCGCGCGCCGGAGGCAACCCCGACGTCCACCATCTTCCGGCCGTCCGGGCCGCCGTCCACGAGGCGGCGGAACTCAACATGGTCGTAGCTCGCGTTGAAGTCGCCGATCAGCAGCTGGTTGCCCGGCAGGGCTGCGAGGCGTCCCACCGCGGCCAGGTCGTGGCGCCACTGGGCGATGCGGACGTCCACGGGCGGCAGCGTGTGCACATTCGTCACATCGAGCACGGCCGTGGCATCCCCGGCGGTGATGGTCACCCGCACCGTAGGGATCTGGAACGGGGTATCGGGCACCCTGCCCATGGCCTGCAAGGGGTAGGCGGAGTACACGGCGCTGCCTGCGGCGTCGTCCGTGGGATCGCTGATCCGGTTCGGCAGCAGCCGGGCCAGTCCGGCTTTCGCCAGCCCGTCCTCCAGGGCCTGCGAATGTTCCTGGACGGCCAGCAGGCCGATGCCGTTCTCCCTGACCAGCCGCACGATTTCCGCCGGATCCGCCTGGCCGTACTTGGAATTGATGTTCATGGCCTTCAGCTCAAGCAGCCGGGCGCCGGCCTCGGGAACGTGCCGGCCATGGTCCAGGGGGAACAGCCAGAACAGCTGCACCGCCAGCAGCGCCGCCGTGGCCAGGGCCGCCCACACCCGGCGGCTGAACACCGCGAACAGCACGGCAAGGGCGGCCGGAAGCGCCAGCCAGGGGATGAAGGACAAAGCCTGGACCACCGGCGTCGGCCATTGCAGCGGCACCGCACGGAACACGGAAAGCGCGGCGACGGGCAGCGTCGCCACCAGGGCGGCCACCAGCCACCCCACGGCGGCCCGGGGCCGCCGTGGGGCAGCTGCCGGCACGGGAACGGTGGGGACCTCAGACGGGATGGCCATAGCCCGAGTCTAGGCAGCGGCCGCGCCCCGCACCTCATCCCCAGGGCGGACTGCCGAGTGGAGCGAGCGGCGCCGCTGCCGTTAGACTTGGGGCACAAGCTTTGACCCGGCCATCACCGGCGAGCTTCCGGAAGAACGCCCCCGCCCCCGGGGGCCAGTAGAACCGGACGGGTAAGCCCGTCACAGCAGCAATGAGCGGCCGACGCCGGTCCCTCCACGGGAGGGCAGGCATCGGTAAGTGAGGTGGTACCGCGGTACCGGTGTTGTCGCAGGGCAACGCAGGCGCCGTCCTCGCATCCTGATAGACATGAACAGTCCACCAGCTCAGACCAGGATGACGAGATGACCCATTACCCCAAGGCCTCAGCGGCCTCTTCCGGCACGCACGGCGTGTCAGCTTCCGTGAAGTTCCCGGAGGTCGAAGAGCGCATCCTTAAGTATTGGGATGAGGACGGCACCTTCCAGGCAAGCATCGACCAGCGCGATCGCGATCTTCCCGATGGGACCCCCGGCAGCAACGAGTTCGTCTTCTACGACGGCCCTCCCTTCGCCAACGGCCTGCCGCACTACGGCCACCTCCTCACCGGCTACGCCAAGGACCTCGTGGGCCGCTACCAGACCCAGCGCGGCAAGCGCGTGGAACGCCGCTTCGGCTGGGACACCCACGGGCTGCCCGCCGAGCTGGAAGCCATGAAGCAGCTGGGCATGACGGACAAGACCCAGATCGAAGCCATGGGCATCGACAAGTTCAACGACGCCTGCCGCGCCTCCGTCATGAAGTACGCCAACGAGTGGAAGGCCTACGTCACCCGCCAGGCCCGCTGGGTGGACTTCGACAACGACTACAAGACGCTCAATGTCGAGTACATGGAGTCGGTGCTGTGGGCGTTCAAGCAGCTCCACGAGAAGGGCCTCACCTACAACGGCTACCGCGTCCTGCCGTACTGCTGGAAGGATGAGACCCCCCTCTCCAACCATGAACTGCGCATGGACGACGACGTCTACAAGAACCGCCAGGACCAGACCGTCACCGTCACCTTCCCCCTGAAGGCAGGCGAATCGGACGTCTCCAAGGCCCTGGAAGGCGTGCAGGCGCTCGCCTGGACCACCACCCCCTGGACGCTGCCCACCAACCTGGCGCTCGCCGTCGGGCCGGAAATCTCCTACGCCGTGCTGCCTGCCGGCCCCAACGGCGTGAAGGCCGCCTCCTCGGAGGCGCCGGTGACCGGCAGCTTCCTGCTGGCCGCGGACCTGCTGGGCGCCTACGCCAAGGACCTCGGGTACGACGACGCCGCTGCCGCGGCCGCCGCCGTCACCGCCAGCTACACCGGCGCCGAGCTCGAGGGCCTCGAGTACACGCCGCTATGGAACGACTTTGCCGATGCCGAGAAGTTCGGCACTCAGAACGCCTGGCGCATCCTGGTGGCCGACTATGTCACCACCACCGACGGCACGGGCATCGTCCACCAGGCTCCGGCCTTCGGTGAAGACGACCAGAAGGTCTGTGAAGACGCCGGCATCCCCGTGGTGTTGTCCGTGGATGAGGGCGCCAAGTTCCTGCCGCTCTTCGCACACGGGGAACTGGCGGAGATCGTGGGCCTGCAGGTCTTCGACGCCAACAAGCCCATCACCCAGGTCCTGCGCGCCGACGGTCGCATGGTCCGCCAGGCGAGCTACGAGCACAGCTACCCGCACTGCTGGCGCTGCCGCAACCCCCTGATCTACCGTGCGGTGTCCTCCTGGTACGTGGAGGTCACCAAGTTCAAGGACCGCATGTCCGAGCTGAACCAGGACATCAACTGGATCCCGGGCAACGTCAAGGACGGCCAGTTCGGCAAGTGGCTCGCCAACGCCCGCGACTGGTCCATCAGCCGCAACCGCTACTGGGGCTCTCCCATCCCGGTGTGGCAGTCCAGCGACCCCGAATACCCGCGCACGGACGTCTACGGCTCGCTCGCGGACATCGAAGCGGACTTCGGCCGCCTGCCGCTGAACAACGACGGCCAGGTTGACCTGCACCGCCCGTTCATCGATGAACTGACCCGGCCCAACCCGGACGACCCCCGCACGCCCGAAGAGGGCCAGTCCGTGATGCGCCGCGTCGAGGACGTCCTGGACGTCTGGTTCGACTCCGGCTCCATGCCCTATGGCCAGGTCCACTACCCGTTCCAGAACCAGGACTGGTTCGACACGCACAACCCCGCGGACTTCATCGTGGAGTACATCGGCCAGACCCGCGGCTGGTTCTACATGCTGCACATCCTGTCCACCGCACTGTTTGACCGCCCCGCGTTCCGCAACGTCATCAGCCACGGCATCGTGCTCGGCTCGGACGGCCAGAAGATGTCCAAGAGCCTGCGCAACTACCCGGACGTCTCCGAGGTCCTGGACCGCGACGGTTCCGATGCCATGCGCTGGTTCCTCATGGCCAGCCCCATCCTGCGCGGCGGCAACCTGGTGGTCACCGAACAGGGCATCCGCGACGGCGTCCGCCAGGTCATCCTGCCGCTGTGGAACGTGTACAGCTTCTTCACGCTGTACACCAACGCTGCGAACGGCGGATCGGGCTACGACGCGAAGCTGCGCTATGACGGCTACGCCGACACCATGGACCAGTACCTCCTGGCCAACACGGGGGACCTCGTCCGCGATATCACGGACAAGCTGGACAACTACGACATCTCCGGCGCCTGCGACGATCTGCGCGGCTATCTGGACATGCTGACCAACTGGTACGTGCGCCGCAGCCGCCAGCGCTTCTTCGACGAGAACACCGACGCCTTCGACGCCCTCTACACCGCCCTCGAGGCCGTGTGCCGCGTCTCCGCCCCGCTCCTGCCGCTGATCTCGGAAGAGATCTGGCGCGGACTGACAGGCGGCCGCTCGGTGCACCTGGCCGACTGGCCGGAAGCTGCACTGTTCCCGGCCAACGCCCCGCTGGTGGAGGCCATGGACCGCGTCCAGCAGATCTGCTCCACCGGATCCTCGCTGCGCAAGGCGGCCAACCTTCGCGTCCGCCTGCCCCTGCAGGAAATGACGGTGGTGGCACCCGGTGCCGATGCGCTGGAAAGCTTCGGCGCCGTCGTCGCCGATGAACTGAACCTGCGCTCGGTGCGCCTGCTCGACGCCGCCACGGCCTCCCCGGAGGAGTTCGGCATCGAGCAGAAGCTCGTGGTCAACGCCCGCGCCGCCGGGCCGCGCCTGGGCAAGAACGTGCAGCAGGCCATCAAGGGCTCCAAGTCCGGCGACTGGTCCGTCAACGACGCCGGCGTGGTGACTGCGGGCGGGCTCGAGCTCGAACCGCAGGAGTACACCCTGGAAACGGTCGTGGCCGAATCCGCCACCGGGGTTTCCGCCTCCGTGGCCGTCCTGCCCGGCGGCGGCTTCGTGGTCCTGAACACCGAAGTCACCCCGGAGCTTGCAGCCGAAGGCTTGGCCCGCGACATGGTCCGCGCCATCCAGCAGGCCCGCAAGGACGCCGGGTTCAACGTCAGCGACCGCATACACACCACGGTGCTGGCCACCCACGAGGTTGTCGACGCCCTCCGCGCCAACGCGGAACTGGTCAAGAACGAGACCCTGTCCCTGGTGCTCGAACCCGTGGTGTCCGGCGATGCCACCGAGCCGCAGATCACCGTCAACAAAGTAGAGGCCTAGCACATGAGCGACGAATTCTCCGTAGAGAGCGTCTACGCCGAGCTGTTGGGACGCGCTCCCGAGAACAAGATGGAGCCGCGCCTGGCGCCGCTGTTCCGGGCGATGGATGTGCTGGGGGAGCCGAACAAGGCGTTTCCGATCATCCACATCACCGGCACCAACGGCAAGACCTCCACGGCCCGCATGATCGAGGCCGGGCTGCGTGCCCATGGCCTCAGCACCGGCCGCTACACCAGCCCGCACCTGTCCAAGGTCACCGAGCGCATCAGCATCGACGGCGCCCCGGTGCCGGACGCTACGTTCGTGCGGATCTGGGATGAGATCCGGCCCTACCTGGAGATTGTGGACAAGGAACTCGAAGCGGACGGCCAGCCCCGGCTGACGTACTTCGAATGCCTCACCATCCTGGGCTTCGCGATCTTCGCGGACCAGCCCGTCAATGTGGCCGTCATCGAGGTGGGCCTTGGCGGCGTCACCGACGCCACCAACGTGGGCGACGGCCAGGTTTCCGTGATCACGCCCATTTCGCTGGACCATACGGACCTCCTGGGCGAGACCACCGAGGACATTGCCTACGAAAAGGCCGGAATCATCAAGCCCGGCGGCTTCCTGATCAGCGCCGCCCAGCCGGTGGACGCCGCCCAGGTACTGCTGGAGAAGGCCCGTGAAGTGGACGTGCCGTTCCGCTTCGAAGGCGTTGAATTCGGCGTCGAATCCCGCAGCGTTGCCGTCGGCGGCCAGGTCCTCACTGTCCAGGGCCTCGCCGGGCGCTACGAGGAGCTGCTGCTGCCCCTGCACGGTGCCCACCAGGCGGAGAACGCGGCCGTGGCCGTGGCTGCCTTGGAGGCGTTCCTCGGCGGCGGCGAAAGGGAACTCGACGTCGACGTCCTCCGCGAGGCCTTCGGCAACGTCACCTCTCCCGGCCGCCTGGAGGTGGTGCGCACGGCGCCCACCATCATCGTGGACGCCGCCCACAACCCGGACGGCATCCGTGTCTCGGCCGAGGCCATCCAGGAGGCATTCAGCTTCAGCAAGCTGGTGGTGGTGATCGGGATCCTCAAGGAAAAGGACGCCGAGGAGATCCTCCGCCAGCTCAAGGAATCCCTGGGCGGACTCGCTGAGGAATTCTGCTTCACGCAGTCCAACTCGCCGCGCGCCATCCCGGCCGCCCAGCTGGCGGACCTCGCCGTCGATCTCGGCTTCGGTGCCGAGAACGTCCACATCGCCGAGAAACTGGACGACGCCATCGAGTGGGCCGTGGAACGCGCCGAAGCCAACGATGACCTGGCCGGCGGCGTCCTGGTGACCGGCTCCATCACGGTGGTGGCCGAAGCCCGCATGCTGCTCGGAAAGGCGGACGCCTGACATGGCCAAACTCACCAAAGCACAGCGGGAATGGCGCCCGGGCATGCCCAAGAAGCGCCGTTCCACCAAGGTCATGTTCGCCTCCACGGTCCTCCTGCTGGAAGCCTTCGTGGCGTTCTTCGCCACTCTGGTTGTCTTCGGACTGAAACGCGGCGAAGTGGCGCCCGGCCTGATCCTCGGCTTCGGCATTGCGCTCAGCGTGGTGCTGGTCCTGGCCTGCGCTGTGGTGCGCAAGCCGTGGGGCCTGGCCGTCGGCTGGGGCCTGCAGCTCGTCCTGATCCTGACCGGAATCGCGGAGCCGATGATGTTCATCGTGGGCATCCTGTTTGCCATCTGCTGGTGGTACGGGATCCGCACCGGCATGAGGATCGACCGCGAGGTGGCCGAACGCGACCGCCAGCAGGCCGAATGGGACGCAAGCCACGGCGACGAAGCCACCCCCGAAACCCCGTAAACTGGCTGGGAAACCCACCAACCACATTGGAGCAACTGTGAGCATTGAGCGGACCCTCGTCCTGATCAAGCCCGACGGCGTCGCCCGCAACCTCAGCGGCAACATCATCGCCCGTATCGAAGCCAAGGGCTACACCCTGGCAGAGCTGAAGAAGGTCAACGCCAGCCGCGAGCTGCTGGAACAGCACTACGAAGAGCACGTCGGCAAGCCGTTCTACGAGCCGCTGGTCGAGTTCATGCTCAGTGGACCGGTCATTGCGGCCATCTTCGAGGGCCACAGTGTCATCGAAGGCTTCCGCTCCCTGGCCGGCACCACGGACCCCACGACGGCGGCGCCCGGCACCATCCGCGGCGACTTCGGCCGCGATTGGGGTCTGAAGGTCCAGCAGAACCTGGTCCACGGCTCGGACTCCGTCGAATCCGCCGAGCGCGAGATCGGCATCTGGTTCGCGTAGCCGCTGACCTTCCGCCCCGGCCATGAACCCATGGGCGCGAGCGTGCAGCTGAGGCCCCGTTTTCTTAGGAAAACGGGGCCTCAGCTGTTCGCTCGGGCGGGTGCTACGCGGGTGCTACGCGGGTGCTACGCGGGTGCTACACGGTTCGTCGCCGCGGCGTCGCCGCTGTTGCTGCGGGCTCAGTATCCGGAGGTGCCGGCGAAGACCTGGATGAAGGCGAAGAAGATGCTCGCGGCCACGGCCACGTAGAGCAGGGCCGTAATGATCCAGCCCGAGTCGCCCAGCAGCTTTGCCAGCCCGGCGGGGACTTTGATGACGCCGTGAGTGATGTTGCGGATGGTGACCCACACGAAGAGCGGGATCATGACCGCCCACACCACCATGCAGAACGGGCACAGTACGTGGATGGCGTACAGGGCCTGGGACCACAGCCACACGACGAAGGCGAAGCCCAGGGTGACTCCGGTCTGCAGCCCCAGCCAGTAGCCGCGCGAGAACCGCGCTCCGGCCAGCAGGCCCATTGCCGTGGTGATGATGACGGCGAAGGCCACGATCCCGATGAACATGTTGGGGAAGCCGAACAGCGAACTCTGCCAGGTCTGCATCACCGCGCCGCAGGACACCCACGGGTTCACATCGCACAGCGTGATGTGGTTGGGGTCCTTGAGCATTTCGAGCTTCTCCAGGACCAGCGCGCCGGAGGCAAGCCAGCCGATGACGCCCGTGATCAGGAGGAGCCAGGCAAACGGCTTGTCGCGCACGGTCTTCGGAAAGACCTGGATGGCGGCGGCGTCGTTGTGCCGTGCTGGCGGGGAGTCGTTGTGGGCCAGGTTTTCCCTGGCGGTGCTCGACATGGCGGATGCAGTCCTTTTCGGCAAGGCCCGGCGCGGCCGGGGATGGCTCTTGGGAGGATTCTAACGCTGCGGTCTGGATGTCGCTCCCAGCCAGGATTCCCGACGACGGCGGCCGCCCCGGAGGGGAGCCTACCTCCCCATTGCATGGGGGTGTGAGAGAATGAACATGGCCGGAAGCCGTTCCACATGCGGACTCCGGTCCGGTGAGTTGTTCCCAAGACCGCCAACCATGAGCAGGGCATCCCGGATCACGTGATCCTCGGCCGGCCCGCCATGTGAATGGACGGCACCTGGTTGTGGCAACAGAACAACGGGTTTCAGAACAGCGCCGCCGGCCTTCCAGGCCTGCCGCACCCCTCTGCTGGTGCGAGCCGGGAGGCAAACTACCGACTTCTGTCAGGGCCCGAGGGTTTTGACAATATTTGCCCCTCTGGGCGCCGGATGTGGCGGCGCTGCTTGGGCAGGAGTGTTGCCACATATGGATAATGACCAGGTTGTAGCCGTTAACGAAGAAGCGGCATCCGCAGAAGCCGCGGAAGCACCAAAGAAGACCACCAGGACCCGGCGCAAGGCCGCGCCCAAGGCGGCAGCGGCCGAAACCGCTCCCGCAGAGGCCGCTCCTGCGGACAGCACCGCCGAAATCCCGGCCCCTGAGGTTCCTGCCGCCGAGCCCGCCGCGGAGGAACCGGCCGTCAAGGCGCCGGTCCGCCGCAGCCGCGCCCGCAAGGTCGTCGAGCCGGCCGAGCCGCTTCCCGTTTTCGTCGAGGACGCAGCGGAAGCCGCCCCGGAAAGCGAAGCGGCGCCGGAAGCGGCACCCGCCGCAGCCGAAGCCCCGGCAGAAAAGCCGGTCCGCCGCCGTCGAGCCACCACCGCGAAAGCGAAGGCTGCCGAAGCGGCTCCCGTCGAGGAAGCCGCCGTTGAAGACGCTGCCGTGGAAGCGGCCCCTGCCGCGGAAGCACCCGTCGAGGCTCCGGCCGAGGAAGCTCCGCTTGATGAGACCTTGGAAGAGAAGGAAGCAGCCGGCGCGTCTGCGGCCCTGTTCCTCGAACCGGTCACCATCACCTCCATGATTTTCCAGGCACCCGACCTGAGCACCGTCGCCCGCCCCGTCGTCGTCGAGGACGAGGACGAGGACAGCGAAGAGGCCGGGGAAGCCGAAGAAGGCGAGCTCGAGGATGCCGGCAGCCGTCGCCGCCGGCGCAGCCGTGGCCGCCGTGGCCGCCGCGGCACCGAACGTGAAGAAGGCGACGCCGAGGACGCCGGGGAGTCCGACGACGACGCCCCCGCAGCGGAAACGCTGGAGGACGGCGTGACCTCCCGCCGTCGCCGTCGCCGCCGCCGTGGCGACCAGGACCTGGAACTGACGGGTGGCGGAGACGACGATCCGCCCAACACGGTGACCCGTGTGCGTGCCCCCCGCGCCATTAGCGAGGCGCCGGTCAGCAACCGCGTGACCAGTGTCAAGGGCTCCACCCGACTTGAGGCCAAGAAGCAGCGCCGCCGCGAATCCCGCGAGACCGGGCGCCGCCGCCAGGTCATCACCGAGGCCGAGTTCCTGGCCCGCCGCGAATCCGTGGACCGCCAGATGATCGTCCGCCAGCGCGACGACAGAATCCAGATCGGCGTCCTGGAAGACGGCGTGCTCGCCGAGCACTTCGTGTCCAAGACGCAGCAGGACTCCCTGATCGGCAACGTGTACCTGGGCAAGGTCCAGAACGTGCTGCCGTCCATGGAAGCCGCCTTCGTGGACATCGGACGCGGCCGCAATGCCGTGCTGTACGCCGGCGAGGTCAACTGGGACGCCGTCAACCTCGAAGGCCAGCCGCGCCGCATCGAGAACGCGCTCAAGTCCGGCGATTCCGTCCTGGTGCAGGTCACCAAGGACCCGGTGGGCCACAAGGGCGCCCGCCTGACCAGCCAGATCTCCCTCCCGGGCCGCTACCTGGTGTACGTGCCGGGCGGTTCCATGACCGGCATCTCCCGCAAGCTGCCCGACGTCGAGCGCAACCGCCTCAAGCGCATCCTCAAGGACCGCCTGCCGGAGAACGCCGGCGTCATCGTCCGCACCGCCGCCGAAGGCGCGTCGGAAGAAGAGCTGACGCACGACATCAACCGCCTGCGCGCGCAGTGGGAAGGCATCGAAGGCCAGGCCACGTCCACCAAGATCCTGGCCCCCGAGCTGCTCTACGGCGAACCTGACCTCACCATCAAGGTGGTCCGCGATGTCTTCAACGAGGACTTCTCCAAGCTGATCGTCTCCGGTGACGAGGCCTGGGACACCATCGAGGCCTACGTGACCTACGTGGCGCCGGACCTGGTGGGCCGGCTCGAGAAGTGGAGCAAGGACCAGGACATCTTCTCCGCCTGGCGGATCGACGAGCAGATCCACAAGGCCCTGGACCGCAAGGTCTTCCTGCCGTCCGGCGGCTCCCTGGTGATCGACCGCACCGAGGCCATGACCGTAGTGGACGTCAACACCGGCAAGTTCACCGGCAGCGGCGGCAACCTCGAAGAGACCGTCACCAAGAACAACCTTGAAGCGGCAGAGGAAGTCGTCCGCCAGCTGCGGCTGCGCGACATCGGCGGCATCATCGTGATCGACTTCATCGACATGGTGCTCGAGTCCAACCGCGACCTCGTGCTGCGCCGCATGGTGGAGTGCCTGGGCCGCGACCGGACCAAGCACCAGGTGGCTGAAGTGACCTCGTTGGGCTTGGTCCAGATGACCCGCAAGCGCATGGGCACCGGCCTCCTGGAGGTCTTCGGCGAGCAGTGCGAACACTGCGCAGGACGCGGTGTGGTGACCCACGATGAACCCGTGGAACACCGCCGCGCCAACGTGGTAGCCGCCGAGCACCACCGCCCGCACACGGAGTCCCAGCCCGCAGCCCGCACGGACCGCAAGCGCCGCCGCGGCAAGGGCGGCCTGGTCATCGACGCGCCCGTGGCGCCGCAGGCTCCGGCCCCGGCCCAGGCTGCTCCTGTGGCACCGGCCGCAGCGCACGAAGCTGTTGATCCGGTGCGCCAGGCGAAGGCCGAGGCAACGCGCGCCGCACTCGCCAACATCGCGGCCGCTGCCCACGCGGCGCACCTGCACGACGACGAGCTGCACCAAGCTGCTGCCGCTGCGGCTTCCGCTGCGGGACAGGCTGCCGAAGCCACCGACGCCGGTTCCCACGATGTGCGCACGGCACCCGTGCTGCGCTTCGGCGGCGAGGAGGTCGCGCTGCCGTTCGTGGACCACTCCGAGGACGCTGCGTCCACTGCGCCGGCCATGAGCCTGGACCTCCTTGCGGAGGCCTTCCAGCACCTGGGCGAAGCACCCGCTGCCAAGGCGCCGGCCGCCACAGCGCCGGCCGCCACGGCGCAGGCCGCGGCGGCTGAGGAAGCCCAGGGCTCGTCCCGCTCCCGCGGACGGCGTGGCCGCCGCAACCGCAGCGCCAGCCGCGCCCAGGGCGCAGCCAACGAGACCACCGTGGAGCACCACGATGTGGCCCCGCCGGCCGCCGGCGGCACCACGCACGAGGCCAAGGCCCCGGCAGCGGTGAAGGCATCGGCCAAGGCGGCGCAGGCCAACGAGCCGATCATCCTCGGCGTCGGCGTCCCGGCCTCCGAACTCTAGGCTGGCCGGTCTCCGGGCAGGCCGTTCACAGCAGCACCGGGCCCCGGCAGGCTCCGCACAACGCGGACCCTGCCGGGGCCTTGCTGTATCCGGCCCGTTGGCTACACGGCCCAGGGGACGGGAGCCCCGGGGTCACAATGTCCGGGTAACCCGGGGGCGCCGGACGTGTCGGCTACGCTAGGGATCTGACACGGGGTGCCGGCACAAGCCTGGCTGAGATCCAGACCCGTTGAACCTGTCCGGTTAGCACCGGCGAAGGGATGTCTTTCATGACTTCAACGTCCTATTCGACTGTCTACCCGCTTCCCTCCACGGGCCGCAGGATCCCCAGGGTGCTCAGCATCGCCGGTTCCGATCCGTCCGGTGGGGCCGGTATCCAGGCGGACCTGAAAAGCATCGCGGCCAACGGCGGCTACGGCATGGCTGCCGTCACCGCCCTGACCGCCCAGAACACGCAGGGCGTCACCGGCGTCCACGTGCCGCCGGTGGAATTCCTGCGCCAGCAGCTTGAAGCCATCAGCGACGACATCGCCGTGGATGCCGTCAAGATCGGCATGCTGGGCGACGTGGCCGTCATCGACGAGGTCCGCCGCTGGCTCCAGAAGGTGCGGCCCGCCGTCGTGGTCCTTGATCCCGTCATGGTGGCCACCAGCGGCGACCGGCTGCTGCGCGAATCGGCCGAAACCGCCCTGCGGGCCCTGCTGCCGCTTGCGGACCTGATCACGCCCAATCTGCCGGAGCTGGCCATGCTGCTGGGCGAGCCGGAGGCCTCCGACTGGGCCGCGGCCCTGGACCAGGGCAAGCGGCTGGCGGCGGAATGCGGCAACACCGTGCTGGTCAAGGGCGGGCACCTGCCCGGTATGGAATGCCCGGATGCCCTCGTCAACACCACGGGCCTGCTCCGGCAGGACGTGGTGGAAGTCGCCGGAGCCAGGGTCCACACCCGGAACAGCCACGGCACGGGGTGCTCCCTGTCCGCGGCCATGGCCACGGCCCAGGTCCGCCACGGCGATTGGGAAGCGTCCTTGCAGGAGGTCAAGCCCTGGTTGCAGGAGGCGCTGGCCACCTCCGGAAGGCTCGAAGTGGGCCAAGGCAACGGCCCCGTCAACCATTTCCACCAGCTGGAGCGCGCGCTGAGGCCGGGGGAGTACGCCGCGCAGCTGTGGCGGGACGCCTCGCCCGAGCTCCAGGCCATCTACGGCCTGGAGTTCATCCGCGGGCTGCAGTCCGGCGAACTGCCGGAGCGCGAGTTTGCCTACTACCTGGCCCAGGACGCCCTCTATCTCAACGGCTACTCACGGGTCCTGGCCAGGGCCGGCGCCTTGGCCCCCACCGAGGCTGAGCAGCTCTTCTGGGCCAGCGGATCCCAGCAGTGCCTGGAAGTGGAGTCGGAACTGCACCGGAACTGGCTGGCCGGCCGGAACGTGGAGGCGGCCACCGGGCCCGTCACCAAGTCCTACGTGGACCATCTGCTGGCAGCGTCGGCGTCGGGCAGCTACGCCGTGCTGCTCGCCGCCATCCTGCCCTGCTACTGGCTGTACGCGGAGGTGGGGCAGCAGCTCCACGGCGCCTACGTGGAGGCCGGAGCTTCATCGGAGCACCCCTACGCCGATTGGCTGCGTGCCTACGCGGACGAGGACTTCGCGGCCGCCACCAGGCAGGCCATTGACTTCACGGATGCCGCCGCCCGGGCAGCTTCGCCGGCGGAGCGGGACGCCATGCGCGAGGCCTTCGCCTGGTCCTGCCGCTATGAGACGGCGTTTTTCGACGCTCCGCGGCTGCACGCCTGAACGCGGCCACAGCGCGGGCGGCGCGTGCGGCGGGCAGAAAGCCAGGCTGCGCCGCGCGTCGCAGGTGCCGATCCCAACTTAATCGCCGGAAGGCTGTAGGCTGTATGGGCACGGTACCGGACGCAGTGATGCCAGCTTGTGGTGATCATCACCTGGCGGCCTCCGGACCTGGCCTCATTTGCAGCCGAAGGCCAAACTAGCGTAATCTAGATCTTCGGTGCTTACGCCAACACTTGGGTTATGCCCCTTGGAATTGTTCATGGGATGACTCACGGGCTTCGATCTGAAGTCCACGGCGTTGAGGCACAGCGGGAACCAGGCCGGTTTCGGTTCAAGGTTCCGCACGCAAATTTAGTAAGAAACGTCGAGAGAAGTGAGTGCCCAAGTGGTGTACGCGATTGTCCGCGCAGGCGGCCGCCAAGAAAAAGTTTCCGTTGGAGACTACGTAACGCTGAACCGCGTCCCCGGTGGAGCCGGCAGCACGCTTGAGCTGCCCGCCTTGCTCCTGGTTGACGGTGACAAGGTCACCTCCGCCGCTGCGGACCTGGCCAAGGTCAAGGTTACGGCCGAGATCCTCGAAGACCTCCGTGGTCCGAAGATCGTCATCCAGAAGTTCAAGAACAAGACCGGCTACAAGAAGCGCCAGGGTCACCGTCAGGAACTGACCAAGATCAAGATCACGAGCATCAAGTAACTTCTGTTACGTTGTTCCGGTTTTCAGTTTCCCCAGAAATTTAAAGGCAGGCATTTCAAATGGCACATAAAAAAGGCGCGAGCTCCACTCGCAACGGTCGTGACTCCAACGCCCAGTACCTGGGCGTAAAGCGCTTCGGTGGCCAGGTTGTTTCCGCTGGCGAGATCATCGTCCGCCAGCGCGGCACCCACTTCCACCCGGGCGCCGGCGTCGGTCGCGGTGGCGACGACACCCTGTTCGCCCTGCAGGCAGGTGCGGTTGAGTTCGGTACTCGCCGCGGCCGTCGCGTAGTGAACATCGTTGCTGCTGCAGCTGCAGAGTAACAGCAAGTTCTGAACCGGTGGAGCGGGCCAACAGGCCCGCTCCACCGTTCTTTTAACCGCATTACAATCGACTAGGAAGCCTCCGGGCGACTGGTTCAGCAATAGAGGAGATTCACGTGGCGAGCTTTGTAGACCGGGTAGTCCTGCACGTATCCGGCGGTACCGGCGGCCACGG
Organism: Arthrobacter sp. CJ23; assembly: GCF_024741795.1. Lineage (NCBI taxonomy): Bacteria > Bacillati > Actinomycetota > Actinomycetes > Micrococcales > Micrococcaceae > Arthrobacter > Arthrobacter sp. CJ23. The sequence continues at coordinate 2,659,755 of NZ_CP102950.1, read as the reverse complement.
CTGTGTCTCTGTCAAGAGGGAGAAGTTCAAGCCGCTTGGCGGTCCCGACGGCGGCAACGGCGGCGACGGCGGCGACGTGATCCTGCGGGTGGACCACCAGACCACCACGCTGCTTGACTACCACCACGCCCCGCACCGCCACGCCACCAACGGCGGCCCGGGCATGGGCGACTGGCGCGGCGGCAAGAACGGCGAAACCCTCATCCTGCCAGTGCCGGACGGCACCGTCGTCAAGACCAAGGATGGCAAGGTCCTGGCCGACCTCGTGGGCGAAGGCGCCGAATACATTGCCGCAGCTGGCGGCCAGGGCGGCCTCGGCAACTCCTCGCTGTCCTCCCAGAAGCGCAGGGCCCCCGGCTTCGCGCTCCTTGGCATCGAAGGCGATTCCAGCGACATCGTCCTGGAACTGAAGTCGATTGCCGACATCGCGCTGGTGGGCTTCCCATCCGCCGGTAAGTCCAGCCTCATTGCTGCCATGTCCGCCGCGCGGCCCAAGATCGCCGACTACCCCTTCACCACCCTGATTCCCAACCTGGGCGTTGTGGAGTCCGGCGACGTCCGCTTCACCATCGCCGACGTCCCCGGCCTCATCGAAGGTGCCAGCGAAGGCAAGGGCCTGGGCCACAACTTCCTGCGCCACGTTGAGCGCTGCGCCGCCCTGGTCCACGTCCTGGACTGCGGCACGCTCGAATCCGACCGCGATCCGCTCTCCGACCTCTCCATCATCGAGGCCGAGCTGGAGAAGTACGCCGTGGACATGAGCTACGCCGGTGTCGACGGCGAAGTGGTTCCCCTGAACCACCGCCCGCGCCTGGTGGCCCTGAACAAGGTTGACCTCCCGGACGGCAAGGACATGGCGGAATTCGTCCGCCCCGAACTGGAATCACGCGGTTACCGGGTGTTCGAGATCTCGGCCACGAGCCACGAGGGCCTGCGCCAGCTGGGCTTCGCCATGGCCGAGATCGTCAAGGCGGCCCGCGACGCCGTCGCCGCGGCCCCGCCGAAGGTTGCCCCGCCGGTGCTGCGTCCCCGCGCCGTCAACGAGTCCGGCTTCCGGATCCGCCGCGAAGAAAAGAACCTCGAGCCGCTGTTCCGCGTCCTCGGCGAGAAGCCGGTCCGCTGGGTCAAGCAGACCGACTTCACCAACGAGGAAGCCATCGGCTACCTCGCCGACCGCCTGGCCAAGCTCGGCGTCGAAAATGAACTGTTCAAGGTCGGCGCCAAGCCGGGCGATACCGTGGTGATCGGCGAGGACGACGGCGTTGTCTTCGACTGGGAGCCCACCATGATGGCCGGCGCCGAACTGCTGGCCACCCCGCGCGGCACCGACATCCGCATCGCCGATATCGGTGACCGCCCCACCCGTTCGCAGAAGCGCGAAGAGCAGATCGAGCGCCGCGAGGCCAAGGCTGCCGCGCGTGCGGAGCTGGAAGCCGAGCGCAAGGCCGGCATCTGGACCGAATCCGTCAGCCGCCGTCGGGCCGCAGCCCAGCCCCTGAAAGAAAGCAGCCTGGACACCGGTGATGACGCCTAGGACTCCTGAGTCCCCGAAGCACACTGAAGAAGCCGAACGCGCAGCCCTGGCCGGGGCCAAGCGCATTGTGGTCAAGGTCGGCTCCTCGTCGCTGACCAGCATCAAGGGCGGCATTTCGGAGAAGGCGCTGACCGCCCTGGTCAACGCCCTCGCCGAAAAGCGCAACGCCGGCACGGAGATCATCCTGGTTTCCTCCGGCGCCATCGCCGCGGGCCTTGCCCCGCTCGGCCTGGCCAAGCGGCCACGGGACCTGGCCACGCAGCAGGCTGCCGCGAGCGTCGGCCAGGGGCTGCTCATGGCCCGGTATACCCAGGCTTTCGGCGCGCATGGCGTGACCGTCAGCCAGGTGCTGCTGACCGCCGATGACCTCATGCGGCGCACGCAGCACACGAACGCTTTCCGGGCGTTGGACCGCCTGCTGAACCTCGGCGTGGTGCCGGTTGTCAACGAAAACGACACCGTGGCCACGCACGAGATCCGTTTCGGCGACAACGACCGTCTTGCGGCCCTGGTGGCGCACCTCGTCCGGGCCGATGCGCTGGTACTGCTCTCCGACGTCGACGCCCTCTACGACGGCCCGCCGTCGCAGGGCGCCGAGCGCATCCCCCTGGTCCGGGGTCCGCGGGACCTTGAGGACGTCACCATCGGCAAGGCCGGCAAGGCCGGGGTGGGTACAGGCGGCATGATGACCAAGGTCGAGGCCGCGTCCATGGCCGCCGGATCCGGCATCCATGCCCTGGTGACCTCGACGGCGAATGCCGCCGCGGCGCTGGCGGGGGAGGATGTGGGAACCTGGTTCGCCGTCAATGGCAACCGCAAGCCCGTCCGGCTGCTGTGGCTCGCGCACCTCGCGTCCGTTCAGGGGCGCCTGCTGCTCGACGACGGCGCCGTCAAGGCCGTGCGCGACCGCCACACCTCGCTGCTTCCCGCCGGCCTTGCCGGCGTGGACGGCGAATTCGAGGCGGGCGATCCCGTGGAGATGGTTGCCCCCGACGGCACGGTGGTGGCCCGGGGACTGGTGAATTATTCTTCGGTGGAGCTTCCGCGCATGCTGGGACGTTCCACCAAGGAACTCGGCAAGGCCATGGGCCGCGGATATGACCGCGAAGTGGTCCATGTTGACGACCTCGTGCTCGTTTAGCGGCGGGGCTCCACTAAACTTGGAGCATGACTGAAGCGCTCACGCCCGATAGCCCTGTGATTTCCGACGCTGTAGTGTCCGGCCTTGCCGGCATCGCGCCGGAGAGCCCTGCTGCCGCAAGCGAGCCGCTGACCCCGGAGTCCATTGAATCGGCCGTCCACGCCATCGCCGACCGTTCGCGCATGGCTGCCCGCCGCATGGCCCAAGCCAACCGCGCCTGGAAGGACCGCGCCCTGCGTGCCATCGGCGCCAAACTGCTGGAGAACCAGGCCGGCATCCTGGCTGCCAACGCCAAGGACGTCGCCGCCGGCCGGGAGAACGGCACCTCCGCCGCGCTCCTGGACCGGCTCACGCTGACCCCCGCCCGCATCGACGGTCTCGTGGCCGCCCTGGAAAACCTTGCAGGCCTTCCTGACCCCGTGGGCAACGTGGTCCGCGGCCAGACCCTCCCGAACGGTCTGCGCCTGCGCCAGGTCAACGTCCCCATGGGCGTGGTGGCCGCCATCTACGAGGCCCGCCCCAATGTCACGGTGGACATCGCCGGGCTCGCCCTGAAGAGCGGCAATGCCGTCATCCTGCGCGGCGGTTCCGCCGCCGCCCACACAAACTCCGCCCTGGTGTTCCTCCTGCGCGACGCGCTGGAGTCCGTGGGCCTGCCCGCCGACGCCGTCCAGACCGTGGACCAGTACGGCCGGGAAGGCGCCAACGTGCTGATGCGCGCCCGTGGCCGGGTGGACGTGTTGATCCCGCGCGGCGGCCGCGAGCTCATCCAGACGGTGGTGATGAACTCCGCTGTGCCGGTCATCGAGACCGGCGAGGGCAACGTACACATCTTCATCGACGAGTCCGCCGGCGAGGAAATGGCCGTGGACATCCTGCTCAACGCCAAGACACAGCGCCCCAGCGTCTGCAACACCGTGGAGACCCTGCTGGTGCACTCGCGCTCCACGGTGCTTCCCGCCGTCGCGTCCGCCCTGCGGGCTGCAGGCGTCACGCTCCACGTGGACGGCCGCGTTGCCGCCGCCCTGGGCAGCGACGTCGAGACCGTCCCGGCCGACGACGAGGATTGGGCCACGGAATACATGGATCTCGACCTGGCAGTGGCCATGGTGGACAACCTGGATGAAGCCGTCCAGCACATCCGCAAGTGGACCACCGGCCACACCGAGGCCATCCTGACCAACGACCTCAGCAACGCCGAGCGGTTCATCGCCGAGGTCGATTCCGCAGCGGTCATCGTGAACGCTTCCACCCGTTTCACCGACGGCGGTGAGCTGGGGCTCGGTGCCGAGGTTGGAATTTCCACGCAGAAGCTGCACGCCCGCGGCCCCATGGGCCTCACGGAGCTGACCACCACCAAGTGGATCGTCCAAGGCGAAGGCCAAGTCCGCGCCTGACAACGCGGTAACATAGAACAGAAGTCCGCGAACGGCGGGGAGTCCCGCCGTCGACATTTTTTGAGAACTCACTAGGGGAGAAAATGCTGTTCCAGCAGATCGCCACGTCAATCGCCGCGCAGACCGAAGGTGGTCATGAGGAACTCGCCCCGCTGTGGGCCGAGCCTTGGGTCTTCGGCGTTGTGATGTTCGCCCTCCTGCTGGTCCTCATGTTCGTCACGCTCTCCTACACCAACCTGGGCAACCGCCACGAGGCCACCGAAGAGCACTCCGATCCTCACCGCCAGCACCCCAACAAGCACACCCACGGGCAGGGCCACTAACATTATTGCCGCATCACGGCGCGGGGAGTCGGGGCGCAGGCTCCGCCTGGGCGTGATGGGTGGAACCTTTGATCCCATCCATCACGGCCACCTTGTGGCTGCCAGTGAAGTTGCCGCCAAGTTCGATCTCGACGAAGTCGTGTTCGTGCCAACCGGCCAGCCTTGGCAGAAGTCCAGCAAGCACGTCAGCGAACCGGAACACCGCTACCTGATGACTGTTATCGCCACGGCTTCGAACCCCAACTTCACGGTGAGCCGCGTGGATGTAGACCGCCCCGGTCCCACGTACACCATCGACACCCTCCGGGATCTCAGGTCCCTGCGTCCTGACGCCGATCTGTTCTTCATCACCGGTGCAGATGCCTTGGCGCAGATCCTGTCCTGGAAGGATGTGGACGAGCTCTGGTCCCTGGCGCATTTTGTCGGCGTCACCCGGCCCGGGCATGTCCTGGACGACATGGGCCGTGACGACGTCAGCCTGCTCGAAGTCCCCGCCATGGCCATCTCCTCCACGGATTGCCGCGCCCGTGTGGGCTCCGGCAACCCGGTCTGGTACCTGGTGCCGGATGGCGTGGTGCAGTACATCGCCAAGTATGGGCTGTATGCAGCGCAGCCCGGGGCGGGAGAGCCGACGCTCGTCCTGTCCGGATCAGACGACCAAGCACGTACTGAATGAGTTTTGAATGAGCCAGCAACAGCCACCCATCCGTAGCAGACGCGAGCTCCGCCGCGCCCGGGATGAGCGCCTCGAGCAGGCGCCCGGTGCGGGTGCCGAAGCCCCCGACGCCGGTGCTGCGGCACGAGCTGTTGTTCCCGGAGCCCCTGTCTCCGGCGAAGCGCCGGAGACTTCCTCGCAGCCCGATACGGGCAGGGTCCGCCGCGTGGCCGAGGCCCCGGTCGACGCCGTCGCATCCTCGCCCGCGACTGAGCGGTCCTCGCTGGTCCGTGCCCGCGACCGTGCAGCGCTGCGCGCCATCAAGGAACTCGCGGACAAGGAAGAGCAGCTGTCCGGCGGGGGACCGCCCACACGGCGCCAGCTCCGTCTGCAGCAGCTCCAGGAGGAGATTGCCCCGGCAACCTCCGCAGTTCCCACAGTGCCGGGCACGGCCGCGCCTGGTTCGCTTGCCGGAGAAGGCGACGGGGTCAACGGCGGCGACGGCGGTTCGGGTGCCGTGCCGGCTGGGGCCAAAGCGGCCCTGGCCAAGCCGGGAGCCAAGCCGGCCGCGCCCGGAACGGGGCCGACTCCCGCGGACATGTCCGTTGAGCAGGCCCTGGCAGTCCGCCAGCTCATCACCGCCCAGGTGGAAAACCAGACGGCGAAGCTTGAGCACATCGCCGAGGAAGACCCGCTGGCTGTGGATCCTGAGATCCTGGCCCAGCAGATCGCCTTGGCCGAACGTGCTGCGGTGCTGAACCGGCGTGCCGCGGCCAAACAGAAGCTCGCCGAGCAGAACCAGCTTCCGGCGCCCGTGGCGGCGGATCCTTCGGCGGCCAGTAACCTGGCCATGGTCACGCCCCTCGAATTCGTCAAGGTTCCCGGCGTGGACCGGCCGGTCATGAAGCCACCCGGCACAACCTTCGTGCCTGTCATTACTTCGCAGGGGCCGGCGCTGGAGTCTGCCAAACCGGCTTCGGCCAAAGCGGCGAAGCCGGGCCTGGCACGGGGGCGCTCAGGCGTCCTGGCGCGTGCCGAAGCGGCAGCCAAGTCGGCGCCGAACCGGACTGCTTCGCCGGCCCAGGCCGGCGAAGACGAGCCCTTGCATTCCCCGATTGCCGCCAGTTCGGCGTACGGCCTGGAGCCGTTGGACGCCAACACCGCCGGCCTCGGCCGCGCGCAGCGCAACCGGATGATCCAGTTGCTCGTGCTTGCCCTCGGAATCGTCGCCTTGGTTGCAGGCGTCGTCATGATCACCAGCGGCATTTCCCGCTGACACAACGGCTTAGGCCACCCAATAGGCATTCAGCCACAACAAGGAGTCCCATGACTGCACATGAAACATCCATAGCCCTGGCCCGCGACGCCGCCCACGCGGCGGCCGGCAAGCTCGCCGAAGACATCGTGGCCCTGGACGTCAGCGAACGTCTTGCCCTGACTGATGTCTTCCTGATCGCTTCCGCTCCCACGGAGCGGCAGGTCAACGCCATCGTTGACGGCATCGAGGAAGAGCTGCTCAAGCAGGACCTTCGACCGGTCCGCCGCGAAGGCCGCTCCGAGGGCCGCTGGGTTCTCCTGGACTACGCGGACATCGTCATCCACGTCCAGCACGCAGAGGACCGCGTTTTCTACGCCCTGGACCGCCTCTGGAAGGACTGCCCCGTGGTGGACCTGGAGCTCGGCGACGACCCTTCCGCGAAGGCTCCTGTAGCCGAGGAAGTCGAGTAGCAGCAGCGGCCAGGCACCCGAATATGCCCGATTTGGAATTTTCGGAAATGCTGTTCTAAGATATTTGAGTTGCTTCGGAGAGATCCGAAACGGTGAAGGGCTGAAATGCCGGGCACGTGTTTATGAAGCAACGAGAATATGGGGCTGTGGCGCAGCTGGTAGCGCACCTGCATGGCATGCAGGGGGTCAGGGGTTCGAGTCCCCTCAGCTCCACCATATGAGCTCTGCCCGGTTGTGAATCCACGAACCGGGCAGGGCTTTTTGCTTTAACATTCCGTTTCCGGAATCACCCCACGAGCTGCCGTGCCGGGCGGACACTGCGTTCCGCAACCGCGATGACCAGTTTCTCGGGGAGCAGTTTCACGGCAACCCGGGCGACGACGGAATTGAGCCAGCCGTCCACCACGCTGGGCTTGTTGCCGCGGAGGGCGGCCAGCGCAGTATCGACCACCTGTTCCGGAGTGCGCAGGGACCCCACCGCGGCGGCGTCGCCGGCCGTGTCGAAGAACGGAGTGTCCGTTGCGCCGGGGCAGACGGCGAGGGCCTTCACTCCGGTGCCCTGCGTCTCGGCCCAAAGCGCCTGCGTGAAGGAGAGGACGAAGGCCTTGGTTGCGCCGTAGACCGCCATGTGGGGGACCGGCTGGAACGCTGCAGTGCTGGCGATGTTGATGACTGCCCCGAAGCCCCGCTCCACCATGCGGGGCAGGTACCGGGTGGTGGTTCCCACCAGGGTTGTGCAGTTCAACTGGATCTGTTCGGCCAGCCTGTCGGCGTCGGCATTGACCACCTGCCCATGCGAACCGAATCCGGCGTTGTTGACCAGGATGTCCACCTCAATCCCCAGGGCATCAGTTGCTGCGTGGAGGCGTTCCGCGGCATCGGGAACGCTGAGGTCTGCGGCGAGGACCGTGACCTCCGTGCCGCCCTCTCGAAGTTCCTGGGCCATCAGTTCCAGCTTGTCCTGGCTCCGGGCCGCCAGTACCAGGCGGGCACCTTCAGCCGCAAGCCTCCGGGCAAAAACGGCGCCGATGCCCATTGATGCACCGGTGATGAGGGCGGTCTTTCCTGAGATGTTCATCTTTCCTCCTAATAAACTGACTGTGCGGTTTGTTTTTTGATTGTGAGTCGTGCGTTGGGTGTGTGGTGTGGGGGCTACTTGGTGATGAGCTGCTGGTCGAAGAGGTCCAAGAGGAGTTCCGCCCGGCGTTCGAACGCTTCCGCGTCGGCGGGGTCCAGGGCGTTCGTGACGGATTTCAGGCCGTCGAAAGCCGCAATGATGAGGGTCGCGACGTCTGTGGGGTTACCCGGGAAGGTGAACACTCCCGTCGCCCGGCCGCGGTGGAGGATTCCTGAGACCAGGTCCACCCAGGCCGCCAGGGGCGAGGGGCCCGCGTGGTGCCCCTTGACGGAGGCAAGCTGGTTTGCGAGATGCACGATGCCCCATGCGGAAGCGTCACTCAGGACGGCCTTGATCATGAAGTCTCCCAGCCCCCGCAATTGCTGCGCCGGACTATCCAGGCTCAGGATCTGCTCTTCGGCCAGGCGGAGCCATCGCGACTTCTGCTCGTCCACCACGGCCTGGGCCAGTTGCACCTTGGAGGGGAAATGGAAGTAGATGGCGCCCTTGGTAAGACCCACGGCACGGATGATGTCATCCATCCGGGTCTGGTCGAAACCCTTTGAAGCAAAGACGCCGGCCGCGACACGGAGGATCTCATGGCGGGTGGCCTGGCCCTTGGGCGTGCTGCCGGCGTCGCTTGCTTCCATATGGACAAGTTACAAACCGACCAGTAGGTATGTCAAGCGGAAGTGATGGCGGGCATCATGAACGCCCACATGTCGTCGATGCGCTTGAGGACGTCACGGCGCCCGGTCAAGACGTTTGACACCATCTGCACGCCGGTGAAGGACGCTACGAGGTAGCGGGCAAAGTCGGCGGCGTCCAGGTCGGCCCGGATGTCGCCGTCGAGCTGGGCCTGACGGGTCAGGTACTCCATGGTGGCGATCCAGTCGTGGTACGGCCCCGTGACGTCGGCATCGAAGGCAGAGGCCTCGAAGGTGAGCCGGATGCCCGCCCGCACCACCGGTTCGTCGAGCAGCTGCTGCCCGAAGGTCCTGCACATGGTGATCATGGCCTCCAGGGCGGGCAGACCGGCGGCGGCGATCTTTTCCCCTGCCATGCGGACAATCGCGTGCTGCTCCGCGATGACGGCCAGTGCAAGGTCCTGTTTCGACTTGAAGTGGAAGTACAGCGCCCCCTTGGTGACGGACGCGCGCTCCGTGACGTCGCCCAGGCTCGCATTTCCATAGCCGAGCTCCTCGAAGACGGAGGCTGCTCCCTCGATGACTGCCGTCCGGGTGGCTTTGGCGCGCTGCTGCATGATCTGGGGTGGACCTCTCCGGGTTCCGCATACGGTGAGGGCCCCAAAGTGGTTTGTGACCCTCCGTCAATCGTAAACCGGTTGAATGGTTTGTTTAATGACTTCGTCGACCCTACACTCGAAGCAGAGACCGGCCACGCCTTTGGGGTGGCGGGTTGAAGGACGGAAGTATTGGGGGGAGGTGCGGCCGTTTCATCGACCGCACCTCATCCGTTCCGAGGAAACGTTCTGCAGGCACCCAGGCCGGCAGATCCGGCCGATTTCGCATCTCACACCATTGTGGTTTAGTATTGACGAGTTGCTTCGGCGGGAAGAGAAATCCACCGGCCGGAAAGCAGCAAAATCCGGGGCTGTGGCGCAGCTGGTAGCGCACCTGCATGGCATGCAGGGGGTCAGGGGTTCGAGTCCCCTCAGCTCCACTCTGGAAGAAAGACCCCGCTCATTGAGCGGGGTCTTTCTGTTTTCCGGGCTCACAGGGCTCGGATGGAATCACTGGCGTTCCCAACCACCCTCCGCCGCGATCATGTTGTCGAGAGCCCCCGCGGAGGATACATTGTCGGAGGCCGCGGACCATTCCCGGACGGCCCCAATAGCGAAAGTAGGCCAGGTTCAGCGTGAACCCACTGGATCTTGACGGCTTGTTCGGCAGCCTCCGCCGCTTCCCCGATGTCGAGGCAGAGAACCTGCAGGCCCATGACGCCACGGACCGGCTCCTCCTGGAAACCGCGGCCGGATACGTCACCGGGCCGGAAACCCGCGTCGCCGTGATCGGTGACCGCTACGGTGCCCTGACGCTCGGCGCATTGGCGGCCCTCGGCGTCGGGCATGTCCGGGTGTCCCAGGATCTGTACACCGGCACGCTTGCCCTGCAGCACAACGCAGAGGCCGTCGGCCTGTCCGGCCGTTTCGAGCAGCTCGGCCTGGGAGCCGGACTGCTGGACGGCGCCGAGGTGGTGGTCCTGCAGCTGCCCAAGGCGCTGGCCGAGCTGGAGGAAATCGCCGACGCCGTCGCCCGCTTTGCTGCCCCGGATGCGGTCCTGCTCGCCGGGGGCCGCGTCAAGCACATGTCCCTGGGCATGAACGCCGTCCTCGAGCAGAGATTCGGATCGGTCCAAGCGCAGCTCGCGCAGCGTAAGTCCCGGGTCCTGGTGGCGGCGCAGCCCAAGGACGTGCCGGGTGACCCGACGTTCCCGGTGTCCGAGGAGAACAGCGAACTCGGTATCACGGTCTGCGCCCACGGCGCCGCGTTCTCGGGGACCCGGCTGGACATCGGCACGCGGTTCCTGCTCGGATACCTGGACCGCCTGCCGGACGCACGCCATGCGGTGGACCTTGGCTGCGGCACCGGCATCCTGGCCACGATGTACGCCAAGAGCCGGCCGGACGCCCTTGTCACGGCCACAGACCAGTCGGCCGCCGCAGTCGCCTCGGCCAAGGCCACCGCTGCTGCCAATGGCTTGGCATCGCGCATCACCGCGGTCCAGGACGACGCGATGTCCACGTTCGAGGCCGGCAGCGCGGACCTCATCCTGTTGAACCCGCCGTTCCACCTGGGCGCCAGCGTTCACGCCGGCGCCGCGCTGAAGATGTTCGAGGCGGCTGCCCGGGTCCTGGCTCCTGGCGGTGAACTGTGGACGGTCTACAACAGCCACCTGCAGTACCGCCCGGCACTGGAGCGGCTCATCGGCGCCACCACCGAAGAGGGCCGGAATCCGAAGTTCACGGTGACCCGGAGCACCCGCCGCTGACCGCCGTCGGGCCCAATATCACACGCCGGACAGTTCCTCCAGCGTGTGGGAGTACCGGGACGGGCAACGGTATCGTACGATGCAGACACCAGATGTATGGTGAATATTTTTTCCGAATGACTTAGGGGATTCAGTGACTGAGATCCGGCAGCCGACACCGAGGCGCGGAACGAATCTGCCCCGGATGGGTGACTTCAATCTGACCGTCATCCTGGACGCAATCCGGAGAACAAGCGGCGGCCTGAGCCGGGTGGAACTGGCGCAGATTGTAGGGCTGTCCCCGCAGACGATTTCGAACATTTCACGCAGGCTCCTGGACCAGCATCTGATTGTCGAAGCCGGCAAGGAGGGCACCGGGCCCGGGAAACCGCGCACCATCCTCCGCCTGAACCCTTCCGGCATGTACGCCATCGGTGTGCACCTGGACCCGGCGGTGATCACCTTCGTGGTCCTCGACCTGGTGGGCGACGTCGTCAAGCACTCCCGGATCGCGACGCCGGCCGGAAGCAACCCCTCAACGGTCATCACCACCATCGCCGACGAGATCAGGATGCTCATCCAGGACTCCGGCGTGGACCCGGCGAAGGTCGCGGGCCTCGGCGTGGCCGTCCCCGGCCCGATCGACCTCGACGAAGGATCCGTGGTTGACCCGCCCCTGCTGCAGGGCTGGAACAGGGTCCGCATCCGCGAAGCCCTGGCACAGGCCACCGGCATGGAAACGCTCGTGGACAAGGACGTCACCAGCGCCGCCGTCGCCGAAACCTGGGCCGGCGGCCAGAGCGGCACCGGCAGCTTTATCTTCATGTACATGGGCACCGGCATCGGCTGCGGGATCGTGCTGAACGACGAAGTCATCCGCGGCACTTCCGGAAACGCCGGCGAAATCGGCCACATCATCGTGGACCCGGGCGGCCCGCAGTGCGATTGCGGGCTCCAGGGCTGCGTGAAGTCCTCGTGCATCCCAGTCGTCGTGGTGGCCGAGGCCGAGGCCGCCGGCATCCTGGACGGCCACCGCAACGGCACGGAGGGCCCGGAAGTGCAGGAGTACTTCGCCAGGTTGTGCGACGCCGCGGATGCCGGGGATGAGAAGGCCATCGCCATCCTGGACAGGTCCGCCGTTCTGGTCGGACGCGCCGCGGCCGTGGTGACCAACACCCTGGACGTGGAACGCGTGGTCTTCGGCGGCCCCTTCTGGGCCCGCATTTCCAAATACTTCCTGCGGCGCGTCCCGGGCATCATCGAGGAAAACAGCGCGGCGCGGCGGATCCACAGCATTGAGGTGGTCGGCACCGGGGTGGGGGAGGACGTAGGCGCCATCGGCGCAGCCTGCCTGGTCCTAGAACACACGTTGGCGCCACGTGCCCAGAGGCTCCTTCTGGAGGGTTAGCCCTCTCTGCCCGCCGCCGGCGGACCATATTGAACATCCGCAGGGGCTGGGCCAGCTGAAGTGGGGGGCTGCAGCCGCTTTGACCGAATGGAGCACCATGCACCGTCCAGTGCGGTCCGCCGCAACCCTAGCCGCCGCCGTCGCCCTTCTTGTGGTGACCGCCTGTTCTTCGACGCCGCAGGCCACGGAGAGCAAGACCCTGAAGGTGGTCTACCAAAAATCGGATTCCTTCACTGCCCTGGACGAGGTCCTTCAGGACGCGAAGAAGGAATTCGAAGCCGCCAACAGCGGAGTCACCATCGAGCTGCAGCCCATCCAAGCCAACGACGACGACTACGGCACCAAGCTCGCCCTCGCCCAGCGCTCCGGGGACACCGCCCCGGACGTCTTCTATGAGGACACCTTCAAGGTCCGCTCCGACGTCGACGCCGGATACCTCCTGAAGCTGGACGGCTACCTGGAAAAGTGGGAGGACTGGTCCCAGTTCAGCGAGGGCGCCAAGGCCGCTGGCCGCGGGGACGACGGCGGCATCTACGCCGTACCGCTCGGCACCGACACCCGGGCCATCTGGTACAACAAGGCCGTCCTGCAGAAGGCCGGGATCCCTGTGCCATGGCAGCCCACCACCTGGGCCGAGATCCTGGACGCGGCCCGCAAGATGAAGGCCGCCGATCCCACACTGATTCCCTTCAACATGTACGCCGGCAAGGGCACGGGTGAGGGAACGGTCATGCAGAGCTTCTACGAACTGCTCTACGGCACCGGAAGCACGCTCTACGACGAGAAGGAGAAGAAGTGGGTGGTCGGTTCCCAGGGCTTCACGGACTCCCTCGCCTTCCTCGAGACCCTCTACGACGAACAGCTCGCCGTGACTCCGGCGGAAGCGCTGGACTCCAACGTGTGGAAGAAGGTCTTCGGCGAATGGCTGCCGCAGGGCAAGATGGGAGCCACCGTTGAAGGCTCCTACACGCCGTCGTTCTGGCAGAAGGGCGGCAGCTACGAATGGGCCGGTTACACGCAGGACATGGGCGTCGCCAAATTCCCCACGCAGAAGGGCCAGGCCCCCGGCGGGGTGAGCATGTCCGGCGGCTGGACGCTCGCCGTCGGCGCCAAGAGCAAGAACCCCGGGCTAGCGTTCAACTACCTGGCCACCGCCGTGAACAAGAAGAACGCCCTCGCCTTCGACATCAACAACTCGCAGATCGCGGTCCGCAAGGACGTGGCCGCCGAGCCAAGCTACCAGGCGGCCAACCCGTTCGTGAAGGACGTCTCGGAGCTGGTGGCAGTGACGCACTACCGCCCGGCCACGGCCGATTATCCGAGGATCTCCACCGCCGTGCAGGTGGCAACAGAGTCGGTCATCACGGGCAAGCAAAGCCCGGCTGAAGCTGCCGCCGAGTACGACCGGACCGTTGAGAAGCTGGTGGGCGCCGCCAAGGTGCTCAAGAAATGACGCATGGCTTCTCCTAGCGCCCTGCCTCGCCCCCGGGAGGATGACCCCCCAAAGCGCCATCCGCGGTCCTCCTTCCAACGCGGCTTGAGGATGCTGCCGGTGGTGCCCTCCATCGTGTTGCTTCTCCTGTTTCTCCTGGCCCCGGTGCTGTGGTCGTTCTACGCCTCGTTCACGGACGCCTCCCTGTCCGGCAGGGGAGCCAAGGACCCGCAGTGGACCGGGCTGGACAACTACATGCGGATGCTGGGCGACTCGTCGTTCCCGTTGTCCGCGGGGCTGACCTTGGTGTTCGTGGTTGCCTCGGCGATCCTGGGCCAAAACCTGCTGGGCCTTGTCATTGCGCTGCTGATGACCCGCGCCCGGCGGCCCGTCTCGTCGGTGGTGGGCATCGCGGTGGTGGCTTCCTGGGTGCTGCCGGAGATCGTGGCAGCCTTTGCCGCCTATGCCTGGTTCAGCAAGGACGGGACCCTCAACCAGCTGCTTGGCTCCGTGGGTGCGGGCGGCACTAACTGGCTGTACTCGTTCCCCCTGATGGCCATCGTCCTGGCAAACACCTGGCGCGGCACCGCTTTCTCGATGCTCGTCTACCGCGCGGCACTGGCCGAGGTGCCGCAGGACATTTCCGAGGCGGCCCTCGTTGACGGGGCCCGCAGCTGGCAGCGGCTGCTGTTCGTCACCGTGCCGCTGATCCGGAGCAGCATCGCCACCAACCTCATGCTCATCACGCTGCAGACCCTCGCGGTGTTCACGCTCATCTGGGTCATGACGGCAGGCGGCCCGGCCAATTCCAGCACCACCCTGCCCGTGCTCGCCTACCAGGAGGCCTTCAAGTTCGGCGACATCGGCTACGGCACGGCGATCGCCTCGGTGCTCATCCTCATCGGAGTGGTGTTCGGGGCCGCCTATGTCTGGCTCCTGCGGGAGAAGCGGCCATGACGCTGCTGCGCCGCACCGCCCGTCCACCGGCAACGGGCCCGACGGCGGCCCGCAGCGCCCGCCGTCGGGCCCGTCTCCCTGCCGACATCGCGCTCGCCGTGATCGGCGCGTGCTTTGCGCTGCCCCTTCTCTGGCTGGTCCTTGCCGCCGCCGATCCCCAGGCAGGTTTCCAGACGCGCTGGCCGCAAGCGCCGTCGTTCGCGAATTTCCAGGCGGTGCTGACGCCGGAATTGCTGTTCCAGCCGCTGGCGAACAGTTTCCTGCTGTCCGCGGGGACCGCCGGCGTGAACCTGGTGGCCGCGGTGCTGGCGGCGTATCCGCTGTCCCGGTACCAGTCCCGATTCAGCAAGCCCTTCATGTATTCGGTGCTGTTCGGGACCTCGCTGCCCGTCACCGCGATCATGGTGCCCGTCTACGGGCTGTTCGTGCAGCTGCACTTGCTGGACTCCATGCTGGCCACGATTTTCTTCATGGCCACCACCACGCTGCCCATGGCGATCTGGATGACCAAGAACTTCATGGACGCGGTGCCGGTGGAGCTGGAGGAGGCGGCCTGGATGGACGGCGCCTCTGCGCTGGTTGCCCTGCGGACCATCGTGCTGCCCCTCATGAGGCAAGGCCTGGGAGTCGTGTTCATCTTCGTCTTCATCCAGGCCTGGGGGAACTTCTTCGTGCCGTTCATCCTGCTGCTGACCACGGCAAAGCAGCCGGCCGCGGTGTCCATCTTCAGCTTCTTCGGCCAGCACGGGGCCATCGCCTACGGGCAGCTGGCAGCCTTCTCCATCCTCTACTCGGTCCCGGTCCTGGTCCTCTACGTCGTGGTGGCCCGGGGCCATGGGAGTTCGTTCGCCCTGTCCGGGGCGATGAAGGGCTAGCTAGGGTGAGGCCGCGGCGATGGTGAAACTGTCGTTGAACGTGCCTGTGGTCGCCACGAAGGCGGCATTCAAGGTGGTGGAGGTGAACTGCAGATCCAGGTAGCCGTGGCTGGGGTTCGAGTTAAGGCCCGACGACGCCGCGAAGTACCGCGCCTCGCCGTCGGCCGCGTTCACATCACGCAGGGGAACGCCGCCCGTGCCGACGGTGGCGAAAACGGTGCCTGCACCCTTGACCAGCGCGATGTCCGAATCCCGGACGCACGCCGCGTTGTAGGCATCCGGGACGAGCCCCGCGCAGCCCGGCGACGGTGCCAGCTGCTTGCTCCGCTGGTACATGTGCTCGTGCCCGTTGAGGACCAAATCGACTTTCTTGCCGAGCAGCAGATTTGTGAGGGATTTTCCGGAGACACATCCGTACTTCCCCACAGAAATGCACGGAGTGTGCATGCCGACCACCACCCACGGTATGGACGCAGCACGGGCACCGTCAATGGCGGCGGCGGTCCAGTTGAAGCGCGGACTGCCCGCGGAATAGTCCCACGTCCCATCCGGGAACGGGATGCCCGGGGAGATCATGACAAAGCGGACCAGGGGGTTTTGTTGCGGGACGTCAACGTAGTATTGGCGGCCATAGCTGCCGACCAGTCCGGGCAGCCGGTTGGGAAGGCATCCCGCGAATTGGTCGATGTTGCCGTTCTGGCCGTTGCTTTCGTGGTTGCCGGAGACCAGCTCGAAGGGAAAGCCCGGCCCGGTGCGGGAGGTGACAAAATCGCACCAACTACGCTCCGAATCCTTCGCCCCGTAGGACAGGTCGCCAAGGGCCAGGTGCAAGTCGGCCCCGCTGCTTCCTACGCGCGAGAGGACTCCGGCAGCGGCCGCACTGCTCGAATAGTCGCCTGCCGTGGTGACGTGAAGCCGGCCCGGGACAGCCGGGCCGCTGGGGCCTGGGACCGTTGGCTGAGGCATGGCGAGAGGCCCGGTCCCGGCCATGACAGGACCCTGGGAGGGCCCTGAGCCCAAGACCAGCGCTGCACTCACCAGCAGCACTGCCGCGATTCGGCCGCTGCTCATGGGACGCTACTGGAACCTGCAGCTCCGGATTGAGTCAGCTAGTCGATGTCTTCCACGATTTCACCGTATGGGATCGAGTCGTCCAGATGCGCCTGATGGCCCGTGGGGCCCGGGTTGTACAGCACCCGGACGCCGTGCTTCTGGTCCGCGGCCGATTGCATCAGGATGGGCCGGACGGTCTGGATGAAACGCTCGCTCTTGCCGGCGAGGTATTCCGCGTAACTTGCTGGAAGCTGGATCATGGCAAAAGGATAGTCCTGCAGGCCCGCCAAGGGGAGGCTTTGCGGCTGCGGGCTTGGCTGGCGGCTTGACTTCCGGCGGCCGCCGGCTGCGGCGAACAAAGTTCACGAATGTGGCTCCATGAGTCGTAAAACTGCGTCTTAATTCGGCCACCGAGTTGAACGGGGCGTTTTGCCGCCCTAGAGTCGTAGACAAGTTACCGCGGTAACGTGTCAGCGATCCTCCGCTGGATCTGCCTCGCAAGGGCAGAGAGGAGGGTGTGGGTGCCCCCATGTGGGCCTGACATTTGCACACGGACAGCTTCAATCCAGGCGTAACAGTCGCGACTGCGCCCTGCTGGAGTTCGTTGCGTGTATCCCAAACTCAATTCATCGATCGTGCGGCCACGTACCCCCGGGTCTGCTGGCCACCGTTCGCTGACCAAAGCCAAGGACGCAAATGTCACCTCCTAGCCTTATTGACGTACATCCGAATCTTGCCGGAACAGCACCGGTGGCGCTCTCCTATGAGCTCTTCCCGCCGCGTTCCCCGCAAGCCGCCGAATCCCTCTGGACCACCATCGGCGAGCTCGAGGCCACCGATCCGGACTACGTCTCCGTCACCTACGGAGCAAGCGGCTCCAACCGGGACACCGCCGTCGAGCTCATCAACCGCCTGCTGCTGGAGACCACCCTCCGTCCGCTGGCGCACCTGACCTGCGTCGGCAACACCCCCGAGGAACTGGCCGAGATCATCGGCGAACTGCTCGACCACGGCGTCCGGGGCATCCTTGCCCTCCGCGGTGACCTGCCCAAGGACGGCGGCGTGCCTGCCATCGGCTCACTGCGCTACGCCCAGGACCTGATCGAGCTCATCCGCCGCGTGGAGCAGCGCCGCTCGGCCCTGCTGTGCGCCGGCAAGGTGGCCGTGGGCGTTGCCGCCTACCCAACCCGCCACCCCGAGTCGCCGAGTGAAGGCCACGACATCGAGGTGCTGCTGGCCAAGCAGCGCTCCGGCGCCGACTTCGCCATCACCCAGGTGTTCTTCCACACCGAGCAGTACGCGGACCTGCTGTCCCGCGCCCGCCGGGCCGGCGTCACCATCCCGATCATCCCCGGCGTCATGCCGCTGACCAGCCTGCGCCGCCTCAAGCGCCTGGGCGAGCTCACCGGCGTCGAACCCGCACCGGAACTGATCGAGCGGCTGGCCGCTGCGGACAGTGACGCGGAGCGCCGCCGGATCGGCGTCCGCGCCACCGTGGACCTCGCCAACGCCGCACTTCACGCCGGAGCCCCGGGAATCCACCTGTACACCTTCAACGAGCACGCCTGCGCGCTGGACGTACTGGACAAGCTCGCGCTGCCCCGCCCGGCACGGCCCATCAGCCGGCTCAACGCGATCGCCCGCCGCCAGGAACTGGCCAGCTGACGCTGGCCCCTGGCCCCACAGACAAACAACCATTTCACCCACGTCTTCGAGGAAAAACCATGACTGAACAGAACACCACCGCAGCCACCCCGTTCCCGGCAGCGTCGCTGCTCGGCTACCCGCGCATCGGCCGCCGCCGCGAGCTCAAGAAGGCCATCGAAGCCTACTGGGCGGGCAAGATCGACGCCGCCGCACTGGACGCCGCCGCCAAGGACATCCAGCTGACCATCGCCAAGCGCCTCCAGGAACTGGGCCTCAGCGAAGCGGCTGCCGTTCCGGGCACCTTCTCCTACTACGACCAGGTCCTGGACACCACGGCACACCTCGGTGCCGTCCCGGCCCGCTTCGGCAAGCTCCTCAACGCTGAGGGCCAGCTGGACATCGACGGCTACTTCACCCTGGCCCGCGGCAACAAGGATCAGCAGCCGCTGGAAATGACCAAGTGGTTCGACACCAACTACCACTACCTGGTTCCCGAGATCGGCCCCGAGACCGAGTTCACGCTCGCCTCCACCGCCAAGGTTGACGAGTTCGAGTTCGCCCTGGCCAACGGCATCGAAACCCGCCCGTACATCGTGGGCCCGGTCACCTACCTGCTGCTCTCCAAGGCTTCCGACGACGCCCCCGCCGGCTTCGCTCCGCTGTCCCGCCTCGAGGACATCCTGCCGGTCTACGTGCAGCTGCTCGAGAAGCTCGCCGCCGCAGGCGCCAGCTGGATCCAGCTCGACGAGCCCGCCCTGGTTGTTGACCAGGACACCCCGGCCGCCGAGATCGAGGCTGCGGTTGCCCGTGCCTACGAGGTCCTCTCCGGTGCAGCCAAGCGCCCGCAGATCCTTGTCTCCACCCCGTACGGCGCCCTCGACGGCCAGCTCGGCACCCTTGCAGCCACCAATATCGACGCCCTGCACATCGACGTCTTCAAGGGTGCGGTTCCGTCCGCAGCAGCCCTTGCCGGCCTCGGCAACAAGACCCTGGTTGCCGGCGTCGTGGATGGCCACAACATCTGGCGCAACGACCTCGCCGCTTCCGCTGCCAAGCTGGACGAACTGAAGGCCGCCGCAGGCAAGATCGCCGTCTCCACCTCCACCTCCACCCAGCACGTCCCGCACGATGTTGCCGAGGAAACCCAGCTCTCCGAGCAGCTGCGCAGCTGGCTCGCCTTCTCCGACCAGAAGGCCGTCGAGGTCAAGACCCTCGCCGACTACCTGGCCGAGCCGGCTTCCGCCAAGGCAGCCATTGACGAAGCCTCCGCCGTGATCGCTTCCCGCGCCACCGCCGAAGGCGTCCGCCGCGACGACGTCCGCGCCCGCACCGAGGCCCTGACCGAAGCCGACTTCAACCGCTCCGAGTACTCGGTCCGTGAAGCCGCCCAGGAAACGGCCCTGCAGCTGCCGCCGCTGCCCACCACCACCATCGGTTCCTTCCCGCAGACCTCCGAGATCCGTTCGGCGCGAGCCCGCAACAACAAGGGCGACCTCACCAACGAGCAGTACGAGCAGCTCATGAAGGACGAGATCAAGCGCGTTGTCGAGCTGCAGGAAGAGCTCGGCTACGACGTCCTGGTGCACGGCGAGCCCGAGCGCAACGACATGGTCCAGTACTTCGCTGAGAACCTCGAAGGCTTCGACGTCACGGTGCACGGCTGGG
Source organism: Arthrobacter sp. CJ23 (assembly GCF_024741795.1). NCBI lineage: Bacteria > Bacillati > Actinomycetota > Actinomycetes > Micrococcales > Micrococcaceae > Arthrobacter > Arthrobacter sp. CJ23. The sequence goes on along the minus strand of NZ_CP102950.1, from coordinate 2,639,832 downwards.
TCCAGTCCTACGGCTCCCGCTGCACCCGTCCGTCCATCCTCTGGGGCGACGTCACCCGTTCGGCACCCATCACGGTGGCCTGGGCCGAATACGCGCAGTCGCTGACCGGGAAGCCCATGAAGGGCATGCTCACCGGTCCGGTCACCATCCTGGCCTGGTCCTTCGTCCGCGACGACCAGCCGCTGGGCGAGACCGCCAACCAGGTCGGCCTGGCGCTGCGCGACGAGATCGCCGACCTCGAAGCTGCCGGCATCAAGGTCATCCAGGTGGATGAGCCCGCACTGCGCGAGCTCCTGCCGCTGCGCAAGGCCGACCACGCCGACTACCTCAAGTGGTCCGTGGACTCCTTCCGCCTGTCCACCGCCGGTGCAGCCGACGCCACGCAGATCCACACCCACCTCTGCTACTCGGAGTTCGGCGTGATCATCGACGCGATCGACGGCCTCGATGCCGACGTCACCTCCATCGAAGCCGCACGCTCCCGCATGGAGGTCGTCCACGACCTCGAGTCCCACGGCTTCGGCCGCGGCGTGGGCCCGGGCGTCTACGACATCCACTCGCCGCGTGTTCCGGGCGAGGCCGAGGTCACTGAACTCCTGGCCACCGCCGTCAAGCACGTCCCGTCCCGCCAGCTCTGGGTCAACCCGGACTGCGGCCTGAAGACCCGTGGCTACGCCGAGACCGAAGAGTCCCTGCGCAACCTGGTCAAGGCAACCCAGACGGTCCGCGCCAGCCTGCTGGAAGCAGCAAAGTAGGCCCAAGCAACAGGCGGCCGCCCACCGAAAGGTGGGCGGCCGCTGTTGTTTAAGCCTTCAGGACTCCCAGAGGATTTCGTCGTCCACTACACCGTCTTCGTCCGCCGCGACCACCAGCAGCTCGTCCGTGAAGTGCGACCCCAGGGTGAAGTCCATGACGAAGTAGCGTTCGGGCTGGCCGGGGTAGATGCCCACGTGGCCAAGCTTGAGCGCCTTGAGGAAGACCTCATTGGTGAGTTCTGCCTTGTCCCGCACCCCGAACACCGCCTGGAGCTGCTCCTCCTTGAGCTGCGAGGAGTGGAAATGCAGGAACTGCTGGGGGTTGGTGCCGTCCTGGTCCAGCTCCTCCGCGATCATCTCCCGGACCTGGTCCACCAGCTCGGGCAGGTACCCCAGCCGGTAGTCCACTTTGTGCAGGGCCTTTTCATCGAAGTGGTCGTGGGCCGTGACATTCAGGTCCAGTTCCAGCGGGGCGCCCGCGAGCTCGTGCGAGGCCACATAGCAGTGTTCCCGCCCGTGGTTGAGCTCGATTTCCCCAAAATGCTTGCTCGCTACCTTGCTCATGCCTTCAATCTAGCCCCAACAACCGGCCTGTTCCAGCATCCTGGCAGAATTCACATGCGCCGTTTGGGGGCGGCCTTGGCCGCCGCACCCGTTCCGGAGACCGGGGCCGGTGCGCCGCGGAGGGTGTCGGCCAGCAGCTCGGTAAAGAGCTGCACCTGCGCCGTGCGCTTTTCGTTAATGAGCAGGGCGAAGACGTTGCGGGCGAGCCGGATATCCGGCACGTCCAGGACCACGACGCCGGGCGGCCGGCGCCGCAGGGCGAGTTCCGGGACCAGCGCTGCGCCAAGTCCGGCGGAGGCCATTTCGAGGCTCGCGTGGAAGTCGTCGCTGTAGGCCACCACGCGGGGGTGAAGGTTGCAGCTGGCAAAAAGCCGTTCGATCACCAGGGCGTCGCTGGTGCCGGGGTGGTGGATGATCCATGGCATGTCCGAGAGCTGGGCCGCCTGCATTTCGGCGTCCTCCCGGATTCCCCAGGACGCGGGCAGCACCACGCGGAAGTCGTCGTCGCCGATCCACTGCCGTTCCAGCGAGTGGGGCCAGGCCAGCCCGGACTGGCCCACCTGGTAGACGAGGGCGACGTCGAGCTCGCCGCCGCTGCGCAGGCCCTGGATGGTCTGGGCAGGCTCGGCCACGGACACGCGCAGTTCGATGCCGAGCGTGTTCCAGCGGGGATTGCGGAGAATGTCCGGCAGCACGTAGGTGGCCAGGCTGGGGAAAATGCCAAGACGCAGTTCCTGGGTGGGGGAGTCGTGGGTCCTGGAAGCCGCCGCGAGCAGGGCCTCGACGTCTGTCAGCACCTTGGCGGCGTGCCGGGTCATGGTGGTGGCCGCTTCCGTGGGGACAACGCTGCGTGCCGAGCGGTGGAAGAGCTCGACGCCGGTGTCGCGTTCCAGGGCGGCCATCTGCTGGGAGACGGCCGACGCCGTGTACCCGAGTTGGGCGGCCGCGGCGGCGAAGGAACCCTGCCGGGTCACCTCCAACAGGGTCCGGAGGTGGAGAAGATTGACCATCAGCGTTCCTTTGGCTTGCTTGTGCCCGCCAATGCTGGGATTCCTGCGGACGGCGGCGTCAGAGACACGTTACCGCCGTGGTTTGGATAAGGAAACCTTGCGGTTGAGGCAGGCCCGTGATCCCTGGGCTATGGACTGTGAGTTCCGTCTCCGGGCGGCCCTTCCGGGTGTGGCGTTGATCCCTTGAGGCCTTCCTGGAGGGGTGCTTTCAATGTGTCGCGACACGCCGTGATGATGCGACACGCTGGTGTTTAAATGTGGCTAACTCATCCACAGGGTGTGGATTTCATCTCCGGATTTGGCGGAATCACGGACATTTTGGAGCACCCGGCCTGTGGACGAGCGGTGCATTAAATGACATACTTGTAATACATCATCTTGGGGTCCTGCCGAGTCGCTTGCACTACATGTAGTATCGATTTACGGATTGAGCGGGAAACCAGCACAAGACCAAACAGAGCGTGATGGCTGCCACAGCAGCCTGCGGGCCGGCGCCGGATTCAGTAACTAGTTCCGGATGGGCCTGCCGATACGAAGAGCAGAGACTCTAGCTAAGGGGACAGGGACCATGACCGTTACGGTTTACACGAAGCCGGCCTGTGTTCAGTGCAACGCGACCTACCGCGCACTCGACAAAAAGGGCATCGCCTACCAGAGCGTTGACATCTCCCAGGATGCCGAGGCCCTCGAGCGCCTCAAGGCACTGGGATACATGCAGGCCCCCGTCGTGGTGACCGAGCAGGACCACTGGTCAGGCTTCCGCCCCGACAAGATCGAAGAATTGGCGTTGGCTACGGCTTCCGTAGCTTAGGTCCCTCCGGACATCGGCCAACACGGCAAAGAATTTCAATGTAGGCGAGGTGACTCCCATGGCGGCGCTGGCAACAGTCCCTGCACGTGATGCAGCGGAAGCTGTCAGTACGCGGAGTCACCTCATCTACTTTTCCTCGACATCTGAGAACACCAAGCGCTTCGTCCGGAAACTGGGCAGGGATGCGGCACGCATCCCGCTCCACGCCAAGGATGCGCCGCTGCTCGCGCTGGAACCCTTCGTCCTGGTCCTGCCCACCTACGGCGGCACCAACGGCGAAGGCTCGGTTCCCAAGCAGGTCATCAGGTTTCTGAACAACCCGCAGAACAGGGAACTGATCCGGGGCGTGATCGGTGCGGGAAACACCAACTTCGCGGACAACTACTGCATGGCAGGCGACATCATCGCCGCCAAGTGTGGCGTCCCGCACTTGTACAGATTTGAACTCATGGGGACGCCCGAAGACGTTGATCGGGTCAATCAAGGATTGGAAAAGTTTTGGACACAACTGTCGCAGAAACAGAAGTAGCCGGGAGCAAGACCGTGGACAAGACCGTCGATACGGCCAAGAAGCCGCTGCCTGAGGCCTATAAGGGCCTGGGCTATCACGAGCTCAACGCCATGCTGAACCTGTATGGCCCGAACGGCGAGATCCAGTTCGACGCCGACCGCGAGGCCGCGCACCAGTACTTCCTGCAGCACGTGAACAACAACACCGTGTTCTTCCACGACCTGGAAGAGAAGCTCGACTACCTGGTCAAGAACCAGTACTACGAGCGCGAAACCCTGGACCAGTACACGATGAACTTCATCCGTGAGCTGTTCAACCGCGCCTACAAGAAGAAGTTCCGCTTCGAGACCTTCCTGGGCGCCTTCAAGTTCTACACCTCGTACACGCTCAAGACCTTCGACGGCAAGCGTTTCCTGGAGCGCTACGAAGACCGCGTCTGCATGGTTGCCCTGCACCTGGCCCGCGGCAACGAAGAGCTGGCCGGCCGCCTGGTTGACGAGATCATCGACGGCCGCTTCCAGCCGGCCACGCCCACGTTCCTGAACGCCGGCAAGGCCCAGCGCGGCGAGCTGGTCTCCTGCTTCCTGCTGCGCATCGAAGACAACATGGAGTCGATCGCCCGCGGCATCAACTCCGCCCTGCAGCTTTCCAAGCGCGGCGGCGGCGTGGCCCTCTCGCTGACCAACATCCGCGAGCACGGCGCCCCGATCAAGCAGATCGAAAACCAGTCCTCCGGCGTCATCCCCGTGATGAAGCTCCTCGAAGACAGCTTCTCCTACGCCAACCAGCTGGGTGCCCGCCAGGGTGCAGGTGCCGTGTACCTGCACGCCCACCACCCGGACATCTACCGCTTCCTGGACACCAAGCGTGAAAACGCCGACGAGAAGATCCGCATCAAGACGCTGTCCCTGGGCGTCGTGGTTCCGGACATCACGTTCGAGCTGGCCAAGAAGAACGAGGACATGTACCTCTTCTCCCCGTACGACGTCGAGCGCGTCTACGGCGTCCCCTTCTCCGACATCTCGGTCACCGAGAAGTACTACGAGATGGTTGACGATTCCCGGATCAAGAAGACCAAGATCAGCGCCCGCGAGTTCTTCCAGACCCTCGCGGAGATCCAGTTCGAATCCGGCTACCCGTACATCATGTTCGAGGACACCGTGAACCGGGCCAACCCGATCGCCGGCAAGATCACCATGAGCAACCTGTGCTCGGAGATCCTGCAGGTCTCCACGCCGTCCATTTACGGCGAGGACCTCAGCTACGAGACCATCGGCAAGGACATCTCCTGCAACCTTGGTTCGATGAACATCGCCAAGACCATGGATTCCCCGGACTTCGGCCTCTCCATCGAGACCTCCATCCGTGCCCTGAGCGCGGTGTCGGACATGTCCTTCATCAACTCGGTGCCGTCCATCGCCCAGGGCAACGCCCAGAGCCACGCCATCGGCCTCGGCCAGATGAACCTGCACGGATACCTGGCCCGCGAGCACGTGCACTACGGCTCCGAGGAAGGCCTGGACTTCACCAACATCTACTTCTACACGGTGCTGTTCCACGCCCTGCGTTCCTCGAACAAGCTCTCCATCGAGACCGGCGAGACCTTCGGCGGCTTCGAGAACTCCACGTATGCAAGCGGCGAGTTCTTCGACAAGTACACCGAGCAGGAATGGGCCCCGGAGACGGAGCGCGTCCGCGAGCTGTTCGCCGGCATCCACATCCCCACGCAGGATGACTGGCGCGAGCTGAAGGCTTCCGTCATGGAGCACGGTATCTACAACCAGAACCTGCAGGCCGTCCCACCCACCGGTTCCATCAGCTACATCAACAACTCCACGTCCTCGATCCACCCGGTGGCCGCCAAGATCGAAATCCGCAAGGAAGGCAAGATCGGGCGCGTCTACTACCCGGCGCCGTACCTGGACAACGACAACCTGGAGTACTACCAGGACGCGTACGAGATCGGCTACGAGAAGATCATCGACACCTACGCCGCTGCCACGCAGCACGTGGACCAGGGCCTGTCCCTGACGCTGTTCTTCAAGGACACTGCAACCACCCGCGACATCAACAAGGCGCAGATCTACGCCTGGCGCAAGGGCATCAAGACGCTCTACTACATCCGTCTCCGCCAGCTCGCGCTGGAAGGGACCGAGGTTGAGGGTTGCGTCAGCTGCATGTTGTAACCGATATCGGTTGAATATTGCGGCAGCTGCCGCACGAAAACTGAAGAGTACGACGCCGGGCACGCGCCCGGCGTCGTACGCTTACCTTAAAGAACCCAACGCTAAGGGGATGAAATGACCGAGAAGGTCAAGCTGCTCAGCCACGTCGAAGCAATCAACTGGAACAAGATCCAGGACGACAAGGACGTGGAAGTCTGGAACCGCCTGGTCAACAACTTCTGGCTTCCGGAAAAGGTGCCGCTGTCCAACGACGTCCAGTCGTGGCACACACTGACGCCCGCGGAGCAGCAGCTGACCATGCGCGTGTTCACCGGCCTGACCCTGCTGGACACCATCCAGGGTACGGTAGGCGCCGTCAGCCTCATCCCCGACGCCATCACCCCGCATGAAGAAGCCGTGTACACCAACATCGCCTTCATGGAATCGGTGCACGCCAAGAGCTACTCCTCGATCTTCTCCACCCTGTGCTCCACCAAGGAGATCGACGACGCCTTCCGCTGGTCCCTCGAGAACGAGAACCTGCAGAAGAAGGCCCAGATCGTCATGGACTACTACCAGGGCGACGACCCGCTCAAGCGCAAGGTGGCCTCCACCCTGCTGGAGAGCTTCCTGTTCTACTCGGGCTTCTACCTGCCCATGTACTGGTCTTCCCGTGCCAAGCTCACGAACACGGCCGACCTGATCCGCCTCATCATCCGCGACGAGGCCGTGCACGGCTACTACATCGGCTACAAGTTCCAGAAGGGCCTGGAAGGCCTGTCCGAGGCCCGCAAGCAGGAGATCAAGGACTACACCTTCGAGCTGCTCTTCGAGCTGTACGAAAACGAAGTCCAGTACACGCACGACCTCTACGACGGCGTCGGCCTGGCCGAGGACGTCAAGAAGTTCCTGCACTACAACGCCAACAAGGCCCTCATGAACCTCGGCTACGAGGCCATGTTCCCGGCATCCGTCACCGACGTGAACCCGGCCATTCTCTCGGCCCTGTCCCCGAACGCCGACGAGAACCACGACTTCTTCTCGGGTTCCGGTTCCTCGTATGTGATTGGCAAGGCTGTCAACACTGAGGATGAGGACTGGGAGTTCTAAGTTCCTCCTCCTTTCCTGAATGCTAAATGGGGCCCCGGACAATTGTCAGGGGCCCCATTTGTGTCCTGATCCGGCCGAAGTGTCGGTGTGAATTGCCAGGTTTCCACAGTTTCTGTTTTCCACTCTGAGACGCCGATGGCATGTGGGTAAGGAACCGAGGGGATCCCCGAAGGCTATGCGCGGCGCACCCCCGAAACGCTCATGGCCAGGGCGTTCTCCAACTCCTTGTCCGCCCGGGCCAGCTCGGTAAGAAGCCGGGTCAGCAGTTCCTTGCCGGATTGGCCGCCGGGCTTGCGTCCCAGGTCCTCCAGTTCCTGACACAGGGAGGCGACACCCGTGGCCCCGATGGTCGCTGCGGCGCCTTTGAGCTTGTGGGCTGCTCGTTCGAGTGCGTCTCCGCCGCCGCCCTCCAATGCCGCATGAAGTTCGGCCACGCTGGCGGGGACACCGCGCCGGAAGGCTCCGGCAGCTGTCGGCAGGAGCCCATGCCCGTCTGCGGGGCCCAGTTCACGAAGAACCGCCAGGCGCCCCGGGTCAAGAGCAGGCTCTTCAGCTTCGGGAGCAAGCCCGCGCGGGACCCATCGCTTCAGGGCTTCGTCCAGGTCAGCCAGATCGACGGGTTTGCTGAGGTAGTCATCCATGCCGGCTGAGAGGCAACGCTCACGGTCCTCATCCTGGGCTCCGGCCGTCATGGCAATGATGGGCAGGCGTGCGGAGTGGTTGTCCCGCGCCCGAATCGTCCTCGTGGCCTCGAAGCCGTCCATGACCGGCATGTGGCAATCCATGAGCACAGCTGCGTAGGTGCCGGCGGCTGTAGCGGAGACAGCTTCGGCGCCATCGGCAGCCACATCGGCCTGATAGCCCAGTTTGGCAACCATTTCGCAGGCGACGAGTTGGTTCACTTCATTGTCCTCCACCACCAGTATCCTGCCCCGGGAAGGCCGCTCCGGCCTTGGGGGACGTGCCAGCGCGGACGCCGGTTCGGTAGCTGGGCTTCCGGCCACCAGCCGTGTGAGGCGGTCAAAGAGTTCTGAACCGCGCACGGGTTTCGTGAGCCATTCGCTGATTCCCGCAGCAGTCATATCGGTCTTGGAAACCTGGGACGCGGACGTCAGCATCATGAGCCGGATGCCCCGCAGGACGGGGTCGCCGGACAGCTCGTGAGCAAGCTCGAGGCCGTCCATGTCCGGCATGCACATATCCAGCACGGCAACGTCGAAGGGTTGCCCGGCGGCGGCTGCCGTTCGGGACCGGTCCAGGGCCGTGCGTGCGTCGGCTACCGCGTCCGGCTGCAGTCCCCATGTGTTCAACTGCGATTCCAGCACGAACCTGTTGGTGGCATTGTCGTCCACCACCAGCACGCGCAGCCCGGCCGGCAGGCCCGGGACCGGAGGGGCGGGAACCCGCCCAGGATCTTTTGCCACGGGCAGCCGGATCGAGAACCAGAACGTGCTTCCCTCACCTGGCGTGCTGGTCAAACCGATCTCCCCGCCCATCGCTTGGGTCAGGCGCCGGCAAATCGCCAAGCCCAGCCCGGTGCCGCCATACCGGCGCGTGGTGGAGGCATCGGCCTGGGAAAATGAATCGAACAAGCGCAGATGATCCGCAGCGTCGATACCGATACCGGTATCACTGACCTCGAACCGCACCATCGCGGTCCTTGCGTCCTGCTCCAGGACGTTCACTCGGATGGTCACCTCACCGGATGCAGTGAACTTCACGGCGTTCGAGGCCAGGTTCAGCAAGATCTGCCGGATCCGGCCGGCATCACCGGCCAACTGCGTGGGAACGTCCCGGTGGCAGTATGCGATGAGCTCCAGGCCCTTGCCCTGTGCGGCTTCAGCCAGGAGCCCGGCCACTTCCTCCATCAGGTACTGCGGATCAAAGGGTGTGATGTCCAGGTCGATTTTCCCCGCTTCCAGCTTGGAGAAATCCAGGATGTCGTTGATCAGGGTCAACAAAGCTCCAGCCGCGGTCTGAACCCCTTCGGCGTATTTGTGCTGTGTTTCATCCAGGGGTGTGTCCAGGAGCAGCGTTGTCAGACCCACGACTCCGTTCATCGGTGTCCGGATTTCATGGCTTATGGTCGCCAGGAACTCGGACTTCAACCTGCTCGACTCCAGGGCCGCCTCCCGCGCGGCCAGCAGTTCAGCTTCAGCGGCCCGCCGCGCGGTGATGTCCTGCCCGATTGTCGCAAGTCCGATGACCCCGCGTTCGCCGCGAATGGGGGATACGGTCAAGGACACGGGTACTATTGACCCGTCTTTGCGCACCCGGTCTGTCTCGAAGCTACGGGCCTGCCCGCCAGTGAGGACAGCTGCCAGCACCTCGTCCTCGGCCTGGAGGTGATCCGGAATGAGGAACCGGAGGTCCCGGCCAATCACTTCAGCGGCAGCGTACCCGTAGAGCTTCTCGGCCCCGGGGTTCCAGCTGGTGACGAGTCCCTCGGGAGTCATGCCGATGATCGCGTCGGCGGAGGATCTGACAATGGCACCCAGGCCTTCCAGCTGGCCGAGCGCTTCACGAGCCTGGTCCTGTGCGCGTTGGCGGGACGTAACGTCACGGAAACTCCAGACCCGTCCCACAACTTCATCCCCGACGAGCTGGGGCCGGGAATACCGTTCAAACGTCCGCCCGTCATGGAATTCCAGCATGTCCAGGCTCTCCGCCCTTGGATCGGCGTACAACTCCTGGACCTTGCCTATGAAGCCGTCCGGATCCGAGAGCTGATCCAGGACGAAAGCCAACAGCCGGCCGTCGTCGTGGGACTCCAGGAGCTCCGCGGGGATACCCCACAACTCGGCGAACCGCTCGTTCGAACCGGCAATCGTCCCGTCTGCCCCGACAACGAGAATGCCGTCCGCTGTGGATTCCAGTGTGGCGCTGAGCAGCGACAGGGCATCGCGGAGTTCAGCGTCAACGCGGCGTCGGTCACTTACTTCCCGGACGGAGGCGACGATCTTCATGCTGGGTCCCACTCCGAGCGGAGCGAAGCTGACCTCCATCGGAAATTCGGTGCCGTCACGGTGACGGCCGAACAGTTTCAAGTCAGTCCCTGCCCTGCGCATCCCCGGGTCCTTGGCCAATTGCTCCCGGGTGGCGCCACCGCGGCCCTTGAACCGCTCCGGAAGCAGCATTTCATAGTGCCTGCCCAGCAGCTGGCTCCGCGAATAGCCGAAGAGCCGTTCGGTGTGTGAATTGACGAACGCGACATCCCCATGCTCGTCGATCAAAAGCAATGCGTCGGGTACTGCCTCTATGAGGTCCCTATAGGAGCCGAAGTGATCCAGCGGCTGCATTTCGTTTGTCATTTCGGCCCCCAGCGCTGAATAGATGACAAGCCCGCGCACCTCCGCGGACATCTGGTGGCGGGCACGGCCCTCCCCACGGATAGGTTATCCGGGAACCGACGCGAAAGCACCACAAAACGCTACGTACTTCTTGGCCAAGAGGGCAGCGCCGCCGGACCGGGCCCAGGCTTGCTCGGCGGTGTTGCCCATTGGTGTGCGCACCGTTGCCATCTTGCCGGGCGACGGCCCGGGGAGGAGGATTAGCGGCACATCCTGGAGGCCTCCCATGACCCAGCTTGGCACGTTTGAAAAGTACTTGATCGAGGAATTCTTCGACGACTACAAGGCCGGTGAGTTGTCCCACCGCACATTCACCCGGCGGGTGGCATTCATCACCGGCAGCATGGCGGCAGCTGCCGCCGCCATGACCCTGGTCGGTTGCACCCCTGGGGAGCTGCCACGCAGTACGGACCCCATGCCGACGCCCACGCCCACTCCTTCAGCGGCCTCGGCGTCCGGCACTTCTGCCACGGGAGCCATTCCAGGTGCCAAGAGTCCGCTGTCTGTCCCGGAAGGCGCCCCTGGCCTGACAACTGCCACGGTGCGGTTCCCTTCCGGCGGAACCGAGATCACCGGGTACCTCGCCCGGCCCGACGACGGCGGGGCCGGCTCTGCCGTGCTGATCTGCCACGAGAACCGTGGACTGACGCCGCACATCCAGGACGTGGCCCGCCGTTTCGCCAACGCCGGCTACGCGGCCTTGGCCCTGGACCTCCTGAGCAGGGAAGGCGGGACGGCATCGATGGACCCGGACGCTGTTCCCGGCGCGCTGACGCAGGCAGGAGCCCGGCGGCATGTGTCGGATTTCGCGGCCGCTTTCGACTACCTGAACGGCCAGGACTTCGTCGACTCCGGCCGCGTTGCCATGAACGGGTACTGCTTTGGCGGTGGCATCACGTGGCAGGCGTCCACCGAGATCACGGGCCTGAAAGCAACCGCCGCGTTCTACGGTCCCGCGCCGGATCTCGCCAAGGTTTCCAGCATCAAACCGGCGGTCTTTGGCGTCTACGCGGAACTCGATGCCAGGATCACGGGTGCCATGCCGGCGCTCAGAGACGCCCTGGATGCCACCGATGTCCAACACCAAATGAAGGTCTACCCGGGCGTGGATCATGCCTTCCACAACGACACCGGGGAACGCTATAGGGAGGACCAGGCGACTGCGGCCTGGAACGACATGCTTGCCTGGTTCGGGCAGCACGTCTGAGAGAATCGTGGCCTCGCAACGGCTGGAGGCACTGACACTCCTCCACCAAGGATGACGGCGGCGTTTCCTGAAGTGGCCGTCGCTGACATGCTGGAGAGGTGACATCGATCTCGACGCAAGCACCGCGTACCGCGCTCAGCTTGAAACTGGTGCCAGCCGTGCTGCTCACGGCCTCAGGGGTGGCGCTGTTCGGCGTCGAGGATGACCCCGTTGGCTACAGCGTGCTCGCCATGAGCCTGGTTACGGCCGCAGTCATCGACCGCGAATTCCTGCGGCATCTCGCGCTGGTTGCGGCCGGAATGGTGATCATCAGCCTGGTTCCCCTTAACGCTGATTTGAGCATCCCGCATATGACGCTCATGGGTGGTGCCCTTGCGCTCGCCGTGCTGGTGCCGTGGCTGGTATCGCGGTTCGTACACCGCGAGAAGGTCATCAAATTTCCAGTGAACACGGGCCGCAAATGGCCGATGAGCGCCAAACTGTACCTGATCGCCGTTGTGGCCCTCGGCTACTTCATTCTCCCGGGATACCTGATCAGCACCGAGGTCTACCAAAACTGGCCGGACGCGTCCGATCCCACCATCTTCTGGCGGCTTTTTCTCGGAGTGAATGCTGTTGGAATTTGGGACGAACTGTTTTTCGTCTGCACCACGTTCACCCTGCTGCGGCAGCACTTCCCGGACTGGCTCGCCAACATCCTGCAGGCCGTGATCTTCTCATCGTTCCTCTGGGAGATCGGCTACACGGCCTGGGGTCCGCTGCTGACCTTCCCGTTCGCGCTGCTGCAGGGCTACACCTTCAAGCTGACCAAGTCGCTCAGCTATGTAGTGACGGTGCACCTGCTTTTCGACCTCGTGCTGTTCCTCGCACTGATGCACGCGCACAACCGCGACTGGCTGCCGATCTTCATGTACTGAACCTTGTGCCCGCAGACGCAAGGTCACGGCATCCCTGCCAAGTGCGCGCACGCGTCCCACAGGCGCTTGCGGGCTTCGGGGTCCGCTCCCATGCCAGGCGTGGGGAGCTCCTTGCGTTTGGCCCACAGCTTTCCGGAGACTCCCGCTGTTTCGGGTGACGTGGCGAGCCAGATCGGTGTATCCGCTGCCTTTTCGGCCGGTGCGCCGAACGTGTTCGTGATCCAGCGGAAAGGGCCCCCAACATCCTGCAGGAGCGAAGTGTTCTTGACCAGTCCCGGATGGACGGCGTTGGCCACAACACCCGCGCCACGCAGGCGCTCAGCGAACTCCTGGGTGAGCAGGACACGGGCGAGCATTGTGGGCGGCGTCGAGCGAAGGTAGCTGTATGTGCCCTTTGCCGTCTGGAGGTCGTCGAAGTTCAGCTTCACATTGCCATATCGGGAAGCGATGTTGACGATGCGGGACACGCGCGGCGTAGCAGGGCGGTCCGCAGTTCCGGTGTTGCCGCCTGTCACAGCGGCGTGCCTGAGCGCGTCCAGCAGCACGTTGGTGAGCAGGAAGTACGCCATGACGTTGGTGGCGAAGGTCAGTTCGAGCCCCTCGGAGGTCACCTCGCGTTCCTTTCGGAACACGCCCGCTGCGTTGACCAACACGTCCAGCCTGTCATGGCGGGACAGGAAGTCAGCAGCCGCGGCACGGATCGAGGACTGATCAGAGAGGTCACAGGCCAGTGCCTCAAGCATGGCACCCGGCACGAGCCGGCGGATGCCTGCCACCGCCTCGTTCGCGCGGGCTGTTGAACGCCCCACCACAACGACCACGGCACATTCGCGTGCAAGGCCGGTAGCCACAGCGCCTCCCAAGCCGCCGGCCGCGCCCGTCACCAGTGCCACTGTTCCATCCATGGAAGCCATTGCCTTGCCTCCTGACGCCTTGCCTTGTTGCCGTGCCGATGAGGTGCCTGGAGTTAGGGCTTCCAACGCTGTTCCTCAACTCGCAAACAGCACATCACATGTGAATCGGATTGACCAGCCTCGTGGATAGGGTCAGCAGTATCGATTCCGGATGGACGATCCGACCTGGCCGCGGGCACTGACAGAATGGACGCGTGAGTGACGCCGGTGAATTCGTGGACCTCGCGCTGCAGCGTGAATCCTCATGGGAAAAGGCCATGGAAATCCGCGGGCGCCTCGGCGGCGGGCTGAAGGTCTACGGCGCCTCGGTCGGAGCGGTTCGCGGGACGGTCCGCGACGCCCTGAATCGGCACAAAAACCTCAATCATGACGACATCACCGCGTTGAGTTCCGAGCTGTGGGCAGAACCGGTCTTCGAGCGGCGGCTGGCCGCCGTCGTCCTCCTGCAAAGCAAGGTCGGCATCCTCATCAACACCGATCTCACGCGCCTCGAGGGCTTTCTGAGGCAATCAGGCACGCGGGAACTGGCAGACCCCTTGGCCACCGACGTCGTCCGCCCCCTGCTGCTCAGGCTCGAAGGGCAGGCGAGGGAACGCGCGGAGCGCGTCCTGGACCGCTGGACTGCGGACACAGATCCGTGGCTGCGACGGGCAGCGCTCCTGTCGCGCGCCGGCCAGGCCTGAAGCAGCGGCGGCGATCCTGTCGGTGAACCCTGTCCGACTCAGAATCCAACCATATAGTTGTAAATCCATCTCCCTGCGGGTTAGGGTCGGTAAATTGCCAACCAATTGTTTGGAGATTCATGGAATGCGACCAGATCCGGATACGACCGCTCCACAGCGCAGGGGGCCGGCGATGAAAGTCTTGCTCCTGGGCGCCCGCGGCGCCGTCGGTGGTCATCTGCGCACCGCACTTCTGGCTTCCGGCCACCAGGTGACCAGCGCCGGGAGGAATGCGCCTGACGGGGGAGTGCGCATCGATGCGGCGAACAGCGATCTCGGTGAACTGCTGCGCGAGGCCAGTGGACACGACGTCGTGGTCAATGCATCAGGGGTGGAGAACCCTGCCCTGGGCACGGCGCTCGGCGGCAGTACGCTCATCGACATCAGTGCGAGTGCAGGCTACCTCGGCCGGCTTCAGGCGGCATCCCCGCAGGCCGCCATGGTCCTCGGCGTCGGGCTGGCTCCCGGCCTAAGCACTCTGATGGTGGCGGCCCTGGACCATGAGCCTGGGGATGACATCGACGTGGCCATCATGCTGGGCGCAGGCGAAAAGCATGGTCCGGCAGCCGTCGAGTGGACCCAGCGGCTCATCGGATCGCCGCTCGCCGATCCGCCTGAGGGGCGGACGGTGATGAATCTGCACGAGGCGCGCACCTTCCGCGCGGCAGGTCATGCCCGGCGCTACCTGAGGGCGGATTTCCCCGACCACACGCTCTATGGACGGGCCCGGAACCTTCGCGTGCGCAGCTACTTCGCCCTTGGATCCGTAGCTGCCACGACGGCTCTGGGCATGGTCGCCCGCGTGCCCACGGCCCGGGGCCTGGTCGCCATGGTTCCGCCCATCGGTGATGACAGCTGGTCCATCATCACAAGCAACAGGAGAACCGGGCAGCTGCGTCGTGCGCGAGGATCCAATCAATCCAGATCCACCGCCCTGTTGACCGCGCGAACCGTGGACGCCCTGGCCGGAACACGCCCGTCCGGGGCGGTGACCGTGGATCGTCTGCTGGACCTGGACCACCTTATGGTCGAGGGGATCGAGCTGGACTAGCAGACCTCTTCGGTTTGGCCGCGCCTGGTTACCCAGGGAAGCCGAAGCAGGGGAAGAATTCCTCGACGCCGGGGCGGGCGATTTCGATGCAGCGCGCCTTTACCTGTTCCAGGAGGGCGTTGCTGTCCGTGCCTGAGACTGTCAGTCCGTTGACCGTGACCGACGCGCTCGCCGTGGCGGCCCGCCTCAGGTTGTTGTCCGTCGAGTTCACGTTGCCCAATCCGGGAATGTTCTCGTGGGAGCTGACGGTGTCATGTTCCAGCGGGCCCGTGCCGGTCCACGACGCCGAGAGGCTGATGGTGACCGGGTTGCCGTTGCCATCGGTGCCGGGCAGCTCGGTGGCGATGGATGCACTGTTCAGTCTCGGGTCAACCACCAGCGGTGCCAGATTCTGGCCATCTGCCTCGAACAGCACCACACCGCCGCCAGCCGCCGCCCCGGCTTCTCCCGGCGCCTCGGCGCAGACGTCCGTGATCCGCACGAAGACGCCCGTCAGGCCTTGCTTGTTGACAGGACCTGGCTGGGCGGCGAACATGGCAACGCTCGACGAGACGAAGATTTCGCTCTGTTGGCAGCCGACTGTTTCGACTGCCGCGGCCGAGCCGTGCGACGACGAAATCGTGTGGTAAATGTTGGGGGCAGCGCCCGCCGGCGCTCCCGTCAGTGCAAGCAGGCCCGCTGTGGCGAGTCCAGTGAGCAAGCGCTTCATGGCGACTCCTTTGTACCCATTCTCAGCCTAGACCTGGCCGGCGCTGCGTCAACGCCAGAAGCGGGAAGACCAGGACGGAGAGCATGCCTGCCCCGACCAATGCGGAGGCGGTGCCGGCAGACAGGATCCCTTCATCCGTCCCCACCCCGGTCACCGCGACGATGATGGGGAGTCCGGTGGCGCCCAGAAGGACGGCCGCGCGCCGGTCGGCGGCGGCTGAACCTTTCGGGACCGCAAGCAACGAAGGCAGCCCCCTGACCAGCAAGAGCAGCCCGAGGAAGGCCGGGACCAGCAAGAGCGCCGCAGGGTCGGTCAGCAGAGTGGACAACTGGAACGTCACGCCGGTGTAGACAAAGAAGACCGGCACCAGGAAGCCGTAGGCGACGGCCTCGAGCTTCCGCTCCAGGCCCCTGTGGTCATGGTGCGAGGCGCCCGAGAAGATGACCTGCCAGAGGACCCCTGCCGCGAACACCCCGAGGAGCATGTCCAGCCCCAGCGCCAGGCTGAGCCAGCCAGCCAAGTCCCGCCAAATACAGGGGCCGTCAGCAGCGGGGAGGCAGCCGCCGCGAGAGGGATGAGAGCGCGCTGCCGAGGCACCAGTATGCATGCCGAAAGACTTGGCGACCGCGTGTCACCCCATGAACTTAGGCTAGGCTAAGTTCAATTACTGTGCAGTCATCCGCGGCTGACCATCGGCGAGGAGCATCATGAGCGTTTCCCTGTCTGCGCTGCTGAAGACGTCCACTGCGTCAGCGCACCAGCAAGCCGAATCGTCGTCGTTCGTGGGCGAACTGCTGGAGGGCAGGCTGGATGCCTCCGCCGTCGCCGCCCTGACGGCCCAGCTTTATGTGGTCTACCGGGAACTGGAAGCCGTCGCCAAGGCCCACTACTCGGCGGATCCCTTGCTGGGAGGCTTCCTGGACCCTGCCCTCGACCGCACGGCCGCGCTCGAGGCCGACATGGCCTACCACTTCGGCCGGAACTGGCACAGCCGGCTGGACGAAGGCAACATCGTGGTTGTCCCGGAAGCACACGCCTACGCGGCTGCCATCCGGGAACGCCACAGCTCCGAGATGCTGCTCGCCAACCACTACGTCCGTTACCTCGGTGACCTCTCCGGCGGGCAGATCATCCACCGTCTCGTCCAGCGCCACTACGGAATCCCGGACGAAGGCCTGAACTTCTACCTGTTCCCCGGGCTGGATAACCTGAAACGCTACAAAGACGCCTACCGTGCGCGCCTCGATGACCTGGTGCTGGCCGAAGGCACCGAGGAATCGCTGCTCCAGCATGCCTCGGAGGCCTTTGAGCTGAACCGCCGCGTGTTCGAAGGACTGGGGAACGGTCCGTGGACTCGATCCTGAACCTGCCCTTCGGGATCGCACTGGCCGCCCTGTTCGCCATTGTCATGATCCGGGTGAATGCGACCTACTGGCTCGGCCGCGGTGCTGCCGCCGGTGTGGAGCGCACCAGGCTGGCCGAGGCCCTGCACCGCCCCAAAGCAGCCAAAGCCCAGGCGCTGATCCAGCGCTGGGGCCCCTACGCCGTCGTGCTTTCCTTCCTGACAATCGGTCTCCAGACGGCGGTCAACCTGGCCGCCGGCGCCGCCCGCATGCCAGTCCGCCGGTACCTCCCGGCCGCAATAGCGGGGTCCGTCATCTGGGCCCTGCTGTACGCGACCATCGGGCTCGCGGCGCTTGAGGCGTGGCTGGCCATGGCCGCAGCCTCGCCTGTGGCCGCAGCCCTGGCAGTGGCAGCGATGGCCTGCCTGGCGATATGGCTGGTGGGCCTTCGGCGGCGGCGTCGGGCGGATACGTCCGCAGCGGATAAAGTGGTCTGACTTCCACAGCTGAAATCGCGAAAGGGCCAGAGTTGACTACTGCACTACCGGAGCTGGCAGACGGCGACTTCTACTACCAGTCCCTCGGCGGCGGGCGCTTCCGATCCACCATCCATGCGCAAGGCGCCTGGAATCCGCACGAGCAGCACATGGCACCGGCGTCCGGCATCCTGGCAGATGCGCTGGACCGGCACGAACCCCGCGACGACGTCCGGATGGCACGGATCAGCTACGAAATCCTGGGCCTTATCCCGGGCGGCGACTTCGAGATCACCACCACCACGCTGCGCCCGGGACGGACCATCGAACTGCTCCAGGCCGAACTCTCGGCCGGCGGGCGCGTCGCCATCCGGGCCACCGCCTGGCGCATGGTCACCAGCGATACCAGTGCCGTGGCCGCCGTCGAGGACCCGTCCATGCCGCCGCCGGACGAATGCAAGCCGTGGGACGGCGCCAGCGTGTGGCCCGGCGGCTACATCCGCTCGCTCGAGATGCGCATCGCCGAGGGCCACCGCGCGGGCTCGGGCAAGGTCTGGATCCGCACCGGACACCCGTTGACCGACGCCGCGGACAGCAGCGACCTTGCGCGGCTCATGGGGCTCGTGGACACTGCCAACGGCATCGCCGCCCGCGTCCCCCCGGGCAAGGACAGCTACTCCTTCCCCAATGTGGACCTGCAGATCCACATGTACCGCGCGCCCGTCGGCGAATGGCTGGGCCTGGACAACGCGGTCTCTTTCGGCAGCGACGGCATTGGGCTCACCTCCACGGTGCTGCACGACCTCAGCGGCCCCTTCGGCCGCGCCGAGCAGATCCTGACCCTGAGGAAGAGCTGATGGCCCAGGCAATCCCGGATCACCAAATCCCGGAGCACAAGACGCTGACCGTCGTCCGGCAAAAGGAAACACTGGGGGCGGCAGAAGACCTCGACTTCGGGCTGGAGCTCCTGCGCCGTGCCCGGACCGGACACCTTGGTCCGACGCTGCGCCTCTACCGGCCGCGGCCCACCGTGGCCTTCGGGCAGCGCGACGCCAACCTCCCGGGCTTTGCCGTGGCCGCGGATGCCTGCCGGGAACGCGGCTTCGAGCCTCTCGTGCGCAAGGCCGGCGGCCGCGCGGCCGCCTATCACGAGGGAACCCTGGTGATCGACCACGTCGAGCCGCATCCGGACGCCATCGTGCGGGCCAAGGCCCGCTTCTCCGAGTTCGGTGAGCTGCTGGCCGGTGCCCTGCGCAGCGTCGGCGTCCACGCCGCCGTCGGCGAAATCCCGGGGGAGTACTGCCCCGGCGAGTTCAGCGTCCACGGCCAGGACCCCGACTTCCCCGCCCACCAGATCAAGCTCATCGGCACCGCCCAGCGCGTGGTGTCCGGCGGCTGGCTGTTCAGCTCCGTGGTGGTGGTGGAGAACTCCGGACCCATCCGCGAGGTGCTCACTGCCAGCTACGCCGCCCTCGGCCTCGACTGGGACCCGGCCACCGCCGGCGCCGCCAACGACCTCCTGCCGCACCTGGACGTCCCGGCCGTGGAGGAAGCGGTCATCAAGGCGTACGCGGACTACGCGGAAATCGTCGACGGCGACTTCCGGAGCCTGCTGGCCTGAGCCGGGGCTGCCGGCCGTTGAAGGCCGGCACCACCCGGACTAGGCTGGACGCCAGACCTCCATGGTCCATGGATGCCTGCCTGCGAAGGGAAGGTGTTGGCCGATGGACAGGAAACCGCGGGTGGTCCACGACGGCGACGCGGAGCTGCGCGTGAGCGCGCCGAAGCGATCGGCCGCGGGCCTGCCCAGCCTCACCGAAACCCTGCCGCACGCCGTCCAGCAAATGGGGCCATCGCGCGCGTGGAAGACGCTGCGGGCGATGAACCAAAAGGACGGCTTCGACTGTATGAGCTGCGCCTGGCCCGATCCGCCGGACCGCAAGCTGGCGGAGTTCTGCGAGAACGGCGCCAAAGCGGTGGGCTGGGAAGCCGATCCGCTGAAGATCCCCGCCGGGTTCTGGGACGGGAACGGCGTCGGTTCGCTCGCCGGCCGTTCCGAATACTGGCTGGGCCAGCAGGGCAGGCTGGTGGAACCGGTCTACAAGCCGGCAGGCTCGGAGCACTACCGGCCCGTCGGCTGGGACGAGGCATTCCGCATCATCGCCCGGGAACTCCACGCCCTGGACTCGCCGGACCAGGCCACCTTCTACACCAGCGGGCGCACCAGCAACGAAGCTGCCTTCCTCTACCAGCTGTTCGTGCGCGCCTTCGGGACCAACAACCTGCCCGACTGTTCCAACATGTGCCACGAGTCCACCGGGCTGGCCATGGGGGAGACCATCGGCGTGGGCAAGTCCGCCGTCAGCTACACGGACTTCGCCAAGGCGGATCTGATCATCATCATGGGCCAGAACCCGGGAACCTGCCATCCTCGGATGCTGACCGCCCTGGAAGAGGCAAAGCTTGCCGGCGCCAGCATCGTCGCGGTGAACCCGCTCCCTGAAGCCGGCCTGATCAACTTCAAGAACCCGCAGCGTCCCCGCGGCCTGATCGGCAAGGGCACCGACCTGGCGGACCAGTTCCTGCAGATCCGCCTGGCCGGGGACATGGCCCTGATGCAGGCCGTGTCCAAACGCGTCCTGGATGCCGAGGCGGCGGCGCCCGGGACCGTCCTGGACCACGCCTTCCTGTCCGAACACTGCCAGGGCCTGGCCGAATTCCAGGCGCATTTGGCGGATCTGGACGATCAGGAGGTGCTGGCCGCGACTGGCCTGCAGAGCGTGGAAATCGACGAACTGGCCGCCCGCTACCTGCGCGCGGAGAAGGTCATCATCACCTGGGCCATGGGTCTGACGCAGCACAGGAAGGCCGTGCCCACCATCAAGGAAATCATCAACCTGCTGCTGCTGCGCGGCAACATCGGCAAGCCCGGGGCCGGGCCCTCGCCCATCCGCGGCCACAGCAACGTCCAGGGTGACCGCACCATGGGCATCTGGGAGAAGATGCCGCCGCGATTCCTCGATGCCCTGCAGCAGGAGTTCGGGTTCGAGCCGCCGCGCAAGGACGGCACGGACGTCGTGGACAGCATCCGCGGCATGCGCGATGGCCGGATCAAGGTGCTCGTGGCACTCGGCGGCAACCTGGTACACGCGGTGTCCGACACGGCCGTGGCCGAGAGCGCGGTGCGCAGCACCCGGCTGTCGGTGCAGATCTCGACCAAGCTGAACCGCTCCCATGCCGTGGTCGGAGAGCAAGCGCTGATCCTGCCCGCCCTGGGCCGCAGCGAGATCGACCGCCAGGCGAGCGGGGAACAGTTCGTCACCGTGGAGGACACCGTCTGTGCGGTGCACGCCTCGGCCGGGCGGCTCGAACCGATCTCGGAGCTGGCACTGTCTGAGGTCTCGATCGTGTGCCGGCTCGCGCGGGCGGTACTTGGCGAGAACGTCCCCGTCGACTGGGCGGCGCTGGAGGGCAACTACGATGCGGTGCGCGAGCACATCTCGCATGTTGTGCCGGGCTTCGAGGACTTCAACGCGAAGATCAGGCACCTCGGCGGCTTCGTTCTGCCCCATGGGCCGCGGGACTCGCGCACGTTCCCCACGGCCACCGGAAAGGCGATGTTCACCGTCAACTCCCTGGAGACCATCACGGTGCCGGCCGGCCGCCTGCTCCTGCAGAGCGTGCGGTCCCACGACCAGTTCAACACCACCATGTACAGCCTCAACGACCGCTACCGGGGCGTGAAAAAGGGCCGGATGGTCCTGTTCGTCCACCCAGGGGACCTGGCGGCGCTGGGCCTCAGCGATGGTGGCTATGTGGATGTCCACAGCGAAGCCGACGACGGCGTGGACCGGGTTCTGCGCCAGCTGCGGCTGGTCTCGTACCCCACGGCCCGCGGCTGTGTGACCGCCTACTTCCCGGAGGCCAACGTCCTGGTGCCCCTGGACTCGACCGCCGAGGGGAGCAACACTCCGGCGTCGAAGTCCGTCATTGTCCGGCTGGAGCCGGCTGCCGCTCCACGATTCGAAACGGCAGCCGGTCACCGGTCCCAGGGCGGGGCCTAGTGCCCGCGGGCGATCCATTCCTCCAACTGCGGCGCCTCGGCGCCGATGGTGGTGGAATCCCCGTGGCCGGTCAGCACCACGGTTTCCTCCGGCAGCGCCAGGAGGCGGGTCCGGATGGAATCGATGATGGTGGGGAAATCACTGTACGAGCGGCCAGTGGCGCCCGGGCCGCCCTGGAACAGCGTGTCGCCGCTGAACAGCGTGCCCTCGCTCTTCAGGTGGAACGAGACCGATCCGGGGGAGTGCCCGGGCGTGTGGATGGCCTTGAACTGGACACCGGCAACGCTGAAAGTCTCGCCGTCGGTGATGACGGCGTCCGGGTCCATTTCCGGGTAGACAGCGCGCCACAGCATCCAATCGGCCTGGTGCAGGTGGATCGGGGCCTTGGCCAGGTCCCAGAAAGCGCCCGCCGAGGCGATGTGGTCGTCATGCCCGTGGGTGAGCAGGATGGCCTTCACGGTCCGTCCGCCCACCGCCGCAAAGATGGCTGCGGGATCGTGGGCCGGATCGATCACGATGCATTCGGAGTCGTCGCCGACGATCCAGACGTTGTTGTCCACGTCCCAGGTGCCGCCATCGAGGGAAAAGGTTCCCGACGTCACCACCCGGTCAATGCGGACGGAGGTCTCCTGCGCTGTGGATTCGGGGCTCACAGTTCCACCACCGAGCGGAGGACGGACCCTGCGTGCATCTTGTCGAACGCCGCCTCGATGTCGTTGATGCCAATGCGTTCGGTGACGAAGGCGTCCAGGTCGAGCTTGCCCTGCTTGTAGAGATCCACCAGCATGGGGAAGTCCCGGGACGGCAGGCAGTCGCCGTACCAGGAGGACTTGAGGGAACCGCCGCGGCCAAAAACATCCAGAAGGGGCAGTTCGAGGGTCATCTCCGGCGTCGGGACGCCCACCAGGACCACGGTGCCGGCGAGGTCGCGGGCATAGAAGGCCTGCTTGTACGTTTCGGGGCGGCCGACGGCGTCGATCACCACATCGGCACCGAAACCGCCGGTGAGTGCGCGGATCTGTTCCACGGGGTCCCCCAGGGACGAGTCCACGGTGTGCGTGGCGCCGAGTTCCTTGGCGCGCTCAAGCTTCTTTGCGTCGATGTCGACGGCGATGATGGTGGTGGCGCCGGCAAGGGCCGAACCGGCGATGGCGGCCACTCCGACGCCGCCGCAACCGATCACGGCCACCGAGTCGCCGCGCTTGACGCCGCCGGTGTTGATGGCGGCACCGAGGCCGGCCATCACGCCGCAGCCAAGCAGCCCGACGGCGGCAGCATCGGCGTCGGGGTCCACCTTGGTGCACTGTCCTGCGGCCACGAGGGTCTTTTCGATGAACGCCCCGATGCCGAGGGCCGGCGAGAGTTCGGTGCCATCCTCAAGGGTCATCTTCTGGGTGGCGTTGTGCGTGTTGAAGCAGTACTGGGCCTGGCCGCGCTTGCAGGCCCGGCAGTTGCCGCAGACCGCACGCCAGTTCAGGACCACGCGGTCACCGGGTTCGATCTCGGTGACGCCGGCACCCACTGCACTGACCACGCCCGTGGCCTCGTGTCCGAGCAGGAACGGGAAATCGTCGCTGATGCCGCCCAGTTTGTAGTGCAGGTCGGTGTGGCACACGCCGCTCGTGAGGATGTCCACCAGGGCCTCGCCCGGGCCCGGCTCCGGAACCAGGATTGTTTCCAGAGTGGCCGGTGCGCCTTTGGAACGGACAACAACGCCTTTGACTGCATGGACCATGGATCTCCCCTTAAGAGCAATGCGGAATACGGACTCGCCGTCCGATATTGATCTCAAACTGTCTATCACACAGCACGGTCAAGGGGATGGTGCCGGCCGGTGTCCGGGCCTAATGGCGTCTCCATGACGGACGCCATTAGGCCCGGACCCAGGCGGCTCACGGAATCAGGCGGCGAGGCGCGCTTCAACCTCTGCTGCGGAGGGGTTGGTGGCGGCGGTGCCGTCCGGGAAGAGGACGGTGGGCACCGTCTGGTTGCCGCCGTTGAGCTGCTCCACCAGTGCCGCGGTGCCCTCGACCTCCTCGATGTTGATCTCCTTGTAGCCGATGCCCTTGGCGTCCAGCTGCTTCTTCAACCGGTTGCAGTAGCCGCACCAGGTGGTCGAAAACATGGTGATGGTGCCTGATTCGGGGGTGAAATCCACAGAGTTCTCCTGAGTATTTGAATGGTGGGTCTTCCGGATCAACGGTAACCCGGCGGCGGATATTCCGTTTTGTGCGGGGCTCTGCGTGACGTGCGGGGGATTCCGCCCCGGGGTGCTGGTGCATGGCGGCGGGACGCGGCAGACTGGTCGCATGTGTGGACGCTATGTCATGGCGCGGGCCGTGGGGGACCTGCTGGCGCAATTCGATGCCGAACTTGAACACGATCTTGAAGTGGCCAAGTCGTGGAATGTTGCTCCCACTGCGGAAGTGCCCATTGTCCTGGAGCGGCTCGTCGAGGGGGCCGTGAAGCGGCAGCTGCATGTGGCGCGCTGGGGACTGGTGCCGTCGTGGGCCAAGGATCCCTCCGGCGGTGCAAGGCTCATCAACGCCCGCAGCGAGACGCTCCTGGAAAAACCCTCCTTCCGTAAGGCCGCGGCCTCCCGCCGCTGTGCCGTTCCGGCCGACGGCTACTACGAATGGAAGCAGGGCCCGGGCAAGAGCAAGCAGCCGTACTATGTGCACGCCGCCGACGGCCAGGGCCTGGTGTTCGCCGGCGTGTATGAATGGTGGAAGGATCCCGGCAAGGAATCCGGTGATCCCCTGCGCTGGCTGCTCTCAACGTCCATCGTCACCGCGGATACGCCAACCTCCCAGGGGGGCTCCTCCGTTTTCGATGAACTGACTGCCCTGCATGACCGCGTCCCCTTGCCCATGAGCACCGAAACCATGGAGGCGTGGCTGGATCCGCATGCCGACGACGCCGCCGGGCTGCTGGACATGGTCCGTTCAGGGGCACGCGACGCCGCGTCCGGCTGGACGCTCGACGCGGTGGGTGCCGCCGTCGGGAATGTCCGCAACGATTCGCCGGAGCTGATCAAGCCCGTGGAAGCGCTCTTCTAGCGCTCCGGCGCGCGGGTTCCCTAGAGGGCTTCGGAGACCGCAACGCCCGCCTGGAACTCGCGGCCGTCCGCCTCGCTGAAGGCCGTGATGAGGTGTCCCTTGCCGAGCCCGTGGATGGCCGACGCCGGGAAATGCCCCGTGATGGTGTTGCCGGAGTGCTCCACGCCCTTGAGGTCGTAGTTCTCCTCCGTGCCCTGCGCGTGGTTGAAGGAGTAGAAGGCAATCGCCTCGCCGTTCATGAATTCAATGCCCAGCCGGCGCTGGGAGGAGTGGTCCTCGCTGGAAGCCACGAGGCCCACGACATACGCACCGGAACCCGGTATGTTGCCGTCGATCTCGAACTTGGCCACCACGGTGGCGTTTGTGGCCGTGAGGCTTGCCTGCTTCAGGAGTGCGTCATGGGTGCTCATGGCTCAATCCTGCTCTGTACGCCCCTTGTCGTCCACCCCTCAGTTTCGACGGCCCGCAGTCGGCTTGCCAGTTTCCTAAACTGGATCTTTATTTTAAGGCCAGTTTGAAACTATCGTGATGCTGAACCGTGCAAGACGGCCGCTGTTTCACGTGCAAGAGAAAGAACCTCATGACTTTCGTGCCCCAACGCCTCTTCTCCCAGGTGGACGTCTTCGCCCCAGGACCCAAGGCCGGCAATCCGGTGGCGGTCGTCCATGGCGCAGAGGGCTTGTCCACCCAGCAGATGCAGAGCTTCGCGAGCTGGACGAATCTGTCGGAGACCACCTTCCTGCTGGCGCCAAGCGACCCTGCGGCGGACTACAAGCTCCGCATCTTCACTCCGAGGACTGAGGTCGCCTTCGCCGGGCACCCGACCCTGGGATCCGCCCACGCCTGGCTGGAAAGCGGAGGGCGGCCACAGGCGGCGGCGCATGTGGTGCAGGAGTGCGGGGCCGGCTTGATCACCATCCGGCGCTCGGGCGATGAACTGTCCTTCGCTGCGCCCCCAGTGCGCAGATCGGGACCGGTGGAGATGGCCGTGCTCGAGCAGGCAATCACAAGCCTTGGCCTCCGGCCCGGACAGGTCCTGGGAAGCAACTGGGTCGACAACGGCCCCGGGTGGATCGGAATCCGCCTGGAATCGGCCCAGGAGGTCCTGGACCTCCGCCCCGACTTCGCCGTCATGGATGAGCTCAACATGGGTGTCATTGGTGCATACGGCCGCGGCGGGCCGGCCGATTTCGAAGTCCGGGCGTTCGCGCCAGGCCACGATGTGGACGAAGACCCCGTGACAGGCAGTGTCAATGCCGGACTGGCCCAGTGGCTTCGCGATGAAGGCGTGATCAGCGGCAGCTACACCGTTCAGCAGGGCACGGTGCTCGGACGCGGCGGGCGGCTGTCCGTCAGCGTGGAAGCCGGCAGCGTCTGGGTCGGCGGCATCAGCCGCACGGTGATCGGGGGCCAGGTCTCTTTCTGAATCCGCGTCCCTCGATGCCGGCAACCCGGCTGTGTTCAGGCGCGACGTCGTGAATCACCGTGGTGTTCCGCTCCGCCTGGGTGAGGGTTCGCGAAAGACGAACTTGGGTGTCTCCCGCCAGATCCCGGCGAACTCGACCATGGATGATCTTGCGCACTCGAGTACCGCCGCTGGCAGCGAAAGGCGGCGTGGCCGTCGTCGTACCTTTCAGTGAAGCACTCCCGGATCCAGTGGAACAGCACATGATCCAAGAGACGGCCTGAGCAGTCCTTCGTCGCTGCGAACCGCGGGGGAGTGGGTTTTGTCGGGGGCCCCGAGTAAACTGGATTCATTCGAACATATATTCGAACTGTTGATGGTTTCCGCGATACGGCAGCGGTTCTGTCCCTGGGGCCTGCCTCGGAACGTTTGCCGGGGAATGAATCGGGAAGGTGCGCTTGTGGGGATATTCAGCGAGTCCATCGATGTCGTCTGCACACCCGCCGGCCGGCCGGCGGAAATCCGGTGGCAGGGCCTCGGCTATGTGGTCTGCGCCGAGCCGGTGCGCTGGTATGAGAGACGCCAGTGGTGGGTGGAGGAAAGCCGCGCCCCCTTGGGGAGCGGTGCGGGCCTGGTGGACCACGAGATCTGGCGGGTGCAGCTCGAACGCTCCCCGGAAGCCCCGTCCCCGGATCCCCAGGCGCCCTGGGGCGGGGACGCTGCGGCGGAACCCCTGCTCACCCTCGACCTCGTCCGGCACGTTGGCAGCGGACGCTGGCGCTTGCTGCGCATCCACGACGCCGCCCAGTCCCAGGCCACGGAACCGGACGAGGCGGCCTAAATCATGACCCGCTCCCGCAACGAACCGGCACAATACGCGGAACCGGCACGGTACACATGAGCTTCACCCACCTGCATGTATCCACCGCCTTCAGCGCCCACTACGGGGTGTCCTGGCCCGACGAACTCGCCCAAGCCGCGCACGCAGACGGAGCCACCGCGCTCGCCTGCACGGACCGGGACGGCCTCTACGGAACCGTCAAGCACCTGAAGGCCTGCATGGAAGCCGGGATCGATCCGATCGTCGGCGTCGACCTCGCGGTGTTCGACGACGACGGCGACCACCGCACCCAGGTGGCGGGCCGCGTCGTCGTGCTGGCCCATGGCCACAACAACGGCGCCGGCTACCGCGCCCTGTGCCGTCTTGTCTCGGACGCCCACGCCCGCACCTCGGGGAAGGCCGGCGGGCCCGTACCCGTGGCCGTGACCCGGGCGGAGCTGGCATCGCGGACCCTGCACCCTGAAACCCTCGAACCGGTGCTGACGGTACTGATCGGTCCCGACTCCGACGTCGGACGCGCCATGGGCGGGCGGCGCTACCTCCGCCCCCGGACCCTTTTCAAACGCTGGCTCGACGCCATGCCGCCTGGAACCATCGCCGCAGAGGCCGTCACCCAGCTCAGCGCCCCCGGGGGGCCGTACAGCACGGCACATGCCGTCCGCATGCTCAAGCTCGCCTACGAACACAATGTCCCGGCCGTGCTGAGCAATGCCGTGCGCTACTGCGCCGAAGACGGTGCCGCCACGGCGGACGTCCTGGAATCGGCGCGCACCCTGAAATCGCTCCCGGAACTCTCGGCGGCACCGATGCTCCAGCCCAACGGGCAGGGCTGGCTGAAATCCGCGGAACAGATGCTGGAACTGGGCAAGGAAATCATCGGCGCCGCAGGCTACGGTGCGGCAGCCCTGGGCACGCTGCTGGCCGAAACCGAGGCGCTCGCCGATAAATGCCGCATCGACCCCGTCCTGGACATGGGCTGGAAGCGGCCGCTTGTCCCGGAAGCCTCCGTGATCGGCATTGAGGGAGACCCGCTCAGGGAGCTGTCCCAGCGGTGCGATGCCGGAATCACCAGGCGGTTCCCGGGAATCAGCGGCCAGGCCAAGGAACGCATGCGCTCGCGGCTTGAGCACGAGCTGACGATCATCGGCGATCTTGGCTTCGCCTCCTACTTCCTTACCGTGGCCGAGGTATCGAAGATGATCACCGGGATGGGTGTCCGCTCGGCGGCGCGCGGCTCCGGGGCATCGAGCCTGGTCAACTACCTGACCGGGATCAGCCAGGTGGACCCGCTCCAGCACGACCTCATCTTCGAGCGGTTCCTCTCCGGGGACCGCTCCACCTTGCCGGACATCGACATCGACGTCGAAAGCGCCGAGCGGCACAACGTATACCGGCGGATCTTCAAGCGCTTCGGCGCCGAACGGGTCACCTTGATGAGCATGCAGAACGGCTACCGGGCGCGCGGGGCCGTGCGGGACGCAGGCCTCGCGCTGGGCATGGACGGCGACGAGGTCGGCGAAATCGCCAAGCAGCTGTGGCGCTTTTCGGCACGCAAATTCCGGGAGGCGCTTGAGGAGAAGCCCGAGCTGCGGGACTTCGCCGGAAGGGTGGAAGCCGGCCGCGGGGAACAGGACGGCATGGAGGAGAGCGGGCAGCTGGACATGCTCGTGGACCTCACCGAACGGCTGGACCGGCTGCCGCGGCACATCTCCATGCACCCGTGCGGGGTGATCCTGGGAGACGCCACGCTGCTGGACCGGACCCCCGTGCAGCCAAGCGGGCTGGGGCTGCCCATGAGCCAGTTCGACAAACACGACATGGATCCCATGGGCATGCTCAAGCTCGACGTCCTGGGCGTCCGGATGCAGAGCGCCATGGCCTTCGCCGTGCGTGAGGTCATCCGGCTGCACCCCTCCAAGGCCGAGGTGGTGGAGGCGGGGCGGCACCCGGCAGGCCCGGACGGGACCGGTCCGGACTACATTTTCGCGGACGGCACCATCGACCTCAATGCCGTGCCGCTCGACGACGAACCCACCTACGAGCTGATCCGCAGCACCCACACGCTGGGCTGTTTCCAGATTGAATCGCCCGGCCAGCGCGAGCTCGTGGGCAAGATGGCGCCGCGGGAATTCAACGACCTCATCATCGATATCTCGCTGTTCCGGCCAGGACCCATGAAATCGGACATGGTCCGCCCGTTCCTGGAACACCGGCACGGCTTCGCGCCGGAGGTCTACCCGCATCCCGATCTGAAGCCGGTGCTGCAGGAGACCCATGGCGTGACGGTGTTCCACGAGCAGATCCTGAGAACCTTCGACGTCATGACCCGGTGCGGGCTGGCGAAGGCCGACGAGTACCGCCGCCTGCTGGGCACCGAAGCGGAAGGGAAAGTGGAGGAAATCTTCCGGCGCGAGGCAAGGGCACGGCGCTACCCGGCCGAGGTGGTGGACAAGGTCTGGGGCACGCTGAAGGCCTTCGGCAGCTTCGGGTTCTGCAAAGCCCACGGAGCCGCCTTTGCGGTGCCCACCTACCAGTCGGCCTGGCTGAAGGCACACCACCCGGAGGCGTTCCTTGCCGGGCTGTGGGAACACGATCCCGGCATGTACCCCAAGCGGCTGCTCGTGGCCGAGGCCCGGCGCCTGGGCATTCCCATCCTGCCGCTGGACATCAACCGCAGCCGGGCCGAATACCGGGTGGAACGGATCGAAGAGGGCCCGGACCACGGCAAGCTGGGAATCCGGCTGAGCCTGACCGGGATCTACGGGCTCTCCGGCACGGAACTGAAGCGCATCGTGGCCGGGCAGCCCTACGACTCGCTCGCCGATCTCCGGGCCCGGGCGCGGGTGAGCAAGCCGAACATCAAGCGGCTCGCCCAGCTGGGAGCCTTCGACGCCCTGCACCGGGACTCCGGGGGAGCGGCCAGCCGGGCCGATCTTGTGCACCACCTGCAGATGCTGCAGAACCGGCCTTCCAGGAAGGGCGTCGACCTTGTTGAAGGGCAGCTGGCCCTGCCCCTGGGTGATGTGGAACTGCGGAACCTGGTGCCGGAACTGCCCGAACCCACCTTGGTGGACAACGTGCGCGCCGAGCTGGACCTCATGGCGGTGGACGTGAGCGGGCACCTCATGGAGAGCCACCGGCCGCTGCTGGACCGGCTGGGCGTCACCACGGCAGACAAGCTCCTCGGCCTGCGCAACGGCAGCGAGGTGCTGGTGGCCGGCGTCCGCATCGCCACGCAGACCCCGCCCATGCGCGGCGGCCGGCGGGTGGTCTTCATCAGCATCGACGACGGCACCGGCTGCGTGGACACGGTCTTCTTCCACGAAGCCCAGGAACAGTCCGGGCCGCTGCTTTTCGGGACGCGGCTGCTGCTGATCAGGGGGACCACGCGCCGCACCGGGCCGAAGGGCATCAGCCTGAGTGCCAGCATGGCCTGGGACCTCAGCCGCCCCGAAACGCTGCCCTTGGGGCAAAACCCGGCTTCCGGCGTCGGGATCCCGAAGGAATTCATGCAGCCGGGGCCCCTCGACGGCATCTCCCGCAACCTCGCCATCACGGGCCTTGGCAGCTGAATCCGGGCGTCGGCGCGCTGCTTTGGCCGCCTTCGCCGAAGCGGATACGATTGACGATGGCTGGCTGTGGTCCCCGTACGCCACAAGCTATGAAGCCTTCACTATGAATAGGAGACACCCGTGTCAGATGCCCAACAGATCACCCTCATCGTCGATGGCGAAGAGACCAAGGTGACGGAGGGGACTACCGGCGCGGAACTCTTCTTTGAGCGCCGCGACGTGGTAGTGGCCCGTGTGGACGGCGAACTCAAGGACCTCGACCAGACGCTGCCGGAAGGCGCGCAGGTTGAAGGCGTCACCATTGATTCCCCGGACGGACTCAACGTCCTGCGCCACTCCACTGCACACGTCATGGCCCAGGCCGTGCAGCAACTGCGCCCCGACGCCAAGCTCGGCATCGGCCCGTACATCACCGACGGCTTCTACTTCGACTTCGACGTCGCCGAGCCGTTCACTCCCGAGGACCTCAAGACCCTGGAAAAGATGATGCTCAAGATCATCAACCAGAACCAGAAGTTCGTCCGCCGCGTGGTCAACGAGGACGAGGCCCGCGAGGCCATGAAGAACGAGCCCTACAAGCTTGAGCTGCTCGGCAAGAAGAACGACGCCGTCGGTGCCGGTGAAGGCGTCAACGTCGAGGTCGGCGCCGGCGACATCACCATCTACGACAATGTGGACCGCAAGAGCGGGGACTCAGTCTGGTGCGATCTGTGCCGCGGCCCGCACCTGCCCAACACCAAGCTGATCTCCAACGCCTTCGCGCTGACCCGGTCCTCGGCCGCGTACTGGCTGGGCAACCAGAACAACCAGCAGCTGCAGCGCATCTACGGCACCGCCTGGCCCACCAAGGACGCCCTGAAGGCCTACCAGGAGCGCATTGCCGAGGCCGAGCGCCGCGACCACCGCAAGCTGGGCGTCGAGCTGGATCTGTTCTCCTTCCCGGACGAGCTGGGTTCCGGCCTTCCGGTGTTCCACCCCAAGGGCGGCATCATCCGCAAGGCCATGGAGGACTACTCCCGCCAGCGCCACGTGGAAGCCGGCTACGAGTTTGTCTACACCCCGCACATCACCAAGGGCCACCTCTATGAGGTCTCCGGGCACCTTGACTGGTACAAGGACGGCATGTTCCCGGCGATGCACATCGACGCCGAGCTCAACGAGGACGGCACCGTGCGCAAGCCCGGCCAGGACTACTACCTGAAGCCGATGAACTGCCCCATGCACAACCTGATCTTCCGCTCACGGGGCCGCTCGTACCGCGAACTGCCACTGCGCCTGTTCGAATTCGGTTCGGTGTACCGCTACGAGAAGTCCGGCGTGGTGCACGGCCTGACGCGCGTGCGCGGCATGACACAGGACGACGCCCACATCTACTGCACCCGCGAGCAGATGAAGGACGAGCTCACCACCACGCTGAAGTTCGTGCTCGACCTGCTCAAGGACTACGGCCTGGACGATTTCTACCTGGAGCTCTCCACCAAGAACGAGGACAAGTTCGTGGGCGAGGACGCCGCGTGGGAGGAAGCCACACGCACGCTGGCCGAAGTTGCCGAGGCCTCCGGCCTGGACCTGGTAGCAGACCCGGGTGGAGCCGCGTTCTATGGCCCCAAGATTTCCGTCCAGGCGAAGGACGCCCTGGGCCGCACCTGGCAGATGTCCACCATCCAGCTGGACTTCAACCTGCCGGAGCGCTTCGAACTCGAGTTCCAGGCCGCCGACGGCACGCGCCAGCGCCCCGTCATGATCCACCGCGCCCTGTTCGGCTCGATCGAGCGCTTCATGGGCGTGCTCACCGAGCACTATGCCGGTGCCTTCCCTGCCTGGCTGGCTCCCGTCCAGGTGGTCGGCATCCCGGTGGCGGAGGCCTTCAATGACTACATGTTCGACGTCGTTGGCCAGCTCAAGGCGGCAGGCATCCGTGCGGAGGTCGACATTTCCTCCGACCGCTTCCCGAAGAAGATCCGCACCGCCAGCAAGGACAAGATCCCGTTCGTGCTGATCGCCGGCGGCGAGGACGCCGAAGCGGGCGCGGTTTCCTTCCGCTTCCGCGACGGCAGCCAGGACAACGGCGTGCCCGTGTCCGAGGCGGTCCGCCGGATCGTCGACGCCGTCAAGAACCGCGAGAGCTGACGGGGCGGATCCAGGACGGTGCAGGAGAACACAGGCGCGTCAAGCGAGTATCCGGGCGACGCCGAAGCAACCGATGACTTCGGGCTGGCAGGCGTCCCGGACGCTTTCCAGCGCCTGTGGACTCCACACCGCATGGCCTACATCAAGGGCGGGCAGGAGCAGTTCAAGGGCAAGGACGACTGCCCGTTCTGCGTGGCACCGCAGCGCAGCGATGAGGAATCCCTGATCGTCTACCGCGGCAAGACCTGCTACGTGGTGCTCAACCTGTTCCCGTACAACCCGGGCCACCTCCTGGTGTGCCCGTACCGTCATGTGCCCGACTACACGGACATCACGGCGGAGGAAACGGCGGAGTTCGCCGAACTCACGCAGACCGCCATGCGCGTGCTGCGCAAGGTGTCCAACCCCAGCGGCTTCAACCTGGGCATGAACCAGGGCGTCACCGGCGGGGCGGGCATCGCAGCACACCTGCACCAGCATGTTGTGCCGCGCTGGGGCGGCGACGGGAACTTCTTCCCGATCATTGCCCAGACCAAGGCCATCACCCAGACCCTTGACGAGGTCCGCCGGCTTGTTTCGGAAGCCTGGCCGGGGGAGTCGAATGCTCAATAGGCATGCACGCGGTTTCTTCACCTCCTTGTTTACCCCTCTTGCCCGCTGGCTGCTCAGGATCGGAGTCTCTCCGGACGCGGTCACGGTGGTGGGCACCGCCGGAGTCATGGTGGGGGCCCTGGTCTTCTACCCGATGGGCCAGCTGTGGTGGGGTTCGCTGATCGTTGCGGTCTTCGCGTTCTCCGACGTTGTGGACGGCATCATGGCCCGGCTGCTCGGTGCCAGCGGCCGCTGGGGCAACTTCCTCGATTCAACCCTTGACCGGGCGGCCGACGGCGCCATTTTCATGGGGCTGACCATCTGGTTCTTCACCGAGGGCGCGGACCGTCCCATCGCGGTTTCCGCCTTAGTGTGCCTCGTCCTGGGCATGGTGGTCTCCTATGCCCGGGCGAAGGCCGAATCGCTGGGATTCTCGGCCAATGTGGGCATCGCTGAACGGGCCGAACGGCTTGCGTCAGTCCTGCTGGTTGCCGGACTGACCGGCCTTGGCCTGCCCCCGGTAGTGCTGCTGGTGACCCTTGTCTTGCTGGCGGTGGCCAGCGTGGTCACCATCGCCCAGCGCATGATGGCTGTTCGTCGGCAGGCGATGGCTGCGGCCGAAGGAACGGCCTCCACCTAGCATCTCGGGCGCCGTAGGGTGGCAGTGGACCAGTACGCACCACTTGTCGACCCCAGTGCAACGCCGCATGACGTGGTTGGTGAGTTTGGCCACCCGTCTGCACCGTATGATGAGATGTACTCCTTTTTACCTACTCCTAGGGGCTTTTTGTGTCCAGCAGTGAAGAGACTTCAGCTCAGGTTCCCGTCACCGGCAGCAACCGCGTCAAGCGGGGCATGGCGGAGATGTTGAAGGGCGGCGTCATCATGGACGTCGTCAACGTCGAGCAGGCCCGCATCGCCGAAGATGCCGGTGCCGTGGCGGTCATGGCGCTCGAGCGCGTCCCGGCCGACATCCGCGCCCAGGGTGGCGTGTCCCGCATGTCCGATCCGGACATGATCGACGCGATCATCGCTGCCGTGTCCATCCCGGTCATGGCCAAGGCCCGCATCGGCCACTTCGTCGAGGCCCAGGTCCTGCAGTCCCTCGGTGTCGACTACATCGACGAGTCCGAGGTCCTGACCCCGGCCGACTACGTCAACCACATCGACAAGTGGAACTTCACCGTTCCCTTCGTCTGCGGCGCCACCAACCTCGGCGAGGCCCTGCGCCGCATCAACGAGGGCGCGGCCATGATCCGCTCCAAGGGCGAGGCCGGCACCGGCGATGTCTCCAACGCCACGGGCCACATGCGCCAGATCCGTGCCGAGATCGCCAAGCTCGCCGCCCTGCCCGAGGACGAGCTGTACGTCGCCGCCAAGGAACTGCAGGCACCGTACGAACTGGTCAAGGAAGTTGCCGCCACGGGCAAGCTCCCCGTGGTGCTCTTCACCGCCGGCGGCATCGCCACCCCGGCTGACGCCGCCATGATGATGCAGCTCGGTGCGGACGGCGTGTTCGTCGGTTCCGGCATCTTCAAGTCCGGCAACCCGGCGCAGCGCGCCGCCGCCGTCGTGAAGGCCACCACCTTCTACGACGACGCCGACGTCATCGCCAAGGTCTCCCGCGGCCTGGGCGAAGCCATGGTGGGCATCAACGTGGACGAGATCCCGCAGCCGCACCGCCTCGCAGAGCGCGGCTGGTAAGTCTCACACTTAGGTCTCGGGCAGCGGCAATCCTCTGCGTGCTATTCCCCGCGCTTCGTTGGCAGCCAAGTAGCTGCTCGGGGCGCGGGGCCCCTTTTACGCACGCTGCCGGATCACACCGTCCTTCGCATTAGAGGTCAGTTCTCGACGGCGGCGAGTCACCTATGCTGGGTGACTCGCCGCCGTCGTTCTTTAAGGTGAAGTTATTCGAGGCCGCGGCGCTTCAGGAGGGGTTCCAGCCTGGCGTCCCGGCCTCGGAAGGTGCGGAACGATTCCAGCGGGTCGCGGCTGTTGCCGCGGGACAGGAGCTCCGTACGGAAACGGTCCCCGTTCTCCCGGCTCAGCCCGCCGTTCTCGGTGAACCACTCGACGGTGTCGGCATCCAGGACCTCGCTCCAGATGTAGGAGTAGTACCCGGCGGCGTAGCCGGCGCCCGCGAAAATGTGCTGGAAATAGCCGGTGCGGTAGCGGGGCGGGATGAGGCTGTGGGCCACGCCTGCCGCGGCAAGCGCCTTGGCCTCGAAGGCCAGCGCGTCGGTGGGCACGTCGCCGGCCTCCAGGACATGCCAGGCGAGGTCGAGGAGCGCGGCCCCCAGGTACTCGGTGGTGGCGAAGCCTTCGCCCCACAGCCGGGACTCGTTCAGCTTGTCCACTATGTCCTGCGGCAACGGCTCGCCGGTGGCGTGGTGCCGCGCATAGTTGGCCAGGACCTCCGGCCACATGATCCACATTTCGTTGACCTGGGACGGGTATTCGACAAAGTCCCGGGGCACGGCCGTGCCCGAGAACCGTGGGTACCTGACATCGGAAAACAGGCCGTGCAGGGCGTGCCCGAACTCGTGGAAGAGCGTCCGGACCTCATCGAGAGTCAGCAGTGTGGGTTCACCGGCGGGCGGCTTCGAAATGTTGAGGTTGTTGATCACCACGGCCTTGGTGCCCAGCAAGGAGGACTGCTCCACGAGCGAGTTCATCCACGCACCACCCCGCTTGGATTCGCGTGTGTAGTAGTCGCCCAGGAAGAGTCCGAGCTCCGAGCCGTCGGCGTTGCGCACTTCCCAGACACGGACGTCGGGGTGGTACCCGGCCAGGTCCGCGCGTTCGTGGAACGTGATCCCGTACAGGGACGTCGCGGCGAAGAACACGCCGTCATGCAGGACCTTGTCCAGGCTGAAGAACGGCCGGATTGCCTGCTCGTCCACGGAGAAGCGTTCGCGGCGGACCTTGGCGGAGTAGTACGCCCAGTCCCAGGCTTCCAGAGGGTGGCCGGCGGTCTCCGCCAAGGCGGCGGCTTCCGCGTCGGCGTTCCGGACGGCGGCCGGTGCCAGGCGGTCCATCATGGCCTGGACGGCTTCGAAGTCAGGGGCAGTCTGGCGGTCCACGGTGAGTTCGGCGTAGTTGGCGAAGCCCAGGAGCGTGGCTTTCTCAGCCCGCAGGCGGACCATGGACGTGACCAGTTCGCGGACGTCCAGGCTGCCACCGGCACTGCCACGGGCAAGCGAGGCTTCGTGGAGGCGGCGGCGCACGTCACGGTTCTCCAGGGCGGACATGGCCGGCTGATTGCTCGGCTGGATGAGGGTGAGCAGGTACTTGCCCTCGTGCCCCGCTGTCCTGGCGGCCTCAGCGGAACTGGCGATGTCATCGGCGGGCAGCCCGGCCAGATCAGCGGCATCGTCCAGCAGGAGGGCCGAGGACTTCATCGCCTCCTTGACCCGCTGGCCGAACTCTGTGCCCAGCCGGGAGAGCTCGGCATTGATGCCCTTGAGCCGCTCCTGGCCGGCGTCGTCCAGTTGGATGCCGGACTGGCGGAACTCCTTGAGGTACTCCTCTACCAGGCGCGTTGATTCGCTGTCCAGCCCCGTGACGTCGATCGCTGCGAAACGCTCGAACAGTGCCCTGTTCATGTACACGGCATCCTGGTGCGCCGAGAACTTCGGCGAGAGCCTGGTCTCTAGTTCCCTGATGGTGTCCGTGGCGTCCGCAGAGACCAGTGTGAAGAACGAGGCCGCCGCGCGTTCGAGCAGCCGCCCTGCCCGTTCCATGGCCACGGCGGTGTTCTCAAAGGTGGCGGCTTCGGACTGTTCGGTGATGGCCTGGATTTCTGCAAGGTGCTCGGCGAGCCCGGCGTCCACCGCCTCGGCGAAGTGGGCGTCTTCGATTCCGGCGAAGAGGGGTAGCCCGAACGGCAGGGGACTGGGACTCAGGAGAGGATTGGTCATGAAGTGACTCTTTCACGTAAGAATGCGGCGCTCAACGGTGGCGCGCGAAAAAATGTCCGGGTGCCGCCGTAGGATGGCGGGCATGCGGCCCCCTTTGACTTTCCACCGGCGAACGACAGCGTCACGCACCGCGGCGGCACTGGCCGCCCTGGCCTTGGCGGCGTCCTTGGCGTCCTGCGGGGTGGTGGCGGAATCCAGTGCCGACAAGTCCTCCAGCCCGGCCGCCACCCCGGTGACCGAAACCCCCACGCCCACGCCGGCGCCCACGCCGACGCCCGGCAAGGGTCCGGCGTGCCCGGAGCTGCGCTGCACGTCCATTACCGTCACCGGCGACATGCTGGTGCACACGCAGCTGTGGCAGCAGGCCCGGGAGGACGCGGCGGCAGCCGGGCAGCCCGGCTACACCTTCGTGCCGCTCCTGGAAGGGCAGCGCCGCTACATCCGCAACAGCGACCTCGGCATCTGCCACCAGGAAACGCCCGTTGCCGGGCCTGAGGGCCCGTTCTCCGCCTACCCCTCGTTCAATGTGCCGCCACAGATCATCGCGGCCTCGAAGGACGTCGGCTACCAGGCCTGCACCACCTCGAGCAACCACACCATCGACCGGGGCACGGACGGCCTTCTGCGCACACTGGATGCCCTGGATGCCGCCGGGCTCAAGCACACGGGCTCCTACCGCACGGAGGCCGAGTCCAAGGGCGTCCTGCTGCTCAAGACCGAGGCCGCCACCATTGCCGTGATCGCCGGAACCTACGGCCACAACGGCCAGATCCCGGAATTCCCCTGGCAGGTGGATGAACTGGATCCCGCAGCGATGATCGCCAAGGCCGTGCAGGCCCGGGCGCTGGGCGCGGACATCGTGCTGGGCGTCATGCATGCCGGCGATGAGTACGCCAGCGAGGCCAACGCACAGCAGCAGGACGTGGCCCACACACTCGTGGACAGCGGCCAGTTCACCATGGTCTACGGCCACCACACGCATTCCGTGCTGCCCATCGAGAACTACAAGGGCACCTGGATTGTGTACGGCCTCGGCAACGGCGTCACCGAACTCTCACCCTGGTACGTGGTCAACAACGAGGGCCTGCTGGTACGTGCCCAGTTCGGCCAGGACGCCGCGGGGGTCTGGAAGGCCTCGGACCTGGCCTGGGCGCCGTCGGTCATCGTCCGCGGCCCCTACCGCTGGTGCTCGGTGGCCAGTGATGCCCCGCAGGGGGTCTGTGCCACACCGGCGGCCGACGCCGAAACCCATCTGCGGACCAAGACGGTGGTCGAATCCATGGGGGCGGCCACGGCCGGAGCCCACGAACTCCTCATCACCAAGGAGAAATAGCAGGGCCGTGAGCCCGAAGCCTCAGCGCGGGCGGCGGGCCGCGTGTTCGCGCGCGAGGCGGGCGTAGCCGTCGTCGGGCGTTCCGGGAACGAAGGTTCCGTACTTGCGTTCGACGGCGGTCCGGATCAGAAAGTCGGCAATCGCAGGGTTCTTCGGCAGGAGCGAGCCGTGCAGGTAGCTGGCCACGACGTTGCGGTAGCGGGCGCCCTCGTGCCCGTCCTTGCTGTTGTTTCCGGCACCCTTGGACACCGTGCCCAAAGGTTCGACGCCGGGGCCCAGGGTGGTCTGTCCGCTGTGGTTTTCGTACCCCAGAACTTCGCCGAACTCGGGGGAGTTGAGCGTGACGTTCCCGATCAGGCGCTCGTCCGTGCCGTTGGTTTCGACATCCAGGATGCCGATGCCCGGGATGACCGGACCGGCGCTGGTCTTGAAAAACTTGCCGAACAGCTGGTAGAGGCCGCAGATGACCAGCATGGGCGTGCCGTCGGATGCCAGCTGCTGCAGGGTTTCGCCGCGGGACTGCAGATCGTCCTGGATCAGCAGCTGTCCGCTGTCCTGGCCGCCGCCGCCCACGATGATGTCCACGTCCTCCGGGAACTCGTCGCCCACGTTGTATTCGGACAGCTCCGGGGTGTAGCCGTGCCAGCGGAGCCGCTGCTGCAGGACCAGGGCGTTGCCCCAGTCGCCGTAGATGTTCATTTCACGCGGGTACAGCTGCAGCACGCGGATGGTGCCCTTGCCTGGCTGTGCAGGGCTGCCGGGCTGTGCTGTGGTGTCGTCTGCCGTGGTCATGAGACCACCTCCACTGTGGTGATTTTGGCGAGTTCGCGGCGGATGGCCAGCATGGACGTGTAGGTGCAGAAAATGCGCTTGGGTTTGCCCTGCGAGCCCTGGATGAACGCTGCCAGTGCCGCCGGAATGTCGGTGTCCACGGCGCCGATCCGCACATCGTCGTACTGCAGGCGCAGTGCCATGTCGTAGGCGCGCACCCCGGTGAGGACCTCCACGCCTTCTTCCTGCAGGGAGTCGAACTCCACGTCCCACAGCCAGGACATGTCCCGGCCGTCGGCGTAGTTGTCGTTGATGGCGATCATGGAGGCGTAGCCCTTGGCCGGGAAGGATTTCAGGCCCAGGCGGAAGCCGCTCGGGTTCTTGACCAGCACCAGCTCGAGTGGCAGGCCGTCCACGGTCAGGCTCTCGCCGCGGCCGAACGCCGGGGCCACCTCGGAAAGCGCCTTGACCAGCGTGGTGGCATCCGTGCTGCCGGCGATGGCTCGTGCGAGGGCCAGCGCGGCGGCCGCGTTGAAGATGTTGTACACGCCGCGCAGCTTCATGTGCGTGGTGATGGTTGCACCGTCGAACTCGAAATCGGCGTCTTCGGCACCCACCCGGCGGAGCACGACGTCGGCCTCCGGGGCGGCGGGAACGGCAGCGGCGGTGGCGCTTCCGTGAGCTGTAGCGGCCCCGTGGGCCGTGGCGGCGTGCGGCGCGGCACGCATGTCGTCGTCGTTGGGGAAGGTGCTCCGGAGCGACTCGTCCAGGCCGAAGTAGAGGACTTCGGTTCCGCTTACGGTGGCCGCAATCCGGGCCACCCGGGGGTCCTCGCGGTTAAGGACAACGGTGCCGGTGGTCTTGGCGGCGATGTGCTGCAGGAGCTGGGCGGTCTTGTCGATCTCGCCGAAGCGGTCCAGCTGGTCGCGCAGGACGTTGAGCAGCAGGCTGAAGCGCGGAGGCACCTGGTTGACGAAGTGCACCGCGTGCGCCTCGTCCAGTTCCAGCACGGCGACGTCGGCATCCAGCTGGCCGCGCCAGTCCACCTCGCCCAGCAGGGAGGCGGCAACACCGCGGGTGAAGTTGCTGCCGGTGCGGTTGGTGAAGACCTTCAGCCCCTGGCTCTCGAGCAGCTCCACTACCATCTTGGTGGTGGTCGTCTTGCCGTTGGTGCCGCTGACCACGGCTACGCCGTGCGGGAGCGTGGCAAGCGTGCGCTGCATGAAACGGGGATCGATTTTTTCGACCACCAGGCCGGGCAACGCCGAGCCTCCACCGCGGAGCCTGGACAGTGCACGGACCAGCTTGCCGAGCGGAACGCTGAAGGAAAACATGTTCTGTAATATATCCCAGTTGAGGCATGGAACCTGGCCCGGAGGCTGCTCCCGGGCCCGCGTGCGCACGCCGGCAGCGGCGGGCGCATTATGATGGTCGAATGACCAACCCCCTTTCCAACGCGTCTTCGCGCGTGGGTGCAGGCCTGCGGATCGGCGTCCTGGCGCTGCAAGGCGACTTCCGCGAGCACCTTCACGCCGTGGAGGACGCGGGCGCCACCGGTGTGGGCATCCGCCGCCCGGCCGAGCTCGACGACGTCGACGGCCTCATTATTCCCGGTGGCGAATCCACCACGATCGACAAGCTGTCCCGCATCTTTGAACTCGCCGACCCGATCCGCAAGCGCATCGCCGACGGCCTGCCCGTGTACGGCTCCTGCGCTGGCATGATCCTGCTGGCCGACGATATCGCGGACCCGGCCAAGGACCTGGCCGGCAACCCCCAGCAGACCTTCGGCGGCCTGGACATCACCGTCCGCCGCAATGCCTTCGGCCGCCAGCGCGAGTCCTTCGAAACGGACCTGGACTTCAAGGGCCTTGACTTCAGCGCGGGCGAGAACGGTGTGGACCCTGTTCACGCCGTGTTCATCCGCGGCCCCTGGGTTGAGCGCGTTGGCCCCGGCGTGGAAATCCTGGCCCAGGTGGACCCGGACCACGCCAGCCATACGGCCACGTTGCACGGGTTGGCTAGAATTGTTGCAGTGCGTTCAGGCCAGCTGCTGGCCACCTCCTTCCACCCGGAAGTGACGGGCGAGAAGCGCGTGCATGAACTCTTTATTCGAATGATCAGAGGAGAAGCGTAAAGCATGTCAGGCCACTCCAAATGGGCGACGACCAAACACAAGAAGGCCATCCTCGACAGTCGACGGGCCAAGTCGTTCGCCAAGCTGATCAAGAACATCGAAGTCGCGGCACGCATGGGCGGGCCGGACCTCGCCGGTAACCCGAGCCTCGAACTGGCCGTCACCAAGGCCAAGAAGACCTCGGTGCCCGCCGACAACATCGACCGCGCCATCAAGCGCGGCGCCGGCCTCACCGGCGAAGTGGTGGACTACACCGAGATCATGTACGAAGCCCGCGGACCCCAGGGTTCCGCGCTGCTGATCGAGTGCCTCACGGACAACAAGAACCGTGCGGCCTCGGAAGTGCGGCTCGCCATCTCCCGCAACGGCGGCACCATCGCCGACCCGGGTTCCGTCAGCTACCTGTTCGCCCGCAAGGGCGTCGTGAACCTGCCCAAGAACGGCCTGAGCGAGGACGACGTCCTGATGGCCGTGCTGGACGCAGGCGCGGAGGAAGTCAAGGACAGCGGCGAGAACTGGGAAATCCACTCGGAGCCCCAGGACCTGCAGGCGATCCGCGACGCGCTCAAGGAAGCCGGCATCGACTACGAGTCCGACGAAGCCGAATTCGTGCCCTCGATGCAGGTGCCGCTTGACCTTGAGGGCGCCAAGAAGTTCATGAAGCTCGTGGACGCCCTCGAAGACCTCGACGACGTCCAGAACGTGTACACCAACGCGGACATGAGCGAGGAAGTCCAGGCTGCGCTCGAAGCCGAGTAGCACGCTCATTTTGGCAACTTACAGGGAGGCCCGGACTTGACTCTTCGCGTATTGGGAGTCGATCCGGGCCTCACCCGTTGCGGCATCGGTGTGGTGGACGTTGAGCGGAACCGCCGCGCCACCATGGTTGCCGTGGGCGTGGTGGGCACCTCGCCCGAGCAGACCCTGGACAAGCGTCTTCTGGTCATTGCCGAGACCATCGATGAATGGCTGGAGCGCCACAAACCGGACGTCGTCGCCGTCGAACGCGTCTTCTCGCAGATGAACGTCAGCACCGTCATGGGCGTGGCCCAGGCCTCCGGCGTGGTCATCGCGGCGGCAGCGCGCCGCGGCATCCCGGTGGCGCTGCACACGCCGTCGGAAGTCAAGGCGGCCGTGACCGGCAGCGGATCGGCCAACAAGGATGCCGTGACCAAACTGGTCACCAAGATCCTGCGCCTCGATGCCCCACCCAAGCCCGCCGACGCCGCAGACGCCCTCGCCCTGGCCTTGACCCATGCCTGGCGTGCCGGCAGCGGTGCCGCCGCGTCCGCAACCGGCAACGGCAAGGACTCCCTGACCCCGGCGCAACGGGCCTGGGCCGAAGCAGAGGCGAAGGCGCGCCGTGGACGCTGAAGCTTCCGCGCTCTTGCTACTCTGTTCGTAGATATGTTCGGATAGTCCGCCCCTGCTGCTTCCTGTTTGCCGGGGGACGGACGGTACTTCAGGAGCCGGGTCTTGATCAGTTTTCTCCGCGGAACCGTGGCGCACGTCGGTCTTTCAACGGCTGTCATCGACCTCAACGGCGCCGGAATGAGCGTCTTCGCGACGCCGCAGACCCTGGGCCACCTGAAACTTGGCGAGGAGGCGAAGCTCTTCACCTCCCTGATCGTCCGGGAAGACTCGCTGACCCTTTTCGGCTTTGCCGACGACGACGAACGTGAAGTTTTCGATGTCCTGCTCAGTGTGAGCGGGGTGGGGCCGCGCCTGGCACTTGCCGTGCTGGCCGTCCACGAACCCGAAGCCATCCGTGTGGCCGCCCACACCGGTGACAGCAAGACCTTCACCAAGGTTCCGGGCATCGGCCCCAAGGTGGCGGGCCGCATCGTGCTCGAACTCGCCGGCAAGCTCGTGCCGCACGGCACGGGAACCGTCACCTCCTCTACTCCGGCGCCCTCTGCCGAGACGGTCTGGAAACCGCAGGTGGTCGCCGCAATGACCAGCCTGGGCTGGTCCGAGAAGGATGCCACCGGCAGCATCGACAAGGCGCTGACGGATTCCCCCGGGCTGGCCGAGGAGGGCAATGTTGCCCAGATCCTGCGTGCCACCCTCCGCTGGCTGGGCCAGGACGGTGCCCGCGCAGGGAACCGGGTAGGCAGCCGTGGCTGAGCCGTCCCTTGTCGCCGGGGGAGAAGAGCCGGAGGAGCGCGCCATCGAGGCGGCCCTGCGGCCCAAGAACCTGCACGACTTCGTGGGCCAGCACCGCGTCCGCAAGCAGCTCTCCCTGGTTCTCGAGGCATCACGCATGCGCGGGCGCAGCGCGGACCACGTGCTGTTTTCCGGGCCTCCGGGCCTGGGCAAGACCACGCTCGCCATGATCGTTGCCTCCGAAATGAATGCGCCGCTGCGCATCAGCAGCGGCCCGGCCATCCAGCATGCCGGTGACCTGGCCGCCATCCTGTCCTCGCTTTCGGAGGGGGAGGTGCTCTTCCTGGACGAGATCCACCGGATGTCCCGGCCCGCCGAGGAAATGCTCTACATGGCCATGGAAGACTTCCGTGTGGACATCGTGGTGGGCAAGGGCGCCGGCGCCACCGCCATCCCGCTGGAACTTCCCCCGTTTACCCTGGTTGGGGCCACCACCCGGGCGGGGCTCCTTCCCGGTCCGCTGCGCGACCGCTTCGGGTTCACCGGCCACCTCGAGTTCTATTCCGTCGCGGAACTGGAGCTGGTGCTCCGTCGATCGGCAGGCCTGCTGGACCTGAAGGTCAACTCTGCGGGGTTCAGCGAAATTGCGGGCCGCTCCAGGGGGACGCCCCGCATCGCGAACCGCCTGCTGCGGCGCGTCCGGGACTGGGCGCTGGTGCATGGCATAGAGCAGATCGACGCCCATTCGGCGTCCGCAGCGCTGGACATGTACGAGGTCGACAAACGGGG
Source organism: Arthrobacter sp. CJ23 (assembly GCF_024741795.1). Taxonomy (NCBI): domain Bacteria; kingdom Bacillati; phylum Actinomycetota; class Actinomycetes; order Micrococcales; family Micrococcaceae; genus Arthrobacter; species Arthrobacter sp. CJ23. The sequence goes on along the minus strand of NZ_CP102950.1, from coordinate 2,595,499 downwards.
ACTTGACCGACTGGACCGCTCCGTCCTGGAAGCACTGATCACCAAGTTCAACGGTGGGCCCGTGGGCCTGTCCACCCTGGCGATCGCCGTCGGCGAGGAGCCCGAAACGGTGGAAACCGTCGCCGAGCCCTACCTTGTCCGGGAAGGGCTCCTTGGCCGGACCCCGCGGGGGCGGATTGCCATGGCCCCGGCTTGGACGCACCTCGGCTATGCCGTGCCGGCCGGCGTTTTCGGCCAGGAGGCGCTGGCTCTCTTCGGGGAAGAAGAAACGGACGCCGAAACAGCCGACACCGGCCGATAACACCTTGCGTTCAGCTTTTCCCTCTAGACTGGTATGACGCTCGGCACGTCCGAGTCCTTGGATCTGTGCGCCGCCACCGCGGAGCAGCACGCGGCCGGCGGGCAACGCCTCACAGCCGCAGGGTCCGCCGGGACGATGCCGTGGACCAGAAACGTAAGTACAGAACGGAACTTCCCTGTGGATCCAATGACCATACTGCTGTTCGTCATGCTTGGACTTTTTGTCTTCATGATGTTCCGCCGCAACAAGAAGACCCAGCAGCAGCAGGCAACGCTGCAGTCCAAGTTTGCCCCCGGAGTGGACGTCATGACCAGCTTCGGGCTGTTCGGACGTATCGTCTCGATGGACGAGGCCGAGAATAAGGTCGTTCTCGAGCTGTCTCCCGGCACCGAGGCCACCGTGCACCGCCAGGCCGTGACCAAGATCATCGAGCCCACCGAGGCCGCCCCGGTGGTTCCGGACGACGCGTCCTCCCTCACGGCTGCCGAGGCCGAGGCTCCGGCCGGCACTGAAACGCCTGCCTCCTCCGAGACCCCGGACGAGACCATTGCGCGCCTCAACGGCGAGGACAAGAAGGACAGCTAGACCGTAAGCCGCGGGAACACCGCGCGGACAACCTCTCCGGCAGCGGACCGCCGCCGGCAGGCGCTTACCAGCGCCCGCCGGCGGCTGTTCCGGCATCAACAGGAAGATCGATAATGGCACGGACCGGCCCCAAAAACTCAGCCCGCAGGGTGCTGACTTGGCTTGGAGCAATTTTCGTTGTATTGACAGCAGTCCTCGGCGGCGGCGTCATCTCGGGTCACGCGAGCTGGGCGCCCAAGCTGGCCCTGGACCTTGAAGGCGGCACCCAGATGATCCTGGCGCCCAAGGTTGAGGGCTCGGGGGACATCAATGAGGAGCAGCTCAACCAGGCTGTCGCCATCATCCGCCAGCGCGTGGACGGTTCCGGTGTTGCCGAAGCCGAAATCAGCACCCAGTCCGGCCGCAACGTGGTGGTCAGCCTCCCGGGAACCCCTTCCAAGGAAACCCGCGCGCTGATCCAGGCCTCGGCGGACATGAACTTCCGTCCGGTCATTGCCGTCGGTGACGGCAATCCCGTTCCCGTTGAGTCCCGCACTCCGGAGGACCAGCTGCCCAAGCCCGCCGCAGCGCCCGCCAACGCGAGCGACTCCAACTGGGTCACCGCCGACGTCGTGAAGACCTTCGAAGCCTTGGACTGCGTGAACCCTGCAACGGACAAGCAGCAACGCTCCGACCCGGCCAAGCCACTGGTGACCTGCGAGCCCTCCACCGGCCTGAAATACATCCTGGGTCCCGTTGAGGTCAAGGGCCAGGACATCACTGACTCTTCCTTCAGCCAGGTCCAGGGAGCCCAGGGCTCGGTCACCAACTCCTGGGGCGTCAACATCGTGTTCAACGGCGATGCCGCTGCCAAGTTCAAAGCTGTCACCGAGCGCCTGAACCAGTTCTACATCGCCGCCGGCGGCGAGAGCGGCAATGACCCCAAGTCGCAGTTCGCCATCGTCCTGGACGACAAGGTCATTTCGGCGCCGCGTTCCCTTGCTGTCATCACCGACGGCCGTCCGCAGATCACGGGCAACTTCACGCAGGCATCGGCCAAGGCGCTCTCCGACCAGCTCCGCTATGGTGCGCTGCCCATCAGCTTTGAAATCCAGTCCGAGCAGCAGATTTCGGCCACACTCGGTGGCGAACAGCTCCGCCTCGGCCTGCTGGCCGGCCTGATCGGCCTCCTGCTGGTGGTTGTCTACTCGCTGTTCCAGTACCGGGCCCTGGGCTTCGTCACCATTGCCTCCCTGGTGGTGGCAGGTGCCCTGACCTACCTGGCCATCGCCATCCTTGGCTGGACAGAGAACTACCGCCTCTCCCTGGCCGGTGTCGCCGGCCTGATCGTGGCCATCGGCCAGACTGCCGACTCCTTCATCGTCTACTTCGAACGCATCCGCGACGAACTGCGTGAGGGCCGTGGCCTGGTGTCCGCCGTCGAGAACGGCTGGAAGCGCGCCAAGCGCACTGTTCTTGCCTCCAAGGCCGTCAACCTGCTGGCGGCCCTGGTGCTGTACTTCGTGGCCGTGGGCAACGTTCGAGGCTTCGCGTTTACGCTGGGCCTGACGGCCGTGGCCGACCTTCTGGTCGTGTTCATCTTCACCCACCCGGTTCTGCAGCTGCTTGCCCGTACCAAGTTCTTCGGCGAGGGCCACCGGTTCTCCGGCCTTTCGCCGGACCGCCTGGGCGCCGTGCCCCTGTACCGCGGCGCCGGCCGGCTCCGCACGCCTACGGAGAAGCCCGCCGTGGTCCGCGCCCGCAACACCGGCGCCGTGGCCGAGGCAGAACGCCGCATGACCATTGCCGAACGGCGCCTTGCCGAAAAGCAGGGCCAGCTGACTGGCTCTTCCAACGGCACCAAGGAGGAGAAGTAATGACATCGAGCTTCGCAACCTTCGGCAATGAGCTCTACACGGGCAAGCGCTCGTACAACTTTGTTGCCGCCAAGAAGATCTGGTTCATCATCGCGGCCGTGGCCGTGGCCCTGTCCATCCTGATTCCGGCCGCCAAGGGCGGCTTCAACCTGGGAATCGAGTTCCGCGGCGGCTCGGAATTCACGGTCTCCAACGTGAAGACCACCTCCGCTGCCCTCGGTGAAAAGGCGGTCCACGACGTGGTTGCCGGGGCTGTACCGCGCGTTGCCAACGTGGCCGGCACCACCATGCGCATCCAGACGGACAAGCTGAGCGAGGACGAGACCATCCGGGTCAAGGAAGGCCTCACCAGCGCCTACGGCGTCACTGAGAACGAGGTCACCTCCACATTCGTCGGCCCCACCTGGGGACAGGACGTGACCAAGCAGGCACTGATCGGCCTGGTGGTCTTCGTGGGCCTTGCCGCCGTGCTCATGGCGCTCTACTTCCGGACCTGGAAGATGTCGCTGTCAGCCCTCGCGGGCATGCTCGTCACGATGTTCACCACGGCGGGCGTCTACGCCCTCAGCGATTTCGAAGTGACGCCGTCTGCGATCATCGGCTTCCTGACCGTGCTCAGCTACTCGCTGTACGACACGGTGGTGGTCTTCGACAAGATCCGCGAGAACACCGCGGACATCACCACCTCCAGCCGGCGCACGTTCGCCGAAGAGGTCAACCTCGCCGTCAACCAGACCCTGGTCCGGTCCATCAACACCATGATGGTTGCCGTCCTGCCGGTTGCCGCAATCCTCTTCATCGGTGCCGGACTCCTGGGCGCCGGAACCCTGCGCGACCTCTCGCTGGCCCTGTTTGTCGGCATCCTGATCGGCACCGCCGCCACGATCTTCATCGCGGCCCCGCTCTATGCCTGGCTCCGCCAGGGCGAGCCGGAGCTGGTCAAGCAGGCCAAAAAGGTGGCCCAGCGCCGTGCGGATGCTGCCTCCGAGGCAGCCACCGTCTAGCTGACACCACAACGCAAGGGCCGGTCCCGCCACAACGGCGGGGCCGGCCCTTGCTATTGGCGAGTTCGTCATGGTGCTGTCCGGTTGTTGGAGTGTTAACCTGCGGGAATAGACTGGAAGAATTAAATCAGTCGTGAGGGGTGCTTCTGTGGAAGAACGTACGACGTCGGCGCCGCCGGCGGGCGGGGACGACAGTTACAGCGGTGTACCCGGTCCGGGATCTGCTGAGATGGGCCGCGCTTCCGGCGCGGTGCCCCTGGATACTCCCGGCGTGCGTCCCACCTTCCCCGGACGCCGCGAGCGCACGCGTTCGCGGCTTGCCAGGCTCACCGGCCGCGGCGTGGCACCCTACTCACCGATCCTGGAGCCGCTGCTGCGCACGGTGCGCGCCAACAACCCCCGGGAAGACCTGGACCTGATCCAGCGGGCATTCACCGTTGCCGAACGCAGCCACCAGGGGCAGAAGCGCAAGAGCGGCGATCCCTACATCACGCACCCCGTCGCCGTCGCCACCATTCTGGCGGAACTGGGCATGACGGGCACCACCCTGGCCGCGGCGCTGTTGCACGACACCGTCGAGGACACGCCGTACACCCTGGCCGACCTGACGGCGGACTTCGGCCCGGAAGTGGCCATGCTGGTGGACGGCGTCACCAAACTGGACAAGGTCAGCTTCGGCGAGGCAGCGCAGTCCGAGACCGTGCGCAAGATGGTCGTGGCCATGGCCAAGGACATCCGTGTGCTGATGATCAAGCTCGCGGACCGTCTCCACAACGCGCGCACCTGGCGCTTCGTTTCGGCCGAGTCCTCGTCCCGCAAGGCCCGCGAAACCCTGGAGATCTTCGCGCCGCTGGCCCACCGCCTCGGCATGAACACCGTCAAGTGGGAGCTCGAGGACCTCTCCTTCGCGGCCCTGTACCCCAAGGTGTACGAGGAAATCGTCCGCATGGTGGGGGACCGGACGCCGGAGCGCGAAAAGAGCCTCAGCGTCATCCGCAACCAAATCGCCGACGACCTGCGCACCTCCCGCATCAAGGCCACCATCACGGGCCGTCCCAAGCACTACTACTCGATCTACCAGAAGATGATCGTCCGGGACAAGGACTTCGACGACATCAACGACCTCATGGGCGTCCGTGTCCTGGTGGATTCGGTCCGCGACTGCTACGCGGCTCTCGGCACCCTGCATTCGCGGTGGAACCCCCTGCCCGGGCGGTTCAAGGACTACATCGCCATGCCGAAGTTCAACATGTACCAGTCCCTGCACACCACGGTCATCGGCCCGGGCGGCAAGCCCGTGGAGATCCAGATCCGCACCCACGAGATGCACCGCCGTGCCGAATACGGTGTGGCGGCGCACTGGAAGTACAAGGACCAGCCGAACCGCACCGCGGTGGGCCCCGGCAGCCCGCGCGACGGCGACATGGGCTGGCTGCGTTCCTTGGTGGACTGGCAGCAGGAAACCTCCGATCCGGGGGAGTTCCTGGATTCGCTCCGCTACGAGATCAACGCCCGCGAGGTGTTCGTGTTCACCCCCAAGGGCGAGGTCATGGCCCTGCCCGCGGGATCGACCCCCGTGGACTTCGCCTACGCCGTCCACACCGAAGTGGGCCACCGGACCATCGGTGCCCGGGTCAACGGCAAGCTGGTCCCGCTCAACAGCGAACTCAACCACGGCGACTGGGTGGAGATCTTCACGTCCAAGGCCGAAGGTGCCGGTCCCAGCCAGGACTGGCAGCACTTCGTCAAGTCCGCGCGTGCGCGCAACAAGATCCGGCAGTGGTTCAGCAAGGAACGCCGCGAGGAAGCCATCGACCGCGGCAAGGAAATGCTCACGCGCGGGATGCGCAAGCACAACCTCCCCTTGCAGAAGCTCATGACCCATGACGCCCTGTCCAAGGTGGCGGAGGATTTCCACTACGTCGACATTTCCGGGCTCTACGCCGGCGTGGGAGACAACCACACCTCCGTGCAGTCCGTCATGGAGAAGCTCGTTGAGCATCTCGGCGGCAATGAGACGCCGGACGAGGACCTGGACGAGGTCAGCATCCCCACCCAGGTGGCGAAGTCCAAGTTCGCCGATTCCGGCGTGGTGGTCCGCGGCGTGGACGACGTGTGGGTGAAGCTGGCCCGCTGTTGCACGCCCGTACCGCCGGACCCGATCCTGGGCTTCGTGACGCGTGGCTCCGGGGTGTCGGTGCACCGTACGGACTGCACCAACGTTTCCGAACTGCGCGACCAGCCGGACAGGATCGTGGAAGTCGAATGGGCGCCCACGCAGTCCAGTGTCTTCCTGGTGGAGATCCAGGTGGAAGCCCTGGACCGGAAGTCGCTGCTTTCGGACGTCACCCGCGTGCTGTCCGAAAACCACGTCAACATCCTGGCCGCCTCGGTGCACACCTCCAGCGACCGCGTGGCGATCTCCAAGTTTGCGTTTGAAATGGGAGACCCCAAGTACCTGCACCACGTGCTCAGCGCGGTCCGCAGGATCGACGGCGTGTTCGACGTCTACCGCACCACGGGGAACCGCCGGCGCGGCTAGGCACGCGGCGGCACGCATATCAGGCGAGGACTTCCAGCTTGGCCAGGGCCGCCTTCTTGTGCGGCACCCTGGGGGAGGCCTCAACGGCCAGCATCACCAGGCGCAGCCGCACGCCCAGGTCTTCGTGCGCCAGCAGCAGCCTCAGCACGGGCAGGGCGCGTTCGGCCTCCACGTGCAGGGCCACGTCCACGGCCGTGCGCAGCGGGCTGGTGACGAGCATCCCGCCCATGCTCACGACGTCGAACTTGCCGAGCTTGACCTCATGGAGCATACAGCCGCGCGTGGAGCGCAGGCTGGAGATCCGGTGCCCGGCGTCCACCAGCAGGGACAGCCGCTCCGGCGGCTCGCCGCAGCCGTAGATCCATGCCGCCGTCATGCGGCCGGCCACCACCTTGGTCCGGATCTTCTCCGGCACCGTCAGGGCCGCTGCGCGGGCACGCAGCCGCGGCGTCACGCTGACACCCGGGGCCGTGAAACTGCGGCCGTACAGGGGCTGCAGCACGCCGTCGGCGGCCATCGACTGCAGCTCAGCCCAGCTGAACAGCGGGCTCGGAGCGTAGAGCTCCAGGCACTGGGCTTCCTGCTGATGCGGAGACGCGGACTCGTTGACCATTCAGCCATCTTTTCCTGCCCTCCCCAACGAGTACAGGCTCCGTCCCGGTTATGTGGATAACCGGGACGGAGCCTGTATGTGAAGAGCAACGCCTCAGAAGAATGCCTTCGGCGGCGGGTGCTCCGGCCTAGGCGAGGTCGCTGGCCGAACGCTGGATCTGGTCGAGCCAGGACTCGCGGGCTTCGAGAGCTTCGCGGGCTGCCTTGATGCGGCGCTGGTCGCCGGCTTTTTCGGCCTTCTCCAGGTCCTCCCGGAGCCCGGCAATGGCGGATTCCAGCTGTGACAGGGCGCTGTTGGTGCGAGCCTTGGTCTCCGGGTTGCTCCGGCGCCACTTGTCGTCCTCGGCCTCGCGCACGGCGTCCTCCACTTTGCGCAGCCCGGCCTCGATGCGTCCCATGTCTGCGCGCGGGACCTTGCCGGCTTCTTCCCAGCGGTCGCGGATGGACTGCAGGGCCTTCTTGGCGGCGTTGAGGTCCGTGATCGGCAGCAGGGCCTGGGCCTCAACCACGAGCTGTTCCTTGACGGAAAGGTTGACCGTGTACTGCTGGTCGATCTCGTCATTGGCAGCCTGGCGGTTGCTGAAGAAAACGTCCTGGGCGGCGCGGAACCGGGTCCACAGGGCATCGTCATCCTTGCGGCTGGCGCGCGGAGTGGCCTTCCACTGGTCCATGAGGCGGCGGTATTCGCCGGCCGCGTAGCCCCAGTCGGTGGAGGACGAGAGTGCCTCGGCCTCGGCGATGAGGCTCTCCTTGGCCGACTTCGCAGCCGAGTTGGTGCTGTCCAGCTGGGAGAAATAGGCGCGGCGGTGCCGGTCGAACACGGTCCGTGCGGAACGGAACCGCTTCCACAGGGCGTCCTCGTTGCTGCGGCCCAGGCGGATGCCGCTCTTCTGGGCGACCTTCCAGGTCTCGAAGAGCTCGTTCATCCGCGCGCTGGAGGTCTTCCACTGGATCTGGGAAGGATCCTGCGCGGAGATGGTTTCAGCCTCCGCCACGATTGCCTCGCGTGCTGCCAGCTCGGTGGCGCGGACGGCGTCGTGGGCAGCCTTCTCGGATTTCTCCAGCTCGGCAATCCGGACGGAGAGCGACTCAAGGCGGGCTTCGGCGGAGCGGATGTCGCCCACCATGTTGCCCTCGCCAAGCTGCTCGCGCAGATGGGCCACGGTCTTCTGCATGTCGGTCGCAGGAGCCTTGGACTCCACGCGGTGTTCCATGAGGACAACCTGGGCGATGACGTCGTCGAACTTTCGGGCGAAGTAGCCCAGGGCTTCCTCGGGGCTGACCCCGGGGTACTGGCCCACGGGCTGCTCGGCGCCGTCGATCGTCAGGAAGACGTGCCCGTCACCTTCGGCGCGTCCCCACTTGGCGGCCTCGGCCAGCGACGCCGCCGACACTGCCGGGGCGGCGGGAACAACGCCTGCTGCGGCCTTGGGCCGGGCGGCGAAGGCCGAAGGGGAGGGGGCTGCCGGTCGCGGCGTGGCAGGAGTCGCGGGGCTTTCCTCCGGAGCCGCGGCGGGCTCTGCCATCGGGGTTTCCACCGGGGCTTCTGCCGGCGCTTCCGTGCCTGCGCCGTCTTCCTCGGGAGCCGCTGCCGGGGCCTCGGGCGTTGCCGCCTCGGGAGCCTCGACTGCCTCATCGTTGGCCACTACTGCTGTTTCGTCGGATTTCTGACTGTCTGTCACCGCTAAAAGTCTTTCGCTTGGAGGGACTGCTAAGGTAATGCGCCGCGGACCGTGGGTCCGGAGCAAGTTACTTCAGAGAGAACGAGTCTATCGTGACAGCTGCCACAGGGGTGCCGTCGGAAGGGCTGCTGCCGGGAGTGATGCCTGCCGCCGCGATGGTGGTAATGACGTCCAGCCCGGTGGTGACCTTGCCGACCACGGAGTAGCCGCCGGCCTGGTCGGCCGGGATTTCCGTGTCCTTGTAGACAATGAAGAACTGGTGGCCGTTGCCGTAGGCATTCCCGGAGGTGCGCGCCACGGCGATGGTTCCGGCCACGTATTTGTTGTCCGCCGGGGTGTTTTCCAGCGGTCCCCAGCGGTAGGCAGGATCGTCCGAACCGTCCGGGGTCTTGGCCCCGCACTGCAGCAGGGCGAAGGTATCCCCGGTGGTCAACCTGTGGCAGCTGGCCCCGTTGTAGTAGCCGGCGTCGCTGAGCGATTTGTAGACGGCCGCCGCCTGGGGGGCCGTATTTCCGTCAAGTTCGACACCCACAACGCTGCCGTTGAGCTTGAGCTCGCCGGTGAAGGTCTTTCCTGCCGCGGTTTCCGGCTTGGGAATGTCCGGTCCGTTGGAGGGCGACGGCGACGGCGACGGCGAGGTCAGTCCCGCCTCGGCCGCGGCGAACTCCTCCTCCGTGGGGTTGGAACTGAAGACTGCCAGCTGCAGGATGACGGCGAGAACAACAGCAAGGGTGCCGGCACCGACTGCCAGGGTGTTGTCACGGCGGCGCCGTTTCCCCTGTTCCTGCCGCAGTTCGCGCTTGGCCTCCATCTGCCGGATGCGCCGTCTGGCTTCGCGGTCATCCCGCGACCTTGTTGCCAAGAGTCCTCCTGATTGTGTGGACGTATTCCATCGCCGGCAGCAGAACGCGGGCACGGCCCATTAGATGTGCACGCGCCGAAAGCATAAACTGGCTGCCGCACATAGTTTATGCATGACTGGCTGGACGCCCGCCCACAAACGCCCCCGGCGTCGAGCGCGGCGCGATTTGTCCGGGCCGCGCAATCTTGAGGAGAAAATTCCACCATGGCACGTACCGCCTCCTTGTCCGGATTCCCCGAGTGGCTTCCCCAGGAACGGTTGGTGGAGCTGCACGTGCTGGACACGCTGCGGAAGACCTTTGAGCTGCACGGGTTCTCCTCGATTGAAACGCGTGCCGTGGAAACCGTCGGCCAGCTCCTGCGCAAGGGCGAAATCGATAAAGAGGTCTACGGCCTGAGCCGCCTCCAGGATGACGAGGCCCCGGACGCCAGCACGTTAGACAAGCACGATCCCCACGCCTTGGCGCTGCACTTCGACCTGACCGTGCCTTTTGCCCGGTACGTCGTCGAAAACGCCGGCTACCTTGCCTTCCCGTTCCGTCGGTACCAGATCCAGAAGGTTTGGCGTGGTGAGCGCCCGCAGGAGGGCCGTGCCCGGGAATTCACGCAGGCGGACATCGACGTGGTGGGCGACGGCGAACTGCCGTTCCGCTACGACGTCGAGATCGCGCTTGTCATCGCCGAAGCCCTCAGCGCACTGCCCATCCCGGACTTCCGCCTGCGGATCAATAACCGCAAGCTCGCCGAAGGCTTCTACAGGGGCATCGGCCTGACGGACACGGCAGGGGTCCTGCGCAGCATCGACAAGCTCGAGAAGATCGGCGCCGCGAAGGTCGCCGAACTGCTCAAGAGCGAGCTCGGCGCCAGCGACGAACAGGCCGCCCTGGCCCTCCAGCTGGCAGGCATCCGCACCGAGGACACCTCCTTCGTGGCCCAGGTCCGCGCCCTGGGCGTCAACGACGAACTCCTGGAAGAAGGCCTCAGCGAACTCGAACAGGTCATCGAAGCCGCCGTGCAGCGCGCCCCGGGCAAGGTCATTGCAGACCTCAGCATCGCCCGCGGCCTGGACTACTACACGGGCACCGTCGTCGAAACTGTCCTGGTGGGCCACGAGCAGCTCGGTTCCATCTGCTCCGGCGGCCGCTACGACGCCCTGGCCAGCAAGGGCAACCGCAAGTTCCCGGGCGTCGGCCTGTCCATCGGTGTCACCCGCCTGGTCTCGCGCATCCTCAGCCAGGAATTCGCCACGGCTTCCCGCTCGGTACCCACGGCAGTGCTCGTGGCATTGAACAACGACGACAGCTGGTCCGCGGCCCAGGACGTCGCCGCGCAGCTGCGCGGGCGCGGCATCGCCACCGAAGTCGCTGCCAAGGCCGAAAAGTTCGGCAAGCAAATCAAGTTCGCCGACCGCCGCGGCATCCCCTTCGTCTGGTTCACCGACGACGACGGCAAGCACCAGGTCAAGGACATCCGCTCCGGTGAGCAGGTGGACGCCGACCCGGCCAGCTGGACACCGTCCGCGGAAGACCTGCACGTCCGCGTCACCACGGCCTGAGGTGCCACCCGGGCCAGCCCGGTCCTGCAGCGGCGCGGACCCGTCCAGTGGCGGGGAGCCGCTGCAGGGGCGGGTAAACTCGGACGGGATCGTTTTTTGCAATGGTCCCCTGAAACTTCATGCTGAAAGGAATGCTGTGCTGCGCACACATGACCTCGGATCACTTCGTTCCGAGCACATTGGACAGACCGTTACCCTGGCCGGCTGGGTGGGCCGCCGCCGCGATCACGGTGGTGTCGCATTCGTTGACCTGCGTGACGCCTCCGGTGTCTCCCAGGTGGTTGTCCGTGAGGAAGAGGTCTTCCACGGCCTGCGGAACGAATACGTGCTGCAGGTGACGGGCACCGTCAGCAAGCGTCCCGAAGGCAACGAGAACCCCGCCCTCGCCACCGGCGAGATCGAAGTCATCGCCGAGAAGGTAGTGATCCTCAACACCTCGGACCCGCTGCCGTTCCAGATCGACGAGCACGTCGAAGTAGGCGAGGAAGCCCGCCTCAAGCACCGCTACCTGGACCTGCGCCGCCCGGGCCCCGCCCGCAACCTGCGCCTGCGCTCCGAAGCCAACCGCGTGGCCCGCGAGCTTCTGCACCAGCGCGGCTACGTGGAAATCGAAACCCCCACGCTGACCCGCTCCACCCCGGAAGGCGCCCGCGACTTCGTGGTCCCGGCACGCCTGGCACCGGGCTCCTGGTACGCACTCCCGCAGTCCCCGCAGCTCTTCAAGCAGCTGCTGCAGGTGGGCGGCTTCGAGAAGTACTACCAGATCGCCCGCTGCTACCGCGATGAAGACTTCCGCGCGGACCGCCAGCCGGAATTCACCCAGCTGGACATCGAAGCAAGCTTCGTTGACCAGGACGACGTCATCGAGCTCGGCGAGGCAATCGTCAAGGTACTTTGGCAGCTGATCGACGTCGAGATCCCGACGCCGATCCGCCGCATGACGTACCTCGACGCCATGGCCAAGTACGGTTCGGACAAGCCGGACCTGCGCTTCGGCCTGGAGCTCACCGAGCTGACCGAGTTCTTCAAGGACACCAACTTCGGTGTCTTCAAGGCTCCCTACGTAGGCGCCGTGGTCATGCCGGGCGGTGCTTCACAAGCCCGCCGTGCGCTGGATGCCTGGCAGGAATGGGCCAAGCAACGCGGCGCCAAGGGCCTGGCCTACGTGCTGTTCAAGGAAGACGGCGAACTGGCCGGTCCGGTTGCCAAAAACCTCACGGACGAAGAGCGTGCCGGCCTGGCCGACGCCGTCGGTGCCAAGCCGGGCGACTGCATCTTCTTCGCCGCCGGCGAGAAGTCCCCGTCCCGTGCCCTGCTGGGCGCAGCCCGCGTAGAGATCGGCCACCGCACCGGCCTGATCGACCCCAAGGACTGGGCCTTCGTCTGGATCGTGGACGCGCCCATGTTCGAACCGGCCGCCGCCGCCGTTGCCTCCGGCGACGTCGCGGTGGGTGGCGGCCAGTGGACTGCAGTCCACCACGCCTTCACCTCGCCCAAGCCCGAGTTCATGGACAGCTTCGACAAGGACCCCGAGTCCGCCCTGTCCTACGCCTACGACATCGTCTGCAACGGCAACGAGATCGGCGGCGGCTCCATCCGTATCCACGAGCGCGATGTCCAGGAACGCGTCTTCGAGCTCATGGGCCTCGACAAGCAGGACGCCGACACCAAGTTCGGCTTCCTCCTTGAAGGCTTCAAGTATGGTGCCCCGCCGCACGGCGGCATGGCCCTCGGCTGGGACCGCGTTGTCGCCCTGCTCGCAGGCGTGGACTCGATCCGCGACGTCATCGCCTTCCCGAAGTCCGGTGGCGGCTACGACCCGCTGACCGCAGCTCCTGCCCCGATCACGGCGCAGCAGCGCAAGGAAGCCGGCGTGGACTTCAAGCCCGAGGCGAAGCCGCAGGCCGGGCCTGCAGCCAAGTCCGAGTAACGGCATTGTCCAAGTAGCAGCACTGTCCGAAGGCCCCCGTTCCGGCGGGGGCCTTCGGCGTACCAAGACGGGGTTTGGCCCCGCCGATGATTGACCCCGAGGAGGATGCGTGGCGCACGCGATCGACGTGGAACTGATCGAACAGCTGATGGACCAGGCCTGGCCTGCGCCTGACCGGGAAGATACCGGGTCATGGGTCCTGCGGGCCGCCGCCGGCGTCACCCAGCGGGCCAATTCGGTGTGGCCCAGGGACCCGGCCGAGGACCCCGAGGCAGCCATCCGGGCCGCCTCCCTGTGGTACCGGAGCCGCCGCCTGCCCTTGATCTTCCAGGTCTTCGACCACCACCGCAGTGCCGCGCTGAATGAAGTGCTCGATGCCCAGCGCTTCACCCGGCAGTCCGAAACCCTCGTTATGGTCCGCGGCGCAGAGGACCTGCCGCAAAACCGGCCAGCGGGCGTCGAACTTTCGGAAGAGCCCTCCGAGGAGTGGCTGCACTTGTGGTGGTCCGTGGACGGGCGCGGCGGCGACGCCGAACGTGGGACGGCCCGCCAAATCCTCACCGCTTGCCCCTCGCTGTACGCGCTGCTGAGGGACGACGACGGCGTCCCGGCCGCCGTCGGACGCCTCGCTGTTCCCGACGGCGGGGCAGAGGGCTGGGGTGGCATCTACAGCATGGCGACGTCCGCGGCGCACCGCAGGCGCGGATATGGCACCCGGGTGCTGGCTGCGTTACTGAATGCCGGTGCCAAGCGGGGTCTTGAGGGCTTCTGGCTGCTCGTCACGGCGGCCAATCAGGGCGCCCAGGAGCTCTACCGGAATGCGGGCTTCGCGGAGCAGGGAGGGTATCTGTACCGCCAGGCGCCCTTGAAGCGGGCGCCCGGCGGCTGCTGAGCCACGCGGCCGCCGGCTCACACGCCAGGCAGGCCCACGGAGATGCAGAAGGGAATCCGGTTTTCGTCCGGTCCCGTGTGGCCGGCGATGAGCAGTTGTCCTCCGGCCGTTCCGGCGGCCGAGATGTCCAGGTTTTCCCCGGCAAGGACGGGATGGCTGAGCCTGTGCGGAGCAAAGGTGCGTCCGTCGGCGCTGGCCAGCAGCAGGGGCTTCTTGTTGTGCGCTTTCCCCTGGCTTGTCACCAGGACGAAACCGTCGCCCACGGCCAGGACCTCCGGCGGTGCGGTTTTCTGCTCCGTTCCTGATTCGGTGACCGAAGTGCCGGCGGACCAGGTGCCGCCGTCGTCCCCGCTGTAGTAGGTGACGTAGCGCGTGGGCCGGCCCGGCCTCGAGGCCGCGACGACAGCAACTGCGGCCTTCGCGCCAGCCGTCACGGAGACTACCGAGGCGTTGTCGAAACCGTCGGGAACCGGCAGCGTGGCGGTCTTCCAGGACTGCGCATCCGGGGACGTCCACACCACGGGGAGCTGCTTGCCCCGGCTGTTGAGGTGCCCGCCGGCCAGGATGGCGGCTGTGGACGTCTCGGCCAGGCTGGTGATCGCCCGGTCTTCGATGGCCGTGCCCTTGAACTCAGGGGTCCAGACCCTGTTCCAGGACCGGCCGTCCTCGGACGTGGCCAGGGCCGCATTCGTGGTTCCGTCGGCCTCGTACGATCCCGCCGCCAGGAAACCATGGCTTGAGGGCAATACAGTGCTGACAGGTGAGCCGTCGCCGCGCGTGCTGGAACCGAACATGTTGCTGTTGGAAGAGATCCACTCGCCGCCGTCGGCCCGCGACCAGACGACAGGGTCCACGTGGGTCTCGTTCCGGGTGTATCCAAGGATCATCAGGCCCTTGGTGCCGGCGTGAAGACTTGAGAACTTCTCCCGGTGGTCGGGAACCACCGAGGCGTAGCCGGTAACCTTTTGCCCGCCGTCGAGGGTCCAGATCACAGACTCGGTGCCAACGGAGCCGAACGCCGATGTGGTGCCGTCCCTCATGGCGAAACTGCTGATGGCCGGCTTCCGCTCCGCAGGCCCGGGCCCTGTGGGAGGGGTGCGGTCCGTGACCTCACCGTTGGCTGCCACATGCAGCACCGTGCGGCGTGTGTTGCCGTGCCGCGTTTCGGCTGTGGCCAGCAGGAAGCCGTCCCGGACGGCCGCCGTGTCCTGCAGAAGCCGCACTTCGCCCTCCTCCGGCACCGGAACGGCCTGGAGCGGTGCCCACGGACGGCCCGCTTCCTGGTACACCAGTTGCCCGGTGCGCAGTGGATAGGAGCCGCGTTCCTGGATGGCCAGGGCGGAGGACGGCCCGTAGGAGATTGAAGGAGTCCACGGGAAATCACTGTTTGGGCCGGACCATGATTCATCCAGGGACATCGCCCAGTTCCCGCCGGGCGTCCACTGGGCGGCCATGCCGTGGGGGTTCATCAACTGGCCGGCCGTCTTTGGCCAGGCGAAGCCGGTGAACCTGAATTCCGTGCCGGTCCACTCCACGGACCTGAAGCCGTTGCTGTAGTGGCCGATCCCGGAGGCATCGGGGGAGAGGTTCTGCCAGCTCTTGCCGCCGTCGGACGACGCGAAGGCCTGGGCGGTAATCCGGTTGCTGCCCTGGATCTGTCCGGTCACTACGGCGGTTCCGCCACCCGCGGCGGCATCGGTGATGCGGAATCCGCCGCCCACCGACGGCAAGCCGGCCACATCGGCATCCTGGCTGGTCCAGCTTGCGCCATCAGGGCTGGTGTAGATCCGGGTCACCAAAGGATCGCCATTGGGTGCCTCGACGCCGACGAAAACCCATCCTGCGCTGGTTCCCAGCAGTTCGCCCTGAAGCCCGGCAGGCCCGTCGAAGGCGGTGCCGGCCTGGCGGCTGAAGTTCCGGCCATCCGTGCTGGTGAACGGCACGGCCTGCCCATTTTCCCGCCCGAACACCATCCACTGTTGTTCGCGGACTGACAGGTAGGCCAGGGGCATGCCCGGATCAGTGGAGCCGTCGAACAGCACACGGTGCCAACTCCGTCCCGCGTCCGGCGAATACTGGAGACGGTCGCCGTGCAATCCGGGTTCCCAGTGATCCGCTCCGACGATCACTTCGTCGCCACGTGTCACCAGGGAATCAAAGAGCGAGTCGTCACTGCGTTCGGAGGCGCGGTCGGAATCGATGCCGCTCACCGGTAAGTCGACGGTGCCCTGGCCATTGGCACACGAGGTGCAAAGCAGTGCCAGGATTGCGCCGATGGCCGTGAGTCGTCCGATGGTATTCATGCTGTTCCCCCTGCAGGCCTCCGGCGCTTCGTGGCCGGTCCCCAGGAGCTTAGGCAGATGGCGGCCGGGATTTCCTCCCGGAATTGCCTGCCTGTGGATAACTATGCCGGCGGGTCCGTCACCAGGATCCGGATGGCACAGGCGTCTGCAGCCGCCTTGGCGAGGGCTGCGGCCTTGGGCTCGGGGATGTCCAGGAACGCCAGCCGGGAACGGGCAGCGAACTGTTTCATGGCAGGCTGCTCCAGGACCTGCTCCACCAGGAGCCTGTCGCCGCCGGGTACCAGGTATTCCACGCGGTGGGCCCCGAAGACCCGTGCCGCGTGCTCGGCCGCGGACTCGACCAGCGCGTCTGCCTGGTTGCCGCGCCGCCGGGCATAGCGCTGCTGGGACTGCCCGCCGGCGGCCGTCCGCGACTGCACGTAGCGGGTGCCTGTCTTGGACGCGAGGACCCTGCCGCCGCTGGCCGCCGCCACGGCGAAACCGCCGCGCCGCACCAGCAACAGCCCCAGTCCGCGTTCCTGGGCGGCCAGGGAAGCCAGCCGTTCCAGATGGTCCGCGCCCGTGCCGGGCCGCCCGTCCACGGGCCAGGGGGCTTTCAACAGCGCGGTGGCGCCGTCCGCTGCCTGCAGGAGGATGCCGCCGTCGAGGATCTCATCGGCAAGCCGGCCGTGGCTCGCGGCGAACCGCTGCACCCAGCCGGACAGTCGCGCGCCCTGGACGAAGGCGGTGCGGCTCACGGGCCGGGGTTCCGTGGCCTGCTGGCCAACGTGCGGGCGGTCCACGTCGATGTCTCCTTTGTCAGATGTACTGAGTAGCCTATCCATGTGGATGATCTCTTTGGTGCGGGCGCAGACGGCGACGACGAGTCCGACGACGACTCGGGCGTTCCCGGACGCCCGGACGCCGGGCGGGCGCAATCCCAGCGCAGCCCCCTCGCGGTCCGGATGCGGCCGCGTTCGCTCGACGAAGTGGTGGGCCAGCAGCACCTGCTCGGCCAGGGATCGCCCTTGCGCCAGCTCGCCGCCGGCGTCGATGCCACCGGCCCCGCGGGGCCGAGTTCCCTGATCCTCTGGGGCCCTCCGGGTACCGGCAAGACCACGCTTGCCCATGTGATCGCCCGCGGCCCGGGCCGGAAGTTCGTGGAACTGTCCGCGATCACCGCCGGCGTCAAGGATGTGCGGCGGGTCATGGACGATGCCCTGACAGCGCGGGACCTGTACAAGACCACCACTGTGCTGTTTCTCGACGAGATCCACCGCTTCAACAAGGCCCAGCAGGACGCGCTGCTTCCTGGCGTGGAAAACCGCTGGGTGGTCCTGGTTGCCGCGACCACCGAGAACCCGTCGTTCTCTGTGGTCTCGCCCCTGCTGTCCCGTTCGCTGCTGCTGACGCTGAAGCCCCTGGAGGACAGCGACATTAAGGGCCTGCTGCAGCGCGCCGTCGCCGACGCCCGCGGCCTCGGCGGCCGCGTGGAGCTGGGAGCGGAAGCACTCGAACACCTCGTGCGTCTCTCCGGCGGCGATGCCCGGCGTGCCCTGACGGCGCTCGAGGCCGCCGCCGGCGTCGCGTTCGGGGACGTCCCGCCCGACGACGGCGAGCCCGGACTCGCGGACGACGGCGCCCCGGCCGCGCCCGTCGTCGTCGAGCTCCGCCACACCGAACGGGCGCTGGACGTGGCCGCGGTACGGTATGACCGTGCGGGCGACCAGCACTATGACGTCGCCAGCGCCTTCATCAAGTCGATCCGGGGCTCCGACGTGGACGCCGCCCTTCACTACCTGGCCCGGATGCTGGAGGCCGGCGAGGACCCACGGTTCGTGGCCCGCCGCATCGTCATCTCCGCCGCCGAGGACGTGGGCATGGCCGATCCGACGGCCCTCCAGACGGCCGTTGCCGCAGCCCAGGCCGTGCAGCTGATCGGCATGCCCGAAGGCCGGATCATCCTCGCCGAGGCCGTGGTGCACCTGGCCACGGCGCCGAAGTCCAACGCCGCCTACATGGGCATCAACAAGGCCATCGCCGACGTCCGCGCCGGCCTGGGAACCGGCATCCCCGCGCACCTCCGAGACGCCCACTATCCGGGGGCCAAACAGCTCGGCCATGGCCAAAGCTACAAATACGCCCACGACGCACCCCACGGCGTGGCCACGCAGCAGTACCCTCCCGATGACCTGGTGGGCAGGGATTACTACGAGCCCACCGCCAACGGCGCCGAACGCGACATTGCGGCGCGGCTTGAGCGGCTGCGCCGGATCGTCCGGGGCGAATAGCGGCGGCCCCCGCGCACAAGGCGGCGCCCGACGCCGGAGGCCCTGCCCGTGGTAGGATGGTTGCTTGTCTGGCAAGGCCCGGCGCACAATCCCTCGAATTCCGGTTCGATAGATCTGTGCCCTGGGCCCAGTAGCAAAAGGCAGCGGTTGGCCGATGCTCTCCATCGTGGAGGCCAGTAACACTGACACACCGCAGTAATTTGGAAGGACACAAGTGGCTAACAACACTCGTGCTCGCCGTACCGCACGCCTTTCGCGTGCACTCGGCATCGCTCTGACCCCCAAGGCCGCCAAGTACATGGAGCGCCGCCCGTACGGCCCCGGTGAGCATGGCCGTGCCCGCAAGAAGCAGGACTCCGACTACGCCGTACGTCTGCGCGAAAAGCAGCGTCTGCGCGCCCAGTACGGCATCCGCGAAGCACAGATGACCCGTGCCTTCGAAGAAGCACGCCGCACCAAGGGCCTGACCGGTGAAAACCTGGTTGAACTGCTCGAAATGCGCCTCGACGCCCTGGTCCTGCGTGCCGGTTTCGCCCGCACCATCGCCCAGGCCCGCCAGCTGGTTGTGCACCGCCACATCCTGGTTGACGGCATCCGCGTGGACCGCCCGTCCTTCCGCGTCAGCGAAGGCCAGCTCATCCACGTTCACAGCCGCAGCGAAGTCATGGCTCCGTTCCAGGTTGCAGCAGCCGGTGCCCACGTTCTGAACACCGTTCCGGCTTACCTGGACGTCAAGATTGACTCCCTCCAGGCCCGCCTGGTTCGCCGCCCGAAGCGCTCCGAGGTCCCCGTGACCTGCGAAGAGCAGCTCGTCGTCGAATTCTACGCTCGCTAAATTCCGGCAGCGCATACAAAGAAGCCCGTGGCACACGCCGCGGGCTTCTTTGTATGTAAGGTACTTGGGGAAGCCTTGCCGGAGCAGTACCCCGCGGCCGGGCACCCGGTGCACCGCAACGATCCATAGGGAGATGAGTGACATGTCTGGTGGCGATATTGCCGGCCTGATCGCGGCAGGAGTGTTTGCGCTCCTTGTGCTGCTGTTGGCCGTGCCCATCCTGAAGCTCGGCGGCGTCCTGGACGAAGTGCGCCAGTCAATCCGCACCATCAGCGACGGCGCCACACCTCTCATGGACGAAGTCACGGCCACCGTCTCCACCACCAACCAGCAGCTGAAGAAGGTGGACGGCATCGCCTCGAACGTCTCCGACGCCTCGGCCAACATTTCCGCGCTGTCCTCGCTCGTTGCCGCAACAGTGGGTTCCCCCCTCATCAAGGTGGCCGCGTTCAGCTACGGTGTCCGGTCCGCCCTCGCAGGCCGGCGGTCCGCATCGCCCGGCCGCCGCAGCCGCTGAATCCGCCGGAAGGCCAACAACCGTGAAAAGAATTGTCTGGATGGGAATCGGCGTCGCCATCGGCGTCATCGCCTTCCGCAAGATCACCGAAGCCCAGGCCAACCTCGGCCCCGACGGGCTTAACCGCGCCGTCGGCCGGCTGGCCGACGGGTTCTACGATTTCGCCGACGCCGTGCGCGCCGGAATGCACGAACGCGAGGTTGATCTGCGGTCCGCCTTGGGGATCAACGAGCCCGACGCCGGCGCACGCTAGCCGCCGCGGTTCGCCCCCGCGCCCGGAACAGGGCAGAATTAGAAGCTGCGGAACGGCAACGGCCGGTTCTGCGCACAAACTCATGCAGTGAATTGAGAAGGGTAAGTAATCAGCTAATGAAGTCGCAGGAGATCACCAAACGCTGGGTGGACTTTTTTGTCAGCAAGGGCCACACCGCCGTTCCCTCCGCGTCGCTCGTATCCAGCGACCCGTCCCTGCTCTTCACTGTGGCCGGCATGGTGCCCTTCATTCCTTACCTGACCGCGCGGGAAGAACCGCCCTTCAAGCGTGCCACGAGCATCCAGAAGTGCATCCGCACCGGTGACATCGAGGAAGTGGGCAAGACCGCCCGCCACGGCACCTTCTTCCAGATGTGCGGCAACTTCTCCTTCGGCGACTACTTCAAGGAAGACGCCATCAAGTTCGCCTTCGAGCTGCTGACCACCAGCGTGGACGACGGCGGCTACGGCCTGCCCGCGGAACGCCTCTGGGTCACGGTCTACGAAGAAGACGACGAGGCCAAGGAACTGTGGCTGAAGAACACCGGGATCCCCGCCGAGCGCATCCAGCGCATGGGCAAGGCTGACAACTACTGGTCCACGGGCCAGCCCGGCCCCGCCGGCCCCTGCTCCGAGATCTACTACGACCGCGGCCCTGCCTACGGCGTCGAAGGCGGCCCGCTCGCCGACGAAACCCGGTACATCGAAATCTGGAACCTCGTGTTCATGCAGTACCAGATCGAGAATGTCCGCTCCAAGGTGGACTTCGACATTGCCGGCGAACTGCCCCAGAAGAACATCGACACCGGACTTGGCATGGAACGTCTCGCCATGATCCTGCAAGGCGTCGAGAACATGTACGAGACCGACCAGGTCCGTCCCGTGATCGACCGTGCCGCTGCGCTCTCGGGCAAGGAATACACCTCTGCCGAATCCGCCGAGGACCCGCACCACACGGACGACGTCCGCATGCGCGTTGTGGGCGACCACATCCGCTCCGCGCTCATGCTGATCGCCGACGGCGTGTCCCCGTCCAACGAAGGCCGCGGCTACGTGCTGCGCCGCCTCATCCGCCGTGCGGTCCGCGCCATGCGCCTCCTGGGTGTCGAAACCGCCTGCCTGCCCGAGCTCCTGCCGGCCTCGCGCGACGCCATGAAGGGCGTCTACCCCGTGGTGGAGACCGACTTCGACCGCATCAGCCGCATCGCCTACGCCGAGGAGAAGGCGTTCCTGCGCACCATCGCCTCCGGCACTGCGCGCCTCGAGGACGCCGTGGCCGAGTCCAAGGCCGCAGGCGTCCAGCTCTCCGGAGCCGACGCCTTCGCCCTGCACGACACCTACGGCTTCCCGATCGACCTCACCCTGGAAATGGCCGAAGAAGCCGGACTCAAGGTGGACGAGGCCGGATTCCGCGCCCTCATGCTGGAACAGCGCCAGCGTGCCCAGGCAGACGCCAAGGGCAAGAAGGGCGGCCACGCCGACCTCAGCGCCTACCAGGAGATGCTGGGCGAGGGCGAGACCGTCTTCACCGGCTACGGTGAGCTCGACGGCGAATCCCGCGTCCGCGGCATCGTCAGCGGAGGCCAGCGGGTTGCCCACGCCTCCACCGGCGATGAAATCGAACTCGTCCTCAACGAGACCCCGTTCTACGCCGAGGCCGGCGGCCAGTCCGCCGACACCGGCCTCATCACCGGCGACGGCTTCGTCGTCGAGGTCCTCGACGTCCAGCGCCCCGTCAAAGGACTGAGCGTGCACAAGGCGATCGTCCGCGAAGGCGAGATCTCCTCGGACGCCCTGGTGCGCGCCGCCGTCGACCGCGAACGCCGCCACGCCGCCGAGCAGGCCCACACCGGCACGCACATTGTGCACGCCGCCCTGCACCAGATCCTCGGCCCGGAAGCAACCCAGCGCGGCTCCTACAACAAGGCCGGCTACCTGCGCTTCGACTTCGCCTGGGGTGAGGGCCTGAGCACGGCCACGCGGTCCGAGATCGAAGAGGTCTCAAACATCGCCATCCGCAACAACTTCCGCGTGGACACGAAGGTCATGGGCCTGGCCGAGGCCAAGGCCCTGGGCGCCATGGCGCTGTTCGGCGAGAACTACGGCAGCGAAGTGCGTGTTGTGGAGATCGACGGCGCCTGGTCCCGTGAGCTCTGCGGCGGCACGCACGTCGCCAACACCTCACTGATCGGCAGCCTTTCCCTGCTGGGCGAGCAGTCCGTCGGCTCCGGAAACCGCCGAGTGGAGGCTTTTGTGGGCCTTGACGCCTTCCGCCACCTGGCTGCCGAGCGCGCCCTGGTCACCGAGCTCACTGAAATGCTCAAGGTTCCGTCCGGCCAGCTGGCCGAGCGCATCGCCAGCACGCTGAACAAGCTGAAGGCGACGGAGAAGGAACTCGACCGCCTGCGCAAGGAACAGCTCACTGCGGCGGCCGCCACCATCGTCGGAACGGCCCAGGATGCCGCCGGCGTCCGGGTCATCGCGCACGACGCCGGGCAGATCGGCGGCGCCGACGACGTCCGCAACCTTGCCCTGGACCTGCGCAACCGCCTCGGTTCGGAAGCTTCCACCGTGGCAGTGGCCGGTGTCAGCAACGACCGTCCGGTCATCCTGGTGGCCACCAACGAGGCCGCCCGGGAAGCCGGCGTCAAGGCCGGTGCCCTGGTGCGGCTGGCCGCCGGAATCCTCGGCGGCGGCGGTGGCGGCAAGGACGACATCGCCCAGGGCGGCGGCACGGACGCAGCGAAGGTCCCCACGGCCCTCGCCGCCGTCGTGGATGCGATCGCCAAGCGCTGACGGTGGATTCCCCTTCAAGCAGCGACGTCTACCCCCGCGGCATCAAGCTGGGGGTAGACGTCGGTACTGTCCGGGTCGGCCTTGCGATCTGCGACCCGGACGGCATCCTCGCCACGCCGTTCAAGACGGTGAGCAGGGATGCCAAGAAGAACTCGGACGTCCGTGTGATTGTAAAGCAGGCTGCCGAGCGCGGCGCGGTGCAGATCTTCGTGGGGCTGCCACGCACCATGAAGGGCGAAGAGCACGCCTCGGCACGGATGGCCACGGACTACGCCGACCTTCTGGTGGGGGAGCTGCAGCGTGCCGGACTGGACGTTCCCGTGAACCTGGTCGATGAGCGCCTGACCACCGTGACGGCGCACCGCAACCTGCACGAAGCTGGCATGAGCAGCAAGGACCACCGTAAAGTGGTGGATCAGGTTGCTGCTGCCGGAATACTGCAGCATGCGATCGACATGCAAAAAGCCAGGGGATCGGACGCTGGCCGCCGTGTCTACGCACCGGCGCCGTCCGAACCAGCCGCCAGTGCCCCAACACCGCAGGCTGCCCCCGGCACTGACCCACACTCTTCTACGAGGGGAAGGCAATTGTGAGCCCGGTCAACAACGACCCCTCAAACCAGGCGTCCTCAGGAGGCGGCATGCCCCTGACCCGCAAGGAACTCCGCGCCAGGGAACGCTTCCTGGCAACGCAGAACCAGGACATCGTCGAGGTTCCCGATTTCGTGCCGGAGGAGGTAACGGTGCCCGCGCCGGTTTCGGCCGCGTCCACCTTGCCGGCCCCCATTCCCGCGGCCCCGCGCTTCCCAGCCCCGGCCGCCGCACCCCCGGCCGTTTCCAAGCCGGAGCCTGAGCCTGTGCCTGCAGCGGAGCCGGAGCCTCTGCGTGCTGCGGTGCCGGAGCCTGAGCAGCACGCTGACGCCCAGCCGGAGGATGCCGAGCATGGCGACGCCGCGGCGTCGCATCTCCACGCCGAGGCCGTCCAGGACCACGACGCCGCCCAGCACTACGAGGGACACGGCCACGCCGACCTCCACCACGAGGAGCATGCGGACGTCCACTACGACGAGCATGCCTACCTTGAACACCCTGAACTTGAACACCACGAACATGCCGAACACGGCTACATCGAACACGATGGGCATGCCGCGCATGAGTACGACCCCCACCACGGCCATGAGGCGTATGACGGGCATGGCCACGAGACCCTCGAAACCCCGGCTGCCGCCAAGGTGCCGTCCAAGAAGGTCCGCCGCCGTCGCCGCGTTGTGGCGCTGCTGATCACCCTGGGTGTCTTCGTTGCGGCCATAGCCATCGGTGCGCAGTTCCTGCGGCCGCTCCTGGGCATGGACAAACTGAGCGATTACCCGGGGCCGGGCACAGGGTCCGTGACGGTCACCGTCCCCGCCGGCTCCGGCCCGAAGGCGATCGCCGGCGAGCTTGAGGAAAAGCACATCGTGGCCAACGCGGACACGTTCCTCAAAGCGTTCATCGCCGCGGGCGGCGAGTTGTCGCCGGGTGACTTCCAGTTCAGGACCGAAATGAAGAACGCCGATGCCGTGGCCGTCCTGCAGAACCAGGACGCCTCCAAGGTCATCTACTTCGCCCTGAGCGCCGGCCTGCGGATCAACGAATCCCTCGAAGCGATCTCCAAAGGTTCGGGCATTCCCGTGCAGCAGCTCCAGGCACTCAGCAACGCCCCTGCCCAATTCGGTGTACCGGCCAAGGCCAAAAACCTTGAAGGCTTCCTGGCCCCGGGGGAGTACCGCTTCCCCTTGGGCACTGCCGGCAAGGACATCATGCAGAAGCTGGTCAGCACCACGCTGGACGAGCTGAAAGCCCAGGGGATCACGGATCCTGCCAAGCAGTTCGATGCCGTGATCATTGCGAGCATCGTGCAGGCCGAAGGCGGCCAGGCTGACTACGGGAACGTGGCAGGCGCCATCTACAACCGCCTGAAGCCGGGCAACAGCGAGACCTACGGGCTGATCCAGTCCGATGCCACGGTCACATATGGCCTGGGCCGGAAGTCCTTCCACCTCACGGAGGAGGAAAAGGCGGACAAAGCCAATGCGTACAACACCTACGCCAATGCCGGTCTTCCTGTCGGCCCCATCGGTTCGCCCGGAAAGTCGGCCATCGACGCGGCGGCCAAGCCCACGGCCAATGACTACCTCTACTGGGTGACCATTAACCTGGACACCAAGGAGACCAAGTTCTCCAAGACGCTGGCCGAACACAACGTCTACGTTGCGCAGTACAACGCGTGGTGTGCGGCGAACGCAGGCCGATGCGTGTGAGCAGGCGTGCAGCGGTCCTCGGACACCCCGTCTCGCACTCGAAGTCGCCGGCACTGCACCTTGCCGCCTACGCCAAACTCGGCGTCGACATCGCGTACACGGCCATCGACGTCACTGTTGAGCAACTGCCCGCGTTCATGGCTGAGGTGCGTTCGGACGAGTCATGGTGCGGCTTGTCCGTCACCATGCCGCTGAAGTCGGCGATGGCCGCGGAAGTCGACGAGGTCCGCGGTGCAGGGGCCAGCCTCGGCGTCATCAACACCGTGGCCTTCGAGCGGGACGGCAGCGGCGTCCGGCGGATCGGCTACAACACCGACGTTGCGGGCATCGTCCAAGCGGTGCGTTATGCCGGGGCCGTGTCCCGGCCGCGGGCCGCCATCCTGGGCGGGGGAGGCACCTCGGCCGCCGCCATTGCCGCCCTGCACGAACTCGGTTCCAGCCACGTCGACGTGTTCGTCCGCGATGCGTCCCGCGCGGGAGATGCCCAGGCGGCAGCGGCCGCCGTCGGGATTTCGCTCGCGGTGCGCCCCCTCAGCGAGGCCGCCACGGCGCTGGCCGGAGCGGAACTGGCCATCTCCACCCTGCCGCCGCGTGCTGCGGACGGCATCGCGGCGGAACTCGCCGGGCTTCCGGGCACTGCGGCGGGGGTCCTGCTGGACGTGGCCTAC
This sequence comes from Arthrobacter sp. CJ23, assembly GCF_024741795.1. Lineage (NCBI taxonomy): Bacteria > Bacillati > Actinomycetota > Actinomycetes > Micrococcales > Micrococcaceae > Arthrobacter > Arthrobacter sp. CJ23. Next base: position 2,569,739 of record NZ_CP102950.1, on the reverse strand, counting down.
GATCCGTGGCCGAGCCGCATTGCCGAGGTCTGGCAAGGACACGGCGGTGCCGTGGTGCCGGGTCTGGAGATGCTGATGTACCAGGCCGTGGAGCAGATACGGTTCTTTACCGGCGGCGAGGTAACCGCCGGTGTCATAGATGTGATGTGTGACTCAGTCGGGCTTCCCCGGCGGGTGTTCTAGTGGCCTTACATGGCAGGATTGGTTCTTATGTTGCGTTGGTTGACTGCCGGTGAATCCCATGGTCCGGCTCTGATCGGAATTATTGAAGGCGTCCCTGCCGGTGTGGAACTCACCAGCGGGCAGATCCGTGATGCCCTGGCGCGTCGCCGCCTCGGCTATGGCCGTGGTGCCCGGATGAAGTTCGAGCAGGACGAAGTCACCGTCATGGGCGGTGTCCGCCACGGCTTGACCCAAGGTGGCCCCGTTGCCATCCAGGTGGGCAACACCGAATGGCCCAAGTGGGAGCAGATCATGTCTGCCGACCCCGTGGATCCCGAACTCCTCGCCGATCAGGCCCGCAACGCCCCGCTGACGCGTCCGCGCCCCGGCCACGCGGACTTCACCGGCATGCAGAAGTACGGCTTCGACGAAGCCCGTCCGGTCCTGGAACGGGCCAGCGCCCGCGAAACGGCCACCCGCGTGGCCCTGGGCACCGTTGCTTCGCAGTTCCTCAAGCAGCTGGGCATTGAACTCGTCAGCCACACCGTCTCCATCGCCAGCGTTGCAGTCCCCGAAGGCCGGCCGCTGCCGATTCCCTCGGACGTGCTGGCCCTCGACGCCGATCCCTTGCGCTGCTTTGACCGCGAAACCTCGGACGCCATGGTGGCCGAGGTGGACGCGGCCCACAAGGAAGGCGAAACCCTGGGCGGCGTGGTGGAGGTCCTTGCCTACGGTCTCCCGCCAGGACTCGGCAGCTACGTGCACTGGGACCGCCGCCTCGACTCCCGCCTCGCCGCCGCCCTCATGGGCATCCAGGCCATCAAGGGCGTGGAGGTCGGCGACGGCTTCCTGACCGCTGCCCGCCGCGGTTCGGCCGCCCACGACGAGATCCTCAGGGACGAGACCGGCAGGATCGTCCGCAAGACCAACCGCGCCGGCGGCATCGAAGGCGGCATGAGCATCGGCGAGGTCCTGCGGGTCCGCGCCGCCATGAAGCCCATCGCCACGGTGCCCCGCGCCCTGCGCACCATCGACATCAGCACCGGTGAGGCAGCCAAGGCGCACCACCAGCGTTCGGACGTCTGTGCCGTGCCGGCTGCCGGCGTGGTGGCCGAAGCCATGGTGGCACTTGTCCTGGCCGAAGCCGTGGCCGAGAAGTTCGGCGGCGACTCCGTGGCCGAGACCTCCCGCAACCTGCAGAGCTACCTGGCCAGCATCCCGGCAGCCCTGGACTCGGTCGGCCACTAGTGGTCCGCATTGCCCCGGCCGGTACTCCCGGCCGGCCCGTGGTGCTGGTGGGACCAATGGCGGTCGGCAAGTCGGCCATCGGCCAGCAGCTCTCCCAGCAGCTGGGGGTGCCGTTCGTGGACACGGATGCCGTGATCGTGGAAGGCCACGGCAGCATCGCCGACATCTTCGCGGGACGCGGCGAGCACGCCTTCCGCGAGATCGAGGCCCGCACTGTTGCCCGAGCCATCGAGACCGGCAAAAGCAACGGCTCGGTGATTTCCCTCGGCGGCGGGGCCGTCCTTGACTCGGGTACGCAGCAGCTCCTAGGAGAGTGCACCGTGGTGTACCTCGAATGCGACGCCTCAACCGTCGCCGAGCGCATCGCCCGTAATACAGGCCGCCCGTTGCTCGCCGGCGATGCCATGGCACGCTGGGAAGCGCTGTTCGCGGCCCGTCGTCCCGTGTATGAGCGCCTGGCACACATCATTGTCGACGTCCGGTCCGGAACCGTGGCGGAAATTGGCCTCCACTTGGAGGAAAGGCTGCTCCAGCATGCGGCCTTGACGAAGGAAGTTGAAAAGTGAGCAACGAAGCAACCGTCATCAAAGTGACCGGCCAGTCCGCCAACGAGAACTACGACGTCGTGGTGGGCAACGGCCTGCTCGGCAGCCTTCCGGCCGCACTGGGAGAGCGCGTGCGCCGTGTGCTGGTCATCCACCCCCGCGCCCTGCGCCTGACAGGCGACACCGTCCGCGACGAGCTCGAAGCGGCCGGCTTCACGGCGCTGACCGCGGAAATCCCGGACGCCGAGGAAGGCAAGCACATCCAGGTGGCGGCCTTCTGCTGGCAGGTCCTGGGACAGAACGACTTCACCCGTTCCGATGCGATCGTGGCAGTGGGCGGCGGCGCCGTCACCGACCTCGCCGGCTTCGTCGCGGCGACGTGGCTGCGTGGCGTCAAGGTCGTCCACATGCCCACCAGCCTTCTCGGCATGGTGGACGCATCCGTGGGCGGCAAGACCGGCATCAACACGGCGGAAGGCAAGAACCTGGTGGGTTCCTTCCACCCGCCCGCGGCCGTGCTCGCGGACCTGGACACCCTGCAGACCCTGCCGAAGAACGAACTGATTTCCGGCATGGCCGAAGTCATCAAATGCGGCTTCATCGCCGACCCGGCCATCCTTGACCTGGTGGAACAGACCCCGGACGCCGTCACGGACCCGGGCTCCGCCGTCGTGCGTGAACTGATCGAACGCGCCATTGCCGTCAAGGCAAAGGTGGTTTCCGAGGACCTCAAGGAATCCGGCCTGCGCGAGATCCTCAACTACGGCCACACCCTCGGCCACGCCATCGAACTGGTGGAGCGCTACTCCTGGCGCCACGGCGCTGCCGTGTCCGTCGGCATGATGTTCGCGGCCGAACTGTCCCGCAGCGTGGGGCGCCTTTCCGACGCCGACGCCGACAGGCACCGCACCATCCTCGAAGGCCTCGGCCTTCCCGTCACCTACCGGCGCGACCGCTGGCAGGGCCTGCTGGACGGCATGCGGCGCGACAAGAAGTCGCGCGGCGACCTGCTGCGCTTCGTGGTGCTCGACGGCGTCGCGAAGCCCGGAATCCTCGACGTTCCGGACACCTCGCTCCTGTTCGCGGCCTACCAGGAGATCGCATCATGACCGCCACGTGCAACGAGTCCATCAGCGACTGGCCCACCGCCGGCTTCCCCGGCGTGCGGATGAACCCGGACACCCTGCTGCCTGTTGTGGTTGACGAAGACGTGCTGGAAGCCGCCCTGGCCGATTCCGTGGACCCGGCGGACCGCATCATGGCCCTGCTCCTGGAAGGCCAGGCCAAGGAAGCCGCGGAACTGCTGGCCGAGGCACGGTACAAGGACCCCGAATCCTTCAGGCTGCGGATCTTCGAAGCCGAAGTGCACCGGGCAACCAACCGCTTCGACCGCGCCACGCAACTGCTCCGGCACCTCATCAGCGAAGTGCAGGGAACGCAGCGTGAAGCGATCGTGCACCAGTACCTGGGCCGGGCCTACTTTGTCAGCGGCAACGCCGGGGCGGCGGCCGAGTCGTTCACCAAGGCACTGGACCTTCGCGTGGCTTTCGCCGCCGACGCCTCGCTCATCTATTCCTCTGCGGTGGCCCTGCAGCGCGCCCGGAACGTGCTCGAACTCGCCTCCTGACGGGCATCCTGAAACGCCTCCTGGCGGCCCCTCGGCGGCCGCATCGCAGGCCACTGCCCAATTGCCGGTAGAATGGTTCTTGGATTTTTGATAAATACGCGCTGGCGGGCCGTTTGGCAAGCTTGCTTGGCATAAACGGCTGGCAGACAGAACCAGCGAAAGAAACCTGAGGATACGAGTGGCAACCACAAACGACATCAAGAATGGAACCGTCCTTAAGCTTGAGGGCCAGCTCTGGAACATCATCGAGTTCCAGCACGTCAAGCCTGGCAAGGGCGGTGCCTTCGTTCGCACCAAAATGCGCAACGTCATGTCCGGCAAGGTAGTCGACAAGACCTTCAATGCCGGCCTCAAGATCGAGACCGCCACGGTTGACCGCCGCGACTACCAGTACCTGTACCAGGACGGCGAAGACTTCGTCTTCATGGACACCCAGGACTACGACCAGATCCACGTTTCTGGCGCAACGGTAGGCGATGCCACCAACTTCATGCTCGAGAACCAGATGGTCAACATCGCCATCCACGAGGGCACCCCGCTCTACATCGAACTGCCTGCAAGCGTCGTTCTCGAAATCACCTACACGGAGCCGGGCCTGCAGGGCGACCGCTCCTCGGCCGGCACCAAGCCTGCCACCGTTGAAACCGGCTACGAGATCCAGGTTCCGCTGTTCGTTGAGCAGGGCACCAAGGTCAAGGTCGACACCCGCGACGGCAGCTACCTGGGCCGGGTCAACGACTAGTGAGTGCCCGCGGTAAGGCCCGTAGCAGGGCCCTTGAAGTTCTCTTCGAGGCGGAGCAGCGCTCCGTCTCGGCTTTCGATGCGCTCAAGGCGCGTCGGGAGGTGACGGATCTGGTGATCAATCCCTATACAGTGGAAATCGTTGAGGGCGTTGTTTCCATGCAGCCCACCATCGACGAATTCCTCGAGACCTATGCCCAGGGCTGGACCCTGGAACGGATGCCGTCCGTTGACCGGATCATCCTGCGCATCGGCACCTGGGAACTTCTCTACAATGACGAGGTTCCGGACGGCGTTGCCGTCAGCGAAGCGGTGGCACTCGCCAAGGTGATGTCCACGGACGAGTCGCCCGCCTTCATCAACGGCCTCCTCGGCCGGCTGCAGAAGCTCAAGCCGTCCCTGCTCGCCTAGGCATCGCTACAGTGCAGGCGAACACACGACGCTGAAACCGCAAGAGGGCCCGTGGCCGCAGGAAACTGCAGCCACGGGCCCTCTTTGCGTATCCACGCGGTGCTCCGTCAGGCGAGGCCCTGAAATTCAGGCGAGGACGGCGGCCCGCAACTGCGGGACATCCACCAGCTGGCGGAGCTCATCATGCTGGTGGATGGGCACGTCCCGCCCGCTCAGGATCCGCTGCCGGGTACAGGCCAGGGCCGTGGCGGCCTTGATGAAGGCGCGCATCTGGGCGGCACGGCCGCTCGATGCGGCCCAGCGGATGGCGGCCTTGCGGCCCCGGACGGTGGCCAGCATGTCAACCTCGGCGGGCGTGAACCAGCCCGCCCGTGCATACTCCAGCAGCCGCTGCCGGGTGAGCTTGCCTTCCGCGAGGCGCAGGAACACGATGCCCAGTGCCGCCATCAGGAAGATCGGGACCTGCACCACGAAGTACTCCACCAGGAAGCCCTCACCCATGCTGTTCCAGCGGTTGTGCAGGAACATGGCGGGAAGCAGGCCGATGAAGAAGGCCAGCACCGAATAGCCCGGGTGCCAGCGCCGCGCCGCAAACCCCATGATGAGCCCGGTGGTGCCCGTGAACAGCGCGTGCGCGAACGGCGACATGACGCCGCGCAGGATGAAGATCCGGACGAGGTCCGTGCCGGGATCGCTGGATTCGGCAATTTCCCGGCCGAAATAGAGGATGTTCTCCGTGAACGCGAAGCCGCCGGCAACCGTGAAGGCGAAGACCACGCCGTCCACGGGACCGTCGAAGTACTTCCTGGCCCCCAGCAGCAGGAGCAGCAGGCCCAGGGACTTGGTGAATTCCTCCACGATCGGTGCCTCCACGGTGGCCATGAAGTACTGGAACTCCGCCTTGTCCGCGGTGGGTGCAGCCAGTACGAAGAGCGGTTGGATCAGCAGTGTTCCGGCGATGGAGACGGCGGCACCCCAGCTGAAGGCGAACCAGAGCAGCCGCTTGGGTTCGGGCTCCCAGCGGTCAATGAGGAACACGGTCAGCAGCACGGCGGACAGGGGGAACAGGGAAGCGATGAAGCCGATCACGAAGCCCGCCACGCCCGTGCTGCCCAGCAGGAAGGGAACCACCAGCAGCAGGCTGAGAAAGGCGAGTACGCCGCCTGCCACCAGCAGGGGCAGGGTGGTCGACGCCGGGAAGCGCCGCCGCGCGGCCTCCGGAGCCGGCCAAGCGGGCTGGGGGAGGGGCGCCGGGTTGCCGGGTGCCGGCTGGTAGTTCCGAGGATCCACGCGGCCCATCCACGTGGGATTCGCGCCGGGCTCCAGGTAGGGGCGGGGATAGGGCCGCGGACCGCCGTGATGCCCGGGTTGGTTCATCGTCATGGCCACGAGCCTATGCGCCGGAATCACCGGATCCAAGGCGGCGCGGCCTTGGGTGCCGGGCTCCGGGAGGCGCCGGGGATGTGACCTTAAGCGCAGTGCCCGGGGCGGGCTTCGGGGCTTCCCCGGACGGCCATTGTGGTAGTTTTGTGGGGCAATGTTCCTTTTTTAATTCCGTCCCGTGAGGCGGGGAAAGGGGAGACGAGCGATGACTGAAGTCACTTCAGCGCAGCTGCCGTCGCGGGTTGTACTCAACCAGGCCGACATCGACCGTGCGCTGACTCGTATCGCCCATGAGATCCTCGAGTCCAACAAGGGCTCCCAGGACCTGGTCCTGCTGGGCATCCCGCGCCGCGGCTATCCGCTCGCCGTGCGCCTCGCCAACAAGATCGCCGCCGCAGACCCTTCGGTCGACGCCGCCGCGATCGTCGGCCAGCTCGATGTCACCATGTTCCGTGACGACCTCTCGCACCAGCCCACCCGGCCCCCGCACCACACCCGGCTGCCGTTGTCCGGCATCGACAACAAGGTTGTTGTCCTGATCGACGACGTCCTCTACTCCGGGCGCACCATCCGCGCGGCCCTCGACGCCCTGGTGGACATCGGGCGCCCGCGCATCGTGCGCCTCGCCGTCCTGGTGGACCGCGGCCACCGCGAACTGCCCATCCGCGCGGACCACGTGGGCAAGAACCTGCCCACTTCCTCCTCGGAAAAGGTCCGCGTCCACCTTGAGGAGCTCGACTCCGTGGACGGCGTCCCCGTCAACGAAGTAGTGATCGAGGCCGGCGCATGAAACACCTGCTCTCCACCGAAGACCTCAGCGCCGTGGACGCCATCCGGATCCTGGACACCGCCGAGGAAATGTCCGCCGTCGGCGACCGCGAGGTCAAGAAGCTGCCGGCCCTGCGCGGCCGTACCGTGGTGAACCTCTTCTTCGAAGACTCCACCCGCACCCGCATCTCCTTCGAAGCCGCCGCCAAGCGGCTCTCGGCGGACGTCATCAACTTCGCCGCCAAGGGTTCCTCGGTTTCCAAGGGCGAGTCGCTCAAGGACACCGCCCAGACCCTCGCGGCCATGGGCGCCGACGCCGTGGTCATCCGGCACTGGGCCTCCGGCGCCCCCCACCGTCTCGCTGCCACGGACTGGATCGACGCCGCCGTCATCAACGCCGGCGACGGCACCCACGAACACCCCACGCAGGCCCTCCTGGACGCCTTCACCATGCGCCGGCACTGGTCGCAGCTCAACGGCACGGCGTCCTCCGGTGCGGACCTGCGGGGCATGCGCGTGGCGATCGCCGGCGACGTCCTGCACTCCCGCGTGGCGCGCTCCAACGTCTGGCTGCTCCGCACCCTGGGTGCGGACGTCACGCTCGTGGCACCGCCCACGCTGCTGCCGATCGGCGTCGAGCACTGGCCCTGCAAGGTCAGCTACAACCTGGACGAAACCCTCGCCGCAGGCGTGGACGCGATGATGATGCTGCGGGTCCAGGGAGAGCGCATGAACGCCTCCTTCTTCCCCTCCACCCGCGAATACTCGCGCCGCTGGGGCTTCGATGACGCCCGCCTGCGGGCCTTGGATGACCTTGGCCTCAAGGACACCATCATCATGCACCCCGGCCCCATGAACCGCGGGCTCGAGATTTCCTCGGCCGCCGCGGATTCGCCCCGGTCCACCGTCCTGGCGCAGGTGCGCAACGGTGTGTCCGTCCGCATGGCCGCCCTGTACCTGCTGCTCTCCGGGGATTCCCGCGAACCAGCCACCACCAATGCTGCAAACCAGCCCAGCAAGGAGAGCCACTGATGGCAGAGAACACCTACCTGATCCGCGGAGCAGCCATTCTTGGCGGCGCCGCCGAGGACCTGCTGATCGCTGACGGAGTCATCGTCGAACGCGGCGCCGGAGCAGCCACCCACAACGCCGCCGCAGGCGCCACCGTCATCGAAGCCGCCGGCCTGGTGGCCCTTCCCGGCATGGTGGACGTGCACACCCACCTGCGCGAACCCGGCCGCGAAGACGCCGAAACCGTCGAGACCGGCACCCGCGCCGCAGCACTCGGCGGGTTCACCGCCGTGCACGCCATGGCCAACAGCAACCCCGTCGCGGACACCGCCGGCGTCGTGGAGCAGGTCCACAGCCTGGGCCGCGCCGCCGGCTGGGTGGACGTCCGTCCCGTCGGCGCCGTCACCGTGGGCCTGGCCGGCGAGCAGCTCGCCGAGCTCGGCGCGATGGCCGACTCCCGCGCCCAGGTGCGCATGTTCTCCGACGACGGCATCTGCGTCCACGACCCCGTGCTGATGCGCCGCGCCCTGGAATACGTCAAGGCGTTCGACGGCGTGGTGGCCCAGCACGCGCAGGAACCCCGCCTCACCGCCGGGGCCCAGATGAACGAAGGCGCCGTCTCCGCTGTGCTCGGCCTCGCCGGCTGGCCGGCCGTGGCCGAGGAAAGCATCATCGCCCGCGACGTCCTGCTCGCCCAGCACGTCGGCTCGCGCCTCCACGTCTGCCACGTCTCCACCGCCGGATCCGTCGAGATCATCCGCTGGGCCAAGGCACGCGGCATCAACGTCACCGCCGAGGTCACCCCGCACCACCTGCTGCTTACCGACGACCTTGTCCGCAGCTACGACCCCGTCTACAAGGTCAACCCGCCGCTGCGCACCGACGCCGATGTCCAGGCCCTGCGCGCCGGCCTCGCCGACGGCACCATCGACGTGGTGGGCACCGACCACGCCCCGCACCCGAGCGAGCACAAGGAATGCGAGTGGGCGCAGGCCGCCATGGGCATGACCGGCCTTGAGACCGCCCTGTCCGTGGTCCAGGCGACCATGATCGAAACCGGCCTGATGGGCTGGGACGACTTCGCGCGCGTCACGTCCGTCACCCCGGCCGTCATCGGCCGCGTGGCAGACCAGGGCCGCCCGCTCGAGGCCGGCGAGCCCGCCAACCTCATCCTCGTGGACCCGGCTGCCCGTTGGACCGTGGATCCCCATAAGATGGCGACCATGGGCCGAAACTCACCGTTCAAGGGCAAGGAGCTGCCCGGCGCCGTCGTGGCCACGTTCTTCAGGGGCCACCCGACCGTCCTGGACGGCAAGCTCAACACCCCCTACCGCTACCCGGATGCCGCCGGGGCAGTCAGCGGGAACTGATGGACAACCAGACCCTGACCATGCTCATCACGGTGCCGTTGATCGTCATCGTCCTGGCCATGATCTGGTGGGGGTGGCGGAACCGGCTCAGGCGGCAGTCCGACGTCGAACACCTCCCCGAAGTGCCGGCGCAACTGAGCCCGGCCGCCGTCGTCGTGGACGGCCAGTACGTGGCCACCACCACGGCGGGCGACTGGCTTGACCGGATCGCCGTGCAGGGACTGGGCATCCGCAGCAACGCGGAACTGAGCGTGCACGCCGAGGGCGTGCTGTTCGACCGCCCGGGTGCCGCGCCGGTGTTCATCCCCCGTGCGGCCCTGGAAGGCAGCCGCCAGGACAGCGGCATGGCCGGCAAGTTCGTCGAAAAGGACGGGCTCGTGGTGGTCAGCTGGAAGCTGGGCAGCCGCGGGCTGGACACCGGCTTCCGGGCCCGGCACGCGGCCGACAAACAGCCCCTCCTCGACGCCCTCCAAGAATTGACCTCCGCAGCCCCTCAGGCAGATGCCGATAGTGGAAAGTAACAAAGTGACGGATAGTAACGAAGTGACCACAGCCAACCCAGCCCCCTCCACAGCAGCCGTTCTGGTTCTGGAAGACGGCCGCATGTTCCGCGGACGCAGCTACGGTGCCCAGGGCACCGCCCTGGGTGAGGCGGTCTTCGCCACCGGCATGACCGGCTACCAGGAGACCATCACCGACCCCTCCTACGCCCGCCAGCTCGTGGTGCAGACCGCACCGCACATCGGCAACACCGGCGTCAACAGCGAAGATGCTGAATCCCGCCGCATCTGGGTTGCGGGCTACATCGTGCGCGACGCCGCCCGCCGCCCCTCCAACTGGCGTTCCGAGCGTTCGCTGGACGAAGAGCTCGTCGAGCAGGGCATCGTGGGCATCCAGGGCGTGGACACCCGCGCCATCACCCGACACCTGCGCGAGCACAAGACCATGCGCGCCGGCATCTTCTCCGGCGACGCCGCCACCGGCGCCGACCAGGAGCTGCTGGACATCGTCCTGGCCAGCGCCCCCATGGAAGGTGCCAGCCTTGCCGAGGAAGTCAGCGTGGACGAGGCCTACATCGTCGAACCCAAGGACCACGGCTGGGTCGGCGAGCCCAACTTCACCATCGCCGCCATCGACCTCGGCATCAAGGCCATGACGCCCATCCGCTTCGCCGAACGCGGCGTCCGCGTCCACGTCCTGCCGGCCACCGCCACCCTGGACGAGGTCAAGGCAGTCAACCCGGACGGCTTCTTCATGTCCAACGGCCCCGGCGACCCCGCCACGGCCGACCGCCAGGTCTCGCTGCTGCGCTCGGTGCTGGACGAAAAGCTGCCGTACTTCGGCATCTGCTTCGGCAACCAGATCCTCGGCCGCGCCTTGGGTTACGGCACCTACAAGCTGCGCTACGGCCACCGCGGCATCAACCAGCCCGTCATGGACCGCCGCACGGGCAAGGTGGAGATCACCTCCCAGAACCACGGCTTTGCCGTGGACGCGCCGATGAACGGCGCCACCGTGGCCCCCGAGTCGCGGTACGGCCGCGTCGAGGTCAGCCACGTCAGCCTGAACGACGACGTCGTGGAGGGCCTCGCGTGCCTCGACATCCCCGCCTTCTCGGTCCAGTACCACCCCGAGGCCGCGGCCGGTCCGCACGACGCCGCGTACCTCTTCGACCGCTTCATCGCGCTCATGGCCGAGACCAAGTCCGGCGCCGCAAACACCACCGAAACCAAGACTGAGGACACGAAGTAATGCCCAAGCGTACAGATCTCAAGAGCGTCCTTGTCATCGGTTCCGGCCCGATCGTCATCGGCCAGGCAGCCGAGTTCGACTACTCCGGCACCCAGGCGCTGCGCGTCCTCAAGGAGGAGGGCCTCCGCGTCATCCTCGTGAACTCCAACCCGGCCACCATCATGACGGACCCCGAGTTCGCCGACGCCACCTACGTCGAGCCGATCACCCCCGAGGTCGTCGAAAAGATCATCGCCAAGGAGCGCCCGGACGCGATCCTGCCGACCCTGGGCGGCCAGACGGCCCTCAACACGGCCATCGCCCTGGACAAGAACGGTGTGCTGGAGAAGTACAACGTGGAGCTCATCGGCGCCAACATCGCCGCCATCGAACTCGGCGAAGACCGCGAAAAGTTCAAGGGCGTCGTGGAACGCTGCGGCGCCGAGTCGGCCCGCAGCCACATCATCCACACCATGGACGAGGCCCTCAAGGCCGCCGAAGACCTGGGCTACCCGATGGTGGTCCGCCCCTCCTTCACCATGGGCGGCCTGGGCTCCGGCCTGGCGTACAACGAAGACGACCTGCGCCGCATCGTCGGCCAGGGCCTGCAGTACAGCCCGACCTCCGAGGTCCTGCTCGAAGAGAGCATCCTCGGCTGGAAGGAATACGAGCTCGAGATGATGCGCGACAAGAACGACAACGTCGTTGTGGTCTGCTCCATCGAGAACTTCGACCCCGTAGGCGTCCACACCGGCGACTCCATCACCGTTGCCCCGGCCCTGACCCTGACGGACCGCGAATACCAGCGCCTGCGCGACATCTCCATCGCCGTCATCCGCGAGGTGGGCGTGGACACCGGCGGCTGCAACATCCAGTTCGCCATCGAACCGGACACCGGCCGTGTGGTGGTCATCGAGATGAACCCCCGCGTTTCGCGCTCCTCGGCGCTGGCCTCCAAGGCCACCGGTTTCGCCATTGCCAAGATCGCCACCAAGCTCTCCCTGGGCTACACCCTGGACGAGATCCCCAACGACATCACGCAGAAGACGCCGGCGTCCTTCGAACCGACCCTCGACTACGTCGTGGTCAAGGTTCCGCGTTTCGCCTTCGAGAAGTTCCCGGCAGCGGACCCCACCCTGACCACCACCATGAAGTCCGTGGGCGAGGCCATGGCCATGGGCCGCAACTTCACCGAGGCCCTGCAGAAGGCGCTCCGCTCCCTGGAACAGAAGGGCTCCCAGTTCGACTTCAGCCCGGTGCCGGAATACGAAGTCGCCGAGCTGATCGAGAAGGCCAAGCGGCCCACCATCGAGCGCCTGTACCAGGTGCAGCGCGCCCTGCTCGGCGGCGCCACCGTTGAGGACCTCTACGCCGCCACCAAGATCGACCCGTGGTTCCTTGACCAGCTGGTGCTGCTCAACGAAACCGCCCAGGAGATCCGCGGCTCCAAGACCCTGACGCAGGACATGCTGAAGAACGCCAAGCGCCACGGCTTCTCGGACGAGCAGATCGGTGCCCTGACGCACAACACCGAGGCCGTTGTCCGAGGTGTCCGCCAGGCCCTGGGCATCCGCCCCGTCTACAAGACCGTGGACACCTGCGCCGCCGAATTCGCCGCGTACACGCCGTACCACTACTCCTCCTACGACGAGGAGGACGAGGTTGCGCTGCACGCCAAGCCGTCCATCCTGATCCTCGGCTCCGGCCCCAACCGCATCGGCCAGGGCATCGAGTTCGACTACTCCTGCGTCCACGCCTCCATGGCGCTGCGCAAGGCCGGCTACGAGACCGTCATGGTCAACTGCAACCCGGAAACCGTCTCCACGGACTACGACGTCTCCACACGCCTCTACTTCGAACCGCTGACCCTTGAGGACGTCCTTGAGGTCATCGCGGCCGAGGAACGCACCGGCGGCGTCATGGGCGTCTTCGTGCAGCTCGGCGGCCAGACCCCGCTCAAGCTCGCCCAGCAGCTGGCCGACGCCGGTGTGCCGATCCTGGGCACCTCGCCCGAGGCGATCGACCTCGCCGAGCACCGCGGCGAATTCTCCCGCGTGCTGGACAACGCCGGACTGATCTCCCCGAAGAACGGCACCGCCGTCTCCTTCGAGGACGCCAAGAAGATCGCCGACGAAATCGGCTACCCGGTCCTGGTCCGCCCGTCCTACGTGCTCGGCGGCCGCGGCATGGAAATCGTCTACGACGAGGCCAACCTGTCCCGTTACATCGCCAACGCGACCGAAATCACCCCGGACCACCCGGTCCTGATCGACCGCTTCCTGGAAGACGCCGTCGAAATCGACGTCGACGCACTCTTTGACGGCACGGACATGTACCTCGGCGGCATCATGGAACACATCGAGGAAGCCGGCATCCACTCCGGCGACTCCGCCTGCGTCCTGCCTCCGATCACGCTGGGCAACGACGTGATCGAGCGCGTCCGCACGGCTACCCGCGCCATCGCCGAAGGCGTGGGCGTCTGCGGCCTCATCAACATCCAGTTCGCGCTGGCCTCCGATGTGCTCTACGTGCTGGAAGCCAACCCCCGCGCCTCCCGCACGGTGCCGTTCGTGTCCAAGGCCACCGGCGTCCAGATGGCAAAAGCCGCGGCCCTCATCGGCACCGGCGTGACCATCCACCAGCTCCGCACCGCCTACAAGATGCTGCCGGAAACCGGCGACGGCTCCACCCTGCCGCTGGACGCGCCGGTCTCCGTCAAGGAAGCCGTGCTGCCGTTCAGCCGCTTCCGCACCCCGGAAGGCAAGGTGGTGGACTCCCTGCTCGGCCCGGAAATGCGCTCCACCGGTGAAGTCATGGGCATCGACAAGCACTTCGACACCGCCTTCGCCAAGAGCCAGGCCGCGGCGAACAACGCGCTGCCCACGGAAGGCAAGATCTTCGTCTCCGTCGCCAACCGGGACAAGCGGGCGGTCATCATGGCCGTCAAGCGCCTCTCGGACCTCGGCTTCGAGATCGTCTCCACCGGCGGCACCGCCGACGTCCTGCGCCGCAACGGCATCCAGGCCAGCACGGTCCGCAAGGTCGCCGAGGGCAGCAGCGCCGAGGGCGAAGGCACCATCGCCGATCTCGTCATTGCCGGTGAGATCGACATGGTCTTCAACACCCCCTCCGGTGGCGAAGCCCGCAGCGACGGCTACGCCCTGCGTGCCGCAGCAACGTCCATCGGCATCCCCTGCATCACCACGGTGGCCGAGTTCAACGCGGCGGTGCAGGCCATCGAAGCCATGCGCACCTACGAATGGTCCGTCACCAGCCTGCAGGAGCACGCCGCCAACCTGACGGCCTCGCAGAACGCAGCCGCACAGAATGCGGCCGTGCAGAATGCCTGAGGGCACCACTGAGCGGCAGCCGGCCCGGGAGACGTTCGGCTCCCGGCTGGCCGCGGCCATGGCCGCGAGGGGTCCCTTGTGCGTGGGCATTGACCCGCACCCGGGCCTCCTGGCGGACTGGGGACTGAACGACGACGTCGCCGCGCTGGAGCGCTTTTCGCTCACGGTCGTGGAGGCCGTGGCTTCGCTCGCTGCCGCGGTGAAGCCGCAGGTGGCGCTCTACGAACGGCACGGCTCCGCCGGCATGGCCGTGCTTGAGCGCACCCTGGCGGCGGCTGCCGACGCCGGCGTGCTGAGCATCGCCGACGCCAAGCGCGGCGACATTGGCTCCACCATGGCGGCCTATGCCGATGCGTGGCTGCGCGACGGCTCGGCCCTGGCCGCGGACTCGGTCACCCTAAGCCCGTACCTGGGCTTTGAATCCCTGCGCCCGGCCCTGGACCTCGCCGCCGAATACGGCCGCGGCGTCTTTGTGCTGGCGCTGACCTCCAACCCGGAGGGCAAGTCGGTGCAGCATGTGGGCGGCGCGGATTCCGTGGCCCGCCGGATCGCGGCTGCGGCCGCCGTCGAGAACCAGCGGTACACCGGCAGCCTGGGCTCGGTAGGGCTCGTGGTCGGTGCCACCATCGGCAGTGCGCTGCAGGACCTCGACGTCGACCTCGGCGCCGTCCGCGGTCCGCTCCTGGCCCCGGGGCTCGGTGCCCAGGGCGCCACGCCGGCGGATCTGCGGGCGACCTTCGGGACCGCCTACCCGTCCGTGCTGGCGACCTCCAGCCGGGGCATCCTGGCCGCCGGACCGTCCCTGGCCGGTCTTCGTGCGGCAACGCAGGAAACCCTGGACGGACTGCTCGCGGCCTGACTCCTTCACGCAACGCGGGGTCACTTACAGCCCATCCGGGCCGCCCTCATGGGCCGTAAGTGACCCCGCGTTGCTTTGTCCCGGGCTGGGTGCCACTGCGCAGGCTTTTTCATTGCGCTGCACAGTGCTAGGCGGTAGCTTCGGGAGCAGTCCACATTGCCGGGCCCGGTGTCCGGCCGGAGGGGAGAAGTGTCCGTGAGCCTGAAGGCATTGACACCGCAGGAGCGTTCAGACGCCCTTGAGAAGGCCGCCAAGGCCCGGGCCGCCCGTGCGGCGGCCAAGGAACGCCTCAAGCGCGGGGAACTGAGCATCGCGGAACTCATCCGGAGCGGCGCCAGCGACGAAGCCATTGCCCGCATGCGCATCATCGAGCTGTTGGAGGCCCTTCCAGGCATCGGCCCGGTCCGCGCGGCCGCGATCATGGCCGACATCGGAATAGCCTCCTCCCGCCGCGTCCGGGGCCTGGGAATCCACCAGGCCCGGGCGCTGGTAGATTTTATGGATACCCAGTAAAGCGTTTGATGCATCTCCCCGAAGGAATTTGTGAGCAAGAAACCGGGACTGACAGTCCTCGCAGGCCCCACTGCCGTTGGCAAGGGAACCGTATCCACGTATATCCGTGACAACTATCCCGAGGTCTGGCTGTCCGTTTCGGCCACCACCCGTGCGGCGCGTCCGGGCGAACAGGATGGCGTCCACTACTTCTTCAAGTCCAGGGAAGAGTTCGAGTCCCTTGTGGCTGCCGGCGAATTCCTGGAGTGGGCCGTGGTGCACGGGCAGAACACCTACGGAACGCTGAAGAGCACGGTGGATGCTGCAATCGCCGAGGGCAAGTCCGTGCTGCTGGAGATCGACCTGCAGGGCGCACGCCAGGTCAAGGCGGCCGTGCCGGACGCCACGTTCGTCTTCCTGGCACCGCCCACCTGGGAGGAAATGGTCCGCAGGCTCGTTGGCCGCGGCACGGAAACTCCGGAAGAACAGCAGCGCCGCCTGGAAACCGCTAAACTGGAACTTGCCGCTGAACCGGAGTTTGACCACACCGTCATCAATGACGACGTACGCCGGGCAGCGGACGAGCTTGTTTCACTCATGGGTCTTACCCCGCACGGGCGCTAAAGCGCCTGCACCTGTCGGACCGCTAGAATTTGGAGATTTCGTGTCCACGAACCTTGAAGGCATCATCAACCCGCCGATCGATTCGCTGCTTAAGGCTGCCGATTCAAAGTACGGTTTGGTGATCTTCGGCGCCAAGCGTGCGCGCCAGATCAACGCCTACTACGCCCAGCTGCACGAGGGCCTGTTCGAGTACGTCGGCCCGCTGGTCGACACCAAGCTGAACGAGAAGTCGCTCTCCATCGCCCTGCGCGAGATCAACGAGGGCATGCTGGTTTCCACCCCGATCGAACCCGCAGAATAAGCAGACTGCTGCTGACGGAGGTCACGTGCGCATAGTCCTCGGAGTCGGGGGAGGGATCGCAGCCTACAAGGTTGCATCGCTCCTCCGGCTTTTTACTGAAGCCGGCCACAAGGTGACGGTCATCCCCACGGAGGCTGCCACCCGATTCGTCGGGGTCGCCACCTGGGAAGCCCTCTCCGGAAACCCCGTCAGCAACAGCGTCTTCGACGACGTCGAGAAGGTCAACCATGTCCGCCTGGGGCATGAGGCCGATCTCATCGTCGTCGCGCCTGCCACGGCGGACCTGCTGGCGAAGGCGGCCACCGGCCAGGCCGGGGACCTGCTCACCAACACCTTGCTCATGGCGCACGGGCCGGTGCTTTTCGCTCCGGCCATGCACACCGAGATGTGGCAGCACGCCGCCACCCAGGCCAACGTCGAGACCCTGCGCAGCCGAGGCGTCACGGTCCTGGAACCCGCCACCGGCAGGCTGACAGGCGCCGACTCGGGTCCGGGCCGCCTGCCCGAACCCGAGGCCATCTTCGCAGCGGCGCTGGCCTTGGCCGGCCCCGCTGCGGACTCCGGCGCTGCGGACTCCCGTGCTTCGGAAGCGCCCGCAGGAGCCGGTCCGCTGGCCGGCCGCACGGTCACGATCTCCGCAGGCGGAACACGCGAGGCCCTGGACCCCGTGCGTTTCCTGGGCAACCGCTCCTCCGGCAAGCAGGGCGCCGCGCTGGCCGCTGCCGCCCTTGCCGCCGGTGCGCACGTCAGGTTCCTGGCCGCACACATGGACGTCCAGCCGCCTGCCGGCGTCGAACTTGTCCGCGTTGAATCGGCCCTTGAACTGCGGGAGGCGGCGCTGCAGGCGGCGGCCGGCTCCGATGTCGTCATCATGGCGGCCGCCGTGGCGGACTTCCGCCCGGCAGAAGTCTCCGAGACCAAGATCAAGAAGTCCGACGACGAGGAAGCACCTCTGGTGCGCCTGGTCCGGAACCCGGACATCCTGCACGAGCTGGTGGAGCGCAGGAACGCCGACGCCGGCAAGCAGCTGATCGTCGGTTTCGCCGCCGAGACCGGCGATGCACAGGGCAATGTCCTCGAACACGCCGCGGCCAAGCTCAAGCGCAAAGGCTGCGACCTCCTCGTGGTGAACCACGTCGGCGTCGGCCGCGTTTTCGGCCAGGACGAGAACTCCGTGGTCATCCTGTCCGGCCACGGCGCAGAACCGCAGTCGGCCTCCGGCTCCAAATCCGATGTCGCCGCCGCCGTCATTGACCGCGTCAGCGACGAACTGAGCCGAGTCTTCCCGGCGCCCTAGGCGCGGACGCACCACGGTTTCTTAGCACAGGGACACACGGCAGAGGCTGCCGGCCCGCGACCCAGTAAGGTAGTCGAGTGACTTTACCGCTGCACCATGAATCCCACCGGACCCAGACCAAGCTCCGCCTCTTCACCTCGGAGTCGGTCACTGAAGGGCACCCGGACAAGATCTGCGACCAGATCAGCGACGCTATCCTTGACGCGCTGCTCGCTGCCGACCCCGAGTCCCGCGTGGCCGTTGAAACCATGGCCACCACGGGCCTGGTCCACGTGGCCGGCGAGGTCACCACGGACGCCTACGTGGAAATTCCGCAGATTGTCCGCGAGACGATCCTGGGCATCGGCTACGACTCCTCGGCCAACGGCTTCGACGGCGCCCGCTGCGGCGTGTCCGTGTCGATCGGACAGCAGTCCAACGACATCGCCGGCGGCGTCTTCAACTCCCTCGAGGCCCGCGAAGGCCGCCAGGAAGACGACTACGACCTCCAGGGCGCAGGCGACCAGGGCATCATGTTCGGCTACGCCAGCGATGAGACCCCCTCCTACATGCCTGTCCCGATCTGGATTGCACACCGCCTGTCCGAGCGCCTCACCGAGGTCCGCAAGAACGGCGAACTCGCCTACCTCCGCCCGGACGGCAAAACCCAGGCCACCATCGGCTATGACGGCGACCGTCCGGTTTCCGTTGAGACCATCGTGATCTCGAGCCAGCACGCCGAGGGCACCAGGCTGGAGCAGCTGCGCGCCGACCTGGCCAGCTACGTGATCGATCCCGTCCTGGCGGCCTCCAATCTGGACATCTCCCGCACGGCCAACATCCTCAACCCGGCCGGCGCCTTTGTCATCGGCGGACCCGTCGGCGATGCGGGCCTGACCGGCCGCAAGATCATCGTGGACACCTACGGCGGCTTCGCCCGCCACGGTGGCGGCGCCTTCTCCGGCAAGGACCCGTCCAAGGTGGACCGTTCCGCGGCCTACGCCATGCGCTGGGTGGCCAAGAACGTGGTTGCCGCCGGTCTCGCCAAGCGCGCAGAAATCCAGATCGCCTACGCCATCGGCCAGGCCCGCCCCGTCGGCACGTACGTTGAGACCTTCGGCACCGAAACCGTCGACCCGGCCAAGATCAGCGAGGCCATCTCGGAGATCTTCGACCTCCGTCCCCGTGCCATCATCGATGCCCTGGACCTCAAGCGTCCCATCTACGCCAAGACCGCTGCGCACGGCCACTTTGGCCGTGACGAGCCCGACTTCACGTGGGAGCGCCTGGACCGGGTTGCGGAGCTCAAGGAATTCTTCAACGCCTGATCCCGAACGGTTCCGCAAGGCGCCAATATTGTCGGTGGCGTGTGCTTTTCTTGAATCAAGAACCCCGCAGCGGGGCAGGCCCCATATGGGAGCTCAGCCCGCTGCGGGGGCACAGCCCGTCCCATGACTGACAACCCGGGGAGGTGAATCCATGGCAGAGCCAATCCTGCAGCCCTCCCTCCTTCTGGGTTTCCCCGAGCCGCAGCGGCCCGCGTCCGGGCCGCCCTTGGCCACCCGTGACCCTGTGGCCCGCGTGCTGCTGGAATCCCCTTTGCCGCACCTGGACAGGCCCTTCGATTACAGCGTCCCGGCCGAACTTGATGCGGCAGCGGCAGCGGGCGTCCGCGTCAAGGTGAAGTTCAACGGCCAGGAACTCAACGGCTACATTCTCGAACGCCGTGGATCCTCCGACGCCGGCCACCCCCTCACGCCGCTGCACAAGGTCGTTTCCCCCGTGCAGGTCCTCACGCCGGAACTGGCCGCCCTCGCGGGTGCGGTGGCAGCCCGCTACGCGGGGACACTCAGTGACGTCCTGCGCAGCGCCATCCCGCCGCGCGTTGCCAAGGTGGAGAAGGAACTCCTGGCGGGGGAGCCGGCTGCCGAAGCCTCGGAGCCGGGTCCTGTGCCCCACGTCCCGGATGCCTCAGCCTGGGCCATGTACGGCAACGGGGCCGCGTTCCTGCAGCACCTTGCCGCCGGCGGCTCGCCCAAGGCCGTCATGACCGCACTGCAGGGGTTCGGGCCCGCCGCGTGGCCGGCGCTCGTGGCCTCCGCCGTGGCGGCCGTCCGTTCGTCCGGGCGCGGCGCCGTCGTGGTGGTGCCCGACTACCGGGACCTCGATCAGGTGGAAGCGGCACTCCAGGCCGCACTTCCGGCGGGCGACGTCGCGCGCCTGAGCGCCGACGACGGCCAGACGCCGCGCTACCGCAGCTACCTCCGCCTGCTCAGCGGCGAGGCAAAGGTGGCCATCGGCACCAGGTCCGCCGCCTACGCGCCCGTGCAGGACCTCGGCCTGGTGGTCTGCTGGGACGACGGCGATGACCTCCACATCGAACAGCGGGCACCCTACGCCCACGCCCGCGAGGTCCTGTTGCTCCGTGCCGGGCAGGGCGATGCCGCCTGCCTCATGGCCGCCCACAGCCGGAGCACCGAACTGCAGCGGCTCGTCGAAAGCGGCTGGGCCGCACCCATCGAGGCACCCCGCACCGTGCTCCGTTCCACCGTTCCCCGGGTACTCAACACCGCGGACAGCTTCGAACAGGAACGCGATCCGCTCGCCCGGATTGCCCGTCTTCCGGGCGCGGCATGGAAGGCTGCCCAGCAGGGCCTGGAACGCGGGCCCGTGCTGGTCCAAGTGGCCCGCTCCGGCTACGCGCCCTCGCTGGTCTGTGAAACGTGCCGGGAGCCGGCCCGCTGCAACTCCTGCACCGGCCCCCTGGCCATCTCCGGTCCGGCCGGATCCTCCGCCGTGCCGCAATGCCGCTGGTGCTCCACGCCCGCCCCGCAATGGCGCTGCAGCCACTGCAACAGCGTCCGCCTGCGCCGCGGTGCCGCAGGCGTGCTGCGCACCGCCGAGGAGCTCGGAAGGGCGTTTCCGGGCAAGGCCGTGGTCACGTCCTCAGGGGACCACGTCAAGGCGACCGTGCCCGACGCCCCGGCCCTGGTGGTCGCAACGGTCGGTGCCGAGCCTGTCGCGCCGAACGGCTACGCTGCCGCCCTGCTGTTGGACGGGAACTCGCTGCTGCGGCGCGAAAACCTCAGGGCCGGAGAAGACACGGTCCGTCGCTGGTTCAATGCCGCCTCGCTGGTCCGTCCTTCCGCCGAGGGAGGCCTGGTGGTCATCACGGCGGACGACACCACCGCCACCGGCGCCCTGCTGCGTTGGGACGCCCCAGGCTACGCCTCGCGTGAGCTGGCACTGCGCAGGGAACTGCAGCTTCCGCCGGCCGTGCGGGTGGCCTCCGTGACGGGCAGCCCCGCCGACGTCGGGCACTTCACGGAAGCACTGGCCGCCACCGTCACGTTGCGTACTGCAGGGCCGGCCCCGGTGCTGATGTACTCGGCGCCGGCCACGGCACCCGGCCCGGCCGCCGGCACCGCCGCGACCCCGGCCGACGACGCCGAGGTCCGCACGCTGTTCTTCATTCCGTATGCCGGGGCCGCCGCGGCCACCCGGGCCATGCGTGCGGTCAGGGCGGCAAACGCCGCCAAGCGGACGTCCGGTCCCGTGCAGTTGCGGCTCGACGGCGTCGACGTCCTCTGATCCTCTGCTTACGGCCTAGCGGCGCGAGCCGCCACGGCTGCGCAGCGCCACGATTTCCTCGGCCGCCGCCAGCAGCTGCCGGGCCGATTCGTCCCAGTTGAAGTCCGCGGCGCGTTCCACCGATCGCCGCGAGCGGGCCTGCCACAGTTCCTCGTTGCCCAGCTCCTGGACGGCGGCGCTGAAGGCTGCGGGCGACTCCGGATCCACGTAGCTGACGGCGTCGGCGCCGACTTCCCGGAAGATGGGGATGTCGCTGGCAATCACCGGGGTGCCCAGGGACATGGCCTCCACGAGCGGGAGCCCGTAGCCTTCGGCCCGGGACAGGCTGATCAGTGCCGTGGAGCGGAGCAGCAGCTCAGCGTACTCGGCGTCGGTCACGCCGTTGTGGAACTGCACCTTGGCACCGTGCGGCACCATGGGTTCGAGCTCGGCGCGCCGTTCCGGCGTGATGCGGCTGAGCAGGTGCAGCGTGAAGTCCGGCAGCGAGGCCATGCCGCGGATCATGGTTTCCACGTTCTTGTACGGCATGAACGATCCCATGTAGAGCAGCGATTTTTCGGCCCCTGCGGCGGGGTCGCGGGGCTGCTGGGCCGGCTGCGGGGCGTTGCCGACGATCCGCACCGGGCGGCGCGTCAGCCGGTATTTGGCAATCAGGGATTCGGTGGTCCGGCTGATCGTGGCCACCACGTCGGCGCGGTTCAGCAGCAGTCGCTGCGGCCAGAACGCCTTGTGGTACAGGCGCCACAGCAGCCGTATGGGGGCGGGGAGGAAACCTGGCGGGGCGGGGTGTTCGTAGTAGATGAGGTCGTGCAGGGTCAGGATGAGGCCGTAATTGCGTCCCCACGTGCCCATGGTCTGCATCGGGGACACCACCACGTCTGCGCCGAGCGGGTTGACCTTCCGCGCCACGAAGAGCTCCAGCGGGGACAGCGGGCTGTTGACCATGACGTACGGGACGTCGGGCAGCAGGGCCAGCTGGCGTTCGTCGCTGATGAGCATGGTGACGTCGGCAATCCTCGAAGTTGCCGCAATGAGGCTGGAGCCGTAACGGCTGATGCCATCGTGGTGGTCCGTCCGGGTGAAGCGGGCGTCGATGACAATTTTCACGCGGGGTGTTCCTCCAGGAAAGTGCGGATGGCGGCTGCGGCCGGGGCCGGCGTCTCGTAGTGGATCAGATGCCCGACGCCGGGGATGACTTCCAGCGTGCCGTCCGGAAGGCGGTCCAGCAGCTTGTGCTGGTCCGGGAGCATCGCGATCTCGTCCTTTTCGCCGGCGATCAACAGCACGGGGAGCGTGAGCTGCTCCGCGACCTCGGCCACGTTGGAAGAGACGGAGGCGCGGAATGACTCCAGCAGGCTCTTGCGGTCGGCGAAGGCACTGAAGTAAGCGTCGTGCTGCCCATGAACGAAGGCCCGCAGCTGCTTGTCCCGGGTCTTGGCCATGGTGACGCTCATGGCGCGCACAATGGCACGGTTGCGCAGCACCGCCAGCCCGAGGCGGCGGGGAAGCTTCGCGGACACCTGGTAGTACAGGACCGCCAGCTTGGTCATGAGGCCCTTGGGGCCCTCCAGAGCCGGTGCGGCGATCGGGTTGACCAGGATCAGCGGATGGACGGCCCCGGGATGGGTAGCCGTGAAGTGGGCCGCGATGATCGAACCGAAGGAGTGGCCCAGCAGGACGGTGTCCGGACCCAGCCCGAGGGCGGCCATGAAAGAGCTGATGAACGTGCCGTAGCGTTCCACGGTGTGCTCGTCCCGGAGGAACGGCTCGGAGCTGCCGAAGGCGGGCAGGTCCGGCATGATGATGCGCATTT
Organism: Arthrobacter sp. CJ23; assembly: GCF_024741795.1. NCBI lineage: Bacteria > Bacillati > Actinomycetota > Actinomycetes > Micrococcales > Micrococcaceae > Arthrobacter > Arthrobacter sp. CJ23. The sequence continues at coordinate 2,546,436 of NZ_CP102950.1, read as the reverse complement.
CCGGCAGCTGGTCCACCACCCGCAGCAGGCCGTGGTGGTCGCCGCGGAAGCCGTGGATGACCAGGATGGTGCGGGTCCGCGCCGTGGGGTTCACCGGTTCGTAGCTCCAGTAGGCAACGTTGCTGCCGTCGAGATCCACATCCGAGGCACGGGTGCGCCCCGGCAGGGAGCTGCTGAAGAACCCCTTGGCCGGGGCTTGGGCGGGCTCGGGGGAGTGTGTGGTGTCCACGTGTTCCATTCGAAGGATCCTAGTTCACCCGGATCCTAGTTCACATTGTCCGGGTGCGAGCCTGTGCGGTGGTGCCGTTCCAGTCCCGCGATGCCGTCCATGTCCGCGGTGTCCAACTCGAAGTCGAAAACGTCGAAGTTTTCCTTGATGCGCCCGGCCGAACTGGCCTTCGGAATCACCACATTCCCCACCTGGAGGTGCCAGCGGATGATGATCTGCGCCGGAGTGCGGCCGTGCTTTTCCGCGAGTGCGCCGATGGCCGGATCCGCCAGTACGTGCCCCCGGCCAAGCGGGCTCCAGGCCTCCGTGCGGATGCCCAGCTGCTCGTGGAGGGTGCGCAGTGCGCTCTGCTGGAGCCAGGGGTGGAGCTCGATCTGGTTGACCGCGGGAACCACCTCGGCCTTGTGCATGAGCTGTTCGAGGTGGCCGGGCTGGAAATTCGAGACGCCGATGGCCCGGACGCGGCCTTCGCGGTAAAGCGTTTCCATGGCACGGTACGTTTCCAGGAACAGGCCCCGGCCGGCGCAGGGCCAGTGGATGAGGTAGAGGTCCACGTAGTCCAGCCCCAGATTGGCCATGGAGGAGTCAAAGGCGCGTAGTGTGGAATCGTAGCCGTGGTCATCATTCCAGACCTTGGTGGTGACGAAGATGTCCTGGCGTTCCAGGGAATGCACGCCTTCCCCCGAGCCGCCCGTTCCGCCGCCGTCCGAGGCCATGGCGGTGCCAATGGCACCGCCGATGCCGCGGCCGACTCCGGTCTCGTTGCCGTACATGGCGGCGGTGTCGAAATGCCGGTAGCCCTCGCCCAGCGCCGTGGCCACCAGCGCGGCTGCATCGTTGGGCGGCACCTTGTACAGGCCGAATCCCAGTTGGTCGATGTGTACGCCGTTGTTCAGGGGCAGCCGGGGCGAGGGTTTCATAGCAACGACTTTACCCATTCGGGGCCGAATGCTTCAGGACTGCGCGCCGAAACTTACCAGGCGCCGTGCGGAGGCCTCGTCAAGGATCAGGTCCGTGGCAAGGCCCGCTGCCAGCGCTCCCTGCAGCCCGTTGATCTTGGAGGCTCCGGAGACCACGCAGATGCGACGCCGGACCTGCCTGAGCTGATCGTGGCTGGGGCCCGTGGAGCGTTCGTTCAGGGTGATTCCGTCGGAGGACCCGTCGCTGCGGAAGAAGACGGTGGCCACGTCGCCCACCACGTCGTCTGCCGCCAGCAGGCTGAGGTCGCGTTCGTCCAGGTAGCCGCCCGCATAGACGTGGCTCGGATAGTCCGAATCCACGGAGCCGACGCCGAAGATGGCGATGCTCATGCGGGACTGCAGGGCCAGGATGCGCTGCACGCTGCGCTCATTCCACATGGCCGTCTTGGTTGCGGCGTGGTCGAAGAACGCGGGCACCGGGAACTGTTCCACGCGTGCACCGTACGCGCTGCCGAAGCGGCGCATGATGTCGCTGGCGTAGGTGATCCCCGTGGTCTGCATGTTTCCCGCGCCGTTGAGCTGGACCACGATGCTGTCATGGGTGATCTTGCGCGTCAGGTGCCGGCTGACGGCGCTGAGCGTGGCGCCCCAGGCAACGCCGATGATGGCGTTCGAATCCACCAGCGGCCCGATGGTCCTGGCCGCCTGCATGGCCACCCGGTCCAGTGTTTCCGCCTCATTCAGGGTGTCCAGGACCGGCACGACGTGCACATCCACGCCGTATTGGCTGCGGATCATCCCCTCAAGTTCCGGCGCCGTGTCGAGGGGACTGCGGATCTGGATCTGCACCAAGCCGGTGTCCCGGGCCGAGGAGAGCAGCCGGGACACCGTGGAGCGGGAGGTCCTCAGTTCGCGGGCGATGGCGTCCATGGTGAGGTCCTGCAGGTAGTACATCTGGGCTGCCCGGAGGGCGTCCGAGTGGCGTGATCGTGGCATCTCAATTCCGTTCTGCACGTTTGTGCAACTAGCTTGACTCCATTTTCCACTCTTTCAAACAATTGATGTGAAAGGTGCGGCGGCAAGTGGCGCAACACACAACACCAAGCCCAAGGGAGCAGTTTTGGGACACAACAGGAACTCCGGTCCGTCGGCCGCACGGCGGCGCGAATCGGCCGCGGCCCTCCGCGAACGGCCCAGCGCAAAGGTGCTGATCATCGGGGGCGGCATCAACGGCGTCGGGACCTTCCGCGACCTGGCACTCCAGGGTGTTGACGTGGCGCTCGTGGAGCGCGGCGACTACTGCCAGGGCGCCAGCGGCGCATCGTCCCACATGATCCACGGCGGCATCCGCTACCTGGAAAACGGTGAGTTCCGCCTCGTGCAGGAATCCGTGGTGGAGCGCAACAGGCTCCTCCGGATCGCCCCCCACTACGTGAAGCCGCTGCAGACCACCATCCCGATCTTCAGCACGTTCTCGGGAATCCTGTCCGCCCCCATGCGCTTCCTGACCCACAAGCAAGGCAAGCCGAAGGAGCGCGGCGCCTTCCTGATCAAGCTCGGCCTGAGCATGTACGACTTCTTCTCCCGGGATGGCGGCAGCGTGCCCCGCCACCAGTTCCGCGGCCGCGAGAAGGCCCTCGCGGAACTGCCCAGGCTGCACCCTGGCATCAAGTACGCCGCCACCTACTTCGACGCGTCCGTCCACAACCCGGAGCGGCTCACCCTGGACGTCCTGCAGGACGGCGAGAAGGCCGGGATCGGCGGCGGGCTGCCGGGCGGCACCGCCCGCGCCAGCAACTATGTATCCCTCGTCTCCATGGACGGCGCCGCGGACGCTGCCGGCACGGTGCGGCTCCGGGATGAGCTCACCGGAGCCGAGTTCGATTTCCAGGCGGACGTCATCGTCAACACCACCGGCGCCTGGGTGGACCTCACCAACGAGGCCATGGGTGCGGCAAGCGCCTACATGGGCGGTACCAAGGGCTCGCACATCGTGCTCGACCACCCCGGACTGCTGGAGGCCTGCAACGGCCGCGAGATCTTCTTCGAACACACCGACGGCCGGATCGTGCTGATCTACCCGATGGGGGACCGGGTCCTGGTGGGAACTACTGACGTGTACGCCGACATGTCCGAGGACGCCGTTTGCACGGAGGCGGAGGTGGACTACTTCTTCGACCTCGTCGGGCATGTTTTCCCCACCATCGCCGTGGACCGCAGCCACATCGTCTACAGCTTCTCCGGGGTGCGCCCGCTGCCGCGCCACGATGCCACCCAGCCAGGCTTCGTCTCCCGCGACTACCGCATCGAACGCAGCGAACGCCCCGCGCCCGGTGCGGCAGGCGCCCCCGGCGGCAAGGCCGCCGTCGTGCTCAGCCTGGTCGGCGGCAAATGGACCACCTTCCGGGCGCTCGCAGAGCACCTGAGCAATGATGTCCTCCAGGAACTGGGCATGGACCGGAAGGTCTCGACGGCGAAGCTCGCCATCGGCGGCGGTGCCGGCTTCCCGGCCAGCGAAGAGGGCGTGCAGGACTGGATCAAGAAGCACATGGGCCCCGGACTCGACGCCGCACGTGTCGCCGGGCTGCTCACCCGCTACGGCACCCGGGCAGAAACCGTCATTGCCTACCTGAACGCCGGAGACGACACCGCACTGCGGTCCACGCGCGAACTGAGCGTCCGGGAACTGGAATTCATGGCCGAACATGAGCAGATCGGACACCTCGTGGATGTCCTCATCCGCCGCACCTCCCTGGCCTTCCGGGGCCTGGTCACCGGCGAACTCCTGAATGAGATTGCAGCAGCACTGGCCGGGCCCTTGGGCTGGGATGCCGCGGCATGCGAGGCCGAGATCCGGCACGCGCAGGAAGTCCTCCGCCGCTTCCACGGTGTGACTGTTCACAGTCTCGTCGCGTGAAGGTAGCCTGCGTCACAAGAGCTTGACCGTCCGGCGATGGCCCGGACACAAGGGCTGCGGTGTTCCCTCAGTTGACGGAGCGCCGCAGCCGGGCCGGCGGTGAAAGCACCGCCGCCCGAACGGCCCCTCAAACCCGCGGGGGCCGACAACAGAAAAATGAGGAGTCAAAGATGTCTCTTGGAATTGTTTTCCTTTCCGAAGTATTCGGAACCGCAATGCTGACTTTGTTGGGTTGCGGCGTCGTGGCTAACGTTGCGCTTAAGGGGACCAAGGGCAATAGCGGCGGGTTCCTGATGGTGAACTGGGGCTGGGGTATCGCCGTCTTCGCAGGTGTCTTCGTCGCCGCCAAGTCGGGTGCCCACCTGAACCCCGCCGTAACGCTTGGCCTGCTGGTCAACGGCAAAGCCGAGTATGCCCCGGGTGTCGCCGTCAGCTTCGGCTCAACCATGACCTACTTCGGTGCCGAGCTGCTCGGTGCGTTCGTCGGTGCCGTGCTCGCATGGCTCGCCCACAAGCAGCACTTCGACGCCGAACCGCAGGCCGGCAACAAGCTGGCTGTGTTCTCCACCGGCCCGGCCATCCGCTCCACGCCCTGGAACCTCGTCACGGAAATCATCGGCACCTTCGTGCTGGTGTTCGTCATCCTGACCTTCGGCGGAACCCCCTCCGGACTGGGCCCCCTCGCCGTGGCGCTGCTCGTCGTCGGCATCGGCGCATCGCTCGGTGGCCCCACCGGCTATGCCATCAACCCGGCCCGTGACCTGGGCCCGCGCATCGCCCACGCCATCCTGCCCATCAAGGGCAAGGGCAGCAGCGACTGGGCGTACTCCTGGATCCCGGTCGTGGGGCCGCTGGCAGGCGGTACCCTCGCCGGCCTGGTTGCCATCTGGGTTCCGATGATCATGCCTTCCGTCGCACCGTAGTCCTGCCGGACTTCCAACCCTGACCCAAACAATCAAGACAAGGACGTCAAACCGTGAACCAGTACGTAATCGCCATTGACCAGGGCACCACGAGCTCGCGCGCCATCGTGTTCGACCACGCCGGAAACATCGTTTCCAGCGGCCAGATGGAACATGAGCAGATCTTCCCGCAGGCCGGATGGGTTGAGCACAACCCGGCCGAGATCTGGGACAACACCCGCGAGGTCATCGGCTCCGCCCTTTCCAAGGCGAACCTGACCCGGCACGACATCGCCGCCGTCGGCATCACCAACCAGCGCGAAACCACCGTCGTGTGGGACAAGAACACCGGCGAGCCGGTCTACAACGCCATCGTCTGGCAGGACACCCGCACGCAGGCGATCGTGGACGAGCTGGCGCAGGACGGCGGCCCGGAGCGCTTCAAGCAGAAGGTCGGCCTTCCGCTGGCCACCTACTTCTCCGGCACCAAGATCAAGTGGATCCTGGACAACGTCGAAGGCGCCCGGGCCCGGGCAGAGGCCGGGGACCTGCTCTTCGGCAACACCGACTGCTGGGTCCTGTGGAACCTGACGGGCGGCGTGGACGGCGGTGTGCACGCCACGGACGTCACCAACGCCTCCCGCACCCTGTTCATGGATCTCGATACCCTGCAGTGGGACCAGGACATCCTGGACGCCTTCGGCGTTCCTTTGTCCATGATGCCCGCCATCAAGTCCTCCTCCGAGGTCTACGGACACGTTCACACCTCGCAGCTCCTCCGCGAAGTGCCCGTGTCCGGCATCCTCGGCGACCAGCAGGCGGCAACGTTCGGCCAGGCGGCATTCCAGGCCGGCGAGGCCAAGAACACCTACGGCACGGGCTGCTTCCTGATCTTCAACACGGGCGAGGAAATCGTCCACTCGAAGAACGGCCTGCTGACCACGCTAGGCTACAAGTTGGGCGACGCCAAGCCCCACTATGCACTGGAAGGCTCCATTGCCGTCACCGGTTCGCTGATCCAGTGGCTGCGCGACAACCTGGGCATGATCAGCTCCGCCCCCGAGGTGGAACAGTTGGCCGCCGGTGTGGAGGACAACGGCGGCGTGTACATCGTGCCGGCCTTCTCGGGACTGTTCGCACCGTACTGGCGTGCGGACGCCCGCGGCGCAATCGTCGGGCTGACCCGCTTCGCCAACAAGGGCCACATCGCCCGGGCAGCGCTGGAGGCCACGGCCTTCCAGACCCGTGAAGTGCTCGACGCCGTGAACGCGGACTCGGGCGTCCCGTTGACCGAACTGAAGGTCGACGGCGGCATGGTCGCCAATGAGGCGCTCATGCAGTTCCAGGCCGACATCCTGGGCGTCCCCGTGGTCCGTCCGAAGGTCGTGGAAACCACGGCCCTCGGCGCAGCCTACGCGGCCGGCCTTGCCGTCGGCTTCTGGAAGGACCTTGGCGAGCTAACAGCCAACTGGGGCGAGGACAAGCGCTGGGAGCCGCAGATGCCGGCCGAGGAGCAGGACCGCCAGATGCGCCTCTGGAAGAAGGCCGTGACCAAGTCCATGGACTGGGTGGACGAGGACGTGAAGTAGGCCGGGAAGGCACCAAAACGGAGGGCGGGCCAGTTGAACTGGTCCGCCCTCCACCACATGCGGCCACGTCGTCAGGAACCGCCCACCTGCACCTCCGCGGGGGAGGTTTTGGCATAGACGCTCCGGCTGACTGAGTATCCGCGGCGGTCCTGCTCAAGGGCTGCCGCGTTGGCCTCGTCCAGTTGGGCGGCGCTCATCATCCGGGTGGAGACGAGATCCATGAACTCCTGGTCCGGACCGCCCACTGCCGTTACCTTGATGAGGCCGGTTCCGGCCGAGTAGAACTTACGCTGATGGCCGGCGTCCGGCGGCTCCAGCGGGTTGTACTCGTCGATCACGAGGACATCGTCATAGCAACCGGTCGGTACGCAGACCTGCTGGTTCTTCTGGAAGACGGTGCCGCAGTCCAGGAAGCCCACCTTCGGTGCGTATGCCTGGACGTGGTCCGGCGCGCGCAGGGACGGCTTGGCCGGCATCATTGTGCCTGCCTGGGCCTTCGCCAGGCCATGGATGAATGTGCTGGGCGCGCCTACGAAGGTTCCGCCTTCATACTCTTCGGGATACTCGCCGAACAGCCACACCGAGCCTTGGCGGTCCTGGGCGAAGAACGCAAGTTCGGACTCCTGAAGTTGGCCGTCCTGGTAGTCCCGGTCCCACAGTACCCGCGTGGTCACGCCGCCGATCACCTTGGTCAGCCCGGTGACGGTGTGCACCACGGAGTGTTCATGGACACCGTCGGCCGAGGTAACAGTGCCCGTGGTGGTGAACTGCATGCCTGGCTTGAGCGATAACCACTTGTTGCTGATGGTGGTGGGTTTCAGGAAGTCGCCCGCGTTGTAGTTGATCGCCGAGCCCGGCCCGCACAGTTCGGGTGAGGGAGGTGCCGCTGCCGCCGTGGCCGTGGAGGCCAGCGTGATGGTGCCGAGCACCAGCATGAGCACGCCGCTGCCCGCTGTGAGGCGATTTCGTCGTTGGAACATGGTGCCTTCCTTCCAAGGGATGAGGGGATGGCGTTCTGCCGCTAGCCCGCAGTCGCCGGAACCGGCTGACGACGGCCATGCTCGCCAGGCGCTTTCGGTTTGGCGAAGCGCAGGTACAGCGAGGGGACGATGAACAGGTTGACCAACGTCGACGTGACGAGGCCGCCCAGGATCACCACCGCCATGGGGTGCTCGATCTCGTGGCCCGGGATATTGCCCATCACGACCAACGGCACCAGGGCCAAGGCGGTGGCAAGGGTGGTCATGAGGATCGGGGACAAGCGTTCGGCAGCCCCCCGCAGGACCAGTGCGCGTCCGAAGGGCATGCCCTCGAACTGCTCCAGATGCTGGCAGTGGTTGATGAGCAGAATGCCATTGCGGGCTGCGATCCCCATCAGCGTCAGGAAACCGACCAGCGAACCAAGGGACAGGATTCCGCCGCTGAGGTGGGCTGCGATCACCCCGCCCACCAGGGCCACCGGCAGGGTGAGGATGGCGAGGGTCGCCAGCCGCCAGCTTCTGAAAGCGGCCTGCAGGAGAAGATAGACAACGATGAGCGCGCCAATCGAATAGAACAGCAGCCGTTGGGATGCGGCCTGGCGTTCGGCGTATTCGCCGAGGACAACCGCGCTGTAACCGACCGGGAACTCGATCGACTCCATACCGGACTTGAGTTTCTCCACGACCTTCGCCAAATCGCCTTCCTTGACGTTGGCACTGACGTCGATGCGCCTGGATCCCTCCGAACGCTCGATGACGTTGGGCGTGGGCTTGACCGAAACCTTGGCTACCTCAGCCAAACGGATCTTTTTCCCGCCCGGCGTATCCAGGACAAGGTTCTCAATGTTTGTCACGCTCGTCCGGATCTCCGGGGCGCTCCACACCTGGACATCGTAGGCTTTCCCATCCCGGTATACGTCGCCCACCTCTTCGCCGGCCACCAGGGTCGCCGCGGCGCGGCGCACATCGCCGGGCTTAAGTCCGAAGCGGTTGGCTGCGTCCAGGTCCACTTCCACATCGATCTGCGGAATGCTGGCCTGCAGGGCAACCTTGGCGCCGATGGCTCCCTCGGTTCCGGCGAGGATCTCCTTGATCTTGTCGGCCTCCTGGCGGAGTATCGAAAGATCGTCGCCATAGACGCGGACGACGACGGCGTAGCCGGTTCCGGTGAGCACCTCGCGGATGCGTTCCTTGAGGTAGGTCTGCACGTCCCGTTGGATTCCGGGGTAGCCTTCCACAACTGCCTGGACCGATGCCAGGGTCTTGTCGTAGTCGACGCCGGGGTCAACGCTGATCCAGTTTTCACCGAAGTTGACACCTACGACCTCATCGGCAGCGAAGGCCTGGCCGATATGGGAGCCGCAATTGTTCACGCCCGGAATGGTCATGAGCTCGTTGCAGGCCAGTTGGCTGACACGGACTTCTTCGGCGTTTGACGTGCCCGGCTGCGTGACCCAGTGCATCAGGAAATCGCGTTCCTTGAAGGAGGGCAACAGTGACTGGCCCAGCAGCGGCGCCGCCACGATGCCGATGACGCCGACGGCCGCCAAGGAAATGTACCCCGGAACGGGCCGGCGGACGATGGGCCGGAGCGCATTGCCGTACCAGCGCTTCAGAACCCTGACAACGGGCGGATCCCGGTCTTCCAATTTGGCATTTCGCAGGAAGATGTAGGCCATGGCCGGGGTAACGGTCAATGCCACAAACATCGACGCGAACACCGCGAGGGTGTAGGACGTTGCCAGTGGCCGGAAGAACGCTCCGGTGAGCCCGTCCAGGAAGAAGATCGGAACCGTCGCAGCGACGATAATCAGCGTGGCATAGACGATTGGCCCGCGGACCTCAAGCGAAGCGTTGACCACTACCCTGGCAGTGCTGCCGGTCCCGCCGGTTGCCCGGTGGTGCCGGAGCCGCCTGACGATATTCTCGACGTCGATGATGGCATCGTCCACCACCACCCCCACGGCAATCACCAACCCGGCAAGCACCATGGTGTTGACAGTGCCGCCGGTCCAATAGAGCACCAAGGCCGCCGCCACAAGTGACAAGGGGATGGCCAACACGCTGACCAGCGCCGTCCGCCACTGGAAGAGGAAGACGCTCAGCACCATGATGACCAGCAGGCATCCAAGGAGCAGGGCCAGGCCCAGGTTGTTCAGGGATTCCTCAATGAACGTCGCCGGCCGGAATATCGTGGTGTCCACGGATATGCCGGTCAGTCCGGGCTCCAGCTGCTTCAGTGCCTCTTCAACCCCGCGTGTCACTTCGAGGGTGTTGCCCCAAGGCAGCTTTTCCACGATCAGCATCAGTCCGGGACCGCCGTTAATGACAGCGTCGCCGATGAGCTGCTGATGATCCTCTACCACGTTTGCTACGTCGCTCAGCTTGAGCGGCGGCAGTCCCTCCCGGTCCTCCAGTGCCACCTGGGCGAGGTCCTCGGGCGAAGTGATGGGCTGGATGTGCCGTATCCCGATTGATTGGCTGGGAGTGTCCAGGGCACCGCCAGTGCCGATCAGGGCGCCGGAGGAGTACTTGAGCAGGCCGGCGTCCAAGGCGTTGGCCGTGGTACTCATCACGGTCTCCAGGCTGACATTGTTGGCTGCCAGCCTGGCCGGATCGGCCTGGACCTGGAGCATCTGGAGGCGCTCGCCCCAGATTGCCACGTTCGCCACACCCGGTACGCGGAGCAGATGGGCCCTGATGTTCCAGTAGGAAATCATGGACATCTCGATCAGGGACCGGGTGTCGGAGGACAGCCCGATCTTCATGACCCGGCTCGTGGAAGACAGAGGCTGCAGCATAAGGGGCGGCGCTGCCCAAGTGGGCAGGGTCGGGATGACCGTCGCCATCCGCTCGGACACCAGCTGCCGTGCCGTCAGCAGATCCGTGCCGTTCTCGAACTCCATTACAATCGAGGACAGCTGCGGTACGGACTTGGACCGCATGTGGTGGAGGCCGTCGATACCGTTGAAGGCTTCTTCCATGGGAACCGAAACCAGTTCCTCCACCTCGGCGGCGGTAAGTCCCAGGCAGGCTGTCTGGACCTCGACCTTCGGCGGCGCAAATTCGGGGAACACATCCACGGAGGCGCTGCTCAGCTGGGTGCCTCCCACGATCATCAGTGCCGCCGCCATCGCAATGATGATCGATCTGAACCTTAGGCTGGCCGCGACTATTCGGCGCATGTCATTTGCCCGTTACGAACTCTGCGCCAAACAATTCAGCCGCAGCTACGGTTACCACTGCTGTGCCCACGGCGGGTCCGGCGCTGGCCGTGACGGCGCCGGCTTCGACTTTGGTCACTGTGACGGCCTGGCGCTCGTACACGCGTGGCGCTGAGTTGACGTAGACCCAGGTTTTCCCCTGCGCGTCGTACAGCAGCGCAGCATAGGGGAGCAGGAGGCCTGCGCCCCCCGGAGCCGGCTTGACTGTGTCCGTGCGCAGTTCCAGCCTGTCAATGGCCCTCTGGCTCAGCGTGATGCGTGCAATGCCGGTGGTGGCATTCTTTTCCACCGTGGCAGGCGCTTCAGTTGCAGAAGATTCAGCCAATGCTGAGGGTTGAGCGCAGGCGGGCAGCGAAAACAGCAGTGCTGCGCAGGCAGCGGCCGCCACTGGCAGGCGCCGCAGGGGCCTTTTGCTGGTCATGATACTTCCACCTTTTCCGGCATAACGGGCATGACTGGTATTTCCGATTCGTAGACTTCCGACCACTCTTCCGGCTCGGTGCGGGGACCGAACCAGAGCGTGAGCAGCGGGAGTACGAAGATCCCCACAAGCGTTGTGGTTACGAGGCCGCTGCCAATGATCAGCAGCATCGGCACGATCAGGGCCTGGCCTACTGTTCCGCCGAAGAAGGCTGGCGGTATCAGCACGAGGAACGTGATGAGTGCCGATTTCAAGACCGGCGATATCCGGTCCCGTGCCGCCATCATGACCACGTCAGTGCGGGATATCTGGGCGGACTCCCGCCAGAGTTCATCGACACGCGCGGACAGGAGCGCCGCGTTACGGGCAGCGATGGCCAGGACGGCCGCAAACGCAGTCAGCGACAGCCAGGACAGGGACGCTGCCCCGATCCATGCGCCGATCGCCGCTCCGGCCATCGCCGCGGGAAGCGCCAGGAACACGGCCAGGGCCAGTTTCCAGCTCCTCACTGCGGTCTGGAGCAGAAGCAGCACAGCCAGGATGGCCGCGACTCCGAGCCCATGAACCAAGGTGTCTGCCGCCTGCAGCTGGCTGTACTTCATCGGGATCTCGGCGTGGTATTCGAGCGGGAACTGGATTTGGTGGATCGCCGCCTCGATATCCCGCTGGATGTCTGCCAACGGGCGCCCACTGACGTCAGCCACGACGTCGATCCGCCGCGAGGTGTCATCGTGCTGGATGACAACTTCGTTGGGGACCATGCGGACGTCGGCGATCTGGCCCAGCTGGACGTGGCCGCCGTTAGGGGCATCGATGAGCAGCTCACGAATACTGGTCAGGTCATCCCGGACGCCGACCGCACCGCGCACGACTACTTCGAACACCTTCTGCTGCTCAAAGAGGTTGCCGACCACGATGCCCTGCATGAGTGTTGCCGCGGCGCGCCTGGCGTCACCGGGCTTGATGCCGAACTTTTGGGCAGCTTCGAGATTGACCTGGACCTCTACGATCGGGGTCATGGCCGTGGCGGCGATGGTGGGGTTCTTCACGCCGTCAATCTTCTGAAGGGCCTGGCGGACTTCTTCTGCCTTTTCGCGGAGCACCGGCATTTCCAATCCGTAGACCCGGACAGCAAACCCCGGTTCCAGGTTGGAGCGCATGTCGCCAATGGTCTGTTGTGAGTAGTTCAGCACGTTGTGCGCGACGCCGGGATAGCCCTCCACGACTTCCCGTACTGCCTGCTCTGTTTCGGAGAAGTTGGCGTCCGGCGAGATCGACACCCACAGCTCGGCAGAGCTGTTGCCGACCACCTGGTCCGCGGAGATGGCCCGCCCCACGTGCCCGCCGACTCCGGAAACGCCCGGGAGGGCCCTGAGTTCAGCGGAGGCAAGGCCGGCAATCCGCCGCACTTCGTCAGTGGCTGTCCCGGCCATGGTGTCCCACTGAACCAACAGGGTCCGGTCGGGCATGGTGGGAACGAGCGGCCGGTTTCCCGCAAGTTGCGAGCCGGCAGCGATGCCGAGGATCCCAACGACCACGACAGCCACAACCGCCAGCGGCTTCCTGGAGTTGACCCCGCCCAGGGCGCGGTCATAGTACGCCTTCCCACGCCCGACGGCGGGCAGTTCCTTGCCCGTCGCGGTCTTCGGCGGAAGCAGGAAATACGCCAACACGGGCGTCACGGACAGGCCTACGAGCAAGGCAGCGGCCAAGGTCAGCGCCAGCGACCAGAAAAGCGGTGAAAGGAACGAGCCGCCCACTCCGGTCACGAAGAGGGTCGGAACCAGAACAACAACCATCATCAGTGATGCGTGGAACAGCGGGGTGCGGACGCCCCGGACAATGTGGCTTATCCGCGACCTCGGGGGAGCCTGCAGGTCCATCGCCTGCTGAACCGCAGCCTGCCGCGAGTGGGCCTGGATGTCTTCGACGATGTCGCCCACTATTACGGACGTGCCGAGCAGAACGCCCATCAGGATGGTGATGTTCAATGTCGCGTTTTGGGCGAACAGCACCGCCGCCGCCGTCGTGACCGTGGTGGCGATGGCCACGAGCGCGATCAGGGCGGCCCGCCAGGAGCGGAAGAGCAGCCAGAACAGGGCCACCGCGATCAGCAGGCTGATCAGCAGTGCGAGTCCGAGGCTGTTGACAGAGTCCTGGACACCGGTGGCGGGCCGGAAAACGGAGGTATCGATCTGGATACCCGTGAGGCCTGGCTCCATGTCCTTCAGGGCGGCCTCTACATTCTTGGTGACCTCCACGGCGTTGGTGCCGGGAAATTTTTCGATGACGAGCATGAGGCCGGCGTCGGATCCGGCAATGGCGTCACCGATCAGCGGCTGGTGGTCCTCCTTGACTTGGGCAATGTCGCCCAGGCGCAACACCGGGTTCGTGTCCTCCACGCTCACCTTGGCCAGGTCGGCCGGGGTTCGGATAGGAAGGACATGCTGGATGCCAAGGCGTTGGCTGGGAGACTCCACGAAGCCCCCGGTGCCCGGAGTCGACGCTTCGAGGAAGCTCAAGGGCGAAACCCAGACGGCGTTGCCGGTGGTCTTGACAAGCTGCTCCAGGGTAATGCCCTTATCACGCAGCTGCGTCGGAGTTACTTCAACCTGGAGCTGTTGTTCACGCTGGCCCCAGATGGACACGTTCGCCACGCCCGGGATGCCGATGAGCCGCGGCTTGATCTTCCACCGGGCCAGGACGGACATCTCAATGCCCGAGAGCTCCTTGGAGTTCATCCTGACCATCAGCACCCGGCTGGTGGAGGACAAAGGCTGCATGATGAGCGGCGGCGCCGAGACGTTTGGCAGCGCGTGGGCCTGCGTCATCCGTTCGGCGACCAACTGGCGGGCGCGCAGGAGGTCCGTTCCAGGCTCGAAGACGAGTTCGATGGACGACAGCCCCGCGACGGATTTCGAGCGGATCTCGTCCAGCCAGGCCACCCCATTGAGGAGGTCTGCTTCCATCGGTGCGGTAATAAGCTGCTCAACTTCAACAGCGGAGAGGCCCAGGGCCTCAGTCTGGATCTCGACCTGTGCGGGGGCGAACTCCGGCATGGTGTCCACAGCAATATGTGGAGCGTTCACGACGCCAAAAGTAATGAGGCCCGCCGCGAGAGCGAGAACCAGAATCCGGAACTGCATACTGAAGCGGGTGACCCAGCCAAACATGGCTAGACTCTCGCCAATCTCAGTCCATCATGACGGTGTATGGGGAAAAAACGCGAAACATTCATGCCAGGCTCCTCGACCTGAGACCGTCCAGTTTCCCCACAGACTTGACATTACAATGGCGCGATTCGTCCCGTTTGGCAATAGTTGATCGAAATCCAATTTGTCAATGTTATGAAGCAGTGCTATCCAACGGCGTTCAGGGCCCGGAGGCTGGCCCGGCAGCGCGCTCCACCTCGATGGTGCCGGCGCTGCCGTCAACGGTGACCATCTGACCCGGCCTCCGGACGCGGGTTGTATTGCCGGTGCCGACGACCGCCCGGATTCCGCTGCACGTGAACCTCGCAGCCGCCCCATGCGTGCCACTCCTGTGCGCTAAAGTAGTTCTATGCGTGCGATCCTTCTGCTTAGCTAGCCGCCTGGTATCCGAAGAAAAAACGGTAACCGTGCGGCGGCCCCTCCATGGCGAGGGGCTTTTGTGTGTCTTGGCCTGTTTCCGGGCCGGCGGCAGGAGGATCAGACCGTTGTGGCAGCACCGATGCCATGACAGAACAGAAGAGGGCAGCAGTGAGCGTTCAGCCGGAGACAGAGACCGGAACAGCACAGACGGCCGCGGCCGAGGCGCCTGAAGAGGGCGTCTACAGCTTCGCGGCCATGGAGGCCAAGTGGCCGCAGGTTTGGGAAGACCTCAAGGTCTTCACTCCCGCCGACGACGGCTCGCGCGAGCGGCGCTACGTGCTGGACATGTTCCCGTACCCGTCCGGCGACCTGCACATGGGCCACGCCGAGGCGTTCGCCATGGGCGACGTCGTGGCACGCTATCTGCGCCAGAAGGGCTTCGACGTCCTGCACCCCATCGGCTGGGACTCCTTCGGCCTGCCCGCCGAAAACGCCGCCATCAAGCGCAACGCCCACCCGAGCGAGTGGACCTACGCCAACATCGACACCCAGGCGGCCTCGTTCAAGCGCTACGCCATCTCGGCCGACTGGTCCCGCCGCCTGCACACCTCGGACCCCGAGTACTACCGGTGGACCCAGTGGCTGTTCAAGCGTTTCTACGAGCGCGGCCTGGCCTACCGCAAGGACTCGCCCGTCAACTGGTGCCCGAAGGACCTCACGGTCCTCGCCAACGAGCAGGTCGTCAACGGTGCCTGCGAACGCTGCGGCACCCCCGTCACCAAGAAGTCCCTGAACCAGTGGTACTTCAGGATCACCGAATACGCCGACCGGCTCCTCGAGGACATGTCCCAGCTGCAGGGCCATTGGCCCGAGCGCGTGCTGGCCATGCAGCGGAACTGGATCGGCCGCTCCGAGGGCGCGCACGTCCGCTTTGTCATCGAGGCTACGGATGACCGCGCGGAACGCGAAGTCACGGTGTTCACCACCCGCCCGGACACGCTCTACGGCGCAACCTTCTTCGTCGTCGCGGCGGACGCCCACCTGGCACTGGACCTGGTGGCCCCGGAACAGCATGACGAACTCATGGCCTACCGCGAAAAGGTCAAGGCACTGTCCGAGATCGAGCGGCAGTCCACAGAGCGCGAGAAGACCGGCGTCTTCACCGGACGCTACGCCATCAACCCGCTCAACGGCGAGAAGCTGCCGGTCTGGGCCGCCGACTACGTGCTGGCCGACTATGGCACGGGCGCCATCATGGCCGTTCCGGCACACGACCAGCGCGACCTCGACTTCGCCAAGGCGTTCGGGCTGCCCGTCCGGGCCGTCCTGGACACCGGCGAGGAAGACCCTGCAGCTACCGGCACGGCCACCGCCGGCGAAGGCACCCTGATGAACTCCGGCTCGCTGGACGGGCTGAGCAAGTCCGAAGGCATCCCGGCAGCGATCGATATCCTCGAGAAGCTGGGCACGGGCGAGAAGTTCGTGAACTTCAGACTCCGCGACTGGCTGCTGAGCCGCCAGCGCTTCTGGGGCACCCCGATCCCGATCATCCACTGCGCCGAATGCGGCGAAGTCCCCGTGCCCGATAACCAGCTTCCCGTGAAGCTGCCCGAGGACCTGCGCGGCGAGGCTTTGGCGCCGAAGGGCACCTCCCCGCTGGCCGCCGCCGTCGAATGGGTCAACGTCGAGTGCCCCAACTGCGGCCGTGCTGCCCAGCGCGACACGGACACCATGGACACGTTCGTGGACTCCTCCTGGTACTTCCTGCGGTTCGTGTCCCCGGACTATACCGAAGGCCCCTTCGATCCCGCGAAGATCAACGAATGGATGCCGGTGGGGCAGTACGTGGGCGGCGTTGAGCACGCTATCCTGCACCTTCTCTACGCCCGCTTCTTCACCAAGGTCATCAAGGATATCGGCCTGATCGAAGCCGACGAACCGTTCAGCGCCCTGCTCAACCAGGGCCAGGTGCTCAACGGCGGCAAGGCCATGAGCAAGTCGCTCGGCAACGGCGTCGACCTCGGCGAGCAGCTGGACAAGTTCGGCGTGGACGCCGTCCGCCTGACCATGATCTTCGCGTCCCCGCCCGAGGACGACGTCGACTGGGCCGATGTTTCGCCGTCAGGCTCGGCAAAGTTCCTGGCCCGCGCGTGGCGCCTGGGCCAGGACGTCAGCAGCGAACCGGGTGCCGACGCCGCCACCGGCGACCGTGCCCTGCGCACTGTCACGCACAAGACCATCGCCGACGCCGCCGAACTCCTGGACAACAACAAGTTCAACGTTGTTGTTGCCCGCCTGATGGAGCTCGTCAACGCGACGCGCAAGACGATCGACTCCGGTGCCGGCGGCGCCGACCCGGCCGTCCGCGAAGCCGTCGAAGCCGTGGCCGTGATCCTGAGCCTCTTCGCCCCGTACACGGCCGAGGACCTCTGGAACACGCTGGGCCACCCGGCGTCCGTCGCCAATGCCGGCTGGCCTGCGCACGACGCATCCCTGCTCGTCCAGGACACCGTCACCGCCGTGGTCCAGGTCCAGGGCAAGGTCCGCGACCGCCTCGAGGTGTCCCCGGACATCAGCGAGGACGAACTGCGCGAGCTGGCCCTGGCCAGCGACAACGTCCAGCGCGCCCTCGACGGCCGCGGCATCCGCACTGTGATCGTGCGGGCGCCTAAACTGGTCAACATCGTCCCGGCCTAGCCGGGCATCCGGCCGCCGGCACCAGCCGGCGGCCGGCCACGACCGTTGGAGGTACCGTTGCCGGACCGCGAACCGCCCGCCTGGGTGTGGCTCAAGGAAAGACTCTCCCGCCTCCGCCAAAGCACGACGCCGGTGCCCGCCGCCGGGGAAGCGGCCGCCGCCGTCGTGCGAACCGCCGTCGTTACCGACTCCGCCGCCGCCCTGCCGGCTGCCTGGGTCACGGACTTTGCCGCCGACGGACGGCTTGCCGTGGTGCCGATGCCCGTGATGGTGGGCGAGGAAATCTACGGCGAGGGCGAAGACGACATCATGGAGACGCTCGCCCTGGCGCTGGCCTCGGGTTCGTCCGTCAAGACCTCGCGGCCATCTCCCGGGCAGTTTGAGCAGGCGTACATCGCGGCACAGCGCCGAGGCTTTGAGTCCGTCGTCTCAATCCACATCTCTTCCGAGTTGTCCGGCACCGTGGACGCCGCACGGCTCGCCGCGGCCCGCGTGGGCATTCCCGTGGACGTCGTCGATTCACGCACCGTGGGCATGGCACAGGGGATGGGTGTCCAGAGCGCGCTCGTGGCGGCCGCAGATGGCCGCACCGCCGCTGAGGTCCGTGCCTTTGCCGAGGAACGGATGGCGCGGACCAAGGTCTATTTCTATGTGCCCAGCCTCGAACAGCTCCGCCGCGGCGGCCGCATAGGTACGGCAGCCTCCCTGCTCGGCACAGTGCTCGCCATCAAGCCGATTCTCGCCGTCGACGACGGCAGGATCGTGCCGCTGGAGAAGGTCCGTTCGGCGGCGAAGGCCATTGCCCGACTCGAGGAGATCGTCGCGGCCGACGTCGCCTCCCGCCCCGCCGGCCAGCAGCGGCTGGCGGTCCACCACTTCGGCAACCTGGCAGAGGCTGAGATGCTCGCCGCCCGGCTCGCAGAGAAATGCCTCGGATGCCCGCCTGCCCAGATCAGTGCCCTTCCCGCCGTGCTGGCCGCCCATGCCGGGCTCGGTGTCCTGGCCGTGATCGTCGGGGAAAGCAGCACTCCCGTCCCGCCCGGGCCGGATTCGGCTGGCCTCCCTGAGGCCCCGTCCGCCGTGGAACCCCCGCCGCCCGCAGCCGGCGACTGATCCTCCACAACCGCCACGGGGGCGGTCTATCCACATAGGCCCTCGACGGGGCTGCCTCCGGTGCCCGGAAATCCTAGGCTCGGTCACATGCCACGCTGGAACCGGGATGACTCAGCCGATGCGGCTGCCCGTGCTGTCCGGCACCGATTCACGGCGCGGCTGGGCGCCCCGGGTGGCAAGGAACCGCTGCTGCCCCTGGGCCACGACGAAGCCCCGCCCGCGGTCGGCGGTGTCGCCACGGACGAGGGCGGCCACGAGCGGCCGCCGGCCCGGGTCCGCTGGCGGACACCGGGGCGCGTGGCCGTGCTGCTGGCCCTTGCCGCCATCGTCCTGCTTGGTTTCCTGGCCTGGCGCGCCGCGGCCCAGACAACCACCATCGAGCCGCTGGACCATGCCACGCCGTCAGGGGGCGGCAGCCCCGGGGCCGGAGCGCCTGGCGGAACCGGCGATGCAGCCGATGATGGCGGCTCTGCCCGGGGCGGCGAGGCGGATTCCAGGCAGATCGTGCTGCACGTTGCCGGGGCCGTGCAGCATCCCGGGGTGGTTCGCTTG
Organism: Arthrobacter sp. CJ23; assembly: GCF_024741795.1. NCBI lineage: Bacteria > Bacillati > Actinomycetota > Actinomycetes > Micrococcales > Micrococcaceae > Arthrobacter > Arthrobacter sp. CJ23. The sequence continues at coordinate 2,527,320 of NZ_CP102950.1, read as the reverse complement.
CCGCAGGGCAGCAGGGTCTTCGAGGCCATCGCGGCGGCGGGCGGCGCCACGCCCACGGCTGACGTGAATGGCCTCAACCTTGCCGCGGTGGTCCAGGACGGCACCAAGATCCATGTACCTGCCGTAGGGGAGCCGCCTTCCGCTGCGGTTTCCGGCGAGGGAGTGTTGGGCGGGGACGCGGGAAGCGGTGCCGGCGGCGGTGGAAAAGTGAACCTGAACACCGCATCGGCGGAAGAACTCGGCACGCTTCCGCGCGTAGGACCCGTGATGGCCCAACGGATCGTGGATTGGCGCCGGGAACATGGGCCCTTCGCGTCCGTCGAGGAACTCGATGCTGTCGATGGTGTGGGCCCTAAACTGATGGAATCGCTCAAGAACCTGGTGACGGTCTGAATGGCACGCGCAGGAGGGCGCCGGGCCGGCGCAGACGGTAGCCCCGCCGGCAGGAGCGCCGGAAGCGATGCGGCCCGCCGCCGCGCCGATCTCCGGCTGGTGCCGGCCGCTCTGTGCCCGTGGGCAGTTGCCGTGGCCGGGGCCTTCCTTCCAACCTTTTGGACCCTGCTCCTGTGTGCCGGGCTGGCCCTCGGCGCGGTGCTGCTGCTCGCCGGGCGCCGGAAGAAGATGCCACGCCGGAGCATCCCGGCCACCGTGGGCCTCGCGTGCATCCTCGGTGTGGCGGTGGGAGCCCATTCGGCACTGGTTGGCTCCCAGCGCGACGGCGCCCTCGCTGATGCTGTGACCGGGGGCGATGGTGTTGTGGTCCAGCTGCTGCTGGCAGGGGATCCCAGGGAAGCCTCCCCGCCCGGCGCCCCGGCGGACCGCGAACGGTGGTCGGTCCCCGCGGACGTCATCGAAGTGACGGCCAACAGCATGCTGATCCGGGGCTCGGCGAGGATTCTCGTGGTGGGTGGGGAAGCCTGGCGCCACACCGCCCCCGGCCAGCGGATCCGGACCACCGGGAAGCTCAAGCCCGCCAAGCCCGGCCAGTCCGAGGCCGGCATTCTGTCTGCAAGCTCGCGTCCCACGGTGCTGGAGCCCGGCTCCGGCTTCCTGCAGGCACCGGGCGGGCTGCGGGAGCAGTTCCGGCTGGCCGCGAGCTGGCTTCCGGCCGACGCTGCCGGGCTTCTCCCTGGCATGGTCCTCGGCGACACTGCTTCGCTGGATGAAGGCCTCGAAGCGGACATGAAAACCACCGGTATGACCCACCTGACGGCTGTCTCCGGCGCCAACTGCAGCCTCGTCCTGGGCGGTTTCGTGCTGCTGGCCCGCACCCTCCGCCTGCCCCGTCCGTGCGCGTCATTGCTGGCGCTGGGCGGGCTGGGCGCCTTCGTGATGATGGTGGGCCCCGATGCCAGCGTGCTGCGCGCCGCCGTCATGGGCGCGGTGGGACTGTCAGCCATCACGGGAGGGCGGCAAGGGCGGTCCCTTAGCTTCCTCTGCACCGCCGTCGCCGGGCTGCTGCTTCTCGATCCCTCGCTCGGCGTGGAGTTCGGATTCCTGCTGTCCGTCCTGGCCACCCTTGGGATCGTCCTGCTGGCATCCCGGATGGCTGCCTGGATGCCGGACGCCATGCCGCGCTGGCTCGCGGCCGGCATCGCCGTGCCGTTGTCTGCGCAGCTGCTGTGCGGTCCCGTCATCGTTGCCCTGCAACCGCAGTTCAGCAGCTATGCCCTGGTGGCCAACGTGGCCGCCGCGCCCCTGGTGGCGCCCGTGACGATCCTGGGCACCGCGGCCGTCCCGCTGGTGGCCGTGGCACCGGGACTGGCTGTGGTTCCCCTGGGCCTTGCCGGGTTCAGTGCAGGGGGTGTCGCCGGAATCGCCCGCTTCTTCGCCGGGCTTCCGGGGGCGGCGCTGCCGTGGTCGGAGGGAACCGGGGGCATGGCTGCCATGCTGCTGCTGTCTGCCGTGACCGTCCTGCTGCTGTGGATGGTGCTGCACCCCGTGGCGGTGCACCGGGCGGTGCTGGCGCTGCATGCACTCCTAGCCTGGCTGATCGCGGCCCTCGAAGAGGAGATGCGGGGCGCCCTGCGGCACAGCAGGGGATCCAGTGGCCCACGCCGTGGCATGTCCCGGCGTCCCGCCCGTGGCAGACTTGAAGTCTGCAAAAACCCTCCCGGAAGGAACCAACTGTGGCTGCTGCCCAAACGACGAGGGCCAAGAGTGCCGCGGCGAACACCGCCAGCTGGCGGGACGTTGCGCCGGCCGCCGTAGTCCTTATCACCGGCCCCGAAGACTATCTGGGAATCCGGGCCATGGACCGGGTCCGGGCCCAGGTGCGGGCCGCCGCGCCGGAAGTGGAACTCAGCAGGCTCAACGCTTCCAGCTATGAGCCGGGCTCGCTGGCCATGGCCGTGACGCCTTCATTGTTCGGCGAAGCCAAGCTCATCGAAATCGAAGGCCTCGAGGCCATGAATGACGCCTTCCTGGCCGATGCCCTGGGCTACCTCGGGCATACGGACGCCGACGTGGTCCTGGTGCTGAGGCATGCGGGCGGGGTCCGTGGCAAGAAGCTGCTGGACGCCGTCAAAGCGGGGGGTTGGCCGGTGGTGGACTGCCAGCCGCTGAAGAAGGACGCGGAGAAGACCGCCTTCGTCATGTCCGAGTTCAAGGCCGGCGGCCGGCGGATCGAGCCGGAGGCCGTGCAGGCCTTGGTCAATGCCGTGGGTGCCAGCCTGTCCGAGCTTGCGGCGGCCTGCAGCCAGCTCATCGCCGACGCCACCACGGCCGTTGATGCCGCAACCGTGGAGCGGTACTACGGCGGGCGCGTGGAGGCCACGGCCTTCAAGGTGGCGGATGCCGCCATGGCCGGCAACGGGCCGCTTGCCCTGTCCACCCTCCGCCATGCCCTGGCTACGGGCGTCGACCCCGTTCCGCTGGTGGCGGCACTCGCTGCCAAGCTGCGGACTCTGGCCAAGGTGGCCGGGGCGCAGGGATCTTCGGCGCAGATCGCCAAGCAGTTGGGCATGCAGCCCTGGCTTGTGGAGCAGGCGCAGCGTGACGTCCGCAAGTGGACCCCCGAAGGCCTCATCCGCTCCATCCAGGTCACCGCCGAGGCCGACGCCCAGGTCAAGGGCCTCTCACGGGACCCTGTTTACGCCGTCGAGCACGCCGTGACGGTCATCGCCACCTCGGTCCGCCGGAACTGACCCCGCCGGAACTGACCCCGCCGGAACTGACCCCGCCGGAACTGACCCCGCCGGAACTGACCCCGCCGGAACTGACCCCGCCGGAACTGACCCCGCCGGTACTGACCAGGATCGGGCAGTCCGCTAGACCAAGTGGCAGGCACCCACAGGGTGCCTACCACTTGATCAGCTCAGTCGAACTGGAGAAACCTTAGAGTGCGTTGACCTTCTTGGAGATCGCCGACTTGCGGTTTGCAGCGTTGTTCTTGTGAATAACGCCCTTGCTGACAGCCTTGTCCAGCTTGCGGCTGGCAGCAACAAGAGCAGTTGCAGCAGCATCCTTGTCCGAGGACTCAACGGCGACGGCAACGGCGCGGATGGCCGTCTTCAGCTCAGACTTGACTGCGTTGTTACGCAGGCGGGCCTTCTCGTTGGTGAGGATGCGCTTCTTCTGGGACTTGATATTAGCCACGTGTGTGAACTCTCTTTTTAATGCGGAAATGGTCTAGAGGGTTTTCAGGTTGGCCATCGACTGAGCGGCGTGGGGATGCCTATGGCAGCCAACCATGAGTGGCCGTCGACCTGCACGGACACACAGCTATAAAGGATAGCAGATTCGTGCGCCACGGCCGGAAATGCGGCTAGTTCCAGCCGTGTCGCGCCCTCAGGGACCGGGACACCGCCTGGAATGTGGAGCTGTCCAGGATGGCGCCTTCGCGCCGGACGGCGGACGGATTGACCCGGATGATCCTGTCCAGCTTCACCTCGCTGGGACGCCGTTCGCGGTCCCAGGGGCCGACGCCGATGTCCACATAGTCTCCGGCCCTGGCCCCGTTGTCGTGGTCCTTGCTGGTCAGCATGAGTCCCAGCAGCCACTTGCCGTCCCGCGCCACCAGCAGGACGGGACGGTCCTTACCGCGGGAATGGTCTTCCTCGAACGGCACCCAGCTCCAGACGATTTCGCCGGGATCCGGCTGGCCGTCCGGTTTGGGGGAGTAGTGGACCGACGCCACGCCCTCGAAGTCGCCCGGATAGGAGCCCGCGGGCTTCCCGGCGGCCGGACGCCCCGCAGTCGGACGCCCCGCCGTCGGACGTCCCGACGCCGGACGCCGCACCTTGGTGGGGGCCGCCGCCTTGCCGCCCAGGAACCGCAGTGAACGCTTGATCAGATCGCCGAGGGTACGCAGTTGGAATGCCATGGCACTACGGTACTGTGCCCTGTTGGTGCCTTGCCGGGAGTCCAGGCCGGCCAATGTACGGCGAACCGCGCGTTCATGGGAGACTAGAGGTTCAAATACGCGGCATGAGCCGGGTGGCCATCGCCACTCCGGAAAACGGCCGTGTGAGTGTCGACAGTAAGGACCCTGCGTGTCTCCCATGGCCCGCACCGCACCGGTGCCCGCCGCGACAGATCCGGCCATCATCCGGAACTTCTGCATCATTGCCCACATCGACCACGGTAAATCCACCCTGGCCGACCGCATGCTGCAGTACACCGGCGTCGTTCAATCACGCGACATGAAGGCCCAGTATCTGGACCGCATGGACATCGAACGTGAGCGTGGCATCACCATCAAGTCGCAGGCAGTCCGCATGCCCTGGGAACTGGATGGCACCAGCTATGCGCTGAACATGATCGATACCCCCGGCCACGTCGACTTCACCTATGAAGTCTCGCGCTCCCTGGCAGCCTGTGAAGGTGCAGTGCTCCTGGTGGACGCGGCGCAAGGCATCGAAGCCCAGACCCTGGCCAACCTTTACCTGGCGATGGAAAACAACCTCACCATCATCCCGGTGCTCAACAAGATCGACCTCCCCGCTGCGCAGCCTGAAAAGTACGCGGCGGAACTGGCCAACCTTATCGGCGGCGATCCCGACGACGTTCTCCGTGTCTCCGGCAAGACCGGCGCCGGCGTCGAGGCCCTCCTGGACAAGATCGTCCGCGATCTGCCGGCCCCGGTCGGCGACCCCAACGCCCCGGCCCGTGCCATGATCTTCGACTCGGTCTATGACACCTACCGCGGCGTGGTCACCTACGTCCGTGTGGTGGACGGCATGCTGCACCCGCGTGAGCGCATCCAGATGATGTCCACCCGCGCCACCCACGAGCTCCTGGAAATCGGTGTCAGCTCCCCGGAGCCCACCCCGTCCAAGGGCCTGGGCGTGGGCGAGGTCGGCTACCTGATCACCGGCGTGAAGGACGTCCGCCAGTCCAAGGTGGGCGACACCGTGACCAACCTGGCCAAGCCGGCCTCGCAGTCCCTGGCCGGCTACGCGGATGCCAAGCCCATGGTCTTCTCCGGCCTGTATCCGCTGGACGGCACCGACTATCCGGTGCTCCGCGATGCCCTCGAAAAGCTGATGCTCAACGACGCCGCACTCGTGTACGAGCCCGAGACGTCCGCGGCGCTGGGCTTCGGCTTCCGCGTGGGCTTCCTGGGCCTGCTGCACCTGGAAATCACCCGTGAACGCCTCGAGCGCGAGTACAACCTGGACCTGATCTCCACCGCCCCCAACGTGGAGTACGAGGTGACGCTGGAGGACAAGAAGGTCGTCCACGTCACCAACCCCAGCGAGTACCCCACCGGCAAGATCGCCGAGGTCCGCGAGCCGATGGTGTCCGCCACCATCCTGGCGCCCAACGAGTTCGTCGGCGCCATCATGGAATTGTGCCAGAGCCGCCGCGGCATCATGGGCGGCATGGACTACCTCTCCGAGGACCGGGTGGAAATCCGGTACCGCCTGCCGCTGGCCGAGATCGTCTTCGACTTCTTCGACATCCTCAAGTCCAAGACCCGCGGCTACGGCTCGCTGGACTGGAAGGCCGACGGCGAGCAGGTGTCCGATCTGGTCAAGGTGGACATCATGCTCCAGGGCGAGCAGGTGGACGCCTTCTCCGCGATCACCCACCGTGACAAGGCCTACGCCTACGGTGTGATGATGACCGGCAAGCTGCGCGAGCTCATCCCGCGCCAGCAGTTCGAGGTGCCCATCCAGGCCGCCATCGGCTCCCGCATCATCGCCCGCGAAAGCATCCGGGCGATCCGCAAGGACGTTCTTGCGAAATGCTACGGCGGCGACATCTCCCGTAAGCGCAAGCTGCTCGAGAAGCAGAAGGAAGGCAAGAAGCGCATGAAGATGGTGGGCCGCGTCGAGGTGCCCCAGGAGGCCTTCATCGCAGCGCTGACCACGGACGAGTCGAAGGACAAGGCCAAGAAGTAATGCGGCTGTTCGCCCACAAAGCAGCTGGAGCTGCGCCAGGCGGCACGCATGCCTAGCGTCCTGCCGCTCGGCGACCCGGCACCTGCGGACGGCCTCCTGCCGCCGCAGGTGCTCGACGGCGTCGGGCAGCGCAAGTTCGGGCTGTACGTCCACATCCCCTTCTGTGCCGTCCGCTGCGGCTACTGCGACTTCAACACCTACACGGCCACTGAGCTCGGTGGCGGGGCCTCGCAGGATGCCTACGCCACCACGGCGGTGTCCGAAGTGGACTTCGCCGCCCGCGCGCTGGCGGCGTCGGGGCTCCCGCACCGGCCCATGGGCACCGTCTTCTTCGGCGGCGGCACCCCCACGCTGCTCCCCGCGGAGGACCTCGCGCGGATCCTGGCGGCCGCCGTCGGGCACTGGGGCCTGGAACCCGGCGCCGAAGTGACCACGGAAGCCAACCCGGACTCGGTCACGCGGGAGTCCCTGCAGTTTCTCGCGGATGCCGGCTTCACCAGGGTCTCCTTCGGCATGCAGTCCGCCGTGCCCCACGTCCTGAAGGTCCTGGACCGTACCCACACGCCCAGCCGCGTCCCGCAGGTGGTGCAGTGGGCGCGCGACGCCGGCCTCGCCGTCAGCCTGGACCTCATCTACGGCACGCCCGGCGAATCGATGGACGACTGGCGGCAATCCCTGGAGACCGCGCTGTCCTACGGGCCGGACCATATCAGCGCCTATGCCCTGATCGTGGAGGACGGCACCAAGCTTGCCGCCCAGATCCGCCGCGGCGAGGTTCCTGGAATCGACGACGACGACCACGCGGACAAGTACGAGCTCGCCGAGCAGCTGATCACCGAAGCCGGTCTCACCTGGTATGAGGTCAGCAACTGGTCGCGGACGCCGGAGCAGGCCTGCCGGCACAACCTCGCCTACTGGCGCGGGGACGACTGGTGGGGCATCGGCCCGGGCGCGCATTCCCATGTGGGCGGCGTGCGGTGGTGGAACGTCAAGCACCCCACCGCCTACGCTTCCCGGCTGGCCGGCGGTTTATCGCCCGCAGCAGGCAGGGAAACGCTCGACGCCGGAACCCGGGAGATGGAGCGCATCATGCTGGAGGCCCGCCTCGGCGCTGGACTGGCTGTCGACGCCCTCGACAAGGTCGGCCGCCATGCCATGGCCGGGCTCATCGCCGAGGGGCTGGTAGATCCCGCTGCCGCGTTCAAGGGCAGGCTGGTTCTGACGCTGAAGGGCCGCCTGCTGGCCGACGCCGTGGTACGCCGGATCCTTCCGGACTAGCGCTGAGGCCCCTTCCCGACACTCGCAAGCTCGCGTCGGGGCCCCGGGACGCCGCTTAGGGCTCCGATCCGACGGTACTTGATCAAGCACAGGTTCAGGCAGTACCTGGGCCCGTCCAGCGCCGGGCTCTGTCCAGGCTTGGGCGTGAGGAATACCATGTAGCTGGGTGGCCCGCGATCTGGAGGTTCCGGGGGCCCCGGGCCCGCCCGCTGGTCTCAATCACAGTGGTTGGAGAAGCCATGTCTACTGCTTCAGCTCAGTCCCCGTTCGGCGTTTCCTGGCGCAGCGCGCTGCTCTTTGTGGCCGTTGTTGCAGGTTTCCTCTTGTTGTCCCTGATGACCTTCGATCCCAAGGTGGGCACCCTGGCCTGGGTCATCCGCATCGTGGGCACCGCAGTGTGGCTCGGTTTTGCCGGCTACCTCGGCTACCGCGACATCGTCCAGAAGACCGGAGACGGTCCGCAGGACATCGACCACGTTCCGTTCGACCGCTGGTCGTGGATCCACGCCTCCGCCGGCGCCATGCTGGGGTTCTGGTCGGTGCCGTTCGTCCTGGTGGCCGTGATTACGGTCGCCTGGGAGTTCTTCGAGAGGTACGTGCCGGGGTTCGGTGAGAAGGAGAGCTTTGCCAACCGCGTCGTGGACGTGGTTGGCGCGTGGATCGGCTGGGTGCTGCTGGCACTGCTGATCGCGTGGGTGGAAAGCGATTCCGTGCCGTTCCTTCTTCCGTCGCCGGACGCCTGGATCCGCAACCTCTGACCGCGGCCGCAAGCGGCAGCCCCGGCGTCGCTCGCCGGATCCGACGCTACTTGATCAAGCGCAGGTTCAGGCGGTAGCGGTGCGGCTGGCCGTGGTTGACGCGGATGCCGGCGGAGACGGAGAAGCAGGTCAGCGCGATCCAGATGCCGGTGGCAATAACGGCAAACAGGTTCCCCACCACAGGCAGCAGCACCAGGATGTTCGCAAGCACAGCGGCGATGGTGGGCGGAAGCGTGAAATTCAGGGCTTCCTTGGATTCCTGCGCCGTGAAGGGGCCGCGGTCGCGGAAGATCAGCCAGATCAGCAGGGAAGGCAGGCAGCCCAGGATGCCGCCGAAGTGTGCCAGCGTGGCCCACTGCCGGTCTTCGCTGGCTGTCAGGGGGAGGGCGTTGGCAGGAGCGCCATGGTACTGGGGCTGGCCTGCGGCGCTGCCCGGTTCTTCAGGAGCGTTCTGTGCCACTGTTTCTTCCTTAGGCTGTAAAGACGGTGCGGTCGTGCTGTCCCAGAATACTTCCTTGGCGCTTCATCGGCGGACCAACTCCCCGTTGCACTGTGGCAAATTGCCGCGGGAGCAGGGGCCGCTTGCTCAGGGAACCGTCAGGAAGTCGATGACTTCCTCCACCCTCCCCAGCAACGAGGCTTCCAGGTCCGCGTAGCTGCGCACGGCGCCGAGGAGCTTCTGCCAGCCGAGGCCAACGTCCTCGGCGGTGCCCGACGGCCAGCCGAAGGCCTTGAGGATCCCCGTTTTCCAGTCCATGCCGCGCGGGACCTCGGGCCACTGTTCAATGCCCAGCACCCTGGGCCGGATGGCCTGCCACACATCCACATAGGGGTGGCCAACAATCAGCACGTTCCCCGCCGCCCCGGGCAGGGACATGGCCTCCGCGGCGATCCTGGATTCCTTGGAGCCTGGCACCAGGTGGTCAACCAGGATGCCGAGCTTGCGGCCGGGACCGGGGGAGAAAGCCGCGATCGCGGCCCTCAGGTCGTCGACGCCGTGCAGCGGCTCGACGACGATGCCCTCCACGCGGAGGTCGTCACCCCACACCTTTTCCACGAGTTCGGCGTCGTGCTTGCCTTCCACCCAGATGCGGCTGGCCTTCGCCACCTGGGCGCGCCGGCCTTCGACGCGGACGGAACCGGAGGCAGTCCGTCCCGCCGCTGCCTCGGCGCTGGCGGGAGGGCGGCCGGCCGGCGGCATGAGGCGGATAGCCTGGCCCTCGAGCAGGAAGCCGAAGCCAAGCTGGAAGGATCTCGTCTTGCCGCGCCGGTCCTCGAGGGCCACAACGTGCATGCCCCCGGACTTTTCCACCCGCGTGACTTCGCCCACCCAGCCGGACTGCACGTCCTCGAGCACCATGCCGCGCTGCACTGCAACCTCGGGAAGCCGGCGTTTGGCCGGAGCAGACATGTCCTGCGGGCCCCAGTTGTCGTAGGACACAGTCTTCACACCACTTAGCATCGGATCCTCACCGGCCGGACGGGCCGGCGGCTCCTGCGTGAAGGCATTCTCGGCGCAGGCGGTTCAATGCTAGCAACGGCTTGGCTCATACTAGACTTGTTAGCACTTGGGCATGTTGAGTGCTAAGCAGAGGTCCGGCGGACAGCCGCATCCGGGCCTGGATTGCTCTGACGGGAGGTGTTGCAGTGAGCGAGCCACGGAAGCTGGAAGTGCTGCGCGCCATCGTTGAGGACTACGTCCACTCCCGGGAGCCCGTGGGTTCCAAAGCCCTGGTTGAGCGCCACCACCTGGGCGTCTCCAGCGCCACCATCCGCAACGACATGGCCGTCCTCGAAGAGGAAGGCCTGATCGCAGCGCCCCATACCAGCGCCGGCCGCATTCCCACGGACAAGGGCTATCGCCTGTTCGTGGACCGCATCTCGGCCGTCAAACCGCTGTCGGCGGCGGAACGCCGCGCCATCCACTCCCTCCTGGAGGGACCGGACGAACTCGAGGACATCCTCGAACGCACCGTCAGGCTCCTGTCGCAGCTGACCAACCAGGTCGCCGTCGTGCAGTATCCGCACCTCAGCCGCGCCCGCGTGCGGCACGTCGAATTCGTGCTGCTTGCCCCGCGCCAGGTCCTGGTGGTGTTGATCGCCGATACCGGCAATGTGGAGCAGAAAGTCATCGACGTCGGTGCGGACGTATCGGACGAAGCCCTGACCGAACTGCGGGCACGCTTCCTCGGCAGCATCTCCGGCTCGCAGCTGGACCTGATGCAGCAGGTGCTGCCATCGGTCGTGGCGCTTTGTCCGCCCGCGCTCCGTGGCCTGGCCCAGGTCCTCGCCCACGGACTGGAAAAGCTGACCAGCAGCAGCCGTGAAGAGCGGATCCTGATGGCCGGCACGGCCAACCTTGCCCGGTCCAACGTCGACTTCCCGCTCAGCATCGGACCGGTCCTTGAGGCCCTCGAAGAGCAGGTGGTCATGCTTCGTCTGCTCTCCGACATGGGCGATGACCCGCGTGGCGTGACGGTCAGCATCGGGCGCGAGAACCCCTATGACGGCCTCTCCGAGGCCTCCGTGGTGGCAACGGGCTATGGTCCCGGAACGAATGCCAAGATCGGTGTCCTGGGCCCCACACGCATGGACTATCCCACTACCATGGCGGCCGTCCGCGCGGTCGCCCGCTACCTTTCCCGCATTCTCGGCGGCTGACAAGCCTGCCGCCAGCAACGATCGCAGTACAACCAGGAAGAGATACCGATTTTGAGCAGCCACTATGACGTTTTGGGAGTCTCATCGGAAGCCACCGGTGAAGAAATCAAGAAGGCGTACCGCAAGCTGGCACGCAAGCTGCACCCTGACGTCAATCCCGGAGAAGACGTAGCCGAGCAGTTCAAGGCAGTCACCCACGCGTACGAGGTCCTCTCCGACCCGCAGAAGCGCCGCGTGTACGACACCACCGGCAACGAGAACGGCACCGACAACGGCTTCGGTGGAGGCTACTCCGGCCAGGGCTTCGCCTTCCAGGACATCTTCGATACCTTCTTCGGCGGCGGCGGCCATGGCGGCCCCGCCTCCCGCGTCCGCCGCGGCCAGGACGCCCTCATCAGCGTCCGCATCGAACTGCGCGATGCCGTCTTCGGCGTCAACAAGAAGCTCGAAGTGGACACGGCCGTGGTCTGCCCCACGTGCAACGGCTCCTGCTGCCGCGAGGGCACCCACCCCGAACGCTGCGACATCTGCGGCGGCAGCGGCCAGGTCCAGCGCGCGGTCCGTTCCATCCTGGGCCAGGTCATGACCGCAGCCCCCTGCGGCTCCTGCGAAGGCTTCGGCACCATCATCAAGGACCCCTGCAACGAGTGCAGCGGCCAGGGCCGCATCCGCAGCCGCCGTTCGCTGACCATCAAGGTCCCTGCCGGCGTTGCCACCGGCACGCGCATCCAGTTGTCCGGCCAGGGCGAGGCAGGGCCCGCAGGCGGCCCCGCCGGCGATCTGTACGTGGAGATCCGCGTCAACAACGATTCCACGTACATGCGCGACGGCGACGACCTCCACGCCACGCTCAGCGTCCCCATGACGGCCGCCGCCCTTGGCACCGAGCTGCGCCTGGAAACCTTCGACGGCACGCAGACCATCGACGTCAAGGCCGGAACGCAGTCCGGCGAGGTCATCACGCTGCGCAGCCTGGGCGTCACGCACCTGCGCGGCTACGGCCGTGGCGACCTGAAGGTGCACCTGCACGTGGAAACGCCCGGCAAGCTTGACGCGGCCCAGGAAGAACTCCTGCAGCAGCTGGCCAGGCTGCGCGGCGAGCAGTTCACCGAAGGCAAGCTCGTGGCCAGCGGCGGCGTGTTCGCCAAGCTCCGGGACAAGCTCGGTAACCTGTAGCGGTGAGCAACCCCGTATTCTTCGCCCCGGCCGGTGCCCTGGACGGGCTGGGGCCCGGTTCGGTGTTCGTCCTGGACGGTGCCGAGGCCCGGCACGCCGTGACCGTGAAGCGCCTTGCCGTAGGCGAGCCCGTGGACATCGCCGACGGTGCGGGAAAGCGGCTCACCGGCAGGGTCTCCGAGGCCGGATCCGGAACCCTGGCCGTGGTGGCCTCCGAGATCCTGGACGAACCCCGCCCGGCGATCCGGCTGGTCCTGGTCCAGGCCCTCGCCAAAGGTGACCGGGACGAACTTGCGGCCGAGACCGCCACGGAACTCGGCATCGACTCGGTGGTTCCCTGGCAGTCCGAACGCTCCATTGTGCGCTGGAAGGGCGACCGCGCCGCGAAAGCCCACGCGAAATGGCAGTCCGTGGTCACCGCGGCGGCCAAGCAGGCACGCCGCGCCTGGATCCCGGACGTCCGCTCCATCGTGGACACTGCCGGGCTGGCCAAGGCCGTCGAGTCGGCGGACCTGGCCGTCATCCTGCACGAGGACGCCCGGAGGCCGCTCCGGACGGTGCTGGAACAGTGGCGGGAGGAGCTGCCGGAGCAAGGTTCCGGGGAACAGCGGTCCCGCGAAGTGCTGCTGATTGTGGGACCGGAGGGTGGAATCTCGCCCCGCGAGGTCACCCGCCTGAGCGACGCCGGCGCCGTCACCGCCCTGTTGGGCCACCACGTGCTGCGGTCGTCGACGGCGGGACCCGCCGCCGTCGTGCTCTCCAGCGACATCCTGGGCCGCTGGTGAGCTGCCGCATGTGATGTCGGAGCTGTCACCGGCCTGCCGTCACCATCCACCCGTCGTCAGCGGACGCTGAAGGTCCTGGTGTCCGTGTTCAGCTCCGTTGCACCGGCCGGGCCGCCAAGCTGGGAGACACGGAGCTCGTACTTTCCTTGCGCCAGGGTCACCGCAAAGCTGAAGACGCCGCCCTCACCGGGAACGGTGGACGCTGTTGTCTGTCCGTTGAGGTAGTCCGATTTCTCGCCGGTTCCGCTCTCGCGCTGGATCTGCCAGCGCAGGGCCTTGGCCGTGTCGGTGCTGCGGCCGTTGAACTTGACCGGGCCCCCGGGCAGCGACATGTCTTCCTGCGGATCAATGATCCAGACCGGGGCCACCAGCGAGGCATCGCGGGCCATGGGCCCACCAAGCTTGACTTGCCCGAAGGCCATGAAGTCCTTGTGGCCATCGACCAGGATCACCACCTGGATCTGCTGCCCCGAATTCACCAGGCCCGAGGTGGAGGCCGCCGCGCTGGCGGTGTAGACCAGCTGCTGCACGGCCCGCTCGGCCATGCCGGCATCCAGGTTCGAATTGAAGGCGTCCCGTGACATGTCCACGGTGATGATGTTCTTGCCCGAGATCGACGTCGCCAGGCTGGCCGGGTCCTGCCACGGGGTGAAGAAATCGTGGTCGAGGGGCTTCTGCGCCATCATGATCCGCAAGGCCGTCGTGATGGGGTTCTCGTCGCCGGTAATGTCCCGGAATTCACGGTAGAGGGAGATGTCGGCGCCGCTGCGCCCGATCCAGTACACCGGAACCTTGGTGGAGGCCTGCGTCGTTTCGAGCGGGGCGTTGCTGGCCGGTGCTGTCTGCGCCACAACCGACGGGGTGGTGGACGGGGGCGGAGTACTTCCACCGCTCGCGATGCAGCCCGTCAGGAGGAGCGCAGCAAGCAGCACGGGTGCCGCCTTCGCGGACCGGGTCCGCTTCCGGGCGCCCTCGAGGGTGCTCGCCTGCTGGGTGATCTCGATTTTCCTTGCCTCCGGGCTGCGTTGGGGCCTGCCCTGTCCAGATCGGCCTTTTCGTGCCGTATTGCCAGCTTGACACACGGCCGGGGCAGTCGGCGGGGCTTTTGCCGGAGGCAAGTCAACTGCAATCGGATTGATATGCGGCCGATGCTGAGTTGAGATCAAATTCCGGGAACACCCCGGAAACGCCGCCGCCGCCCGTCTGCTCTGCGGGTCCCCGGCCGGCAGGCTGGCGTAGGATTGAAGGCATTCCGGCATCCGTGCGGGACCTCCGGGTTCTGGACGGTTGACGGAGACCATGTAGCGGAAGTTCCCGAACCGGAGGAGCACGGGCCAAACGGCCGGCACTATGACTGAATCACTGAATGGACGGCCGCGGGCCAACAACGGCAACATCGCACCGACGGAATTTCCGCACAGCGTTCCGGGTACCCGTACGGAAGTTGTCGTCTTCGACAACTCCGACCAGATGGTTCAGTCGCTTGGCAGCCACGATGAGGCCCTGCGCTTCATCGAGGAACAGTTTCCCGGCGTCGACTTCCACGTGCGGGGCAACGAACTGTCCATGAGCGGCCCAACCACGATCATGCCGCGCATCATGCGGCTGCTGGAGGAAGTCAGGGGACTGGTTGCCAAGGGGACCATCATCACGCCGGACATCCTGCAGCAACTCGTGTCCCTGTTGCGCAGCCAGTCCGTGCAGAACCCCGTGGACGTCCTCACCCACAACATCCTCTCGAGCCGCGGCCGGACCATCCGACCCAAGACGCTGAACCAGAAGAATTATGTGGACGCGATTGACGCGAACACCGTGATCTTCGGGATTGGCCCCGCTGGTACGGGCAAGACTTACCTTGCTGTGGCCAAGGCAGTCCAGGCGCTGCAGCTCAAAGAGGTCAGCCGCATCATCCTGACCCGGCCCGCCGTCGAAGCAGGCGAGCGCCTGGGCTTCCTCCCGGGCACAATGAGCGACAAGATCGATCCGTACCTGCGCCCTCTCTACGACGCCCTGCACGACATGATGGATCCCGAATCCATTCCCCGGCTCATGGCGGCCGGCACGCTCGAAGTGGCGCCGCTTGCCTACATGCGCGGCCGCACCCTCAACGATGCCTTCATCATTCTCGACGAAGCCCAGAACACCACGCCGGAACAAATGAAGATGTTCCTCACGCGCCTCGGCTTCGGCTCCAAGATGGTGGTTACGGGGGATGTCACCCAGGTGGACCTGCCCGTTGGCGCCACGTCAGGGCTGAGGATCGTCCGGGAAATCCTCAACGGGATTGAGGACATCAATTTCACGGTCCTTGACGCTGCCGACGTGGTCCGGCACCGGTTGGTGGCGGATATCGTGACCGCCTACGGCAACTGGGACGAAGCGCACCGGACCGGTGCCCGCCCAACAGGTCCCCAACACCAACGTGGAGAACGCAAATGAGCATTGAAGTCAACAACGAGTCCGGCGTCCAAGTGGACGAGGTGCAGCTGGTCACGCTGGCGCGCTTCATTTTTGAGCGGCTCTACATCCACCCGCAGGCCGAGCTGTCCATCCTCCTGGTGGACGAGCCCGCCATGGAAAAGCTCCACATCGAGCTGATGGATGAGCCCGGCTCCACGGATGTGTTGTCGGTTCCCATGGACGAGCTGACACCGGGCACACCCGGCAAGCCGACGCCCCAGGGAATGCTCGGGGACATTGCCATCTGCCCGCAGGTTGCCGAGGTCCAGGCGCGCAACGCCGGGCATGCGACGCAGGACGAGATGCTCCTGCTGACCACCCACGGCATCCTGCACCTGCTCGGCTTCGATCACGCCGAGCCGGAGGAAAAGGAAGAAATGTTCGGCCTGCAGCGCGATCTGCTGTCTGAGTTCCTGGGCAAGGAAGCCCCCACGGAGACCATGAAGTGACCCCTGTCATCCTCGTCGGCATGGCGTTGGTGTTCCTGAGCTTCGTCGCCCTGCTGACTGCCGCCGAGGCTGCCTTCAACTTCGTGCCGCGCCACGAAGCCGAACAGGCCGTCCTCAAGAGCCGCGGGAATTCCCTGCGTCGTATCCTGGAAAACCCGGTGGCCCATATCCGGGCCCTGCGGTTCTGGCGGGTCTGGTTCGAAATGGCGGCAGCGGTCGCCGTCGCCGTCGTCATGCTCAGCCTGCTGGACAACGTCTGGCTCGCCGGACTCGCGGCCACGGGCATCATGGCTGTCATCGGCTTTGTCCTGGTCGGCGTCTCCCCGCGGCAGCTGGGGCGCACGCATTCCGCCGGCGTGGTGCGTTTCACCGCACCCCTCATCAGGTTCCTGTGCTGGATCCTGGGCCCCATCCCCGGCTGGCTTGTGGCCCTGGGCAGCGCCGTGGCGCCGGGCGCGCCGGCCGGCGACGATGCATTCGTCAGCGAGGAAGAGTTCCGGGAATTCGTGGACCGCGCAGCGGAATCGGACATGATCGAGGACAACGAGGCCGAGTTGATCCACTCGGTCTTCGATTTCGGCGACACCCTGGTCCGCTCCGTCATGGTTCCGCGGACGGACATTGTGAGCCTTGGCACAGGCACCGGACTCGAGGAAGCCATGGCGCTGTTCCTGCGCTCCGGCTACTCGCGCATCCCGGTCATCGGCGAAAACACCGACCAGATCCTGGGCATCCTGTACCTCAAGGACGTTGCTGCCGCCCTGCACCATGGCGACGCGCTCCAGCGGCCGGGCGATGTTGATTCCCTGGCACGGGAGGCCCGCTACGTTCCCGAATCCAAACCGGTCAGCGATCTCCTGAAGGAACTGCAGCAGGAATCCACGCACGTGGCCATTGTCATCGACGAATACGGCGGAACCGCAGGTCTTGTGACGCTGGAGGACCTCATCGAAGAAATCGTCGGCGAGATCGTGGACGAGTACGATGCCGCCGCCGAGGAAGCCGTCGACCTGGGTGACGGCAGCTTCCGGGTCAGCGCCCGGATGAGCATCGACGACCTCGGGGAACTGTTCGACATCGACCTTGACGACGACGAAGTGGACAGCGTGGGCGGGCTGTTCGCCAAGGCCCTCGGACAGGTCCCGATCGCCGGCAGCGCCGTCGAAGTCAGCGGGGTGTCCCTAAAGGCAGATAGGCTGGAGGGTCGCCGAAACCGGGTCAGCCACATCATTGCGGCAGCCATGCCGAAGGAAGACACTGACCTTGAAGACCTTCTTGACGAGGCCGACACAACGCAACAGGGAGTTCCACGTGAGCAAGCAAAATAAGAAGTCCGACGCCGATGACGCTTACGGTGGCTTCCACGCCGGGTTCTCGGTCCTCGTGGGCAGGCCCAACGCCGGCAAGTCCACGCTGACCAATGCGCTGGTCGGCCAGAAGGTCGCCATTACCTCGGCCAAGCCGCAGACCACCCGCCACACCATCCGCGGCATCGTCCACCGCGAGGACGCCCAGCTGATCCTTGTGGACACCCCGGGCCTGCACCGCCCGCGTACGCTCCTGGGCAAGCGCCTCAACGACCTGGTCGCGGACACGCTCGCCGAGGTGGACGCCATCGGCTTCTGCCTGCCGGCCAACGAGAAGATCGGCCCGGGCGACAAGTACATCGCCGCCCAGCTGGCCGCCATCGGCAACAAGCCGGTCATCGCGATTGTCACCAAGGCCGACACCGTGGACCGCCAGGCGCTGACGGAACAGCTCCTTGCCGTCGCCGCACTGGGCCGCGAGGTCATGGGTGAGGCAGGCTGGGCGGATATCGTCCCGGTCTCCGCCGTCGACGGCTTCCAGGTTGCCACCGTGGCCGATGTCCTCATCGGACACATGCCGGCGTCTCCGCCGCTGTATCCGGACGGGCACCTGACGGACGAGCCCGAAGCCGTCATGATCGCCGAGCTCATCCGCGAGGCGGCCCTCGAGGGCGTCCGCGACGAGCTTCCGCACTCCCTGGCCGTGGTGGTCGAAGAAATCGTGTCTCGCGAAGGCCGCACGGAAGACAACCCGCTGCTGGACGTCCGCGTGAACCTGTACGTCGAGCGTCCCTCGCAGAAAGCCATCATCATCGGCAAGGGTGGTGCGCGGTTGCGCGAAGTCGGAACCAATGCCCGCAAGGGAATCGAGACGCTCCTGGGCACACGGATCTACCTCGACCTGCACGTCAAAGTTGCCAAGGACTGGCAGCGTGACCCCAAGCAGCTGGTGAAGCTCGGCTTCTGATTCCCGGCCCCGGACACTGCGTACGCCGGGGCGCCCCGAGGGACTTCCCAGATTCGGCCACTATGATGGCCGGAATCCAATGTTCGAGGAAAGGTACACCGAGTAGTGCGACGTCGCGACGCCCGCGCACAGGTCTCCGGCGCAGCCGGTCCCGGTGCAGCACGCCATGGGACAGGCCCCGGCACGCCCCGCCACATGAATCCGCAGAAAGGTCTTCCGCTCTGGCTGAAGATCGTGACTGGCGTGGTTGCCGTGGTTCTTGTCGCCGGTGTTGCCTTTGCGGCTTTCTGGTACATCCGCCTCCAGACGAACATCACCAAGGAACCGCTGACCGCAGGCCAGAAGACGCAGTCGGCCGTCAGCGACAGCACCGACAGGCTTCAGATCCTCATCCTTGGCTCGGACACCCGTGAGGGGAAAAACGCCCAGTACGGTGGGGTGGAGATGTCGGCAGGCTATGGCAACTCGGACGTCATGATGCTGCTGGACATCTCCGCAGACAATAAACGCGTCAGCGTCATCAGCTTCCCCCGCGATTTGCTGGTGGATGTTCCACAGTGCACCGACCGGAAGACGAATACAGTATTCCCCGCACGCAGCGGGGTCATGATCAACGAGGCCATGGCCGAAGCCGGCATCGGCTGCGCCGTGGACACGGTCAAC
The DNA here is from genome assembly GCF_024741795.1 of Arthrobacter sp. CJ23. Classification (NCBI taxonomy): domain Bacteria; kingdom Bacillati; phylum Actinomycetota; class Actinomycetes; order Micrococcales; family Micrococcaceae; genus Arthrobacter; species Arthrobacter sp. CJ23. The sequence continues at coordinate 2,508,469 of NZ_CP102950.1, read as the reverse complement.
AAGCTGACCGGCCTGGAAATCGACCACTTCATGATGGCCGACTTCAATGCCGTCAAGGAACTGTCCAAATCCGTCGGCGGCGTCCAGGTCTGCGTCAGTGATGCGGTCTTCGATCCGGACTCCGGCCTGCGTCTGCCCAAGGGCAACTCCATGGTGGAAGGCGAGCAGGCCCTGTCCTTCCTTCGGAGCCGCCATGCCTTCGGCGACGGCAGCGACCTCGGCCGGATCAAGGCGCAGCAGAGTTTCCTGTCCTCGCTGACCCGCAAACTGAAGGCGGACGGTACGCTGGGCAACCCCCAGAAGCTCCTGACTATTGCCGACGTCGTGACCCAGAACCTCACCGTTGATGAGGGCCTGGCCAGTGTGCCCGCGCTCCTGACCATCGGCAGCAGGCTCAAGGACATCGACGTTTCCAAGGTTGCGTTCGTCTCCGCACCGATCACCGCGGCACGGAGTGACGTCAACAGGCTGGAACTTCTCGAGCCCCAGGCCTCGCAGTTGTTCGGGGCCCTCCGGGCCGACCTGGACCTGACAACACCCGGAGCCACCGCCAGCCCCACGCCCAGCGCCTCAGCCAGTGCTGAACCCACCGCCAGCGCCTCGGCTCCGGCAACCCCCGCAGTGCCCGCCTACAACAAGGCCCTCCAGCCGGTCGCCGTGGCCGACGGCAGCGGACTGGCCGGGCGTGCCCAGGAACTCATGGCGACCCTGACCGGCGACGGCTTCACCCAGGCCATCGCCTATGCCGCCAACCCGGTCGCACAGACCGTGGTCTACTACGGTGATGGTTTTGCGGACGTCGCCGCCGATGTGGCTGCCCTCTACGGCATCCCGGCCGCCCAAGTGCAGCTCTCCAAAGCGGTGTCCGGCGTCCAGTTCTATGTCGGCGGGGACTTCAGCAGCGGAAGCACGTATGGTGCCGCATCCGTCCCCGACGATGTCGTCAACCAAACGGCCGGCGATGCGGTGTGCCAGACGGCCAATCCCTTCCTGATCACGGGCTAGCCGGCCCAGCCCGGCAGCACGGCCGCTGCGCAACAGCCTGCCGCCCGTTCCGGGCGGCAGGCTGTTGTCTTCCTACCAGATGCTGACGCGCTCCTCCGGCGACATCCACATGGCGTCGTCCCGGTCCACGCCGAACGCCTCATGGAATGAACCGAGGTTCCGGGCGATGGCGTTCGTGCGGAACTCGTTGGGGGAGTGGGGGTCGGTGGCGAGGCGCCGGACGGCCTCTTCCGGGCGGATGACCTGCCGCCATCCGGCAGCCCAGGACATGAAGAAGCGCTGCTGGCCGGTCATGCCATCCAGTACCTCAGGCTCGGCGCCGTCCAGGCTCAGCAAGTAGGCCTTATAGGCGATGGTCAGCCCGCCAAGATCGCCGATGTTCTCGCCCAGCGTCAGCTTGCCGTTGACCTTGTGCTCCGGGGCGGCGTGCGGGGAGAGGGCATCGAACTGGGCCACCAGCTTGGCCGTCAGCCCTTCAAACGCCGTGCGGTCATCCGCGCTCCACCAGTTGCGGAGTGCGCCGCTGCCGTCGAACTGTGAGCCCTGGTCGTCGAAGCCGTGCCCGATCTCGTGCCCGATGACGGCGCCGATGCCGCCGTAGTTGACGGCGTCGTCTGCCTCGGCGGTGAAGAACGGAGGCTGCAGGATCGCGGCAGGGAACACAATCTCATTCAGCATCGGGTGGTAGTAGGCGTTGACGGTCTGCGGCGTCATGAGCCACTTGTTCAGGTCCACGGGCTTGCCCACCTCATCCAGGTGGCGGTCGACGTCGGCGTTGTGCGCGCGTTCGACGTTGCCCAGCAGGTCCGCAGGATCGATCACGACCGCCGAGTAGTCGATCCACTCATCCGGGAAGCCGATCTTGGGGCGGAACGCGGCCAGCTTCTTCAGCGCTTCCTCTTTGGTCTCCTGGCCCATCCACTCCAGCCCGGTGATGCTCTGCCGGTAGGCCTCGATCAAGTTGGCGACGAGCGTCTGCATCCTTGCCTTGTGGCCTTCCGGGAAGTGCCGGTCAACGTAGATCTGGCCGACAGCTTCGCCAAGGGCGGCCTCGACGACGGCGACGCCCCGCTTCCAGCGGTCCTTGTTCTGCGGTGTGCCGCTCAGCGTGGTGCCGTAGAAGGCGAAATTGGCCTCCACGAACTCGCGGGACAGGTACGGGGCCGCCGAATTGACCACGCGGAGTGCGAGCCACTCCTGCCACGTTCCCAACTCCACCGTTTCGAGCAGCGCCGCGGCGCCGGTGAAGAAGTCCGGGGTGCTGAACACCAGTTCAGTCCGCTTGTCCGGATCAATCCGGGCGGCCTCGAACCAGGTGTCCAGCAAAGGGAAGAGCTTGCTGCCTTCTTCCGCCGTCTTCAGGTTGTAGGTCTTCTGGGGATCCCGCAGCGTGACGTTGTCCCAGTGGTGTGAGGCCAGTGCGGTTTCCAGGGCGACGATGCGGCCGGCAGCTGCCTCGGCATCGGGGACACCGGCCAGGCCAAGGATCCCGGCGATGTACTCACCGTAGCCTGCCACGATCGGCGCGAATTTTTCCTCGCGGTAGTAGGACTCGTCGGGCAGGCCCAGCCCGCCCTGGCCGGTGTAGAGCAGCACGCGCTCCGGGTTGCCGGCGTCGGGCGCGGGGTAGATTGAGAACAGGCCCGACACGTCACAGCGGAACAGGCGCCCCACGAGCGCCATCAGCTCAGCAACGGAGCCGGTGGAGAAGACCTCGGCCAGCCGTGCCCGGATCGGTTCCATCCCTTTCGCCTCCGCGGCGGCCTCGTCCATGAAGCTCGCGTACAGTGCACCTACCTGGCGCTCGACGCCGGTACCGGCGGCGCCCTTCGCCGCGGCTTCCTCGATGATCGCCTTGACGGCCAGCTCGGCGCCGTCCCGCAACGAGGTGAACGTTCCCTCGAGCGGCCTGTCAGCGGGGATCTCGGTGTTCTTCAGCCAGGCGCCGTTGACGTGCTGGTAAAGGTCGTCCTGCGGCCGGACGCTGTGATCGATGTTGGACAGGGTGATCCCCGACTGTGGCACAAGAGCTCCTTGGACGACGCTGCGCGGCCGGCGTTGCCACCGTTGCCGCGTCTGCATAGTGGACGTTGCATAGGGTGTTGCACTGTCATCATACGCAACGTGTTACTGTGAAAATGTGCGTGCAGGAATGCTTCTTCTTAGCTGCCGCGGCGAGGCCTAAAGCGATCTGACGCTGGGCCATCCTCGCCGCGGAGTTTCGTGTTGCCCGGCCAAGCTTCCGTAGACTCTGAGAGAAAAGGCCTCCACTCCATGCGCAATGCACAAAAGCCCTCCGGCATGCCGATCCACCGCTACATTCCCTTCCAGGACCAGATCAGCGTTGAGCTCCCGGACCGCACCTGGCCGGACAAGGTCATCACCCAGGCACCCCGCTGGTGCGCCGTGGACCTCCGTGACGGCAACCAGGCGCTGATCGACCCCATGAGCCCGGCCCGCAAGCTGAAGATGTTCCAGCTGCTGGTCAAGATGGGCTTCAAGGAAATCGAGGTTGGTTTCCCCTCCGCCTCGCAGACCGACTTCGACTTCGTGCGCCAGCTGATCGAAGGCGGCCACATCCCGGACGACGTCACCATCCAGGTCCTGACCCAGGCCCGCGAGCACCTGATCGAGCGGACCTACGAGTCCCTGGTCGGTGCCAAGCAGGCCATCGTCCACCTCTACAACTCCACGTCCGTGCTGCAGCGCCGGGTGGTCTTCAACCAGGACGAGGACGGTATCCTCGACATCGCACTGCAAGGTGCGCGCCTGTGCAAGAAGTACGAGGAAACCCTCACTGACACCCACATCACGTACGAGTACTCGCCCGAGTCATTCACCGGGACCGAGCTCGAATACGCCGTCCGCGTCTGCAACGCCATCGCCGATATCTTCGAGGCGTCCGCCGACAAGCAGGTCATCATCAACCTGCCCGCCACGGTCGAAATGGCCACCCCGAACGTCTACGCGGACTCGATCGAGTGGATGCACCGCAATCTGCACCCGCGCGAGGGCATCATCATCTCCCTTCACCCGCACAATGACCGAGGCACCGGCGTTGCCGCCGCGGAACTCGGCTACCTGGCCGGCGCCGACCGCATCGAAGGCTGCCTGTTCGGCAACGGTGAGCGCACCGGCAACGTGGACCTCGTCACCCTGGGCCTGAACATGTTCGTCCAGGGCGTAGACCCGATGATCGACTTCTCGGACATCGACGAGATCCGCCGCACGGTGGAGTACTGCAACCAGCTGCCCGTACCGGAGCGCTCACCCTACGGCGGAGACCTCGTCTTCACCGCATTCTCCGGCTCCCACCAGGACGCCATCAAGAAAGGCTTCGAAGCCCTGGAGAAGGATGCGGCAGCCGCCGGCAAGGAAGTCGACGACTTCACCTGGCAGGTTCCCTACCTGCCCATCGACCCCAAGGACCTGGGTCGCAGCTATGAGGCCGTCATCCGCGTCAACTCGCAGTCCGGCAAGGGCGGCGTGGCGTACCTGCTCAAGAACGAGCACAACCTGGACCTCCCGCGCCGTGCGCAGATCGAGTTCTCCGGTGTCATCCAGCGGCAGACCGACGCCGTCGGCGGTGAGGTCAGCGGAGCCCAGCTGTGGCAGGTCTTCCAGGACGAGTACCTGCCCTCAGATGACGCCGCCAGCCAGTGGGGCCGTTACTCACTGGGCAGTGTCAGCACCGAAACCGATGAAACCGGTGCAATGACCATGAACGCCACGCTGCGCATCGACGGCACGGAAGCCCGCCGGACCGGCCACGGCAATGGCCCCATAGCCGCCCTGCTCGACATCCTGCACCATGACGGTGTGGACGTCCGCGTCCTTGACTACAGCGAACACGCCCTCTCGGAGGGTGGCAGCGCCAGCGCGGCCGCCTATGTCGAGTGCGCTGTTGGCGAGCGGGTCCTGTGGGGCGTGGGCATCGACCCCAGCACCACCACCTCCTCGCTGAAGGCCCTGATTTCTGCCGTGAACCGCGCAGTCCGGGACGCCCGGGCCTGAGTACCGCCCTGTGTGGCGCCGGGATTCACCGGCGCCACACAGCCCTGGTGGTGCGCGGCAACAGCGGCATGGTGCGAAGATTGACTGTGGCCAATCCTTCCTTTGCAGCACGGTCCTACCGGGACGACGCCGTAGTGCTGCGCACCCACAAACTCGGTGAGGCCGACCGCATCATCACCCTGCTCACCAAGCACCACGGGCAGGTGCGGGCCGTCGCCAAGGGTGTGCGACGGACCAGCAGCCGCTTCGGGGCGCGGTTGGAACCGTTCATGGTGGCCGATCTGCAGCTTGTCTCCGGCCGCACGCTCGATATCGTGACCCAGGCCGTGGCCAAGGGCGCCTACGGCAGCAGCATTGCCGCCGACTATGGGCGCTACACCGTGGCCGCCGCCATGACGGAGACCGCCGAGAAACTGACCGACGCCGATGCCGAATCGGGCACCGCGCAGTACAACCTGCTGGTTGGTGCGCTGGCAGCGTTGAGCCGTTCGGACCATCCACCGGAACTGATTCTCGATTCCTATTTGCTCCGTGCCCTGGCCACCGGTGGCTGGGCACCGAGCTTCACCGATTGTGCCCGATGCGGTGCCGCGGGGCCGCACAGCGCCTTCGCGGCGCCGCTGGGCGGCATGGTCTGCGCCGAGTGCCGCCCACCGGGATCACCGGCACCGGCACCGGAGACCGTCATCCTGCTGGGCGCACTGCTGACCGGCGACTGGAAAACTGCAGAGGGTTCCGATTCCCAGCACCGCCGCGAAGCCGCCGGCCTCGTGGCGAGCTACCTGCAATGGCACCTTGAACGAGCATTGAAATCCCTTAGACACGTGGAGCGAAGCTGACTGTGGCACTCGGAAAGAAGAGCAAGACAAGCCAGGCCCGGACTGCCCCGGTGACCGCGCCGTATCCGCATGCGTCCGGGGCCGTGCCCCCCGCCATCCCTGCGGAATTGATACCCCGGCACGTCGCCATTGTCATGGACGGCAACGGCCGCTGGGCCAACCAGCGGGGCCTGCCCCGCATTGAGGGCCACAAAGCAGGCGAACCTGCGCTGCTGGACGTCATGGCCGGTGCCATTGAACTGGGCATCAAATACGTCAGCGTCTACGCATTCTCCACCGAGAACTGGCGGCGGTCGCCTGAGGAAATCCGCTTCCTCATGGGATTCAACAAGGACGTGCTACGGCGCCAGCGAAACCAGCTTGACGACTGGGGCGTGCGCATCCGCTGGGCCGGCCGGCGGCCCCGGCTGTGGGGTTCAGTCATCAAGGAACTTGAGGATGCCGAGGACTACACCCGCGGCAACGACACCTGCACGCTGACCATGTGCGTCAACTACGGGGGGCGGGCCGAGATCGCCGACGCCGTGTCCGCGATCGCCCACGATGTGGCGGCCGGGCGGCTGAAGCCGGGGTCCGTCACCGAGAAGACGATCCAGAAGTACTTGGATGAGCCGGATCTGCCGGACGTGGACCTGTTCCTGCGCAGCTCCGGCGAGCAGCGGCTGTCGAACTTCCTGCTCTGGCAGTCCGCCTATGCCGAGTTTGTCTTCATGGACACGCTCTGGCCCGACGTCGACCGCCGCACCTTGTGGGACGCCGTCGAAATCTATGCCAAACGCGACCGCCGCTACGGCGGCGCTGTGGACGCCGCCCCGGCGCAATAGGGCCGCGCTGCGGCCTGGCACCCGGACCAGCCGCCAGCGGCGGTACGGATCGGCAGGTGCGGCTCAGTAGGGGTACGAGGCCAGCCAGATGGCAACGTCGCGGTACGCCTGCTGCCGGATGGTCCGCCGCGACAGGAACACGTCGTGCAGGGCGCCGGGGTAGCGGAACACGGCGGTGCGGCGGCCGAGGCCGAGGGCCCGCCGTGACGTTTCCTCGACGTCGATCACGGCGTCCGCCCGCATGAGCTCCGCGGACCACTCCGCCTGGATGCGGGTGCGCCCCGACAGCAGCACCAGCACGGGTGCGTCGATGTTGAGTTTGCGTTCGACGGCGCTGTGCCCGGCAAGGACGGCCTTGCTCCAGCCCGCCCGGATGGGGAACGACGCCTTGGGCCGCCAGGCGGAGTCGAGCAGCCATTCGCCGTGTGCCTCGCTGCTGACGCTTTCCCAGTAGGCGGGCATTTCGGGAAAACGGAAGGGACGCTTGGGGTCCGTCCGGGCGAAGGGCTCCACCAGGTGCATCGCAATGCTCCGGATGAGGCTGCTGCCCTGCAGTTCGAGCCACGGTGCGTTCAGCGTCAGCGTGCCGATGCGGCCAGGATGGCGGTCCGCCCACAGTGCGGCCACCAGGCCTCCCAGGGAATGGGCGATCATATGGATGGTGGGAGCCGTGGTGCTCCCGGTGCGGGCAAGGACGTCCTGCTCAATCGCGAGCAGCGCGGCCGCGATGTCTTCGTCGTAGGCGGCCAGATCGGTCGTATAGCCCGGGGTCTGGCCCGGCAGGAGGCTGCGGCCGAACTTGCGCAGGTCGAGTGCATAGAAGTGGAACCCGGAAGCGCCCAAGTACTCGGCCAGTTCGGTCTGCAGGAAGTAGTCGGCCCATCCGTGCAGGTAGAGCACGGCCCGTGGCGGGCCCGCGGGATCCACGGGAATGTTCCGCCTCCGGCGCTTGGTGAATGCGGTCAGAGCATCCAGGATCCCGTGCGGGTGCATCGGGCCAGGTGGAAGGTGGCGGACGAGGGTTGCCTTAACAGGCCCCTCTTCATCCGGGAGCAAGGGAAGCTCCAGAGCCTCAAACCCCTGCCCCAGCACATCCGGAGTCCAGAGCGGACGGGTGGTTTCGTTGACGCTCATTGCACCCCTTCGAGCCGGTGGTCCGGCTCCTCGTACTCGATGAAACCCCGGATCCACCGGGCCAGCCTGGCATAGGCATCGGCCCGGACCGGGGCCGCGGACAGGAAGACGTCGTGCAGGCCGCCATCCACGCGCTCCAGCGTGACCGTGCGGCCCAGTGCCATGGCGCGCACGGCAATGACGTTGACATCCAGGACAGCATCGGAGCGCCGCATCACTTCCTGCCACACCATGCCGTTTGCGCTTGTGGACGAGGTCAGCACCAGCACCGGAATGTCGATGCGCAGCCCACGGGCCACCCTGGAATGGCCGGCGAGCACGGCCCGGAGCCAGCCGGCGCGGACGGGAAAGGCCATGGGCGGCCTGATCTTGTCGTCCACCAGCCATTCGCCTTCCGCGGAGAGGCTGATGCTGCGGTAGTAGAAACCCCTCTCGGGCAGCCGCAGAACTGTGGTGGGGCGCAGCCGCGCAATCGGGCCGACCATGGTCTGTGCCGCACGCCGCACAAGCGAGCTGCCGTGCATTTCAAGCCAGGGGCTGTTCAGCACCAAGTACTGGACGTCCTCGGGGTTCCGGCTGACCCACAGGGCAGCGATGAGCCCCCCGGTGGAGTGGCCCATAAGGGTGAGTGCATGGGTGCCGGCCGCGGCCTGGGCCTGCTCCGCACGGATGAGATCGATCGCGTTCCTGATCTCGGCGTCGTAGTCGTCCAGGTGGGCTACGTAGCCGCCAGGCGTTTCCGGCCGGAGGCTGCGCCCGTGGTTGTGCATGTCGAGGGCATAGAACGTGAATCCGTGCTGGCTCCAGAACCGTGCCAGCTCCACATTGAAGAAGTAGTCGCTCCAGCCGTGCAGGAACAACACGGCGCCGTTTCTGCCGGACCGGACGGTACCGTCCGGTCCGGCAGCTGAATTGAGGTGGCGGACCAGTGTGGCCCGGCGGACTACTCCGTCGGAGCCGGCTGCTTCAAAGGCGCAGGCCTGGAAGTCCTCGCCCAGGATGTCGGTTTCCCACTCCATGGCACCAGCTTAGACACCGGCCACTGCTGCGCGGCCGGCAGCCCGGCCGGAGAACAGGCAACCGCCCAGGAAGGTCCCCTCCAGCGCGCGGTACCGGTGGATGCCGCCGCCGCCGAAACCCGCTGCCTCGCCCGCGGCGTAGAGCCCGGCCAGCGTCTGGCCACCGGCGTCGAGCACCCTTGACTCAAGGTCCGTCTGCAGCCCACCCAGGCTTTTCCGCGTTAGCACGGACAGACGGACCGCCAGCAGGGGGCCGTGCGCTGGATCTGTGAGGCGGTGCGGCGGAACCACGCGCATCGCTTGTCGGTGGCAAGCGGCGGGCAGCGCGGATCGCCGCCAGCTGGAGGTCCTTGCCGAGCCCGCTGTCCACCTGCAGGTCCCGTGCATGGATCATCGCCTCCAGCTGCCGCGCATCGATGAGGCCTTTCCCGGTCAAGTCGTTCATCCTGGCGGCGAGTTCCCGCGGCGTCGCGGCCTCCAGGAAGTCGACGCCGTGCTCCAGGAACCGCCGGATGGGGGAGTCGCTGCCCGGTTTGAGCCGCGATGCCAGCAGCCTGATGTCCTTGCCGGTCAGGTCAGGGTTCTGCTCCGATCCGGACAAGGCGAATTCCTTCAGCGCAATCGTCCGGTTGAGCACGAACCAGGAGTAGCCATGCCCGGTCCCGAGGATGTGCCGCAGGGCACCGAGGGAATCGAAGCCGGGGAACAACGGTGCCGGCAGTTGCTGCCCCGTCGCATCCAGCCACAGGGACGACGGTCCGGGCAGGATCCGGATCCCGTGGTCCGGCCAGACCGGATCATGGTTGTGGACGCCCTCCGGGTAGTGCCACATGCGGTCGCCGTTGACCAGGGCACCACCGGCCGCGGCCACCACCGGCAGGAACTCCCCGTCCACCGACGCCGGCACGCCGCTCAGCAGGTGCGCGGGCGGGGCCGTACCCTCCGGCCACTGCCTCCGGACGGTTGCGTGGTTTCCGCCGATGCCGCCTGTGGTCACCACCACGGCCCCGGCCTCCGCCTCGAAGACGCCGACGGCGGTCCGGGAGGATGCCACGCCGCGTCCGGCGGGTGACCGCTCCAGGAGCTCGCCGTTGACCCCCGTGACCCGGCCCGCCGTCGTCGTCAAGGCAGTAGCCCGGTGGCGGAAGTGCATTGACACTTTGCCGGCCGCAACCCCCTCGCGGACTTTCGCAAGGAAGGGTTCAACAATGGCCGGTCCGGTGCCCCATGCAACGTGGAAGCGCGGAACGGAGTTGCCGTGCCCCTGCGGGCCGTAGCCGCCGCGTTCGGCCCACTGCACCAGCGGGAACAGGCCGATGCCAAGGCTCCTGAGCCAGGAACGTTTCTCGCCGGCGGCGAAGTGGACGTAGGCCTCGGCCCACCGGCGGGCCATCGCATCTTCAGGGCGGTCGAAGGCCGCCGAATCCAGCCAATCCGACAACGCGAGCTCGGCGCTGTCCTTCACGCCCAGCCGCCGCTGCTCCGGGGAGTCCACCAGGAAGAGCCCGCCGAACGACCAGTGCGCCTGGCCTCCCACGGAGGCTTCCGGTTCCTGGTCCAGCACGGCAACGCGCTTGCCGGCCGTGTACGCCTGTGCAGCGGCCACCAGCCCGGACAGGCCCGCACCGACCACTACGACGTCGGCCCTGATCCGCCCATCGGCATGATGTGTGTCACGTTCAGGGATCGGCATGCGTACATGCTAGCCCTCGGCGTGGTCACCGGTTTGGTGCACGGGTGGGAAACCGGAAAACTAGGAGCATGCGCGTTTACCCCACCTTCTTCAAGCTGGCCTTCTCCTGGATGGATGCCGAAAAAGCCCACAAGATCGGCTTCCAGGCGATCAGGACAGCCCACCGCACGGGTGCAGGCCGGATTCTTGCGAAGATGACAGCCCCCGATGCCTCACTGCGCACGGAGGCATTCGGCCTGACGTTCCCCTCGCCGTTCGGCCTGGCCGCAGGATTCGACAAGGAGGGCCACGGCATCGAGGCGTTGGCCGAACTCGGCTTCGGCCACGTCGAGGTGGGCACCATCACCGGCCAGGCGCAGCCCGGCAACGACAAGCCGCGCCTGTTCCGCCTCATCGAGGACCGGGCCGTGGTCAACCGCATGGGCTTCAACAACGACGGCGCCGCGGCCGTGGCACCGCGCCTCAAGGCCGCCCGCGCCGCGCTCCAGGGCTCCTACCCCGGGGTCCGGCCCATCATCGGCGTCAACATCGGCAAGACCAAGCTTGTTGAGCTTGAGGACGCCGTGGAGGACTACCTGGTCAGTGCGCGGAGCCTGGCGCCTGCCGCCGACTACCTGGTGGTCAACGTTAGCTCGCCCAACACCCCCGGCCTGCGCCTGCTGCAGAACGTGGAAACCCTCCGGCCTTTGCTCCGCGCCGTCGGCGACGCCGCCGATGAGGCGGCAGGGCGCCACGTGCCGCTGCTGGTGAAGATCGCGCCGGACCTCAGCGATGAGGACATCGACGACGTCGCCCGCCTCGCGCTCGACCTCAAGCTCGACGGCATCATCGCCACCAACACTACGATTTCCCGGGACGGCCTGGTGGCGGACTCCGGCAAAGTCGAAGCCCTGGGCGCCGGAGGGCTCTCGGGAGCCCCGCTCAAACAGCGTTCGCTTGAGGTCCTGCGCCGGCTCAAGGCCGCCGTAGGGGAGGAGCTGGTGCTCATCGCCGTGGGTGGCGTGGAATCGGCCGGGGACGTCCAGGAACGCCTCGACGCCGGCGCCACTCTGGTCCAGGGCTACACGGCGTTCCTCTACGAGGGTCCGTTCTGGGCAGCCGGCATTAACAAGGCCCTGGCAAAGGGGCGTAAGACGAAGTAGGCGCTACCGGCCATCCGAGGCTGGACTGCTGACAAAGAAGCACCCCGGACCATTGGTCCGGGGTGCTTCTTCAATAATCGGCTGTTTGGCCGCTAGGACGGGAACTCCCCGCGCTTCACCAGCGGTTTGGGCAGGCGGAGCTTGCGGAACTGCAGGGAGCGCATGCTGCCGTACCAGACGGTGCCGCGTTCCACCTCGCCGAACTTCTCGAGCAGCCGCTTGCGCAGCTTCCTGGACAGGATGAAGACGTCCACGAAGACTGCAAGGAACATGACCCAGAAGCCGATCAGCACGTAGCTCAGCTGCTCGCTGGACGACGGAATGATCAGCGAGATCACCACGAAGAGCAGGGCCCCGAACATGAGGTACTCGCCCAGGCTGAAGCGTGCATCCACGTAGTCGCGGGCGTAGCGCTTCTGGGGTCCCTTGTCGCGCAGCGGCAGGTACTTCTCGTCCCCTGTATCGAGGGCCTGGCGCATTTTCTGGCGCTGGTCCTGGATTGCCGCACGCTCGGCTTCCTTCGAGGCCTTGCGGTCCGTTGGCACCAGGGGGCGCTTGCGGGCGGCCTCCTGGTCCTTGCGCTTGGGTGTCGGGGTACCCTTGCCGGCACCTGACTCCTGCGCGGCGGCGTGGGCCTGGTCAACTACGTCTTGAGCGCTGGGCTCTTCCTTTTTACGTCCAAACACGCATCAAGAATACCCCGCGGGATAGTGGCGCGGATTACGTGACGGCAGCGGCGCCACGGCCCCCGTTCCGTACTGCCCTCGTATCGGTGCGCGGGTCCCCGTTGTAGTGTTTTGGCCATGACTTCAACAAGCGCGGAGATCCCGCAGAACCAGCAAGGGAATCCCGGCACCATCAACGTCGAGGCCCTGCGCCAGGCCGTCAACTCCTCCTTTGACAGGACCGTGGCCAGCCTGAAGGACCTGGTGGCCATCCCCGGCATCGCCTGGCCCAGCTTCGACCCGGCCCAGCTCGAGCGCAGCGCCGACGCTGTGGCGGAACTGGTCCGCGCCGCCGGTATCGAAGACGTACAGATACTGCGCTGCGACAAGGAAGACGGCACACCCGGCGGGCCCGCCGTCGTCGCGCGTCGCCAGGCAGCCCCTGGCAAGCCGACCATCCTTCTGTACGCACACCACGACGTGCAGCCGCCGGGCGACAGCGCCCTCTGGGAATCGGAGCCCTTCACGGCGGAGGAGCGCAATGGCCGCCTCTACGGCCGCGGCGCCGCCGACGACAAAGCCGGAATCATGGCCCACCTGGCAGCCCACGCCGCTGTGGCCGAGGTCCTCGGATCCGGCTTCGGGTTGGGCGTGACATTCTTTTTCGAAGGCGAGGAAGAGGCAGGCTCGCCAACCTTCCGGACGTTCCTGGAGACGCACCGGGAGCTTCTGCGCGCCGACGTCATCGTGGTGGCCGATTCCAGCAACTGGAAGGTGGGCGTCCCCGCGCTGACCACCAGCCTGCGCGGACTCGTCGACGGGACCTTCGAGGTCCGGGTCCTTGAGCACGCAGTGCACTCCGGCATGTTCGGCGGCCCTGTTCTCGACGCCCCCACGTTGCTGTCCCGCCTGATCGCGACCCTGCACGACGACGACGGCAATGTCGCCGTCGCCGGCCTGGTTGCCAGGGACGAGGTCGACGTCGACCTCACCGAAGCCGAATACCGTGCCGATGCGTCAGTGCTCAACGGCGTCCGGCTGGCCGGCTCGGGCACCATCGCTTCCCGCCTGTGGACCAAGCCGGCCCTCTCCATCATCGGGATCGATGCGCCAGCCGTTGACGTCGCGTCGAACACCCTCATCCCTTCGGCCCGGGCGAAGTTCAGCATGCGACTGGCTCCCGGCCAGGATCCGCAGTCCGCCATGGACGCCATGCGGCAGCACGTTGAAAGCCATGCACCCTTTGGAGCCCGCGTGACCTTCACCCCGGGGGAGTCCGGCAACGCGTTCTCCACGGACACCACGTCCCCTGCGGCCCGCATCGCCATGTGGGCGCTTGGGGAGTCCTGGGGGGTCAAGGCCGTGGAGATGGGCATCGGCGGTTCCATCCCGTTCATTGCCGACCTGACCGAGATGTATCCCGAAGTCCAGATCCTGGTCACGGGCGTTGAGGACCCGGATTCGCGCGCCCACAGCGCCAACGAGTCCCTGCACCTCGAGGATTTCCGGCATGCCGTGCTGGCGGAAGCGCTGATGCTTGCGCGCCTGAACGCTGAAGGCCTCGGAGGCTAGTCGCACAGGCCCTGCCCTTGCCAGGGGACCCGGTCACGTTTTTGGGAACAAGCCGATGGCGGCCGCGGTTACGTCAGGAGTTATAGCTATGCGTCCACTCGACGTAGCATGGAGCTATAGCCCGTACGTCATTTGGTAAGGGCAGGCAGCGCGGATGCGCCGCCGCCAGGAGCGTCATAAGAAGGTAGGCCAATGAGCACTGCAACCAACGAAAACAGCACCGGAGCCACGCTCGCCGCAGGCGAGGAGCTTCCCACGCACGAGGTCCAGCTGACCGACGTAGCAGCAGGCAAGGTCCGGAGCCTCCTCGAGCAGGAAGGGCGTACCGATCTGCGACTTCGCGTTGCCGTGCAGCCAGGCGGCTGCTCGGGCCTCATCTACCAGCTCTACTTCGACGAGCGCCTCCTTGACGGAGACGCTGTCCGCGACTACGACGGCGTCGAAGTTGTGGTCGACAAGATGAGCGTTCCGTACCTGAGCGGCGCAAGCATCGACTTCGAGGACACCATCTCGAAGCAGGGCTTCACCATTGACAACCCGAATGCTGGCGGCTCCTGCGCCTGCGGCGATTCGTTCCACTGATCTGAGTCATTCGCCGCATGTCGGCCCAGTTCGGACAGGGTTTCGACCCGAAGCGGACCAAGGGGCCGACATGTCTGCGAAAACTGCTGCGTAGCGGTAAGCTCTACATCGGGTAGTAAAACTTTTAGTGTGCCCGGTGGGCCTTTGGCCTGCCGGGAGACAGCAACAAGAGGAAGGGCCGTCTGTGAGTTCGCAGAACCGAACCGGCAGCCGACGCATAAAGATCACATCGATCACTGGCTTGGCACTAGCCGGCGCGTTGGTTTTGACCGGATGTTCGCCAGAGGTAGAGAAGGGTTGGCTGCCGACAGAGCGCGGTACCACCAACCACACCGACCGGATCATGGACCTCTGGGTCAACTCATGGATCGCGGCCCTGGCCGTCGGCATCATCACGTGGGGCTTGCTGGTCTGGTGCATCATCGCCTACCGTCGCCGCAAGGGCACCACGGGTTTCCCCCGGCAGCTCAGCTACAACCTGCCGCTTGAGGTCTTCTACTTGACGATCCCGCTGTTCATGGTGCTGGTGTTCTTCTACTTCACCGACCAGGACCAGCGTGCCATCGATGACCGCTCCCAGCCGGCCGACGTCGTCGTCGACGTCCGCGGCAAGCAGTGGGCTTGGGACTTCAACTACAAGCAGGGCCAGGTCATCTCGGAAGACCTCCATGAGGCCGGCGTCCAGGCACACCTCACGGGCAACGAAGTCGACAAGGAAAAGCTCCCCACCCTGTACCTGCCGGTCGGCAAGTCGGTTGACCTGGAGCTGAACTCCCGCGACGTCATCCACTCTTTCTGGGTTCCCGCCTTCCTTCAGAAGCGCGACATGATCCCGGGCAAGACCAACTACATCAGGTTCACCCCCACCAAGGAGGGTACCTACGACGGCAAGTGCGCCGAACTCTGCGGCGAATACCACTCCGAGATGCTGTTCCGCGTCAAGGTTGTCTCCGAGTCTGAGTTCCAGGCCCACATGGACAAGCTGCGCCAGGACGGCAACACGGGCCTGCTCGGCGAAGAGTACGACCGCAACCCGAACCTGAACGAAATTAAGTAAGGGGAGCGACGTGGCTACATACACTCAATCCGCCGGGATCCTTGAGGCTCCCGTAGTACCTAAATCCAAGGGGCGCATCGTCGTCAACTGGATCACCTCCACGGACCACAAGACCATCGGGTACATGTACCTGATCGCGTCCTTCGTGTTCTTCTGCCTCGGCGGCGTCATGGCGCTGCTGATCCGTGCTGAACTGTTCGAACCCGGTATGCAGATCCTGCAGACCAAGGAGCAGTACAACCAGATGTTCACGATGCACGGCACCGTGATGCTCCTGATGTTCGCTACGCCGCTGTTCGCGGGCTTCGCCAACGTCATCATGCCGCTGCAGATCGGTGCACCCGACGTCGCGTTCCCGCGACTGAACGCACTGGCCTTCTGGTTCTTCCTCTTTGGCTCCACCATCGCCGTATCCGGCTTCATCACTCCGCAGGGTGCTGCATCCTTCGGTTGGTTCGCCTACGCGCCGCTGTCCAACACCACGTTCAGCCCCGGCGTCGGTGGTGACCTTTGGGTCTTCGGCCTTGCCCTGTCCGGCTTCGGCACCATCCTCGGTGCGGTGAACTTCATCACCACCATCATCTGCATGCGTGCCCCGGGCATGACCATGTGGCGCATGCCGATCTTCACCTGGAACACGCTCGTCACGGCCATCCTGGTCCTGATGGCGTTCCCGCCGCTGGCCGCCGCCCTGTTCGCGCTTGGCGCCGACCGCCGCTTCGGTGCACACATCTTCGACCCTGAGAACGGCGGAGCTGTGCTGTGGCAGCACCTGTTCTGGTTCTTCGGCCACCCCGAGGTGTACATCATCGCCCTGCCGTTCTTCGGCATCGTGTCTGAAATCTTCCCGGTCTTCAGCCGCAAGCCGATCTTCGGCTACAAGGGTCTTGTCTACGCGACCATCGCCATTGCAGCCCTGTCCGTGACCGTGTGGGCACACCACATGTACGTCACCGGTTCCGTGCTGCTGCCGTTCTTCGCCTTCATGACCATGCTGATCGCGGTACCCACCGGCGTGAAGTTCTTCAACTGGATCGGTACCCTGTGGCAGGGCTCCATCACCTTCGAAACCCCCATGCTCTGGAGCATCGGCTTCCTGGTGACCTTCCTCTTCGGTGGCCTGACCGGCATCATCCTGGCCTCCCCGCCGCTGGACTTCCACGTCTCCGACTCCTACTTCGTGGTTGCGCACTTCCACTACGTGGTCTTCGGCACCGTCGTGTTCGCCATGTTCGCAGGCTTCTACTTCTGGTGGCCGAAGTGGACGGGCAAGATGCTCAACGAGCGTCTTGGCAAGATCCACTTCTGGCTCCTGTTCCTGGGCTTCCACGGCACATTCCTGATCCAGCACTGGCTCGGCGTCGAGGGCATGCCCCGCCGCTACGCCGACTACATGCCGCAGGACAACTTCACCTGGATGAACCAGTTCTCCACGATCTCCTCCTTCGTCCTGGGTGCCTCGCTCCTGCCGTTCTTCTGGAACGTCTACATCACCTGGCGCAGCAACAAGAAGGTTGAAGTCGATGACCCGTGGGGCTTCGGTGCGTCGCTGGAGTGGGCAACTTCCTGCCCGCCGCCGCGCCACAACTTCACCTCCCTGCCCCGCATCCGTTCGGAGCGCCCTGCACTGGACCTGCACCACCCCGAGCTGGCCCCGTCGCACAGCATCGCTGAACTGAAGGAGAGCGCCAAGTGAAAGTTGAATCGTGGCTCTTCGGAGCCGGTGTCTTCTTCTTCATCCCCGTCTCCCTGGCCTACGGCTTCCTGACCCACTGGTCTGAGTGGGTCGGCATCCTGGGCATCCTGCTGGTCGGCGGCCTCGCCGGCATGATCGGCGCGTACCTCGGCTTCACAGGCAGGCGCATCGGCATGCGTCCCGAGGACCGTCCCGACGCCGAAATCCACGAAGGCGCCGGCGAGCAGGGGCACTTCAGCCCCTGGAGCTGGTGGCCGCTGGTCCTCGGCCTGGCTTGCGCCGGAGGCTTCCTCGGCCTGGCCGTGGGCTTCTGGGTGACGTTCGTTGCCGCTGGCCTCGCCCTCGTGGCACTCGTCGGCTGGGTCTTCGAATACAGCCGCGGAGATCACGCGCACTAGCACTTCCTGCAAAACCACGACGGCGGGCCTCACCATTTCGGTGGGGCCCGCCGTCGTAGTTTAAGTCCGGTGCGCTAGCCGTCAGCGGCTGTCGCTGGCCTGCAGGAGTGCGGACAACGCGGCCAGGGCGCCTTCTGCGTCGCCGATCGTGCTGCCGGCCGGCAGGGCGTCCGCAGAGACCTCCAGCAGCACCTCGCAGCCATGGCCGAAGTCCTCGCTCATGACCTCCAGCAGCGAGCGGGCATCCACCGGGTTCCTGCCGGGCTTCCTGATCGTCACGGGCAGTCCCGTGTCGGTGACGGCCCGGACAAACATGGCCGCTGCACGGGCGTGCAGGCCTATCTCCGCGGCGACGATGGCTTTGTGCTCCGGCAAGCGGGCTCCTTTGCTCTGACGGACGTGTGCCGCCACTGAATTTAGTTCCATACAAGGGTAGCGCCGCGGCGACTGCCGCGCGTGCCGGGTACTGGTCTAGACCTGAATGTGGTGTGGCCTACCCTTGTTATATGAAGCAAAGTGAGCAGGGGCGCCGCAGTGGCTGACGCATCCGCGATCGCAGGTGAAATCGACCGGAACAGCGGCGTGCCCATCTATGTGCAGTTGCGGGAAATCCTCCGCGCATTCATCGGGGAGTCCTGTCCACCGGGGTCGGCATTGCCCTCCGAACGTGATCTCTCGGAGCGGTTCGGGCTGGCCCGCATGACCGTCCGTCAGGCGATCGACGCCCTGGTCGGTGAGGAGGTCATCGAGCGCGTCGTGGGCCTTGGAACATTCGTCAAGAAGCCCAAGCTGGATCTCCAGGTGAAACTGACGTCCTACAGCGAGGAGATGCAGCGGCGCGGCATGGTCCCCGCGGCGAAGGTCCTCAGCTTCGAGCAAATCGCCGCCAGCGCCTTTCTGGCGCGCGAACTGCAGCTGGACGAAGGAACACCCCTCGTCCGCTTCCGGAGGCTTCTGTTGGCCGATAACGAGCCAATGAGCGTGGACGAGAACTTCATTCCAGCGCACCGCGTTCCGGGGCTGTTGGATGAGGCTCCGCCTACGTCCCTCTACAACGTCCTGAGCGAACGCTACGGCCTGGTCATGGAATGGGGCGAGGACATGATCGAGGCGACTGCCGCCTCGCCGTCCACCGCCCGGCTGCTGAACGTCGATGTCGGTTCTCCGTTGCTGAAGATCCAGAGGCACGCCTTTGTCGCCAGGGCCATGGTGGACTATTCCGTCTCCTATTACCGGGCGGACAGGTACAAGCTGTGGATTCCGCTGCAGCGTCCCGGAACAAGGCCAACGCGCAACTATTCGACCGGCTACCGCACCTCGTAGAGCACGCGGGAGCATCCGGAAACACAGAAAGAGGGGGCCCGGTCCAGTGGACCGGGCCCCCCTCTCTGCTTGAGCGGATCAGCTAGTGGCTGAGGCTCTTCTGCTCGTCGGCAGACTCAATGGCTTCGTGGTGGCCGTGTGCGTGGGCCGCCTCGAGTTCCGCCGGCGTTGCCGGGGCAACACGGTCCTCGAAGAACCACTTGGACAGCGCAGCGCGGCGCTTTTCCTTGTTGGTGACCACACCGTGCTCGTTCGGAACGGCCGGCAGCGGGGCCGGAGAGTCGAAACCGACCAGCTTGTAGCGCTTGTACTCGTCCAACGGTGCGTGGACTTCGATGAACTCACCGTGCGGCAGGCGCACGATGCGTCCGGTTTCGCGGCCGTGGAGCGCGATTTCGCGGTCCTTGCGCTGAAGGGCCAGGGCCACGCGCTTGGTCACGATGAAGGCCAGTACCGGGCCGATGAAGAACAGGGTACGAAGCCAGTAGGTCACATCGTTCAGCGACACGTGGAAGTGCGTGGCGATGAGGTCGGAACCTGCAGCGGCCCACATGACGCAGTACCAGGTGAAGCCGGCCACGCCGATCGCGGTACGGGTGGGAGCGTTGCGCGGGCGGTCCAGGACGTGGTGCTCGCGGTTGTCCTTGGTCACCCAGCGTTCGATCCACGGGTACATGAACAGCACGGTGAAGATGATGCCTGCAGGCACCAGGGCCGGGAGCAGGACGTTCAGCGTCAGGGTGTGACCGAAGACGACGTACTCGAAGTGGAAGTCGTTGATGACACCCGGCATCAGGCGGAGAGCACCGTCAACGAAGCCGATGTACCAGTCAGGCTGGGTACCGGCCGAGACCGGGGACGGGTCATACGGGCCGTAGTTCCAGATCGGGTTGATCGTGAATGCCGCAGCCATCAGGGCCAGCACACCGAAGACAATGAAGAAGAATCCGCCTGCCTTCGCAGCGTAAACCGGACCAAGCGGGTAGCCGACGACGTTGCCGTCGTTGCGGCCGGGGCCGGGGTACTGGGTGTGCTTGTGGACGACCACCATGAACAGGTGGACGACGATCATCAGCAGGATCAGCGCAGGTACGAGCAGGATGTGCAGCACGTAGAGGCGTCCGATGATGGCCGTGCCGGGGAATTCCCCGCCGAACAGGAAGAACGAGATGTACGTTCCGACCACCGGAATGGACTTGATGACGCCGTCGATGATGCGCAGGCCGTTGCCGGAAAGCAGGTCATCGGGGAGCGAGTAACCGGTGAAGCCGGCAGCCATGGCCAGGATCAGCAGCACGCCGCCGACAACCCAGTTCATTTCGCGCGGCTTGCGGAAGGCGCCCGTGAAGAAGACACGAAGCATGTGGACACCAAGGGAGGCCACGAACAGCAGGGCCGCCCAGTGGTGGACCTGGCGCATGAACAGGCCGCCGCGGATGTCGAAGGAAATGTTCAGCGAAGAGCTGTAGGCGACGGACATTTCGACGTTGTACAGCGGCGTGTAGGAACCCTGGTAATGGGTTTCCGCCATGGACGGGTCGAAGAAGAACGTCAGGAAGGTTCCCGACATCAGCAGGATGACGAAGGAATACAGCGCCACCTCACCGAACATGAAAGACCAGTGGTCGGGGAAGACCTTGCGGCCGAATTCGCGCAGGATGCCGGAGCCGCCCACACGCTCGTCGACGAAGTCAGTAAAACGGCCAACTTTGGTCTTGGCGACGAAGGGGGCTTCAGCTGTTGATGCGGCGCTCATGCTCGTCACGCTCCCAGTAACTCGGTCCGACAGGTTCTTTGAAGTCGCTCGTGGCTACCAGGTAGCCCTCAGCATCGATGGCGATCGGCAGCTGGGGGAGCGGGCGGCTTGCCGGGCCGAAGATGACCTTGCATTCCTGCGTGAGGTCGAACGTCGACTGGTGGCAAGGGCACAGCAGGTGGTGGGTCTGCTGCTCGTAGAGAGCAACAGGGCAGCCAACGTGCGTGCAGATCTTCGAGTAGGCAACGATGCCGTTGTAGCCCCAGTTCTCGCGCCCCGGTGAGGGGTTGAGCGAATCCGGGTTCAGACGCATAAGCAGAACAACGGCCTTGGCCTTTTCGTTCAGCTTGCCTTCGTGGAGCTCGTTGAGACCTTCGGGAATGACGTGGAACGCCGAACCGATGGTGACATCCGAGGCCTTGATGGGGGTGCCGTCGGGGTCACGGGTGAGCCGCTTGAGCTTGCCGCCTTCCGGTGCCCACATGGTGTGCGCCAGCTTGTCGTCAGGGCGCGGGCCCAGGTCGCCGAAAATGGCCAGCGCCGGCAGCGGGGCCAGAGCCACGGCACCCAGAAGGGTGTTGCGGATCAGCGGACGGCGCTTGATGCCGGTTTCCTCAACGATGTCGTCGACGATGCGTACAGCCGCCTGGCGGTCTTCCTCGCTGCGGATACCGTGGCGCTCTTCCGAAACTTCGTGGTCCGGCATGAGGGCCTTGGCCCAGTGCACGATGCCCGTACCGATGCCCAGCATCGCGAATGCGGTGCCGAGACCCAGCAGAAGGTTCTGCGTGCGGATCGTGGCAATCGACGAGTCGTGTCCCAGATCGATGGCGAAGTACGCCACCAGGAAGATCACGGTACCGACGATCGAGCTGCCAAACAGAATGGCCACCTGACGCTCGGCACGCTTTGCGGCCTTCGGGTCCGTGTCAGCCAGGCGCAAACGATGCGGAGGAAGTCCAGGATCCTGGAACTTCTCCACTTCATTCTGACCAGCCGTAGCTACGGTGCCCGAGTGGTTCGGACTGCCGTCACTATGGTTGCCCATAATTCGCCTCATCCTTCTCTCGTTGTCTCGGCCTGGGCCGAGTTAATTATCAGTTCCAACCTGCTGACGTGCAGCAGAAGTTTTTGCGGCCTTGGTGCGGCTACGAAGTGCGCGATGTCAGCCAGATGGTGAACGCGATGATGACGCCCAGGCCTGCCACCCACACAAAGAGGCCTTCGGACACCGGACCGAGGGCGCCGAGGTCGGCACCGCCCGGGGAGCCGTTGGCTTCGATGGTCTTCAGGAAGGTGATGATGTCACGCTTTCCTTCGGGGGTGACATTCGAATCATTGAACACGGGCATGTTCTGGGGGCCCGTGGCCATGGCTTCGTAGATGTGCTTGCCGGTAACGTCCGCCAGGGCAGGGGCAAATTTGCCGCGCGTCAGGGCGCCGCCTGCTGCCGCAGCGTTGTGGCACATGGCGCAGTTGACCCGGAAGAGCTCGCCGCCCTTGGCTGCGTCTCCCTTTTCGTCAAGCAGGTGCTCTTCGGGAATGGCCGGGCCGGCGCCCAGTGATGCTACGTAGGCGGACAGTTCGTGTGTCTGCTGGTCGTTGAACTGCTGCGGCTTGGCCTGGGCCTGGGGGCCATTCATCTGCATGGGCATACGGCCGGTGCCAACTTGGAAGTCAACTGCGGCTGCACCTACGCCGACCAGCGAGGGGCCGTCCTTGGTCCCGCTGGCACCCATGCCGTGGCACGTGGCGCAGTTGGCGGCAAAGAGCTTGCCACCCTCCTCTGCGTCGTTCGCGCTGAAGCTGGTGGTGTCGGCCTTGGCCTGGTTGACAGTTGTGGCAACGGCGTAGAGCCCACCAGTGAGGAGGAGCCCCATCAGCAGCAGCGCTATCGCTGCCAGTGGGTGACGTCGCTTTTGCGAGAGTGCCTTCACGTGGTGGTTCCTTTATTCGATCCTGCGTCGGCTCCGTGAGCCGCTTCTTGAAATTCTGCCTCTTGTAGAAAAAGAGTCAAAGCGGGGCTTACTTGAGGACGTAGATGACCAGGAAGAGGCCGATCCAGACAACGTCAACGAAGTGCCAGTAGTACGAGGTGACAATGGCCGACGTCGCTTCAAAGTGCCCGAACTTCTTGGCGGCAAAAGCACGGCCGATGATGAAGAGGAAAGCAATCAGACCGCCGATGACGTGGAGGCCGTGGAAGCCGGTCGTGATGTAGAACGCAGAGCCATAAGCGTTGGAAGACAGCGACACGTGCTCGGAGACGAGCATGGCGTATTCCGTGGTCTGGCCGGCTACGAAGAAGGCACCCATGATGAAGGTCAGGGCGAACCATTCGGTCATGCCCCAGCGGGTGAACTGCAGCGGGCCGCCCGTGCGGCGCGGTTCAAGCCGCTCGGCGGCGAAGACGCCCATCTGGCAGGTGAAGGAACTTGCCACGAGGACAATGGTGTTTACGAGCGCAAACGGGAAGTTGAGCTTGGCGGTCTCTTCGGCCCACATCAGTCCGGATGTGGAACGCAGAGTGAAGTACATGGCAAAGAGACCGGCGAAGAACATCAACTCACTGGACAGCCAAACAACGGTTCCAACAGAAACCAGGTTGGGGCGGTTCAGCGTCGGGTGCGCCGGGGTACTGGGGGCATGGGTCGCAGATGTCACAAGGACATTATGTCTGTAAAAGTCCAGACTTCCCAATGCGAACCACCGAATCCGGGGACTTTTTCTACAAAGACGCGAAATCGCGCCGAAAAGTTCCCGGCGGGACCAGCATTGGTCACGGGAGCCGCTCGCTCGATAGCATCAGGAGGTGACTTCACCGGCATCGGCACAGCAAACCAGCAGCACCTGGCCTGGGCTCATCTCTGCGCTCATCAACGGCACCGACCTCGAAGTGGGCCAAACGGCATGGGCCATGAACACGATCATGTCGGGCGAAGCGACTCCGGCTCAGATCGCGGGGTTCCTTGTGGCACTGCGGGCAAAGGGCGAGACAGTGGAAGAGCTGACAGGCCTGGTCGAGGCCATGGTCGGACATGCGAACCCCATCTCCATCGCCGGCGAAAAGCTGGACATCGTCGGTACCGGCGGAGACCAGCTGAACACCGTGAACATCTCAACCATGGCCGCACTCGTATGCGCCGGCGCCGGCGCCCGGGTGGTCAAGCATGGCAACCGGGCGGCATCGTCGTCGTCGGGCTCTGCCGACGTCCTGGAAGCACTGGGTGTGCGTCTCGACCTGCCGATTGACAGGGTGGCGCGGAACGCGGAAGAGGCGGGAATCACCTTCTGCTTTGCCCAGGTCTTCCACCCTTCCTTTCGCCACACTGCGGTTCCGCGGAAGGAACTGGCCATCCCGACGGCCTTCAACTTCCTGGGCCCACTGACCAATCCCGCCCATGTGCAGGCCTCGGCCGTGGGTGTCGCCAACGCCCGGATGGCCCCGCTCGTGGCAGGCGTCCTAGCACGTCGCGGCAGCCGGGGCTTGGTCTTCCGCGGCGATGACGGCCTCGACGAACTCACCCCGACAGGGCCTTCCACTGTCTGGGAAATCCGGGACGGCAGAGTAACCGAGCAGTCGTTCTCGCCTGCCGAACTCGGGATCCGGACCTCCACGGTGGCAGACCTGCGAGGCGGGGACGCCGCCGCCAACGCGGTGGTGGTCCGTGACGTGCTCGCGGGCCGGACCGGCCCGGTCCGCGATGCCGTGCTGCTCAACGCTGCGGCGGGCCTTGTCTCCTTCGATACACAGGCCCGCGGAACACTGGCAGAGCGCATGAGCGCCGCCCTTGGGACCGCCGCGGAATCCATCGACTCCGGAAAAGCTGCCGCTGTCCTGGCGAAATGGATCGAGCTCAGCCAAGGCTAGCCGTCGTTCCTACCAGTCAAGTCCTTTCCCCGCCAAAGCAAAGAGCCGCCGGCATGGTGCCGGCGGCTCTTTGCATTGACGTCCGAAGCGCCTACTGCTCGAACCCCAGGGCGAAGGCCGCGTCAAGATCGTGCTGCGAGTAGGAGCGGAAAGCAATGTGGGTGGTGGTGTGGACCACGGCCGGCACTTTGGAGAGCCGGTCGGCAATGACATCGGCGAGTTCCTCATGCTGGGATACCCGGGCCACAGCAATGAGGTCCCATTCGCCGGTGACTGAATAGACCTCGCTGATGCCCTGGATGGCAGAGATTTCCTCCGCGGTTTCCGGGATGCGCGAAGCATCCGTCTTGATCAAAACGAAAGCGGTGATCACTTAAGGCCTTTCCGGAAAAGCATCGTTGCGGTTGCTTTCAAGCCTAGTACATGAGGCCCTTCGGCGAGGCGCTTCAGGCACGTGGCCGCGATGCCCTGAACCGGGTCACCAACGCGATGATTCCGCGGTAGCCGAGCAGGAATAAGGCCAGGCTGATCAGCGCAACGATCACGAAGGGCAGAACCACGGACTGCCCGGTGACGGCCCGCAGAAGCATTCCACCTGCCACGGCGCCGATCCACACAGCCACCCCCGACGGCCAGAGTGCCAGTGGGGCGCGCCAGACCCGCGCGGCGAGCCAGGCAATGGCCGCGCCGGCCAGGAAAGGCCATGCTGTTGCGAAGACGCCCGTGATGATGTCTCCGCGTGCATGGGCATCACGGCCGATGGCAGCGAAGACGAGGATCAGCAGGGCATCGGCCGCCGCCGTGAACGCGGCTGCCGGACGTGGGGTGCGGGAAGTTGAACGCATGCCTCTGACACTATCGGGGGCGCCGCCCTTGTACGAACCCGGCAAACACTTCAAGATGGCGCCAAAGGGAGATCCGTTGCCAGCCGCCCAGGAGGAACCGTTGAAGCTCATTCAGGTAGCCCAGCACGCCGAGGACCTTGACCGGGCGTCGGCGTTCTATGCGCAGCTCCTCGAGGCGGAGCCGCGCGCAGTCTTCGATCCGCCAGGCCTGCTCTTCTTTGATCTCGGCGGGGTGAGGCTCCTGCTGGAGAAGGGAGCGCCGTCGTCGTTGATCTACCTGGAAGTTGCCGACATCCATGGCCGTATCGAGGACCTCCGCCGTCGCGGCGTGAGAATCATCACCGATCCCCACGTCATCTTCACACACGAGGACGGGCGCCTCGGTCCCGCCGGATCCGAGGAATGGATGGCCTTCTTCGAGGACAGCGAAGGAAACACCGTGGGCCTCGTCAGCCGGATGCGTGCCGCCGGCGACTAGACGATATGTGTGAGGGGGCTGCGGCCCGGGGTGGGTTCTGGTCCTTCTGATCGTCCATTGTCGCCGGGACGGCTCCGGACCGCGGGCTGTGGGGTGTGCCCGGGTCCCGGGGCCGCGCTGTCCGGGGCCTGGTCCCCGGCGTGAATGGCCTTTATCGGAAGGACCGGGAAACTGGTGGGCTGGAACCTTCTCTTCAAGTTCCCGTGGGTTGTCCCCAGACTTAATCCGTTGGGGCAGAGCCACATTTGAAGGTTGGAGGTTCCAGCTATGTTCGAGCGTACTCACGTGGGCCTGGATGTCCACGCCCTGTCGGTTGTTGCCTGCGCGATCGACGGGCAGACCGGTGAGGTTCTCCGGGCCCGGCTGACCCCGGACCATGGGGAGATCCTGGCCTGGGTCCAGGGGCTGCCTGGCCCGTCCCGGGTCGTTTACGAAGCCGAGCCCGACCGGTTTCGTCCTGGCCCGGGTGTTGCGGGCGGCCGGTGTTGATTGTGTGGTCGCGGCCCAGTCCAAGCTCCAACGCCCGCCCGGGGACCGGGTAAAAACGGACCGCAACGATGCCCTGCATCTGGCCCGGCTCTTGAAGCTGGACCAGATCACCGAGGTCACCGTCCCGGGCCCCGGGCAGGAAGCGGCCAGGGACCTGGTCCGGGCCCGGGAAGATACCCGCGGGGGACCTGATGCGGGCCCGGCACCGGGTCTCGAAACTGCTGCTGCGCCAGGGCATCCACTACAGCGGCGGGGACACCTGGACCCAGACCCACATGGGCTGGCTCTACCGGCAACGCTTCGACTCCGCGCCCCTGCAGCTGGCCTACGATCTTGCCCTTGAGGCTGTCACGCAGGCTCTGGCCCGGCGGGACCGCCTGGATGCGGCCATCACGAAAATCGCCTATGACAGCGAATACACCCCGGTGGTGCGGGCGCTGGAATGCCTGCGCGGGGTCTCGACGCTGACCGCGTTCGGCCTGGCCGTCGAGATCGGGGACTGGAACCGGTTCACCGGATCCACGATCGGCGCCTACCTGGGCCTGGTGCCGTCGGAGAACTCCTCCGGCCAGCGCCGCGCCCAGGGCGGCATCACCAAGACCGGCAACACCCACGCCCGCCGGCTGCTCATCGAGGCCGCCTGGCACCATCGCCGGCCCTACACCCACCCCTCAACGCTTATGCGTTCGCGGTGGGAAGCCGCCACCCCCCGCGGCACGGGCCCGCGGGCAGGGTCGAGCAACCGGCGCCTCCATGAGCGCTGGCTCGTCTACCTCGAACACCGGAAACGGCCCGTGGTCGCGAACGTCGCGATCGCCCGGGAACTGGCCGGCTGGTGCTGGTCTCTGGCCAGCGAAGCTCAAACCGCCGCCACACAGCAGCGGCCCTGAAAACCCCCCGGGGCCTCTGCGTCGGTGTCTCGCAGCGCGTGGAGTGAACTCGCGTCACTCCTATGGGCAGCCCCCCAACGGGGCCACGCCCGACCCTAGAGAAGCGATACCCTCCAGCCGAACACCTTCGCCCTGCGGTAACCAACCCGCGCATATTAGTCTGACCACGCCGTCGCCAACGACACGCTGAACACCAAACAGACGCCCCGGCCCACCATCAAAGAAGCGGCCCCAGCTCCACACTGAACTGGTCCCCGAATGTTGGACTGGCTAAATGGGATTCTAGGCTGCAAGGGTCTGGGCACGGTATTGCACCGGGCTCAGGCCCTTGAGCTTTGTGGAGATCCGTTCGGTGTTGTACCAGCGGATGTACTCGTGCAAAGCCGTTGCCAGTGCTTCGGTGTTGAGGAACCGGACGTAGTGGAAGAGTTCTTCCTTGAGGTGTCCGAAGTAGTTCTCCATGACGGCGTTGTCGTAGCAGTTGCCCTTGCGGGACATCGATTGGGCCGCGCCAGCGACCTTGCAGGAGGTTCCGCCAGGAGGCGTGCTGGTACTGGAAGCCCTGGTCCGAATGCACGAGCGGCTGCTGGCCGGACTCGAGCGTCGCCAGGGCCTCGCGCAGTGAGGTGTTGGTCAGCTCCAGGTTCGGGGACGAACCGATGGTGTAGGAGATGATCTGCCGGTCGAAGAGGTCCATGACCGGTGAGAGATAGAGCTTCCGGTCCCCGACGCGGAACTCCGTCACGTCGGTAACCCACTTCTGGTTCGGGGCATCAGCGTCGAACTCCCGGTTCAGCAGGTTCGGGGCAATGGCGCCCTGTTCGCCTCGGTAGGAGTTGTAGCGCTTCTTCCGCCGGACCTTGCAGAGCAGTTGCAGTAAGCGCATCAGCTTCAGCACGGTCTTCTTCGCGACCGTCCAGCCTTGCTTGACCAGCTCGGTGTGGATGCGGCGGTGCCCGTACCGGCCGTGGTTCTTCTCGAAGATCTCCGTGACTGCAGCCTTGAGTGCTTCCTTCGGATCGGGTGCCTGGAGACGGGCCTGGTGATAGAAGAACGTCGACCGGGCAAGCCCTGAGACATCCAGCAGAACGGGCAGGGGGAAGTCAGCCTTGAGGGCGATGAGTGCCTGGACCTTCACCGTTGTTTTTGCGCCCTCAAGGCCCGCAATTTTCCCAGGTACGCCACCTCGGCGCGCAACCGCTCGTTCTCCCGCCGCAACCTCTCCAACTCGGGCAGCTCCGCAGGCGGCGGGGAATCTGGCTTCCGGGGCCTGCCTTTGGGCTTGGGCCGCAACCCGTCCTCGCCCTCCAGCCGATACGCCCTGATCCAGGCTTCCAGTAGGCGAGGCGAGGACAAACCGGCCTCCACCGCCAGATCCGGGGCAGTCTCGCCAGCGATGAACCGTTCGACCAACGCGAGCTTAGATTCGAAAGAGTACTTCTGCTTCGTCGGCTTGGTCACCAGCGCTCCTCGACCATGGATCCTCCACCGCCGATAGAGACGCTTGACCGGCGCCCGAGACACAGCCAGCGCCCTGGCCGTCGCCTTATCCGCGATGCCCTTCTCAAACCACGCTACCGCGGCCTCGCGCTGATCCTCTGATAACGAACTGCTCGCATACATAAAACTGCTCCCCGGGAGTCGGAACTGAATTTCTCAGTCCAACTTCCGGGGAGCAGTTCACACACCCGGGACCGCTTCGTCCTGCCTCTTGACAGAAACGACTAC
The DNA here is from genome assembly GCF_024741795.1 of Arthrobacter sp. CJ23. Taxonomy (NCBI): domain Bacteria; kingdom Bacillati; phylum Actinomycetota; class Actinomycetes; order Micrococcales; family Micrococcaceae; genus Arthrobacter; species Arthrobacter sp. CJ23. Next base: position 2,479,449 of record NZ_CP102950.1, on the reverse strand, counting down.
ATATTAGGAGTGGAGGAGCCGGGGCTGTCGTCGTGCGCACCGCAGCCGGGCGTTGTGTCATGAATGCGGCGGTACTAGCCTCGAACGGGGACCAAAGGGTTCCGGAGTCTTGAAAGGGTGGCACCATGCAGAAGATTTCCACATGCCTCTGGTTCGACAGTGAGGCCGAGGAGGCCGCTGGGTTCTACACAAGTCTTTTTGCCGGTTCGTCCATCGGCCAGACCATGCCTGGACCCGACGGCAAGGCCATCACGGTGGAGTTCCAGATTGAGGGCAGGGAGTTCACGGCGTTGAACGGCGGTCCGGCGTTCAATTTCACGGAGGGGGTTTCGCTGGTGGTCAACTGTGCCACCCAGGAAGAAGTCGACAAGTACTGGGATGCTCTGGTTGCCGGTGGAGAAGAAAGCCAATGCGGCTGGCTCAAGGACAAGTACGGACTGTCCTGGCAGATCGTCCCCACTGCCCTGCCCGGACTTTTGACCGGCCCTGACGCAGCCGGCGCCCAGCGTGCCATGGAGGCCATGCTCCAGATGCAGAAGCTCGACATCAACGTCCTGCAGAAGGCGTACGACGGCGACTGAAAGTTTCGGAGGACAGCCACCTTTGCGTCCTGTTAGCATGACGGCACGGCGACGTGCGCCCGCCAACCGAATGAGGAGAACCGACCATGACAACCCGCCTCAACCCGTATCTTTCCTTCCGCGACAATGCCAGAGACGCCATCACGTTCTATGAGACTGTCTTCGGTGGTGAACTCACCATCAGCACCTTCGGTGAATACCAGGCCAGCGAAGATCCAGCCGAAGCCGACAAGGTCATGCACGGCATGCTGGTTTCCGGGAACGGACTCGTGCTCATGGCTTCGGACACGCCCAACAGCATGGATTACACGCCGGGCAACAACATCTCAGTATCCCTGAGCGGCGAGAACGCCGACGAGGCCGAGTTGCGCGGCTACTGGGACAAACTGTCCGACGGCGGCACGGTCACCATGCCGCTGGAGCCGGCACCGTGGGGTGACACCTTCGGCATGTGCATCGACAAGTTCGGCATTGCCTGGCTCGTCAACATTGCGGGTGCCCCGGCCGCCTAGTCCGGGTGCTTCATCCAGCGCGAAGGGGCTCCGTCCGATTGAGTGTGGACGGGGCCCCTTTCATGCCCACATGCCCGAGCGGGCACGGCTGCGTGCCGGACGGGTGGATGGCGCGGTCCTAGTTCTTAAGATGTTGCGTGAGGACTTCGTATTCCTCCACGCCAAGGATCTGCATGTGTTGTGCTTCGCTGCTCTCCGTCCGGATCACGTTCGCAGCTTGCTGGCTTGCCGTCAGACTCTCTTCGCTGTCCCATAGCGTGATGGAAAGGGATGTGGTTCCAGTTCCTTTGAGGTAGTAAATCCCCTGGCATCCGGGGAGCTCGAGGACCCGGTTGACAGTGTCTTCGGTGGGGGCGCCTGTGGTGCCTGGGCCCGGCTGGTAAGTGCTGACTCGAGCGAACATGGGTTTCCTCCGGTCGTCATCCTTGGCGTCTGTTTGCCGTTGGAGCCCGTGAAGGCGTGGCTGGAGTGAACCAGCTCCTGGGCACTGCGGTGTGGGCTCCTTCCATCAGTAAGCACCGAAGAAGGCCAGTGGGCAAGCTCCATTGGGGTCGCCGCCGTGGTCTGCAGGGTGGCAGGGCTCTTTCCGGTGGTTGGCAATGGTGTGGGTGGGTAGGGTGGGGTGTTCGTGGTGTTTTGGTGTGGGGTGGTTGGTGTGTGGGGGTGGTGTGGTGCGTGCTAGGCCGTATGTGTTCCGGCAGGTCCCGACGGTGTGGGTGGACTACAGCACGGGGGCGGGGGTGTTTTCGGATGGCCGTGGGGTGGCCGCGGTTCCGGGCGCGGGGCGGAAGAGCCCGAACTTGGCCGACATCCTGGAGATGGCGGGGTGGGCGGGCGCGGAGCGGGTGATGTTCACCGGAAGGGTGCCGGTGAACGAGCGTTCGGTCCGGCATTGGCTCCTCGTCCGTACGCCGGGTTGGTCTGCGGGCTGGGCCGACCCGTCCGGGAGAATGGTGGGGCATTGGCTCGGGACCCCGGTGACGGGCCGGTTCGAACGGGCCGCGACGGGGCAGCGGATCGAGGTGAGAACGGCCGCGGAGTGGTTCGGGAACACGGCCCTGTCTCCGGGACAGGCCCGCCTGGCGTGGGACGCGACGGCGTTCCTGGTCGGGGAAGCGTTCAAAGGCCAGGTGCTGGGGAAGACCCCGGCGGCGACGGGCACGAACCTGTGGGCCGCGTCGTTGCCGGCGGGGCTGGATCCGGAACCGGTCACGGACGATATCGCCCAGGAACTGCACCGCACCACGGGCCAGCACCATCTCGAGCATCTGGTCGCGGGCCCGGCGTCAAGCACCCATGAGGACTGCGTGCCCCTGGTGGACCCGGCCGCCCGGCCTCGTTTGGGGGCGTTCGCGTATGTTGACGGGCGTTTCATGTACGCGGCGCTGTGCCGGGAGCTCGGGACCGGCCCGGGAACACGGTTGAACCGTGCGGACACGGTCGATCTGCTGGACCGCGACCCTTACGCGAGGGCCCGGGTGCTGGTCCGCTTCAAGGTCCCCGAGTCATGGAATCATGTCGGTGTCCTGGGCGTGCAGCACCGTGATCCCGGGCAGGGCTGGTATTACCCGAACCGGCCGGGCGCGGCCGGGCAGGCCTGGGCGGACACGGCCGAGTTGCATGTCGCCCGGAAGGCCGGGTGGATGATCGATCCGCTGGAATCCGTGGCGTTCACGAAGACCATCGCCGGCGCCGGGGGCAAGGCTGTCGCGGCCCGGCCCTTGGATACCTTCGCGAACCGGGTGATCCGGATCCGTGAGCTGGTGGACACGGACCCGGAAATGCCGGTGCCGGTCAAAGCGGGCGTGAGCGCGGCGTTACGGGCGATCATGATCCAGACGATCGGCGCGTTTGCGTCCCGGGGCCGGGCCTCGACGGTGGTCGCGTGGAGCCCGCAGGATGTCCCGGCGGAATATCTTTCGAGCATGGAACGCAAGGGCGAGGCGTTCGTGTACCGGGTGTCGGCGCCGGTCTCTTCCCAGCAGCGCCCGTATTACCGGCCGGAACTCGCGGTCCAGGTGTGGGCGCGGGGCCGGGCGAGGGTGCTGCTGGGCCCGAGCGCGCTGGGGGCCGGACACGGCCGGGGCGTTGACGGTGCCTCCCGGTACCTTGCTGGGCATCAATGGTGACGCGATCTACACCAGTTACGTCCCTGGCTGGGCGAAACCGGTCCGGCATGGGGGCGGGGACGACGGGAAGATCGGGCGTCTGCGCCTGCAGGGGGGTGGTGGAGAACGTGAAGACACCGCTGACCCGGGAGGAACGGGACCGGTTGCGGGTCCGGGCGGTGCGGGCGGGCACGGACTCGGCGTTTTTCGACACCGAGTTCGCGACCCCGGAGGATTGATCCATGGCTGTCATTGATCCGGGCCGGATGAGCCCGCAGGAACTGGTCCTCCACCTGAGGGCCGTCTACGGCTATACGTGGAAGGAGCTGGGGGAGCGGCTGGGCCGTTCGGAGCGGATGCTGCGCAAGGTCGCGGCCGGGCAAAGCCGCGGCGAGGCGTACCGGCAGGCGTTGACCGAGCTCCACGAGCGCGGTGAAGTCACGCACATGCCCTCGCGCTGCGGCGCGGCAGGGACGGGCATCTGGTGCCGGTGCGTGCGAAGGCTGGCACCCCGGCTAGGCACGGTGGTCCCGGAGGACACCGGGGGGCACCTTCGCGCGGCTCTCCGCCCGCGGGGGCGTTCCACAGCACCACCACCGATTTCCCGGAGGGCGGCAGGCAGTACAGTGTCCAGATGCCCAAGAGCGCCCGGGCGAAGGGCCGCCTCGCGGGCATCGGCGAACTCCACCAGCGTTTGCTCTCGATTTCCCGGTCCCAGGCCCGGCACGACAAACGGGTGAAGCTGCAGGTCATCTACCGTACGGACGGGCGGGGCCGTGTCATGGAGATCGGTTCCAAATCCGGGTACCACGCCTCCGACATCCTCAGCGATGTCAGGGACCTGCACGGCGGGGACATGACGTCCTGGATCCTCTCCCAGAGCCGGGAGCGTTACGAGAACCTGGACCTGAAAAAATCACCGCTGGTCTCGGTCACGATGACGGTCTTCAATGCCGTCCGGACCAAGCCTGCCCGCAAGGCCCAGGACGCCGCGGGAACCCAGCCGGCGCCGCCGACGCTGAACCGACCACACCACCCCGCCAAGGGCCAACCCTGCCGGACAGCACCGGACAGCACGGGACAATACGGGGCTGGACACCGGGAAGGGCGCTCGCCGCCGGTGGGGCCCGGGTGCGGGTGTGCCCTTGCTGCCGGGCCGTGCCATGGCCCGGTGGCAGGGGCACGCATGATCTCGTGCCTGCAAAAGAGGAATCTGCACATGAGGGGGGCGTCCCGGTGCGTCATGGGGGGTGCGGGGCGTGAAGAATGAAAGGTACCCCATCACTGAAAAGGAACCCCCGTTGCCATGAGTACTTTGAAGGAACGCCTCCACGCCGATGTCATCACCCATATGAAAGACCGTGACAAGACCGCGCTGGCCACGGTCCGTAACGTGCTGGGCGAGATCGAAACCCGCGAAAAGTCCGGCAAGAGCCCCGTCGCGCTCGACGACGCCCAGGTCACGGCCTTGCTCCAGAAGGAGGCCGCGAAACGCCGCGACACGGCCCGCATCTACGCCGAGGCCGGCGAGAGCGGCCGTGCGGCCGCGGAGATCGCCGAGGCCGAAATCATCGAAAGCTACCTGCCCCGGGCGCTGGGCGCAGCCGAGGTCGAAACCATCATCGACGAGGCCCTCGCCGCGCTCAGGGCCCAGGGCCAGGAACCCACCCTGCGCCAGATGGGCGCCGTGATGAAGCCCGTGACCGCGAAGATCGCCGGCCGCTTCGACGGCAAGGCCGTTAGCGACCTCGTCCGGGCCCGCCTGAGCTGACCGCCGCCCCCGCACCGGCTCCACCCGGCGAAGGGGTGCCATCGTGGGAAGGGGTGCCGCCGCGGCCGATGGCCCGCCCCGGGCCCGCACCACGCTCCGGGGGGCCTCGGACGGCGTCAACGGCTCCCCGCCTGCCCCCGTGCCCCCCCCCCTTGACGGGGCCGGCCACGCAAGCCGCTCCGCCCCCCCCCCGGCGTGGGCGGCCTGCGGCACCCCACGCTCTGGGGGGCCGGCGCCGGGACGGCGCCTGCCGCCCCCCGGGCCGGGCTCCGGGGTCCCTGCCCTGCTTAGCGCCGCATGAAGAGTGCTGTCTTGGCGTGCATGGCGCTCGCGGCGAGTTCGTAGAACACGACGATCAGTCCGAGGACTTGGCCGGCATCCGTGACCGTGCATTCGACCGAGCGCTCGCTCGTGCGCCGCGCACCCGGAATCGACAGGGCAAGCTCGGCGGCGGTTGCCGTGGGCATATCCACCGCAACCCTGAACTGCGTCGGCAGTTCCGGAACGGTGAGGGTTGCCGCGTTCCGCACGGCGCGCGCCGCGGCGTCGCGGATGGCTCCGCGGGCCACGGAAGGCGCAAGCGATGCGGTGGACGTGTAGCCGTGCGCGACTTTGACCTCGACGGCCTCGACTCCGGCGAACTGCTCCCGTGCGATGCGGCAGATCACGTCATCGCCGCTGACGAGCCCGACGGGTACCCCGAGCGAGGCCGCGTACATGGCGTTGACCTCGGCCTCCGAGACCACCGCACCGTTCACCCGTACCTGCGTGAAGTGGCTTGAAAAGGTGTGCGCAAGCACGCCGTATTCTCCCGCGGGGGCGTGGTAGCCGATGAACAAGGCGACGTCGCAATCCGCGGTGAGTCCCTCGGCCATGCACTGCGCCTTCGGACTGCCGAACACGACGATGGCCCGGGGGTCCAGAAGCTCGTGGATCAGGTTGTCCATCGTGCCGTGCGAATCGTTGATGACAACCTCCTCCGCACCGGCGTCGAAGGCACCCGCGATGGCGGCGTTTGCCTCAAGCGTCATCAATTCCTGTGCACGTGGATAGCCGTAGCCGCCGCGGACGACCTGGTCAAAGGTCGCGACGCCGGCGACGCCCTCCATGTCGATCGAGATGAATGTCTTGACGCTCACGAGCTCTCCTTCGAAGGTGGGGCGCGCAGACGGGACTGCGCCCATGGACCTCAGTATTGCGGCCACACACCTCACCGCGCCTGGGCCGGGGCAACCAATGCAGGGCTTCAGCATTGTTTGATCGGACGAAGTGCGGGGGCGGTGGAGCGTCGAAGGTAGAGGGACAAGACACCAGTGGACTCACCGCCACGAGAAGGGGAATCACCGTGACGCCCAACACCTCTACGAACCGCCCGCTTGAGCTCGAAGATCTCGGGCGCTTCGTGGTGCTTGAGCCGAGACCGCGATCTCGCCAGATGGCACGCTCGTGGTCTTCACCCGCACGGAAACCTTGAACGGCACGGCGCACAGCTCGCTCTGGGCGGTCAGCGACGGCTCCGAGGCCCGCCCTCTGACGAGCGGCCCGGCCGATTCCGGCCCGCAATTCGTTCCCGATGGCTCCGCTGTGCTCTTCCTGCGGGCCTCCGATGGACCAGCCCAGGTGTACCTGCTGCCCATCGGAGGAGGCGAGGCGCGGGCACTGAGCTGCGCCGCCGACTTCCCCCCCTGGGTGTTGCGGCCGCGCGCGTCAGCCCCGAGGGCCTGCGCCTGGCCATCACCGCACCGGTTTCGCGCAACGCAACGGGATCCGTGGTGGAAGAGCCGATCGTGATCGACAGGCTCGGCTTCAAGACCGATGGGCTCGGCTGGAACGCGGCCGTTCGGCTGCACCTCTTCGTGAGCGAGATCGCCTCCGGCCACGTGCGGCGCCTCAGCGACGGCGACTGGAATGCCAGCGAGGCAAACTGGTCCCCCGACGGCCTGCTGATCGCCTTCACGGCCGCCATCGAACCTGGCAGCGACCTCGATTGGACGAGCGGCGCCTACGTGCTCGACGTCGACGCCAAGATGCCGCTGCCGCGCCGCATCGGCCAGGCCACCAGCGTCAGCGGGGCACTGTCATGGTCACCGGATGGTGGCTCCGTGATCGCGGTCGGGAATCGCGCTCCGCGCACCGGCAACGCCGAGCTCCTTCGTCTTTACCTCGGCACGGATGCGGCCGACGCCTCGCTCACTGCCGCGCTGGACCGCAATGTCATGGCCGGCTTCCCGGGCTACCCCGGCGGGCGCCCGACGTTTCGTGCCGACGGCTCCGAGATCCTCTACTGCCCACGAGAGCGCGGCTGGACGCAGCTGCACGCGCTCGCCGCCGATGGCACGGGCTCACGGGCATTGCTCGCAGGGCCCCACCAGGTGGTCTCTGCCCTGTCCGTGGCGTCCGCTTGCGCGCGTGTGGCCTTCGTGCTCACGACCCAGCAGAGCCTGGGTGAGGTCGCGACGCTGGACCTGGCGACGGGCGTCCTGACGGTGCTCACGAGATTGCGCGAGAGCACCCTGGCCGGCATCGAGCTGTTCGAGGCCGAAGAACGCGAGTTCACCATCACCGATGGCACGCGCGTTCATGGGTGGTTGCTCTCGGCCCCGCAGACCGAGGGCGCGGCGCCCCTGCTGCTCGACATTCACGGCGGCCCCCACAACGCCTGGAGCGGTGTCGCTGACGGCGTTCATCTTTACCACCAGGTCTTGGCGGCGAAGGGCTGGCGCATCCTGATGGTGAACCCCCCCGCGGTTCGGATGGCTACGGGGACGCCTTCTACCGGGCCGTAAACGGGGGCTGGGGCACCGCCGATGAACGCGACTTCCTCGAGCCGATCGACACGCTCGTTGCCGAGGGCCTCGCGGACCCCGACCGCCTCGCCGTGACCGGTTACAGCTACGGAGGCTTCGGCACCTGTGCGCTCACGGCAACGACCCCCCGGTTTGCCGCGGCCGTCGCCGGTGGCCTGATCTGCAACTTCTCCAGCATGGCCGCCGATGGCGAGCACGCCGCGTACTTTTCCGAGATGAGCACCGGGGTTGCGCCGCTGGGCCACTACCGCGAGCTTCTGGACGGCTCGCCGATCGCCCGGGTCACCAATGTCAGAACGCCGACCCTCATCCTGCACGGAGCCGAGGACGCAAGCTGTCCCGTCGGGCAGGGCGAGGAATGGTTCAAGGCCCTGCGCCTGGCCGGGGTGCCGGCCCGCCTTGTTCTCTACCCGGGCGGGAGCCACCTGTTCATCCTGAACGGCCCGATCGAGTATCGCATCGACTACAACCGCCGTCTCATCGAGTGGCTCGAAAGCTACACACGGCCCGTCTCGCGCGCGCGGCCGCGCGGCCTCACCGCCGCCGGCCACGGTGCCGGCTTCTGGCGCCGCCGCCTGGACGTTCTGCGCACCCGCTACGGGGTCACCGCCGCACAGTTCGGCATCGTGCGGCTCAACGAGAACGGCACCCCGATCGAGTGCACCACGGCGAGCTCGGGAGTGCTCGACACCGGCTCCGGGGTATCCACGACGGACGACGCGCTTTTCCAGATCGGCTCGATCACCAAGGTCTGGACAACGGTCCTCATCATGCAACTCCTCGACGAGGGGCGCCTGGAGCTGGATGCGCCGGTGCAGAGCATTCTGCCCGATTTCGCCCTCGCGGATCACGCCACCGCTGCCGCCGTCACCGTGCGGCACCTGCTGATCCACACGAGCGGCATCGACGGGGACCTCTTCACCGACACCGGCCCGGGCGATGACTGCGTCGAGCGCTACGTCGAGTCACTGAGGAGCGCCAGGCAGGTGCACCCGATCGACGAGCGTTTCTCGTACTGCAACGCAGGCTTCGTCGTCGCGGGACGGATCATCGAGGTGCTGCGAGGCTGCACCTGGGACGCCGCGCTACGCAAGCACATCATCGCCCCCCCCCCATGGGACTCGAACACACGATCACCCTGACCTCGGACGCCCCACGCTTCGCCACCGCAACGGGGCACACTGGCTTCGGCGAGGCAGCCGCGCCGGTTTCGACGTGGCCGATCACGCGCTCCATGGGGCCAGCGGGCCTGATCACGGCGAGCATCGGGGACCTGCTCAGCTTCGCCCAGACCGCGCTCCGCGGCGGTATCGCACCCAACGGCACACGCATACTCTCCGCCGAATCGGCCAGCGCCATGCTCGAGGAACAGGTGAGCCTGCGCGCAGTATCGCCCGCGACCATTGGCTGGGGGCTCGGCTGGTTCCTCGAAGACTGGAAAGGAACATTCGTCTACGGACACGATGGGGGCACCATCGGCCAACGCGCCTATCTGCGGGTCTTCCCGGAGGACGGTTTCGCGCTCGCGCTGCTGAGCACGGGAGGCCAACCGGATGGCCTCTACCGGGAATTGTTCGGCGATGCCGCCAGCGCCGTCTCGGCGGCGCGGATTCCGGATGCCTTGCAGGCGGACCCGGAGGGCCCGTCCGCCGCGCTTGCCGCAGAGATTGCCCTGACACCGCTCAGCTACGCCTCCGGCGCAGCGGCGCTCACTTTCGAGAACGGCGAGCATGGTCCGCAGCTGACCATGCGCGAACTCACCGACATCCTGCAGGACGGCGCGGAGCCCAAAGCAACCACCCTCAGGCTTGTGCCCGCCACCGAGCCCGGCGTCTTGCTCTTCACCGCGCCCGACTCCGCGGGCTGGGCCCACTTCCGTCCGCTTGAGAAGGGCGCCTATCTCGGGTACCGCTACATGCCCCACGGTGATGCCTCGTGACCGGTGCTCTGCCCACGAGCCAGGCCAGGCGCGACAAGATCGCCTCACGTGCCGAGGCCCAGGCCCAGGCACTGGCTGCGGCCAGCGGGATCAGCGTCCGCACCCTGCACGACCCGGCCGACATGGAGTTGGCCTCCGCCCTGCTCGCGACGATCTGGAAGGCCGAGGGAAACGCCCCGCACATCGACCCGGGCCTGCTCGTCGCGCTCGCCCACGCGCACAACTACGTGGCGGGCGCCTACCGCGGCGCGGACCTGATTGCCGTGTGCGTCGGGTTCTTCCACCCGCCCCCGGACCGGGCGCTGCACTCACACATCGCGGGCGTCCGCGGCGGGAGCGTCGGGGCCGGGGTCGGCAAGGCACTCAAACACCATGAGCGGGCCTGGTGCCTTCGCCGCGGGACCGACACCATGACGTGGACCTTTGATCCGCTCATTGCGCGCAACGCCTACTTCAACATCCACCGGCTCGGGACAGCCGCAAGCGAATACTTGCCCAATTTCTACGGAGAGATGACCGACAGCATCAACCGCGGCCAGGACAGCGACCGGATGCTGCTGGCCTGGGATCTGCTGCGGGAGCCCGGTGCCCGCATCGCGGCAGGCACCCCGGAACCGGAGGCCTGTGTCCTGCACAACGAGGACGGGGTGCCGCGCCTGTGCCTCGATTCCCCGGGCTCGGCGCAGCGCGTCCGGGTCGAGATCCCCTCCGACATCGAAACGATGCGCATCGAGCATCCCGAGCGGGCCGCCCGCTGGCGCCCCGCGCTCCGTGAGGCCCTCGCACCACTCATGAACGACGGCTGGCAGGTCACCGACTTCGCCCGCCGCGGCCACTACAGTCTCGAAAGGACCCCCGCACGTGCGCATTCTCAGCATTGACCTCATCGATATCACCCTGCCCCTCGTCTCGCCCTTCACCACCTCGTTCAGCACCCAAACCTCCCGCGCACCGCTGCTCGTCAAGGTCAGCGCCGAGCACAACGGCCGTGAGGTGACCGGCTGGGGCGAGTGCGTGGTCCTGGACGGGCCCGTGTACTCGCCCGAGTACCTCGATGGCGCGCGCGAGGTGTTGCAGCGCTTCCTGATTCCGGCGCTCTACGCCTGGCAGGAGGCGGGCAAGGCACTCACCGCCGAGCTCGTCGGCCACGTCCTTGAGCACATCGTGGGCCACCGCATGGCCAAGGCCGCGCTCGAAATGGCGATCCTCGATGCCCAGCTGCGGGCGACGGACATCTCCTTCGCCTCCTATTTCGGCACGACCGTCGAGGCGGTTCCGTCCGGCGTTTCGGTTGGAATCCAGAAGTCAATCCCGGATCTGCTTTCCGCCGTAGGCGGCTACATCGACCAGGGCTACGTGCGCATCAAACTCAAGATCCAGCAGGGCTGGGACATCGAGCCCGTCCGCGCAGTGCGGGAGCGCTTTGGCGATATCCCGTTGCAGGTAGACGCGAACACCGCCTACCGGCTCGTCGACGCCCCGCACCTGCGCAAGCTCGATCCCTTCAACCTGCTGCTGATCGAGCAGCCGCTCGCTGAGGACGATCTGCGCCAGCACGCCCTCCTCGCCCGTGAAATCTCGACGCCGATGTGCCTGGACGAGTCGATTGTCTCTGCCGCCTCCGCCGCCGACGCCATCGCCCTGGGGGCCGCGGCAATTATCAACATCAAGCCCGGACGCGTTGGCGGGTACCTCGAAGCCAAACGTATTCACGACATCGCCGTCGCCCATGGGGTCGCTGTGTGGTGCGGCGGGATGCTCGAGACCGGCCTGGGACGTGCGGCAAATGCGGCACTCGCCGGCCTGCCCGGATTCACCTTGCCCGGAGACATCTCGGCATCGGAGCGCTTCTACACGCAGGACATCACCGAACCCTTCCGCATCGAAGAGGGCCGGATCCGGATCCCGAGCGGCCCGGGCATCGGCGTCGAACCGATCCCTGCGGTGCTCGCCGAGGCGACGACAGCGACCCTGACGGTCGCCCCACAGTGAGCCCAGAGCCCAGAGCCCAGAGCCCAGAGCGAGCGCTCGCCGTTAGCTGAGTAGGCGCAGCTGGATCATGGCTGCGAAGCGCGCTTCCGGGTCGCTCAGGTCGATCTGTCCGATGGCGGAGAGCCGGCGCAGGCGGTAGCGGAAGGTGTTCGGGTGGGTGTACACGAGCGCGGACGCCGCAGCGACGTCGCCGAAGGCATCCAGCCAGGCGCGGAGAGTTTCAACAAGTTGTGCGTTGCGTGCCCGGTCGTACTCGAGCAGCCGTGCGACCGGGCCGCTGGGGCGGTCCCCGCGGGCGGCGGCAAGGTCTCCGAGTTCGACCAGAAGCGCCTCAACCTGCACATCGTCGAAGATCGCGAGCTGGGCATGCGAGCGGCCGAGTTGAAGCACGCGCAGGGCGCGATCGGCGCTGACGCGGGAAGCGGGCAGTGCCGCATGGTCTTCGGCGATGGTGCCGATACCGAGCAGCAGGCGCCGGTCACCGCCGATGCGGGCGAGGAATTCTTTGGCAACTCGTGCGGCGCGCCGCTCGGCGTCGGCTTGATCCGGGCGAACGCTGACGACACCGTAGACGATGTTGCCGATGAGGGCGGCGGCGGAGCGGGGGTATACCGCGCCCAGGTGCATCGAGAGGGCGTCGGCGATGCGTTGCCGTGCGGCGAGAAGACGCGCATGTGCGGGCCCGCCCTCCTCGTCCTCTTCGGAATCTGCGGCAGCGAGCGCCAGCACCACACAGCGGTGATCGGTGAGGCGCAACCGTGAGGCCGCCTCGGCTGCGCCGGCCCCGCCCTCAAGCACCGTGGCCAGGAGATCGGCCCGCAGCCTGCGCTCAACGTCGGCGCCGGCGCGTATCCGCAGCATGTGCAGCGCGACGAGCTTCGCGGCATCCTTGAGCGCCCCGATCCGGTCTTCCGGCATGGGTTCGCGCACCGCAACCCAGATGGAGCCGAGAATCTCGTCGCCCGCACGTACCGCGAGCGCCACCCGGGGGTAGGAGGCCACGTGGGCGTCGGCGTCGACGGGAGCGACCTGGATGGGGTCGGTGCTGCGGTACAGCTCGCGGAACACGCCGCGCTGTTCCAACTGGCGCAGGTAGCGCTCGGGAACCTGACGGCCGAGGATGGTCTCGACGCGGGCGGGATCGGCTTCGTCTTGTTTGCCGGAGAAGGCGAGGACCCGGGAGTTGCGGTCCTCGATCGTGACGGGCGCGTTGAGAAGGGTCGAAATTGCGTTGGCGAGCGAGAAGAGGTCACCGGCGGGCATTCCACCGAGGCCTTGTGGTCCGCTCTCGCCGACATCGCCCTCCGCGATGAGCGAGCGCAGCATCGAAGTGAGTTGGGCCCAGGAGGCGCCGCGGGTCAGCGCGAGCACGGGAATGCCGGATTCTTCGGACGCGCGGATGACCGCCGGGTCTGCACTCACTGGCGCCCGGAGCACGAGGCCGGCGGCGTCTTGGGTGGCGAGTGTTGTGAGCAGCTCGACGATTTCCTCGCTCTCGCGCATCCCGACGCCGAGCACGAGCGCACCGTGTGAGGGGACCGCATCGTCGAGGCAGTCGTGGATGATGACCGTCTCGATCTGCTGTTGGGCCTCCGCGTTTCCGCAGACGAGCTCAAGAAGGGTCGTTCCGAGGTCTTCGAGCACCCGGCCAAGGCTTGAGCGCGGACGTGTCGTCACTGAAATGAGCACGTCTCCGACACTACGGGCGGACGGTACGACTCGACATTGTTGCGCACGACGAAATCGTACCCCGATTTCGTCCGGTGTTACCGAATGCAGCCCGGCGGTGTTCCGTGGACGAGCAGGGCGCCAAGGTCAGGACCGCGCCTTCGTGTCGATGACATAGCGGCGCGAGGAATCGAAGCCGAGCACCCGCCCGCCATCATCCATGAGCGCACCCAGGCTCTCGCGCAGGGCGGCCCGCCAGCGCGAAGCGGTCTCGGGCGCCCTGCGGCGCAGCGCCTCGATGTCATCCGGGGGCCGGACAAGCACGAGCCCCGCTCCGGTTCTTCGCCTGGCCGGCTCCTCGTGCGCGGAGGGCTCAAGCAGCGTCTGGGCGTCATCGGCCCGGTGTGCGCCCGGCCCCCGGAGCCGCGGGCGTTCCGTGGCAGGCCGCGGCCACGCATTCGAGCGTCGACGCCCGCGATATGGCTGTGCAGTGCCTGCTGTGAGGGTGCGGCAAAGAACCCCATGCACGCACCGACCAGCTTCCCGCCGTCGAAATTGCCCGCAGGGTTTCCGTATTGACCGGCCCCCGGGCCAGATCCGAGGCCCAAATGCGCTCGAAGAGCGCCACGACCTCGGAGAATTCCTCGACCTGGTGCAGCAGACGGATCGTGATGCCCGCGGAGTCCGCCGCGGCCCGCGCCGCCTGACGGGCGTCCTCGAGGAGGCCTTCACTTGTGCCGCTGGCGCCCAGGGCCCTCATCATGCCGATACCGATGCGGCAGGATCCGTGCGTGCAAACTCGTGGATGAGCTCGGCGATGAGCGCATGGACGAGGCCAGTACGTTCGATCCATGCCCCAACGAGCGCGTGTTCATTGTCCGCGTGCGCACCACCGCCCACCGCGCCGAGCCCGTCGAGCGTAGGAACGCCGATCCCGGCCGTGAAGTTGCCATCGGAGGCCCCGCCGACCGAGGCGCCCTCAAGACGGCCGAGCCCAAGCTCCTCAGCCAAGCGGCTGGCACGGGCGAACAATCCCAACGCGGCCGATTCCTCCAGTGGCGGACGGTTCGCCCCACCGGTGACGTTCAGCACGGCATCGGGTAACGTCGCCGCGAGCCCGCGCATTGCCGTGTCCACCCTGTCTTGCTCGGCGAGCGTGCGCACCCGCACGTCCACGGCGAAACTGGATGCGGCCGGGACGGTGTTTGTGGTCGTGCCGGAGCGCAGCAACGTCGGCGTGACCGTCGTGCCCAGTTCCGCGTCGCCCAGGCCTGCAACGGCAAGGATCTGGTGCGCGGCCTCGATCGAAGCGTTGACACCGCGCTCGGGCTCAAGACCGGCGTGCGCCGCCCGCCCCTGCACCGCGACCTCGTACAGTGAGACACCCTTGCGGGCAACCTTGAGCGCGCCACCGTCGGCCGATGCCTCAAGAACGAGGGCAGCGGCGCAGCCCAGGGCCTCGTCTTCGATGAGCTGCCGGGAGCTGGGCGAACCGAGCTCCTCGTCGCCGGTCACCAGCAGGCTCACGCCATCACGGTTCGGAAGGGCCGCAATGGCATGGAACGCCATCACCAGTCCGGCCTTCATATCGAAGGAGCCCGGCCCGCGCAGCACGTCGCCGTTGACCTCGAACGGATGCTCGATGAGCGATCCGACCGGCCAGACCGTGTCGTGGTGGCAGAGGACGAGAACCCGGGGGGTACCGAAGCGCCAGCGCAGGTGGGTGTGCCCCTCGATCACGATCCGCTCGGGGGAGCAGCCGAGCAGCCGTTCCCCGAGCTCGGTGATCGTGTCCGCGCTGCGGGCGATGGCAGCCAGGTCCGCGGAGGGCGATTCGCGTTCGATGACCGTACGCAGGTCTTCGAGCATCTGCTGGGTGTCGAAGTTCACAACGCCACCTTGGGCATGGCCCGTGCACCGAAATGCACGTACTGCTCGCCCGTCGGCAGTGCGTAGAAAACCAGCGAGAGCCACCCCTGGGTGCCGGGCGCCCGCAGCGCGAATTGGCCATCGCTCACCGGGGTGAGGGCGTACTCTTCGACGGGATTCGGCATGGATTTGGCGACGACGCCGCTCACGGTCGTGCGCATGCGCACGGCTTCCTCCTCCTTGAAGACCTCCATGAGGACGCCGGAGCGCTCGTAGGTACCCAGATACGCCGACATGTCGCCCGTGTACGGCTCCGCTGGCGGGCCGAACGATCCCGGAATCGAGATCTCGGCCAGTTCGCCGAAGATCTCGTTGTAGAGCTCGATGTACAGATCGCGTGTGTTGCCGCCGTTGGTGAGCAGCGTCACGGCGAGGCCATCTTCTGGCAGGATCCGCAGGAAGGCGGCCTGGCCGATCGTGTTGCCGTCGTGACCGTAGAGGCGCTTTCCGCCCCAGTCGAAGCGGATCCAGCCCAGGCCCCAGGAATCGCCGAGCACGTACGGGTCAGGAACGTCGCTCTGGTGCGTGGTCATGAGCTCGGCGCTCTGCGCCGAGAGAATGCGGGTGCCGTCGGTCGCGAGCCCGGACCTCAGATGCATGCGGGCGAACTCGAGCACGTCTGCCGCGGTGGCATCGATGAGTCCGGCGGGGCCAAGGGAGCGGGGGAGTGACCACATCGGGGCGAGAAGGGGGCCGTTCTCGTCGGCGCCCACATGGCCGGCGGCGGCACGGTGGAGCAGAGCCTCCTCGGGCAGCGTCACGGTGTGCTTGAGGCCCAGCGGTGTGAACAGGCGATCGCGAAGGGCGTCATCCCAGCTGAGACCGGTGAGCTTTTCGATCACGCGGCCCATGAGTGCGAAGCCGGAGTTGCAGTACGAGAAGGTCGCCCCGATGGGGTGGTTCTGCTTGACCTCGGAGAGGGCCTGGACGTACTTTTCGAGGCAGTCGTCGCCACGGCCGGTGTCGGTGAAAACGTCACCGTCGATGCCGCTGGTGTGGGTGAGCAGGTGACGCATTGTCACCGACTTGCTCACCTCGGCGTCGGCGACCCGGAACTCGGGGACCACGTCGAGGATCGGAGCATCGAGGTCGAGCTTGCCCTCGTCGACGAGCTGCATGATGACGGTCGCCGTCCACACTTTCGAGATCGAGCCGATCTGGAAGACGGAGTCCTCGGTGGTCTGGACGCCGGTGTTGATGTTGAGAACGCCGTGGCTCGCCAGGACAGGCTCCTCGCCCAGGCGCAGGATGCCGAGCGTGGCCCCGGGAACTTTGTGGGCGGCGGCCAGCTCGCTCAGGCGCTGCTGCCAGTGCGCGGCGTTGAGGGCCTTCTTGCGAACGGGGGTGCCGGCGGCCGGGGCGTAGCGCTCCACCCAGTCGACGATGCGCTTGTTCCAGTCGGCGCGGTGCGAGGGCGCCCCGTTGAGAATAAACAGGTGCGAGCCGCCCGGGTAGAGCACGAGCTCGCTGGGCACGTCCTGTTCGCGGAGGGCGGTGAACCACTGCTCGGCCTGGCCGACCGGGCAACGGTGGTCCTCGCCGCCCTGCACGATGAGGGTCGGGGTTCGGACCTGGCCCACCAGGCTGTAGGGCGATTGCGGGGCCAGGAGTTCCGGGTTCTTCCACGGCAGGGCACCGTTCTCAAGGCGCGACAGGAAGTGGCCGGCGTCCGATGTGCCCGCGACACTCGTGAGGTCGGCGACAACACCGCCGGCGACGGCCGCGGCGAAGCGGTTCTCGCGCGAGGTGAGGTAGCAGGCCATGAAGCCGCCGTAGCTGTAGCCGGTGACGGCGAGTCGTGCAGGGTCGGCAACACCCTCGGCGACGAGATCGTCGATCGGCTCGAGGAAGTCCTTGGCGTCGCTCGTGCCCCAGCCGCCGAGAACTCCGCGGAAGAAGTCGTTGCCGTAGCCGTCGCTGCCGCGCGGGTTGAGCGTGAGCACAGCCCAGCCGCGGGCAACGAGTTCGTGGTGGTAGGCGTGGACGGGGTCCGCGGCCCCGTTCCACGCATTGTGCGGCCCGCCGTGCACATCGAGCAGGAGCGGCAGGGGGCCGGTGCGCTGCGGGTCCCGGCGCAGCCAGCCGTGCACGAGGAGGCCATCCGAGGTCGTGAAGCTCCGCGGCTCGGCGACGATGAGGCCGGTCTCCTCCGGCGAGTAGCTCGTGAGCGGCGTAGCGGTGCCAGAGCGCAGATCGACCGTGGCGATTTCACCGAAGGACGTTTCCGTCGAGAGCACGATCGCGGCGGTGTTGCCGACGACGGAAACCCCGGACACGTTGGCCGCTCCGCCGACGATGACACGCTGCACCGCACCGTCGATGCCCGTAGCGTAGAGGTGGGTGTAACCGCCGTCGCGCAGGCAGAAGAAGACTGTCTGGCCATCGGCACTCAGTTGCGGGAAAGCGCCCGGGTAGCCCGCGCCGCCCGGCATGACATTGCGGTCCAGGGCCGAGGTGATGTCCCGCGGCGCTTCGCCGTCCAGGGGAAGGAGCAGCACGCTCGCGTTTCCCACCTCGGCATCGGTGCGACCGACGGCGATGAGCTTGGCGCCATCAGGGGTCCAGCCGGTGACGGCGAGCTGCACATCGGCGGCACCGACGAGGCGTGGCCTGGCGTTGCCCTCGCTGGAGGACACCACATAGGCGGCCGTCTCGAAGGTGAGGTCTGAATCGGCCTCTTTGCCGGTGGAGAAGGCGATCCGTTCGCCGTCCGGGGACCAGACCGGATCACCGGCGTGCCAGTCGCCGCGGGTCAGCCGGGTGATCTCGCCGCTGCCCAGGGCCACGACGTGGATGTGCTTGCGCAGCGTGCCAAGGAGACCGGCACCGTCGGCCTTGTAGCCGAGCCTGTTGATGACGATTGGTGCCGTGCGGCGCTTCGCGGCGTCATCGCTGCCTTCGCCGGGCAACGCAGCAGAGTCGATGGGGCCGCAGAACGCGATGCGCGTGCCGTCGCCGCTCCACACGGGGGGCAGCCGGCGCCGAGCGGCTGCGTCGTGACCTGCTCGGCTTCGCCGCCGCCGACCGGCAGAACCCAGATCTGCGGCGGCCCATCCTGGGCGCGCAGGAAGGCCAGACGTGTGCCATCCGGACTCCACCTCGGTGTCGAGTCGCCGGTTCCAAGGGTCAAGCGGCGCGGTTCCCCGCCCTCGGCGGCCACGAGCCACAGTGAGCGTTCGTCGCGGTCTTCGGCGCGGTTGGTGCTCTTCAGAACATAGGCGATGCTGCCACCGTCCGGCGACAGGGCGGGCTGCTCTGGAAGCTGCGTGGCAATGAGCTTGTCAATGCTTACACGTTGTTGTGCCATCGTGAGTCTCCTGTTCAAGGGGGTACGTTGTGCGGGGTCTAGCTGGAGCGGATGCTGTCGCCAAGCGGGGTCGACAGCTCGGGGTACCCGCCCAAGGAGCTTGCGGGCCCGGCGAAGTGGCAGGCCGCGGCGTGCCGCGCCGTCGTGGGAAGCGGCGGCGGGCTCTGCACGCAGATCTGACGCCCGGGGTGGACCAGCGGCCCCATCGGGCAACGAGGGTTGAAGCGGCACCCGCTCGGCGGGTGATGGGGGTCTGCGGGCTCGACGTCCAACAGGGCGGCCGGATCAACGGCAAGAAGGTTGCCGTGGCGGGTCGGCACGGAGGCGAGCAGCTCGCGGGTATACGGGTGCTTGGCGTTGTTCAGCACCTCATCGACCGGTCCGAGCTCGACGATGTGGCCGAGGTACATCACGGCGATGTAGTCGCTCAGATAGCGCACCACCGAGAGGTTGTGCGAGATGAACAGCATCGTGAGCTCCAGCTCGGCGCAGACATCGCGCACGAGGTTCAGCACCGAGCCCTGCACCGACACGTCAAGCGCCGAGGTGATCTCATCGGCGATGATGACCTCGGGCCGTGCGGCAAGCGCCCGGGCCAGGCCGATGCGCTGGCGTTGGCCGCCCGAGAGGGCACCCGGCAGCGAACCCGCACGGTCGGGGTCAAGGTTGACAAGCTCAAGCAAACGCCCGACCTCGGCGCGCTTGGCCGCGGCCGAGGAGAACGTGCCGCGCGGAATCATCTCGGCGATGGACTCCCCGATCGTCATCCGCGGATCGAGCGAGGAGAACGGGTCCTGGAAGACCATCTGAATCGGATCTGCAGCGCCGCAGTTTCCTGACATCGACACCGTCGAGCGTGATCGTGCCGCCCGTGACAGGGGCGAGCCCGATGGCAGCGCGGGCGAGCGTGGACTTGCCCGAACCTGATTCGCCGACGAGGCCGACGACGGACCCGGAGGGGATGGTCAGCGAGGCGTCATCGACGGCGGTCAGGCCCGTGCCACGGGACCCGTATCTCACGCTGACATGATCAAAACGTAGCTCGCTCACCGCGTGCCTCCCACAGTTGCGACCGGCGCAGCTTCGGTGTGCGCGGCGGCGCTGCCTGGCTCCGGCAGCCTCACGCCGCTATCGCCCCCTACGGGGTTCCAGCAGGCGATCCGGTGCCTGCCGCCGTGGATCTCCAGCTCGGGGTCGGATTCGCGGCACTGTGCCGTCGCCAGCGGGCAACGAGCGGCGAAGGCGCATCCGGGCGGCACCTCCCCGGGTGCCGGCGGGCGGCCGGGAATCACACCGAGGGGCTCTTCGCGGTCGGTGTCCAGATCGGGCACGACCTCAAGCAGGGCGCGGGTATAGGGGTGGCGTGCGCCCGTGTAGAGGTCCGCCGTCGGAAGATCTTCGACGATGCGCCCGGCGTACATGACCAGCACGCGCTCGCAGCTTTGCGAGACGACGGCGATGTCGTGGCTGATCAGCAGGATCGCCGCGTTCGTGTCGGTGCGCACCCGCGCCAGGAGCCGAAGAACCTGGCGCTGTACCGTGACATCGAGGGCGGTGGTCGGTTCGTCGGCGATGATCAGCTTGGGGCTGTTCATGAGGCCCATCGCGATCATCGCGCGCTGTCGCATCCCGCCGGAGAACTCGTGCGGGTACTGTTCGGCGCGCCGGGCGGCTGCGGGCACGCGCACTGCCTGGAGCCGCCTGACGGCGCGTTCCATGGCATCCTGTCTGCTCATGCCCTGGTGTTCCTGTGCGGCTTCGGCGAGTTGGCTGCCGATGCGTCGGGTGGGGTTGAACGAGGTCATGGGGTCCTGAAACACCATTGCCAGTGACGTGCCGAGCAGCCCACGAATGGTCTTCTCCGGTGCGGTCAGGATCTGGATGCCGTTGAACTCGAGGCGATCGGCGTCCACGACCCCTGGTGGTTCGATGAGTCGGGAGGCGGCCAGCGCGGTCAGGCTTTTGCCCGAGCCGGATTCGCCGACCACTCCCAGCGCCTCACCCTCCCTGATCTCGAAGCTCACTCCGCGAACGGGGTGCACCAGGCCGCCGGGTGTTGGGTATGAGACGCGGAGGTTCTCGATGCTCAGGATCGTGCCGGTGGAAACGGTGGAAACGGTGGGAACCGCACGGGTGGTGGGCTGCGGCAGCGGCGGGAGCGTCCAACGACCGATGGCGACGCGGCCACCGGCAACGGATGCGGCGCTCTCGCCGAGGAGGTTGAACGCGAGGCTAGGCAACGATGACGGCGGCGGCCGGGCCGAAGGCTGCGGCGGGGTTGATGTAGATGCGGTTGAGTCCCTCGCTGAGCAGCTTGCCCCAGTCGTAGGCGGGAAGCTGTACGCCGATCCCGAGAAAAGACAGGCCGGCGAAGGCCAGCAGCGCACCGCCGGCGGCAACGGTCGCGTTGACGATGAGAGGCTCGGCAATGTTTGGCAGTACGTGCCGGATGAGGATGCGCAGGCGCGAGACGCCGGCGGTGCGCGCGGCGGAGATGAAGTCACGGCCGGCGATCGCGGCAGACATGGTCTGGGTGAGGCGGGCAAAGCTCGGGGCCATGGCAAAGCCGATGGCGAGCACGGCCCCGGTGGTGCCGACGCCGAAGACCACGGCGAAGAACAGCGCGAGCAGGAGGCCGGGGAAAGCGACGGCAATGTTGACGATGCCGACGACGAGGCGTCCGGCCCAGCGCGGGAGCACGGAGGGGGCCGTACCGAGCAGGGTTCCGACCGTGACGCCGATGAGGACTGCGATGACGGCGAGGGCGACCGAGAGCTGGGTGGCAACCAACACGCGGGCGAGGACGTCGCGCCCCAGCGCATCCGTTCCAAGGAGGTGTTCAGCGCTTGGACCTTGCTGTGTGCCATAGGTGTCGATGGCCTGGGCCTGTGCGCCCCCAGAGCAGGGGGGGGCAAAGATCGCGAGCAGGGCGACGAGAAGGACGAGAACCGTGGCGGTGGCCCCGACCGGGCTACGGACGATGGAAAGCCACTTCAGGCGAGTGGGCATCAGGACTCCCGGATTGTTGAGCGCGGATCGAGAAGTGCAAGGACGATATCGATGAGGAGGTTGACGAGAAGTACACCGATTCCATAGATGAGCACGATGGACTGCACCACCGGGTAGTCCTTGGACAGGATGGACTGCACGATCATGGTGCCCAGGCCCGGCCAGGCGAAGATGTTTTCGACAAGCACGGTGCCCGCGACCATGCCGCTGAGGAGGAGACCGGTGAGGGTGAGCGTCGCCGTCATGGCGTTGGGGAGGGCGTGGCGGATATAGATCTTGCGCGGGGCCAGGCGCTTGGCGCGGGCGGTGCGCACGAAGTCCTGGCCGAGGACGCTGAGGACCTCGACGCGGATGATGCGGGAGAAGACAGCGATTGGCCCGACGGCCAGGGCGACAACGGGTAAGACCAGCGCCAACGGGCTGTCATTGCCGAGCGATCGGGAACCACCCGAGGTTGACCGCGAAGATGTAGACGAGCCCGACGCCGAGGAGGAACTCGGGGATTGCGGCGAACACCACACAAATGATGGCGAAGCTGAGTTCGAGCCCGCGTCTGCGGCCGCCGCGGGTCACCACGGCCATGGTGACGCCGAGCGGAAGGGCGACGAGCAGAACGAGGAGGCAGGCGAGCAGGGCGATCTGCACAGTGGCAGGGAACCGTGTCGCGATAATGTGGGGGACCGGCTCGTTCGTGATGGTGGAAACCCCGAGATTTCCGGTGAAGAGCTTGGCGAAGTAGTTCACGTATTGCACGATCAGCGGCTGGTCGAGGCCGAGCGCGGCGCGCCGGGCCTCGACCAGCTCGACTGGTGCGTTCATGCCCAGTGCCGCGCGAACGGGGTCCCCGGGCACGAGGTGGATCATGAGGAAGGCCGCCGTGATCAGCACCCACAGCGAGACGATGAACTGTCCGCCCCGTCGCAGCGCGAAGCTCAGCCAGGGGCTGATTCCTGCCCGTGGTGCGGCGGCGGGTGCGGCAGCGGGTGTGGCCACTGTTTCGGCTGTGGTGCTGGTCATGGGGCTGCCCACCTTCTCGGGTTACTTGAACAGACGAATTGACGCGGGCTCGAGACTGTCGCTCTGAGTGAACTTCGCCTTGCTGCCGAACACAGACACAACCGAGTTCGCGAACGGGATGACGTCTGCGGCGCCGATCAGTGCCGCCTCGGCGTCCGACCAGTCCTCACAACCTTCTTTGCCCGGTTTCGTCGCGGCAGAGCTCGCGGCGGCGATGTAGTCCGCGTTATCGGTGTAGCCGAAGTTTGAGCCGTTCGGCGGGGTTTTGCCGGAGAAGAACGGCACGATCTGGCTGGGCAGGCCAACGCCCAGTGAGATGAGTGAAACGTCCCAGTCGCCGGTACCGAAGAGCGTCTCGCTCACGCCGTTGGCATCGACACCCCTGGGGGTCGCCTCAACGCCGATCTTTTTCCACATCGACTGCAGCAGCTCTGAGGTCGAGCCGAAAGAGTCGGAAATATACGAGGGGTAGATGACGCTCAGTGAGAGCTTCGCTCCGTTCTTCTGGCGTATACCGTCCGATCCGGGCTTCCAGTCGGCGGAATCGAGCGCGTCGGCTGCGGCCTTCACATCGAAGGCCGGGATGCTGGCCGCCGCCACGTCGGCATTGCAGGGGTTCGGCGCCAGGTTGACGAGATTGCTCGGCGCGGTGCCTGTGCCGCTTGAGAGAACCGCGCGCAGCTCTTCGAGGTTCAGGCCCTGGGTGAGGGCAATGCGAAGTGCCTCATCAGAAAGCAGCTTCTTTGGGTTCTTGTTGAAGTGAATCTGTCCCAAACCAGCCTGAACATCATGGGAGAAGAGCTTCTTGGCGCGCAGCCGCCCGGAATCGGGCCCCACAACCTGTGCGGCGTTCAGCTCGCCGGAAAGCAGCAGATTTGTCGCGGTGGTCTCGTTGGGCAGGACCTTGAAGATGACCGTGGCGGGGATGCCGGCCTGCTTCGGGTCCCAGGTGCCGGGCCCCCAAACGAACTCTTTGCGCCGGGTCAGTGTGTACTGCGAGTTCGGGGCGATCCCGGTCATCGTGTACATGCCGGTCGCGCCTTCCCCCTTGGCGAGCGCATCCGCGTTGGCAAGCGCCGGCCCGCACACCATGTGCACGCTGCCAACGTTTTCGAGCAGGAACGCGTCGGGCGCGCCGCTCCTCACACTCAGCACGCCGGTTGCGTCCTCGCCTGTCGCGACGGTGCCGGCCTGTACGTTTAGCCCGACGAGGGGGTGAGCCGTTCTTCGGGTCCGCAATGAAGTTGATGTTCTCCGCGAGCATTGATGCGGTGATCACGGTGCCGTCAGCGCAGGTGGCGTCGTTGCGCAGGGTGAAGGTGGCGTTGGTGGTGTCGGCCTCCCACGCGCTCGCGAGCCCGGAAAGGATGGTGCCGTCGTTGCCTACCTCGACGAGGCGCGAATAGAGGAAGCGGTCGATGGTGCGCGCGACACTCATCGCGGTAATCATGGGGTTGAGGTTTCCCGGGTCGGCGCCGATTGCCATCGTGAAGGTGCCGTCGGTGGCAAGCTCGCCGCCGGCGTCGTTGCCGGAAGCGCCGGGCGCGGTGCAGGCCGTGAGCGTGAGTGCTGCCGCCCCAACGAGGGCGACGAGTGGGGTGATGGAACGCATGGGATGCCTCCAGCTGTTGTGTGCGGGATGGGATGTGTGCGGGTGCAGTTACGAGGAAAGCGTCCGGAGGTGCTCAACCGCGAGGTGACCGGCGACGCCGATGGAGGCGTCGACGGCGGGCAGCCGCTCTGCCAGCGAGTCAGCTCTGGTGAAGACGGCGACCGCATACTGCCGTCCGTCCGGGTAGGTGACGACGCCCGCCTCATTGCGCACTGCGGGCACGGTTCCCGTCTTCGCGGCAATCAGTACATCACTCGGGAATCCCGACGACAGCCGGTGCGGCCAGATCTGCTGTGCCATGATGTCCCTGGCGATCTTGCAGGCCGCCGGAGACGCCGCGGTGTCAGTCCAGATGGCATTCAGCAGTGTCGTGATGTCCCGCGGAGTCGACGCGGCAGTGCGCAGCGGATCAAGGATCGACAAGCCCCAGATCTGCTCGGCCGTCGCCGCACCCAGCAGCTCCTCAAGGTCGCTCTCCGACCCGCCGCCGAGGTCTTCAACAACCGAAGCGAACAAGTCTTCGCAGCAGCCGATCAGACGCGTCTGGCTGAGCCTCAGGTCGCTCACGACCTGCTCAACTGCCTCCCGACCTAGCCGGTGGTAGAGGACGTCGGTTGCGGCGTTATCGCTCATCACCATCATGTTGTAGGCAAGGTCACGCCAGCTGGCCTCGACATCGTCGGCGAATCCCGCGGTGCCAACCCCGCCGGTGCGGTAGCGCGCAGTGACAATTGTCCGCCCGCTCGGATCCAGCCGGCCGGCATCAACCGCGCGAACAAAGGCGACCAGGACAAAGACCTTGAAGACGGACGCAAGAATTACACGCTCGTCGGAGCGGACCGAGACCTCGTCGCCGCCGTCCGCTCCGACTTCACGCGCGTGCAGGAAACCGGTGGCTCCAACCCGCGTGAAGACATCCGAGATCGCAGCGCTCATGCCGACACGCGCCGATCGGCGCGACCAGTGTGCAAGTACAGCGCGTTGCCGTCGCCGTCGTTGCCCACGAAGGCATGCGGTGTGTGCATCCCATGACGGGCTTTACGCGGGATAAGGGTGTCGCCCTTCCAATGCACCAGCTCGACCCGGGGCTGCTCCGGGGCAAGCCCGGCGAAGATCCCCTTCATCTTCTGTTCGATCCAGATCCGCCCCTCTGCGTCCTGGGTGACATGGGAGTCCGCGACCTGTGAGCTGTAGGTGCCGACGTAGCGCGAGGCATCGATGGCGTGGACGTCGTTGGCGGGGGCGGGAAGCTCCGGCACGACAACGCCAGTGAGACGGTTGATGACGGGGGAGATGAGCTCCCTGTAAAGGCCAAGAGCATCGCCGCCGTTTGTCAGCACCGCAACCGCGGCCTTCTGCCCAGGGATCACGCGGAGGAAAGCGGTCTGGCCGATTGTTCCTCCGTCATGGCCGATGACGGGCCCGCCCTCCCAATTGAACAGCTCCCAGCCAAGACCCCAGCTATCGCCCATGAGACCGAGCTCCGGAAGCTTGACCTGCTGTTCCTGCATTGCTGCAACGCTTTCGGCGCTCAGGACCTGTTTGCCATCCGGGCCAACTCCGCCGTCGATGTGCATCTTCGCGAAGGCGACAAGGTTGCTCGCGCTCATAGCGAAAACGGATCCGGCCGGAGCGTTCGAACGCACCAGCGACCAGACCTGCGCCGGCTCCGGGGGCAGCACCCTCGCTCGAGCTGAGATGACCAAGCGCCGCACGGAACATGATTGCCTCGCCCGCCCCCGTGGCCGCGTGCTTGAGCCGCAGCGGATCGATCAGGTACTCGCGCAAGCAAGCCTCATAGTGCTTGCCACGAACAACCTCCACGATCCGGCCCAGAACCGAGAAAGCCGCGTTGTTGTAAGAGAACATTTCGCCGGGTTCGAAAAGCTGCGGCACCTCGGCGAGGACCGGCATGAACTTCTCGACGGCGTCCTCGCCCTCGGTCGTGGCCGTGAAGATATCGCCCTCAAAACCGGAAAGATGGCTGAGAAGCTGACGAACGGTGATCCTCGCCGCAGCGGCCTCATCGGCAATGACAAAGTCCTTGACGTAGCGGCGAACAGGCGCGTCAAGGTCGACGAGCCCCTCATCAACAAGCTGCATGACCAGCGAGGCCGTCCAGACCTTGGTAATGGAACCGATCTGGAAGACCGAATCAGCGGTGGCCTCAACACCGCTCGCCTTGTTCAAGATGCCTGCCGCGGTCCGGACCACCTCGCCATCACCGAGAATCGCCACAGATGCAGCGGGTACCTGGTACTTGGCGATGAGGCCAGGCAGCCTTTCCTCAACCCAAGCACCCACCTGTGACAGTGATTCCACCATGAAAGTTCCTCCTCGTTGAGAATGCGATTTCGCTGAGCCTATTCGCTGCGGCCACACCAAAAACTGGTAGCAAACGACGAGACTTGCGTGCAGCTTGGTTCGATCGCACAAGGTGGCGCGCTCGCCGCCGGATGGGTCGGGCCCCCTTTGCGCGTGTGGACGGTGTGATCATCCAGACCATGAAGTACTTGTAGCGGATCCGCAGTTCCATGGCTCGTCGGAAGAGCCCCACGGTAGGGCGGAGACTCAGCGCGGTGTCGTTGGCGCGTACCTGGACGCCCCAGCACTCAATGTCCACTACGGCACATGGGCGTGGATGATTTGAAGCCATGAACTGACACGGAACCGGGCGACAAGATTCATGGCAACAGTCCGGGCCTCCCAAAGCAACAAGGGATTAGTGAACGCCGAGGCTATGCGGCAAATACTGAATTCGGGGAGCACCGACAGCCAACTACCGGCGCGCTCGCGGTTTCCGGTGCGGTAACAGACCCCCAGGCCCCGGGGGTCTGCCTCTGCCCTCTTTACCTTGGAGCGGATGCCCAATGTTGGACAGATGTGATGTCCGTTGTACACAGCGGTTCCGTGGGGCGTGCGAACTGTCCGCCTTGTGTGGCTAAGGCGTTCCGGGCGGCGGGTAGCTGGGGCGCCTATTCCTCGTCCGGTCCCGATCAAACCCTCCGTCCCGCCGCCCGGTATCCCAACATCCGGCATTCGACAGCGCCGGTATCCCAACATCCAGCATTCCAAGGCGCCGGTATCCCAAGCATCGGGCTGGGGGCGTCCGTTTGTGCTGCAATCCGACCACCGCCGACGCATTCACCCTCACCAGGCAACCCCGAACACCCCGAACCGGCCGATAAACACTCTCCTCCTCCAACGCCGTGAACGGCTCACGGAAAAACTACGCCCACACAGGGAACCACCACCGTGCACGATTGCCGCGAAACCGGGCATCAGTGAGCCACCCATCCCGATCACTCTCACCGAACGGCGCTCGCCGTCCCGGACCCCTGCGCACCGCCTTGAATGAGGTGGTGGTGAGGTTGATGGGCTGGAAGCCCCTTGCCCGGACGCTCCTGCCGCCCCACGCACACCAGCCGACCCCCCGGACAAAACCGTGCTGTTCGTAGACGCCTCAGGCACTGGGACCGCGAAGCCCAAGACAAGCGATGGCCTCAAAGCCCAACAAAGGCCCGCACCTCCAGCCGGGTACGGGAGCCACCATAGCCACGACACCGCTCAGCCCTGGACGGCTGCCATGACGCGCTCGCCGTTGAAGCATTCCACCATCAACCCACGTACCAACCGGGCATGCAGAGAGACAGGCCCACCCAACCCAAGTACCTCACCACGCACCAACGGTGCACGCCCGCACTCCTTGCCGCCAGGCCGTCAGAGAGTGCGCCCCGCCTGTCCAGTGCAAGTGGTTGATGGGTTCTCGTAGTGGAGCAGAGGACGACGGCGACTCCCAGCTGTCAGCCGGTGTATGGAAGTCTTCCCAGCAGCCGGCGCCGTCAAGCCAATGCGCGAAGGGCACCGAAAAGCTGAGATATGGGGCCGACTTCCCCTGGCTGGTATGTCGTGATGCTGCCAGGCGGCGCGGCCGCAGGCCTTGGTAGGGGCTTCTTTGGTGGCGGGCCGCGGCAGGGCGTGCCAGCCCCGGGGGTGGTGGCGTGTGCGTTTTCCTTGGCAGCGCGGGGACCGCCCCCGGGCTGCAAGGCCCGGGGGCGGATGTGTGAGTGTTGCAGGGGATGGGGAGAACGCCAGTAGGGCACATACGACGGCTCGAGGGCGTCGCGCTAGAACCGGGGGAGGCAATCGACGGGTGCGGGGGGCCGGCGCGCCAGCGTTCCGGCACAGCACCGCCACCCACCGCTCAACCCGATCACGCACCAATGCGAGCGCCGCCCATAAAACCCAACCACGCACCCCCCACGCACCCATGGTGAACAGCAAAGCACTCAACCCCATCACCCACAGTAGGCCGCCAGGCGGCAGGGGAGTGCGCCAGCACTCCCGCCTGGATAGGGCTGGCGCCCCGTCTCGTGCAAATGGCGCATATCTTAAGCTGGCAGCAAACTTTGTAAGTATTGGGGCAATGCCGCTCGTCTCCTCGGTGTGAAATCATGATTGGGTTTTATGGGCGCTCGCGTGGTGCGTGATCAGGTGGTGATGAGATGACGGTGCTGTCGCCAGCAGCTGCTGTAAATCGGTGCCTCAGTTCTGACGCGACGCCGGAAGCAAATTTGCTGTATTCTCCCAATCCCCTGCAACGCTCACGCATCCGCCCCGGGCCTTGCAATGCCGAAGTCCCAGCAAACGCGCGCACACGCCTGCCCCCGGGCTGGCGCGCCCTGCGCAGCCGCCTGAAACTGCAAGACCTGCTGACGCCACGACATGCCAGCCGGGAAGTCGGCTAACTTTTCGGTGCGCTCGCGCATTGACATGCAGGAAGATAAGCCGCGTAGCTGACGGCAGAGTCGTCGCCAGCTCCCGCTACGATTATCAACCGCGCGCTCGTTGGCGCGGAGCGCATTCTGACGGCCTGGCATCAGGGTAAGCGGGCGTGTTGGTGCGTGGTGAAGGTACTGGCCCAGACAAATGCATCTCTGCAAATGCCGAGTTTGACGCGTGGGTTGATGGTGGAATGCTTCGAGCGGCAGCGCGGCTCGTAACAGCCGTCAGGCGCGATATGGTGGCTCCCCGTACCCGACTGGGGTGCCGACTATTGGCGCAGGCCATCCTTTATTGGGCTTCTCTGGTGCCTGAATACGAACGGCAGTTTATCAGCGTCGGCGTCTGTGAGCGGCAAGCCTCGGAAGAACTTCAACCGCCGCGCCTGTTCAGGCGGTCACTAAAGTCCGGAACAGCGAAGTATTGCCGTCTGCTGATCAGGATACCGGCGCTATCAGCAATGCCAGCGATGTTGGAATTGCCGATGCGGCAGAGGCGGGACCAGACGGCGATAGGCAATACCGCCCGGAACGCCTTAACCCTGCAAAGACGACGCCCCGCGGAACCGCTGTGGCAACAATCGCCAGCGTTAAATCCGCTCCAGATGGAAGACGAGAACAGACGAGACCTGAGTCTATTACCACGCCGGAAACCGCAGTACGCGGCTCCCAGTGTATTGCCGCATGGCCCGGCGATTCTGAAATCAGAGCCCGGATATTGCCATGAATCTTAATCGTATTCCGTAATCGGCATGACTCAAATCATCCACGCCCGTAATGCGCAGTGAGACGATTGAGATAACAGGGCATCGGAAGTACGCGCCAGTACGCTGGTCCACGCCTACCGGCTCTTCCGGCAGTATAGACACAGCGATCCTGATATTCCTGCCATCCACGCGCGCAGAAGGCCGGTAAAATCCGGCGGGCGCGCTTTTTTGTGCGATCGAACAAATACGCAAATAAATAAAATCGTTGCCACCAGTTTTGGTGGCCACGGCTGAATAGGCAATATACATTCTCAACAGACTTTCATCAATTGGGATCACCCTGTCGCAGGTAGCTAGGTGAGGAAGGCTGCCTGTATCGTTACCAATTACCCGCCATCTATGGCGATTCGCCAGATGCTGGTGTCCGGACCGCGGCGGGCATCTGAACTGGGCGAGCGATGTGGGCGGTCTTCCCGGACGTTCCGTGGGTCTGGATGACGGTCGTGCAGCGCTGTTGATGGTATTCGCCGCTGCGTCAGGACTTTGTCATTACGTGGATGGATATCGAAGCTTCTCAGCCATCTTTCCGGTTTTGAGGGCGATATCTTCACGGCCACGACCGAGGGCGAGGACGCCGTCGAGAAGTTCATGCCGGTCCTCGCCGAGGTGCCGCAGCTTTTCGAACCCGGCGAAATGTTCTCTTACAACAACGCGGCTTTCTCGGTTCTGGGCCGGATCGTGGAGGTTGTTCGTGGCAAGCACTATGAGGCTTGCTTGCGCGAGTACCTGATCGATCCGCTGCGGCTCAAGCACGCGGCCACGGGGGCGGGCGAGGCAATCATGTTCCGTGCGGCGCTTGGTCATCTCAGCTCGAGCGAGGGTGCTGCCCCGGAGCCGGCGCAGGTCTGGTCGCTGGTGCGTTCGAACGCTCCGGCCGGATCCGTTTTCGCTATGAGCGCGAGCAACCTTGTCGCCTTCGCGAAGATGCACATCGACGGCGGAGTTGGCCCGGATGGCAAACAGGTCCTGAGCGCCGAAAGCGTTGCAGCAATGCAGGAACAGCAGGTCAAGCTTCCGGAGCTCGGTCTCATGGGCGATAGCTGGGGTCTTGGCTGGGAGCTGTTCAATTGGGAGGGCGGGCCCGTCATCGGCCATGACGGAGGAACAATCGGCCAGACCGCTTTCCTCCGCGTGATCCCTGGGCAGAAGGCCGCGGTTGCGGTGCTGACAAACGGCGGCGATGCTCTTGGCCTTTACAGGGAGCTCATCTCCCCCGTCATCAACCGTCTCACTGGCGTTGTCGTGCCGGAGCTTCCCGCCCCCGCCAACGACGTCCACGCCATCGATGCCTCGCGCTACGTCGGCACCTACAGCTCACAGGTCGCGGACTCCCATGTCACCCAGGACGCAGAGGGGCGGATCTGGATCGAACAGAAGATGAAGGGGATCTTCGCCGGGCTTGCCCCGGAGCAGCCCCGGGTCGAGCTGGTGCATTGGAAGGGCGACACCCTTATCCCGCGTAAAGCCCGTCATGGGATGCACACACCGCATGCCTTCGTGGGCAACGACGGCGACGGCAACGCGCTGTACTTGCACACTGGTCGCGCCGATCGGCGCGTGTCGGCATGAGCGCTGCGATCTCGGATGTCTTCACGCGGGTTGGAGCCACCGGTTTCCTGCACGCGCGTGAAGTCGGAGCGGACGGCGGCGACGAGGTCTCGGTCCGCTCCGACGAGCGTGTAATTCTTGCGTCCGTCTTCAAGGTCTTTGTCCTGGTCGCCTTTGTTCGCGCGGTTGATGCCGGCCGGCTGGATCCGAGCGGGCGGACAATTGTCACTGCGCGCTACCGCACCGGCGGGGTTGGCACCGCGGGATTCGCCGACGATGTCGAGGCCAGCTGGCGTGACCTTGCCTACAACATGATGGTGATGAGCGATAACGCCGCAACCGACGTCCTCTACCACCGGCTAGGTCGGGAGGCAGTTGAGCAGGTCGTGAGCGACCTGAGGCTCAGCCAGACGCGTCTGATCGGCTGCTGCGAAGACTTGTTCGCTTCGGTTGTTGAAGACCTCGGCGGCGGGTCGGAGAGCGACCTTGAGGAGCTGCTGGGTGCGGCGACGGCCGAGCAGATCTGGGGCTTGTCGATCCTTGATCCGCTGCGCACTGCCGCGTCGACTCCGCGGGACATCACGACACTGCTGAATGCCATCTGGACTGACACCGCGGCGTCTCCGGCGGCCTGCAAGATCGCCAGGGACATCATGGCACAGCAGATCTGGCCGCACCGGCTGTCGTCGGGATTCCCGAGTGATGTACTGATTGCCGCGAAGACGGGAACCGTGCCCGCAGTGCGCAATGAGGCGGGCGTCGTCACCTACCCGGACGGACGGCAGTATGCGGTCGCCGTCTTCACCAGAGCTGACTCGCTGGCAGAGCGGCTGCCCGCCGTCGACGCCTCCATCGGCGTCGCCGGTCACCTCGCGGTTGAGCACCTCCGGACGCTTTCCTCGTAACTGCACCCGCACACATCCCATCCCGCACACAACAGCTGGAGGCATCCCATGCGTTCCATCACCCCACTCGTCGCCCTCGTTGGGGCGGCAGCACTCACGCTCACGGCCTGCACCGCGCCCGGCGCTTCCGGCAACGAC
Source organism: Arthrobacter sp. CJ23 (assembly GCF_024741795.1). Classification (NCBI taxonomy): domain Bacteria; kingdom Bacillati; phylum Actinomycetota; class Actinomycetes; order Micrococcales; family Micrococcaceae; genus Arthrobacter; species Arthrobacter sp. CJ23. The sequence continues at coordinate 2,447,058 of NZ_CP102950.1, read as the reverse complement.
GCCGGCGGCGAGCTTGCCACCGACGGCACCTTCACGATGGCAATCGGCGCCGACCCGGGAAACCTCAACCCCATGATTACCGCGATGAGTGTCGCGCGCACCATCGACCGCTTCCTCTATTCGCGCCTCGTCGAGGTAGGCAACGACGGCACCATCCTTTCCGGGCTCGCGAGCGCGTGGGAGGCCGACACCACCAACGCCACCTTCACCCTGCGCAACGACGCCACCTGCGCTGACGGCACCGTGATCACCGCATCAATGCTCGCGGAGAACATCAACTTCATTGCGGACCCGAAGAACGGCTCACCCCTCGTCGGGCTAAACGTACAGGCCGGCACCGTCGCGACAGGCGAGGACGCAACCGGCGTGCTGAGTGTGAGGAGCGGCGCGCCCGACGCGTTCCTGCTCGAAAACGTTGGCAGCGTGCACATGGTGTGCGGGCCGGCGCTTGCCAACGCGGATGCGCTCGCCAAGGGGGAAGGCGCGACCGGCATGTACACGATGACCGGGATCGCCCCGAACTCGCAGTACACACTGACCCGGCGCAAAGAGTTCGTTTGGGGGCCCGGCACCTGGGACCCGAAGCAGGCCGGCATCCCCGCCACGGTCATCTTCAAGGTCCTGCCCAACGAGACCACCGCGACAAATCTGCTGCTTTCCGGCGAGCTGAACGCCGCACAGGTTGTGGGGCCCGATTCCGGGCGGCTGCGCGCCAAGAAGCTCTTCTCCCATGATGTTCAGGCTGGTTTGGGACAGATTCACTTCAACAAGAACCCAAAGAAGCTGCTTTCTGATGAGGCACTTCGCATTGCCCTCACCCAGGGCCTGAACCTCGAAGAGCTGCGCGCGGTTCTCTCAAGCGGCACAGGCACCGCGCCGAGCAATCTCGTCAACCTGGCGCCGAACCCCTGCAATGCCGACGTGGCGGCGGCCAGCATCCCGGCCTTCGATGTGAAGGCCGCAGCCGACGCGCTCGATTCCGCCGGCTGGAAGCCCGGATCGGACGGTATACGCCAGAAGAACGGAGCGAAGCTCTCACTGAGCGTCATCTACCCCTCGTATATTTCCGACTCTTTCGGCTCGACCTCAGAGCTGCTGCAGTCGATGTGGAAAAAGATCGGCGTTGAGGCGACCCCCAGGGGTGTCGATGCCAACGGCGTGAGCGAGACGCTCTTCGGTACCGGCGACTGGGACGTTTCACTCATCTCACTGGGCGTTGGCCTGCCCAGCCAGATCGTGCCGTTCTTCTCCGGCAAAACCCCGCCGAACGGCTCAAACTTCGGCTACACCGATAACGCGGACTACATCGCCGCCGCGAGCTCTGCCGCGACGAAACCGGGCAAAGAAGGTTGTGAGGACTGGTCGGACGCCGAGGCGGCACTGATCGGCGCCGCAGACGTCATCCCGTTCGCGAACTCGGTTGTGTCTGTGTTCGGCAGCAAGGCGAAGTTCACTCAGAGCGACAGTCTCGAGCCCGCGTCAATTCGTCTGTTCAAGTAACCCGAGAAGGTGGGCAGCCCCATGACCAGCACCACAGCCGAAACAGTGGCCACACCCGCTGCCGCACCCGCCGCCGCACCACGGGCAGGAATCAGCCCCTGGCTGAGCTTCGCGCTGCGACGGGGCGGACAGTTCATCGTCTCGCTGTGGGTGCTGATCACGGCGGCCTTCCTCATGATCCACCTCGTGCCCGGGGACCCCGTTCGCGCGGCACTGGGCATGAACGCACCAGTCGAGCTGGTCGAGGCCCGGCGCGCCGCGCTCGGCCTCGACCAGCCGCTGATCGTGCAATACGTGAACTACTTCGCCAAGCTCTTCACCGGAAATCTCGGGGTTTCCACCATCACGAACGAGCCGGTCCCCCACATTATCGCGACACGGTTCCCTGCCACTGTGCAGATCGCCCTGCTCGCCTGCCTCCTCGTTCTGCTCGTCGCCCTTCCGCTCGGCGTCACCATGGCCGTGGTGACCCGCGGCGGCCGCAGACGCGGGCTCGAACTCAGCTTCGCCATCATTTGTGTGGTGTTCGCCGCAATCCCCGAGTTCCTCCTCGGCGTCGGGCTCGTCTACATCTTCGCGGTCAACCTCGGGTGGTTCCCGATCGCCGGCAATGACAGCCCGTTGGCGCTGGTCTTACCCGTTGTCGCCCTGGCCGTCGGGCCAATCGCTGTCTTCTCCCGCATCATCCGCGTCGAGGTCCTCAGCGTCCTCGGCCAGGACTTCGTGCGCACCGCCCGCGCCAAGCGCCTGGCCCCGCGCAAGATCTATATCCGCCACGCCCTCCCCAACGCCATGACGGCGACGCTCACCCTCACCGGTCTCCTCCTCAGCGGCATGGTCGCGGGCACCGTGCTTGTCGAAAACATCTTCGCCTGGCCGGGCCTGGGCACCATGATCGTGCAGTCCATCCTGTCCAAGGACTACCCGGTGGTGCAGTCCATCGTGCTCATCTATGGAATCGGTGTACTTCTCGTCAACCTCCTCATCGATATCGTCCTTGCACTTCTCGATCCGCGCTCAACAATCCGGGAGTCCTGATGCCCACTCGCCTGAAGTGGCTTTCCATCGTCCGTAGCCCGGTCGGGGCCACCGCCACGGTTCTCGTCCTTCTCGTCGCCCTGCTCGCGATCTTTGCCCCCCTGCTCTGGGGCGCACAGGCCCAGGCCATCGACACCTATGGCACACAGCAAGGTCCAAGCGCTGAACACCTCCTTGGAACGGATGCGCTGGGGCGCGACGTCCTCGCCCGCGTGTTGGTTGCCACCCAGCTCTCGGTCGCCCTCGCCGTCATCGCAGTCCTCATCGGCGTCACGGTCGGAACCCTGCTCGGTACGGCCCCCTCCGTGCTCCCGCGCTGGGCCGGACGCCTCGTCGTCGGCATCGTCAACATTGCCGTCGCTTTCCCCGGCCTCCTGCTCGCGCTGTTCTTCGCCGTGGTCTTCGGCGTCGGCACCACCGGGGCCGTGCTCGCCATCGGCTTTGCCATGGCCCCGAGCTTTGCCCGCCTCACCCAGACCATGTCTGCCGCGATCGCCGGCCGTGACTTCATCTCCGCCGCGCGCACCGCCGGCGTCTCGCGCCTGCGCATCCTCATCCGGCACGTACTGCCAAACATTGCCGAGCCTCTCATCGTCAACGCGACCGTTGCCGCCGGCGGTGCGCTGCTGGCCTTCGCCGGCCTGTCTTTTCTCGGGATCGGCGTACAGCTTCCCGCCTACGACTGGGGCAAGCTGCTCAGCGAGGGACTCAACCGCATCTACATCAACCCCGCCGCAGCCTTCGGCCCGGCCGCCGCCGTCATCGTTGCCGGCCTCGCGTTCAACCTCCTCGGCGAGAGCGCCGCATCCGTTGCCGGTGGCCGCGTCGCCATCGGTCGTTGGACGCTCCCGCCGCTGCCGCAGCCCACCACCCGTGCGGTTCCCACCGTTTCCACCGTTTCCACCGGCACGATCCTGAGCATCGAGAACCTCCGCGTCTCATACCCAACACCCGGCGGCCTGGTGCACCCCGTTCGCGGAGTGAGCTTCGAGATCAGGGAGGGTGAGGCGCTGGGAGTGGTCGGCGAATCCGGCTCGGGCAAAAGCCTGACCGCGCTGGCCGCCTCCCGACTCATCGAACCACCAGGGGTCGTGGACGCCGATCGCCTCGAGTTCAACGGCATCCAGATCCTGACCGCACCGGAGAAGACCATTCGTGGGCTGCTCGGCACGTCACTGGCAATGGTGTTTCAGGACCCCATGACCTCGTTCAACCCCACCCGACGCATCGGCAGCCAACTCGCCGAAGCCGCACAGGAACACCAGGGCATGAGCAGACAGGATGCCATGGAACGCGCCGTCAGGCGGCTCCAGGCAGTGCGCGTGCCCGCAGCCGCCCGGCGCGCCGAACAGTACCCGCACGAGTTCTCCGGCGGGATGCGACAGCGCGCGATGATCGCGATGGGCCTCATGAACAGCCCCAAGCTGATCATCGCCGACGAACCGACCACCGCCCTCGATGTCACGGTACAGCGCCAGGTTCTTCGGCTCCTGGCGCGGGTGCGCACCGACACGAACGCGGCGATCCTGCTGATCAGCCACGACATCGCCGTCGTCTCGCAAAGCTGCGAGCGCGTGCTGGTCATGTACGCCGGGCGCATCGTCGAAGATCTTCCGACGGCGGACCTCTACACGGGCGCACGCCACCCCTATACCCGCGCCCTGCTTGAGGTCGTGCCCGATCTGGACACCGACCGCGAAGAGCCCCTCGGTGTGATTCCCGGCCGCCCGCTCGGCACCCGGGGAGGTGCCGCCCGGATGCGCCTTCGCCGCTCGTTGCCCGCTGGCGACGGCACAGTGCCGCGAATCCGACCCCGAGCTGGAGATCCACGGCGGCAGGCACCGGATCGCCTGCTGGAACCCCGTAGGGGGCGATAGCGGCGTGAGGCTGCCGGAGCCAGGCAGCGCCGCCGCGCACACCGAAGCTGCGCCGGTCGCAACTGTGGGAGGCACGCGGTGAGCGAGCTACGTTTTGATCATGTCAGCGTGAGATACGGGTCCCGTGGCACGGGCCTGACCGCCGTCGATGACGCCTCGCTGACCATCCCCTCCGGGTCCGTCGTCGGCCTCGTCGGCGAATCAGGTTCGGGCAAGTCCACGCTCGCCCGCGCTGCCATCGGGCTCGCCCCTGTCACGGGCGGCACGATCACGCTCGACGGTGTCGATGTCAGGAAACTGCGGCGCCGGCATCCGATTCAGATGGTCTTCCAGGACCCGTTCTCCTCGCTCGATCCGCGGATGACGATCGGGGAGTCCATCGCCGAGATGATTCCGCGCGGCACGTTCTCCTCGGCCGCGGCCAAGCGCGCCGAGGTCGGGCGTTTGCTTGAGCTTGTCAACCTTGACCCCGACCGTGCGGGTTCGCTGCCGGGTGCCCTCTCGGGCGGCCAACGCCAGCGCATCGGCCTGGCCCGGGCGCTTGCCGCACGGCCCGAGGTCATCATCGCCGATGAGATCACCTCGGCGCTTGACGTGTCGGTGCAGGGCTCGGTGCTGAACCTCGTGCGCGATGTCTGCGCCGAGCTGGAGCTCACGATGCTGTTCATCTCGCACAACCTCTCGGTGGTGCGCTATCTGAGCGACTACATCGCCGTGATGTACCTCGGCCACATCGTCGAGCTCGGACCGGTCGATGAGGTGCTGAACAACGCCAAGCACCCGTATACCCGCGAGCTGCTCGCCTCCGTGCCGACCCGCCACGGCAACCTTCTTGCCGTTGATCCGGCCGCCCTGTTGGACGTCGAGCCCGCAGACCCCCATCACCCGCCGAGCGGGTGCCGCTTCAACCCTCGTTGCCCGATGGGGCCGCTGGTCCACCCCGGGCGTCAGATCTGCGTGCAGAGCCCGCCGCCGCTTCCCACGACGGCGCGGCACGCCGCGGCCTGCCACTTCGCCGGGCCCGCAAGCTCCTTGGGCGGGTACCCCGAGCTGTCGACCCCGCTTGGCGACAGCATCCGCTCCAGCTAGACCCCGCACAACGTACCCCCTTGAACAGGAGACTCACGATGGCACAACAACGTGTAAGCATTGACAAGCTCATTGCCACGCAGCTTCCAGAGCAGCCCGCCCTGTCGCCGGACGGTGGCAGCATCGCCTATGTTCTGAAGAGCACCAACCGCGCCGAAGACCGCGACGAACGCTCACTGTGGCTCGTGGCCGCCGAGGGCGGGGAACCGCGCCGCTTGACCCTTGGAACCGGCGACTCGACACCGAGGTGGAGTCCGGATGGCACACGTCTGGCCTTCCTGCGCGCCCAGGATGGGCCGCCGCAGATCTGGGTTCTGCCGGTCGGCGGCGGCGAAGCCGAGCAGGTCACGACGCAGCCGCTCGGCGCCGGCGCCCCCGTGTGGAGCGGCGACGGCACGCGCATCGCGTTCTGCGGCCCCATCGACTCTGCTGCGTTGCCCGGCGAAGGCAGCGATGACGCCGCGAAGCGCCGCACGGCACCAATCGTCATCAACAGGCTCGGCTACAAGGCCGACGGTGCCGGTCTCCTTGGCACGCTGCGCAAGCACATCCACGTCGTGGCCCTGGGCAGCGGCGAGATCACCCGGCTGACCCGCGGCGACTGGCACGCCGGTGATCCGGTCTGGTCCCCGGACGGCGAACGGATCGCCTTCTCCACCGGCAAAGAGGCCGATTCAGACCTCACCTTCGAGACGGCCGCCTATGTGGTGTCCTCCAGCGAGGGCAACGCCAGGCCACGCCTCGTCGGTGCCGCCGATGTGCAGCTCGCCGTCACCGGCTGGACCCCTGATGGCGCCAAGCTCATCGCCGTCGGTCGCACCGATGCCGAGGTGGGAAACGCGAGCGTGCTGCTCCTTCCCCTGGACGGCGAAGCGCCGCGGGACATCACCTCGGCCCTGGACCGCAATGTCATGCCGGGCGGCGCGGGCTACCCGGGCGCTTTCCCGCAACTGAGTGCCGATGGCCAGACAGTCTTCTTCTGCCTGCGCGACGGCGGTTACACCCACCTCTACGCTACGGGCATCGACGGTGCGGTGCAGCGTGTCATCGTCGGCGGAGCGGCCAACGTGTCCGGGGTTTCCGTCGTCGGCAACACCGCCGCGATCGTGCTCTCGACGGAAACGTCCTTCGGTGAAATCGCCACGGTCGATCTGCGCTCTGGCACCGCTACGCCGCTCACGAGCTACTCGCCGGAGGAGACCGGCCTCATCGTCGCCGAGCCGCGGAGCTTCACGACCTCGGATGGCCTCCTCGTGCACGGCTGGCTGCGCCGGGACCCGCAGCGCACCGGCCCCCTGCCGCTCCTGCTCGATGTGCACGGCGGGCCGCACAATGCGTGGAACGGGGCCGCGGACCCCGTCCACGCCTACCACCACGAACTCGTTGCCCGCGGCTGGGCTGTGCTCACGCTCAACCCGCGCGGCAGCGACGGCTACGGCAACGACTTCTTCCGCGGAGTTCTCGGCGGCTGGGGCACGAGCGACGCCAAGGACTTCCTCGAGCCGATCGACGATCTCGTCGCCGAGGGTGTTGCCGACCCTGCACGACTCGCCGTCACCGGCTACAGCTACGGCGGCTTCATGGCCTGCTACCTCACCTCGCGCGAGAACCGCTTCGCCGCGGCCGTCGCCGGCGGTGTTGTCGCCGACCTCACGAGTGTCGCGGGCACATCGGACGCCGGCCACTTCCTGTCGCGCCTTGAGAACGGTGCCCTGCCGTGGAAGAACCCGGAACTCCTGGCCCCGCAATCGCCCTACAGCCTGGTGGGCCAGGTCCGAACCCCGACCCTCATCGTGCAGGGCGGCGAGGACCACCGTTGCCCGGTCGGCCAGGCCGAGCAGTGGTTCACCGCCCTCCGCGAACAGGACGTGCCCAGCGAGCTCGTGCTCTACCCGGGCGGCTCGCACCTGTTTATTCTCAACGGGGCGCCCTCGCACCGCGCCGACTGGAACAAGCGCATCGTCGACTGGGTGGAGCGCTACGCCCCGGCCGCCGGCACCCCCGTTCGCAAGAAGGCCCTCAACGCCGCGCACTGGCAGCAGCGCCTGAGCGAGCTGGCCGCCGCCCACAAAGTTCCCGGGGCCACGCTCGGCATCCTGCGCCTGGGCGAGGAGCCTGTCCTGGCGAGCCACGGCGTTCTCAACATCAACACCGGCGTCCAGACCACCGAGGACTCCGTCTTCCAGATCGGCTCGATCTCGAAAGTGTGGACGGCGACCGTCATCATGCAGCTCGTCGACGAGGGCAAGCTCGACCTCGATGCTCCGATCCTCGACGTGGTCCCCGAGTTCCGGGTCGCCGACGCCGAGGTGAGCAAGTCGGTGACAATGCGTCACCTGCTCACCCACACCAGCGGCATCGACGGTGACGTTTTCACCGACACCGGCCGTGGCGACGACTGCCTCGAAAAGTACGTCCAGGCCCTCTCCGAGGTCAAGCAGAACCACCCCATCGGGGCGACCTTCTCGTACTGCAACTCCGGCTTCGCACTCATGGGCCGCGTGATCGAAAAGCTCACCGGTCTCAGCTGGGATGACGCCCTTCGCGATCGCCTGTTCACACCGCTGGGCCTCAAGCACACCGTGACGCTGCCCGAGGAGGCTCTGCTCCACCGTGCCGCCGCCGGCCATGTGGGCGCCGACGAGAACGGCCCCCCTTCTCGCCCCGATGTGGTCACTCCCCCGCTCCCTTGGCCCCGCCGGACTCATCGATGCCACCGCGGCAGACGTGCTCGAGTTCGCCCGCATGCATCTGAGGTCCGGGCTCGCGACCGACGGCACCCGCATTCTCTCGGCGCAGAGCGCCGAGCTCATGACCACGCACCAGAGCGACGTTCCTGACCCGTACGTGCTCGGCGATTCCTGGGGCCTGGGCTGGATCCGCTTCGACTGGGGCGGAAAGCGCCTCTACGGTCACGACGGCAACACGATCGGCCAGGCCGCCTTCCTGCGGATCCTGCCAGAAGATGGCCTCGCCGTGACGCTGCTCACCAACGGCGGCAACACACGCGATCTGTACATCGAGCTCTACAACGAGATCTTCGGCGAACTGGCCGAGATCTCGATTCCGGGATCGTTCGGCCCGCCAGCGGAGCCGTACACGGGCGACATGTCGGCGTATCTGGGTACCTACGAGCGCTCCGGCGTCCTCATGGAGGTCTTCAAGGAGGAGGAAGCCGTGCGCATGCGCACGACCGTGAGCGGCGTCGTCGCCAAATCCATGCCGAATCCCGTCGAAGAGTACGCCCTCACCCCGGTGAGCGATGGCCAATTCGCGCTGCGGGCGCCCGGCACCCAGGGGTGGCTCTCGCTGGTTTTCTACGCACTGCCGACGGGCGAGCAGTACGTGCATTTCGGTGCACGGGCCATGCCCAAGGTGGCGTTGTGAACTTCGACACCCAGCAGATGCTCGAAGACCTGCGTACGGTCATCGAACGCGAATCGCCCTCCGCGGACCTGGCTGCCATCGCCCGCAGCGCGGACACGATCACCGAGCTCGGGGAACGGCTGCTCGGCTGCTCCCCCGAGCGGATCGTGATCGAGGGGCACACCCACCTGCGCTGGCGCTTCGGTACCCCCCGGGTTCTCGTCCTCTGCCACCACGACACGGTCTGGCCGGTCGGATCGCTCATCGAGCATCCGTTCGAGGTCAACGGCGACGTGCTGCGCGGGCCGGGCTCCTTCGATATGAAGGCCGGACTGGTGATGGCGTTCCATGCCATTGCGGCCCTTCCGAACCGTGATGGCGTGAGCCTGCTGGTGACCGGCGACGAGGAGCTCGGTTCGCCCAGCTCCCGGCAGCTCATCGAAGACGAGGCCCTGGGCTGCGCCGCTGCCCTCGTTCTTGAGGCATCGGCCGACGGTGGCGCGCTCAAGGTTGCCCGCAAGGGTGTCTCACTGTACGAGGTCGCGGTGCAGGGGCGGGCGGCGCACGCCGGTCTTGAGCCCGAGCGCGGTGTCAACGCTTCGATCGAGGCCGCGCACCAGATCCTTGCCGTTGCAGGCCTGGGCGACGCGGAACTGGGCACGACGGTCACGCCGACGTTGCTGCGCTCCGGCACGACCACAAACACCGTCCCGGCCGCATCCAGTTTCGCCGTGGACGTGCGGGTGCGCACGCTCGCCGAGCAAGACAGGGTGGACACGGCAATGCGCGGGCTCGCGGCGACGTTACCCGATGCCGTGCTGAACGTCACCGGTGGGGCGAACCGTCCGCCACTGGAGGAATCGGCCGCGTTGGGATTGTTCGCCCGTGCCAGCCGCTTGGCTGAGGAGCTTGGGCTCGGCCGTCTTGAGGGCGCCTCGGTCGGCGGGGCCTCCGATGGCAACTTCACGGCCGGGATCGGCGTTCCTACGCTCGACGGGCTCGGCGCGGTGGGCGGTGGTGCGCACGCGGACAATGAACACGCGCTCGTTGGGGCATGGATCGAACGTACTGGCCTCGTCCATGCGCTCATCGCCGAGCTCATCCACGAGTTTGCACGCACGGATCCTGCCGCATCGGTATCGGCATGATGAGGGCCCTGGGCGCCAGCGGCACAAGTGAAGGCCTCCTCGAGGACGCCCGTCAGGCGGCGCGGGCCGCGGCGGACTCCGCGGGCATCACGATCCGTCTGCTGCACCAGGTCGAGGAATTCTCCGAGGTCGTGGCGCTCTTCGAGCGCATTTGGGCCTCGGATCTGGCCCGGGGGCCGGTCAATACGGAAACCCTGCGGGCAATTTCGACGGCGGGAAGCTGGTCGGTGCGTGCATGGGGTTCTTTGCCGCACCCTCACAGCAGGCACTGCACAGCCATATCGCGGGCGTCGACGCTCGAATGCGTGGCCGCGGCCTGCCACGGAACGCCCGCGGCTCCGGGGCCGGGCGCACACCGGGCCGATGACGCCCAGACGCTGCTTGAGCCCTCCGCGCACGAGGAGCCGGCCAGGCGAAGAACCGGAGCGGGGCTCGTGCTTGTCCGGCCCCCGGATGACATCGAGGCGCTGCGCCGCAGGGCGCCCGAGACCGCTTCGCGCTGGCGGGCCGCCCTGCGCGAGAGCCTGGGTGCGCTCATGGATGATGGCGGGCGGGTGCTCGGCTTCGATTCCTCGCGCCGCTATGTCATCGACACGAAGGCGCGGTCCTGACCTTGGCGCCCTGCTCGTCCACGGAACACCGCCGGGCTGCATTCGGTAACACCGGACGAAATCGGGGTACGATTTCGTCGTGCGCAACAATGTCGAGTCGTACCGTCCGCCCGTAGTGTCGGAGACGTGCTCATTTCAGTGACGACACGTCCGCGCTCAAGCCTTGGCCGGGTGCTCGAAGACCTCGGAACGACCCTTCTTGAGCTCGTCTGCGGAAACGCGGAGGCCCAACAGCAGATCGAGACGGTCATCATCCACGACTGCCTCGACGATGCGGTCCCCTCACACGGTGCGCTCGTGCTCGGCGTCGGGATGCGCGAGAGCGAGGAAATCGTCGAGCTGCTCACAACACTCGCCACCCAAGACGCCGCTCGGCCTCGTGCTCCGGGCGCCAGTGAGTGCAGACCCGGCGGTCATCCGCGCGTCCGAAGAATCCGGCATTCCCGTGCTCGCGCTGACCCGCGGCGCCTCCTGGGCCCAACTCACTTCGATGCTGCGCTCGCTCATCGCGGAGGGCGATGTCGGCGAGAGCGGACCACAAGGCCTCGGTGGAATGCCCGCCGGTGACCTCTTCTCGCTCGCCAACGCAATTTCGACCCTTCTCAACGCGCCCGTCACGATCGAGGACCGCAACTCCCGGGTCCTCGCCTTCTCCGGCAAACAAGACGAAGCCGATCCCGCCCGCGTCGAGACCATCCTCGGCCGTCAGGTTCCCGAGCGCTACCTGCGCCAGTTGGAACAGCGCGGCGTGTTCCGCGAGCTGTACCGCAGCACCGACCCCATCCAGGTCGCTCCCGTCGACGCCGACGCCCACGTGGCCTCCTACCCCCGGGTGGCGCTCGCGGTACGTGCGGGCGACGAGATTCTCGGCTCCATCTGGGTTGCGGTGCGCGAACCCATGCCGGAAGACCGGATCGGGGCGCTCAAGGATGCCGCGAAGCTCGTCGCGCTGCACATGCTGCGGATACGCGCCGGCGCCGACGTTGAGCGCAGGCTGCGGGCCGATCTCCTGGCCACGGTGCTTGAGGGCGGGGCCGGCGCAGCCGAGGCGGCCTCACGGTTGCGCCTCACCGATCACCGCTGTGTGGTGCTGGCGCTCGCTGCCGCAGATTCCGAAGAGGACGAGGAGGGCGGGCCCGCACATGCGCGTCTTCTCGCCGCACGGCAACGCATCGCCGACGCCCTCTCGATGCACCTGGGCGCGGTATACCCCCGCTCCGCCGCCGCCCTCATCGGCAACATCGTCTACGGTGTCGTCAGCGTTCGCCCGGATCAAGCCGACGCCGAGCGGCGCGCCGCACGAGTTGCCAAAGAATTCCTCGCCCGCATCGGCGGTGACCGGCGCCTGCTGCTCGGTATCGGCACCATCGCCGAAGACCATGCGGCACTGCCCGCTTCCCGCGTCAGCGCCGATCGCGCCCTGCGCGTGCTTCAACTCGGCCGCTCGCATGCCCAGCTCGCGATCTTCGACGATGTGCAGGTTGAGGCGCTTCTGGTCGAACTCGGAGACCTTGCCGCCGCCCGCGGGGACCGCCCCAGCGGCCCGGTCGCACGGCTGCTCGAGTACGACCGGGCACGCAACGCACAACTTGTTGAAACTCTCCGCGCCTGGCTGGATGCCTTCGGCGACGTCGCTGCGGCGTCCGCGCTCGTGTACACCCACCCGAACACCTTCCGCTACCGCCTGCGCCGGCTCTCCGCCATCGGACAGATCGACCTGAGCGACCCGGAAGCGCGCTTCGCAGCCATGATCCAGCTGCGCCTACTCAGCTAACGGCGAGCGCTCGCTCTGGGCTCTGGGCTCTGGGCTCTGGGCTCACTGTGGGGCGACCGTCAGGGTCGCTGTCGTCGCCTCGGCGAGCACCGCAGGGATCGGTTCGACGCCGATGCCCGGGCCGCTCGGGATCCGGATCCGGCCCTCTTCGATGCGGAAGGGTTCGGTGATGTCCTGCGTGTAGAAGCGCTCCGATGCCGAGATGTCTCCGGGCAAGGTGAATCCGGGCAGGCCGGCGAGTGCCGCATTTGCCGCACGTCCCAGGCCGGTCTCGAGCATCCCGCCGCACCACACAGCGACCCCATGGGCGACGGCGATGTCGTGAATACGTTTGGCTTCGAGGTACCCGCCAACGCGTCCGGGCTTGATGTTGATAATTGCCGCGGCCCCCAGGGCGATGGCGTCGGCGGCGGAGGCGGCAGAGACAATCGACTCGTCCAGGCACATCGGCGTCGAGATTTCACGGGCGAGGAGGGCGTGCTGGCGCAGATCGTCCTCAGCGAGCGGCTGCTCGATCAGCAGCAGGTTGAAGGGATCGAGCTTGCGCAGGTGCGGGGCGTCGACGAGCCGGTAGGCGGTGTTCGCGTCTACCTGCAACGGGATATCGCCAAAGCGCTCCCGCACTGCGCGGACGGGCTCGATGTCCCAGCCCTGCTGGATCTTGAGTTTGATGCGCACGTAGCCCTGGTCGATGTAGCCGCCTACGGCGGAAAGCAGATCCGGGATTGACTTCTGGATTCCAACCGAAACGCCGGACGGAACCGCCTCGACGGTCGTGCCGAAATAGGAGGCGAAGGAGATGTCCGTCGCCCGCAGCTGGGCATCGAGGATCGCCATTTCGAGCGCGGCCTTGGCCATGCGGTGGCCCACGATGTGCTCAAGGACGTGGCCGACGAGCTCGGCGGTGAGTGCCTTGCCCGCCTCCTGCCAGGCGTAGAGCGCCGGAATCAGGAAGCGCTGCAACACCTCGCGCGCGCCATCGAGGTACTCGGGCGAGTACACGGGCCCGTCCAGGACCACGCACTCGCCCCAGCCGGTCACCTCACGGCCGTTGTGCTCGGCGCTGACCTTGACGAGCAGCGGTGCGCGGGAGGTTTGGGTGCTGAACGAGGTGGTGAAGGGCGAGACGAGGGGCAGGGTGATATCGATGAGGTCAATGCTGAGAATGCGCACGTGCGGGGGTCCTTTCGAGACTGTAGTGGCCGCGGCGGGCGAAGTCGGTGACCTGCCAGCCGTCGTTCATGAGTGGTGCGAGGGCCTCACGGAGCGCGGGGCGCCAGCGGGCGGCCCGCTCGGGATGCTCGATGCGCATCGTTTCGATGTCGGAGGGGATCTCGACCCGGACGCGCTGCGCCGAGCCCGGGGAATCGAGGCACAGGCGCGGCACCCCGTCCTCGTTGTGCAGGACACAGGCCTCCGGTTCCGGGGTGCCTGCCGCGATGCGGGCACCGGGCTCCCGCAGCAGATCCCAGGCCAGCAGCATCCGGTCGCTGTCCTGGCCGCGGTTGATGCTGTCGGTCATCTCTCCGTAGAAATTGGGCAAGTATTCGCTTGCGGCTGTCCCGAGCCGGTGGATGTTGAAGTAGGCGTTGCGCGCAATGAGCGGATCAAAGGTCCACGTCATGGTGTCGGTCCCGCGGCGAAGGCACCAGGCCCGCTCATGGTGTTTGAGTGCCTTGCCGACCCCGGCCCCGACGCTCCCGCCGCGGACGCCCGCGATGTGTGAGTGCAGCGCCCGGTCCGGGGGCGGGTGGAAGAACCCGACGCACACGGCAATCAGGTCCGCGCCGCGGTAGGCGCCCGCCACGTAGTTGTGCGCGTGGGCGAGCGCGACGAGCAGGCCCGGGTCGATGTGCGGGGCGTTTCCCTCGGCCTTCCAGATCGTCGCGAGCAGGGCGGAGGCCAACTCCATGTCGGCCGGGTCGTGCAGGGTGCGGACGCTGATCCCGCTGGCCGCAGCCAGTGCCTGGGCCTGGGCCTCGGCACGTGAGGCGATCTTGTCGCGCCTGGCCTGGCTCGTGGGCAGAGCACCGGTCACGAGGCATCACCGTGGGGCATGTAGCGGTACCCGAGATAGGCGCCCTTCTCAAGCGGACGGAAGTGGGCCCAGCCCGCGGAGTCGGGCGCGGTGAAGAGCAAGACGCCGGGCTCGGTGGCGGGCACAAGCCTGAGGGTGGTTGCTTTGGGCTCCGCGCCGTCCTGCAGGATGTCGGTGAGTTCGCGCATGGTCAGCTGCGGACCATGCTCGCCGTTCTCGAAAGTGAGCGCCGCTGCGCCGGAGGCGTAGCTGAGCGGTGTCAGGGCAATCTCTGCGGCAAGCGCGGCGGACGGGCCCTCCGGGTCCGCCTGCAAGGCATCCGGAATCCGCGCCGCCGAGACGGCGCTGGCGGCATCGCCGAACAATTCCCGGTAGAGGCCATCCGGTTGGCCTCCCGTGCTCAGCAGCGCGAGCGCGAAACCGTCCTCCGGGAAGACCCGCAGATAGGCGCGTTGGCCGATGGTGCCCCCATCGTGTCCGTAGACGAATGTTCCTTTCCAGTCTTCGAGGAACCAGCCGAGCCCCCAGCCAATGGTCGCGGGCGATACTGCGCGCAGGCTCACCTGTTCCTCGAGCATGGCGCTGGCCGATTCGGCGGAGAGTATGCGTGTGCCGTTGGGTGCGATACCGCCGCGGAGCGCGGTCTGGGCGAAGCTGAGCAGGTCCCCGATGCTCGCCGTGATCAGGCCCGCTGGCCCCATGGAGCGCGTGATCGGCCACGTCGAAACCGGCGCGGCTGCCTCGCCGAAGCCAGTGTGCCCCGTTGCGGTGGCGAAGCGTGGGGCGTCCGAGGTCAGGGTGATCGTGTGTTCGAGTCCCATGGGGGCGATGATGTGCTTGCGTAGCGCGGCGTCCCAGGTGCAGCCTCGCAGCACCTCGATGATCCGTCCCGCGACGACGAAGCCTGCGTTGCAGTACGAGAAACGCTCGTCGATCGGGTGCACCTGCCTGGCGCTCCTCAGTGACTCGACGTAGCGCTCGACGCAGTCATCGCCCGGGCCGGTGTCGGTGAAGAGGTCCCCGTCGATGCCGCTCGTGTGGATCAGCAGGTGCCGCACGGTGACGGCGGCAGCGGTGGCGTGATCCGCGAGGGCGAAATCGGGCAGAATGCTCTGCACCGGCGCATCCAGCTCCAGGCGCCCCTCGTCGAGGAGTTGCATGATGAGGACCGTTGTCCAGACCTTGGTGATCGAGCCGATCTGGAAAAGCGCGTCGTCCGTCGTGGATACCCCGGAGCCGGTGTCGAGCACTCCCGAGCTCGCCGTGGTGCACTCGATCGGGGTGCCGTTCTCGTTGAGCCGCACGATGCCGAACTGTGCGGCGGTGACCCCGTAGCGGGTGCGCAGAACGTCCAGGCGGCGGCGCCAGAAGCCGGCACCGTGGCCGCATGGCGGTGAGGCCGCGCGGCCGCGCGCGCGAGACGGGCCGTGTGTAGCTTTCGAGCCACTCGATGAGACGGCGGTTGTAGTCGATGCGATACTCGATCGGGCCGTTCAGGATGAACAGGTGGCTCCCGCCCGGGTAGAGAACAAGGCGGGCCGGCACCCCGGCCAGGCGCAGGGCCTTGAACCATTCCTCGCCCTGCCCGACGGGACAGCTTGCGTCCTCGGCTCCGTGCAGGATGAGGGTCGGCGTTCTGACATTGGTGACCCGGGCGATCGGCGAGCCGTCCAGAAGCTCGCGGTAGTGGCCCAGCGGCGCAACCCCGGTGCTCATCTCGGAAAAGTACGCGGCGTGCTCGCCATCGGCGGCCATGCTGGAGAAGTTGCAGATCAGGCCACCGGCGACGGCCGCGGCAAACCGGGGGGTCGTTGCCGTGAGCGCACAGGTGCCGAAGCCTCCGTAGCTGTAACCGGTCACGGCGAGGCGGTCGGGGTCCGCGAGGCCCTCGGCAACGAGCGTGTCGATCGGCTCGAGGAAGTCGCGTTCATCGGCGGTGCCCCAGCCCCCGTTTACGGCCCGGTAGAAGGCGTCCCCGTAGCCATCCGAACCGCGGGGGTTCACCATCAGGATGCGCCAGCCCTTCGCCGCCAAGACCTGGTGGTAAAGATGAACGCCGTCAGCGACACCGCTCCAGGCGTTGTGGGGGCCGCCGTGAATGTCGAGCA
The DNA here is from genome assembly GCF_024741795.1 of Arthrobacter sp. CJ23. Classification (NCBI taxonomy): domain Bacteria; kingdom Bacillati; phylum Actinomycetota; class Actinomycetes; order Micrococcales; family Micrococcaceae; genus Arthrobacter; species Arthrobacter sp. CJ23. Next base: position 2,430,509 of record NZ_CP102950.1, on the reverse strand, counting down.
GCAGGGGCGCCGCGCCCTCGGTCTGCGGGGCCGAGAGCAACCACCCATGAACGCGCGTGCCATCGGTGATGGTGAACTCGCGTTCTTCGGCCTCGAACAGCTCGATGCCGGCCAGGGTGCTCTCGCGCAATCTCGTGAGCACCGTCAGGACGCCCGTCGCCAGGTCCAGCGTCGCGACCTCACCCAGGCTCTGCTGGGTCGTGAGCACGAAGGCCACACGCGCGCAAGCGGACGCCACGGACAGGGCAGAGACCACCTGGTGGGGCCCTGCGAGCAATGCCCGTGAGCCCGTGCCATCGGCGGCGAGCGCGTGCAGCTGCGTCCAGCCGCGCTCTCGTGGGCAGTAGAGGATCTCGGAGCCGTCGGCACGAAACGTCGGGCGCCCGCCGGGGTAGCCCGGGAAGCCGAGCCATGACATTGCGGTCCAGCGCGGCAGTGAGCGAGGCGTCGGCCGCATCCGTGCCGAGGTAAAGACGAAGGAGCTCGGCGTTGCCGGTGCGCGGAGCGCGATTCCCGACCGCGATCACGGAGCCACCATCCGGTGACCATGACAGTGCCCCGCTGACGCTGGTGGCCTGGCCGATGCGGCGCGGCAGCGGCATCTTGGCGTCGACGTCGAGCACGTAGGCGCCGCTCGTCCAATCGAGGTCGCTGCCAGGTTCGATGGCGGCCGTGAAGGCGATCAGCAGGCCGTCGGGGGACCAGTTTGCCTCGCTGGCATTCCAGTCGCCGTCGCTGAGGCGCCGCACGTGGCCGGAGGCGATCTCGCTCACGAAGAGGTGCAGCCGAACGGCCGCGTTCCAGCCGAGCCCATCGGTCTTGAAGCCGAGCCTGTCGATCACGATCGGCTCTTCCACCACGGATCCCGTTGCGTTGCGCGAAACCGGTGCGGTGATGGCCAGGCGCAGGCCCTCGGGGCTGACGCGCGCGGCCGCAACACCCAGGGGGAAGTCGGCGGCGCAGCTCAGTGCCCGCGCCTCGCCTCCTCCGATGGGCAGCAGGTACACCTGGGCTGGTCCATCGGAGGCCCGCAGGAAGAGCACAGCGGAGCCATCGGGAACGAATTGCGGGCCGGAATCGGCCGGGCCGCTCGTCAGAGGGCGGGCCTCGGAGCCGTCGCTGACCGCCCAGAGCGAGCTGTGCGCCGTGCCGTTCAAGGTTTCCGTGCGGGTGAAGACCACGAGCGTGCCATCTGGCGAGATCGCGGTCTCGGCCGGCACCACGAAGCGCCCGAGATCTTCGAGCTCAAGCGGGCGGTTCGTAGAGGTGTTGGGCGTCACGGTGATTCCCCTTCTCGTGGCGGTGAGTCCACTGGTGTCTTGTCCCTCTACCTTCGACGCTCCACCGCCCCCGCACTTCGTCCGATCAAACAATGCTGAAGCCCTGCATTGGTTGCCCCGGCCCAGGCGCGGTGAGGTGTGTGGCCGCAATACTGAGGTCCATGGGCGCAGTCCCGTCTGCGCGCCCCACCTTCGAAGGAGAGCTCGTGAGCGTCAAGACATTCATCTCGATCGACATGGAGGGCGTCGCCGGCGTCGCGACCTTTGACCAGGTCGTCCGCGGCGGCTACGGCTATCCACGTGCACAGGAATTGATGACGCTTGAGGCAAACGCCGCCATCGCGGGTGCCTTCGACGCCGGTGCGGAGGAGGTTGTCATCAACGATTCGCACGGCACGATGGACAACCTGATCCACGAGCTTCTGGACCCCCGGGCCATCGTCGTGTTCGGCAGTCCGAAGGCGCAGTGCATGGCCGAGGGACTCACCGCGGATTGCGACGTCGCCTTGTTCATCGGCTACCACGCCCCCCGCGGGAGAATACGGCGTGCTTGCGCACACCTTTTCAAGCCACTTCACGCAGGTACGGGTGAACGGTGCGGTGGTCTCGGAGGCCGAGGTCAACGCCATGTACGCGGCCTCGCTCGGGGTACCCGTCGGGCTCGTCAGCGGCGATGACGTGATCTGCCGCATCGCACGGGAGCAGTTCGCCGGAGTCGAGGCCGTCGAGGTCAAAGTCGCGCACGGCTACACGTCCACCGCATCGCTTGCGCCTTCCGTGGCCCGCGGAGCCATCCGCGACGCCGCGGCGCGCGCCGTGCGGAACGCGGCAACCCTCACCGTTCCGGAACTGCCGACGCAGTTCAGGGTTGCGGTGGATATGCCCACGGCAACCGCCGCCGAGCTTGCCCTGTCGATTCCGGGTGCGCGGCGCACGAGCGAGCGCTCGGTCGAATGCACGGTCACGGATGCCGGCCAAGTCCTCGGACTGATCGTCGTGTTCTACGAACTCGCCGCGAGCGCCATGCACGCCAAGACAGCACTCTTCATGCGGCGCTAAGCAGGGCAGGGACCCCGGAGCCCGGCCCGGGGGCGGCAGGCGCCGTCCCGGCGCCGGCCCCCAGAGCGTGGGGTGCCGCAGGCCGCCCACGCCGGGGGGCGGAGCGGCTTGCGTGGCCGGCCCGTCAAGGGGGGGCACGGGGCAGGCGGGGAGCCGTTGACGCCGTCCGAGGCCCCCGGAGCGTGGTGCGGGCCCGGGGCGGGCCATCGGCCGCGGCGGCACCCCTTCCCACGATGGCACCCCTTCGCCGGGTGGAGCCGGTGCGGGGGCGGCGGTCAGCTCAGGCGGGCCCGGACGAGGTCGCTAACGGCCTTGCCGTCGAAGCGGCCGGCGATCTTCGCGGTCACGGGCTTCATCACGGCGCCCATCTGGCGCAGGGTGGGTTCCTGGCCCTGGGCCCTGAGCGCGGCGAGGGCCTCGTCGATGATGGTTTCGACCTCGGCTGCGCCCAGCGCCCGGGGCAGGTAGCTTTCGATGATTTCGGCCTCGGCGATCTCCGCGGCCGCACGGCCGCTCTCGCCGGCCTCGGCGTAGATGCGGGCCGTGTCGCGGCGTTTCGCGGCCTCCTTCTGGAGCAAGGCCGTGACCTGGGCGTCGTCGAGCGCGACGGGGCTCTTGCCGGACTTTTCGCGGGTTTCGATCTCGCCCAGCACGTTACGGACCGTGGCCAGCGCGGTCTTGTCACGGTCTTTCATATGGGTGATGACATCGGCGTGGAGGCGTTCCTTCAAAGTACTCATGGCAACGGGGGTTCCTTTTCAGTGATGGGGTACCTTTCATTCTTCACGCCCCGCACCCCCATGACGCACCGGGACGCCCCCTCATGTGCAGATTCCTCTTTTGCAGGCACGAGATCATGCGTGCCCCTGCCACCGGGCCATGGCACGGCCCGGCAGCAAGGGCACACCCGCACCCGGGCCCCACCGGCGGCGAGCGCCCTTCCCGGTGTCCAGCCCCGTATTGTCCCGTGCTGTCCGGTGCTGTCCGGCAGGGTTGGCCCTTGGCGGGGTGGTGTGGTCGGTTCAGCGTCGGCGGCGCCGGCGGGTTCCCGCGGCGTCCTGGGCCTTGCGGGCAGGCTTGGTCCGGACGGCATTGAAGACCGTCATCGTGACCGAGACCAGCGGTGATTTTTTCAGGTCCAGGTTCTCGTAACGCTCCCGGCTCTGGGAGAGGATCCAGGACGTCATGTCCCCGCCGTGCAGGTCCCTGACATCGCTGAGGATGTCGGAGGCGTGGTACCCGGATTTGGAACCGATCTCCATGACACGGCCCCGCCCGTCCGTACGGTAGATGACCTGCAGCTTCACCCGTTTGTCGTGCCGGGCCTGGGACCGGGAAATCGAGAGCAAACGCTGGTGGAGTTCGCCGATGCCCGCGAGGCGGCCCTTCGCCCGGGCGCTCTTGGGCATCTGGACACTGTACTGCCTGCCGCCCTCCGGGAAATCGGTGGTGGTGCTGTGGAACGCCCCGCGGGCGGAGAGCCGCGCGAAGGTGCCCCCGGTGTCCTCCGGGACCACCGTGCCGGCCGGGGTGCCGGCCTTCGCACGCACCGGCACCAGATGCCCGTCCCTGCCGCGCCGGCGCGAGGGCATGTGCGTGACTTCACCGCGCTCGTGGAGCTCGGTCAACGCCTGCCGGTACGCCTCGCCGCGGCTTTGCCCGGCCGCGACCTTGCGCAGCATCCGCTCCGAACGGCCCAGCCGCTCCCCCAGCTCCTTCCACGTATAGCCGTAGACGGCCCTCAGGTGGAGGACCAGTTCCTGCGGGCTCATCCGGCCCGGATCAATGACAGCCATGGATCAATCCTCCGGGGTCGCGAACTCGGTGTCGAAAAACGCCGAGTCCGTGCCCGCCCGCACCGCCCGGACCCGCAACCGGTCCCGTTCCTCCCGGGTCAGCGGTGTCTTCACGTTCTCCACCACCCCCTGCAGGCGCAGACGCCCGATCTTCCCGTCGTCCCCGCCCCCATGCCGGACCGGTTTCGCCCAGCCAGGGACGTAACTGGTGTAGATCGCGTCACCATTGATGCCCAGCAAGGTACCGGGAGGCACCGTCAACGCCCCGGCCGTGTCCGGCCCCAGCGCGCTCGGGCCCAGCAGCACCCTCGCCCGGCCCCGCGCCCACACCTGGACCGCGAGTTCCGGCCGGTAATACGGGCGCTGCTGGGAAGAGACCGGCGCCGACACCCGGTACACGAACGCCTCGCCCTTGCGTTCCATGCTCGAAAGATATTCCGCCGGGACATCCTGCGGGCTCCACGCGACCACCGTCGAGGCCCGGCCCCGGGACGCAAACGCGCCGATCGTCTGGATCATGATCGCCCGTAACGCCGCGCTCACGCCCGCTTTGACCGGCACCGGCATTTCCGGGTCCGTGTCCACCAGCTCACGGATCCGGATCACCCGGTTCGCGAAGGTATCCAAGGGCCGGGCCGCGACAGCCTTGCCCCCGGCGCCGGCGATGGTCTTCGTGAACGCCACGGATTCCAGCGGATCGATCATCCACCCGGCCTTCCGGGCGACATGCAACTCGGCCGTGTCCGCCCAGGCCTGCCCGGCCGCGCCCGGCCGGTTCGGGTAATACCAGCCCTGCCCGGGATCACGGTGCTGCACGCCCAGGACACCGACATGATTCCATGACTCGGGGACCTTGAAGCGGACCAGCACCCGGGCCCTCGCGTAAGGGTCGCGGTCCAGCAGATCGACCGTGTCCGCACGGTTCAACCGTGTTCCCGGGCCGGTCCCGAGCTCCCGGCACAGCGCCGCGTACATGAAACGCCCGTCAACATACGCGAACGCCCCCAAACGAGGCCGGGCGGCCGGGTCCACCAGGGGCACGCAGTCCTCATGGGTGCTTGACGCCGGGCCCGCGACCAGATGCTCGAGATGGTGCTGGCCCGTGGTGCGGTGCAGTTCCTGGGCGATATCGTCCGTGACCGGTTCCGGATCCAGCCCCCGCCGACAACGACGCGGCCCACAGGTTCGTGCCCGTCGCCGCCGGGGTCTTCCCCAGCACCTGGCCTTTGAACGCTTCCCCGACCAGGAACGCCGTCGCGTCCCACGCCAGGCGGGCCTGTCCCGGAGACAGGGCCGTGTTCCCGAACCACTCCGCGGCCGTTCTCACCTCGATCCGCTGCCCCGTCGCGGCCCGTTCGAACCGGCCCGTCACCGGGGTCCCGAGCCAATGCCCCACCATTCTCCCGGACGGGTCGGCCCAGCCCGCAGACCAACCCGGCGTACGGACGAGGAGCCAATGCCGGACCGAACGCTCGTTCACCGGCACCCTTCCGGTGAACATCACCCGCTCCGCGCCCGCCCACCCCGCCATCTCCAGGATGTCGGCCAAGTTCGGGCTCTTCCGCCCCGCGCCCGGAACCGCGGCCACCCCACGGCCATCCGAAAACACCCCCGCCCCCGTGCTGTAGTCCACCCACACCGTCGGGACCTGCCGGAACACATACGGCCTAGCACGCACCACACCACCCCCACACACCAACCACCCCACACCAAAACACCACGAACACCCCACCCTACCCACCCACACCATTGCCAACCACCCCCCACACACTGAGAATGAAGCATGCCGGTATACGTGAGGTCCTTGGAAACCGCCGTTCCTCCCACCGTTCTTGTCCAGACGCAGGCCCGCGACGTCTTTGCCACCCAGGCAGGTCTGACACGCCTCGGATCCAGGCTTGTCACCACATGCTTTGATTCTGCGGCCATAGACACCCGCTACACCGCGGTCGCGGAATTGAGCCTCGATGCCCGCCCCGACAACCCGGCCTTTTTCAACCGGGCCACCAATGAAGTCATGAGTCCAAGCACCAAAGTCAGGAACGAACTCTTTGCCACGGAAGCCACCAAGCTGTTCATAGAGGCTGCGAAGGCCGCAGTCTCCGCGGTCCAGGATCTTGATCTGGCTGACATAACCCACGTCATCACGGTTTCCTGCACCGGTTTCTACAACCCGGGGCCCGACTACAAGGTGGTCCGTGCGCTCGGACTGAGTCCGGCCGTGCAGCGCTATCACTTGGGCTTCATGGGCTGCTACGCGGCCTTTCCCGCACTCAGGGCAGCCCGGCAGTTCTGCGAGGCTGATCCGGCCGCCGTCGTCCTGGTGATCTGTGCGGAGCTATGCTCCCTGCACGTGCGCACGTCCAATGATCCGGACACCATCATGGGCTCGGCAATCTTTGCGGACGGCGCCGCCGCCGCCGTCGTGAGCGCCCGTGAACCGCAGGGGCCGGATCCGGTCATCCGCCTCGACCACTTCGAAACCGTTCTGACGCCCGTCGGCGAGGAAGCCATGGCCTGGAACATCGGTGACGAAGGTTTTGAAATGGTGCTCGGCACGTATGTCCCGCACATCATCGAAGAACACATCACCGGGGCGCTCGAGCCACTCCTGGCGCGGGAACCTGCGCTGAAGGGACTCGCTTACCGCGACATCACACACTGGGCCATCCATCCCGGCGGGCGCAGCATCCTGGACAAAGTGGAGGCCAAGCTCGAGCTCACGGAGGAACAGCTGGTGCCCTCGCGCGAAACCCTGCGCAACTTCGGCAACATGAGCAGCGCCACAGTGTTGTTTGTCCTCAAACACATCCTCGAGCAGGCACCCGCCGGACGCGAGGAGAGAATCTGTTCCATGGCGTTCGGCCCGGGCCTTACCGTGGAGACAGGACTGTTCACCTTGGTCTCCGCCGGGCCCTGATGCCGGCCGGGTTGCTCCGCGAGCGTGCCGTGGACGCGGTTGAGGACATGGACAAGGCGGACTGCGATCTCCGCCGTCTCAACCGCAGTTACGCGCGATTCCCGATGGTCAACCGTTTGCTGTCCGGCTGGCACGGCATCTACCGGGAGCAGATCAGGCCGCTGCTGGTTTCGCAGGGCGCCGCGACGCTGCTGGACATCGGTTGCGGGGGCGGCGACGTCGCCCGCAACCTGGCCGGCTGGGCCCGGCGCGACGGCCTGGCGTTGGAGGTGACTGGCATCGACCCGGACGAGCGCGCGTTCCGCTTTGCCAGTCACGCGGTGCCCAACGACGCCGTGACGTACCGGAAGTGCTTCAGCAGTGAGCTCGTGGCTGAGGGACGCCGCTTCGACGTCGTGATTTCCAACCACATCCTCCACCACCTCACGCCCGAGCAGTTGGCCGGCGTGCTGGACGACTCCGAGCAACTCTGCACCGGATGGGCCATCCACAACGATCTCCGTCGCAGTGCGGCCGCCTACTATCTCTTCGGGGCCGGCTTCTGGCCGTTGGGACTCGGTTCCTACATCTGCGGCGACGGGCTCACATCCATCCGAAGGAGCTACACGCCGGATGAACTGCGTGCAGCCGTGCCGCCCGCGTGGCAAGTGGAATGGCATGGGCCCTGGCACAACCTGCTGACGTACCGGCAGGAAGATCGCACCGGTGCATGACGTCATCATCGTTGGCGCGGGCCCCGTGGGCCTGTTCATGGGAGCACTCCTGCTCCGCCAAGGGCTGGACGTCTCCATCCTGGAACAACGCGGAACCCGCAGCGGACGAAGCAGGGCCATCGGCATCCATCCGCCCGCACTGGCCGTGCTGGACACGGTCGCGGCCGCAGCGCCCTTGGCCGAGCAGGGCGTCCGGATCGTCCGCGGCACGGCCTACAGCCGTGGGCGGAGGGTGGCCGGACTGGACTTCAGTGGAACGTCGCCGGAGTTTCCCTTCATACTGTCCGTGCCGCAGGCAAGCACCGAGCAGGTGCTCGAGGACATCGTCCGGGATGCGGCCCCGGAGGCCCTGCGCCGTGGCGTCGAGGTGCTTGACGTGCTCGACGCCGGCGGCAGCGTCCTTGTCCGGGCCCGCCTCGGCGATGAGGTGCTCGAGTTGTCGTCGAGACTCGTGATTGCCGCGGACGGCGCCCATTCACGGATCCGCGGCCGCCTGGGGCAGCAAGACCGCGTGCGCCACTATCCGGACTGCTACATCATGGGCGACTTTGGCGACAGTACTCCGCACGGGCATGACGCCGTGCTGTTCCTGGAGCCTGAGGGCATCGTGGAGTGCTTTCCGTTGCCGGGTGGCATCCGCCGCTGGGTGGTCCGGCTGGGCGAACCGTGCATGGAGCCGACTGCGGAGCTCCTCGCTCACTTGATCCGGGTCCGCACGGGCACGGCGCTCGATGCGGAAAGCAATTCGATGCTTAGCGCTTTCGAGGTCCGCTCGAGGCTTGCCAGGCGAACCATCCACGGAAGGGTGGCGCTGTTGGGCGACGCCGCGCACGAGATCAGCCCGATCGGTGGCCAGGGCATGAATCTGGGCTGGCTTGACGCCGCTGCCCTGGCCCCGCTCGTCGGCATGGCACTGGCCGGCAGAGCTGTGGGCCGGGAGCTGCAGGAATACGAGCGGAGCCGCCACCATGTGGCTTCACGTGCAGCGTGGCAGGCCGGCCTGAACATGGCCCTCGGGCGGCCCCTGCCTCCGCAGGTGCTCGCCGCCAGAAACCGGATGTTCGCCGGCGCCATCGCGATACCCGCCGTCGCGGACCTGGTGGCACGTCGCTTCACCATGCACTGACACGCCCTGGGTCAAGAATGGAGCCCTCCCAGCAGTTCTCAGTACCGCTGCCTCAGTCCGGCTGAGTGTAGTAGCAGTCGTAGCTGTCCTGGCTGATGATCATGCCGTCACGCACTTCGAAGACCGCCATGCTGCGCGCCCGGATGGTGTCCCCGGCATCCCAGTGCGGGAGGTCCATCAGCAACGTGGCGGACCAGTTCATTTCCAGCACCACACGGTTGCCGTCGCACGTGCTTCGCACGACCTCGAAGCGCTGCCCGGCAACGATGTCACCGCTCTGATCGGCCCCGGACAGCGTTTCCTGCAGATCCCGGGTCGCCCCGGATTTCGCCAGGGCATTCGGCCATTCCGTGAGCCGGAACTCCTCGGCCAGATAGGGCCGCAGCCGCCCGGCACCACCGCCGGCCTCCACTGCCCGGACGAATCCAAGCACGCATTCCAAAGGGGTCGTTTCGCTCATCCGACGAGCCTAGCCCAGGCCGCACGTCCACGCCCGTGGGGGCCAGGTACAGACTTCCGCGCAACGTCTTAGACTGCAGTCATGGGTGCCCGGACGCAAGCAGTGGGCGGACGACGACGGCGCGCGGCCGCCGTCGGGCATTGCATTGCCGTGATGATGCTCGCGGCAGTCCTTCCCACCTCGTGCGCGTCGGACGGCACCGGCACTCCCTCACCGGACACCACGCCCGCCGTTCCGGGGCTGACCGGACAGATCAACCAGTCCCGCGACAACTACGCCACCCACGTCATCGAGCTCCAACTCAGCAACACCGGGATGCGGCCGGTCACGGTGGTCAGTGCAGTGCTCGACTCCCCGGCCTTCAACGGCCCCGCCGTTTGGTCCTCCAGCACGGACGGCACGGAAATACCGCCGGGCCTGGCGAAGAGCCTGCCGGCACAGCTTCCGGCGGCCGTGTGCAGTGCGTCGGAACCAAAGCCGCAGCCCGCCGCCCAGATGACCGTGCAGTTGCGTGGAACCCCGGACCTCATCCAGCTGCCCGTGACGGATCCATTCGGAGTGCTGGACCGTAACCACGCGGAACTGTGCCTGGACCGGAACATGGCAGATGTGGTGAGGCTTTCCTGGCTGCCCGTGCTTCACGCCGATGCGGCGGCGGGGACGGCGGTACTGCAGCTGAGCCTTGAACCGGTTGGAGGTCCGGGCTCGGTGACGATCGAATCGATCGGTGAAACGACGCTGCTCGCGGCAGATCCCGCACGGCAGTGGCCCCGGAACGTCACCGTGCGCGGCATTGATCCGCCCAGCCGGCTCGAGCTGCATATCCGGCCGGCACGCTGCGATCCCCACGCCGTCGCCGAGGACAAAGTCGGCACACTCATTCCGTTCCACGTTTCGCTCAACGGGAGCGGGAGCAGGAGCAGCGGGACGGTCAAGGTGGCTGCTCCCGCGGCGCTGCGCGGTGACATCCTGGACTTCGTCACGGCTGCATGCAGCGGACGATAGGCTCGAAGGATGAGCCACCAGCCCCGACCCATCGCCGCGAGCCCAGGGACCACGTTCAGTGCCTCCCGCATCAGGGACACGGTCCTGCAGCTTCTGGACCTCGAGGACCTGCCGCCCATCGTGCAGGCCGGACACCCGGTCCTGCGGCAGCACGCGGCTCCGTACGACGGCCAGCTTGACGACGCCGAACTCGGGCTGCTCATCGGCCGGATGCGCGCGGTCATGCACGCCGCACCCGGCGTCGGGCTTGCGGCGCCGCAGCTGGGCATTCCGCTGCAGCTCGCAGTCCTGGAGGACCAGTTCGACATCGATCCGGCCGCGGCGGCACTGCGCGGACGCGGACCGTTGGAGTTCTTCGCCATGCTCAATCCACGCTATGAGCCGTTGGGCGCCGAATCTGCCTCGTTCTTCGAAGGCTGTTTGTCGGTCAACGGCCTGCAGGCGGTGGTCACCAGGCACCGGGACGTGCGCCTCGAGTATCTGCGTCCGGACGGTGCGGGCGCGGCCGCGGACTTCACCGGCTGGCAGGCCCGGATCGTGCAGCACGAAACGGACCACCTGCACGGAGCGCTCTACCTCGACCGCGCCGAACTGAGGTCCCTGTCCAACAACTCCGAGTACTCGGCCAACTGGGCAGGGCACGGAATCGATGCGGCCCGCCGGGCCTTGGGCTTCCTCAACGACTGACAGTCAGCGGCAACGGCGGCTCCCGGCCCCGTAGGATTGAGACCATGCTTCCCGACGCCGTTGCCTCCTTGCGCTGTCCCGTTTGCCAGGACCCGCTGCGCCGGACCACCAGTCCCCGGGCTGCCCTCGTCTGCGGCAACGGACACAGCTTCGACGCCGCCAAGCAGGGCTATTTCAACCTCCTGACCGGCAAGGGGACGCCCTTCGAAGCCGACTCGGCCGACATGGTGGCAGCCCGCCATGCTTTCCTGGCGGCGGGCCACTACACGGCCATGGCGGCCGCAGTTGCGGAGCTGGCCGCGCCGGCGCTTGCCCCTCCCGACGCCGTGGTGCTCGACGCCGGCACGGGCACAGGCCACTACCTGCGGGCAGTCCTGGACCGTTCGCCCGCCGCCGCCATCGGCCTGGACATCTCCAAGTTCGCGCTCCGCCGGGCGGCCCGGCTGAATCCGGACGCCGTCAACCTCGTGTGGGACATCTGGCGCCCGTTGCCGATCGCCGACGCCGCCGTCGACGTCGTGCTGGTGGTGTTTGCTCCGCGCAACCCAGCCGAATTTGCACGCGTCCTCCGGCCGGGTGGGAGTCTCATCGTGGTGACGCCCCGCCCTGGCCACCTGGCGGAGATTGCCGAGCGCAGCGGAATGCTCGGCATCGAGGACGGCAAGGCCGAACGCCTTTCCGAAAGGATGCAGGAGCACTTCGCGCACGGCACCACTACGGAACTGGATATCAGGCTGGAATTGAGCGGGGCCGAGCTCGCAGACCTCGCCTACATGGGCCCGGCCGGGCATCACCTGGACCGTGCGGAACTGGCACGGTCGGTGCAGGACGACGGCGCCGTCACGGCCAACGCCAAGTTTGCCATCACCGTATTCAACACCGCCAAGCAGGCGTCCTGACGGGAACGCAACCGCCGGGCTAGGATGGAAAGACAGCTACTGCGATTCCGCCAATGCGGGTCCGGGAACAAGGGGGAACGATGTTCGAATGGCTTGGCGAGAACTGGTGGGCCCTGTGGCTCACAGTCTTCCTGGCGTTTGCCGTGGTGGAGATGCTGACTCTGGATCTCTTCTTCATCATGCTCGGCGGCGGGGCCCTGGCGGGGCTGATCGCAGACTTCGCCGGCGCCGATTTCTGGCTGCAGATCGTGGTCTTCTCCGTCGTCTCCCTCCTGATGATCGCATTCGTCCGTCCTGTCGCGCTCAAACACCTGCGCAAGGGACCGGCGGAGCAGCGCACCAATGTTGACCGGCTCATCGGACAGTCCGCCCTCGTCATGGAAGCAGTGAGCGGCACCGGCGGCCTCGTCAAAATCGGCGGCGACGTCTGGAGTGCGCGGAGCACCGGCGGCCTGATTGAGGCCGGGGAAACGGTGGAAGTGACCAAGATCGACGGCGCGACGGCGGTGGTCGCTTCGACTTCCGACAACAGCCCGCACTAAACGCAGCCAGCAGAAAACGTCCGCGGCGGACAGCGTTCCATGCCACTGCCGCGGTGTACACCGCATCAAACCACGCAACTGGGGAATGAAGGAGATGTATGGATGGCTTGGGAGGAACAGCAGCCGCGATAGTGCTGATTGTTCTCGTCATATTTGTAATCATCGTGTTGGTCCGCTCGGTCCGGATCATCCCGCAGGCACGTGCCGGCGTCGTTGAACGTCTCGGCAAGTACCAGCGCACGCTCAACCCGGGGCTTACCATCCTGATCCCGTTTGTCGACCGGCTCCTGCCGCTTCTCGACCTCCGCGAACAGGTGGTGTCGTTCCCGCCGCAGCCGGTGATCACCGAGGACAACCTGGTTGTCTCCATCGACACCGTGGTGTACTTCCAGGTGACGGACCCCCGGGCCGCCACGTATGAGATCGCCAACTACATCCAGGCAGTGGAACAGCTGACGACCACCACGCTCCGCAACGTGGTGGGCGGGCTCAACCTTGAAGAAGCCCTGACCTCGCGCGACCAGATCAACGGCCAGCTGCGTGGCGTGCTGGACGAAGCCACCGGGCGCTGGGGCATCCGAGTTTCCCGAGTTGAGCTCAAGGCCATCGACCCGCCCCACTCCATCCAGGACTCGATGGAAAAGCAGATGCGCGCCGAGCGTGACCGTCGTGCAGCCATCCTGACCGCCGAAGGCACCAAACAGTCGCAGATCCTGACTGCCGAGGGCCAGCGACAGGCTGCCATCCTCGCGGCCGAAGGTGACGCCAAGGCAGCCATCCTGCGCGCCGACGGTGAAGCCCAGGCCATCCAGAAGGTCTTCGACGCAATCCACAAGGGCAACCCGGACCAGAAGCTGCTGGCCTACCAGTACCTTCAGACCCTTCCCAAGATCGCGGAAGGATCCTCGAACAAGCTCTGGATCGTCCCCAGCGAAATCGGCGAGGCCTTGAAGGGCATCGGCCGTGCGCTGGGCGGAACCAACGCGGAGTCCCCGGCCGCCGGGCTGTTCACGAACGCGAGCGGCAGCGAAAACAGCGAGGCCAAGAGTTCCGCTGAATAGCCGCCGGGGGAACTGATGTTCAACGGCACATGGCCGGCCAGGTTCTGGCCGGCCATTGCTGTTCTCCGGTTCCCGCGCGGTTCAGCCCGCTGCTTTGTCCTGCCGGGCGGAAACCGCGTATAATGGGATATTTGTCCGGCCGGATCATTCCGAACGGAACAATAAAGCTTGGTCAGGCGTTTCATCTAGTGATGCAACGAGTGCAGACAGTAGTCCGGAAGACGCGCAATCGGCATCCGGCTAGCGCGGGGTACGGCTCCGCGAACAGACAGAGGAGTAATCATGAGCGATCGCAGCCTGCGGGGTATGCGCCTTGGCGCCCAGAGCATGGAAACCGAATCCGGTGTGGAGCCGGCACCGCGCCAGCGGGTCGAATACCGCTGCGAGGACGGCGAGCAGGTCTTCGTCACTTTCTCCGCCGAAGCCGAAATCCCTCCTGTCTGGGTTTCCAAGACCGGCAAGGAAGCCCTCCTGGTGGACGGCGAACGCCCGGTTGACGCCAACGAGAAGGCTGTCCGCACCCACTGGGACATGCTGCTGGAACGCCGCAGCCTTCCGGAGCTGGAGACCATCCTCGAGGACCGCCTGAACATCCTCCGCGAACGCCGTGGGGAACGCCGCTCGGCCTAAGGCTGTGGCCGCCCTGTAGACGGGCATCTGGACAACAAAGGCCGGGCCGGTCACTGTGTAAGTTTCACAGTGACCGGCCCGGCCTTTTGGTCTGGCGTGGTTTGGCCGGGACTCCGGGCTACTTGGCCACCGGGGTCTTGCGGCCGGTCAGCTTTGCCCAGCGTGCGGCGAGACCCCACCTCGTGACGTTGATCATGGCCTCGACAACAATGTTTCCGCTCATCTTGGATGCGCCCAGTTCACGCTCCACGAAGGTGATGGGACGCTCTTCGATCTTCAGGCCGAGCTTCGCCACACGCCAGGCGAGGTCCACCTGAAAGCCGTAGCCAACCGACTCAACCTCGTCCAGCTTGAGTGCTTCAAGTGTGCTGCGCCGGAAGGCACGGTATCCGCCCGTAACGTCCTTGATTTTCATGCCGAGCATGATCCGTGAATAGGTGCTGCCGATCCGGGAGATTGCTTGGCGGTACAGCGGCCAGTTGACCACGCTGCCGCCTGGCACCCAGCGGGAGCCCATGGCGAGGTCGGCGCCGTCGTTGATGGCGTCCAGGAGCAGTGGCAGCTGTTCCGGCTGGTGCGAACCGTCGGCGTCCATTTCGACCAAGACGTCGTAGCCGGCGGCAAGGCCCCACCTGAATCCTGCGATGTACGCGGCACCCAGGCCTTCCTTGCCCTTTCGGTGCAGTACATGGACCTGGCTGTCCTCGGCGGCAATGCTGTCCGCGAGCCGCCCAGTACCGTCGGGGCTGTTGTCATCAACCACCAGGACGTCGGAGGCGGGCACCGCGGCTCGCAGCCTTCCGAGGGTTATCGGCAGGGATTCCAGCTCGTTGTAGGTGGGAATGATCGTCAGGACACGCAAGAAGAGGCCTTTCCTTGATGGAGCGGTCAGTGTGCCGGAGCAGCCATGGGGCTGGCATTCTGGCGCAACTCTCCATTATAGGACGAAGGAAGGCGGCCTCCCGCTAGCTGTGGTGCCTGCCACATGCCGAAGCTACGCAGCACCGGCATGTTGCGGGCAGGTCCACAAGTCCAGGACCAGTTGGATCCGGACGTGCTGCGTGCCGGACGAACTGTTTTCTAGAACCTTATGGACCTGCCCACACTGCATGCCGCGACCATGGAATCGAGGATCCACCGGCACAGGTGGCGGGAGGATCCGACGGCGGCCGGATGCCCGGATATTCACCCCGGGACCATCCGTAGAGCCTCAATGCTACGGACTTGACGGGAACTGTCAACCAGCCCGTGAGCTGGGGCAACGTGTATCGTCCCAGCTCAGAGGCTGCTTGTCCGGGCGGAAATTGCCCTTGGATGGAACGCTCATGGCGGGGACTGCACTGGCGGGTTCAGCCTCGCAGTGCGGGGCTGGCGAAGAGCTCCTGGCCTTCGCGGACCGTCTGCAGGCAGGCGGGGTCGTTGCCGGTATCGAGAGCCGGCAGCAGGGGCGTACGCGCCCGCGGATCGGTGCTCCAGGACTGCACGCGGTTGTCTGCCACCTGGACCATGAGCTCTTCCACTTCCCACACGGCAAAGCTGGCCGGTGCCCCGGGCACCAGCTGGCCCATGAGCGGATTCCGGTACTTGCTGGCGCGCCAGCCCGCCCGTGTGTGTCCCAGGAACGCCGCCCGTGCGGAAATGCGCTGCTCCGGGTTGTTGTGTTCCAGGCACGCGCGGACACTGGACCAGGGACGCAGCGGCGTGACGGGGCTGTCGCTGCCGAAGGCCACCGGGACACCCTTCGAGTAGAAGGCGGCGAAGGGGTTCATCTCCCTGCTGCGCTCCCCCAGCCGCTGCTCATACAGCCCGCCGGGGGTCCCCCACACGGCGTCGAAGGCCGGCTGGGCACTGACCGTGACGGAGTACGTCGCCAGACGCTCCAGCGCCGCGGAGCTGGCCATCTCGACGTGTTCGAAGCGGTGGCCGGCAGCTCGGACCCGCTGCTCGCCCGCCTCGGCGGCGGCCAGATCGAGCGCATCCAGCGCAGCTTCGAGGCCGGCGTCGCCGATGACGTGGAAGCCGGCCTGAATCCCCAGCACGGAACAGGCTGCCAGGTGTTTGGCAGCGTCATCCACGGAAAGGTACAGGCTGCCCCGATGGCCCGCGGCATCGCTGTAGTCTTCCCGGAGTGCTGCAGTCCTCGAGCCGATGGAACCATCGATGTTGAGGTCTCCGGCGAGTCCGAGGACGGGCGTGCCCAGGCCATCCAGAATGCTCTGTGCGTGCCCGGAAGAGGTGGCCAGCTCGCCCCAATAGGGCAGGACCTCGGGCATGGCGCCGCCGTCGTTCCAGGATGCAGCCATGCGCAGGTCGTCGGTGCTGCAAATATGCGGCGCCGACATTTCAGCGACCGCAACATATCCGTTTGCAGCGGCTTCGCGGAGGGCCGCGCCTTGGTAGCCGCGGCGGTCTGCCTCGGGCAGTTGCCGCGCAGCCAGCCGGGCAGCCGTGTGTGCCGCACGCACCACCTGCGTTCCGCCGTCGAAGCCATCCATGCCGTCCAGCCCGGCCGCGGCCACAAGCGACTGCGACACCAGTGCGGAGTGGACGTCGATCCTGGACAGGTAGACAGGCCTGCCACGGGCAGCGCGCCCGAGCTCTTCAGGAGTCGGCAGTGTCCTGTCCTGCCACATGGTCTCGTCCCAGCCGTGGCCCAGAACGGTTCCGTCAGTGGGCGCAGTGGCGACGGCGTCGAGCAGTTCGCGGGCGGAGCGGGCACTGCTCAGCTGCAGCCCCGCCAGGGCCATGCCGGTTTCGGTGAGGTGGACATGCGAGTCCACGAAGCCGGGTGCCAACAGGGCCCCACGAAGGTCGATGATATCCATGGACGCATCGGCGATCGAGGTTGCTGCCTGCTCGGAACCAACCCAGGCGACGGTGTCGCCGTCAACCAACATGGCGGTGGCGAAGGGGTCTGCGGCGGTGTAGACCGAGCCGTTGCGGTACATCGTCACCTTGCGCGGCTGGGTGCTGCCGCCGGGCGTGCCGGGCTGGTTCATGCGTGCTGCTCCTTGGGAAATCTGGAAAGTGGAATGGTCAGGCAACGGTGGAGTAGGCCACCACGCCACGGCGGATGAGGTCGATCGATTCGCGGCAGATTCTGGTGACGCGCGGATCGAGCGCGGGAACCTTGGCAAGCTGGTCGAGCAGGTCCACCACCTGCTTGGCCCAGCGGACAAAGTCACCGGCCGCCATGTCGGTTCCGTTGAGTACGTCCTGGAGATGCCGCCCCTTGGCCCATTTGAAGATCGGCCACATGAGGCCGAGCTCCGGCTCCCCGGTCAGCGGAAGCTTGTTCTGCTCTTCGGTGTCCTCCAGCAGGGACCATTCACGGACCACGATGTCGACGGCGGTCTCCAGCGATACGGACGGCATCTTGGGCCGCAGTCCCCGGTCCTCACGTTTGGCTTGGTAAACCAGCGTGCTCGCCAGCGCCGCCATCTCGGCGGCGTCGAGATCGTTGATGGCTCCCTGCCGGAGGGACTGGGAGATGAGCAGGTCCTTCTCGCCGTAGATCCGGCGCAGGCGCTGGCCGTCGGCACTGATGGCCGGCTGGCCGCCGCCGGCTGCTTGCAGGTACCCGTAGCTCGACAAGACGTCGCACACTCGGTCGAAAGTCTTCGCGATGGTGTTGGTGCGGCCCTGGATCTGCCGGACCAGCCCGTCCGTATCCTGGCGAAGCTTCCACCAGCGCTCCGACCACCGGGCATGGTCCTCGCGTTCGCTGCAGCCATGGCAAGGGTGGGCGCGCAGGGCCCGGCGCAGCTCGGCGATCTTCTTTTCCTGGTCCGGCATCCGCGAGCCAAGCCCGAAGTCCTCGTTCCTGCTGCTGCGTCCGACCCTGGGCACGTCCTCGCGCACCGCGTTGCGCAGGGATGCGGCGAGGTCGCGCCGGGGCTTGGGCAGCTTGGCATTGAAAGATTTCGGAATTCGGATCCGGGTCACTGGCGTGACCGGGCCGTCGACGTCGTGCACGCCGATCCGGCGCAACTGGTTGTCCGCCGTCAGCACCGCCGGCCGCGGCTCACGGGCGTTGTCGTCCGAGTTCAGCACCACGGCGTAGCCCGGGGTCCGCCCCCCTGACAGGTTGATGACATCACCGGGGATCAGCCGCGTCAGCGAAGCCCCTACATGGGACTTGAGCGCCCGCTGTTTGTTCCGCGCCGCGTGGTTCTCGGCGTCGCTGAGTTCGCGCCGCAGCTTGGCGTACGTGGTGAAGTCACCAAGGTGGCACTTCATGGATTCAGCGTAGCCGGCCAGGGACTCTTCCCTGCTGCGCACCTGGCGGGCAAGTCCCACCACGGAACGGTCGGCCTGGAACTGCGCGAAGGAGGATTCGAGGATTTCGCGGGCACGCTCCCTGCCGAACTGGGCTATCAGGTTGATGCTCATGTTGTAAGTGGGCCGGAAACTTGAGTTGAGCGGGTAGGTCCGGCGGGATGCCAGACCGGCCACTGCAGCCGGATCCGTGCCGGGCTGCCAAAGAACCACCGCGTGGCCTTCGACGTCGATGCCGCGTCTTCCAGCACGTCCGGTGAGCTGCGTGTACTCCCCCGCAGTGATGTTGACGTGCGCTTCGCCGTTGAACTTGTCCAGCTTTTCCAGCACCACTGAACGGGCGGGCATGTTGACGCCGAGCGCGAGGGTTTCGGTGGCGAAGACGGCCTTGACGAGCCCGTCGGCGAAGAGCTTCTCCACGACTTCCTTGAACGTGGGCAGCATTCCTGCGTGGTGGGCTGCCAGCCCGCGCAGGAGGCCGTCACGCCAGCTCCAGAATCCGAGGACGTCGAGGTCGTCCGCCGGGATCTCGCGGCTGGCTTCATCTACACGGAGCGCGATGATCTGCTGTTCGCGTTCGGTGGTGAGCCACAGCCCGGCAGCGGCACATTGCGCCACGGCGGCGTCGCAGCCGGCCCGGGAAAAAATGAAGGTGATGGCGGGCAGCAGGTCCTGGCGGTCGAGGCTGGCGATGACCTGGGGCCTGCTGGCCTTCCGGACGGGGCTGCGCTGCTCGCTGGAACTGCGTTCCTCGCGCTGGCGGTGCTGGCGGCGCTGGCTGCGTCCGCCGTGGCCGAACCGCCCGTTGAAGTTCATCCGGCTTTCGGCGCGGGCCATGGAGAGGAGTTCGGGGTTCACTTCGAATTCCGGGCCGGCTGACGGCGTCTGTCCCGTCCGCGCGGTGCTTGCCTTGCCGACGCGGCTGTCCGCAGGGGCGACAGCCGCCATGACAGCCGCGCGGTCGGACCCGTCCGGCTCGGCGGCCTCGGGGGCGATCTCGTCGAAACTGGTGTCGCCGGCGAAGAGGTCGACAATTTCCTTGCCCACCATAACGTGCTGCCACAGGGGTACCGGGCGGTGCTCGGAGACGATCACGTCGGTGTGGCCGCGGACGGTATCCAGCCAGGCACCGAATTCCTCGGCATTGGAGACGGTGGCACTGAGCGATGCCACCTGCACCTCGCTCGGCAAGTGGATGATGACTTCCTCCCACACGGCCCCGCGGAAGCGGTCCGCGAGGTAGTGGACTTCGTCCATGACGACGTAGCCCAAGTCACCCAGGGTTGCCGAATCGGCGTACAGCATGTTCCGAAGGACTTCCGTGGTCATCACGACGACGGGGGCCTCGCCGTTGATGGTGGTGTCGCCCGTCAGAAGGCCTACGTTACCGGAGCCGTACTTTGCCGACAGCTCGAAGAACTTCTGGTTGCTGAGCGCCTTGATGGGCGTCGTGTAGAAGGCCTTAAGCCCCCGTTCCAGGGCCAGGTAGATGGCGAATTCGCCGACGATGGTCTTGCCGGCCCCTGTCGGGGCCGCGACCAGCACGCCGCGGCCCTCTTGGAGGGACCGGCACGCCTCGCGCTGAAAGTCGTCCAGCTCGAACTCCAGGGTCCGGGCAAAAGCGCCAAGATGACTCTTTGCCTCGGCGGTCCGCTGCGCGGCCGCCTGGAAGCTGTCTGATGGTGAGGGAGACCCGGAAATGGAGGACATGCTTCAAGCCTAGTGGCCGTGTGTCTAGAGATTCTCCAGATCGGCGGCCGAGGTACCGGTGTCGGCAGTGGCTTCTGTCTCAGCGGCCCGCTTGGCAGCACGACGCTCGCGGCGGCGGTCGTTGAGCAGGCACACGCCGATCGCGGCGAAGAAGAGCAGAAGCATCGGAGCCGCCAGGTAGAACATGCTCATGGCGTCCGCGCCGGGAGCTGCCATGGCCGCAAACAGGCACACAAGGAAGATCGTGATGCGCCAGCTCTTCACCAACTGCTTGCCCTTGATGATTCCGGCCAGGTTCAGTCCCACAAGCACCACGGGAACCAGGAACGCGATGCCGAACGCCAGAAGGAGCCGGAGCACGAATGCCAGGTAGATCTCGGCACTGATGAAGTTGGAGCCACCCACCGGGGTGAAGTCCGTGAGAACACGGACAGCGTTCGGCAGGACCAACCAGGCCAGCAGCACGCCGCCCACGAACAGGGGAACCGCCGCGGCCACAAAGGAAAGCGCCAGGCGCCGTTCCTTCTTGTGCAGGCCGGGGACGATGAACGCCCAGAGCTGGTAGATCCAGACCGGGCTGGCCACGATCAGACCGAGAAACACCGAGACCTGGACCATGAGGTCGAACGAGCTTGCCACGCCGTCAAAGTTCAGCGTGGCCAGCCGGCCCTCTTTTTCATTCAGGTCCTTGATCGGTTTGATCAGCGCTTCAAGCAGGGGCTGATAGGCGATGAAACCGATCACGGTGCCAAGGATGACTGCGATGGCGGCCTTGAACAGCCGGTTCTTCAGCTCCTTGAGGTGGTCCAGCAATGCCATCCGGGCTTCAGGATTGGCTTTGCGCCCCTTTGTCTGTACCACTTCCGCTTAGACGCGGTTGGACGGCGGAACGTCGGTGTCGTCGCCGCTCTTGGTCTTGGTGTCCGGGTGCTCCACTACTTTGCCTTCGACGGCGTCGGAGCCTTCTTTGGCCTCCGTGGAGCCGTCCTTCTTCATTTCGCGGACTTCGGACTTGAAAATGCGCATCGACTGCCCGATGCTGCGCGCCATGGACGGCAGCTTCGGTGCTGCAAAGAGCACCAGGGCGAGAACGATGATGATGATGAGATGCCAGCCTTCGAGCCTCATGTGGGGAGGTCCTTTCCTTTTGGATACATCCTACGTCTAACTGAATTCTATGTCGTGCAGGGACTGGGGCTGGCCCCGTTCTGCCTTGCGCAATACGCGCCTTTTGCGGCGGACTTCCCGGCGGGAGGCTTTGGCCGTCACGTAATCATGCCGCATCTGTTCCGGCGAGGCAAAAACGGCCGAACCGGCCGGCTTCGCAGCTTCAGAGGGTTCTACGTCGGAGGTTTCTCCGAAAGGGTCGAGATGGCTGAAACGTTTCCCCCCGGCAGACAATTCATGAACTGTTGCCATGAACTGGCGGAACAAACGGATGCCCAGCAGGACGTAGAAGAGCAGCGACAGTGCTACGAGCGCGATCCACAGCAGGATCCATGACCACCAAGGCATCTGAGTAGTCTAGCGAGCCGGCATGTCAGTCTGCGTACTGCGCCAGTGCGGCGGAGAGCCAGTCCGCGATGGCCTGCCCCACCGGGCGCGGCTCCAGAACCCGGACCGCTCCACCGTGCTGCGCCACGAACATGGGCAGCCAGTCGGTGCTGCCGAACCGGACCTCGGCCAGCATCCCGCCGTCGGGCAGCGGTGCAGTCCGTTCGGCGTAATAGTCATCGGCGAGGCCGGCTCCCTGCCGGCTCAGCTGCAGAACCACCAAGGTGTCGTCATCGCTGGTGGTGAAGAGCTTCGCGGGGAAACCTTCCGCGGCCACGGCAAGGCCGGACGCCGGCCGGCCGTTGGCTTCGAGCTCCTCCACGCGGTCAAGCCGGAAGTTCCGCAGTCCCTGCTTGCTGTGGCAGTAGGCCTCGAAGTACCAGGTCCTGTCCAGGGAATACAGACGCAGGGGGTCGACGTCCCGTTCGGAGACGGAGTCCCGTTGGAGGGAGAAGTAGCGCAGGCGCAGCTGCTGGCCGTCGCGGATTGCCTGCGTGATGGTTTCGAACGCCCGTGAGTCTTCCGGTGCCACGGATTGGCCTGCCAGCGAGCTGGCGAGGCGCCCGGCGCCGCCTGCTGCGCCGGTCAGTTTGAGCGTCACCGATTCGAGTACGTCCCCGGACATGCCCGCCAGCGCCGGCAGGTCCCCGAGCATGGCCAGGCCCGTGAGGAGGGCGCCGGCTTCGTCTTCGCTGAAGCGCACGGGCCGGTTCAAGTCCAGGTGCTCGCTGATGTAGACGTGGTCGTTCTCCCACTGGATGTCCAGCAGTTCGTCCGGATAGCCCTCGGGCAGCCCGGAGCAGATGAGGATCTTCAGGTCCTCGATCAGTTCCTTGCGTGTGACACCGAACCGCTCGGCGACGTCCTGGATGTGCAGGCCCTGGTGGTGGACCAGGAATGGAACCAGCTGGAGCATGCGGGTGAGCTGCTCCTCGGATGTCCGCTTCCGGGCGCGCGGGACCGGTCCGGCGTCCGGGAAATCCACGGGGATGGAGGGGGCCGCGGCGAAAGCCGCTGCAGCCTCCAGGCGGCGCAGCACCGCTGCCCGCAATTCCGCCGGGGCAGCAACGTGGACGTTGGGCCCATAGGACGCGAGTTCTTCGGCGAGCTGTTCCGGATCCCGGAACGTGAGGCTGAGCCGGTCACGGCCTTCGCGCCCCGCGCCGTCGACGGGATCTTCCTCGGCACGCTTGCGGAGACCGAGGAGCCGGCCCGTCACTACGTCAAGGACCGCCCGCTGGAGGGGCAGCTCGCTAAGGGTGTCAAGCTCAGCGCGGGCGTCGAACGCCTCCGGCGGCTCGAACGTCCCGCTGGTGTCAACGGTGACCGCGGTCGTCATCCGGGACAGGCGGAAAAAACGCTTGGCCGAGCGTGCGCGGTCCAGCCCCACCAGGTACCACTGCCCGAAACGGCTGCCGAGCCCCCAAGGCTCCACCACCCGGTACTCCTCCCGTCCGGTGCTGCCGGCCAAGTAGCCGAAGCTGACGGGATGCTGGCCGTGCATGGCCGCCACGACGTCGTCGAACGCCTGCCCGGCGGGTTTGATGCGGGGCTGCAGGCCCGAGGGAAGTTCGACGTCGGCGAGCCCGCCGCCCGCCTGCAGCTTCCGCATGGCGCTGACCGCCGCGGAACCCAGCGCGGCCCGCTCCCATAGCTGCGCGGCCAGCATCAGCACGGTGCACTCGGCAGGAGTCAGACTCACGTCCGGCAGACGGTTGGCTTCCTTGCCGATGCGGTAGCGCGTGGATGCGGGGTCGTCCTCGCCGAAACCCCGGTCCGTGATCGTTTCGATCTCGAAGCCGAACTGGCGCAGATCAACCTTGTCCCGCTCAAACATGCGTCCGAAGGCAACGTCATTCCCGGCGTCGTCGTGGTAAACCTTCTCGCGCAGGACGGCACGGGAAAGCCCCAGTTCCGTGTTCAACAGGGCCAGGAGCAGATTGAGGAGTCGTTCAGTACGTGATGCGGACACCCTGCCACGTTACTAAAGTCCCCGTGCAAAGCGTGAAGGCGCGTCACCTGCCGGATGGATTCCGGGAGATGACGCGCCTTCGTGCTTCGATCCGAAGCGGGTGTTGCGTGGCGTCCTGGGTTAGCGGACGGCGACGAGGTCCACAACGAAGATCAGTGCTTCATTGGGCTTGATCGCTCCGCCGGCACCGCGGGAGCCGTAGGCAAGCTCGGAAGGGATCTCCAGGCGGCGGCGGCCGCCGACCTTCATGCCCAGCAGGCCCTGGTCCCAGCCCTGGATGACCTGGCCGACGCCGACGCGGAAGTCCAGCGGTGCGCCCCGGCCCCAGGAAGCGTCGAATTCTTCGCCCGTGGACCAGGCGACGCCCACGTAGTGGGTGGAAACGGTGTCGCCGGCCTTGGCCTCAGCGCCGCTGCCTTCGATGATGTCGGTGATGACGAGTTCCGTGGGAACGTCGCCTTCGGGGAAGTCGATTTCCGGCTTCGTGCGGTCGAGATCACGCTGACCAAATGACATGGTTGCTCCTTGCTTGGATACGGAGTTGGGTTACGGACAAATATGTGGAAACAGCTGGGGGCTACTTGGCGCCGAGGATGTCGACGACGAACACGAGGTCACCCTTGGCTTCGCCCTGTCCTGCCTCACCGTAGGCGAGGTCCTTCGGGATGACCAGGAGGACGCGCGAGCCGACGGTCTTGCCGGCAAGTCCCTGGGTCCAGCCCTTGATGACGCCGGTCAGCGGGAAGCTGGCGGGCTGGCCGCGGTCGAAGCTGGAATCGAACTTCACGCCGCCCACGAGGTTGACGCCCACGTAGTTGACGGTCAGTGTGTTGCTGGCCGTGACCGCCGGGCCCGAGCCCTTGATGAGGTCCTGGGCGATGAGCTGTGTGGGGGCGCTGACGCCTTCCACGGAGATCTCGGGGATGCCCTTGTCGTTGACCTTGACGGTGGGCAGACCGGCCGGCGGGGTCACGGTTTCGCCTTCGGGCTTGTCCAGGACCTTGGCCGAGTCCTTCACGGACGTCACCTTGAGAATGAACAGGCGGGTCTCCTTCGAGGCCTCGCCGGTCTGGGCCTGCGACGGGACGGCATAGCCCAGCTGGGAGCCGACCTTGGTACCGACGAAGGCGTTGTACAGGACGGCGTCCTGGGCCTTGAATTCGTCATTCAACTCAATGGCTTCGGGCTCGGTGTCGTACGAGTCACCAAGTGCCTTGCCGTCCTTGCCGTCCAGGGCGATGAAGGAGACCGAGATCGTCTGGCCGGCCTTGACACGGTCGCCGCCGCCTTCGGCTACCACCTTCACGGTGGCCTCGGCAACTTCCAAAGGCTTGGCGAAGTCAACGCCGGGAGCCTTCTTGTCGCCGTTGTCCGTGACCTTGACGGAGTCAAGCTTGGCGGTTTCGCCTGCTGACTGGCTGGTGGGCTCCGGGCTTGGGCTGCCTCCGCATGCGGTGAGCAGCAGGAGGCCCGGAATGAGAATTGCTAGGAGTCGGCGCACAGAATGAACTTTCGTCGGGGCACAAGGAGAGCCTGGCCGCGCACTGGGCGCGGCCAAGCACTGGGCGGCCTCGTAGAGGCCACCATCCAGAATAACCCGCCAAGCTGGGAGTCAGCTCATTGAATCAAGGAGTGCGTCGACCCGCTCATCGACACTGCGGAAGGGATCCTTGCACAGAATGGTCTGGTGGGCGCGGTCGTTCAGCTTCAGGTGGACCCAGTCAACGGTGTAGTCCCGGCCAAGTTCCTGGGCCCTACGGACGAAGTCTCCACGGAGCTTGGCGCGCGTCGTCTGGGGCGGAGCGTCCACGGCGTCCTTGACCTCGGTCTCGGTGACGACCCTCTTGACGGCGCCGCGGGACTGCAGCAGGTAGTACAGACCGCGCTGGCGGGAGATGTCGTGGTACGTCAGGTCCAGCTGGGCGATCCGGGCCGAATCAAGGCCGATGCCATGCCGCTGCATGTAGCTGTCCATGAGCTTCTTCTTGATGGCCCAGTCCACCTCGGTATCGATGCCGCTGGTGTCGCCGCTTTCGATCGCGTCCAGGGTCCGTCCCCACAGGTCGAGGATGAGCGGCACGTGGGCGTTGTGGGCGCCGTTGGCGGCGACGAACTCGGTGACCTTGGCGAAGTATTCGCGCTGGATCTCAAGTGCCGATAGCTGCCGGCCGTTCGCCAGCCGCACCAGGGCCCGGCCGGTGAGGTCGTGCGAGATCTCCCGGATGCTGCGGATGGGGTTCTCCATGCGCATGTCCCGCATGATGACTCCGGCCTCGATCATGCGCAGGATGAGGTCCACTGTCCCCACCTTGAGCAGGGCCGAGGTTTCCGACATGTTGGAGTCGCCGACGATCACGTGCAGGCGCCGGAAGAACTCCGCATCGGCGTGCGGCTCATCGCGGGTGTTGATGATGGGCCTGGACCTGGTGGTGGCGGAGGAGACGCCCTCCCAGATGTGGTCGGCCCGCTGCGAGAACGCGAACGTGGCCCCGTGCGGGGTCTTCAGCACCTTGCCGGCGCCGGCAATCAGCTGGCGGGTGACGAGGAACGGGATGAGGATTTCGGCCAGCCGGGAGAATTCGCCCCTGCGCGGGATGAGGTAGTTTTCGTGGCTTCCGTAGGAGTTCCCTGCGGAGTCCGTGTTGTTCTTGAACAGGTACACGGTGCCGTTGAATCCCTCGGCGGACAAGCGCATCTGTGCTTCGTCCACCAGGTCGTCAAGGATGAGCTCGCCCGCGCGGTCATGCGCGATGAGCTGGGCGAGGTCGTCGCATTCAGCCGTCGCGTATTCGGGATGCGAGCCGACGTCAAGGTAAAGCCGCGAACCGTTGGTCAGGAACACATTGGAAGAACGTCCCCAGCTGACCACTTTGCGGAACAAGTACCTGGCGACCTCCTCCGGGGCCAGTGGACGTGAGTCCGGACTCGAATACGAGATGCCGAACTCGGTCTCGATGCCGAAAATCCTCTTATCCATCTCAGGCCTCCTCAGCCAGCAGCTGTGTGATGTCTTCCGCTCCCAGTCGGCGGAAGGCCCTGCGCGATCCCCTGCTGCTTTCCGAACCGCGGTCCAGTACGGCGATCTCGACGGCGGTGGCCGGCAGGGCGTCCACCTCTTTGTCCGTTGCCAGGGCCTTGACGGCCAGGCGCATCGCGGCGGCCAGGTCCAGTTCGGATTTCCACCCGGCCCTGACCACGTCTGCCACCTGTTCCGCGAGGCCCCCCATCACCACAAAGCCGTTCTCGTCGGCGATGGACCCGTCAAAGGTGAGCCGGTAAAGGTGGTCGTCGGCCTGGTTCAGCCCGACTTCGGCCACTGCCAGCTCAACCTCAAAAGGCTTCTGCTCGGCTGTGAACACAGCACCGAGGCTCTGCGCGTAGACGCTGGCCAGCCCGCGTGCTGTGACGTCCTCCCGGTCATAGGAATAGCCGCGCACATCGGCGTACCGGACGCCGGCCTGCCGGAGGCTTTCGAATTCGTTGTACTTGCCGACCGCGGCGAAACCGATCTTGTCGTAGATCTCGCCGATTTTGTGCAGGGACGGCGAGGGGTTCTCGGCCACGAAGGCAATTCCGTCGGCGCAACTGACCACCACCACGGAGCGTCCCCGTGCGATGCCCTTCCGTGCGAAGTCCGCACGGTCCTTCATCAGCTGTTCGGGCGATACGTAGAACTGCTGGGTCATCTCAGGCCTCCCTCCGTGCGACGGTGCGCGATTCGACTATTCCTTCGGCGATGGCCGCCAGATCCCGTTCGGGGATGCGGCGGTTTCCGGCCCGGTTCACCGTGTAGACCACCGGCCAGAGCTGCCGAACGGCGTCGGGGCCGCCGGTGGCCGAGTCGTCGTCGGCGGCGTCGTATAGTGCCTCGACGGCGACCGCGACGGCCTCTTCCTCCGTGAGGTTCGGCCGCCACAGTTTCTTGAGGGCGCCCCGCGCGAAGACGGAACCGGAGCCCACCGAGTGGTGCTCCTGCTCCTCATAGCGGCCGCCGGTCACGTCGTAGGAGAACAGCCGGCCGACGCCCATGACGGTGTCGAAGCCGGCGAAAAGCGGGACCACGGCGAGGCCCTGCATGGCCATGGGCAGGTTTCCCCGGATCATGGCACCGAGCCGGTTGGCCTTGCCATCCAGGCTGAGGAGGGTTCCTTCGATTTTTTCGTAGTGCTCCAGCTCAACCTGGAACAGCCGCGTGATGTCGATGGCCAGGCCGGCCGTGCCCGCGATGCCAAGGACCGAGAACTGGTCGGCCGGGAAGACCTTTTCAATGTGGCGGCTGGCGATGACGTTGCCCATGGTGGCGCGCCTGTCCCCCGCCATCAGCACACCTCCCGCATAGGAGATCGCGACGATGGTGGTGGCGTGCGGCGTGGGCGGGACGCTCCCCGCCGGAAGAGCCTGGCCGAAGGGAAGCAGCTCCGGCCTGGAGCGTTGCAGATGCTCGGTAAACGAGGACGTTGCCTGGGTGGCCAGGTGGCGGGCGGGTAGGTCCTGCATTGCTGCGCTCCTTCGACTCTCACATCCGATGCCCGGCGGCCTCACACCGGCCGGGCCGTACAACCTTGTTCCGCCGCGGCTACTGGCCGCCTTTTTGGACGAAGGCCCGGACGAATTCCTCGGCGTTGGATTCCAGCACGCCGTCGATTTCGTCCAGAAGATCATCCACTCCCTGGGTGGCTGCCGAGGCCTGGGCCTCCGGAGCTGCCGGCGGGGCCTCGGGGACGTCCACCTCGGATTCAGTCTCGCGTGACTGTGGTTGTTGTTGCTCCTGCGCTGCCATTTCCTTCTCCCTACTGTCCGTCCCCGCCTGTGGGGACTTCCTTAATGCCATATTGCCACGGCTGCAGCCGCTTCGCCCTGCTTTGCGGGGCCCTCGGTTAAGCCCGTGGCGGAGCGGTGTTCTGCCCCATCAGTTCGGCCAGGAACGACGCCGCATCCGCGTGGCGCCGGAACAGCGGCCCTGTCAGGAATTCGGTTCCCCGCAGCGGCTCCCGCGTGGGCACACGCTGCAGTTTGCCCATTCCCGGGACATCGAAAATGACCGAATCCCAGCTGGCCCCGACCACGTCGTTGCCGAAGTTGGACACGCATTTTCCGCGGAAGAAGGCGCGGGTGTCCGACGGCGGTTCCAGCACCGCGCGGCTGATGTCGCCGTCGTCGACGATTCTCTGCATCCTGTCCCGGGACAGCAGGCGGTGGTACAAGCCCTTTTCGGGACGGATGTCCGACCACTGCAGGTCCACGAGGCCCAGCCGGGCATCGTTCCAGGCGAGGCCGTCGCGGTTGCGGTAGCCGTCGAGGAGGGACATCTTGGCCAGCCACTCCACTGAAGATGCCGCGGCGGCCAGGTCTCCGCCGAGGGCGGTCAGGGTGGCCTCCCAGCGCTCCAGGACTTCGTGGGTGTGGCCGTCGCCGGTGAAGGCATCGGATACGCCCGATTCCTGGGCGAGCTTGGCCGCGGCCTCGTAGTAGATCCACTGGATGTCCAAGGCGGTGACCCTTCGCCCGTCCAGGAGCCGGACCGTGGCGGTGAGGGAGGTGTCATGGCTGACGGTTTGCAGGGCCTGGACCGGTTCGTGGACTTCGATCTTCGGCGCCTGGCCGGCTTCGATGAGGCTGAGCACCATGGCGGTGGTTCCGAACTTCAGGTAGTTGGAGACCTGGCTGAGGTTCGCGTCGCCGATGATCACGTGGAGCCGGCGGTACTTGTCCGCCGTGGCATGGGGCTCATCGCGGGTGTTGATAATGGGCCGCCGGATGGTGGTCTCGAGGCCTACCTCGGCCTCGAAGAAGTCGGCGCGCTGGCTGATCTGGTAGCCGGGCGTGGAGCTGTCCTGGCCCCGGCCGACCCGGCCGGCGCCGCACACCACCTGGCGCGAGACGAAGAACGGCGTCAGGCCACGGATGATGTCACCGAACGGCACGGAGCGGGGCATGAGGTAGTTCTCATGCGAGCCGTAGGAGACGGACTTGTTGTCCGTGTTGTTCTTGTAGAGATTGATGGCCGGCAGCTCCGGATCCGAGGCCACCCTGCGCACCGTAGCGAGTGCCACGAGGTCCCCGGCGGCATCCCAGGTGACAACATCCCGGGGGTTGGTAACTTCGGGGCTCGAGTATTCGGGGTGGGCGTGGTCCACGTACAGCCGTGCCCCGTTGCCCAGGACCATGTTCATGAGGAGCGAACCGGATTCGTCCGCGCCGTCGGATTCCAGCTCCTGCCGGCCATAGGCCAAGGCGACGGCCTCGGCGTCGAGCACGGGGGGCTGGTCGGTCAGCTGGCTCGGATCCGCGGAGGCCCGCTCAAGGGTCCAGCCGCGCGCGTCGTGGAGCGGTTCCTCGTCCGTGTAGTCCCACCGTGTTTCGGCACCGCCGGCGGCACGCTGCCGTGTGACGGCGGCGTAGGCCTGGATGATCCGTGCGGACATCATGGTGGCGTTCGCGCCCGGGGCCGACGGCGCGTGGATGCCGTATTCGGTCTCCGAACCCATGACGCGCATGGCGCCGCCGACGGGAAGCTTCTCGGACGGCGCGCCCTCGGGGTGCCCCGTCACAGGTACTGGCCGGTGTTGGGCGTCGTTTCGATCGACTTCCCGGGCTCCTGGCCGGCCTTGCCCTGGACGATGGTGCGGATGTAGGTGATGCGTTCGCCCTTCTTGCCGGAGATGCGTGCCCAGTCATCCGGGTTGGTGGTGTTGGGCATGTCCTCGTGCTCGCGGAACTCATCCACCACGGCGCGGAGCAGGTGGTCGATGCGCAGGCCCTTCTGGTTGGTGGTCAGCAGGTCCTTGATGGCGTACTTCTTGGCACGGTCCACCAC